>NZ_CP068595.1:4985021-6231276 GCF_016772475.1 Paenibacillus sonchi
CACAAAGGCGGGAAGCTTGAGACAACATTAAAAAATCCGATCCGGACAAAAGAAGACTTGTCCAAGGTATATACACCGGGTGTTGCGGAGGTCTGTCAGGCGATCGCACAGGATCAGGCGCAGGCCTATGAACTGACAACGAAGAAGAACACCGTAGCTGTGGTATCCGATGGAACTGCAGTACTGGGTCTGGGAGATATCGGCCCGAGAGCCGCCATGCCGGTGATGGAAGGCAAAGCGGCGCTGTTCAAACAGTTCGCCAATGTGGATGCCGTCCCCATCTGCCTCGACACGAAAGGTACGGAAGAGATTATTGCTATTGTAAAAGCGCTCGCCCCTACATTCGGAGGCATTAATCTTGAAGATATTTCCTCTCCGCGGTGTTTTGAGATTGAGAAAAGGCTCCGGAAGGAGCTGGACATTCCGGTATTCCATGACGACCAGCACGGGACGGCCATCGTAGTGCTTGCCGGGCTGCTGAACGCCCTGAAGGTATGCGGCAAAAACATCAAGGATGTCAAAATCGTGGTCAACGGTATCGGTGCAGCAGGCATCTCCGTTTCCAAAATGCTGCTCCATGCAGGGGCTGTGAACCTGATCGGTGTGGATCGGGAAGGTGCCCTCAACCGGCAGGTTGCCTACAGCCGGACACACTGGAACGAATATGCCCGGATGACGAATCCCCGCCTGGAAACGGGCCAGCTGTCGGATGTGATCAAGGATGCCGATGTATTTATCGGTGTTTCCGCCCCGGATGTGCTGAAGCTGGAAGATGTGCTGAACATGGCTAAGGACCCCATCGTGTTCGCCATGGCGAATCCGACACCGGAAATCGATCCAGCCATCGCTGCGCCCCATGTAAGAGTCATGGCGACAGGCCGTTCAGATTACCCGAATCAGATTAACAATGTGCTGTGCTTTCCCGGTATTTTCAGAGGGGCGCTGGATTGTGAAGCCACCGACATCAACGATGAAATGAAGCTGGCAGCGGCGCAAGCAATTTCCTCGGTCATTGATGCTGCGGATCTTCATGAGACGTATATCATTCCGGATGCCTTTGATCCGCGCGTGGTGGAACGAATCCGCGTTGCCGTTGCCGAAGCGGCGTACAATAGCGGTGCTGCCCGTAAAAATCTGCTGATCGGGGCGAATACATAACAGGGTGTGAGCTGCTGCGGGCGGGCGAGTGTCAACCCGGCAGATTGCAAGAAAAAGAGTACTCCAGCTAATTCAGCTGTGGAGTACTCTTTTTTCTTACTGAACAGCTTCCGCCAGGGCCGTGAAGATGACGCCGAGCGCGTAGGCTCCGGCATCCGGGTAGCCGATGCTGCGTTCGCCGACGGTTCCCGCCCGGCCCATCCGGGCGACGATGCCCTCCGTGCTTTTGGCACCTTGAACGGCGGCTTGGGCGGCCTTCATGAATGCCGTATGCAGCGTGTCATTCTGCGCTGCACTGCTCTGCCACGCTTCGGCACAAGGAACGAGGGCGTCAATCAGCGTTTTGTCGCCGACAACCGCTCCCCGGCCGAAGGAACGCTCGCCGGTATCCTGAATCCCCTTGACGGCGGCGGACAGCAGGTCAGCGACTTCCTGAATGGAGAGGGAGGTTTTATTACCTGCGGATTTGCCTGCTGCCCGGAACGCGGAGCCCCAGATCGGGCCTGATGCGCCGCCGCAGTGCTCCATAATAATCAGCGAGCAGGCCTGCAGGAAGCTGCCGGTGTCCGTGGCGTGATTCTCAAGCAGATCATGCCACTCGCTCTTGAGCTGCCTGAAGCCTTTGGCCACACTCATGCCGAAATCCCCGTCTCCGGCATGGGCGTCCAGCTCGCAGAACGGCACCTCGTTCGTGATAATCACTTCGCTCATCTGGTCAACAAGATAGATGATATTGGCTGTCGACAGGCGTTCGTCCCGGATCACGGCATGGGCGGGGTCAGTTTCGTTGGTATAGCTAACCTCGCCGGACTCCGCCTGCCGTTCCAACGGATCAGCATAATGGACAGGTTCGAGGGGTCCCGTAATTCTCAGGGCCGGTGTGTCACACGGGGCGGACAGCCATTGGTTCAGCTCATCGTCGAGCTTCAGGAGAGTAACGGAGGCTCCGGCCATATCAATGCTGGTCATATAGTTGCCTACGAGCGTGCGGCGGACCGTTATGCCGCGTTCCGACAGCTCACGCATTACAGCGTGGTTCAGAACGTACAATTCCTGCAGCGGCGTTGCCCCGAAGCCGTTGACGAGTACGGCCACCTCCTGGCCCCCTGCCTCGCCAAGCTGGAGACTGTTCAGCAGAGCGGATATCATGCGCCCGGCAAGCTCGCCGGCACTGACCACCTTTTCTCTGCGGATCCCCGGCTCCCCGTGGATGCCGACGCCATATTCCATTTCATCCTCCGCAAGCTGGAAGGTGGGAGTGCCTTTGGCCGGAACCGTACAGGAGGTAAAAGCAAAGCCGATGCTGCGCACCCGGTCGGCCGCATGCTGGGCTGCGCGTTTCACTTCTTCCAGGGACAGGCCGGCCTCTGCTGCGGCCCCGGCGACTTTGTGGACGAACAGGGTTCCGGCCACACCGCGTCTGCCGACAGTATACAGGCTGTCTTCTACCGCGATATCGTCCTCCACCTTCACGTAGTCGACGGCAATGCCGTCTTCCCGGGCAAGCTGCGCCGCGTTCTGGAAGTTCATCATATCGCCGCTGTAATTTTTGATGATCAGCAGGGCGCCCTTGCTGCCCGCAGAGCTGCGGAGGGCTTGGTATACCTGGATCTGGGAAGGGGAGGCGAAGACATCCCCGCACACCGCGGCATCCAGCATGCCCAGGCCCACAAAGCCCGCATGGGCAGGCTCATGTCCGCTGCCGCCGCCGCTGATCAGGGTGACCTTGTCCCCGTTGAGCGCTTTTTTGGCAATGATCTTGTATTTGCGGTCAAAAGCCAGCTCCGGATGGGCCATCACCATGCCGCTGCCCATTTCGCGGACTAAGGTTTCCGGCTGATTGATTATCTTCTTCATGGTGTGTTTACACCTTGCCTTTCTTGAAGGCCTGACCCAACTGGTCGGCAACGGTAATCGCTGCGGCTACGGCCTCTGGTGTGACCGGGAACGGCATCGAATGGATCGATTCCTCCGGAATGCAGGCCTTGCGGGCCACTTCCAGCAGCTCTTCCCTGGTGATCGAGTGCACGCCGATATCAGCCAGGCATACAGGAAGGCCTACGGAAGCGCAGAAAGCAAGCACTTCCTGGATTTCGCAGCTGTCCGCATTTTCCAGCACCAGCTGGGCCAATGTACTGAAGGCCACTTTTTCGCCATGGTAATAATGATGGCTGCCTTCCAGAACCGTCAGTCCGTTGTGGATGGCATGGGCTGCCGCAAGTCCGCTGCTCTCAAAACCGAGGCCGGACAGCAGGATGTTGGTCTCAATAATATTTTCCAGTGCCGGGGTCACAACATTCTGATCACAGGCCAGCTTGGCTTTGACGCCATCTTCCAGCAGGGTTTCATAGCAGACGCGGGCCAGGGCAAGCGCAGCCTTGGTGCCTTTGGCTTCCGGGCTGACGCCTTCACGGACTCCGCAGGGGAGCCCGGCATTGACATTGGAGAAGGATCTCGAAGTGGCCCGGGCTTCAAAATAGGTGGACAAAGCGTCCCCCATGCCGGACACCAGGAATCGGGCAGGGGCTTCAGCGATGATGGTTGTATCGATCATGACCACGGAGGGGCTTTGTTTGAAATAAGCATAGTCGTCAAAAGCGCCTTCCGGTGTATAGAGGACCGCAGAATGGCTGGTGGGAGCGTCCGTTGCGGCAATCGTGGGCACGATGATCAAGGCATCGCCTTCGGCTACGCATTTCGCCGTGTCAATGGCTTTGCCTCCCCCGAGGCCAATCGTACAGGCACAAGCATGTTCACGGGCCAGCGCCTGCAGCCTGGCGACTTCCTGGCGGGAGCACTCTCCCTGGAAATTTCCCGTGATCAGGGTAATACCGAACTTGCTGCTGGTGGCATCCAGCTTGGCCTTGACCCGCTGCACATCATCGGGGTGGGCAATCAGCAGGGCGGAGTCTCCGAAGGTCTTCACAAAATACCCCAGGTTAAGCAGCTCGTCTTCCCCTGAATATATTTGGTCGGGCTGATGAACACTTTTCTCATGGCTTTTTCCTCCTAAAAGTTTTGTGAGCTTAACTTCCTGAATGCACTTCGTACAAAACTCGCTTCGAAAGCATACGCTAAGTTTTGTGAGCCTAACTTCCTGAATACACTTCGTACAAAACCCGCTTCGAAAGCATATGCTAAGTTTTGTGAGCCTATCCTCATTATAGACACGGGCTAAATTAGATGCATGGAAGGAAATTGACAGATTTAAGCGTTTTCAGATCGTAAATTTTTGTCATCCTCCGAAAAAATATAATTATCTTGTTCTCTTACGCCAGGTTTCGCTATAATTCAGTATAGAACAGGCATATTTGCCGGGGATGGAGACAAACGGCTATGATGTTATCCAAATATGATCTGAAGTCGATTATTGATCTTGAGAAATGGCAGGCGCTGCAGGATTCTCTGTCTCTCGTCACACAAATGGCGATCATTACCGTCGATTACAAAGGAGTTCCGGTTACCCGGCACAGCCGCTGCCAAGCCTTCTGCCAGGCGGTACGCCGGGATGCCGAGCTGTCCTCCTACTGCCAGAAATGTGATGCGCGCGGCGGACTGGAGGCGGTCCGGCTGAACCAACCTTATGTGTATTTATGCCACTTCAGCATTCTGGATATAGCTATACCCATAACGGTGGACAATCAATATGTCGGAGCTGTGATGGCGGGGCAGGTGCGGCTTGCAGACAATGACGGATCACGGCTGGAGCAGATTGTAACCCGTCCGACAACACCGGAGAGCGCCGGGGCATTCGCAGCATTAAGGCAGGAGTATGAGCAGCTGCCCGTTATGCCGTATGCTCAAGTGGTCACCATCGCCGAAATGCTGTCCCATCTGTGCAATTATATCGTTGAGGAAGCAAGCCGGAAAAATGAAATTATGGATTTGTACCAGCAGGCCCTCGCTGCACCAGCCGTAGATATTCTGCCCCACAAGACGCTGGCAGATTCGTCCTGTCCCGCACCTCAAGCGGTGCAGCAAGAGCTGTCCGATTCCGCTGCACCCATAGAAAGCGGGAACAAAGCAGCGGCCATTCCGGACCTATCCGCTGTCAGCTGTTCCAACCCAACGCTGCAGCCGGCCTTCGATTATATCTACAGCCGCAAGCATGAGAATTTCTCTCTGGAGGCGATGGCCCGGCTCTGTCACATCAGCCCCAGTTATTTCAGCCGGCTGTTCGTGCGGGAGAGCGGAGAGAACTTCTCGGCTTATGTCTCCCGGCTCAAAATCGGACAGGCCAAGCAGCTGCTGGAAACGACCGGGCTGTCGGTTAATGAGATCAGCGATCATCTGAGCTTTTGCGATGCTGGCTATTTTATCAAAATTTTCAAAAAATACGAACAGCGCACCCCTGCAGCCTACCGCTCATTTATCAAAGGTGAGCAGGGCTAAGCATACAGCAGAATGCGATTCGTATCCGGAACACTGAGCGTACTATTGCACAAAGTACAGTCAGGCAACAAATCCACTATTGTTATCCCAAATGAAGACTACGGATTTCAAGTTCAATCTATATCCTATGTAATAACCTTCCGGGAAAAAGGGGATATTACAGGTGTTATGTAAACCTAACGCTTGTGGCGGTGAAGCCAACGGCTGACCCGCTTGTTCCTTTACAATCTTCCCGGTAGCCTATATAATCAATGTAATTGTATATGGATTTACCCGGAGGAGCCTGCCAACAGCGGGCTCTTTTTGTGTTTTTTTATGGGAATTTAAGGCAGGAGGCGGAGCGTATGAACCTCAGATCGAACAGTGAAAGCATTATGGTATGTGTACATTATGGACCGCACGGACAGCGGCTGATTCAAAGAGGAAGCCAGTTATCTCAGTTGTTGAATGCTCCTTTATGTGTACTCACTGTGGATTCATCTAAGGATAATGAGTACAACCATGGGAAGGAGCAATATATCTCCGGGTGGGAGACACTCACTAAGGAAGCCGGAGGAGAATTTCTGGTCCGGAAATGTATGGGGAAGAAAACAGCCGAAGTGATCGTGGACACCGCCCGGGAACGGGGAGTCACGCAGATTATCATTGGCCAGTCCGGCCAGACGCTGTGGCAGGAGATCACCCGCGGTAATTTTATCAATGACTTGATTGAGCTGCTTGGTCCTATTGATCTCCACATAGTAGCTGTACAGCGCTACCCCGATCTCCTGGAACAGTCCCATGAAAAGGGTTTTACCGCTTATCTGGTGAAGAAAGGCGATGCTTATGTGCTTGTGGATGAGCCCGAAGGAGAAGAAGCGGTAAAGGGTTTATTTTTCCGTGAACTGGACACCGATTTCAACAGCGGCTTATTCAAAATCGTTAAGAATGGTGAAGCGCAGTACCTAAGGATTGTACAGGGGGTCTGGGTTAAGCCGGGTAAATAGTTTACTGATTTGAAAGAGGGGGAGTGCGAAGCTGTGCTGCATGCTGCAATCTTAATACCATTTCTGCTGGCTGTTCTGATCCCGCTCGTCAAGCGTTTTCCGCGTCTTCACGCCGGGTGGGCGGTGCTGCCTGCTCCTATGGCTCTTTTTGTGTATTTCCTGCTGCAGATCCGGTCCGTTCAATCCGGGAAAATACTGTGGCCACGGTAGCGTGGATGCCTTCGCTGGGGATTGATATTACCCTGGTGCTGGATGGGCTGAGCCTGCTGTTCGCCCTGCTGATTACAGGGATGGGAGCTTTGGTAGTTTTATATTCGATTTATTATCTGGAAAAGCGGATGGAATCCATCCATAACTTCTACATGTATCTGCTTATGTTCATGGGAGCCATGCTGGGAGTCACGCTGTCTGATAATTTAATGGTGCTCTACGGGTTCTGGGAACTGACCAGTATTACTTCCTTCCTGCTGATTGCCTTCTGGCACCGCCGGGAGAGATCGCGCTACGGAGCGCTCAAGTCGATGCTGATCACCGTGTTTGGCGGACTGGCGATGTTTGCCGGGTTCAACCTGCTGTATGTGATGAGCGGAACCTACAGTATCCGGGAGATTACCCTGCAAGCCGGAGAGCTGTCCCTGGAACCGGTGTTCATTCCGGCTATGCTGCTGATTCTGCTGGGAGCGTTCACCAAATCCGCACAATTTCCGTTTCATATCTGGCTTCCCGATGCCATGGAGGCGCCGACTCCGGTCAGTGCCTATCTCCATTCAGCGACGATGGTCAAGGCGGGGCTGTATCTGGTGGCACGGCTGACGCCCGTCTTCGCCGGACAGTCCGAATGGTTCTGGCTGGTCTCCGTGTGCGGACTGGCCACTCTGTTATATGGCTCGTTCAAAGCCATTAAGCAAACTGATCTGAAGGCGATGCTCGCCTTTTCTACAGTTAGCCAGCTGGGCTTGATCATGTGCCTGCTGGGACTGGGCTCGGCGGCGGCCTTCTTTACAGGTACAGAAGAGTCTCTATTCTATGCTATGGCTACTGCGGCGGCTGTCTTTCATCTGATCAACCATGCGGTGTTCAAGGGAACCCTGTTTATGGTGGTTGGCATTGTAGACCACGAGACGAATACGAGGGATCTGCGCAAGCTGGGCGGATTAATGTCCCTGATGCCGGTTACCTTTTCCGTGGCGCTCATCGGCGCCTTGTCCATGGCCGGGCTTCCGCCGTTCAGTGGCTTCCTGAGCAAAGAGATGTTTTTTACCGCTGTGCTTGATATCCGGGAGCTGCATGTATGGAGTACACAGTTCTGGTTGCTGCTGTTTCCGGTTCTTGCCTGGATAGCAAGCGTATTTACCTTTGTATACAGCATGATCTTGGTCTTCCGGACGTTCACCGGCAAGCTGCAGCCGGAGAAGCTGGACAAAGTGCCGCATGAAGCGCCGCCGGGGCTATTATTTTCCCCAGTGCTGCTAGTTTCCCTGGCGGTGATCTTCGCCTTTTTCCCGGACCTCTTAAGCTCTTCCTTAATTGAGCCGGCAGTAGCTTCGATTCAATATGGGCTGCTGCCGCCGGAGGAAAACCTTCATGTTCCGATCCATTTCTGGCATGGCTGGACTCCGGAAATCTTTATGACCCTTGGCGTAATCGCTGCCGGAACGCTTTTGTATAGGGGCTATAGCAGACTGCGGATCCTGGAGCGTGAATGGAGCGGGAGGGATTCGCTTAACCGTATATATAACCTCAGCATTCGCGCGCTGGAAGGCGGATCAGCCCGCTTCACCAACCTCTATATGACTGGCAGCAACCGGCATTATCTGCTGTACATTTTCGGGTTCTTCATCATTGCCCTGGGGAGTACGCTGCTTGGAGCGCAGGGGATAACCCTGGGCATGACGGACTACGCTCCGGTATCGATGTACGAAGCGGCGGTGGTTGCGGTCATGCTGGCAGCAGCGTTTGCCGTCCCTTTTGCCAAGTCGAGAGTAAATGCCATTTTGTTCACAGGTACGGTCGGATACATGGTGACCCTGCTGTTTGTGATCTTCCGTGCGCCAGACCTTGCCTTGACGCAGATGATCGTGGAGACGGTGTCGGTGATCCTGTTCCTGCTGTGCTTCAGATATTTGCCGAAGCTGAAGCGGGAGAAGGACAAAGCTTCCTTTAAATGGCCGAATCTCATTATAGCTGTGGGAGTTGGTCTGACGATGACACTGATTGCACTGGCGGCGATGGGCAGCAGTCCTTTTGCGCCGATCTCAGAATTTTTCCTTAAAGAAAGCTATTCCCTGGCTGGCGGCAAAAATGTAGTAAATGTCATTCTGGTAGATTTCAGGGGCTTCGATACCCTGTTTGAAATCATGGTTCTCGGCATTGCATCCCTTGGCATTTATGCGCTGGTCCACCTGAGAATGGAGCCAGGGGCGCTGACCCCGGCGGAAAAAAACAAACCGTCACCCTATCTGTTTCCGCTGCGCAGCAATGATGTGATTCTGCGGACGATGTCCAAAGTGATTGTAGTCATTATCCTTACCTTTTCGCTGTATTTGTTTTTTGCCGGACACAATCATCCGGGCGGAGGTTTTATCGGCGCTTTAATGACGTCCGCAGGTCTGATGCTGATGGCGATTTCACTGGGAGTGGATACGGTCCGCAAACTTCTCCCGGTTAATTACCGCGTCCTCACGGCGGCGGGGCTGCTGACCGCGATTCTGACAGCGGCAGGCTCCTTTGCGTTTGGCGCGCCGTTCCTGAGCCATTCCTTTGGCCATTTTGATCTGCCGCTGCTTGGCGATACTGAACTTGCGACAGCGGTTCTGTTCGATCTGGGTGTATATCTGGCAGTCATTGGCGTGACCATGAACGTTATTTTTACCATAGGGGGGATGAGTGAAATGGAATGGATGATGGCTGTAGCGGTCGGTGTTTTATTTACGGTCGGCGTGTATCTGATTTTGTCCAAAACCCTGCTGCGGATTGTACTCGGTACTTCCCTGCTTACGCATGGCGTCCATCTGCTTCTCCTGACTATGGCCGGACTAAAAAAAGGGGCAGCACCAGTATTAGGCGGCAAGGCGGATGCCTATGTGGACCCGCTGCCGCAGGCGCTGATTCTGACGTCCATCGTGATCAGCTTCGGGGTTACCGCGTTCTTCTTCGTACTGGCCTATCGTGCGTACCAGGCTCACGGGACCGATGAATTGGATAACGTCCGGGAGGAGGAGCAATGAATAATCTCTTGGTCATGCCGGTTCTGATTCCCCTGTGTACGGCTGTTCTATTGATGTTTCTGAAAGAGCAGGTGCTGGTGCAGCGGTGGATAAGCACACTGGGCGGAATTCTGAATCTTGTTGTGTCGGTTATACTGGCCGCGCGCATCCATCATGAGGGCATACAAACCTTGCACATGGGGGGCTGGGCTCCGCCTTATGGCATTGTGTTTGTAGGAGACATGTTTGCAGCACTGCTGGTATTGACGGCGTCGGTGGTGAGCCTGGGGATTCTGCTGTATTCCTTCACCAGCATCGGTGCGGAGCGGGAAAAATTTTATTACTATACCTTTTTTCATTTTCTGCTTGTGGGCGTATACGGTTCTTTTCTGACCGGAGACATCTTCAATCTGTTCGTGTTCTTTGAAGTGATGCTAATCTCGTCCTACGCGCTGATATCCCTGGGTGGAATCAGGTTGCAGCTCCGGGAAACCTCTAAGTATCTGCTGATTAACATTGTGTCCTCAACGCTGTTTGTAGCAGCAGTTGCTTACCTGTATGCAGCGGTGGGCACACTGAATATGGCTCACCTGTCCCAGCGTATTCACGAGGCAGGGCAGGGCGGTGTTCTTAATGTGATCGCTGTGCTGTTTCTGATCGTCTTTGCTCTAAAGGCCGGGCTGTTCCTGTTCTTCTGGCTCCCCGGCTCCTACAGTGCGCCGCCGGCAGCAGTCCGGGCCTTGTTCGGGGCGCTGCTTACCAAAGTGGGGCTGTACGCCATTATAAGAACTTTTACGCTTATCTTTGCCGAAGATCCTGATTTCACGAATGGCTGGATCGCCTGGATGGCGGCGGCTACGATGATTCTCGGCTCACTGGGTGCCGTTGCATACAATGATATCCCGCGCATCCTCAACTACAATGTCATTGTCAGTGTGGGTTTTGTCGCCTTCGGATTGTCTGCGGGAACACCGGATGCACTGGATGGAGCTGTTTTTTATCTATTGCACGATATGCTGGGCAAGGCCCTTATGTTCATTCTCGGAGGGTTAATGATTGCCGCTGCGGGTACGGATCGGCTTGAGCACATGGGAGGGCTGATCAAACGTTACCCGCTGCTGGGCTGGAGCTTTTTCGCACTGGCACTGGCACTTGCCGGCATCCCCCCATTCAGCGGATTTCCCGGTAAAGTGCTGATCATCCGGGGAGGACTGGATGCTGGAATGCTGACGTTATCCCTCATCGGACTGGGTTCTAGCCTGCTCGTGCTGTACTCGCTGATCAAGGTGTTCAGACTTGCCTTCTGGGGCAATATGCCGGACACGGAACCGCCCAAGGTTAAACTAAAAAGCGGGACGGCGGTGGCTGCCGGACTCCTCGTTCTGGTCATCCTGATGGGCCTTGGAGCAGAGCGGGTGAATACCTATGTATCACAGGCGGGGGAAGTGCTTGGTTCGCCCCGGCTTTACATTGAAGCTGTATTGAAGGAGTAGATGAAGATGGCTGTTCAAATCTTATTAAACCTGATGACTGCGTTTCTGTGGATGATGCTGAGCGGCGACGGGTCAGGCTCAAGCTTTGTAATCGGCTATCTGCTGGGAAGCGGAATTCTGATGGTGCTGCACAAGTTCCTTCCTGAGCCGCTTTATTTGAACCGCGTGTGGTCCATAGTGAAGCTGCTGGCACTGTTTCTGCGGGAACTGGTCTGGTCCAGCTTTGCGGTCATCCGGCAAATTATTCGTCCCAGACTGACCGTTCGTCCGGGCATCTTCGCCTATGAAACCGCACTTCGATCCGATTTTGAGGTCACCCTGCTCTCATGCCTCATCTGTCTGACACCGGGGACGCTAACGCTGGAGGTGTCGGGAAGCGGCCGGACCCTCTATATTCACGCTATGGATATTGAGGACGCCGGCCAGCTCTCCCGCCAGATCGAGGGAACCTTTGAAAAAGCGATTATGGAGGTGACCCGGCAATGATTCCGATACTTCTTAATATTTCACTGACGATCCTGGCACTGGCCATGCTGGCCTGCCTGTACAGGCTGATTCAAGGCCCAACCCGTTCAGACCGGATTGCTGCGCTGGACACCATCGGCATCAATCTGCTGGCGGTGGTCGCGGTACTGAGCATGCGGCAGAAGACAGAGGATTATTTCGAAATTGTCCTTGTAATCGGAATTCTGACGTTTATCGGGACTACGGCATTAGCCAGATATATTGAAAGAGACACGGTTATGGAGCATGGAGGTGATAAGCTTGATCGGTGAGCTGCTAATTGTGATACTGGTATTGCTGGGCGCATTGTTTTGCGGGCTTGGCGCGTTTGGACTGGTCCGGCTGCCGGATGTCTATTTACGTTCCCATGCCGCCACCAAAAGTGCTACACTGGGTGTATTGTGTGTGCTGACAGGAGCCTTTCTGTTTTTTTACTTCTATATAGACATAGTCAGCATCAAGCTGCTGCTCGCGATTGTATTCGTCTTCATCACTTCTCCGGTTGCAGGGCATCTGAATGGCCGGTCGGCTTACCGCTCGGGTGTGCCATTATGGAAGGGCAGCGTGCAGGATGATCTGAAGCCGGTGCTGGAAAAGAATGAGACGAAGGAGAATGATTCACAGTATAAATAATAGTAAACTAAAGAATATTGTCTTTTTCGCTGAATTCTGTAAAAGAAGCGGGGGAACCACCGCGTGTGCAGTTTTGCAACTGGCATGCCAAGGGGTGAATCTCGAACATTCGAGTAGGGCTACTCTTCAGGCCCGAATCCGTCAGCTAACCCCGTAAGCGTAGAAGAGAGGAGACGAATGGATTGCCGCAAATTCAACTAAATGGAACTACTATCTACTACGAAACCTATGGTACAGGGGTGCCGGTTGTTTTTATTCATGATCACCTGACCTCGCATCATCTGTTTGAGCCGCAAATTGAGTATTTTCGTGACCGTGTTCAAGTGATTGTTCTGGATCTGAGAGGGAACGGGTTGTCCGGAAAAATGGATGTCGAGGTTCACCGCATTCTGGATACCCAGTGTGAGGATCTGAAGGAGCTGCTCCGCCGTCTGAGGCTGCTGAGCGTGATTCTCGTCGCAAGCTCCGGCGGGGGTGTGCTGGCCCAGAAATTCGCTGTGCAGAACCCGGAGCTGGTACGTGCGCTGGTGCTGGTGGACAACTGTTCGAACGGACATGATTCCACGTTAAATAACCGGTTATGGGGAATTGTCGAGAGATGCTCATGGATATCGTATTATTTGCCGCCTGAGCTGCTTCTGCGCTCCCTGAGAATCGCCTATAACAAATGGCTGCCCGCTTATCATATCCTCCGGAATGAGCTGCTGCATAAACGGCCAACCGAAGGGATCAAACAGCGGATTGCCCTGCGCCAGATTGATATTCTTGCCTATGCGGCCAAGCTGCAGGTTCCTGTGCTGTGTGTAACCGGAAGCCAGAATGAGTGGAGGCTGGCGCAGGCGAGCAAGAACGCCTCCATGCTGCCTTCGGCGCAGCTGGTGGTGCTGGATGATGCCATGTACCCCAGCCATCTGTGCCAGCCGCAGCTTTTTAACCGCCTGCTGTTAAATTTCCTGATCGACCAGCATGCCATTCATCAGCGGGGCGACGGGCTGGAGGGCGGATGATACCGCCCTGCTGAGCCATCAGTCAGAAAGGGCAGCTTGCAGCAATAGATCCTCGGAAGCCGAAAACATGCCTGTTGCCTGCACAGGTCTGTTCCAGTGCTCCTCTTTGCCGGGCAAATCATCGAACCACCGGACAGTCCAGAATCATGAACTTGCCGTATTCCCCGTCTCTGGATTGGTGATACTTGAGATACGCCTTGCCTTGATCAATCGCCAGAATCTCTATTTTTCCGGAGGAATGGCTCATGGCCAGCCGCACTCTTTTGCCCAGACCGGAGGTTCGTGATTTGGCTTGCTCAACAATGCGATAGACACGTTCAAGGGGGAGAACAAACTCCCGGTTGCCGGCGACTGGCCGGTTAACGAAGAAATAATAGGGAGTGACTCCGGCCCAGGATAGACGGAGCAGTTCTCCGAGAACTTCCGGGTCATCATTGATTCCTTTCAGGACAGGGGTTTGATTGACGACAATGGCACCGGCATGGTGAAGGGCTTGAAATGCTTTGCGGGCTTCGGCTGTGATTTCATGGGGATGATTAATATGCGCCATTACATAGATCCGGTGTTCTTCAGTCGAGTAAGTCCGAATGATATTCAGGAAATCCTCATCCTCATAAATGCGCATGGGATTGAAGACGGGGATTTTGGAGCCGAGACGGATAATCTTGACATGCTCAGATCTGACAGCTTAGCAATCTTGCTGATATCCGTTATGTACTTTACCTTTTGCATGTACATCTCTCCCTAGTCTTATTTAGTGATAAGAAGGGGGAATCGTGTCAAAAGCCAAACTGCAGCCAGCAGGGTCTGAAAAGCACAAAAAGAGACCCTTAACAAGGGTCTCTGGTTATGTGAAATAACTAAAAAAGCAGACCCGTCCACTACTGACGAGGTTAGCTGACGGACTCGGGTAAGATGGTACCCTAACATTCTGATGCTTAATGATTCGCCCCAATTGACTGGTTCCCCCGCTTTCCAGCTGAAAATGCTGGGAATTAAGCGCTGTTAGAGTATACTCTATAAAGTTTGTTAAAGTCAAAATTCAATAGCTGAGGTGACAAATGAATCATTTCGATGAAATCTTCATTCAGGTTCTAATCCTGCTTGCTGTATCCATGGGCGTTATAGCGGTTGCCAAAAAGCTTAACCAGCCATATTCCATTGCACTGGTAGTGGTTGGACTGCTGCTGGGTTTTGTGCATATTCCCGTCTTGGAGGAGGCGGAGGTTTTTATCACACAGTCGCATGTGTTTCAAGCAATTATCATTTCTTTATTCCTGCCGATCCTTTTGGGTGACGCCACACTGAAGCTGCCCTTTTCGCATTTGAAAGAACAGAGCAAACCGGTGCTTGCTTTGGCTTTTGGCGGAACGCTGCTGTCATTTCTGATTATCGGTCTTGCGGTATATTTCGGCTTGGGACTGCCCTTGATTGTATCCTTTACATTTGCGGCGCTGATGAGCGCAACAGACCCGATAAGCGTCATATCCATCTTCAAATCTCTCGGTGTGCCCAAAAATGTGGTAACCATCATTGAAGGGGAGTCTCTTTTCAATGACGGTATTGCTGTTGTACTGTTCCAGATTTCCTCTGTGTACCTGCTCTCATACATGGAAATGGGATGGGCGGGAATCGGCAGCGGTATTCTGCTGTTTCTGAAGTTTGCGCTCGGGGGCATCCTGGTTGGTGCCATTATGGGTTATTTGTTCTCACAGCTGATCCGCCTGTATGATGATTTTCCGCTGGAGATTGGTTTTTCCATGCTGCTGTTTTTTGGGAGCTACTTCATTTCAGAGCACTTCCATGTCTCCGGAGTTATAGCGGTTGCCGTTAGCGGGTTGATCTTCGGCAATTATGGAGCACGGATCGGCATGTCCGAAACTACGAAGACGAACATTAATTCCTTTTGGGATGTGATCACCCTCGTGGCGAATTCCTTGATCTTCCTGATGATTGGGCTGGAAATTAAAAATATTGATTTCTCGGACAAATGGTGGCTGATGCTGGCTGCGATTGTTATCGTATTACTTGGCAGAACCATCGCACTCTACTCAAGTCTTGCGTTCTTGAAGAATTTCCCCGGCTCCTGGAAGGCAGTGCTGAATTGGGGCGGATTGAAGGGAAGCCTGTCGATTGCGCTCGCCTTAAGTCTGCCCATGTCTTTTGAAGGGAGGCAGGACATCTTGGTGCTGACGTTCAGCGTGGTCCTGTTCTCACTTCTGGTGCAAGGCTTGTCGATCAAGCCGCTGGTGAAGAAGCTTGGGTTAAGTCAGGATTCCCGGTCAACGCCATAATCTTGCTTGATCAGCCCCCCAATTCCCCCTTGTCCTGTGTGCGGATGCCAACCGCAGAATAAGGGGGTTTTTGTGCCTTGCAGGCATAAAAAGGCGTGTTCTGAAAAAAATTCGCCCGAATTTTGGCGGGCCGCAAAGCAGGCGGATTCATTCACTTCCTGCGCACTGCTGGCTGAAGCCTTGCAAGTCCAGAGGTATTAAGGGTTTCAGGCGTTTTCAGCCCTGCCCAAACTCCGCTTATGATAGCGCTCACAAAATAAGCTGGAATGGGCTTGTTCTGTTCTGTTTGCAAACGCAATCAGGCTGTGTTATCTTATCTGCCGCTCTTGACGCGCTTAGAAAGCCTTTGTTTTGGTTTTTACAAGCAGACGCCAACAGCAAGTCAATTTCACAGCGCTGAGCTTGACTGGGTCTGGAGACAGACTGTCTGGTCTCGGCGATCACTTCAGCCCTCTTTTTTGACCATTATTCAGACCCGGATGCTTTGCAGCTTCAGGATTCGATCCGAAATATGGGACTCAGCGAAGTCCTGTCCTCCCAGTTACAAATTCCTGCCGATCATCCGCTTCACGAACGTATCGTTCAGGAATATCAAAAGCTCTGCATGAGCTATCCTCACATGGCCAGCAACGGTTTTGAATCACTGATCCACAGCATTGGCGGAGCAGCCTTCTTGAAGCATTGAAATTTATAAATTCATTCTAAAAAAACGGAAGTCCGGAACTTCATGTGATGTTTTTGGGCTTCCGTTTTTTTGGTGCGCATATATAATTAGCAGTGTGTTTTTATTTCTGAAAATAGGTTGATAACCTATGTACTTTGTGATTTAATGCAGTAGGGGATTGATAACACGAGCGGGGCAGTCCATCATTTTTTTGAAAGGAAATGAATTGTTTCATGAAGAAATCATTGAATAGCATTTTAAACCGGCCGATTCTATTATTCACCTTCGTGCTGCTGCTCAAAAGCGCCGTGGCCTGGTTTGTCGTGTTCAGCGACGGTCCGAACTGGAGTATGGTCTTCACCGAAATTCCCTTTTTCATCATTGTATTCAGTCTGATTGAATGGCTGTCCTCCAAACGGAAGATTCTGTACTACATGATTGCGAATTTGTTCATCACGGTGATTTATTTTGCCGTCCTGATGTATTACAAATATTATGGTGTGATTGCGACCTATCATGCACTGCAGCAAGCGGATAAGGTTACTAAGGTCGGAGAGAGCACCTATTCCCTGATTACGCCGTATTATCTGTTTATTTTTGTGGATATCGTCTTCTTCCTGTTTTTTATGTTCCGGCCTAAATATATTGCCAAATGGAAGGAGAGAGGCACATACCGCATCAGCCGCCCAGTCCTGCTTACCGTGGCCGCCGTTTCGCTCGCGCTGTGCTTCTTCAATATCTGGCCTAACCATGCGAGCATGAACGAGATAAAAAAAGCGGAGAGCATGGGGATTCTGAACTATGAAGTTTACACGCTGTTCGCGGACAGCACGGAGAACGAAGAGCTTATAGACAGCAAGGAGATTACCCAGCAGGCCGTGGATACGGTTAAAGGGGTTCAACCCCCGCAGCAGCCGCAGTACGCCGGGGCTGACAAGGGCAAAAACCTGATTATCGTGCAGATGGAATCGTTCCAGAACTTTCTGATCGGACTGACCATTGACGGGCAGGAGATCACACCGAACATCAACAAGCTGGCGCACAGCAATACGTACTTCAATAATTTTTACACCAATGCGGGCCAGGGGACGACCTCGGATGCCGAGTTCGTGGTGAACTCCTCATTCTATGTGCCCAAGAATGAACCGGCAACGTCATCGCCTTATATGAACAAATCCGTGCCCAGCCTGCCGAAGCTGCTGAGTGCGAACGGTTATTTTACAGCTACTTTTCACACCAACAGTGTGGAATTCTGGAACCGCAAGGCTCTGTACCAGGCGATAGGCTTTGACAAGTATTATGACCAGAGCTTCTATGGCGATGATGATCATATCGCATTCGGATCTTCGGATGAGGTGCTGTTCGCCAAAACGGTTCCGGAGCTGGCCGCACTTGATGCCAAGGATCAGCCGTTCTATGCGATGGTCATTTCCATGAGCGCCCACCATCCGTTCCGCATTCCCGAGGAGAAGTTCAAGATGAAGCTGCCGGAGCGCTTAGAAGGTACGCTGCTGGGGGACTATATTCAAGCCCAGAATTATGCCGACTATGCGATGGGGCAGTTTCTGAAGGACCTGAAGACCAGCGGACTGTGGGATGACAGCCTGATTGTGTTTTACGGAGATCATCAAGGCGTGCCGATGTACACCCTGGGTGAGGATGAGAAGGCTCTGCTGCAAGAGATGATCGGACATGAGTACGGTTATACGGATATGTTCAATATTCCGTTCATCGTCCACTCGCCGGGCGGCTCTCTGCCTGCGGTTGTAGACCGGACGGGCGGACAGATTGATATTCTGCCGACAGTATCCAATTTGCTGGGCGTGCCGCTGCAGAATCAGCTGCATTTCGGGGAGGATTTGCTCAACTCGGACTCGAACCTTATCCCGTTCAGACATTTCCTGCCTACAGGTTCCTTCGTGAATAATACGAGCATTTATCTGACGGGGAATGATTACGCGGATGGAAGCAACTATAGTCTAAGCGATAATTCGGTCGTCCAGGGCGGCTCTACAGAAGCGCAGTTCGAAGCTGCGGAGCGGCTGCTGAACCTGTCGAACAGCTATCTGCTGCAATTGCCGGACCGTCCGGACCAGCAGTAAACCGGAACAGTAAGTATGGGGCTTACCCTGTGCTTACTGTTTTTTTGTGCGGAACATAAGATTTCTCAGTCCTCCAGCTGCCCGTTGATTTCTTCAAAATAGTGATAGACCCCGTTCAACAGCTCAATCAGCGCTCTGCTGCGCTCCTTGCCGAGATAGTCAATCATCCCCTTGAACGTATCACGGATTCTGGCCACAGCAGCGTCGGCCAAACGTACGCCTTTGTCTGTCAGAGCAATCCCGCTGACCCGCTTATCCTGGGCATCGCTGGTGCGGACCACATAGCCCTGCGCCAGCAGGCTGTTCACCATTTGGGTGATGGTGGGGGAGGTGACCTTGTGCATTTTGCTGATGTCGGAGATGGTAAGCACCGGCTTCCCGGATTTCTCGGTCCCTAATCTGATCGTGATCAGCACGCGTATCTCACTGGGCTTTAGCAGCGATGGATTGTTCTTCTGCCAGTTGATCTTGGAGAATTGCTGAAATGCTTCCATCAGCTCGTCGATTTTGTCATATCTGTCTTCGTTCATCTGTACACCTCATGGACTTGTTTCCTCTAATTATAGGGCATGGGCTGAAATAAAATAAAGCAAAGGATACGAAACCGGGCCCTTGACATGTCCGCCTCTTTCGCTGTGCGCCTGCTTACTCTGCGGGATTATGGAGAAGCGATACCTGATATTTGTTCAGAAAAGAGATCCACTCGTCCGAGGGCTTCCCGTCGGTAACGATATAATCAATCTCGTCAAAGCTAAACAGCCTGACAAAAGCAATCCGGTCAAACTTGGAATGGTCGGCCAGAAGGACGGCTTTGCTCGCCTGCTGCCGCATAAGAATCTTAAGCTCGCTTTCGGCTTCATTGGAATCGCTCAGTCCCCCCGTCATCGAGAGGGCTTTGCAGCTGAACAGCGCCGCATCCACGTTATACCGCTGAATGGTATGGGAAGCGCTCGGCCCGACAAAAGAGTTGGTCTCCGCTCCCAGCACACCGCCGGTGGAAATCAGCTTGTGCCCGGAATGCTGAAACTCGGAGAGGACGACCAGTGAATTGGTAATGATCGTCAGGTTTTTTTTGGCTTCGGTAATTTTCTTCAGCGCCTCGAAGGCGGTAGAGCTGGTATCTGTCATCAGGCTGTCGCCGTCATTGATCAGGTCCAGGACACTTTCGGCAATGGCCCGCTTGGCTTCAATATTCACCGCATGTCTGTGGGAGTAGGAAGGGTCCTCGTTGGTGTGGACATTCAGGATGGCCCCGCCATAGCTTTTTTTCGCAATGCCCTCTTTGTCCAGCTTCTCCAGATCTCTGCGGATCGTTTCTTCGGAAACATCGAAATCCTGGGCCAGGTCAGCGACATGGACTTTTTTGTGGCGGTACAGCTTATTGATAATGAGTTCTCGGCGTTCGAACGCTCTCACGAAGACGGCCTCCTGCATAGTTAATCTTTTTTTCTATTTTACTATAAAGCGAAGAATAAATAAAAGGGAATTCCACAGAATAATCCACATTTATATTTCAAAAACCACAAAAATACACAATAAAATGTGGTTTTATGTTGACATCACATGATTATGATTTTATGATAGGAGGAGATGCAAGCGCTTAATATTGTTCTTATTATTCTTAGGAGGTTATAAGGCATGACAACTCATTATCCCAAAATCGGCATCCGCCCAACGATTGACGGGAGACGCCGCGGCGTACGCGAATCACTGGAAGTCCAGACGATGGGCATGGCGGAGCGGGTCGCGGCTTTTCTGCAGGACAATCTGCGTTACCCTGACGGTTCACCTGTAGAATGTGTGATTGCTGATTCTACGATCGGCGGTGTGAAGGAAGCTTCGGCCGCACAGGCCAAATTCTCAAGTGCCAATGTAGGCGTATCCATTACCGTGACACCTTGCTGGTGTTATGGCTCGGAAACGATGGATATGGATGCCACCATCCCGCATGCGGTATGGGGGTTCAATGGTACGGAACGGCCCGGTGCGGTCTATCTTGCCGCTGTCTTGTCGGCGTACGCCCAGAAGGGCATTCCGGCTTTTGGGATCTATGGGGAGGATGTGCAGGATTCCGGCAGCGAGGAAATCCCGGCTGATGTGCAGACCAAGCTGCTGCGGTTCGCCAAGTCGGCACTTGCCGTTGCCTTGATGAAGGGGAACTCCTACCTGTCTATGGGTTCGGTTTCCATGGGCATCGCCGGTTCGATTGTCAATGACCAGTTCTTTCAGGAGTACCTGGGCATGCGCAATGAATATATCGATATGTCCGAGTTCGTCCGCCGTTTCGAGGAAGGGATTTACGATCAGGAGGAATTTGCCCGCGCGCTGCAGTGGACGAAGGAAAACTGCCGGATTGGACCCGACAATAACCCGGCGCACCTGCAGGTCAGCAGCGAAGAGAAGGCAGTCCAGCTGGAAACCTGCGTCAAGATGGCGCTCATCGGCCGCGACCTGATGATCGGCAATCCGGTACTGGCTGAGCTGGGATTTGCAGAAGAAGCTCAAGGCCACAACGCGCTCGCCGCCGGTTTCCAGGGGCAGCGGCAATGGACGGATCATTTCCCGAACGGTGACTTCATGGAGACGATCCTGAATTCCTCCTTCGACTGGAACGGTAAGCGCGCGCCTTATATTCTGGCTACGGAGAATGACAGCCTGAACGGGGTGACTATGCTGTTCAATTACTTGCTGACGAATACGGCGCAGATATTTGCCGATGTCCGCACCTACTGGAGCCCGGCCGCAGTGAAGCGGGTCACCGGATATGAGCTGCAGGGCGAGGCGGCGGGCGGCCTGCTCCATCTGATCAATTCAGGCTCCGCCGCGCTGGACGGCGCAGGTGAACAGAGCAGGGACGGTAAGCCGGTAATCAAGCCGTTCTGGGAGATCACAGATGAAGAGGTGGAAGCTACCCTGAAGGCAACACAGTTCCGTGCGGCATCGCAGGAATACTTCCGCGGCGGCGGCTTCTCTACCGATTATCTGACCAAAGGCGGTATGCCTGTAACGATGGCGCGCCTTAATCTGGTTAAGGGGCTGGGGCCTGTTCTGCAGCTGGCGGAAGGTTATACTGTGGAGCTTCCTGAGGAGGTACACCGCACGCTGGATGAACGGACCGATCCTACCTGGCCGACAACCTGGTTCGCCCCTGTTCTGACCGGTTCCGGTTCGTTCAGCTCGGTATACGATGTGATGAACAATTGGGGGGCCAATCACGGAGCAATCAGCTATGGGCATATTGGTGCGGACCTGATTACACTGGCATCCATGCTGCGCATCCCGGTGAGTATGCACAATGTGGAGGAATCACGGATCTTCAGACCGCGCGTCTGGTCGCTGTTCGGAACGGAGAGCCTCGAAGCTGCCGACTACCGGGCCTGCCGGAATTTCGGACCGCTATATTAATATCCGGGAACGGGCAGGTGGATGAGATGAGCAAGCTGAAGAAGCTGCTGGCCGTTGACCTTGGGGCAAGCTCGGGTAGAGTGATTCTCGGCACCTATGACGGAAGCAGGATTGTTACGGAGGAGCTGCACCGGTTTGCCAATACCCCGGTGGAGGCCGGGGGCCATTTGTACTGGAACGTTCCGGAGCTGCTTAAGGAGATCAAGCAGGGAATTCTGCTGGCGGTCCAGGCTGGCAATGAAATTGCTAGTCTAAGTGTGGATACCTGGGGAGTAGATTATGGCTTTGTGGATCATGCGGGGAAGCTGCTGAATGCCCCGCATCATTACCGCGACCAGCGGGTAGGCAAATACCGTGCCCGGCTGGAGGAGCTGCTGCCGCCGGAGGAGCAGTTCCGTCTGACCGGCAATCAGCCGGACCCGATCAATACGGTCTATCAGTTGTTCGCCGATTTGCAGGAGGACCCCATGCTTCAGGAGCAGGTTGGCCACATTCTCATGATGCCGGATTTGTTCCTGTACCTGCTGTCTGGAGCCTCTTCTGCGGAGCGGACGATACTGAGCACAAGCGGGCTGCTGGACGCCGTTACGGGTGAACCTTCTTCGGAGGTATTCGGCAGACTTGGCATCCCAACCAGGCTGATTCCGCCCCGTGTTGAAGCGGGAATCGCTATCGGCACGCTGCGGCCCGAGCTCTGTGCCAAGCTCGGATGCGGGCCCATCCGCGTGATTGCCGGCGCTTCCCATGATACGGCTTCAGCCGTAGCTTCGATTCCTTACGCGGACAAGGACGGCGCGGCGTTTATCAGCTGCGGCACCTGGTCCTTGGTCGGGATGGAAACGAAGGCGCCGGTCATTACCCCGTTAAGCTATGAATATGGCTTCACGAATGAAGGCTGCTGCGGCAACGGCAACCGGCTGCTTAAGAACATTACCGGCCTGTGGCTGCTGCAGGAAACGCGGAGGGTCTGGGCTGAAGCCGGTGAAGCGCTCAGCTTCAGCGAGATGACCGCGCTTGCCGGGAAGGAGGGGGCGGCACAGTCTTTTATTGAGCCTAATGATCCGCTCTTCAGCACGCCCGGCGATATGCCGGGACGGATCGCGGAATACTGCCGGAGCAGCGGCCAACGGGTGCCGGAAACCAAAGGAGCCATCCTCCGCACGATTCTGGATAGCCTCGCCAAGTCCTACGCATCCACGCTTCAGGAGCTGGAGGAAATAACAGGCACCCGGATCCGCAAGGTTCATATGGTCGGAGGGGGCATACAGAACAAGCTCCTCTGCCAGTTGACGGCGGATGCGTCCGGAAGAGAGATTATCGCCGGTCCCGTTGAAGCCAGTGCGCTGGGGAATCTGCTGGTACAGCTGGCTGCGCTGGGGGAACTGGATTTCAGCCGCGCCGCTGAAGTCGTTGGCGCATCCGAGACCCTGACGGTGTACCGGCCGAATAAATGAGAATTGAGGAGAGTAAACCATGGATGAGCTGGAAAAGAAACTGCGTCTGCAAATTTGTGATATCGGCAAAAATCTGTTCAATAAGGATTTTATTGCCGCGAATGACGGCAACATCTCTGCCCGTTTGAGCGAAACTGAGGTGCTGGCTACCCCGACCGGGGTCAGCAAAGGCTACCTGGAGCCGCATATGCTGGTCAAGGTCAACCTTCAGGGAGAGATTCTGGAGGCCCAGGAAGGCTATAGACCTTCAACGGAAGTCAAAATGCATTTGCGGATATACCGCGAGCTTCCCGAGATGAACGGGGTGGTCCATGCGCACCCGCCATTTGGCACTGCTTTTGCCATTAAGGGGGAAGCGCTCGACAAAATGATGATGCCGGAATCCGTAATTGCCATGGGCGAGATCCCGCTGGCTAAATACGGCACGCCTTCCACAGAGGAGGTTCCTGACTCCATCATGCCGTTCCTGGGCAAGAAAACAGCCGTACTGCTGGAAAGCCATGGGGCTTTGACCTGGGGCAAGGATGTAATGGGAGCTTATATGAATATGGAACGGCTGGAATACACCGCCAAGCTGACCTTTTTGACCCGCATGATCCACGGGGAGCGGGAGCTGCCGCCGAACCGGATTGAAGAGCTGGTGGCGCTGCGGTCCTTCTACGGAATGTAAAGGAGAGAGCGGCAGATGCTGAACAAAATCCCCAAGCTGCTCTCTCCCGAACTGGTGAAGGCCATGATGGAAATGGGCCACGGCGACGAACTTGTGCTTGCCGACGCCAACTTCCCCGGACATGCGCTGCATTCCAGAGTCATCCGCTGCGACGGCACCGGTATTCCAGAGCTGCTGGACGCGATTCTGGAGCTGTTCCCGCTGGATCATTATGCGGACTATCAGGCCGCCCTGATGAGTGTCGTACCGGGAGATTCCACAGTCCCCGTGGTCTGGGACACCTATAAGGAAATCATTTCGGGACATGACAAGGAAGCGGTAATCACTCATGAAGAACGTTTTGCCTTCTATACCCGCGCCCGAAGTGCTTATGCCATTGTGGTGACCGGGGAGGAAGCGCTGTACGGCAATATCATCCTGAAAAAAGGTGTTATAAAGAGCGTTTGAGAAAAAGGTGCTGACATTGGCGCTTCACCCGAAAGATTAAACCTGCCCCTGACGGATTCTCCAAGTGAGAATGCAACGGGGGCAGGTTTTTTTGAAAGATAAGAATTTATATGTTTTGGGGAAGCGAAGCTTTATTGTATAGGAAACCTCCGCAAGTGGATAAAATTATGCTTAAAGTTGTAGAATAAATAAATTTGTTACGAGCAACGGCAGAAATACCGTTGTTAGGGCTGCGAAGGCCGGGTTCTGAGGGGGAGTTGGTCTAAATATCCTAATTCCAACTAGCAATTACTTACCGGTTTCTTCGCAGGTGCTAGTTGGAAAAAGGGAACTTATTTTTCCGGAAAGTAAAAAATCCTAAGATTTAAGTGGAAAAAGTAAACTTAATTGGACTACTTTTCTTGAATAATGGCGAAATGAGCTGAATTAGTGTCCCTTTTTCCACTTAGACCTGCCCGAGGATGGGTATTCCGGCAAATTAGTTAACCTTTTTCCACTTAAAGGGTTGCCGTAGGATTCATTGGGTCAGTAGATGAAATCATAAAAAGGACAGATCATTTTGATCAAGTTCTTTTTTATTGCTGCGCACCTAGCTAAGCTAGGTATAACTAACCGGTGAAAGTCCTGTCGAGGTAAGAGCCAAGTCGCCTCGTAGCTTTTCGTAAGGAGCAACCCTATAAGCCCGAAAGGTGGAATGGCGAGCTGGGACGTGGGGGAATTAAGTCCCCTTTTCCCACTTGAGCTTGCCTCCCGGAACCATGAAGCAATAGGATGACAAACAGTCACTAAGATTTCCCCTGGAGCAGCGGCTGCAAGGTTCACGGACAGCACCGGCTTCAAACGGCTGCGCCTTTCAGGGAAGGAGGCGCAGCCGTTCTAATCTTAGCAGGTTGCTGTCACTTCCGTATTCTGGTCTTCGGGAAAAAGCCGGCGGCGAGCAAAATGAGATGCCAGGCAAAAACCACGAGTACGATGTTTTTTAAGCCGGACTGGAGACCCAAAATGCTCCAGGAATAAGAGACCAGGAACAATAAAGTACCGGTTGCTGTAAGCAGAACCACGCGTATCCCGAGCCGGATAAAAGGCTGCTGTGAATGCTTCGTTATGAACACTCTTCTCCGCTTGCGCAAGCGGATGGAAAAGATAACCAGATATAGGCCGAGCGCGGCTGCAAGTCCTTGCGTGATGTATGCATTAGTCTGTCTTCCGGCGGCAAGTGCATCGGCTCCATCGGGTACAGAACCGGTAAGTGACCGGACCCATGCATTATAAATATCCTGCCGCAAGTCAATTCCGTTCTCGCTGTTTGTCAGAACTGCAAGCCCGTCGCCGGACTCCGGGACGAACCCGTAAAAGCTATGGAATCCGCGGTTATCCCCCGGATGATACAACATCACCTGACCGTCCGGCAGGGTTCTTGTGAAGATTCCTAAACCGCTGTCAGTCAGAACCGGTGTCTGCATCTCCTGAATAAGCGGTTTTGCGGCCACTTGGTTGACCGGCAGCTGTCCATTCCGCCCATTCATGCTGTCTATAATCAATGACACCAGATCAGCAGAGGTGGTGGATAGGCCGGCGGCGGCTTTTTCGGTAAATTGATAATCCGGCAGCGCCTGACCGAAATATCCATATCCAGTAGACATGAAGGGACTGCCGGTGGTTGCTGCGAAGGTGCTGTGCTTCATCCCTAACGGCTTCAGCACCTGCTCGTCCATGTACTGTTCAAACGGCTGGCCGGTCACTTCCTCGATCACCAGCTGCAGCAGTGTATAACCTGCACCTGAATACACTTCCTGAGTGCCGGGAGCTACGGCCACTCTTACAGGATCGTTGGACCAACCGGCTCCGGATAACGATTCCTCCAGTGCCGGAAGCTTTTTTCCCGGAGCGGTTCCCAGATAGCCTCGGTGCGCAGGCAAGCCTGCGGTATGGCTAAGCAACCGCCGGATTGTCACCTGGCTCGGATCAAACCTGGAATCCGGCAGCTTCCACCGCGTAAGGTATTTTGCCGCCGGATCATCCAGGGAGAGCAGACCTTGGTCTACAAGATGCAGGATGCCCCATGCGGTCAGGCTTTTGGAGATCGACCCTGCCTCGAATAGTGTATCCTTACCCACAGGCTGGTGACTTTTAGTATCGGCAACCCCATAATTCAGAGTGTAGGCGACTTTCCCGTTATGTATCACACCTACTGCCACACCAGGTACCCCGTAAGTCTCCTGCCACTGGGGGACTTTGCGGTCCAGCAATTGCTTGAATTCCTCTGTGCTTCCGGCAGTGGGCGGCTGAGCGGACTCGGCTTTCATGTGGGTGGAGAAGCCCCATAGAACTGTCAAGCTTGCGGCAATCATCATGCTGAGGGCAAGCCCCCGGAAAAATATTGTTTTTTCTTTACGCTTCATGTTTCTGAACTCCTTCGGTATGAAGTTAAATGAACACTATATCCAGCATAGTCCACACGAAGTTCAGCACCCATAGATTTAGCTTACGTCCACCTTTAAAGTTTCTTAAAGGAAGCTTACACGGCTGTAAGGTAGTGGACAGTAGACAAGTCTCCGTGGTGAGGAGAGGTATTAAGAGAAGGAGCAGTATGCGAATCCCCTTCAAACTAGGCCGGAATTCGCTTTCTATTGCACGAAGTGCAGCCATGCGAAACATCAACTGATCCACAATAATAGTACGGATTCAAGTTCAACCTATATAGAAAGTTTTCGGGTGTCGACAGCTTCGACTGGCTTTGCATCATGGGCGGGCCGATGAACTTTTATGAGAAAGAGAAGCTTTCCGTGGCTGGCGGAGTCTTGAGCCGGATGGCATGCAGCTTAGAATAGCAAAACAGCCTTCTGATTCGTAGAGGGCTGTTTTTTTTGTTTATTATGTCATGATGCATAACATTCAAACGATATTTTTAGTCAATAATACAAAACAGAACCTACTGTAATTGATTTTTTTAACGAAAAAAGATTAAAATACACACAATAAGTTATATAATCTGACATATATAATAAATTATCTTTATGAAGTTTAGTGTGAGTGGAGAGGTGAAACGATCATGATAGAGGAAAAGAAGAAACCGGTGCAAGAAATCGAACTTCCCCGTGATTGCACGTTCTCCCCTGAGGACTGGCGGGTACTGGCTGAATACTGGTATCCGGTGGCAATTGCGGACGAAGTACAGGACAAACCGCTGGCGGTGAAGCTGCTGGATATGAAGCTGGTGTGCTACCGCAGTGAAGGCAAGGTGGTGATCGCCCGTGATCTTTGCTTCCACCGGGGAGCGCCGCTGAGCAAAGGCTGGATGGAGAACGGAGAAATTGTCTGTCCGTATCATGGCTTCCGTTACAACTGTGAAGGCAAATGTACCGCTGTACCGGCCCATCCCAGCTCCAAAATCTCACCCAAGCTGAAGCTGATTGTCTATCCGGCGGTGGAGCGCTACGGCCTGATCTGGACCTGCCTGGGTTCTGCGGCGGAGCAGATTCCGGATTTCCCGGGCTGGGAAGACCCGGACTATATCAATATTTTGCCGCCGGGCTTCGATATTGCCGGTTCGTCCGGCCGCCAGATGGAGGGATTCCTCGACGTCTCCCATTTCGCTTATGTGCATACAGCCACCTTTGGTGACCGGAACAACACTGAGGTTCCACAGTACAAGGTCAGACGCGAGGGCAACGAGCTGGTCGCTGAATACTGGAGTACAGTAAGCAACTATGGAAAAGGCCAAGAGAACCCGGCACCGGAGGGCTTCATGTGGCTGCGTGAATTCCGTGTGTTCCCGCCATTTGCGGCTTCCCTTACCGTGTATTTCCCGGACGAAGGCAGGCTCAACATTCTAAACTGTGCTTCCCCGGTATCCGCACGCTATACGCGATTGTTCTGTCCGATTTCCAGAAACTTCGACAAGAGTGCGCCGGTCGAGGATACGATTAAGTTCAATCTGCAGGTCTTTGCAGAAGACGCGGAAATGGTGGAGGCGCAGACCCCGGAGGATCTGCCGCTTGATCTGCAGGCCGAAGCGCATATCCCGGCTGACCGCACATCCATCGCTTACCGCCAGCTGCTGACTGAACTGGGCCTGGGCCGGTCTTATACGTCATAAATAGTGGAGCATTCTATCACTTGGTACCCACAATCCCTTTCTGTATCTGTTCTCCGGAGCAGCGTGCGGGGAGGGTTTTTGTGTTTTCTACCGTCCACTGGAGAATGTAGGCCCATGTCTGATAAAATAGAAATGCAGATGGTAGAATGAATACACAATGATTCCAGACTGTACCGGCGGCGGCGCAATGCAGGACCGGCATCAACCCAAAGGAGACTTGATTGTGGACGAGAAATTGAAGCAGGCTTATGAAAGGTTGGGGGTTCCTGAAACCGTAACCAGAGAGGAATTGAACAAAAGGTTCGATCTGCTGCTAAGACGGCGGCGCTCCTTAACCACTGAAGCGGAAATTGCCGCCTATGAAGAGGAGTTTCAGGCCATCAAGTTTATTCTCGATGCGAGAGACCAGCAGGAAATTCAAGAGGCTGAAGACCAGCGGCTGGCCAAATACGGCAGTCTTGCGGGCGGAGCGCGTAAATGGGAACGCTTTATGCGGCTCTATAAGACCCACGTCATCATTTCCATTATCGCGGTAATCGTGCTTATCTTTGCCGGCAACGCGCTATATAACAACTGGCAGCATAAAAAGTATCTGGCCACCCTGCCGCCGGTTGATGCGAAGATTATGTTCATAGGCAATTTCGGCGTGAAGGACGAAGACGGCAAAATGGATGCGCTGAACCAGGCGATCATCGAGCAGTACCCGGAATGGAAGCGGGTGGACAGCAGCATGGTCTATCTTCCCAAGACCGGCGAGGGCTCGGATACCCTGGATATGAATTATTTGCAAAAAGCCGTAGTCGAGCTGGCAGCGAACACGCCGGATATTCTGATCCTCGATGAAGCTACGCTTGAATGGATCGGCAAGCAGGATGGATTTCAGAATCTGGAGCCCATTCTGGCGGATGGCAAGATTTCCAAAGACGATCCCCGCCTGAAGTGGGGAAAGGTGGGAGAGAGCACTGAGGAACAGCTGTACGCTGTTAACATCACGGACTCGAAGTTTGTGTCCTCCCTGCCGATCAACCATAACACCAAGTCTATTGAAATTGGAGTGCTGGGCGGGGATGAACCGAAGGAGAAAATCATTCAATTTGTGAAGCATATCGCCGAGGAGGGCGCAGCGCAGTAGGAGGCTTTGTTGCAGGAGTATTCCTGCAGCAAGTAATTGCATCCTCAATAGATGGATAACAAGAATGGCGGAACAGAAGGGCACAATGCCTTTCAAGTTCCGCCATTCTTTGTGTTCAAGCATCTGCCGCTGTGCGCTGAAGGATCAACTGCAGCAGGTGTACACCTTGCTATGTCTTGTCCCGGTATTAACGCTCCAGCCGGTAGCCGCCGTGGAAGACAGGGCCGACATATTGGTTAAACGCGTAGCCCCTGCGGATGGCAGCAGAGACGAAGTCCTTGGCTTTTACCACTGCATCATGCACAGACAAGCCGTTGGCCAGACCGCCTGTGATGGCAGCGGCAAAGGTGCAGCCTGCTCCGTGGTTGTAGGCCGGTTCGATTTTGGCTGTTTCCAGCACAGTATATTCAGAGCCGTCAAAGAACACATCTATGGCCAGATCGCCGCCCAGCGCTTTGCCGCCTTTGACGACAACATTTTGGGTGCCAAGCGCATGGATCAGGCGTGCAGCTTCTTTCATTTCGTCTATGGACGTCAGCTTGCCCAGCCCGGACAACACACCGGCTTCGAACAGATTGGGTGTAGCCACTGTGGCGAGCGGCAGCAGCAGATCACGGATCGCATTTGCGCTCTCCGGATTCAGGACTTCATCTTCCCCTTTGCAGACCATAACCGGGTCAATGACTACGTTGGTCTGCAGATTCTCCTTGATCGCTTTTTCTGCCACCTTAACGATATCCACACTGCCCAGCATGCCGGTCTTCATGGCATCGACAGGACCCCCTGCGAACACGGTTTTCAGCTGCTCTGCAACGATGGCCGCATCAATCGGATAGACATTGTGATGCCAGCCGTTATCCGGGTCCATCGTAACAATAGTGGTCAAAGCGCTGAAGCCGTAGGTGCCATACTCCTCAAAGGTTTTGAGGTCGGCCTGGATGCCGGCGCCTCCGCTGGAGTCACTTCCGGCAATGGTTAGAGCTTTAATAATTTTTGACAAAGCGAACGTCCCCTTCTGGTATATGAATAGATAAAGCTTGATTCAGGTAGAATCTTTTAAACTCTACGATATTATAACAAAAAACATTCCCGGTGTCCGCACTCCGGCAGGAGGTTGTACGCTAAGGTATGTCTATTTGCTGTCCAGGCTGCTTAACGCAAGCTTGATGGCCTTGTCATAACGGTAAGGCTCGGCACTGTCGCCGCCCATCCAATACACTGCAAGAAACTTGCCGCCCCGGAAGATATGGGATATGGGTAAAAAAATAGAAGGGAAATGGAAACAGGCGGAAAGGGCGGTGGGTAGGAGGCGGGTTCTCACCGGAGCAAACTGCATATCCATATAGAAGCACAATGTTTAGGAGGCTGCCATGATCGAAATCAGTTTATGCATGATCGTCCGCAACGAAGAGAACAGTCTGCCCCGCTGCCTGTCTTCCGCAGCATCCTTTGCAGATGAGATCGTTGTCGTAGATACGGGGTCGACAGACCGGACCAAGGAAGTTGCCGCGTCTTTTGGGGCGGTGATTTATGATTTTACGTGGATCGAGGATTTCTCGGCGGCCCGGAACTTTGCCTTCAGCAAGGCCGCCAAGGACTATATCCTGTGGCTGGATGCCGATGATTACCTGAAGGATAAGGATCAGGAGCTTTTCAGAGGACTCAAAACCAGTCTTCCGGGACATGTGGACAGCGTAAATATGCCATATAATCTTGCTTTTGATGCTGCCGGCAATGTGGTGACCTCACTTCGCCGCAACCGGCTGGTCCGCCGCAGCTGCAATTTCAAATGGATAGGGCCGGTGCACGAACATCTGGAGGTGTACGGCCCATCCTACAGCAGCGATGTCTGCATTACACACGAAAAAGACAAGGCCTACACGGACCGCAATCTGCGGATTTACCAGAAACGGGCCGCAGCCGGCGAAGCCTTCTCCCCCGGGACCAGTACTATTACGCGAATGAGCTGCGGGACCACGGGATGCATGAGGAGGCGTGCCGGTACTATACCCTTTTTCTGGAAGGGGGACAGGGCTGGATCGAGGATAATTACCAGGCCTGCCTGCGGCTGGCCGAATGCCAGGAACGGTTGGGGAACAGGGAGGAAGCTTTTCAGGCACTCTGCCGGACACTGAAGATCGATAAGCCGCGGGCGGAATTCTGCTGCAGACTGGGTGCCTGGAACCTGGAGAAGAATCAGCTGCATCAGGCCGTCTACTGGTATGAGCTCGCTGTGATGCTGCCCCGGCAGAATGACTCCATGGGCATACGCAATGAAAGCTACAGCACCTGGCTGCCGAATCTGCAGCTGGCTTTATGTTATGACCGTCTTGGACAGCACGAGAAGGCTAACCTGTTCAATGAAACGGCATTGCGTTATCATCCGGCCCATCCCAGCATGCTGTATAACCGGAATTATTTCAAAACCCTGCTCGGTGATAAATATGTCGCGCTGCAGCCCATTGCAGAGCAGGCAGAGTAAGAGCGGTTAGAGAGGTGTCTTTGGACTGTACCCTCTGTGAAGTGAAGCGGACAGAGCAGACGTTATTTTGCAGAAAAGTATTTATTTCCGGCGCTCGCGGACACAGAAGCCCTTATATTGTTCATTTGAGTCCAAAATGATGGGTAATGAGATGTTTAGCGGATTCTCAGTCCGGATAATCTGCAGGACCCGCTGATCCGCCTCAGTAACGGATCTCCTGTCCTCAATAGAAAGTAATCGGCTGGTTTAAAAGAACCCGCTGCACGTCCGGATGTGCAGCGGGTTCTGCCTGTTCCATTAAATTCTGTTCCATTAAATAAGGGAACAGGCTGCCGGCGGCAATGGATCAGCGGCCGTGCAGAGCCTGTCCCTTGCCGTCGAGCAGCAAATGGGGTTCGCTGCTGGAGAGAAACTCCAGCACCTTGTCATAGATAATGCGGTGCCCTGCCCGGTTGGGGTGGATCCCGTCACGGCAGATGAACTTTGTATAATCCGGCTGCTGAAGAAAAGCGCTCCGGACATCAATAATCTTTGTCTTGGTGCTCTCGGCGACCCTGATAATGGTGGAATTGTACCGTTCCTGCCACCAGTAGATTTTGGTGACACTGCCGAGGAATTTCATAATGTTCGCTTCCGAAGCCGGATTGTTTCCGCTCACCCATTTGAAGTAGTTGTCCGCATTCAGCGGCGGCAGGCTCATCAGAATCGGCATAATCCCTTGGGTGCTCAGGAAGTCGATCATATCCCGGAGCATGCTTTCGAATGCCGGGAAATCGGTTTTGGGATTATGCTCAGCTTCAGGGTTATTCACAATCTCTTCCCAGTGGAAATCGCAGTCATTCCCCCCGTATTCAATCAGCACCATATCCGGCTTCTCCTTCAGCACATCCCGTTTGAGATTGCCGAAGCCCTTGAGCAGCGTATTGCCGAATCTGGCAGTGTTGCGCAGCGCCCCCTTCAGCTTGCCTTGCAGCAGGGAGACATAATTGTCCTCCAGAATTACATATTTGCTTCTGGCCTCGTCATAGACTACACCCTTCGAAATGGAGTCTCCGCTCACCATATACTTATATTCAAGCTCTGCAGCCGCCGAATGATTTTCGATCTGATGCATGGCCACACCTCCGAAACTATATTGTACTTAATCTTAGTGTAAACCATTCATGAAGGCATTGCCTATGTATAAACGTCATTGGTTATGCGAACAAGCAGCTGCGAAATCCGCGATTCGGGCAGCAGCTGCTTCATTTTAGCTTCAGGTTAATGGCCTTTGCTTATTCTATATCCGGCTATCCGGCGCAATAAGGGGTCCGGGCTGGTTCATTATGGGGGATATTCTGCATGAACCGTACGACAGCCTGCTCCATACTGTTAACACTATTATCCCAGGTCCAGGCCAAAGAATCAGCTTCACCTTGTTCAGCGAGCCGGGCTCTGAGCGCAGGATCAGCAATCAGGCGCAGCACATCCTGGGCCAGCCGGTTCTCATAACGGTAGGAGAGCAGGCAATTCTCCTCGTGGCGGGCATACTGGAGATTTCCCCGGAGTATATAGACACTAGCGCTGCCCCGCAGCGCATGGCTTCCAGTCCCGGCAGGGAACCGGCATCGAAGGCACTGGCGCTGACAAAGATATCCGCCCCGTTATAGTGATAACAGAGCTCTTCATCATTTTTCGGAGTGAAAAACCGGTATTTGCCTTCGGCCTTCATCCTCTGCAGGGATTCCGAGGAATAGAACTCATCCGGCGGGCAGATGAAGTTGATGTTCACCTGCGGGGCGTTATGCCTGACGATATCGAGCTGTTTCACCAAATAGCCCTGTTCACGGTGCGAGGCAAAGCCGTTCTCCTCCTTGCGCAGAATCGCCGTGATATTCAGCGGCTCCTGCAGCATGTGGCGGATATTCTGGTTTCGAAACCCTGTACTTATGCCGACCGGCACAATGCTCCCGGTAATTCCATGGCTCAAAGCAATTAATTCCTGCTGCCATTGTGACAAAACAAGCAGCTTGTCAGTGATATGATAAGAAGGAAAGGATACTTCATTCTCCGGCAGGAAGAGCGGCTCATAGCATAGAGACAGGCGGATATGCATACCTTTTCCCTGTTGGCTTGCCGCCTCGGACACGGGAACCGTTGTATAGAAATTGGACACAATAATATCACTGACAGGGAAATCAGATTCTCGCAGCACAGTTTGGTCTGTAGTTAGTATGCTAGAATGGACCTCATAGGAAATGTCGCCCCCTAATGGCATGAGGATCACAACATCATGACCCCGGGCGGCAAGCCCGTTGGTGAGTTCTACCAGCATACGCTGCGCCCCGCCATGGCATAAGGTGAGAATGGGAAATGTAAACCTCATGAATGATCTCTTCCCTTCTACAATATAGCTGAAAATAGCAAACACTGGTTATGAATACTATTTTATTCAGCGAATGTTGAAGAGTGCCGGGACGGCAGCCTTAAAATTGTAACGGGTTCCCCAAAGAGGAGGCAGTAAAGTGAATGAGATTATTAGCGAATGTATGAGAAGAACTGCTGGAGTTATTGCGGGAAGTAAGACGGGAGAGCCGGGCTGTAGTCAATGGATTAACCGAAAAGGATCTGGAACGGGTCGTCACCGTGCATTATCCTGAGAATTCAGAAATGGAGAGTTACAGCTGGAGTATTCAAAAGATACTGATCGGTACGGCAGAGCATTATGCCTGCCATACCGGCCAGATTGTGTATCTCGCGAAATGGATGCAGGAAGAGGATGTGTATCTGCTGAACTGGAAGCACTACGACTGAGGGCCTCTTAGTCGTTCCAGCAGCGCCACCGTTTCGCGGATTGCCGGGCCTTGAATATCCTCCAGCGAGACATCGATCATCGGTTTGTGGGCCTGGAGCTTATTCAGGAACTCCGCAGTGTGGAACAATCCCCGGCCAGCCTGGCCATGGCGGATGCGGATTCCCTCGGCATACATATCCTTCAGGTGGGCCAAAATGATCCGGTCCCCGAACAGGCTGAAGGCGTCGTCCACAATCTCATCCTGGTTCTGGACATGATCTCCGATCAAGTTGCAGGGATCGAAGACTACGCCAATTGCGCTGGAGGGGACTTCGTCGAGAATCCGGCGCACTTTGGCCGGAGTGGACAACGTATGGGTGCTTACGCCTTCCAGCCCGAGGAAGACTCCCCATTTTTCCGCTTCCTCGGCCAGCTCCTCGACCGTGGCCCGAAGGGTTTCCCAGCCCAGCTCCTCATAGCGGTAAGGCTCAAATTCGGCAAAAGTGGTCAAGGCTCCGGTCTCCGTAGCGACCATCGGTGCGCCGAACTGCCGGGCATAACGCAGATGCTCCTTGAACCGCCCGATCTCCAGCCGGCGGATGGCCGGATCGGGATGAATCGGATTAATGTAACAGCCGAGCACACCGATGCGGATTCCCGCGCGGTCAAACTGTTCAGCGATATAATTGGCGAGGCCCGGGCTAAGCTTGCCGGTTGAGGTATCGATATCCTGTATAGCTTTGGACAAGGCCAGTTGGACGAAATCAATTCCATAGTCTTGAAGCGCGGCAGTCAGCTCTTTCAGGGGCAGACAGCCTGCGGTGTGGGCCAAAGTTCCGTAACGGATGGTAAACATCTCCTTTTGGAAAATAGCGATTTGTATTATTATTAACTTTATATTAATAGCGCTTACAGTTACTTGCAATCATAAAGCGCTGACAGAATAGGAGAGTATGCAATGAATACGATAGAGCTCCGCAAGCAGGAACTCGAGAACTGCCGTCCTGAACCGACACTGGAACAGGGAGTAGTCAACGAATTTTGGGATGGCATCCTTGCAGAGTATGCCCGCAAACCGCTGGAGATTATTTCTGTGCCCGAAGTGACGCCATATCCGGGAATGCGGGTAGACAAAGTCAGTTTCCAGAGCTTTGATGAAACAAGGGTCCATGCCTGGCATATTCAGCCTGCACAGGCGGGGAATGGCGGGGGGCCGCTTCCTTGCATCATTACCTTTCCCGGCTATACCGGGGACAGGGGATATCCGGAGCGTTACGCTTCCTGGGTGCTGCTCGGCTATTCCGTTCTGGCCGTGGATGTGCGGGGACAACTGGGAGAGACCGGAAATCTGCTGCCCATGGAGAGCGGTGTGGCCAAGGGCTGGATTACGCAGGGACTGCTGGAGAAGGAACATTCTTATTATATGGCAGTGGCTATGGATACCGTCCGCGCAGTGGAAACGGCTGCGCAGCTTCCGGGCGTGGACCCGTCGCGCATCGCGATTACCGGCGGCAGCCAGGGCGGGGGCATTGCTCTGCTGGCTGGTGCCCTGAGCAGCAAGATCGCCGCTGTGGCTGCAGACATCCCCAATCTCTGCCGGCTGGATTTCGGCGTGCTGAATTCAACCAGCTCCCTGACCGAGATCGGCGCTTATGTGCGGCGTTATCCGGAGCATCTGGAGCGGGTGCTGGATACGCTTGCTTACTTCGATATCGTGAACCTTGCCCCGCGCATTACGGCCCCGGTTCTGATTTCTGTCGGCTGGAAGGATACCGTCTGCATGCCGGAAAGCGTATATGCCGCGTATAACCGCATAGAGTCGGATAAGCAGATTATGGATTATCCCTTCTCCGGGCATGAGGTTAGTGAATTTCATCTCCGCCAGAAGGTGTTGTTCTTACAAAAGCATCTGGGTCAGGCGGTACGCTAGACGAAGAAAGCTGTCTCCTGAGATCAACAAAGAGGCGCCCCCTGTGGGCGCCTCTTCTTAGATGGACATCATAAGCTGGCTGGTTATAGCGGATCATCCTTGTTAGCTTGTGATCCGGGCATACACGGCAAAGAACAGCGCCATTTCGCCCATGATCAGCACATCCGGCACGTGAACTGCCATGTCCAGAATGTAAAAGCAGACCAGGACCGCTGTAAGCACCGCCAGATGAACGATTCCCAGCCGGTGCTGCTTATGCCGGTACACGTGGAAGACCAGTGTTGTGGAGGCGAAGTAGAGCAGCACGGAGCCGAAAAGCAGATTCACCATCAGCCCGTAATGAAGCTTGTTCAGGAACAGCAGCTGGATTGAAGCAGCCAGCATGCACAGCGACAGGAAGATGAACAGATGTCCATAAATGATCGTCTGTCCGGCTGTATGAACATTTTTATCCACCTTTTTCTCCAGATTATCGTAATACTGCCACCACATGGCTATAATCAGCACGAAGGTCAGGCCCGCGAAGCCTACTGACTGCAGGGTCCAGGTGCTGGATTGCAGCACGGCAAGAATGCTCACAACGGACTCCCCCAGGAGAATCAAGGCAAACAGGGAGAAACGCTCCAGCAGATGGTGAGTATTGGCAGGTGTCCGGACCAGAATTTTTCTGCCCGCCAGCGGCAGGATGATGTCGACGGCAATTCCGGCGTACAGCACGGCATAACGGACCCAGGAATCAAAGAACAGGGAACAGGCGGATATCACCAGTCCGATCCAAAAGCGGCTGCCTAAATAATGAGCGGTGGCTCTAAGATGCCCGTTTTCCTTGGAGCGTACGTAATGATACTGTACCGCAGTCATCGCCCGCAGCCCGAGGTAGCCTGTCAGAAACGAATAATAGGTCTGATCGAAATCCACGGACAGGCTTGCCGTCATAATCAGCACAAAGAACAATTGAATAATCAGAAAAATCCGGTGAGAGACAATGTCCTGCCCATAGCGGTTGACAAACAGCGTCTGGCCCACCCAGGCCCACCAGATCGGGATAAAAATCAGCACGAATTTGCCCAGCGTTTCAAGCGAAAGGGTTTCGTCCTCTACATGCAGCAGCACATGGCTGGCTTTGGACACGGCGGCAACATACAGCAGATCATAGAAGAGCTCCAGCCAGGTTACTTTTTTTACAGTCATATAACGCTCCTTTGTTGTTCGGATGAATGCAGTTCTGCAGGTTCTGTTTACCCGGAGCGGTCCCGGTTATATGTTATAATAAAGGCACTCTACCGATGAGCGCAAGACAATCCGAGCATTAGAGGAGGAAACGCAGATGGAGAAGGACAGGGATAAGCTGCCGGCGGAAATCGCCGTGGAGAATTTCAAATACAGTGAGAAGAACGAGCAGCTGGTGAAAAAGAGCTTTTGGAGCAAAACCCGGAAGTTTGCCGGAAAAATCCCGTTTACCAAAGATGCTGTGGCGATGTATTACTGTGCCATAGATGCCAAAACCCCTTTGTGGGCCAAAGGCATTGCCTTCGGGGCATTGGCTTATTTCATTTCCCCCATTGACGCGATTCCAGATGCGCTGATCGGCCTGGGCCTCACCGATGACGCAGCAATCATTGCCGCAGGTGTAAGGGCGATTGCCGGCCAGGTAACGGAGGAGCACCGGCAGAAGTCAGAGGAATTTTTTGAGAAGGAATAAATCATTCGATATAAGCTTGGCTGCACCTTCACAGAGTCTCCGCCCGAGAGCTTTCTCCGGAAAGCTGTTTGGTCTGGTATTCTACGCCCCAATCCCTCATTAGCCGGATGATGGGGATGAGGGTCCGGCCGAACTCGGTCAGGGAGTATTCGACCTTCGGCGGAACCTGCTGATAGACCTCGCGGTGAACAACGCCATCCTCTTCCAGCTCCCGGAGCTGCAGGGTCAGCATCCGCTGGGTGATTCCGGGACAGATCCGGCGGAATTCGCTGAACCGTTTCTTTTCCTCCATCATGTGGTACAGCAGCACGCCTTTCCACTTGCCGCCGATCACATCAAGGGTGAATTCCACAGGGCAGGCTGCCTGGTCGCAGCCCGGAGCATTACCGAAGCCGCCTTTACGATCGCGCATAATAACGTCACTCCTTCAGTATCATTTTGTATACTACATTACATTAATGTGCGTACTTCAAAAATAATTATATATACATTAATATAAACGCATAAACTTCACTCCGTCAATGAAACGGAGTGAACCGAAAGGGAGTAGAGACGATGGAAAGTAATGCAGCAGCCAAAAAGGAAATCATCGCGGCCTATGAATTCAGACATGCTACGAAAGAATTCGACAGTAGCCGGAAGATCAGCGGAGAAGACTTTCAGTTCATCCTGGAAACCGGAAGACTCTCACCCAGCTCATTCGGCTTCGAGCCTTGGAAGTTTGTGGTGGTACAGAATCCGGAGATCCGGGAGAAGCTGCGCCAATTTACCTGGGGTGCCCAGAAGCAGCTTCCGACAGCCAGCCACTTCGTGCTGATTCTCTCGAGACTGCCCAAAGATCTGGCCGCCGGATCAGATTATATCCAGGGAATCATGAAGGATGTGCAGAACCTGCCTCCGGAAGTTGCTGAAGGGAAGCGCAAGATGTATGACACCTTCCTGACAACCGATTTCGGGTTGACAGGCAATGACCGTGCACTGTTCGAGTGGGGCGCCCGCCAGACTTATCTGGCCCTTGGCAATATGATGACGGCCGCCGCCCAGATCGGCATTGATTCCTGCCCGATTGAAGGCTTCGACAAGCCGAAAATCGAAGAGATCCTGGCAGCTAAGGGCATTATGGATCCGGAGCATTTCGGAATCGCCTGCATGGTGGCTTTTGGCTACCGCCTGAATGAGCCGCGCGGTAAAACCCGGCGCAGTGCTGAGCAGGTCGTTCACTGGGTATAAGATAAGGCAACAAAAACTGCTCTGCCGGTGGTCACATAATACATTGTGCCTGCCTGCAAAGCAGTTTTTTTGCTGTGTGAAGGTTATGAATATACATAAAAGCTTCGAAAAATAATTGAAAAATTACTGAAAAATCTGCTAGTCTTATGAAGTGAGCAGTTTTGCACCGGATTGTCATTTCAAGATTGAAGGGATTCCTGCAGCATGAAAATCATTCGTATTATTGCCCAGGTAGCTGTACTGTACCTGTTTTTTCTCGCCGGGGATTATTTGCAGAAGCAGCTGCATCTTCCGGTTCCGGGCAGCATTGTCGGACTGTTGCTTTTGTTTATTTTACTGCTGTTCAAGATTGTGCCGGTGAAGCTGATTGAGGACGGCTCATTATTCATTCTGGCCTATCTGCCCATGTTCTTCATTCCGGCAACGGCCGGGATTATGAATCACCTGGATATTTTCAGCGGCCGGGGGCTGATGATGATTGGCATCCTGGTCGCCAGCAGTGTGCTGACCATGGTTGTGACGGCACATGCCACCGAGTGGATCACAGTCCTCAGGACTGGCAGCAGAAGCCGCTCTAAAATAACGGTTGCCCGCGAGAAGGGGAGCGAAGCATGAATATCCTGCTTGCTGCCGGCTTCGTTCTGATGAATGTTGGTATTTATCTGTTCATGGCCATGCTGTACAAAAGATTTCGTCTACCTGTGCTTCTGCCGGCGCTCACCGCAACTTTTACCGTGGTGGTTCTTCTGCTTGGCTTCGATATTTCCTATGACACTTATATGATCGGCGGAGAATGGATCAACCGCCTGCTCGGACCGGCTGTGGTATCCCTTGCTTATCCGCTGTATAAGCAGCGCCATGTGCTGTGGCAGAACCTCCCGGCCATACTCGGCGGCACGGTTATCGGGCTGCTGGTCGGCATGTTCAGCGGGATGCTGCTGGCGGCTGGCCTTGGTTTTTCCAAGCTGTATGTGCTCTCGATCTTGCCCAAATCCATTACGACCGCTGTAGCGATCCAGATTTCCAGCAGTCTTGGCGGTGACTCTTCCTTAACTTCCGTCTTCGTCATGATCGCCGGGTTTACCGGAGCTATCGGCGGGCCTTATATCATCAGACTGTTCAGAATCCGCAGCGAATCCGGCATTGGCATCGGCCTGGGGACCGCTTCCCACGCTCTGGGCACAGCCAAAGCGCTGGAGTACGGAGAACAGTCGGTGTCCATGAGCTCTGTGGCTATGACGGTCTGTGCGATTGTAGGTTCGATCGTAGGCCCAATCGTTTCATGGATCATGTATCACTAGAACATCCGGCCTAGCTCTTCACCCGCAGGCGGATTACATTCCACGAAGCTTTGGACAGAAGGGCGGTGATGCGGCCGTCCCTGCCACCGCTGTTCCGCGGTCATGAGGCAGGACATTCCCAGGATGCAGCTTGGTGTTGGCCGCCTGCAGATCTTCATGCTCCATAACGGTATGCTGAATGACTTCAGTGGGTCCGAAGCTGCGCAAATCCACGGAAAGCTCCATTCCTTCGCTCAAATGGCGGTTTACAGCAAAGACAGTGATTTCGCCCAGTTCCTCATTGTATACGCTTACTGCTTCCAGGTAAGGAACATCGGTGAAATCGCTGGAATCATATTTAGGACTGGTAACGAGCGGATGCAGCACCGTTCCCCGTCCGTAAAGGGAAGCATGCATGTAAGGGTAATACGTAGTCTGGAGCCATAGCGGGCCTCCATTCTCAGTCGTAATCGGCGCAATGGTATTGATCAGCTGGGCAAGGCAAGCATCCAGTAGGTGCCCAATTATCTTTTTATGGATCAGAAGGTGCAGGAGATCGAAATCACCATGGAAATTGGCTCAGAGGCCCCTCATGTGAATGAGAAATGGCCTTCGGCAATTACGAGCAGGATATCGTATTCAGGGTGTATTACGAATAAGGCGGGGAACGGCGTTACGGTGTGAATGAATCTCAGCATGTTTGCGAAACAGTCCAATGGGTAACTATAAACTAAGTAACCCAATTAATCTGCACAGCATGCGAAGGAGGATTTCAACATGTCAGATCATATCAAAAATGAAGCGGACATCCGCAATAAAGAAAGTAAAAAAGACGATTCGCTCGCAGAACGCAAAAAGATGGAAAATGGTGTGGACATTGAGCCGGAGGCCGACGACTGGGTAGCCAAACCTGCGGATACCTCCCATCCTGATCCGTTCCCCAAGAGCTAAAGACAGCGTCCCTGTCTTCTGACAGGCTATCCTCACAGGATAGTCTGTTTTTTGAGCGGCCCGTATTGAGAATCGATTAGTAAATAATATATACTGGAATCAAATATAAGCACTATCAAGTAAAAGTACAGTACAGTCACGCGCGAACTCAGGCATGTCTTCATTCTCCAATGCATCGCAGATTTCACAAGTCTCTGGGCAATCCATATTGCGGGGAGGAATCGTTAATGCGGAGTCGAAACGAGAACGGCCGGTACCGGCAAAAGCGCGGGGATGCGCTTGTGGGCAATCTTGAGAAAAAGTACGGTTCGGACTTTGGCGTGCGCAGCGATATGAAGCTGGAGACGCTGAGAAAGCAGCATGACGGACAGTCACTGACACAGCTGCTCAAGGAGCAGCACGACAAAAACTAATCTACAGGGAACGCAATCTGAAGCTTCCCGGAAGTCATAACATAACCTGCGGGTTATGTTTTTTTGTTAATGCTCATACCCCAATTGGCTGATGGCTTCATCAAGTATTTCGTGTAGCGTTGGCCCTCCCGGAGATGAACTAGTCCAAAAAAAGACCGCTGCACGTACCGCCGCAATTAGCATTGCTGCTAATAAGGTCGGATAGATATCCCGCGTCAGATCCTTTTGTGCACGTTCTGCGATGACCTTCGCGAGGTTCCGTTCGAACTCGATTTCTGCCTTTCGCTGTGCGCCGATCAATGCGGGATCATCCCGAAGGAGGATCATGCGTGCCAGCCATTGCCGGTCTGATGAATCTGAAAACCCGGCAAGAACTGCGGCTCGGAACGAGTCCTTTAGAGCTTCCCCGGGCGGGCGGGCGGCTAACGCAACAGCTATCGTCTCGGAACGTTGAAATGCGTTGCCGATGATGGCCGCTTCTTTAGAAGGAAAATAGTTATTGAACGTTCGCAGGGAGACATTTGCGGCAGCGGCAATGTCCTCAACCCGAACCTGGCCAACCCCTCTTTCGATTGCGAGGTTAAGGGCTATTTCGCTGAGCGTTCGCCGTGTCTCATCCTTCTTACGTTCTCTCAAACCCGATTTTTCAGTCGTCATGTCAATCTGTTCCTCCAATTATGCGGATAGTCAAAGATCCATGGTGCTGAAATTTCACAGCACCATGGACAAAAATTATCAATAATGCTAATTATTATTTCTGCTTAACTGAAGTCTGAATGTTATAATCGAGGACTTCGTCCAGCCAATCAAACATTACCTGGTAGCTAAGCGGCAGATTGTTAATTTGACAGTGCAGGTCAGCGCCATCTTCTTCAGTCCCAAAAAAGATAGCATTCTTCTTGTTCGGTGCTTTCTCGTAAGTCTCAACCGCTTGTCTCTTCATCTCAGGATGTTCGGCTTCCGAGTACATGGAGAGCAAGGGACACTTGACGTCTCGCGGATCAACGTCGAGCGCTTCCTTTGCTGCATCATGCCATTCTACGATACTATCGAAGCCGTGTGACCATACTGATCCGGCGAACAGTGCCTGGCCTGTATATGGCATCTTTTCAGTTTGCTTTGCTGCTTCATCCGCGCTGCCTCGAAGAAACGAAGGCATGCCGCGTTCAATGATGGTAGCCATTGAGTATACCGGTGAGTTCGGAACTGCCGCAGCAAAACGGTCATCGCAACTTGCATGAACCATTGTCTTGGCGCCGCCATAGCTCATACCGCTTACGACCAATCGGGCAGCATCCACATCAGGGCGGGCGAGGAGGAAATCAGTGGTGGCTCTATAAACGTTGTGCAGCTCCTCCTTCGGGAAGTTTTTGGCTGTCGCCTCGGGTTCATAGAATCTGACACAGACATCCCAAGGAAGATCAATGATCAGCGCATTATATCCCCGGTCAATCGCCGCTTGTCCTCCGAGGAAGTAGGTGTCCTCCTTGTGTGTCTCTCCACCGTTGTGGAAAAGAATCGTCGGCTTTGGCACATCGCTGTGCTCAGCCTTCAAAAAGCAGCCTGGGAACTTATAACCCTTGTATTCCACCTCCACCCACTCATGGGGAATCTGCCCAGACTTCGCATCAAGCGCCTTCCGGAAGCATTCCACACTCTTTTGATGAAACCGAACGAAATCAGGTTCGTGCGGAAACGTACCGTAGAAGGCCGCTCTGTAGTACGAGTGGGCACGTATAAACGCTTCACCGGCGCTAAAGGAGTGGCCCCTCTTCAGACTGTCCTCTGCGGTTGCCTCAACTTTAATGGCTTCCTTCTCAAATTCATTCTTATAACTGGTAATGGAATTCGGATCAATCTGCCGGGCGAGTTTGAATAACTCTCCCTGGGAAACGCCCCCGCAGTGCATAAACGAAAGCAACCACTGGAAAGTGAAATCGATATCGTCACGCTCGAAGAATATCTTGTTTTTCAAACGCGCTGCGACCTTTGTGTCTTGATCATCTACCATTTTACAGTCCTCCTTAAAGAATTTACAGTCTGGATTATCCTCAGCAGATAAGCTGCAAGCAAGGGAGAGAGTTAACCACTGCGCAAACCCGGGCCCGTGAATAAGCGTCCAGCGATCTAATCTCTGCAGCATATTATTGCATATTCGGCAAAAATGCACAATACGAAATATTGCGTGAAACGCAATATTTTTAAAGATTATTATTTATTCCGTCGCCCGCCGAATGTGCTTCAAAAGGTGCTGTATATTCTGCAAACTGCCGTGCATGGGGAACCGTTTTCTCGAATGAACTTAATAAAAACTAATACTTACCATAATAATTCCCGTTTTTACCGGGCATACTACCTCCCAATATGACCTGTTCATAACAGGGAGGGGGCGGGACCTATTTCGATTACACAGTTGCTTTTGCTGGGGGATGCTCCGGGTTCGCTGCTGGCCGGTGAATATTTTTTTTATTTTATGCTGTATTCCTTTCTGGGCTGGGTTCTGGAGGGCAGCTATAATCTGTACAGCCTGGGAACGTTCCGCAAGGAAGGGTTCCTCAGAGGCCCCTTTAAGCCGATGTACGGCTTTGCCCCGCTGCTGCTGCTGGCTGCCAAGGATCTGGGGCTTTCGCTGCCGCTGATGATCCTGCTGGCGTTAATCATCCCGTCTGCTGTCGAATACGCCAGCGGATGGCTGCTGAAGTCTGTTTTTCATAAGCAGTGGTGGGATTATTCGGGGATGCCCTATCAGCTGCAGGGGCACATCTGCCTGAAATTTTCCTTATACTGGTGGGGGCTGGCGACGGTTTGTGTATATTGCCTGCAGCCGCTCATCGAGAGGCTGTATCTCCGGATTTCCGCATTGTGGCTGCTGCTGCTGCCACTAGCGGCGCTGATGCTTGCAGCCGATCTGCTCTGGACCTGCCGGACCCGGCGGCGCAGCGTGAAGGGGCTTGAGCTTGGGGAAGGCTGAACGCAGGTTTTATGCGAGTTTGTACGGAATATCCAGGGACATTGTCAGCCTGCCGGGCTGGCAGTGTCCCTTTGCTGTTTGTCTAGACAAGGAATACATGCTAGTCTTGTAAAATATAGTGAGATAGGTTTATCAAATAAAACGTGGTTCGGGAGGGCGAATGCGCAGGGGAATTGACAGCGGACCATTCATTCATGATTTCTATAACGATGGCAGGGAGATCCACTGGACCGTGGATAATACCAGAGACGGGATGAGTGCAAATCAGCTTAATTTCGTTCAACAAGGATAGATTATAAGGAGGGCTAACATGCCGATATCTGAATATTACCGCAGTCTGCGCAATAAGGTTGGGAGCGAATTATTGATGGTGCCGTCTGTCGCAGCAGTGATCCGAAATGAGGAAGGCGATATTCTACTGCTCCGCAAAGGAGGGGAACAGCTGTGGGGTTTACCCGCAGGTGCCATTGAACCTGGTGAGACCCCATCAAGGGCACTGCGCCGGGAGGTGTTTGAAGAAACGGGCTTAATGGTGAATCCGCTGCGGATTATCGGCGTATTTGGCGGTGAGAAATATACATATGAATACATCAACGGGGACCGGGTCCAATATTCGGTCATTGTGTTTGAATGTTCAATCGTCAAAGGAACACTCCGAAGTGTGGACGGGGAGGCAGAGGAGCTGGTGTTTTTTAGCGGGGAAAAGCTTCCTGAACTGGCGATCCCCTATCCCCGGAGATATTTAGAGGAGATGCTGATAATCGGGCCATCTTCGAATAAGGCTGTCATCAAGCTATGGGGATGAATGTAATGAGGTCCAAAATGATATATAGCTCTGCTGTGCTTCTGGCGATGATCATGGGTCTCGGCTCCAGAGCTTTTGGCGAGCGGCTGCCGCCGTTTGCCGCCAGCCATCTGGGGGATGCACTCTGGGCATCGATGATTTATTTTGCCTGCCGTGTGCTGTTCACCCGGAAACCTCTATGGCAGTCGCTGCTTCTAAGCCTGTGCTTCAGCTTCGGAATTGAGTTCAGCCAGCTCTACCAGGGGGAATGGATCAACGGGCTGCGGACTACCAGGGCAGGGGGATTAATTCTGGGGAAAGGATTCCTCTGGATTGATCTTCTACGCTATACGGTGGGGATTGTTTTCTCCTATGCCTTGGACCGCTTTTGTTGGCCTAAAAAATCTAATAATGATGTCTAACGCCGCAACCAGGACATGTCTATGAACTACTCAATGAACCGCCCAATGGACCGCCCTTTCATCTGCTGAATGAGGGGGCGGTTTGTTAGTGTTGAGCTCCTTGGGTGACGTCTGTTACCGTCTGCGCTGCGCCGCTGATAGCCAATCCGGTGTCCAGGCCCGGTCCACATCGTCAACGTTGCTGCCTGGGGGGACGATCCGGTCTATGGCGTCCAGCACATCCGCGCTGAGCTGCAGATTGGCTCCGCTTAAAAAGTTACCCAGCTGCAGAGGGGTTCGTGGTCCGATAATTGTCGAAGTTACCGCTGGATGCGTTTGTGTAAAAGCAACAGCCATATGCGGCAGAGAGATTCCTGCCTCATCGGCTACGGTCTGCAGTTTATGGATGAGCTCAAATTTATTTTTGTTTTGGGGACGTTCAGGATCAAGTGCCTCCCCGGCGGAATGTCCCTTATAGCGAGCGGCTCGCGAATCTTCGGCTGCAGCATGGCCTGCTCTGTATTTACCAGTCAGTAGTCCTCCGGCCAGTGGCCCGTATACAAGAAGCCCAAGATTATATTTGTCCGCCGCCCCTGGAAGATCTAGCTCGATGGCCCTTTTAAGGATAGAGTAAGGAGACTGCTCACTGACGAAGCGCTGCAATAACCGACGGCTGCTTACGGCCTGCGCTTCGGCAATTTGCCAGGCCTGATGATTGGAGGTTCCGATATACCGGACTTTCCCTTCTTTCACCAGATCTGTCAGCACATCGAGCGTTTCCTCGAAATCGGTATCCGCAAAAGGTCTGTGGAGCTGGTACAGATCAATATAGTCGGTCTGCAGACTACGCAGACTGTTCTCGACGGCATGTCTGATCCACAACCTTGAAACGCCCTGATGATTGACTGCCCCGCTTTTGGGGTTGCCTACCTTGGTCGCCAATATAACCTCACTGCGCCGTCCGGCCAGTGCTTTGCCGATGATCCGCTCGGATTCGCCGCCGGAGTAAATATCCGAAGTATCCAGGAAGTTGATCCCGGAATCTATGGCCTTATGAATCATTTGAAAGCATTCAGCCTCGTCTTTGTTACCTGATCCGATGACGCCTCCGCCAAGGGCGTAGGCACTGACACGGATACCTGTACGGGATAAATTTCGATATTGCATAATTGATCATCCTCCTGCTTATAATGAACACGTGTATCTTTGGGGACACATGTTGATCTGTCGCTGCAGGGTCAATTATAATAAGTGCAGCAGCCGGCTACAATAATCAGCTTTGAAAAAATGTTGATTAATGAACAGACCCGGCAAAGTGACGATTATAATCTAGCTTCATGCAAAGGAATGAATCCATTGACGGACAAAGACAGGGATCTTAGGGTAATCCGCACCAAGCGGCTGATTGATGAAGCGTTCATGGAGCTGCTGAAAGAAAAAGGGATCAGCGGGCTGACGGTCAGAGATTTGACGCAGCGGGCCGGAATTAACCGCGGGACCTTTTATCTCCATTACCATGATATTTGCGAGCTGATTGAGCGGACAGAGATGATGAAGGAGCTGGAGGAACTTTTTAGACCGGCAGATTTTGAAGCAATGCTATACAACAACACAGAGCAAACACCCTTCGGGCCGGTCGTCAGAGCTTTCACCCATTTAAGCAAACATGCTGATTTTTTTAAGGCGATTTTTGATCCCAAAGGATCAAAAGCACTGGGAGAACGGCTGAAATATCTGATGGGCACACATATGTATGACCATGTGAAGCAAAGCAGCGGCGGCGCAACACTTGGCGGCATCCCCGACCGCTATTTGATCAACTATCTCGGTGCGGCCCAGTTCGGACTGATTCAGACCTGGCTGGAATCAGGTATGACCTACACCGCCGAAGAAATGGCGCTGATGCTGACCCGACTGATTCAAACGGGGCCTTTGCAGTCCGTTGCTCTTCAAGAAGTCGACTGAACAAGTGTCAAGAGCGGGGAGATCAATAAATTCATGGAGAACCAGTTAAGATGGGCAGATATCTTCACGGGATGTCTGCTCTTTGCTGTTCTTTCGGATAATCCGATAAGTCATTCTATAAATCTTACAAAATTGCTTCTGGATTATCGCAGTAAAGGAATATATATTTAGTGGGTTGGCTTTCATTTGTAATTATATGGATGCAGGAACTGCTGCAAATCAGCCAAATGCTGCCTGATATGGAGATGAAATCTGCTAATGACGAACAGTATAATTGTAGTGTGCATTCTGACCATGATCATTCACACAGCCGAGACGTTATCGTATTCGGTGCGCTTTGCCGGTGTGAAGCTCAACAAAATTGCCATCGCATTATCCCTGACGGGGATTATCGTGCTGGTGTCCAGAACGGCCAATATGGTCCAGGCTCCGCTGACGGCCAAATTTGTTGATTATGCCAAGACACATGATACCTTTCCGCTGGACAATTATTTGCGGATTATCATGCTGGCCTCTTCACTGGGTACCTTGATTGCCATTGCCTTGTTCCCGAGCTTTGTGGGGCTGTGCGGAAGAATCATCTCCAAGCTGGAGATTGAAGGCTCCATCCCCAAGCTGCTGACCAGTGTGACGATCGGCCAGTTGAAGAACACCCGCAAGTATTTCCGCAAGCCCAGAGTGATGCTGCACAGCTTCCGCTATCTGGGGATTCCGAAGCGCTTTATTATAATGAATATATTTGTTACCGCGTTCTATACGGTCGGTGTGCTGTCCTCATTGCTGGCCGCCCATCTGGTACCTGCCCTCAGCACTACCGCATCCCAGGCTTCCGGGTTGATCAACGGGCTCGCTACCATCATGCTGACGATCTTCATTGACCCTCAGCTTGGCATTATCACCCATAAAGCCATTGAAAATGCAGATTCCCGTGATCAGCTGGGGAAAATCTACGTCTTATTGATGGGCTCACGTTTCCTGGGGACTCTGCTGGGCCAGCTTGTACTTCTGCCGGCAGCTCATGTGATCATCTGGCTGGTGCAGCTCATTTGAGGGACAGCCGGAGCAGAGGAAATCCGATACTGCCTGTATACATAGCAAGTATTGCTAAATCATCATCCTATCCCTAGCGGGCTTATTTGGGCAGCTTGGCTTCAGCAGCCCGCAGCGCAACAGTGATCTTCTGCTCCCAGGCGTACGATTGCTGCCCGAAAGTGCGAAGCTCCCCCATCCGGGCATAAGCTAGTTTCATCGCCGCAGCCGCTGTGATGGCGTCTCCCGATGCAATCGCGGCCTTATAGCGCTTGTGAGCCTCTGCGCGCTCCGTCTGTGTGGTGCTGGCGGCTTTATTCTGGGCAGTAATCTGCTTCTTGAGACTGGCAACAGGTGCCAGGGCATCTTTGGCTGGTTTTATCTTGGCTGCCGTCAGCGCCCGGGCTTCAGCAAATGCGGTATTCTTCGCTTTGACCTCGGCCCGGGCAGCGGCAGCGGCGGCCTTCAGCTTATTGCGCTTAATTTCCAGCAGGGTCGCCGACTTCAGGTTCCCTGCCTTGCGTGCTGCTGCAATCTGTTTGCTGAGCGAAGTGTACTCCTCCAGCAGCGGCGCATGCTTCTTCTTCATGGCTTCGGCTTCTGACTTCAAGCGCTTCAGCAAGACAGAATCTATGGCCTTCAGCTTCAGATTAATGGCGGCAAGATCGGCATTATTCTGCTTGCGGAGCGTCTGCGTTCTCCCAGTCTCGGACTTCAGTGCCGTCTGAAGTCCGGTATAATCGCTGTAGAGATTATGGATCTCATCCAGAGCGGAGTCCCAGTCAGCGGCAGCATGCGGAGCGGGTGAGGCCAATACAAAAAGTAATATCAGCAGCCCTATCCATCTGCTGGACAAGCCTGCGCCGTATCTTTTTTCAGCTGCAATGTATTTCCGTCTTAAATCTTTCATAGAATTCATCTCCTATAATAGTGTCGATAAGACAAGCAAAAAAGCACCCCCAAGAAAGGCCCAAAGGCCTGTCCTGCGAGGTGCTTCTCCCGCTTATCGTATGAAAATTTGTCCTTTTACTATAGCTTGAAATATATGGATAGTCAAGATGGGAAAGAACGCAGGTTCGCTTTTTCGCGCATCTTTTGCTAGTATTATGTAACTGAACCAAGAAATCTAGTAGAATGAATCTATAGTTTACAATATTGGATAATGTTCGGCACCTAGAACCAGTCGGAACAGGGAGATGACGTTGTGCAGCTTAGACATGTAAAAATCCTGGGAACGGGTAAATATTTACCCACCAGGAAGGTGACGGATGAGGAATTGGACACACTGCTGGGGACACCTGCAGGCTGGGTCAATAAAATAACGGGTGTAGGGGTGCGGCATTATGCCGGCGGGGGTGAAACGGCCTCCACCATGGGGGCAAAAGCGGCGGAAGCGGCGCTTCTGGCGGCAGGCCTCAGCTTTGCGGATATCGATTGCCTGGTTTGTACCAGCGGAACCAAGGAGCAGCCGCTGCCGAGTACAGCCGTATTTATACAGCAGGCCATGGGACAGGAGAACTCTGGCGTGCCGGCTTTTGATATCGATTCAACCTGCCTCAGCTTTCTGGTAGGCCTGGATGTCATGTCCTATATGGTCGAAGCCGGGCGATACCGGAATGTGCTTCTGGTAGCTTCGGAGATTGCTTCAGCCGGGCTTGATTACGAAGACAAGGAGAGTGCGGCACTGTTTGGAGACGGGGCGGCTGCGGTGGTCATTGGTCCGAGTCCAGCCGGGGAGTCTTCGAAGATTCTGCACGCCTCGCTCAAAACATACAGCAGCGGCGCCCGTTATTCGGAGATTGCCGGAGGAGGCACCAGACTGCATGCCCGGAAATTCAGCAGGGAGAATGCACTGCCTTATCTTTTCCATATGGACGGACAAGCCATTTTCAGAAAAGCTTCTAAGCTCCTTCCAGAATTTTTGGAAGACATGCTGGCACAGAGCCATACGCAAATGGAGGATTTCCGTTTGGTGGTGCCCCATCAGGGAAGTGCGATGGCCATGCGGCTGCTCCGCAAAAAGCTGGGCATAGCCGAGGACAGATTCCTCGACAATACGCCGGGTCATGGCAATACCATTGCGGCTTCAATCCCGATGGGGCTGCATGAAGCGGTCAGTCAGGGGCGGGTGCAGCGGGGAGACCGCATACTGTTCATTGGAACCGCAGCCGGTCTGTCACTGGGAGGCCTGATCCTTGATTACTGATCCTTCCGGCAGTCCGCCGGTCATGAATGTGCTCATTACCGGCGGACGGGCACCTGTGGCGCTGGAGCTCTCCCGGCTCTTGCAGGCTGCGGGGCACCGGGTGTATGCCGCAGAAAGCGCCGAATACCATTTATGCCGCGTTTCTTCGGCTGTAGAACGAAGCTTTCGCGCCCCGCCGCCAAGGCACGACCCGGAAGCTTATATTGATCTGCTGGCGAGGCTGGTGGAAGAACTGCACATTGATGTGCTGATTCCGCAGTGCGAGGAGATTTTTTATATTTCGGCCGGTCTTGCCCGCCTCCGCGGCTGCCGCGTGCTTTCCGCAGAACGGGAGACGCTGGCAAGACTGCACCATAAGGGCGAGTTCATTGCCTGGGCCCGCGAACTGGGATTAACCGTCCCCGAGACCCGTCTGCTCAGCAGCCCGGAGGAATGGAGAATCCAGACGGATGAAGCGGCACATAAAAGGGAGGCCTGGGTGTACAAACCGGCGTATTCCCGCTTTGCCTCCAAAGTGATTCTGCCCCGGACGGTCAACGGGAGGCAGGAGGGCATAGGGGGCCCGCGCAGCCTTGCCGCTCCGCGCGGCATTTCATCCGCTGCGCCATGGGTGGCTCAGCAGTATATCACAGGTGAGGCCATCTGCACTTACAGTGTTGTGCATCAAGGTGAGGTCATCGCACATGCGGCATACGGCAGCAGATACCGGACCGGCAGGTCGGGAGCGAGTGTATACTTTGAGCATCTGGAGCATCCGGCGGCTTTGGACTGGGTGCAGCGCTTCAGCCGGGCTTCCGGCTTCAGCGGCCAGATCGGCTTTGATTTCATCCAGGTGCAGGAGGGAACCTTGTATCCGATCGAGTGCAACCCGCGTGCGACCAGCGGGATTCATCTGTTCGCTGCGGAGGACGGGCTGGTGCAGGCGCTGCTGAATCCGGAGCAGCGGGCTCTGGCCGGAACCGTCAGCATGCCGCGTTCCGGCAAAAAGTCCATGCTCGCGCTTCCCATGCTCGCCTGCGCCCTGCGGCCGGGACCGGCAGGCCTGGCGGAGTGGGGAAGAGCGCTGCGCCAGGCGGAGGATGTAATCTTCCGCAAAAGTGATCCGCGCCCCTTCCGCGAGCAGCTTCGGATCATCTATCACGCCTGCCGCTTGGCCAGGCGGAACAAGATTTCAGTTACTGAAGCCCTGACAGAAGACATAGAATGGAACGGTGAATGATGACTAGAGTGCTTGTAACGGGTGCAACGGGCTTTCTTGGCCGTCATGCGGTTCGGAGGTTCGCAGAGCTGGGCTGGGAAGTATCCGGGCTTGGGCGGAACCGGGAGGCCGGGCAGCAGATAGAAAAGGACGGGGCAGTCTTTGTATGTGAAGATCTGCGCCACACGGAAGCAGCGGCCCGCGCATGCACAGGGATGGATCTCGTCTTTCATTGTGCGGCGCTATCCTCCCCTTGGGGCAAATACAGTGATTTTGTGGCCTGCAATGTGGAAGCCACACGCAACATAGCAGAGGGCTGCAAGCGGCACGGTGTCCCGCGCCTGATTCATATCTCCACTCCAAGCCTGTATTCCAGCCGCAAGAGCCGCTTAGGCATCCGGGAAGCAGACCCGCTCCCGCCGAAACCGGCTAACAGCTATGCGGCAACCAAGCTTATGGCGGAGCGTGTCGTGCAGCAGGCAGCCGGAGAAGGGCTGGCGGTATTTATACTGCGGCCCCGGGCGATCTTCGGGCCTATGGACAATGCCCTGTTCCCCGGCTTCTTGCAGCCAATCAGGGCAAAGGCGTGCCGCTTCTGGACGGCGGCGGGGCCATGATTGATGTCACCTGTGTGGAGAATGTCATTGATGCCATGCTGCTCTGCTCCCGTGCCCCGCTGTCAGCGGCCGGGCGTGCCTATAACATCACCAACGGCGAGCCGATCCTGTTCCGGGACCTGCTTGAGCGGCTGTTTGCCCGGCTGGAGATGCCGCTGCACAGCAGGCAGCTTCCCTACCGGACTGCATACGTTTTAGCGGGACTACTGGAAGGTGTATACAAGCTGCTGCCCTTCCTGGGCGAGCCGGTGCTCACCCGGTATTCCGCTTCGGCACTGGGGGTCTCCCAGACGCTGGATATTTCGCTGGCGCGGGAACAGCTTGGCTATCAACCCCGTGTGACTACAGATGAAGGTCTTCAATCCTTCGCAGAATGGTGGAGAGAACAGTAATGATAACTTCAACTCCGGTATCGGTGTCTATCCTGTCAGCAGGGTACTGTCTGCATCCCGAGCTATTGACGCTGAAGGGCGGTACAATCAAACCCGTCGCTTTTCCTGCGGGCTATGCGCTGCTGAGGCATCCGCAGCATGGGCCAATCCTGTTCGATACAGGCTACAGTTCACGTTTCTTTGAGGAAACGGCGAAGCTGCCGGCTTCATTGTACCGCCATATTACACCTGTAGTTTTCAAAGAGGGAGAAAGTGCCGTGGAGCGGCTCCGGGAAGCCGGTATTGCGCCGGAGGAGATCCGTTATATGGTGCTGTCCCATTTTCATGCTGACCATATCGGCGGTGTCCGGGATTTTCCCAAGGCGCAGTTTATTTATTTGCGGAAGTCATACGAGGCGGTACACCGCCTTGGCCCCATCAAGGCGCTCCGGGCCGGATTTCTTCCGGGACTGCTGCCGGGGGATTTCACTGCTCGTTCCCTGCCCGTGGACGAGTATTCGCCACAACGCCCGCTGCCCCCCGGATTTCCTTTCACGGAAGCTTACGATCTGCTTGGCGACGGCAGTCTGCTGGCGGTGGAGATGTCCGGCCATGCTGCGGGAATGATCGGCTTGTTTGTGTCCGGAGACGGATATGACTATCTGCTCTGTGCGGACACCGTATGGTCCAGCCGGGCCTTCCGCGAGAACCGCAGGCCGCATCCGGCAGCCGGTCTCATTATGTCTGACCGCAAGGAATACCGGCATAATTTTGACCGTTTACGGGTGATTCACGAGAATTTTCCCGGCCTGCGGATTGTGCCCAGCCACTGCCGTGAGGCACTGGCTCTATGGGGAACAGGCGGTGTCCGATGAGACGGCTGACGCGGACGCTCCGGTACTACATCCTTACCAGATGGGGACGCCGCTGGAAGGACCGGGCAGCCCTGGAGCAATGGCAGGAACGGCGGATACGGCAGCATGTGGAACGAATCCGCCGGCTATCGCCGTTTTACCGCGATCTGTGGGCGGATATGCCGGCGGAAGAGTGGCGGTGTTTTCCCGCTATAGAAAAACAGCTTATGATGGATTATTTCGATACGCTCAACACAGCAGGAATTACCAAAGACATGGCTTTTGCTGAGGCTTATGAGGCGGAAAACAGCCGTTATTTCAAGCCGACGCTGCATGGCATTACCGTTGGCCTGTCGTCGGGAACGTCGGGAAACCGCGGGATATTTCTGGTCAGTGAACAGGAGCAGGCCGCCTGGACAGGTACTGTATTAGCGAAGCTGCTGCCCGGAGGGCTGTGGCAGCGCGCCAAGATCGCTTTTTTCCTGCGGGCGAACAGCAATCTCTATGAGTCTGTCCGGCAAGGGCGCCTGCAATTTCAATATTTTGATCTGCTGGAGCCGGTTCCGCAGCTGATCGCACGGCTGGAGCAGTACAGTCCTGACATCTGGATCGCCCCGCCGTCCATGCTCCGTATGCTCGCCGAGGCGCGGCTGTCGGGAGGCCTGACGGTTCAGCCGCGCCGCCTGATCTCTGTAGCGGAAGTGCTGGACCCGCTGGACCGGGAGCATATTGAGCGGACCTTCGGCCAGACCGTTCACCAGGCTTATCAATGTACGGAGGGTTTTCTCGGCTGCACCTGTAAATACGGCATGCTGCACCTTAATGAAGATATTGTTCATATTGAAAAAGAGTATCTTGACCGTGAATCCAGGCGCTTCGTGCCGGTTGTGACGGACTTTTCAAGAAGCGTCCAGCCCATTATCCGCTACCGGCTGAACGACATTCTTACCGAATCGGCGGCTCCATGCCCCTGCGGCTCTTTGTTTACGGCGATAGAACGGATTGAAGGGCGGTGCGATGATATTCTGTACCTGCCCCATTCGGAGAATGGCCAGCTGGTCACGCTGTTTCCCGATTTTGTCACCCGGGCTGTGCTGGCGGCTTCACCGGAGATCGAGCATTACCGGGTCATTCAGCGCAGTCCGCTGGATCTGGAGATTTCGTACCGCACACGCAGGGGCAGCGCAAAGGATATAGAGTCCTTGTTGGCCGGAGAATTCTCGCGTTTGTTCACCCGTTTCAGCTGTATTCCGCCTCAGCTTCAATTCACCGATTACAGCTTCACACCTGGAGCGGTGAAGCTGCGCCGGGTAGAAAGGAGCTGGAAGCTTTGAACGACGGAGTGTATCTATATGACCGGGACAGCGCCCGGGAGCTGCAATGGCCTGACACGGAATATGGCCGGTATGCACGGGAATACCTTTCAGCAATGCTGGAGCATCCGGCAGAGCACTTTATCGCCAATGTGCATACAACCGTCAAGGCGGTAGTGGTTGACGGTCTGCCGATCCCGATTACCGTAAATGAAAACGAGTATGCCAATTCCTATGTCTGCTCCCCGTACACGCATTATGTCAGCTATGCCCAAGAGGAGCTGGCGTTATTGAATAACCGGCTGCTGGAGGGAACATTGGCTGTTCTTCTGCGGGGTATGGGGCTTCTGCTGCGGACTGCCCGGTTTAACAAGGTGGTCCAGGTCAACAACTGGCTGCTGTCCACCAACCTGTATCCCCCGGTAAGTCCGGATCAGCTGCTGAAAGTAATTGATTTTCTCCGCTCCGAGTATCCCGGTTATACGGTTCTTTTGCGCTCCCTCAGCAAGGAGACTTCCGGTGCTCTCCTGGAGGCCCTGGACGGATATGGCTGCAAATGGGTGCCGAGCCGCCAGATTTATCTGCTGCAGCATCCCGCAGGGTCCAAGGCGAAATGGCTGGTCAAACGTGACCGGGCTTTGCTGGATAAGCATGGCTACACGGTTGACCCGCCCGGGCAGATTACGGAGGAGGATATCCCCCGCATTGTGGAGCTGTACGAACTGCTATATATACATAAATATTCGAAGCATAACCCGCAGTTTACGGAGGCCTACATCCGGCTGGCGCTGGAGAAGCGGACGCTTTATATATACGGGCTGCGCAAAAACGGCAGGCTTGACGCCGTACTCGGCTTCTACAGCCGTGAAGGCGCGATGACAGCGCCGCTGTTCGGCTATGATACCTCACTGCCCCAGCCGCTCGGCCTGTACCGGATGCTGTCGGCCGTACTGATCGATCTTGCCGGAAGCAGGGGAGAGCTGCTGCATGAAAGCTCCGGGGTAGGGCAGTTCAAGCGCAACCGTGGAGCTGTGGGGGCCACAGAACTGTCGGCGGTCTGTGACCAAGGCACATCCTGGCTGAACCGCTGCAGCTGGTCCTTTTTGGGCTGGCTGCTCCGGCGGGTCGGTATCCCGTTGATCCGGAAGTTGAAGCTGTAGTACATTTGTTTTAAGCTAAAATTTGGGAGCGCAAAAAGATGAAGAAGGTGCAATTATGAACAGCAAAAACGGGCAGAACGCCGATACAATCGCCCTCATCACCGGGACCTCTTCCGGCTTCGGGCTGCTGACCGCACTGGCTCTGGCACGCCAAGGCTGCCGGGTTGCAGCCACCATGCGGGACTTAAGCCGCCAAGGGGAGCTGCTGCGCCAGGCCGGAGAAGCCGGATTAGCGGAGCGGATATATGTGATAAGTCTCGATGTCACGGACTCGGCGTCCATTCAATCGGCTGTCGCGGCCGTTCTGGACAAGTTCGGACGAGTGGATGTGCTGGTCAATAATGCCGGTTTTGCCGTAGGCGGCTTTGTGGAAGAAGTGGGCATGGAGGAATGGCGGCGGCAGATGGATACGAATTTTTTGGACTGGTTGAAGTCACTAAGGCCATGCTGCCTGTCATGCGGCGTCAGCGGGCGGGCCTGATCGTCAATATCAGCAGTGTCAGCGGGTTGACCGGATTTCCCGGCTACGCTCCATATGCTGCTTCCAAATACGCCGTGGAGGGCTTTAGCGAGAGTCTGCGCCAGGAGGTGCTGCCGTTTGGCATCCGGGTCGTGCTGGTGGAGCCCGCCTCTTTCCGTACCCCGATCTGGGATAAAGGGATGGAGGGGATGCACACCAGCGTCAACTCGCCGTATCAGGAGCAGCTTGCCCAAGTACTGCGGTATTCCCGGACGAGCGCTGAGACTGCACCCGATCCGGACCGGGTTGCCGGGCTGATTGCACGGATCACTGCGATGAAGGCCCCCCAGCTGCGCTATCCTGTCGGCAAAGGCTCCCGCCTGCTAACGATCGGCAAAACGCTGCTGCCCTGGAAGGTTTTTGAAGGGATTATTGCCAGCTCGCTCAAAAAAATGAAATAATGGATGATAGGATCTGGCTGAATGGAATGGAGGTGTGCTTAATGCCGGGTACGGTAGGACTGCATATTTGCTTTGATAAGCGCGGCCGCGAGATTGAAGTTCTGGATGTGACACCGGTGGCGCAGGGCAAATACCGTATTGAAGAAACGCCGATTTTTAATCCGTGCATTGCCCTTGGAGATATTATTAGAGTCGAGGAAAAGCAGGGAATAGCCTACTATGTGGAAACGGTGCAGAAATCGGGTTATGTCAGATATGCCTGGCTGCTCAGCAAAGAGGCGGCAGTTTCGCAGGAAATTCATGAATTCAAACGGCGGATAACGGAACATAAGGGCAGGTGGGAGCAGATCTTCGGCGGGCTGCTGGTGATCCACCTTTCCAAGCACTCCGGGGTTGACGTAGAAGCCGAAATGGCGCTGATTCTGAAACGTTTTGAAATTTAATCCGAGATGGACCGAGAGGTGGAAGTGAAATGAAAAAATTTCTGAAGCAGTGGGTGCCGAGCATAGCCATCGGTATTGTTTTGTCTTTGTTTATCCGTACATATGTGGCTGAAGCCATGAGGGTCCCAACCGGCTCTATGATTCCGACGATCCAAATCAACGACCGGCTGGTTGTGGAGAAAATGCTCTGGCTGACCTCGCTGAAGCATGGCGATATCGTAGTGTTCAATCCGCCGGTACCTGGCGATGAGCAGAAGAAATATGTCAAACGCCTCATGGGGCTGCCGGGAGATACCCTGGAGGTCAAGGACGGGGCCTTGTACCGAAATGGAGAACAGGTCGATGAGCCGTACCTTCAGGAGAAGATGAACTACAGGTTCGGGCCGGTCACGGTCCCCGCAGACCACTACTTTTTTCTGGGCGATAACCGCAATACAAGCTATGACGCCCATCTGTGGAGCACTCCATTTGTAGCCAAGGATAAGCTGATCGGCAAAGTTCTGCTGGATGTCAATGATCTTTTCTAAAAAACAGGGTAATCCACAACTACAACATTCTCAATGATTCCTTCCAGCAGCCCCACAAAATGTTGATGTGCCGGATGGGGTCCATACTTGCGCAGGGCTTCCTGATCACTGAAGGTCACGCGAAGCCCCAGCGTATATCCATGGATGTTCTCCGTTTCCTCCGTCTCGTTCACACCTGCCGTAAGCTCTACAATCCCCGGAATGGAATCCTTCAGCGCCAAAAGCGTCTGCACCAGCTGCTCTCCGGTGCCGGGCTTATATTGCTCATTAAATCTAAAAACAACAAGATGCTCATACATGGTTTGGCATCCTCCCTTTTTTATTTAGATTATAGCTGCATAACCTGTTCAAGTATACTGCTCCGTCATTCCGATTCGTGAAAGGAAACACACCATGCAGGACCAATTACCTGTATCCCGGATCAAAAGTCTGCTCAGAGCATCCAATCCATCCAAATCGACGGGCCGGTTATGGGCATTAAGCCTATAGGCAACAGAATTGTCCCCATTCGTCCAAGCTTCCGTTTTATCGATGACCGTGAGCAGGCGATGAAGCAGCTGACCCGCTGGGCAGAAGAGAATAGAGTCAAGCTGACCTACAAAAGATTTGTAAAATGGATGTAGAAGAGGCTTAAGTCGGGGATTCAATATACCTAGTCCGGGTCTGGGAACGTGACTTTAACCATATTGTGGCTCTGGAGGATTTTAGGCTATGATCAAATAAAGTTTATACATAAAAAAAGGGGTGCTGAGACTTGAAAGTTCATGTCACTGATCTTAAACACGGCGACTGTCTTCTGACAGACACTTTCAATAGTGTGGGTCTGCACGTTCTTCCCAAGAGAACGGTAGTTCAGCGTGAGGAAATCACCATCCTGCTCCGGCACAAGATCGAATACGTGGATATTGAGCCGCGCACCGCAGTTGATGCCGATGGCAGTAGCCTTGGCCACAGTCTGAATGACAACTTCGACCATGCGATCCAGAATTACGAATCGATTTTCCTGGAGGCATTGGCCCAAGGCACGTTCACTCAATCCATGGTGGATGATACACTGCAGCCGCTGCTGGAAACGCTGGATACGCAGAAGGATGTCGTATCTTTGCTGCTGTTGCTCGAACGCGACGACATTGATACATATCACCATTCCCTGCAGGTCGGCCTGCTGTCGTATTATATTGCTGCCTGGATGGGCCATTCCAAAGAGGAACGGTTCGAGATCAGCCGTGCAGGCTATCTGCATGATATCGGCAAAAGCCAGGTGCCGCTGTCCATCTTGAACAAAACCGGAGTTCTGACACCTGCTGAAGAGGAAGAACTGAAACGGCATACAACCTTCGGCTATGAGATTATCCGCGGTTCGAAGATGGATGAGAAGACGGCACTTGTGGCGCTGCAGCATCATGAATATGAGGATGGAACAGGTTATCCGAACCAAATCCTTAAAAGCGAGATTCATCCGTACACGGAAATTGTCACGGTGGCGAATATTTACATGGGATTGACCACCTCCCGGCCGAACCAGCCGAAGCAGGGGTTGGTTGCTGTACTGCGCAAGGTGCATGAAATGGGCTTTGGCAAGCTGAACGGAACAGTGGTACAAGCACTTACCGGACATCTGCTGCCGGGCTTTGTAGGCAAGAATGTTCAACTCTCCAATGGGGAAATCGGGACGATTGTGATGAATAACCCGCTGGATATGTTCAGGCCGCTGGTTAAAGTCGATAATGTGTTCAAAGACCTCTCGCGTGAGCGCAGCTTGTCAGTTGAAGAAATCATTATGTAAATCAGGCAATCATGAGATCAGGCATAAGGTTATCCCGTTCGTTGCATAACGGACGTTCGGGATAGCCTTTTTGTATGCGGAAAATTTGAATTCGTCTAATAGATTGGCTATGATGAATGAAAGATTAAGATAGGAGAACTGAGTATGAACACCCAAGATCAGATCGAAAAATTCAAGCAGCTTAAATATGAATTGACCCGTTTTATGATGATTTACAAGTTCGCATTGGAGGAAATGGAGACCAAAATTGAAATCCTGAAGCAGGAATTCCAGATGCTCCATGACTACAGCCCGATCGAGCATACGAAGTCGCGGATCAAATCCCCTGAGAGCATTATGAACAAAATGCTGCGCAAAAACAACGAGCTGTCGCTGCCTGCGATCAGAGCCACTATTAAGGATATCGCCGGATTGCGGATTACCTGCTCTTTTATCTCCGATATTTATCAGGTCAGTGCCATGCTGCAGAAGCAGGATGATTTGAAGGTGCTGGGCGTGAAGGATTACATCAAGCATCCCAAGCCGAATGGCTATCAGAGCCTGCATCTGCTGGTCGAGGTTCCGGTGTTTTTGTCCGACTGCCAGGAGCAGGTCTGTGTAGAGGTGCAGATCCGTACCATTGCCATGGACTTTTGGGCCAGTCTGGAGCATAAAATCTTTTATAAATACAGCCAGTCCGTTCCTGAGCATCTGACCCGGGAATTGAAAAATGCCGCCGACAAGGCGTATGAGCTGGATCTGCAGATGGAGCGCCTGCACCGTGAAATTAAGGAGATCAAGGATGCCCAGGGCGACGACACCGATGTAGAGCTCCGCCGGATCATGATCAACAACCAGCAGTTTAATCTGCCGGCGAATTTCATCAAGCTGTTAGGCGAATAAAGGAGGGAATACATAGCGGTTTTTTTGAAAATCAGTGAAGTGGAGGAGAGATGAGCTTTGAGCACGCCTGATCTTCGCAGCATAACCGTCAATCAAATCGGCTATTCCACAGAAGGAGTCAAGATTGCCATTATCAATGGGGAAGGGCAGGATTTCCGGGTGATCCATGAAGAGACGGGGACAGTGGCGTATGCCGGAAAGTCCAGTGCTGCCGTGCTGGATAAGCCCAGCGGTGCCAGGGCCCATGCGGCTGATTTCTCGGAAGTCCGAACCGCAGGGAGATATTACGTTGAAGGAGAAGACGGAGCAGTATCCGCTTCCTTTGTGATTGCCGACAAGCCCTATCAGGAGCTGCAGCAGGGACTTTTGAAAGCCTTTTATTATTTCCGCTGCGGCGTGGAATTGACCGGGGAATATGCTGGTCCGTGGGCTCACGGACCATGCCATACGGCAGAAGGCATCGTGCACGGGCAGCCGGAGAAGCGCCTCGATTGCTGCGGAGGCTGGCATGATGCCGGAGATTACGGCAAATACTCCGGCCCCGGCGCCAAAGCTATTGCCGATCTGCTGCTGGCCTATGAGCTGTACCCGGCAGCTTTTGCCGCTGCGGTTCCGCTGCCGGAGAGCGACGGCAGGACGCCGGATGTACTGCTGGAGTGCAAGGTGGAGCTGGATTGGCTGCTCAAGATGCAGGAAGCCGGTACAGGCGGAGTGTATCACAAGCTGACGACACTTAGCTTCCCCGGCCTTGATGTGATGCCGGAGGACGATACTGCGGAGCTGTATATCTCACCGGTATCGGCGGCTGCTACGGGCGACTTTGCCGGGGTGATGGCGATGGCGGCAAGAGTCTATGAGCCATATGATCAGGCTTATGCACGCCGGTGCCTGGCGGCGGCGCAGGCCGCCTGGACTTGGCTGGAGCAGCATCCCGGAGTGCCTGGTTTCACCAATCCGCCGGGAATAACTACGGGTGAATACGGAGACGGGAATGATCAGGACGAGCGGTTCTGGGCAGCCGCAGAACTTTACCGTACTACCGGCGGGGATGACTATCACGAGGCGGTTCAGGCACTGGCGAAGCAGCCATTCCCGAAATACAGCCTGGGTTGGGCAGATATGGGCGGCTACGGCACGCTGGCGTATCTTCTGAGCGGGGAATCCGCTGCTCAGACGGCGTTGTATGCTTCGCTGAAGCAGGGGCTGCTTGCTGAAGCTGACCGTCTGGTGCGGCAGAGCCGGGACGACGGATACCGGATTTCCCTGCGGGAAGAGGATTATATCTGGGGCAGCAATATGCTGGTGATGAACAATGCCATGCTGCTGCTGGCGGCAGAGCATTTCAGCGGCAACCCGGCCTATGCCGGCTGCGCGCTGGATCATCTGCATTATCTGATGGGCCGCAATGTGCTGGACATCAGCTATGTGACCGGGTTCGGCGACCGTCCGGTGATGCACCCGCATCACCGCCCCTCTGTAGGGGATGGTGTTGCCGACCCGGTGCCCGGCATGGTATCCGGCGGACCCGACCGCGGGCTGCATGATGAGTATGTTGCCCTGCATCTGCAAGGCAAGCCGGCCGCGCAGTGTTTTGCCGATCATGACCTCAGCTATTCCACGAATGAGGTCACGATCTATTGGAACTCTCCGGCCGTGTTCGTGACAGCCCGGTTTAATGTCTAAGGAAATGTCTGCTAAGGAGCGAATTTCAGTGAACCCTTACCAAGTGATCAGCCTGGACATGTTCCAGACCCTGGTGAACATTGAAGGCCGGAGGAACCACATCTGGAGGCCGATCCTGCAGCAGGATTTTAGCGAAGCGCGGGCTTTGGACTGGGTCAGGCCCTGTTAACGCATTATTTTGCACAGGCGGCAGCCATTCGTGATGCCGGGAGCTTTTGCACCAGTCAGGAAATATACCGCAGGGGCTTTGAGAAGGTCTTCCAGGAGCATCTGCTGAGCTTTGATTGCCATGAGGCTGTAGATATTCTCTTTGCCGAGCACCGGCTGTCCGGCCTCTATGCAGACACCGTGCCTTTCCTGCAGAAGATCTCTGAAGCGTATCAGATCTGCATTGTCAGCGATACGGATACCCTGATGCTGCCGGATTTCTATAAGGAGTATCCCATCAAGCTGTTTACTTCAGAAGATTACGGCTCCTACAAAAATGACGGACGGAACCGGATGTTCACTGAGGTTATCGCGTACTACGGCGTGCAGCCGGATTATACAGTAAGCAATCTGGAAGAGCTCTGTGCCATTCTTGAGCCGGGTGAGCCTGCAGAGCCTGCTTGATACTAAAATACAATAGAAGGGATGGTTCTTTTTATGGAATTGCAGCTTACAGGTCAAACAGCGCTCGTAACAGGATCAACAGGCGGAATCGGCAGGGCGATTGCTGAGGTTCTGCTGCGTGAAGGCGCAGAGGTGATGATTAACGGGCGTTCGGAAGACAAGGTTAACGCGGTGGTCCAGGAATTGAAGCATAAGCATACCGGAGCCAGGGTGCTGCCGGCTGTGGCTGATCTCGGAAATGAACAGGGCTGTGATAGAATGGTGGAGCAGTTTCCCGAGGTGGATATCCTGATCAACAATATGGGCATTTTTGAGCCTGCCGGATTCTTTGAGATTCCGGACAGCGAATGGCTCAGATTCGTTGAGGTGAATGTGCTGAGCGGTATCCGGTTAAGCCGTCACTATCTGCAGGGAATGCTCCGGAGGAATGCGGGACGGGTGATCTTCATCGGGAGTGAGGCAGCAGTGATGCCATCACAGGAAATGGCCCACTACAGTGCCACCAAAACGATGCAGCTGTCCGTCTCACGAAGCCTGGCTGAGCTGACGGGCGGAAGTAAGGTGACTGTAAATACAGTGCTTCCCGGTTCTACCCTGACTGAAGGGGTTGAAAAGATGCTGCAAACCTTATATCCCCACGAGAACCTCAGCCCTGCGGAAGCAGAGAAACGTTTCATGAAGGAAAACCGTCCCACTTCAATCCTCGAAAGACTGATCCGACCAGAGGAGATTGCCGAATTTGTAGCTTTTATGAGCAGTCCTCTGTCCGCTGCCATCAATGGAGCGGCACTGCGTGCAGATGGCGGATTGGTTCGCAGCGTGTTCTAAAGAGAAAATTTCATAGAATCTTCATAAGCCTGATGCCGGGAACGATGACTCTGGATAAGGCGATTCAGCGATACAACTGGCATAACCGCCATCATCTTGCGCAGATCACCTCTTGGATTAACCGAAGCGGCTGGTAATTCACAGTGAATTGAAAAGAGCAAGCGGATTCGGGAGCTGTTCCCGCCGCTTGCTCTTTTCATCTGTTTTAGGCTCCGGTAAATCTTTAGTCCCGGCTGGCCTGGACGATTTTATCGGCAATCCCCTTAAGCGCATAAGGTTTTGTTTCTGATCCATTTCATTTTTCGGAGGCCTCCTGAAGGTGGGGTGGTCAAGTCATTACCCTGAGATTCTGCCCCAATGCATTCCAAAAAATGTGCCTGCCAGACCAAGGTTTTGGTAAAAAAAACTGCAGGTGGACTCTCTTCCCCAATCGTATATATAATCAAGTAGAAACGGCTTTGCAGTCCTCTAAAAGAGGCGGATTCCGTTTCATCGAGAACTGCCGCCCATGAGCACAAGGAGGTTAAGGAATGCCCAGACTGGGAGGAGCAGGACAAAGACCACAGAAAAAACTCAGTCTTACCCTACTGCTGATCGGTCTGGTCACACTGGTGGTTCTGCTGACTTCGACGATCCTGCTCACCGCATTATATCATTCGAAAAAAAAGTCGCTCATAGAAACGACCCTGAATTTGAATCTGGCCAATGCCGAACGTATGAGCCGGACAATGGATTCGCTATTCCGTTCCATGCGCAGCAGTATGGAATACAGCGCGGACAAGCTGTCCAAGCTCCATGAGCTGCCGCCCGGGCAGGTGGATGATTACCTTGAATTAATGCGCAAGAGCAGCACTTATTTTAATTCAATTCTCCTGGTAGGGGCAGATGGAATTATCCGCAATACCGCACCGGCAACGCTTGGAATGGAGGGTAAACCGGTTATGTCCCCCTGGGCGGTGGAAGCACTTCGTCTTAAAAGACCATATCTCTCAGAACCATACACCGCTCTTTCGACGGGGAGAATGATCGTTTTTATGAGTGAGCCGATATATAACCCGGATAAACATTATCTCGGGCAGCTGGGCGGTACAATCTACCTGCAGGATAACAATATCCTAAATATGATCTTTGGAAATACGAATGATATTGACGCTTCCGGATCGTATTATTATATTGTCAGCCCCAGCGGGCATCTGCTGTTCCATCCCGACAAAGAACGGATTAACGAGGATGTCAGCAGCAATGAAGTTGTTCAGGAATTGATGAAAGGCAACAGCGGGCAGAGAGAGGCGTTGAACATAGGAGGCGTCCGGATGCTGGCCGGCTATTCAAGTGTTCAGGCCAATGGATGGGGAATTGCAGCAGTATCCCCTGTGAGCTTCATTCAGGAGGAGCTGTGGAGCCAACTCCGTATCACTCTTGCCTATACGTTGATTCCCTTTGTGATTCTGCTGCTTCTTGCTGTTCTCCTGGCCCATCAATTAGCCCAGCCCTTTGTCATGCTTGCTGATCTGATGAGCAGAGTGGGCAAGGGAAAAGCAGAGCTGCCTGTACTAAAGCCGCATTGGAACCGCGAGGCGGACCTCTTGACCAAAGCGGTCACCATAGCCTGGAGTAATATCCAGAAGCATACAGACCAGCTCACCCAGGCAGCGATGACGGATCTCCTGACGGGCCTGGCCAACCGCAGATCCCTTGAGCTCACCATGAATCAGTGGATTGCCGCACAGTTTTCGTTTTCTGTAATTGTGCTTGATGTCGATAAATTCAAATTTGTGAATGACACCTACGGCCACCTGGCAGGAGATGAGGTTCTGAAGCAGGTTGCAGGCATATTGAAAATGAGCATTCGTCCGGGGGATGTCTGCTGCCGTTATGGCGGAGAGGAATTCGTTGTGCTTCTTCCGCGAACCAAGGCTTCGGATGCTTATACCGTGGCGGAACGAATCCGCAAAACGCTGGAAGCCTCTGTAGCTTCAGAGGCGGTTAAAGTGACCTCCTCCCAGGGAATTGCCCATTATCCGAGCCACGGCAATTCTCTGGAGGAACTGCTTCAGCAGGCGGACCGTGCAATGTATACGGCCAAAGGCATGGGCAGGAACCGGACGGTTATAGCTGATGAGTGAATTGAGGCATCTTCCGCTTAGGAAGATGCCTTTTTGCAGAATTTACATGGTTCACACTATACATTATCCTTCTATTTCTCGCAAAAAAAATATTCACATGGGCCTGGGCGGATACATATTCTAACGCAGGAACGATAAAAAACGGATTGCCGGAAAGGAAAGTGTTCAGGTGACTTTATACATGGATTACAAATCACCCACTACCCAATTTAGCTTTGATGTGAATTCAAACACAACGTTTAAGAAAGATGATTGCAATTATATCAATACCCTGTCGGTCAAAGAGCTGAATACACTGGAAAATACATCGCTTCTTGATATATTTCTCAGCCGGTCGAACGTGGTGGAACCGCATTATCACCAAAATTCCGCTGAACTCGTCTATTGTATCTCGGGTGCTGCTGTCGTCTCGCTGATCAATCCGTTTACGAACGAACTGCTGCATTTTCCCATTACACCGGGCCAGGTGGCCAATGTGCCGCAGGGCTGGTGGCACTATGAAGTGGCTACAGTCAATTGTACCCATCTGCTGGCCATCTTCAACGCCCCTGTGCCAGAGGTCATTCTGGGCTCCGATCTCCTGACGATTACCCCTGCGAATGTGCTTGCCCACACATACTGTCTCAATGAAGCCCAAGTAAAGGACACGCTGGCGCCGGTGAAGCCGGGTACCTTCATCGGGCCGCCAGCAGACTGCTGCGAACCCGGCAAGACCGGGGGAGCAAATGCGGCTCACCCTAATAATATGGCTCCATATCCATACCCGCAGTCTCCGCAAATGCTGCAGCCCCTTGGCTATCAGCCTCAGCCGATGCACGGCTTTTACGGCCAGCCCTATGTCCAGCAGTACCACGGGCAGCCTTATGTTCAGCCTTATCCGGGCCTGCAACCTGCGGTGGACCCGGCCGGGATTGTGTGAACGTAAACCCGGACTGAAAATCTGCCAGAACGATCCGTCTTCAGCATGCCCCCGTTGATTATGGAGCGGTGGGAATCCCTGCGGCCGTAAGCCCCGTGTTCCCGTGTTGTTATTCACCCGCCTGGGTGATTTTGTTAAAAAAATTTATATGTTTTGGGGGATGCGACTTACCCCTTATTTCAATTGTATGGGGAAATTATACAGTGTAAAAAATGTGGATATCTTAAAAGCCTCAGAGGAGATAAGCGATGCAGGAGGATGGGGCTCCATTCGCGGACTGATGCGGACCGAGGAGACCTTATTTTGCCAAAAATCTTACTCTTTCAGCAGTTACGGACTCAGGAGCCGTTATATCGTTCGATGGAGCCAGGAATAAGGGGGAAAGGGACAAATAAAGGCATCTGAGTCCGTTGTCCTGCGGAATAGACGAATCTTCTATCCATAACGGCTTTCCTGTCCGTAAAGGCTGCGGATTGATCGTGAAGGAATTGGGCGATCTGTCTTTACCGGCTTCTTCGCTGATGCTAGTTGGAAAAAGGGAACTTATTTTTCCGAAAATTAAGTAATCCTGAGATTGAAGTGGAAAAAGTGAACCTAATTGGGCCACTTTTCTTGAACAATGGCGAAATGGGCTGAATTAGTGTCCCTTTTTCCACTTCATCTGCCCGAGGATAGGGTACTCCGGCAAATTAGTGTCCCTTTTTCCACTTAAAGAGTTGCCGTAGGATTCATGGGGAGTCGTTCTCCAGGTAACGCTAACCAAGACGGCTACGCTATCCCGTGGAGGATGGCACAGCCGTTTTTGTTACTGTGTCCGAAGCTTTTATGGTATCTTATGGGAGTGGCTGCTGCGTCTAAACTACTGAGATAACGGAGAATGGAATCGGATGAAATATGTTACGGGTGCAGAATAATGTGAGCGCTTTTTGCTGGAGCATGAGTCATCATTGATTCTGCTGGATATTAATCTGGGCCAAACCTCCGGTTTTAAGCTGTGCAAAAGGCTGGGGAGGACGATGCAGGTGCCCATTCTGTTCATCAGCGCACGCTCCAGTGATGATGATATTCTGATCGCTCTTAACATAGGCGGGGATGACTATACCCATAAGCCGTACACGCTCAGTGTGCTGCTCGCCAAGGTGAGGGCTGTGCTTAAACGTTATGGGGGCCAATATACTGTGGAAGCGCCGGAGATTCTGGAATTCGGGAAGGTGCGGACAACTGCTCGCTTTCCCGTGTGCGGGTAGACGGCGTATAGGTCAAATTCACATCTATGGAGTACAAGCTCCTCTGCTATCTGGCACGCAACATGAACCGGATCGTCGCTAAGGAGAAGCTGTTTGCAGAAGTGTGGTAGATACTATTGCCTCTAAACACAGCCACCCGCAGGAAGCCATCTGCGGGTGGCTGTGTTGTTAAGACAAGCGGACTAATACGCGGCCCCGCGTGTTGGATGCAAGGATATCCTCCAGAGCCGCAGGCAGCTCAGTTAAAGTAACCTCGCGGTCCACAAGCGCGTCCAGCCGCTCAGGCTTCAGATCAGAGGCCATCCGCTCCCAAATCTGAATGCGCTGCTCTATGGGACAAGCGACGGTATCGATTCCCAGCAGGCTTACACCGCGCAGAATAAAGGGCAGGACAGTTGCCGGCACCGCTGTTCCGGCGGTTAGGCCGCTGGCGGCAACGGAGCCGCCGTAGGCGATTTTGCTGAGCAGCGCGGCAAGCGGGGCGCCGCCGACCGAATCAACCGCCGCCTGCCACAGCTGCTTGTCGAGCGGTTTACCGGACCCTCCGCTGACCTCTTCGCGCGAAATGATTTCGGCTGCTCCCAGCGTCTTCAGATAGCCGGCTGCATCTGCCCGGCCTGTACTGGCTGTGACCTGATAGCCTTTCTTGGCAAGCATGGCCACCGCCGTTCCGCCGACCCCGCCGGTTGCGCCGGTGACCAGCACGTTGCCCTTATCCGGCGCTGCACTGTGAGCCTCCAGTGCCTGGATGGACATGGCAGCGGTAAAACCGGCCGTACCGTAGATCATCGCTTCCCGCAGGCTTAGGCCTGCCGGCAGCGGCATGACCCATTCGGCAGGGATGCGTGCATACTCGCTGAAGCCGCCGTAATGGGAAACGCCGATCCCGTAGCCGTTGGCAATGACAGCTTGCCCTTCGTGGAATCGCGGGTCTGCGGAAGAAACGACCGTTCCCGACAAATCAATACCAGGGATAAACGGATAACTCCGTACGATTTTGCCGTTCGGGATACTCGCGAGTCCGTCTTTATAGTTCACACTGGAATAAGCAACACGGATCAGTACTTCTCCGGCAGGCAATTTCTCCAGTGAAAGCGGCTGTACCGCCAGGGAAAAGGTCTCCCCTTTGTCCACAACCAATGCTTTAAAGGTTTCTGTCATGCAAGGTCTCTCCTTTAGACGAGCTGTAATGTAAGTCAGTTATATATTATTTATTCTGACCGGTCAACTTTTTATTTTCTGTGATATAATATACATTATTCCCTAAATCGTGGAGGTCCTATGGTACGCTACAAGAAATCGGAAGAGAAACGCAAACAGATTCTATACGCTGCCTTTCAGGCGTTGTCCGAGCTGGGGTACGATTCCGTAACCCTGCAGACCATCGCTGATCATGCTGAAGTCAGCAAGGGGGTTGTGCATTATTATTTTGACAACAAGGAAGCGGTCCTGGTGGAGCTGCTGGAATGGCTGACCGCGAAAATATCCGCCAAAGAGCAGGCAGCGGTGCAGGAGCAGCAGACAGCAGCAGGCAAGCTTAAGGCTTACATTGATTCCGCATTCCCCGGACCTGCGAAGAACCGTTCCTTTTACCGGGTATATCTGGATTTCCTGGCCAGAGCGAGCCGGATTCCGGTGTACCGGGAGATCAATCAGCGTTTCTATGACAACTGTGCACGGATCAGCACGGAGGTGCTGACACTGGGCCAGAAGGAAGGGGTTTTTGCCACGGAGCTAGCCCCGGACACTACAGCCCCTGTGATCCGTGCGATCATTGACGGCTGCCTGATCCAGTGGCTGATGAAAGACGACGACGAGCTGCATGCTGCGTATAAGGAGATGTGCTATGAGGCGGTGATGAAAGTGCTGCGGGTGTGAAGCTCCCTATAGTACAGGAAGGTTGTGCTGCAAACCAAATAATATTATGTATAAAATGTGAACTGTAGTATATTGGACATAGATTGGTCAGAAAAAGGAGGCTAGCTCTATGTCGATTGCGACAACGATGATTATTCGGCTGGAAATCCGCAAGTCAGTAGCGACCTTTGGGGATGTGGCGTCGAGACTGGCTGCGGTTGGTGGCGATATTGTGGCCATTGACGTGATACGCGCAGGCAAGGATGTGACTACACGGGATATTACGGTCAATGTGCAGGATGCTGCGAATGAAGAGATTATTACGGTGCTTACGGACATGCCGGGGATTAAGGTTATCAATATATCGGACCGGACTTTTCTTGCCCATATCGGCGGCAAAATTGAGATTACCCCCAAGATGCCGATCAAGAACCGGGAAGATCTGTCACTGGTCTATACGCCGGGTGTGGCGCGTGTCTGCATGGCGATTGCTGAGGACCCGGGCAGAGCCTATTCGCTTACGATGAAAAGAAATACGGTAGCCGTCGTGACCGACGGCACAGCAGTGCTGGGGCTGGGCGATATCGGACCGGAAGCGGCGATGCCGGTAATGGAAGGGAAGGCGATGCTGTTCAAGCAATTGGCAGATATCGATGCTTTTCCGTTATGCCTGGGTACCAAAGATCCGGAAGAAATTATCCGTGTTGTGAAAGCGGTTACCGCCGGGCTTGGCGGCATCAACCTGGAAGACATCAGCTCTCCGCGCTGCTTCGAGATTGAACGGCGGCTGTCCGCTGAATTGGATATTCCGGTGTTTCATGACGATCAGCATGGGACGGCGGTTGTAGCTTTGGCCGGTCTTTTGAATGCGCTGAAGGTAGTCGGCAAAAGGCTAGAGGACTGCCGGATCGTCGTGGTTGGCATCGGGGCAGCGGGTGTGTCGATTTGCCGTCTGCTGCTGGCGGCGGGGGCACGGAAGTTGTATGCGGTTGACCGGGCAGGCATTCTGCACAAGGGACAGACGTATGACAATGCCGAGTGGAGCTGGCTTGCCGAAGCCACCAATCCCGAGGGGCTGACCGGAGGGCTGACGGAGGCGATGCAGGGGGCAGATGTGTTCATCGGGGTATCCAGTGGAGGCATTCTGAGCGTGGATCATCTGAAAAGTATGGCGGAGGACAACATCGTGTTTGCCATGGCGAACCCGATCCCTGAGATCGAACCGGAGCTGGCCGAGTCTTATGCCCGGGTCGTGGCGACAGGAAGAAGTGATTACCCGAATCAGATCAATAATGTGCTTTGTTTTCCGGGGATATTCCGCGGGGCGCTGGACTGCAGGGCCAAGGTGGTCAATCTGGAAATGAAGCTGGCTGCGGCTCAGGCGATTGCTTCGGTGGTTCATCCGGACGAGCTCAATGAGCAGTATATCATTCCGAGTATTTTTAATGAAAAAGTGGTTGAAGGCGTACGGGAGGCGGTTATCCGGGCCGCAATCGCAACAGGTATGGCCCGCAGGCTTCCGCCTGATATTTCGGAGTAAGACAAGGACAACAAACAAGTTTTTCACATCATATTTGCCGGCAAAAGGGTACAGTGAGAAGTGTCGCTGTATCTTTTTTTTAACTTAGCTGAGTTTCATTCAAAGGAGGACACATGTACAGCAGAATTCATATCATGGGGGCTTCGGGAGCGGGAACCAGCACCCTGGGGCGGGCTTTGGCCGAACATTTGCCGCATGTCCATTTGGACAGCGACGATTATTTCTGGGAACATAAATATACTCGACAGACAGAGCTTACTGAAAGATTGCGGACGATCCAGCGTGATCTTGATCAACAAGAGCCTTATATTTTGTCGGGTGCGGTCTGCGGATGGGGGGACGGGCTGCGTCCGCGCTTTGATCTGGTTGTTTTTTTGCGGATTCCGCCGGAAATCCGGCTAGAACGCCTGAGAATGAGGGAGAATGAACGTTATGGTGCGGACAGTCTGCCTGGCGGCAGCATGTATCAGGAGGTGCAGACTTTTATGGAGTGGGCGGCTTTATATGATACGGCAGGCCCGGAAGTCAGAAGCCGGGTGCTGCATGAGGAATGGATGTCACACTTACAGTGCCCTGTGTTAAGGTTGGAAGAAGATATGACCGTGGCTGCGCGTGTGGAGGCTGTACTGCGGGAGTATGATGCTAAAACAATCCAATAAACCAACAGAAAGCGGGATAACTGCATATGGTCACTATTAAGGAAATTGAATTCGAATCACTAGGCGCATTGAACAGGCTCTACGATGAGCTGATCGGTGGCCCCACGGACCCGCAGAAGCTGGAAGCGGCCTTTCAGTCGGTTAAGGCGGACAGCCGTTACATACTGTTAGGCGCTTTTGTAGACGGGGAGCTGCTGGGCTCGATGATGGGCATCATCTGCCAGGACCTTGTTGGCGATTGCCGTCCGTTTATGGTGATTGAGAACGTGGTAGTTTCTTCGCGGGCACGGCGCCAGGGCCTCGGTAAAAAGCTGATAGCTGCCCTGGAGGCCGCCGCTCACGAAAAAGACTGCTACTACATCATGTTCGTCTCCGGGGAGAAGCGGAAGGAAGCGCATATTTTTTATGAAGCGATGGGCTACCGGGAAGAAAAGGTGGAGGGATACCGTAAGCATTTGAGCTCGCATTGAGGGCAGCTTACGGTCCCGGCACTTTTGCTGCTGCAGTGGTCTGACATATCAGCAGTAAAGGTGGACAGCCCGCCTTCGAATATCAGCTTCCTGTACTCTTATAATGCCTCACCCCAAAACGCCAGACCAGCAGCGAAAAGCCCAGGAATGCCGCACCGGCAGGAAGGGCGAGGTATCCCAGCCACTGCGGGTAATCCCAGCCGCATACCGTGGCCGCAGGGTAGAAGCTGATAAAAAGCATGGGCAGCACAAAGCTGAACATGCTTTTTAGTGCTCTCGGCATGTAAGGCTCGGGACAGCGGGTGATCTGGTAGCTCGCATTGGTCAGGAGATAGATCCAGTCCAGGCCTTTGATGGTAAAGAACGCAAGCCCCGAGGTAAGCACGAATACCCCGCAGTACATAATGCACCCTCCTGCCAGCGCCATGACGAGAATAGCGATCTTCCCCGGGGTAAGGGTAACGCCAAGCTCCGAGAGCGCCCAGCCTGCCGCGCAGACTCCTGTAACGGGGCGGACCAGACGGTGCAGATGGAATCTGGACGCCGCCACCTGGACGAAGAGGGAGCGGGGACGGAGCAGCAGCCTGTCGAAGTCGCCGGAGCGCAGCATCTGCCAGGGGAAATAATCGAAGCCCCGGCACAGACTCTCCGCCAGACCAAAGGAAGCGACCGCCAGCGCATAGACCAGAATAATATGGGCCACCGTCCATTCTCCGATATTGCCGAAGCGGGAGAAGAGCAGCACAGTCGCAATCGGGTCCGAGATGACCACGACCAGCACCTGGATCAGCATCAGCCACCAGCCTTTGTATTCCATGCCCGACAGCAGGTGCATCCGCAAGTATTTGAAATAGATTTTGCCTTCAGCGATCATCCTTCTGTTCACCCTCCCTGTACGATAATGCTTCGGAGTTTATGGTTCATGATGGTTCGTCCAGCCGCGATAAAGACGGCACTCCAAAAGAACTGCAGGCCAATTGCAGGCAGTGCAGCGGATGGCGTCAGACTGCCGACATAGAGCTGAACCGGGATATCCGCAAACCCGCCAAACGGCTGGAGATAGAGAAAGGTCTGCATGAAGTCAGGCCAGAGCCGGAGCGGAAGATAAGTGCCGGACAGGATTCCGCTGAACAGCAGCAGCATATACGTAGGCCCGTCGCCCCAGGTGATATTCAGCCTTATCGCCGTCACGAACATGGCAAAAGAGGAGCACAGCACAAAGGCCATCACGACAGACAGCAGAAAACAGGCAAAGCCAAGAGCGGAAGCCGGGGCACCAAGTGCGTAACCCGCAGGCATCAGAAGACCGGTCAGGATGGTGGCAAGGCTGCGGAGCCAGGAGGTGCCCAGCTTGCCCGCCGAGCTTTTGACGAACCAGTGTGTGTACAGATTCAGGGGGCGGCACAGCTCGACTCCGACATCGCCGTTGTTGATTTTACCCATAATCTCACTGTCAATGCTCATCGTTTGCAGCACAAACAGCCCTTGGGCGAGCCACACATAGGATATGGTTTGCGGTAAAGCAAGCCCGTTGTTATTCCAGGCGCCGTTATCGCTGTATGTATAAAACACGGTAAACAGCACGCATTCCAGCAGTCCCCAGAACACGCTGACGAACACGCCGGATATGGCGGAAGCACGGTACTGCAATCCTTCGGCCATACGTATGCGGAAGAGGGAAATGCAAGCCTTGCAGGTACTCCGGAAATTCATTTCACACCTCCTGAAAGTTTTGTGAGCCTCGGAAGCATAATAGTTTAGTGAGCATCCGCTTAAACCAATGACAGGTCATTATACATGGCAGCAATCATAGCATCCGTATTTACCTTCGTAATTACCTCGGGAGCATATTTCTCCTGCAGGCCGCCAAGCCGTCCGTCATACAGCAGCTGTCCATGCCCGATGACCATCACCCGCTCGCAGAGCGCTTCAATGTCATCCATATCATGGGTGGTCAAGACCATGGTTACCCCGTATTTGCGGTTTTCTTCTTTTAAAAAGGTGCGCAGCGCAAGCTTGGATACGGCATCAAGCCCGATGGTCGGCTCATCCAGGAAGAGGATTTTGGGCCGGTGCAGAAGGGCGGCTACCAGCTCGCAGCGCATCCGCTGCCCCAGGGACAGCTGTCTGACAGGTGTTTTTAAAAGCGTTTCCACCCCAAGGGTTGCCGTTAGCTCAGCAAGTCTTGTTTTATAATCCCCGGCGGGTATCGCGTAAATATCCTTCAGCACGTCAAAGGAGTCCGCCACCGGCACGTCCCACCACAGCTGGGACCGCTGCCCGAACACAACGCCGATCTTGGAGACATGCTCCACACGATTCTTCCAGGGAACCTTGCCCATAATGGTGCATTCGCCATTGTCGGGTGTGAGGATGCCGCTCATCACCTTGACCGTAGTGGATTTGCCGGCACCGTTGGGCCCGATGTATCCCACAAGCTCGCCTTCGGCAATCTCAAAGCCGATTCCAGCCAGCGCTTCCACTTGCGTCACATTGCGCATAAAAGCCCCCTTCAGCAGCCCCCATTTTCCTTCGGGCCGTTTATACACCTTAAAGGTTTTACAGATATCTTTGAGTACAATTTGCATCTGGTGCACCTCCTTCGTGCAGAAGATCATAACATTTACAGGCAGTTGAGATAAAATGGCATTCTCCCGTCCGTGGTTCCACCCGAGTGGCATTGGAGGGGATATCACATGAAATTGCTCCATTTTTCATAAAAATGCTTGCTATCTTGACATTTCCGTGCTATATTAATTTTATAGTTAACGCAAGTAAACCATAGTTTTTTTTACATATGTGTCTCAAAAGTTGTCTTTAGGTACCGGTGAATTTTTCACCGGTGTTTTTACGTTTATACACCTTTTTCTGCCAGATGGGAGATCAAGTTGTGCTGCTTGGCGCAGGCAGGCCATAATTGTTTTTTCCATGCCGGAGATTCCGTCTGGTGTGCTAAACTGGGAACAAGTGTGATTTATTTAACATTTGCTTATGAATCTAGCTTATGAATTTTGCTAATGAAGCTATTGGTTAATGACTTTAGTACGGACAACATTTCATGGAGGGGTTGCATGCAGACGTTTTTTCGCTATAACTGGATGGTACGGGAAGAGTGGTACAAGTGGTGTGAGGATTTGACGGAGGAGGAGCAGCTGAAGCCGCGCGTCGGCGGGGTCGGCGGGATTCTGAAGACTCTGTTTCATATTGCCGATGTAGAGTGGAGCTGGATTATGGTGATGCAGGGCAAACCTGATTTTCAGGAGGATTTTGCCCGGTTCAGCAGCCTGGAGAAGGTAAGAGAACTGGATGCCCGCTTCCGGCCGGAGGTGGAGTCCTTTGTATTGAACTGGAATGAGGGACTGGAACGGAAGATTTTTGCCGACACACAAAAGGATGGATCCGTGGTAACACATGCCTGGGGCGAGATTATGCGCCATATGATTGCCCACGAAATTCATCATATCGGGCAGCTCTCCGTGTGGGCCAGAGAAGCCGGCAAGCAGCCACCGTCCGCCAACGTAATCGGCAAGGGACTAGTGGACAGTCTGCCCGGCAGAGGGTAAGGGGACTAACAAGCTGGTTGTAGGCGGCACTTTCATTCAAAAGCTATACGAAGCAAAAGCTCCGGCGGAATTTCCGCCGGAGCTTTTTTCAAAAAGGAGCGCTCTTATACGCGCGGAAACCACAAATGCCGCAGGTCCACCCAGCCCTGGCTGTTGAAAGTTACGCCGCGCACGGAAGGCAGATAAGCGGTCTGGACCGGCTTTTCGTACAGAATATGCAGCTGATGATCCCGCGTCAGCTTGTCCTCAATCCGCTTGAAGCCCTCGCCTCTCGCTCCGGGATCGGGCTGGCCTGCGATGAGGTTCAGCATGCCCTCTATGCCGGCACGGATGCCAGGCTCCACATGCTGTGCCAGCGTCTGATACAGATCGAACAGCCGCAGCTCCTCGTCCTGATCTCGGAGCAGAGAGAAGACGATGAGGTCAGACTGCAGGCGCACAGGGCCTTTGAATTCCTCCGGCGAAACGGACAGGACGCTGCAGGCATAGCCGTGCCGGATCAGCCGGGAGGCGATATACTCGGCATCCCCCAGATATTGCGGAATGGTAGCAATCTGCAGGGGACCTGGCAGCATCTCTGGAGTACCGGGATCAATTGGCGGGGCCGCTTCACTCAGACAAGACAGAATGTCCGCGCGGAGCAGGGGATCGCTTAAGGGCCCGTTTTTTTTGGTGTTGCAGGTGACAAACTTGCGTACATAGGATTCGGAATGAATCCGGCTCCAGGAGGAGGCATCCGCTGTGGAAGGATTCGGGATGACATGAAAGGCAGAAGCCGTATCCGGCTGCGCCTGCTCTATGCCAAACGGCACATGAAGAATTTCCACACGGTCCAAATGGGCCCGCCCCTGATAATAATAAGGGAATACCTCCAGCACGCAGAGCTCCCCGCTTATCTCCACCAGCTTGAAGGGCCCGGTGCCAACCGGCCTCCGGCCAAAGGCACCCCCTGGACCGGATTCCATATCACGCGGAACAATCGCTGCCCGGCTGGTGCACAGGAACGGAAGAAACAGCTCATTCGGCTTCCGCAGAACGATGCGCACCGTTGTAGAATTCAAGGCCTCCACCCCGGTAATTTCCTTGAAAATGGAGCTGTAGAGCGTCCGCTGCGAGGTCTGTATCAGCCGCTGCAGTGAATAGACCACATCCTCGGCGGACAGCACCTTTCCATGATGGAACAGGACTTCCTTGCGCAGGTGAAATGTCCATCCGGTGCGGCTGCCATCCACATCCCAGGCGTGGGCCAGGCCGGGAACAATGCCCCGTTCGCTGCTTCGCCCCACCAGTCCGTCAAAAACATGGCTGGATACAAAAGACTCCGCCAGCAGATTCATATACAGCGGGTCAAAGGTATGCAGCTTCTGGTTAACCGGCAGCCGCAGCGTATCAATCTGTTTGTTGCTGCGGATTTCGGAATGATGCCCGAAATAAGCCAGCAGCCAGCCCTCCAGCGTATTCTGAAGCGAGGAGGAGCGGGCATGTCCCCGAATGCCTTCGATGGCGCTGCCGAAGTCCCTGCTGCTGATTGCCTGCTTCATGGATTCCAGGGCGATCTCCTCCGCATCCGCAAGGAACGTCAGCTTCGAGCGCTTGCCCCGGCCCCGGCTGGGGGTCCAGGTGATCCAGGCCAGTCCGGCCATTTTATTGATAATATGCAGGGCATTGCGGTGGGTGCAGCCCAGGGTGTGCGCCAGCTCATCTAGTGTAACCGGGATTTCCGCCGGCCCTCCGTGATGGGAATGGAGCTTCAAAAATTGGCTGTGCAGCTTCATGCGTCCCGCTCTCCTTCATTAAAATAGGAAACAAACCTTGTAATCTTTCTCTTTTTCTTCTTATTTTATCAGCTAGAATCGGGATAAGAAAGTAAGGAGATGGAGGTATTTACCATGGAAGATCAGACGGTACCGAAGCCGGAACGGGCTCTTCAGGCCCTGGGGGCGGCTTTTCTGCTCGCAGTCTTGAACCAGTATTTGTTTTACGGCAAAATGCCGGGGGTTTCCTATCCGATTTTTGTATGTTTGTTTTATGTGTTTGTGCTCTACTTTGCCAAAGACAAGCTGCGCAAGCCCGCTGTCGTCAGTTATGTTTGGCTGGGGGCGATTGTGCTGCTCTCTCTGACCTATGCGTTGTTCGCGAACTGGTTGTTCTTCGGGCTGAATCTGCTGGTCATTCCGGCGCTGATTTTATTACATATGACCTACATGCTTAGCTATAAGCTCCCGTCCTGGAACGGACCCCTGATGATCGGGGCGGCGGCTGAGCATTTATTTGCCCAGAGCCTGCGGCACTGGGGGACAGCTCCACGGATCATCCGCAGAATGTTCGGCGGGGGAAGCTGCAGGATGAACGGAAGCAAGTGGTGATCAAAGTGCTGACCGGGCTGGGAATCTCTTTGCCGCTGCTGCTGATTGTAACCTCGCTGCTCTCCTCGGCGGACGGTGTGTTCCATGAGCTGCTGGCAGGGATTCCGCAGATGCTGGAACGGCTCTCTTTTGGCGAAGGGTTTGCGCGGCTGCTGTGGGTGCTCCTGCTGGGAACAGGCATGTTCGGCCTTCTCTGGGGGTTTGTCGATCACAAGGTGTATGTGTGGAACCCGAAGCCGGAGCTGAATATGGAGGACGGGCCATCGGCGGAGTCGCTCAATGAGCTGCTTCCCCAGCCTTTGACGCTGAAGGTGGACCCGGTGATTCTCACAACTATTCTGACCGTCATCAATACGGTATACGTACTGTTCGTAAGCTTGCAATTCTCTTACCTTTTTGGTGCCTGGGATGGCATTCTGCCGGAGGGCAGCACCTATGCCGATTATGCGCGCAGCGGTTTTTTGGAGCTGATTCTGGTGACTTCGATCAATTTCGTTCTGCTGCTGCTGTCCCTGCATTCGACTGGCCCGGCGGCAGCCCGGCTGCGCACAATCGTAAATTTCCTGCTCTACATCCTGGTGCTCTGTTCTGTGGTTATGCTCTATTCCGCCTATTCCCGGCTGGCCCTGTATGAAGAAGCTTACGGATATACCTACATCCGGTTCCTGGTGCATGCGTTTATGATTTTTCTCGGACTGCTGCTGGTGCTGGCGGCGGTGCGGATCAGCCGGGTGCATTTTCCGCTTGCTCCGTGCTGTCTGGCTCTCGGGCTGTTCTCCTACGTGTTAATAAACTATATTGGCATGGATCACATTATCGCGAAGCAGAATATCCAGCGCTATGAGACAAGCGGCATCCTCGACACCAGCTATTTATCCAGGCTGTCACCGGACGTTACGCCGCTGCTGATCGACTTCAGCAGGCAGGACAACGGCAGGCTGGATGAGATTCTGCGTGAAAAATGGGACAACCGGACGCAAGACGCGCGGCCATGGCCATCTTTTAATGCAGCGAAGTTCCGTGCGGAGCGGGCGCTGGAGCAGTATTTTGCCGAATAGAAGCCTTCAACTGTGGTAGATTTGCAACGGAAGGGCTGACGGATTACAGGGGAGTTGGCTGCTCCGCGCATAGTGTGTTACATTTAGTTCATTCGTGACCAAAGGTGGGAGAGCTGCTTATGCAGTGGATTGCAGATCAGGACAAGATCCGGACTTTGGCCGGGCACAACGGTCTGATGGAGATATTCAGCAGCGGAGCCATCTCCGGTATGGAGCTGCGGCGCTATAGTGACGGTGAGGCCATTTGCTCGGTGGGCGACCGTCTGGAGCATATGTTTATACTGGTAGAGGGGCGGCTCAAGATTCATACCCTGCTCCCTGAACGGGAAATCGCTGCTGGTCCGTTTTGCCCGGCCGATGTCGGTCATTGGAGATGTGGAGCTGCTGCGCCAATATCCGGTCAAAAATGAAGTAGTGTCCATGGGCGAAAGCCTCCTGCTGGCGGCCGGAAGAGCGCTGGTTCTGAAGGAATTTGAGGAAAATACAGCCCTGCTGCGTTTCCTGGTAGGGGAGCTGAGCCACAAAATGTATACGCTGGGCCAGACCACGGCACTGAATCTGCTCTATCCGCTGGAAAACCGTTTTGCCAGCTATCTGTTATCCCTGTTTGCGGACAGCGGCGGGCAGCGCGTGGAGGAGATCCGTACGTCTACACTTGCGGAAACGGCAGATTTGCTCGGGACCAGCTACAGGCATCTTAACCGGATCGTGCGCCGTTTTGTGGAGGAAGGTATTGTTGAACGCAAGAAGGGCAGCCTGAGTGTGCTGGACCAGAACAAGCTGGTTCAATTGGCGAACGGCAATCTCTATGAATAATTGCATGAGTCTGTAACATTTCAGCAATCAGAGATAGTGTTTTTCACTGGGGAGTGCCATATTTGAAGGGAGAGAAATAGACATGACAGCCAGTTCAAACAACGATATTAAATTGTCTCCGGAACAACGTGAGGGACTGCTTGAAACTTTGAAAGCCCGTTTTGAGAAAAACATGAACCGTCATCAAGGTCTTGAATGGGCTAATGTACAAGCGAAACTTGAAGCTCAACCGGACAAGCTATGGCCGCTTCATGAAATGGAAAGGACTGGCGGTGAACCGGATGTTGTTGGTCATGACGATGAGACGGGCGAATACATTTTTTATGATTGTTCAGCGGAAAGTCCGAAAGGCCGCAGAAGTGTATGCTACGACCGTGAAGCGCTGGAGTCGCGCAAAGAACATAAGCCGCACAATAATGCGATAGAAATGGCGGCTGCTATGGGCATTGATCTTTTAACAGAAGCACAATACCGGGAGATGCAGAAGCTTGGGAAATATGATTTGAAGACGTCCAGCTGGGTGAAAACACCTGAAAGCATCAGAACACTCGGTGGAGCCGTCTTTTGCGACCGCCGCTATGACACGGTCTTTATGTACCACAATGGAGCAGAATCCTATTATGGCGCCAGAGGGTTCCGCGGCTCCCTAAGGGTCTAGAATTTGGCGAGCCCGATCGGCCCTGCGCCCGGTGGTTTCCCGTCGGAAGGGCCTTTTTTTGCTGTCTGAAAATAGATCTGCAACTGCAAATCGTAATAATGCACATACAATTCATAGAATTAGCCCTCGATCAAAATCTAGCGATATCTTATATTATTACCATAATTAGTTAGCTCATAGAAAAGTCTCCGGGGTTCGGTCAGGCATCTTGCGCTTGCGGTTGTTGTTCTGCATGGTTTCGCAGGGGGGATCGTTCTTTTTTTGCATTTAAGAGGGTCCAGAGAATAGACAGCTGGCTAATTAGTAGACTATATATCGTAAAGGGGGCGGGCAATTTAAGAAGTAGCCTGGCAAACAAGAGATTTATGAAAGCGCATACTTTTAAGCGGGTCAAACAATTAGGGGAGGTGGTTGTCCATGTTGACAGGAAATACTGCATCTGCCGGAAAAAGGTTGCTCATGTACTGCCTGATCACTGTTTTGTTCGCAGGCCAGCTGGCGCTGTTTCCGGCTGTCAGTTCGGCTGCGGGGAACCTGGCTGCGGGCAAGACGATGACGGCAAGCTCCGTTGGAGATGTATATGCTGCGTCCAATGCCAGTGACGGCAATCAGGCAACGTATTGGGAGAGCTCAAGCAATGCTTTTCCGGGGTGGCTCAAAGTGGATCTTGGAGTAAGCAGCAGCGTCAATCAGGTGGTGCTGAAGCTTCCGGCTTCCTGGGAGGCAAGGACCCAAACGCTTTCGATTCAAGGCAGCCCCGACGATTCCTCATACAGCAATCTGGTGTCAGACGCTAGCTATACATTCAATCCCTCCAGCGGCTCTAATACGGTAACCATCAATTTCACGGCTGCCGCCGCCCGGTACATCAAATTGAATTTCTCAGCAAACACAGGCTGGCCGGCCGCCCAGGTGTCTGAATTCGAGGTGTATGGCACCACGGCTTCTCCCGACGGAACTTATGAAGCAGAAGCAGCCTCATTATCCGGCGGAGCCAAAATCAACACCGACCACAGCGGCTATTCCGGTTCGGCTTTTGTTGACGGGTACCTTACACAGGGAGCATCTACTATCTTTACAGTTACCGCCTCTTCAGCAGGCAGCTACGATGCCGCGCTGAGATACGCCAATGCCTCGGGCAGCACCAGAACGCTCAGTGTCTACGTCAACGGGACGAAGGTCAAGCAGACCGCACTCGCTAATCTGGCCAACTGGGATACCTGGTCAACCAAAGTAGAAGCACTCAGCTTGCTATCCGGCACCAACACGATTGCTTACAAATATGATTCCACCGATTCCGGCAACGTAAATCTAGACAATCTGCTCCTAACTCCGGGAGTCACACCGACGCCAACAGCGACTCCTACAGTAGCGCCAACGGCAACACCAACAGCGACTCCCACGGTAGCGCCAACAGCTACGCCATCCGCTTCACCGACAGTTGCTCCAAGTACAGGCCCGGGCTCTAACCTGGCGATTGGCAAAAGCATCAGTGCATCGTCCTCCATCTATACGTTTGTGCCAACGAATGCCAATGACGGCGATGTCACCACTTACTGGGAAGGCGCGGGCGGGAGTTATCCCAATACGCTCAGCGTTAATCTGGGCGCCAATGCCAGCGTGACCTCGGTTGTTGTGAAGCTTAACCCGGCATCTATCTGGTCCGCACGCACCCAGACGATTGAGGTGCTTGGACACAATCAGGCCGTCTCAGCATTCACAAGTCTGGTTCCGGCAGCAGTGTATACCTTTAATCCGGCCAGCGGCAACTCCGTGACCATTCCGGTCACTGCCACCGTGAGTGAGCTTCAGCTGAAAATCACCGCCAATTCCGGTTCGAGCGCCGGGCAGGTGGCTGAATTCCAGGTTATCGGCACACCGGCGGCCAATCCGGATTTGACGGTAACATCGATGTCCTGGTCGCCGTCTGCTCCGGTGGAGACAGATGCCATTACATTAACCGCCGCTGTCAAAAACACCGGAACTGCCGTCTCCGCCGTGACAAATGTCAGCTTCTACCTGGGCACAGCCCTGGCGGGAACAGCACCTGTCGGAGCGCTGTCTGCAGGAGCCTCAAGCAATGTGTCACTTAACATCGGGGCCAAGGATGCGGCTGCTTATACGCTCAGCGCCAAGGTCGATGAGGGCAACGCGGTCATTGAGCTGAATGAGGGGAACAACAGCTATACGAATCCTTCGCCGCTGACCGTAAATCCGGTATCCAGCTCGGATCTGATCGCTTCTCCGGTAAGCTGGACGCCGGGCAACCCGGCCGGCGGCAATACTGTAACCTTCTCGATAGCCGTCAAAAACCAGGGAACCGCCGCTTCAGCCGGCGGGGCGCATAACCTCACGCTGAACATCACGGATACCGCCACCAATACGGTGGTCAAAACACTGTCCGGTGTTTACAGCGGAGCCATTGCCAGCGGTGCGGCAACGGCCCCGGTTACGCTGGGCACCTGGACGGCAGCGGACGGCAAATACTCAGTGAAGAGTGAAATCGCCGCAGATGCCAATGAGCTTGCGGTAAAACGGGCCAACAACGTCCAGACCCAGCCGCTGTATATCGGCCGCGGAGCCAATATGCCCTACGACATGTATGAAGCGGAGGACGGGGTGATTGGCGGCGGAGCCGTCAAGCTTGCGCCGAACCGCAATATCGGCGATCTGGCCGGTGAAGCCTCGGGCAGAAGAGCGGTCACGCTGAATTCAACCGGCAGCTATGTGGAATTCACCACCAGGGCCAACACGAACACGCTTGTTGCCCGTTTTTCCATTCCGGATTCGCCAAGCGGCGATGGAACCAATGCCACGCTGAACGTATATGTGAATGGAGTGTTTACCAAAGCTATCAGCTTAACCTCTAAATACGCCTGGCTGTATGGTCCGGAGGCCAGACCGGACAATTCGCCCGGTTCCGGCCCGCCGCGTCACATCTACGATGAAGCCAATATGATGTTCGACAGCACCATTCCGAAAGGAAGCACGATCCGGCTGCAAAAGGATGCGGCGAACACCTCGCAATATGCGATAGACTTCATCAGCCTGGAGCAGGTGGCGCCAATCGTCAACCCGGACCCGGCTAAATACGCTGTTCCTGCCGGATTCACCCATCAGGATGTGCAGAATGCGCTGGATAAAGTCCGCATGGATACCACCGGAAATCTTGCAGGTGTATATTTGCCTGCCGGAACCTACCAGACCACAAGCAAGTTCCAGGTGTACGGCAAAGCTGTAAAGGTCATCGGGGCCGGCCCCTGGTATACCCGGTTTGTGGCTCCAGCCAGCCAGGAGAACACGGATGTGGGCTTCCGGGCAGAAGCTTCGGCGAACGGGTCCACTTTTGCCAACTTTGCGTATTTCGGCAACTATACCTCGCGGATCGACGGTCCCGGTAAGGTATTCGACTTCTCTAATGTTGCGAATATTACGATAGACAACATCTGGACCGAACATCAGGTGTGCATGTACTGGGGTGCCAATACCGACTACATGGTGATCAAAAACTCGCGTATCCGCAACACCTTCGCCGACGGCATCAACATGACCAACGGCAGCACAAACAATCTCGTTTCGAACAATGAAGCCCGGGCTACGGGGGATGACAGCTTTGCACTGTTTTCGGCGATTGATTCCGGCGGTTCGGATATGAAGGACAACGTGTATGAGAATCTGACCTCGATCCTGACCTGGCGCGCAGCCGGCGTGGCAGTCTATGGCGGTTACGCCAACACCTTCCGCAATATTTACATTGCCGACACGCTCTGCTATGCCGGGATTACGATCAGTTCGCTCGACTTCGGGTATCCGATGAATGGATTCGGTGCTTCACCGGCGACGAACCTCCAGAATATCTCGATTGAGCGTGCAGGCGGACATTTCTGGAACGGACAGACCTTCCCGGCCATCTGGGTTTTCTCGGCTTCGAAAATCTTCCAGGGCATCCGGGTCAGCGATGTGGACATTACAGATCCGACGTATCATGGCATCATGTTCCAGACCAATTATCTTGCCTCTTCGCCACAGTTCCCTGTAGCCGATACAATCTTTACGAATATTACCATTTCCGGCGCGCAAAAGAGCGGAGACGCGTTTGACGCCAAATCGGGTGTCGGCATCTGGGCCAACGAATCGGCAGAGCCCGGCCAAGGTCCGGCAGTAGGCTCAGTAGTCTTCAACAATCTGAAGATCACGAACACGGTCACACCGGTAAAAAATACTACATCTACCTTCAAGATCACCGTTAATCCTTAAGCAGGGGTTAGCCAATAAGGACGAATCAGAGCCTCTTCTCAGACTCTGATGGACAGTCTGAGCCGTCTCTTCTTTATAAAGAGGCGGTTTTTTTGCTGGTTACTTGGACTGCTCCGCAATACGGCTGAATGTAGATCAGTCGACAAGAGCCGCCTCACAGCGCTACAATGGGGGGATAGACAGCAGAAGAAATGAGGAGGCTCACCCATGTCATCTCTTGTAGTCAGCAATATCACGGAACTGATCGGCAATACGCCTGTGGTCCGCTTGAACCGGCTAGCCGGACCACAGGCAGCCGAACTGTACGTGAAGCTGGAAATGTTCAACCCCAGCGGCAGCGTCAAGGACCGGGCGGCATACAATTTGATACGCCAGGCAGAGCTTGCCGGAGTCTTGAAGCCTGGCGGAACTATCATCGAGCCAACAAGCGGCAATACCGGCATCGGGCTGGCGATGAATGCGGCGGCCAAAGGCTACCAAGCCATTCTGGTTATGCCTGACAATATGACGAAAGAACGGATCAATATTCTAAAAGCATACGGAGCAGAGGTAGTGCTGACTCCGGCCGCAGAGCGGATGCCGGGAGCGATCGCCAAGGCGCTGGAGCTGGGAAGCGAGATTGCAGGCAGCTTCATTCCGCAGCAGTTCGAGAACCAAGCCAATCCCGATATTCACCGGATTACAACAGCACCGGAAATCCTGGCGCAAATGGATGGCAGGCTGGATGTATTCGTAGCTGCTTCGGGGACTGGCGGTACCATAACAGGTACCGGTGAAGCACTCCGCGAGCAGCTGCCGGAGATCCGTATTGTTGTGGTGGAGCCGCAAGGCTCACCGGTACTCTCCGGGGGCCAGCCCGGACCGCATAAGCTGGTTGGGACCAGCCCGGGTTTTGTGCCGGCCATATTGAATACGGGCATCTACGATGAAATTGTCCAGGTTTCCGATGAGGATGCGCTGGAGATGGTCAGAACCCTGGCCAGTACGGAGGGAATCCTGATCGGACCTTCCGGCGGAGCGGCGGTATGGACGGCGCTTCAGGAAGCACGGCGGCTGGGGAGCGGTAAGCGGGTGCTGTGCATCGCTCCCGATACAGGCGAACGTTACCTGAGCATGGGGATATTCTAATCGGCTGTGACCCGGGACGATGAATTTTCAGTCTGGCGTGTTGATGACGGCGGTGAAATCACGTCCGGGATGTTCTCGCTGCTTTTTGCGGCAAGGACAGCAAACGGCGTGGCGCTTGGTGTGAATTGGCGGGGAGCGGAGGGTGTCAATTCTTTTTCTTCTCCAGCAAAACGCAGGGTTCAAAGATACGGGGATCAAATACGGACGGTACACTTCACCTTTGTAGGCTGAGGGATTAGGCTGGTATTGACGTCTGGAATCTTTTGAAAATAAATTTTAAATACTTATTTTTGTAACATTTAAAGTCTCCGTATAGCCCGAAAGAGTCATGTCAGGTTGGCGGGAGAATGCTAATGTTAGGCTTAAGATTTGGGAGGGGACAGCAACGTATACAAGAATTAAACTGCTTATTCTGCTGCTGCCCACTGTCATGGTCGGCATTTGGGAAATTGTGCGCCATCAGTTCCTGATGCCGTATCTCTCCATGGATATGGGCAATTACTTAACCCCTGTGCTTGTATTCTTATTCAGCATAGTGCTGCTGGTGCCGCTGTTCTCCCTTATGGAGAAAAATGCAAGAGAACTGGAGCAGGAACGCTTGCTGAAGACGGCGATGGAGGCGCGGGAGGCGCTGGCGAAAGAGCTTCATGACGGGATTGCGCAATCTTTATTTTTGCTGTCTGTACGGATTGACCGCCTGGAGCAGAAGCATGAGCGGGGAGAAATGGATGCAGAAACGATAGGCCAGCTCAAAAAAAACGTGCATGAAACCAACCGCTATGTCCGTCAGGCCATATCCAATCTGAAGGTTCCGGTTGCAGGTGAACAGACGTCTCTTCTGGCGCAGTCCGTCCAGGAGCAGTTGACGCAGATTGCCCGTGAGGTCACAGTTGAGGTGGCCATGGACTGGAGCCTGCGGGACGAAAACCTCAGTCCTGCAGAACAGGCCGAGCTGCTCTCCTGTATACGTGAGGCAATGATAAATGTCCGCAAGCATACCCGGGCGGGCAGGGTTGCGATATCCGGCCGCGAAGACGGGCAGGGCTGGCGTGTAGCCATTTCTGATGACGGGGCCGGCATCCGGCATGAGGACCCTTTTGCCGTAAGCGGCAGCTATGGGTTGCAGATAATGAAGGAGCGTGCGGAAGGAATGGGCTGGACACTTGCGCTGAAATCCGGGGATTACGGGACCATCGTAGAAATTGCCAAAAAGGGGGCTTCCGCATGAACCGCTGCCGGGTGCTTGTTGTAGATGATCATGCCCATGCCCGTGAGGCGATGTGTGAGATTTTGGCCATGGATGAACGATTTGAGGTCATCGGTGCAGTGGGAAGCGGAGCCGAAGCCATCGAACGGACCGGATTATGGATGCCGGATTTGATCCTGATCGACATTCAAATGCCGAAAATGGATGGTCTGGAGACTACGCGCCGGATCAAATTGGAATTTCCTTATGTCAAAATCGTGATTGTAACCGTTTCTGACGAAATCTCCTATTTATTCGAGGCGCTGAAGCAGGGGGCACAGGGCTATCTGCTGAAAAACCTGGCTCCATCGACCTGGATTCAATACCTGCTGGCGATTGTCAGTGAGGAGGTTCCGCTGAGCCGGGAGCTGGCTTTTCAGATCCTGAAGGAATTTGCTGTCGCCTCTGTCAAGGAAGAGCGGGAAGCATTAACGGCACGGGAGAAGGAGATACTGGGGTGTGTGTCCTCCGGCTCCACCAATAAGGAAATCGCGGCAACACTCGGCATCTCGGAGCATACTGTCAAAAACCATCTCAAAAATATCCTCCAGAAGCTGCAGCTCCAGAACCGCACACAGCTTACGAGATATGCTATGGAGCAGGGGCTTGCGTCGCGGGAGCGGGATTTTCCCAAGAAACGATAGACATCCGTACCGGAGAAAGAATCAGAAGGTCCATGAAAAGGGGGACATTAATATGAACAGACTGTTTTGTAAAATAGCAGTTTTGGCCGCGCCAACGGCGGCAGCCTTGATGCTGTCCGCAGCGGCAGCCAGTGCGCATGTGACCGTCGCTCCGTCTCAATCTGTCACCGGTGCATGGGAGACGTATACTTTAAAAGTGCCTTCCGAAAAAGACGCTGCTACTGTACAGATCGATCTGCGTGTTCCCGCAGGAGCGGAATTCAAGCAATACGAGGTTGTACCGGGCTGGGATGTGAAGATTGACGGCAACAAAATCAGCTGGGTGTCCACCGCAGCAGGAATCCAGGCCGGGCAGTTTCAGCGCTTTTACTTCACTGCCAAGAACCCCGACACCAAGGGCGATATTGCCTGGGACGCCTATCAGCATTATGCTGACGGCAGCCTGGTGCAGTGGTCCGGAGAGGAAGGTACGGAAACCCCCCATTCCGTCACGGAGATTGTACAGGCGGCAGCCGGCGGAGGGAGCCATTCCGGCATGGCAATGGATGATCACGGTTCAATGAACATGGGCGGCCAGGACTCCATGAGCATGGACGAGCACAATGCGATCATGGAGGAACAGGATAAAGCATCTGGCACATCCCCTATGATTTACATTGCACTCGGCATTTCCTTGCTGTCTTTTCTGCTGGCGGTGATTGCGCTGCTGCGAAAACGGGCATAAAGCCACCGCAAGGTTCACCTTTAGAATAACAAGCAGATGTTCGCCGGCATTACTGCGAGCGGATCAATACTGATGTTCCAGGCCTATGATGTGGACGGCAGCAAGCTGGATGAGTTTGTACTTCAGCATTAGTGTAGGAGATTCTTCTGAACTGTGTTCAGGGGAGTCTTTTTCGTGCTTAAAAAATGTAATATAAAGGTAGAAAATGGTGCGGAAGCAGGCGACCATTTTCACGCAAAATCAACCATTTTCCCTAACAAATTATAATATTTACCAATTATACTGTAAGCGTTACCAGTTGTACATGCTGTTGTTTGCGGAAGGATGCCGGGGATCAGAAAGGAGGGGCAAGGAAGCGAGGGAAGCGAAAGAAACCCACGGACTTGACTAGGCAAAATCAAACCTTAGGAGGCGTAAATGGTGACTCGAAAACGTATCCGTAAACTGGGACTGGTTGTCCTGCTGGCCGCTATGACAAGCTCGTTATTCACTGCCTTTCCAGCGATTACCCGCGCAGCCGCAAGCGAAGCCTATAACTGGAAGAGTGTCGTTACCGGGGCAGGCGGAGGTTTTGTGCCCGGCATTATTTTTAATCAGAGCGAACCGGATTTAATCTATGCGCGCACCGACATCGGCGGCGCTTACCGTTGGAATCAGGCCACAGGGAGCTGGGTATCCATCAGTGATGCGGTAGGCTGGGTAGACTGGAACAAGAACGGTGTAGATGCCCTTGCGACTGATCCCATCGATCCTGACAAGGTATATATGGCTACAGGCACCTATACCAACAGCTGGGATGACAACGGGCAGATTATGCGTTCCGGCGACCGGGGAAATACCTGGCAGTCCACTCCGCTGCCGTTCAAGGTTGGAGGCAATATGCCGGGGCGGTCCGCAGGGGAACGTCTGGTGATCGATCCTAATAAGAACAGCATCCTCTTTTTTGGAGCGCGCAGCGGCAACGGGTTGTGGAAAAGCACAGACTCAGGTGTAACCTGGTCGAAAGTGAGCTCTTTTCCGAATGCCGGCACCTATATCCAGAATCCGACGCTTGAATACGGCAATGACCTGGTCGGATTATCCTGGATTACTTTTGATCAAAGCACAGGCACACTGGGCAGCGCCACACAGACGATCTATGTTGGTGTTGCCGACACAGCAAGCAGCGTATACCGCAGTACCGATGGCGGAGCAACGTGGACGGCGATTCCCGGCCAGCCCACCGGCTACCTGCCGCATCACGGGGTGCTGTCTTCTACAGGGGATCTATACATTACGTACAGTAATGGTGTCGGCCCGTATGATGGCAGCAAAGGTGAAGTCTGGAAGCTGAACACAGCAAGCGGGGCCTGGACCAACATCAGCCCGTCTACCGGAACGGATAACTGGTACGGCTTCGGCGGACTGGCTGTGGATGCCCAACATCCCGATACAGTCATGGTATCCAGCCTGAATGCCTGGTGGCCGGACGAGGTGATTTTCCGCAGCACGAACGGCGGAGCGACCTGGAGCCGGATCTGGGATTGGGGCTTTTACCCCGAGCGTACCTATAAATTTGCCATGGACATCACTGCGGCGCCTTGGCTGAATCATGGTGTCACCAATTCGACTTCTCTTGATCCGTCACCGAAGCTGGGCTGGATGATGGGCGATCTGGAGATTGACCCGTTCAACTCAGACCGGATGATGTACGGTACAGGGGCCACGATCTACGGAACAAACAATCTGACCTCCTGGGATACCGGAGGTAAAGTTAATATTGCGGTAATGGCCAAAGGAGTAGAGGAAACGGCTGTGCTCGGGCTGATCAGCCCTCCCTCAGGAACGGCCCATCTGATTACGGCGCTTGGCGACGTTTCCGGCTTCCGGTATGAAGATCTGACCCAGGCACCAGTCAAGTTCCAGACCAGCCCGTCCTGGGCAACGACGACGGGCATCGACTATGCAGAACTGAACCCTGCCTACGTGGTGCGGGTAGGGGGCGCAGACAAGGAGAAGACGCCGAGCATGAAGTCGATTGGAATCTCTAACGACGGCGGCGTCAACTGGTACATGCCGAACAGCGAGCCTTCCAACGGCACGAAGACCACCGCAGGACAAGGCCAGGTTGCGGTATCTGCGAGCGGCAATTCCATCCTCTGGAGCACCTCGGATATTGGGGTCTATTATTCCAAAACCACCGGGAACTCCTGGAACGTAAGCTCGGGCGTCCCAGCCGGAGCCAAAGTGGCCTCTGATAGAGTGAACCCGAACAAATTCTATGCGTTCTACGCAGGAACCTTCTATATCAGCACAGATGGTGGAGCTACCTTCAGCGCTACGGCGGCGGCCGGGTTCCCGACCAATAATGTAGGCGGGCTGCAGCCGAACCAGGCCCAGATCAGCATGAAAGCCATGCCGGGCACCGAAGGAGACATCTGGTTTGCCGGCGGCAATGCGGTGGAAGGCAAGTACGGGTTGTGGCACTCTACCGATTCAGGCACAAGCTTCACTAAGCTGACGAACGTGGAGGAAGCCGATCTGATCGGCTTCGGTATGGCTGCTCCGGGCCAGAACTATATGGCACTCTATACGGTAGCCAAGATTGATGGAGTGAGAGGTGTTTTCCGTTCGGACGATGCCGGTTCATCGTGGGTGCGGATCAATGACGATGCCCACCAATACGCCAAAATTAACATGGCAATCACCGGAGACCCCAGAGTTTACGGCCGAGTCTATCTCGGTACGAACGGCCGAGGCACGCTCTACGCCGATCCGGTGAATCCGCCTGCCGCCAGCGCTTCGATTACACCAACCAGCGCCAGCTTTGACAAGAAGACAGCCAACCAGGCGGATATCACTGTTACCCTGACGCTGAATGGGACTACCCTGAGCTCGATTAAGAACGGTACCGCTGCTCTGTCGGAAGGAACCGATTATACGGTCAGCGGCACAACTGTAACAATTAAGAAAGAATATCTGGCCGCCCAGCCGGTGGGTACAATCACCCTGAGCTTCAGCTTCAGTGCCGGGGCTGCGCAACCGCTGGCTGTTACTATTGTCGATACTGCTGCCCCTCCGGCAGGTGCGCTTAAGGTGCAGATGTATAACAGCGGGACAGCAGCTTCTGCCAATACGATCAGTCCCAAATTCAAGCTTGTTAATACTGGCACCAGTGCGATTACACTGTCCGGTGTGAAATTAAGATACTATTACACCATTGACGGAGAGCAGACCCAGAATTTCTTCTGTGACTGGTCCCAGGTCGGCAGTGCGAATGTGACCGGCAGCTTTGTCAAAATGCCGTCGGCTACAACCGGCGCTGATTATTACCTTGAGCTTGGATTTAACAGCTCAGCGGGTTCCCTCGCAGCAGGCGCAAGCATCGATATCCAGGCGCGGGTGGCAAAATCGGACTGGACCCATTACACACAGACCGGGGACTATTCCTTTAATGGAGCGGACACCAATTATGCAGACTGGAGTAAAGCTCCAGCCTATATTTCCGGCACTCTGGTGTGGGGGGACGAGCCGTCGTAATGTATAAAAGGAGTCCTAATAGCCATCATGGCTGCTTGGGACTCCCAAGCGGCGCAGGCGATAAGTTTAAAGGTATAAATACCTTTGTAAGTTCAGTTCTATTTGAGAAGCGAGTCGGGTAGTTTGCGTGCCTGCCTTAATCTGCTGAACTGGCCGGAAGGTACTATTAAAATAACGAGCAGTAAGTCCCCCACTAAGGGAGCCTTGCTGCTCGTTCACAATATGCAAAGTGAACCTAATGACTATCTCTAGCGTCATAAATTATTCGTGATAGAGTCACTTTTAGTGCATGTGAAGACATGAGAAGGTGTTTCTTTCTAATTGAGTGTTGATACTTTCGAGATGAGTGTTGATGCTCTCGAATTGAGTGTGTTGTTTTAGTAGTGAGTGTGTTTCTTTCGCAATGAGTGTGTTTCTCTCGTATATACGCTGCTTCCTTCATATTGAATGTTCTGTCTATTGGTCCTGAAGCAGCTGTCTTCCTGTCTGCTTTGGTATTTACAGTGTTTGCCCGCTGTCCACCGTGATGATCTGTCCGGTCATGGCCTCCTGCTCCAGGGTGGAGCAGATGAACCGCGCGATATCCTGCGGTTCCGCGATACGCTGCAGCAGCAGATTCGGTGCAAGCCGGCGCATTTGTTCTTCCCGGCCTGCCCACCATCTGGTGGCAACAGCACCCGGCGCTACACAGTTGACCCGGATGTCTGGGGAAAGCGCGCGGGCCAGAGACTTGGTTAGCCCGTGAACGGCAGCTTTGGAGACCGCATAGGGAAGAGAGGAGCCGGCACCTGTAGTTCCGGCTATGCTGCCGAGATTGACGATGGCCCCCTGTTTGTTCTTTTTCATGTAAGGCGCCACGGCTCTCGCGCAAAGGAACATGCCTTTGACATTTACATCGTACAGCTCATCCCATACTTCTTCCGTAGCCGCTTCCAGATCATCCATAGGGATATGCCTGGTGATGCTGGCATTATTTACGAGCAGATCAACCGTTCCAAAGGTTCCGGCAATCGTTTCTACCATTTTCCGCACTTCTGCGTCCCGGGCCACATTTGCTTGTACAGCCATTGCCCGCCCGCCTTGATCCGTTATTCTCTGAACAGTTTCCAGCGCTTCGGCTTCTGAACGGGAATAATTAACGGCGACTGTAGCCCCGCACGATGCCAGTTCGAGGCTTACTGCTCTGCCGATGCCAGTTCCTCCGCCTGTGACCAGTGCCACTTTTTCTGATAAATTCATGCTTATCCACTCCTTAATCGAATTTTTATCCGTTGATGCAGTTTGAAGTAACTATTCTTTGGTCATCAATGACGCTCAGTTCATACAATTACCTGGTCACTCCCCTCACGAATCTCACTCCGGTTCAGGCCGAAAAGTAACTTCTATATGCACTTTTTACAGCAGATCATTCCACTATCCGCCGCAAAACTGAATCTATTGCACTCTGTGCAGCAGAATCCAGCGAATCAGTTACTTTTGGTCTGAAATCCGTAAATCTATTGCAGATAGTGCAATCAAGCCCGAAGTCTCCAAAGTCCTCTTATCACCCTTCTGATATGAACGCGGCAGATTCAAGTTCAGTCAATGAATAGCCTGCCGGTATAGAGTATTGTATAAAGTCTGCCCGGTTTTGTATAATTGAATGAATTGAATGGTGAGTTCAATTTTTTTGAAGCCACTCCTTAAAGTGCATTCTCAAATTGAGCTTTGATTGGGCTTTGAGCCAGAAGGGAGCGAACCAGACTGGATCTAAAAACATTAAAAACCTTTCAGGCCATCATCCGCTCCGGCAGCTTCAACCGTGCCGCAGAAGAGCTGAATTATGCCCAATCTACAGTCACAATGCAAATTCAGAAGCTGGAATCCGATCTGGGAGTTCAATTGCTGGAACGGGGCAAAGGCGTGGCCTTAACCGAAGCCGGACGGTTGTTTCACGAACAGAGCCAGAGGATCGTCCAGGATATGGAACGGCTGCAGCGCAGCATCACGGATTTGAAATCCGGCGAAGCGGGGAGCATACGCATCGGTGCTTCTGATCCGACGGCAAGCTACCGGCTGCCTGACATTCTGCAGAAATTCATGACCCTGTTTCCTAAAATGGAGCTGTCGGTGGACATCTCCGGATCAGGTGCGCTTTGCGGCCGGATGCTCCGCGGAGAGCTGGATATTGTAATCTGCTCCGCTCCGGAACTGGGGAAGGAGCTGCATTTTGAACCGTTGTTTACGGAAGCATTCGTACTGTTATTGCCGGAAGATCATCCGCTTGTTTCCGTCCCCGCCGTTACTGCGGATCATCTGCGCGGACACCGGCTGCTGATTACAGCACCTACATGCCCCTACCGCAAAAAACTGGAAAGCGTCTTGACGGAAGCTGCCGGCCCGCCGCTCGATACCATGGAAATCGGCAGCATGTCGGCACTGAAGTTCTATGTGGCGAGCAGGCTTGGCATCGCGTTTGTGCCGGAGGTGATCCTTAATCCCGTTCCTGCCGGAACCGTAACCCGGAGGCTGGAAGGCAGCGCTGTGGACATGACCTGCGGGATCATTTGCCGGATTGCGGATTACCCCTTGAAACCGCCCGTCCGCAGGCTGTATGATTTTATCAGGCAGGAACTGGCGGCGCAGCCGGGTTTTAGCCTGGAATAGAAACACAGAAGAGAACAGAAGAGGTGAGCTGAGCAGAGATGAGCAGAAACAAATTGGATTTGGAGCGTATTGTTTTTATTGGCCGGACCTTTGAGGAGTACTTGCGGATGTTTAATTTGCAGCGGGGAGAACTGGAGGGACGGAGTATTTTGGATTGTCCGGCGGGAGCCTGCTCGTTTACCGCAGAGGCCCGCAAGCTTGGCGCGGCATCTGTTGCCGCAGACATTGCTTACTATTATTCCGCTGAAGCACTGAGGGACAAAGGGCTGAAGGATATTGAGCATACGGTGCAGCAGCTGGACAAAGTTCAGGATAATTTTGTGTGGAAAGAGTTCACTTCCATACATGCGTTACAGCAGGCGAGGACAGCAGCCTTGGCAGCCAGTACGCTGGACCGGCAGCAAAATAGCAGCCGTTATATTCCAGTAGAGCTGCCTCTGCTGCCTTTTGCAGACCGTTCCTTTGATCTCACCCTGTCTGCCCATTTTCTGTTTATGTATGGGGACCGGCTGGACTATGATTTTCACCTCAGGACACTTCAGGAATTGATGAGGGTCACGAAGTCAGAAATCCGCATCTTCCCGCTGGTGGACTTATCCTCCCGCAGATACCATAAGCTGGACCAGCTGGTCTGTGCAGCTCAGGTCCAAGGCTGGACGGCAGAAGAGCAGCAGGTTCCCTATGAATTTCAAAAAGGTGCGGATTCCATGCTGAGGCTGCTGCGTGTCTGAACGGACAGGCGCTCCAATATATCCCGATGATTGGCGGCGGAACAGCTTAGCTCAACACACATAACCCCCTATTATTGATTATTCATCAACAATAGGGGGTTATGCTGTACATACTATACCCATGTTCTTCTCAGACTCCTTATCCTATCCTTGTACTCAGCCGGGTAAATCGTCCGAGGCGGCAATAAATTTGCCTATCCTGCCTTAGAGTCTTCTCGAATTCATCCGCTGGTTAACGATTGGTTTCATGATTCAATGTTTGAGCTTTAAGAAGCTCATCCCCTTTCGTTCCGGGATGGATTGAAAGCTTCAGCAACAGGATCAAAGATATAGTCTCAAGCACAGGGAGTACATCTGCCAAAGATTACTTGCGAGAGAGATTTTACCTTCCCGCCGGTCCCTTTCAGCAGTGTATGGTTCCTTGTCTTGATACTTGAATTATACCGCTGTTCTGCGGATTCGTAAAAAGGCGAATACTTTAAATTCGGGTATGTTTTCAGAATCATCCTAATGTAAGCGCTATTATTCGTCCGTATCCTTAGTTTTTTGGTGTATAATTTAACCGTACATAAGTAGCAGAAGCAAGCTATACGCAGGAATGGAGGGTGACAGCGAATGAAGCTATTTCGGGTGAAGACCGGGCTGACCGGAGTGAACCGGATGAAGGAGTTTCTGGAAGAAAATTACGTGTGTCTGGGATATACAGGTGTGGGGGATCTGGAGCATGCCGGCAAAAAGGAGATTCACAATCGGCTGGTTCTAGCCGGGACTACCGCAGGAGCGGAGCTGGAAACTGCAGCGGACAGTCTGGACATATTCGTGAATGTCATGCAGGATGGGGATTATGTGCTGATCGAGGATGGGGAGTGGGCTTATCTGGGGGATCTGGGCGATTACTTTTATGCGGAAGCCTTCGATTCGGCTGAAGACCGGCGCTGCCACCGGCGGGGAGTGACCTGGCTGAAGACGGTGCCTGCTCCGGCGCTTAATCCGCTGCTCAGAGCGTGGACCTGCGGTGAAGAAGCGGTCTTGCAGTACAATGGGCCGCTTCCGGAGGCAAGGCTGGAGCTGTGGATTTCTGATCCCTCTGTGGACGGTATCCAGGAAGGCGAACAGACAGGTATAGTAGATGCCGAGACTCTGTCAAAAGCGCTCACTGTGCTGAAGTGTGCCTTGGACAGCGAGGATGCGGACCGGCGGGAACGTGCGGCAATCGCTCTCCTGCAATATGCCAAATGATCCGCCGCGCCCGCCCCGGACGGTGTTTTCAGCAGTACCCTGCGGCCTTTTACAGAACCTGAAGCTTGCGGATTATTTATTGTTTTAAGCACAAAGAGCCTCCCGGGCGCATGCCGGAAGGCTCTTTGTGCACTTCAATCAAAAAAACTCTACAAATTCATTCACAGGCTTGCGGTAGCCGCGGGGTCTGATCTTGTGCTTGTTGTCTTTGCCGATTGTAATCAGCATGACAGGCACCATATTGTCGCTCAGGTTCAGGGCCGCTTTGACGGCTTGAACATCGAAACCGATCATCGGGCAGGTATCCCAGCCCTTGTCCTTGGCAATCAGCATGAACTGCATGGCTGACAAAGAGGCATTACGGATCGCTTCATCATGCTGAAAAGCATCATTTCCGCTATAAGCGCCGTGGATATCCGCAATCGTCTGGTCAAAAGCATCCTCACTCATGGCTCCCAGCATTTTAAGCCCGCTGTAGATTTCAGAAGCCTGCAGATAGGCATTTTTGTCTCCAAGCACGACAATGACCGCTGATGCGGTATGGATTTTGTACTGGCCATAGGCCGCTTCGCGGATCTTTTCCTTCAGGTCTTCATCACTGACCACCTTATAATGGGTATGCTGCAAATTGTAGGCTGAAGGAGCGAGGCGGGTGAGCGAGAACATTTCTTCCAGCTCGCTTTGGGGGATTTTGATCCCCTCAACGAAGTTATTTGCCGATCTGCGTGCTTGAACCAATTCTGAAAAAGCGCTCATGTTCATTCCTCCATAATGTATGTAGTAGTTAACAATTATTAATAGCTAATATTAATAAACAAACTTACTATTTGTTACTTGCTAAACATATCACGGTGTTTGAGCATAGTCAATGGCCAAATGGATCTCAGAGTTAAATTTTCTTATGAAATCGTGAGAAAAACCAAAAATCGCAGAAAAGACGTGATTTTAATCACAAAATAAGGATATATAGGCAAAAAGATTGTGACATTTATTACATGAAGAATGTTATAATAATCACATTGATTTAGGGATTAATCTTTTCATACATTTTATTATGAGAGAAAGCTAATGCAAAGGAGAACTCAATATGTCAGAAACAATCACGCAAAGCAAATCCTTTATTAAAGAGGATCTTCTGGATCAGCTCTTGAAGCCTGAGGTGCAGGAATCCCTAACGACGCTGGTAGAGCAGCTTCCCCAGATTACGCAGCTGGTTGGCGCATTAACCAAGTCGCTTGATTTTGTGCAGACTGTTGCAGCGGATGAGGTGCTAAAGAATGACACGGTAGGTGCCATCAAAGAACTTGCCGAGCCTGTAGTGGATTCCGTCAAAACAATGGCAGCTACGGTTATCGAAGCCAAGGATCGTGCCAACGAAAGCAGTGAAAACATCACATTGTTCGGCATGATGCGCATGATCAAGGACCCGCAGGTGCAAAAAATGCTCCGTTTCATGAATGCATACCTGCAGGTCAGCGGCGAACGTAATCCACAAAAATAAGGGCGGAGGAAAATATGATGTCAAAACATATCGTTATTCTCGGAGCTGGCTACGGCGGTCTTCTGAGTGCTATTAACGTGCGCAAATATATGAGCAAGGCTGAAGCAAAAATCACGGTTGTCAATCAATACCCGACGCATCAGATTATTACGGAGCTCCATCGTCTGGCGGCAGGAAGTGTTGCGGAACAAGCCGTAGCCATGCCGCTCACCAAGCTTTTTGCCGGAAAAGACATTGATCTGAAAATTGCCAAGGTCAAATCATTTTCCGTAGACAGCAAGCAGGTGCAGCTGTCTGACGGTACGACGCTCTCCTATGATGCACTTGTTGTTGCGCTGGGCAGCACTACTGCTTATTTCGGCATTCCTGGACTGGAAGAGTATAGCATGGTGCTGAAATCCGCCGCGGACGCGAAACAAATCCATGGGCATATTGAAGGCCGCATTCGTGAGTACGCCAAGACACACAATCCAGCCGATGCGGCGATTCTGATTGGCGGTGGCGGTCTGACCGGCGTGGAGCTGGTGGGCGAGATTGCTGATGTGCTGCCGAAGCTGACCAAACGTTATGGCGTAAATCCTCAGGAAATCAAGCTGATGCTAGTAGAAGCGGGTCCAAAAATCCTTCCGGTGCTGCCGGATCACCTGATTGAGCGTGCAGTAACGAGCCTGACTGCCCGCGGTGTAACCTTCCTGACCGGCCTTCCTGTTACGAATGTTGCCGGCAATGTAATTGATCTGAAGGATGGCCAGCAAATTGTTGCCAATACCTTTGTATGGACCGGCGGTGTGCAGGGCAACCCTCTGGTCGGTGAATCCGGCCTAGAAGTGAACCGCGGCCGTGCCACAGTCAATGACTTCCTGCAGTCCACTTCGCACCCGGATGTTTTTGTGGCAGGGGACAGTGCGGTTGTCTTCGCAGCGGACGGACGTCCATACCCGCCGACAGCACAAATTGCCTGGCAGATGGGCGAGCTGATCGGCTACAATCTGTACGCTTATCTGACTAATGCAGCCTCTGAAGCCTTCAGTCCAATCAACTCCGGGACGCTTGCCAGCCTTGGGCGCAAAGACGGGGTGGCAATTATCGGAGCCAGCAATACTCCGCTTAAGGGCTTGCCTGCAACCCTTATGAAGGAAGCGAGCAATATCCGTTATTTGTCCCACATTAAAGGTCTGTTCAGCCTGGCGTACTAATTATTCATTTAATCTGATTTTATGAAAAATCTGATATAATGCTCTGTTTAGCCTTCAAGCTAGACCCGCAGTCCTTAGTGAATAAGGATCGGGTCTGCTTGGAGGTTTTTTGGGTTGTTTGGCAGCAGCAAGCTCCCCTGGCAATCCGCACCTAAAACGGCTGAGCTATCCAGCGAAAACCGGCGCAGCCGCCTGTTCTAATGGAAAGGCTAGGGGGATTGTGTTAATTTACATAGTAAATAGTTGGAAGGCACTTTATGCTGGGTGAATCACGCATTGAAGGCCAAAGGCAGGGATAAGCATGTGATGAAGCTGTTATCTGCCTTTGCCCTGGAACCATCTTATCTGCTTGTGGGGCATTTAAATCAATGGTAAAGCAACTGCCTGCTGAGTCTTAGGAGTGACACAATGAACAATATCAGAGCCCGGTTAATGAATGATTTGCAAAGAATAGAAGCGGAGCGGTATAGACTCCGTAAAGGCGAGGAGGTGCAGGATTTCATCTGTCTGATGCTGGAGTATATTGGAGACCCTCAGTCTGAGCTGCGGGACGGGCTGATATATCCGACCTTTTACGCATGGATTCTGGAGCAGCGGCTGCTCTCTTCTGATGAGCTGAGAGCCGTTCTGGCGGTGCTGCTGGATGAGCAGCATCTGTTCCATGGTATAGGCGGACAAGGGGATGAGACAGTATTCACCCGGACCTTCACTGTACTTGTCATCGGCCTTATTATCCAGCGGCACAGAGAACAGCCTTTCCTGGATGCTGCCGGGTTTCGGCAGCTGAAGGCAGCACTGCTCCGTTATTATGCTGAAGAAAAAGATCTCCGAGGCTATGTCGAAGAAGGCGGCTGGGCTCACTCGGCGGCTCACGGGGCAGATGCCATCGATGAATTGGTGCAATGCCCGGAAAGCGGAGAGCCGGTGCAGCTTGAGGTACTGGAAGCGGTTCGGGGTATGCTGCAGAACGGAGTATATCTCTTCAGAGAAGAAGAAGATGAACGGATGGCTACAATTGTAGATACGATGATTCTACGTAATCTGCTTGCGCGGGAACGCATCGCTGAATGGATCAGCAGCCTTGCAGCCTGCGGCAGTCAGCCCAGAAGCAACAGCCAATACATCAACCGGATCAACAGTAAAAACTTCGTGCGGGCCCTTTATTTCAGGAGAGATAGCGAGTATTTCGGTAAGAAGCTTCAAGAAGCTCTGCTTGCCGCTGAGCTCAAAATGAACAAATTTGCAGCAGAAACTGGCGATTCCGTTCAATAGATGCTCCGCAAAAATCTATTTGCTATAATAGGTATGTTTATACAATAAGAGCTGTTTTATAGGAGGATTTTCAGGATGGAATTTCAAGAAAACGATATCATTTTGTTCCAGGGTGACAGCATTACGGATTGGGGCCGCAACTATGAAGACCCGTCCTCGCTTGGTGTGGGCTATGCACTGATGGTAGCCGCACGGCTGGGATTGCTGTATCCCGAGAAGAAGCTGACCTTTATCAACCGCGGGATCAGCGGCAACCGTGCGGCGGATCTGCAGCGGCGCTGGGACAAGGACTGCCTGGAGCTGAAGCCGACTGTAGTTTCCATATACATCGGCATTAACGACACCTGGCGCCGCTTTGACTCCGGGGAGGAAACCACGGCTGCACAATTTGAAGCTTCCTACCGGGATATTATTGAACGCACCCTCAGAGCAACCAATGCCAAGCTGATTCTCGTTGAGCCTTTTGTGCTGCCGGTATCCGAAGACCGCAAGGGCTGGCGCCAGGATCTGGACCCGAAGATTCATGTGGTGCGTGAGCTTGCCCGCGAGTATGGGGCTCTGCTGGTTCCTCTGGATGGGCTGTTTGCTGCAGCATCCATGAAGGCGGATTCTGCATTCTGGGCACCGGATGGTGTGCATCCTTCTCCTGCCGGACATGCGCTTATTACCGATGCCTGGCTGAAAGCGGCAGGAGCCATCAGCTAATCTGCCAGGAGGCTGCACTCCTTTACATATAAGGCTGCCAATCCTTCAAGACCGGTCCGTTGATTTATAGCGGACGGGTCTTTTTTTGCGAAGAGCGAGAATGTTATTTGGTTCACAAGACTGCTATAATTGGAGGATACATATGGATTTGGAGGTGGGACCCATTAAAAGGCTTCTACTGACTGTACCTGTTCTGCTGGCTGTACTGCTGAGTGGCTGCCAGAATGCTTTTGGATTTATCAATGCCAGGTGGATTTCAGAGATCACCCTGGATTGCCAGCCTGCCGGCGGCAGGGCGCAGAGTGAATCTTTCGAGAGCCGGACTTTTACGGATCCTGCATTTATCAAGCTGATGGCAGATGCGATGAACGGCAGCAAGCGGGTGCAGAATGATCTCTACCATGGGGCTGAGTTTAAGATGAAGCTGACCTTTGGGGATGGCTATACGGAGGATTATATTCTAAACCTTGGAGAAGCCCAGGGGAAGCAGGGACTGCTGGTCCCTGCGGAAAATAGCGCCAAAGGATACACGGTCTCCGCTAAGGATGCCGATAAGCTGAGAAAACTTGTGTATGGTGAAGCGGGTTCTGCAATACAGCTGTCCATGTGGGATAATTTGTAACCGGGAGGAATGGAGCAGATGACGAGCGATACAGCACAGGATTTGCAAGGGTTGAAGGCAGTGGGCCATGTGGTTGGCTACACTATTGCGGAAATGAGAAAAAGGACAGTTCCCGGTATGACCACCGCTGAGCTTGACGAGGTGGGGGCAGCGATTCTGGAGCGGTTCGGCGCGAAATCCGCCCCAAAGGTCACTTATAATTTTCCGGGAAGCACCTGTATCAGTATTAATGAAGAGGTGGCCCACGGAATACCGGGTTCAAGAGTCATTCAGGAAGGGGATCTGGTGAACATTGATGTTTCCGCCGAGCTGAACGGTTATTATGGGGACGCTGGGGCTTCTTTTCAACTGCCGCCGTACAATGAGAAGCTTGTCCATCTGTGCCGCAGCGCTGAGGAAACTATGATGAGTGTCATCAATCATCTTAGAGCGGGAATGAAGGTTAACGAAATCGGACGGGTGATGGAGACGGAAGCCCGCAAACGCGGCTATAACGTAGTGCGCAATCTGTGCAGCCACGGCATTGGCAGATCGCTGCATGAGAAGCCTTTTGAAATTCTTCCGTTCTACAATCCGCGTGTAACCACTGTGCTCAAAGAAGGGCAGGTCATTACCGTCGAGCCTTTTCTGTCCACCGGAGCGGATTTTGTGGAGCAGCAGTCTGATGGGTGGACCCTCAGTGTGAATGACAGCAGCCGGGTGGCCCAGTATGAGCATACGATCATAGTCACCAAGGGTAAGCCGATTATCCTGACCAGTGCCTAGACAGGTGCATATTCGAAACGGAGGCTAAAAAAATGGATCATTTACCACAAGTGAGCAATGCATTTGCCACCTTTATGAAGGAAGCGCCACAGCAGCAGCAGGCTTGGATGGAGACCGTTCAGAAGCTGGACGCGGCAAGTTGTCTTGATCCAAAGACTGAAGAAATCGCTTATATTTCGGTATTGGCTGCGGTGCGCCTGGAAAGCGGACTGCCCTTTCATGTAAAACATGCCAAGTCGCTTGGAGCTACGCGGGAAGAGATCATCAGTGCGGTTCTGCTGGGTCTTCCGGCAGTAGGCAACGCGGTTATTCAGGCTTTGCCGGTGGCCTTGCAGGCATATGACAGCGAGTAGTTTTTGAATTGCCGGGAGGAGAAGGATAACGATGCGTATAGCTTTTGTGCTTTTTGACGGGATCACTTTTCTGGATTTTGCCGGCTTTTATGATGTGATTCGCCGCTTGGGGAATTTTGAAGCAGGACATGGGCTGGAGATGGATATTTGCGGGTTCAGGGAAGAAGTGCAGGATGAGCAGGGATTGACGGTAGATCAGCAAGGTTCAGCCGGAACTGGGGCAATATGATCTGCTCTTTGTACCGGGCGGAATGGGGACGAGAATACTGCGCAATGACGGGCCGTTCATTTCCTGGCTTCAAGGTGCCAAAAGTGTTCCTTACAAGGTATCGGTGTGCACCGGTTCATTGCTGCTGGGCGCAGCCGGGTTCTTGCGGGACTGCTGGGCTACAACACATCCTTCCTCCTACGGGCTGCTGGAGCCTTATTGCGGGCAGGTTATAGAGACGCGGATTGTTCAGGACGGCAAGATCATTACAGGAGGCGGGGTGTCCACCTCTATTGATTTGGGATTATATATGATGTCGCTTCTGGCGGGAGAAGATGCGATGCAGGCTGTAAAGAAGCAAATTGACTATCCCTATGTTATGCAAGGAATCATCCGCAGACAATAGAAGAATGGAGAAACGGGGCTTTAAGATGAAAGAAAATCCAGCCATATTGACAGCCTTGCAGCAGCAGATAGATGATCGTGAGCAATGGGCGCTGCTGACAGATTATATGCTGCATGAGAGCGGTCTGCCCGGGCCGCGGGCTAACCTTACGCTGGCGGGCAGCTTTGCCGGGCTGTTTGCCAGACCTGAGGTGACGGAGACTGCCTGGGAATTGATCTCTGCCTGGTCACATCTCCCGGAGTCTGAAGCCAAGACAGGTGATCCGCAGGAGTACCTGCCGTTCTGCGCGGTGTGGGCCTGCGGAGCCCATTATGCCCATGCGGATAGCATCCGGCGAAGCCAGGCGGAAGAGCGCTTGCAGGCGGCGATGAATGATGGCAGGTGGAGGTTGCGCGAGGCTGCGGCAATGGGCTTGCAGTCCTTGGGCGAATACGACTTTGCGCTGCTTAGGGAGCTGCTTGACGGCTGGCGTTCGGGCGCTACGCTGCTGGAGCAGCGGGCTTTTGTGGCGGCGCTGGCGCATCCGCCATTGCTGAAGGCTGAAGCCAATGTTCTGTATTGCCTGGAGCTGGCAGCCGGGATTATGGACGGAATCCGCAGCAGCGATTCAGGCCCGGCCGAGCGGGAACATTTTCGCGTCTTGTCCAAAGGTCTGGAATATAGTCTCAGTGTATTTGCCGCCAGTCTGCCTCAGCCTGGATTTGCCATGCTGCGTAAATATGCGGCGAGTGGAGATCCCCGGCTGATTAAGATCGTGAAGAGCAACCTGGGCAAAACAAGGCTGACCAAGAATTACCCTGACGAGGTTGCCGGGCTTCTGCAGCTATTGACAACTTGTTAGAATGTAACTATTATAGTTGCATCTATCGGCTAACGCACTAAGGAGAGATTTCCATGAACATCAGCACCCGGTTTGCGGTGGCTATTCATATTTTGACGCTGATCGACAGCAACAAGGAAGGCAAGAGCACCTCGGAATGGATCGCAGGCAGTGTCAACACCAACCCGGTGGTGATCCGGCGGCTTACAGGCATGCTGCATAAGGCTGGGCTGGTCGAGGTCCGCCCTGGTGTAGCAGGAACAAAGCTTTCGCGCAGCCCGGGTGAAATCACACTGCTGGAAATTTATCGCGCGGTGAACGCGGCGGAGGCGGACACGCTGTTCTCCGTTCACGAGCATCCGAACCCGAACTGCCCTGTCGGCAAAAACATTGCCGGAGCTATAGTCCCCGTCTTTTCCCTGGCCCAGCAGGCGCTGGAGAATGTGCTTCAAGGGGTTACACTGGATCAGATCGTGAATCAGATTCCGGTGTCTTAATGAGATGTAATGCGCCGCGTCTTTTGTTTTTTTATTGCTTGTGCCGGATTTGACAGGGGCTTAAGTGGAAAAAGGACAACATAAACTAGCCAATAACCTCCTGCAACAACGCTAGTGGGAAAAAGTACCACTAATTTGGCCCATAAGACCGCTTCGGCCGGGTTTTCACCAGATTAGGTGGAGAAAATCCCACTAAACACTGCTGCTACGCAAAATTCAGCGATTTAGTGGGAGGAATTCCACTTAATAGTATACAAGTGAAGTATTTGCTGTCTGGCAGGAAATTGAAATTTAAGAAAACCTTCAGGAAGAATTTATGTAATTTTAAGGTTCGGGGAGTATAGTAGAGGTCTCCACCCCCCAGTGGATAGGTTTTGATTAGATCCTGCCGTGCCTCGGCGGGATCTTGTTATGGGCAGAGAACCGCATTCGACAATTTCAGCAGTTTTTTATTAGATTTTCATACGCTTTTAAGCTTCAGGGCTTATAGTAATCCTATGACCCCCTTATAAATAGACCTTGGCCCTGCCGGACGTTGGCGGGGTCCCTTTTTTGTTTAAAGAACAGGTAGGAGCCTAGCCGGTCTGGTCGTCCCTTCCTTTACATAATATTCCATAAGCTTTAGACTGACACCAGGCATGCACGAAGGGGGCGGATTGATGTTGCTTATAGGGAGAACAAGCACATCATCGATAAACGGTTGTAACACGGGAGCGTTCAATTTTGTCTATAGGAGAGGTACATCATGACGGAGTTCAGAATCAGAGACACGCTGCTGAAAGTCACTAAGGGAGATATCACCCGCAACCTCCGGAAAAAGAGTCTACAGCGGCAATAAAATGCTAAAATGATCGCAGAGACATTACATACCAGTACAGCAACGGAGGTTTATACGTGGAGACGATTGCAATTATTTCAGATATTCATGGCAATGCAACAGCCTTGGAGACGGTTCTGGCGGATATTCAGCAGCGCAGGATCAGCCGGATCTTCTGCCTGGGAGACCTTGTGGGCAAAGGACCCAATTCTGATCGGGCTGTTGACCTGATCCGGGAGCATTGTGAGAAAGTGGTCAGGGGCAACTGGGATGAGTTCATTGCAGGTGATAGCGAGCTTGAGGTGATAAAATGGCACCAGGCTCTGCTGGGAAAAGAACGCCTGGCGTATTTGAGCGGACTGCCGTTCTCCATTGAGTTCTGGATGAGCGGCCGGTACATCCGTCTCTTTCATGCTTCGCCGCGGAGTGTAAATGAGCGGGTCCAGCCCTGGGACGATCTGGAGCTGCGTGTGTCGCTGTTTGAGCCTTCAGAGCTGTGCGGCAGCCAGCTGCCTGCAGATGTGGCCGGTTACGGGGATATTCATGGTGCCTATCTTCAGCATCTGGCAGGAAAAACCTTGTTCAATGCGGGGAGTGTCGGCAATCCGCTGGATCTGACACAGGCCTCGTATGTCATTATGGAGGGGAATTACGGGAGCGGAGATCCGGCACCGCTGAATATACAGTTCGTAAGGGTTCCTTATGACATTGAGCGGGCTGTGCAGCAGGCCGTAGATTCGCAAATGCCCCATTTGGAGCCGTACATTAAAGAGCTTAGGACTGCTGAATACAGAGGCAAAGGCCAATGAGTTCAGGCAGCAGCCGCCCGGAATAAATGCAAAGGAAGTTCTGATTAAGCCTGACCGGTGCCGGCCGGCTTTTTCTTTTTCCGGAAAGTAATTGACAAACTTATAGAATGCTACTAATATAAAGTTAGTTAATGTGTAACGGAAACAGTTACAGCTTGCTGAATTGGAGTATTGGAACTTGTTAAGACTAACCGCAGACATGGAAATTGGATAACTTATGTTCATTCAGGAGGGGTTTATATGACAACAGCAGCAGTATTGCCGCAAAGTTTGGAAATTGGACTGGTGCAGCTTCGGGTAAGCGATTTGGAGCGCTCGCTCGCTTTTTATCAGAATGTGGTAGGACTGAAGGTGCTGCGCCAGAACGGGCGCGAAGTGGAAATGACAGCGGATGGCCAGCATGTGCTCCTGGTGCTGCGGGAGATTAAGAACGCGCGGGTGCTCCGGCGCAATTCGGTGGCGGGTCTGTATCACTTTGCCATTCTTGTGCCTGACCGTCCCAGTCTGGGACTGGTGCTGCGCAATCTGATTGATTCCGGCATCCACATCGGTCAGGGCGACCATCTGGTTAGTGAGGCGCTGTACATTCAAGACCCGGATAATAACGGAATTGAGCTGTACCGCGACCGGCCGCGGGATACATGGAAGCATGAAGCGAACGGGAATGTGGTGATGACCACAGATCCGGTGGATGTGGATGGTCTGCTGGCCGCTTCTGAAGGTCTGTCCTGGCCCGGACTGCCTGCGGGCACCGTGATCGGGCATGTTCATTTTCACGTGGGTGATCTTGGCGAAGCCAAGAAATTCTACGTTGATACGCTGGGCTTCGAGCAGACGGCACATTACGGTGATGCAGCGATGTTTATCTCAGCGGGGGGATACCACCACCATATGGGGCTGAATATTTGGGCGGGTCAAGGGGTGCCGGCGGCTCCGGCAGATGCGGCAGGCATAGATTATTTTACCCTGCTGCTGCCTAGTGTTCAGGAGCGTGATCTGGTAGCCGAACGGGTGCGCTCCGCCGGATACCGGGTGGATGAAACCGGTGGTATTGTCACCGTTACCGATCCATGGAACATAGGCATTCAGCTGCTGGTGAAGCCCTGAAATAACGCTAAGACTTGTTCATCTTCGCTCATTCCCCTATAATATGTGGGAATAAATGAGCGAAAGGATGAATGTCTTGCATAATTTCAGAATGGCATATGTTGTCCTTTGTCATAAAAATCCGGAGCAGATCAATCTGCTGCTGGAATCGCTAACGGATGAGCATGTGGAATTTTTTCTCCATGTGGACCGGAAAAGCGGGATCGAGGCGCAAATCCTACACCGGGAAGACATTCATTTTGTGAAGGAGCCTGTGGATGTGCAGTGGGGCCACTACGGCCAGATTGAATGCATTCTCAAATGTTTTGAACTGATTAAGGAGCATGGGCATTTTGACTACATTCATATTATAAGCGGTCAGGATCTGCCGCTGGTTTCGAACCGGACAATCGTTGACTTCTTCAAGGAACATCAGGGAAAAGAGTTCGTCAAACATCTGCAGCTGCCGAATGAAGCGGAAATGTGGGGCTGCATGTACAGAGTGTCTGTGTACTATCCGAGGTTTCTCGTCTCCCGGGCCAAGGCCGTCTCGGAAATCCGCAACCGCTACATCAATCTGGTGATGTCGGTGCCGATGCTGAAGCGCAGCTTGAAGCACCTGCCGGATGCTCTGTATAAGGGCTCGAACTGGATGTCTGTTACCGGAGAATGCATGGAGTATATTTTGGAGTATATCCGCGATAATCCCGGCTATGTCCGTTTATTTAAAAACTCCTTTTGCGGAGACGAAATCTTTTTTCATAGCATTATCTTGAACAGCGGCTTCAAGCATAAGGTGGTCAATGAAATCAAACGTTATACCGATTGGGATACCGGACCGGAATTTCCGAGGACATTGCGGGCGGAGGATTACGAACGAATCCGGCAAAAGGGTACCGAATGCTTCTGGGGCCGCAAGTTTGACCTGGATGTGGACCGGGAGATCGTTCAGGATATCCTGCAGCTGGCCTGAATCATTAATAATAAGCAGGAGCTGGACCGGCGTAGACGGGTCCAGCTCCTGCTTATTATGTTTTACCAGGCAATACCCGCCAAGGTCCGGGGACTAATTGCCTCCATGAGCCAATTCAGCGATCCGGCGGTTGACGTCCCCCCGGAACAGGCCCCCGTGATAGCAAATCACCTGATCGATTTCAAAATCAGCAAATTTATGCAGAGACTGGAGGGCTTCAGCCATGTCCGGTGTAGCTGCTGCATCGGGACCGCACAGCTCACCTCCGCGCACAGTCAGCGCATCGGCTGCAATCAGCGTGCGGCTGGCCTGATGGTACAGGCTCAGGTGGCCCGGACTGTGGCCGGGAGTATGAATGACGGCGATTCCGCCGCCGACGGGCAAGACCTCGCCGCCTGTAAGCGTCCGGTCCACGCCTGCTCTGGGCGGATGGGCCAGCACATGCAGAAAAGCCCGCTTCCATTCCTCGGATACGTTCTTGGGGAGCATGGCTTCGGCGGCGGCCAGCGCTTCAGGAGTGTGTTTCAGCAGCATCTGCTTGCCTTCAATATAAGGCCGCTCGATTTCATGCGCGAGAACGGTGATTTTGGATTCGCTCTGTTCCAGAAGAGCAGGCAGGCTTCCGATATGATCGATATCCTGGTGAGTGATAAGGATCGTCCGAACAAGGTTCCAGGGCACAGAGGCTGCAGCCGCAGCCTCCTTGAACTTTTGCGCTGATCCGGGGACGCCGGTGTCGATCAGTACAGCCTCTTCTTCGTCCCAGATCAAGGTCGGATAGAACGTGTCCGTTCCGCCCATGACGGGGACCGAAATCTCCAGCATTTCAATTCCTTTGGCGATATGCATGATATCCCTCCGTTACAAAAGATAGATTTGTGCCGTTAGGCTAATGCATATCATACGCAAATCCGTTTTCGTTTTCAATACTTAAATTATCAATTATAACATAAATAAATATTTTTGTCAATGGGTTAAACAGTGAACAATATCGGCTTTATGTAAAGCTGACTTTACATTTCATATGGGGCATGATATGCTATATGTAAAGCTAGCTTTACATAACCAGGAGGAACAGCAATGAAGAATAAGCTTGAGGCAATCCGGAAGCAGCAGGGCATCAAGCAGGAAGAACTCGCGGAGGCTCTGGAGGTATCAAGACAGACGATCTGCTCCCTGGAGAACGGGAGGTATAATCCGTCGATCATTCTGGCTTTTAAGCTGGCGAGATACTTCAAACTGAGCATCGAGGATATTTTTGAATATGAGGAGGAGGGATAGTGTGAGGAAGGGCGGCTTGTGGCTGTATGCGGGATTGGCAGTGATTGGTGCAGTTGCCTTATACATCGGCGGGTTTGTTCTAAGCGGGGAAGGAATGATTTCCGGATTATGTATCGGACTAGGGGCGGCTGTATTTTGTTTGGGGATGGGGAACTTTATAAGCAGCCTGCTGGCATCAAAGCCTGAAACCGATGAACGCGCCCGCCGGTAGGCTGTCGAAGTCCAGGATGAGCGGAATATCCGCCTCCGGGAAAAGGTGGGCTCGACCATTAACCGGGTGCTTGTGTATGCGTTAAGTATTCTGGTGCTGGCCCTTGGGTTTATGGGCGCGGGTATTACCATCATTCTTATGGTCTCATCGCTGCTTCTGCTGGAGCTGGTGCTGGCAATCGGGTTATCCAATTACTATACTAAGAGAATGTGAAGCTGAATGTAGCTTAAATATCAGGGGAGGTTGATGGGAGTGGAGACATTTCTCGCTGTGCTTTTAATGCTGGGACTGATCGCAGTCTCCAACATCGTGAACCGGTTTATCCCTTTTGTGCCGGTTCCCCTGATCCAGATTGGACTGGGTGTTATTGCTGCGGTAATTCCAACGGGCATCCATATGTCCTTTGAGCCGGAGCTGTTTTTTGTGTTGTTCATTGCGCCGCTGCTGTTCAATGACGGGAGGCGCACACCGCGCGACGAGCTGTGGAATCTCAGGGCGCCCATTCTGCTGCTGGCGCTGGGGCTGGTCTTTGCCACAGTATTTGTGGCCGGGTACGCCATCCACTGGATGATTCCGTCGATACCGCTGGCTGCTTCCTTTGCCCTCGCAGCGATTCTATCGCCTACGGATGCCGTTGCGGTCAGCTCACTGGCCGGGAAGGTGCATCTGCCGAAGAGTATCCACCGCATACTTGAAGGCGAGTCGCTGATGAATGACGCTTCCGGTCTGGTCGCCTTCAAGTTTGCCATCGCGGCGGCAGTTACCGGAATGTTTTCGCTGCCCAAGGCGACGGTCAGCTTTGTGCTGATCGCGGCTGGGGGCCTGCTGCTTGGCGCACTGCTGTCATTTGTGCTGATCCGGCTCAGTGTATTTATCCGCAGGTTCGGTATGGAGGATGTCACGATTCATGTGCTGCTGCAGATTCTCACGCCATTTATTATTTATTTGATCAGCGAAGAAATCGGCGTGTCCGGTATCCTCGCCGTGGTAGCAGGCGGCGTGATGTTTGCCATTGAGAAGGACCGTGCCGTGTCTCCGCAATACAAACTGCAGCTTGTATCGGCAAGCACGTGGTCGGTGCTGCTGCTCATCCTGAATGGCCTGGTCTTTCTGATCCTTGGCGTATCCGTTCCCGACGTTATGGAGGTGATCTACCACGACAGTACTTTGAACAACTTCATGGTGGCAGGTTATGTGCTGGCGATTACGGCGCTGCTGATTGTGCTGCGGTTTCTCTGGGTGTATGCTTATTCTCTGTTTGAGAGCCGCAGGCTGAAGACACCGAGATCATCGCTGAGGTCACAGCTGATTACTTCAATCTCGGGTGTGCGCGGGGCGGTAACGCTGGCCGGGGCTTTCTCTATTCCGCTTGTATTGGGAGACGGTTCGCCGTTCCCGCAGCGGGATCTCATTATTGCCCTTGCAGCCGGGGTTATTCTGATGTCGCTGATCATTGCCAGCATCTTTCTGCCGCTGCTGGCCGGTGAGCAAGAGACGGCTGTGTTGGAGAGCGTCCAGGTCAGTTCGGAGCTGACCGCAAGATCCGTGGTCATTGACGCCGGCATGAGCATGCTGCGCAGCCTGATCTCGGAGAACCCCCAGCCCGCGAACCAGCCGGCACTGCTGGAATTCACGGACAAAATCGACAAGCTCTGCGTTCCGAGGGCAGCCGATGATCCGGAAGCGGAACGCTTCCGGCAGCTGGGAATTCAGGCCAAGCGGAGTGCAATTGCCGCGGAGCGTTCGGAACTGCGGAGGATGCTGGAGAATGGCTCCATCGCTGCTCCTGTAGCGTCGAAGATGGAAGAGCTGCTCGATCACAAGGAAGCCTTGATGTGCAAGCGGCTGGACACGCAGATCAAATTCTCGCTTACTGAGATTCAGCGTCTGTTCTCGGGTCTGTTCTCGGGCCGGCTGAACGGGGATGAGGGACGACAGGCGGCGCAGAATGCTGAAAGCGCCCGGACCGCAAAGATCTCAATGTGCCAGGCCGCCATCTCTGCCGTCAGCGCCGACATGAGCGAAGAGAACCGTCTGGCCTCGCAAAAGGTCATTGACAAGTACGAGCAGATGGAGTCGCGGCTCATTGAAGGAGAAGGCTGGATTAAGGATGGAGTTGTCGATGACCAGAAGCTTGAGCTGAAGCTCCAGGCCATCCAGGAACAGCGGAATACCGTGCAGCAAATGTATCAGGACGGAGCGATTAATCTGAAAATCGCCGGTAAGCTGCGGAAATTTGTCGATCAACTGGAAACAGCGATCTGGGAGGACTAATCATGGGAGAAACAGCAGCAAGCGGGTTGTCTTTTACGGAGATTGGGGAAGAACATCTGGCTGAAGCAGTAAATATTTATAATTATTACGTGCTGAATACGACGGTTTCCTTTCATACAGAGCCGCTGGATGAGGCTGCTATGCGTGAGTCGGTGCTGAGCGGCGATCCGCGCTTCAAATCTTACGCCATTCTGGAGAACGGTGAAATGCAGGGTTATGTCCTGATTGCCAGACACAAGAACAAACAGGCCTATGACAGCTCCGGCGAAATCAGCGTTTATCTTAAGCCAGGCAGCGGTGGGAAGGGACTCGGCGGGAAAGCGCTCAGCTTCATTGAGGAGCGTGCGGCCGAGCTCGGTTTTCATGTGCTGGTGGCAACGGTATGCGCAGATAATGAACCGAGCCGCCGGCTGTTCACCAGACACGGATATGAGCAAAGCGCTTTGTTCAAAGAAATCGGCAGTAAATTCGGCAGATGGCTGGATATCGCAAGCTACCAGAAAATTATCGGACGGACGGTTTAGCCGGGCGATAATTTTGTCCACATAAACCCGCCGGCAAGCTTGTCTGTAAAAATCAAAACGGCTGCTGCTGTCCAGTTGAAGGACAGCAGCAGCCGTTTGTTCGTTTCCGTGTGCCGGTTTATGCTAATAGCTGTGCCTTGCACAGTGCTCTTATGTGCTTCGGCCGTTCTTCCGCCGGAACATCTGTCCCAGTACCTCGCTGAGCACAAGGCCGGTTGCGATCGCCCCGCTGAGCAGCAGGGCCTGGACGGCAAACTGGATGGCCAGATTGTTGTCATTCTCGACGAACTTGCGCATGGCGTCATACGCCAGGCCGCCCGGAACCAGCGGGATAATGCCGCCGACGCTGAAGATGATGACCGGCATCTTGAAGGAGCGGGCGAAGAACTGGCTGATCACCCCGACCGCCACCGTGGCTACAAAGGTGGCGACCACGGTATCCCATTTTTCATCGAGCTGCAGGTACAGCATCCAGCCCACCATCCCGGCAAACCCGCATTGTACCAAGGCGCGCACCGGCGCATTGAACAAAATGCAGAAGGTGGCAGCGGCAATAAAACTGGTTAACAGTTGCAAAATCATGAACAGGTTACCTCTTTCACGTGGGGGATCAAAAAAGTGACAGCACAAGCCCGATGCCTGTCCCGATGGCAAACGCCGTCAGGAAGGCATCGGCTCCCTTGGAGAGGCCGGAGACCAGATGGCCGGCCATCAAATCGCGGACCGCATTTGTAATAAGCAGTCCGGGCACAAGCGGCATCACCGAGCCGATAATAATCTTGTCCATTTCCTGGCCCACGCCGAGCCTCACAGAGAAAAAGGCGAGCAGCCCGATCAGAAAGGAGGCGGTGAATTCTGCGAAGAACCGGATCTGTACAAGCCGGTGCAGATATGTGGCTGCGGCGAACCCGAGACCGGACACCAGGAGGGCAGGCAGGGCATCCCACAGGCTGCCTTTGAACATGACCGTGAAGCAGGCTCCCGTTAGTGCAGCGGCTGCAATCTGCAGCCAGGCCGGATAAGCATGGGCGGCATCGTCCACGGCGCCCAGCCGTTCGCGGGCTTCATTTGCCGTGATCTGGCGTTCACTCAGCCGCCGTGAGATGTCGTTAACCTCCGAAACCTTCTGCAGATCGGTCGTCCGTTCGGCAATCCGGAACAGCTTCACCGGCTCCGTCCGGCTGGTGGTGAACATAATGACCGTTGGCGTTACGTAGCTGTGCGCGCCCGGAAAGCCGAGCGATGCCGCCATACGGCTCATGGTGTCCTCCACGCGGTAAGTCTCCGCACCGCTTTGCAGCATGATTTTGCCGGCCAGCAGGCACAGGTCGATAATGTCATGCGTGGAAGTATTGCTGTTGCTGCTTGTGCTATCCAACTTCGTCGATCCTCCCCTGGAATGTTATATCTTCGATTGTCGCCGCAATTCCGCAAAAGATCAACCTTTATTCCTGTGATTCACAAATAATCTGCCAACCATACAGTTCTCCCGCTGTTTTTTCAGAAAACTGCGATAGGTATCATTTTGTTTTATTTTTCAAGGGTACATAGACCGGTTGCGACACCACCGGAGAGGATGGTCAGGATGGAGTGAAAAAAGGTCTCTTTGGAGATCAGCAGGTCGCCGGCTCCGATAATCAGGGCATCTGTCAGAAATATGATGACTCCCAGGTTGAGCGGAATGTAGCGTTTAATGAACTTGGCCAGCAGATCCGTACCGCCTGTACTCGCTTCGAACCGCAGCATAAGCCCAAGGCCGGTGCCCATCAGGAAACCGCCAATAATCGCGCTGGAAACCGAGCCAAGCTCTACATAATACAGGAAGTAATATTGAAGGGGGCCAATAAGCTCAATCATAAAGGAGGAAATTACGAGGCCCAGCACACTGCTGTAAAAAATATCCCGCTCCTTAAGCCAGGCGAGGAGGAAGACGGGAGCACTGCACATAATGATGGCCAGTCCAATTTTTGCCCCGGAGATATAATTAATTATGAGAGCGATGCCGATAATTCCCCCATCAAGTATTTTGTAAGGAACCAGAAAGAAGTTCGTGCCTGTGGCGATCAGCAAGCCTGCGAGAAGGATAACGGCATACTTGAGAAAAGCGTTCATATTCAACATCTCCAGATCTAAGGCATGTCTTCATGTACAACTGTTCTAATGAATATGCATTCGCATGGAAAAAAATAGCTAAAACGCAAAAAAATCCTGCTTGTGCAGGAGGATTAGGCATGAACGAGTCCAGGTTTTTCAGTTAAGCCCCCCCTTTATTACATACCCCTCTCTTTAAAAGGATGAACGTGATATAGCATGTCTAGTGACAGCGGTTTTATTCGAAAACGATGCCTTATGAAAAGCATACTTGAAATTTACAGGCAGGGCAGGAGTGGTACGAATGAGCTTTATCTACAAAGTGCTGGTGAGCGATATGGAATTGCTGGCAGCCGCGTTGTCGGAAGTGAATGTAACCGTAGCCGTAAAAAGCGGAGCGGGGATAGTGGAGCCCGGAGGGCCGATCAGGGCCTATACCCCTAATTCCGTCCGTATCCGGGGGTTGTCCTACAACCGGGAGCTGCATGAATTCCGGGTTACCTTAGAATGGAAGGAGCGGAATTAGAGCAGCCTCCGGCCCCGGAAGCTCTGCTGAAGCACCACCGCCCGCCTGACCGGAATATTCCGTGACACAACGCCGTGTTTAGCGGGAATAGCGTTTGCGGAAGCGCAGAGGGGAAATGCCAACCTTGCTGGCGAAACGCCGCGAGAAATAGGCTGTGCTCTCAAATCCGGTGCGTTCGGCAACGCCGGCGATGGGGATTTCGGTCTTCAGCAGCAGCAGCTTGGCCTGCTCCAGCCGGTAATCAGTTAAATATTCCATAGGAGTCAGCCCGTAGACCCGTTTCATGCAGCGCGCCAGATAGTTATAGTGGAAATGCAGCGCATCCGCCAGGCTGACATTAGTCAGCGGCTCTGTATAATGATTGCGCAAATAGGCTTCCGTCCGTTCGGCAATCTCCGCCCGGGGCTTCCTCCGGCATCCTGCTGGCCAAGATCCAGCATCCGCAGCATGTCCTCAAAAATCCGCTGCTGCTGCCATACGGCGCTGGAACGTCTTCCCTGGCCCAGCTGCAGCAGCAGCTCTGCTTGGCCGCTTCGCTCAAAAGGATCGGGCAGGGAAGCAAACTGCGGCACACGGATGGTATAAGGATAGGTGAGATACTTCTGAAGATGCTCTTCCCGGCTGGCATATACGGGATCACCCTCGGCCTCAACCCATTCGGCTACGGTGTGAAAATGCAGCCATACGAAGGAGGTCGTTTCCTCGCAGGGCTTAACTGAGTAGTGGTAGCGGTCCGGCAGAAGAAGCAGGGTATGCCCGGCTGGCACGGCCCACTGTTTATGCTCCTCGCCAATGAACAGGCAGCCCTGTTCTACAATCAGCAGATCGAATTTCCCCATGCGGCTGCGGTTGGGATGCTGATCCCCCGGCTGATAAACGGTACGGTCCCCCTCCAGAAAATAGGGGAAAGGCGGTGCCGCCAAATGGATATAAGATGGATTAAATGGCATGGCTGCGCTCCTTTTTATGGTGCTTCATCGCAATGGCCTGCATCATTTGATGAGTGTGAAATTGTACAAAAACAGGGTTGTTTCTGATCCTGTTTTTTATTTATTTTACCGTCTATAATGGCAAATAGCGAGGATGAAATGAATGTAGAGGAGAAGTGGAAAATGAATAAAATCAGCGGAAATCAGCAAACAGCCGGCAATCTGTCCGCAGTTATCCGAGATGACTTCTGGGGACGTTATATCCAGCTGGTCCAGGAGGTGGTCATTCCTTATCAGTATGAAGCGCTCCATGACCGGGTGCCGGAAGCGGAGCCGAGTCATGCAATTGCCAATTTCGAGATTGCCGCCGGCAGAAGAACTGGGGAGTTTCACGGCTTTGTGTTTCAGGACAGTGATGTCGCCAAATGGCTGGAGGCCGTCGGCTACTCGCTTAAGCTGAAGCGCGACCCCGAGCTGGAGGCCCGGGCTGACGCGGTCATTGATCTGGTCGCCGCAGCGCAGCAGCCGGATGGTTATCTGAACACTTATTTTACAGTTAAGGAGCCCGGCAAACGCTGGACCAATCTTCAGGATTGCCATGAACTGTACTGTGCGGGACATTTCATCGAAGCTGCGGTTGCCTATTATGAAGCCACAGGCAAGGACAAGCTGCTCAATACGATGCGCCGTATGGTCGATCATATCAGTTCCGTATTTGGACCGGAGGAAGGCAAGCTGAAGGGCTATGACGGGCATCAGGAAATCGAGCTTGCACTGGTGAAGCTGTACCGGCTGACGGGTGAGGAGCAATATCTGAAGCTCAGCAGCTTTTTTATCGATCAGAGAGGCCAGGAGCCTAATTTTCTGCGGCAGGAATGGGAGTCCAGGGACCGGGTTTCGCATTGGAGCAGCAGTCCGGCGAGCAGCATTGACTTGAAATACTTTCAGGCACATATTCCGGTGAGGGAGCAGACGGAGGCTGTAGGACATTCAGTCCGCGCGGTATATATGTATTCGGCGATGGCGGATCTGGCAGCGCTTACCGGAGATCGTGCATTGCGCGATGCCTGTGTAAGATTATGGGACAATATGACGGGGAAGCAGATGTATATTACCGGCGGCATCGGGTCCACACATAATGGTGAAGCGTTTACCTTCGATTATGACCTGCCCAATGATACGGGATATGCCGAGACCTGCGCTTCGATCGGACTGATCTTTTTTGCCCGGCGGATGCTGGAGCTGGAACCGGATGCGCGTTATGCGGATGTCATGGAACGGGCGCTCTACAATAACGTTCTTGGGTCTATGGCACAGGACGGCAGACACTATTTCTATGTGAATCCGCTTGAGGTCTGGCCGCAGGCCTGCACCTGCAATCCGGATAAGCATCATGTGAAATCCGAGCGCCAGGGCTGGTTCGGCTGCGCTTGCTGTCCGCCGAATGTGGCCCGGCTGCTGACCTCGATGAATCAGTATATCTACACAGTTCACGGGGACACCCTGTACACCAATCTGTACATTGGCAGTGAATTGAACACGACACTGGGGGGACGGCAGTAGCTGTCCGCCAGCAGAGCAACTACCCATGGGAAGGAACCGTCACATTCAAGGTTGATCCGGCGGAAGCTGCGGAGTTCGGCATCGCTTTGCGTATTCCTTCCTGGAGCAGCAGTGCGGAGATCAGAGTGGGCGGCGAGAAGCTGAGTCTGGATGAAAGTGTGGAGCAGGGATACTGCGTGATCCGCCGGGTCTGGAACGCCGGGGACACAATTGAGCTGAAGCTGCCGATGGAAGCGCACCGGGTCTATGCCCATCCGCAGCTGCGGACAGATGCCGGAAAGACCGCTATTCAGCGCGGCCCGCTCGTCTATTGTCTGGAAGCCGCCGATAACAGCACACCGCTAAGCTCAATTGCATTACATGAATCCGCTCCGTTCACAGAGCATTTTGAAGCTTCACTGCTAGGCAGTGCAGTAGTAGTAAAAAGCCAAGGCAGCCGGATACAGCAGGCAGGCTGGAGCAGCGGCTTGTACAGCAGAGTGAAGGCACCTGTGGAAGCCGCCACGATCACGGCCATTCCCTATTATCTGTGGGGAAACCGCGGCAGCGGCGAGATGAAGGTATGGATTCCGGAGAGCAAGGCGTAGGCTGCGCTGAATAGATATGGAATCATAGGTTTTCGCCGATTCGGGTTAATAATAGATACGCGTTTGGATATCCTATTCCCATAACCCGGAAGAAACGAGGCGATAAACATGTCAACTTTGGACAAAAGTCATCAGGAAGCTGTTGAGACGGTTCGGGACCTTATCAAAGGTATTGATACTGCGATGTTCACAACGATCTCGGAAGAAGGTCTGGTATCCCGTCCCATGAAGACTCAGGAGATTGAGTTTGACGGAGACCTGTGGTTTATGACGAAGAAGGACACCAGCAAGTTCGGGGAAATTATCCATGATCCGAGGGTTAACGTTGTGTACGCTGACAAATCCTATGTCTCCATCCGCGGAACCGCTAAGATTGTGGAGGATCTGGAGAAGAAGAAAGAATTTTGGAGTGCAGGGTATAACACGTTCCTGAAGACCACCTATGATGACCCGGACGTGATCCTGATTCAGGTTCATGCCGAAGCCGCAGAATATTGGAAGAGCGGTAACCTGGCTGAGATGGCGACTTACATGTTCAAACGGATCACCCATCAGGATACGGAGAAGTCGGATCTTAACAAGACGATTGAGTTAGAATAATTATTCTGAGGAAAAATGCCCTCCGCCGCCGGAATCCTCCAGCGGCGGAGGGCATCTTTTTGCTGATCTATCATACGAGTAGCACCAGTGAACTTATTCGGAATAAGAGACTTGAGGCTTGAACATGCGGAAGCCCCCCGTGATCAGCGGCATTACCCGCTCCGCCAGTTCGGAGGCAGACTCTGATCTTCCTTCCAGATTCCAGCGGTAGGTTACTCCATATAAAGACCAGCTAAGCAGGGTGGCTGCAGTTGCAAGCGAGTTGGAATCTGTAGTCGCGTCTGAGCTGGAGATCAACTGAAGTATAAGTTTTTCGAGATGCACTTTGATATTCTCTTCGAGCAGGAGAGCCACAGAATCATATCTTTTGAAACAGCGGTGGCTGGTTTCATGATAATTACATAATGCTGTGATAAGCTCCTGAAGCGTCTTCTCTGTCAACGGTCCTTCCGTATCGATTTTATTAAGGACCATGTTCGTGAAGGCGTCTAGTAAAAAGGCTTCAAACAGCGCATATTTATCCTGGAAATGAGCATAAAAGGTCGCCCGGTTAATGGTGGCTGCCTTGGTAATGTCTCCGACGGTTATGGAGTTGAAGTCCATAACATTCAATTGCCGGACGAAGGCGTCCAGAATTAATTGACGCGTCCGGATGACACGCGGGTCGTTCGGGTTGGGGGGAGTACGCCAGCCATCCTTTGCAGCACCTCTTTCAGTAAAGATTATAATCCTCTTATTATAAACATGTGCTCCATAGACAACAATTATCATCTCTCAATGCGACAGTTTTTTTCGCATCTTGCTTAAGCAACAACTTGGGCAAATTGTTGGTTGAAGGGCAGGCTGGAGCTTGTTACTATTGCTTTCAAACCTGCTTTGAGAATCATCATTGAACCTATAGGAGGCGTTATACATGACCAAACAACAGGAGGAAATCAATTCCCTGGAGACCTTATTTGAACCGTATACGATTCATCAATTAACTATACCTAACCGGATTGTAATGTCGCCAATGGCGCGTGCTTTTTCACCGGAGGGAGTGCCGGGTGAGGATATGGCAGCTTATTACCGCCGCCGTGCCGAGAATGGGGTGGGGCTTATCATCACCGTAGGGATGATTGATCATCCGGCTGCAACCAGTGATCCGGGACTTGCTAATCTCTTTGGAGAAGCTGCTATGAACGGCTGGCGTGAAGTGATCCGACAGGTTCATGAGGCCGGCGGGATGATTGTACCGCAATTGTCGCATATGGGAATGATTCGTCCCATGGGTTCCCAGCCTTACCCGGACGCTCCATCGATTGGACCATCGGGACTCGATATGCAGGGGAACAAGATAAGCGAGCCGATGACGGAAGAAGAAATAGCCAGGGTCATTCGGGCCTATGCCGATGCCGCAGTGAATGCACAGCAGGCTGGCTTCGACGGGATAGAGCTTTCCGGCGGCCACGGCTTATTGATTGACCAATTCTTCTGGGAAAAAACCAATCAGCGGACGGACCGCTATGGCGGCGATTTCCTGAAGCGTACCCGGTTTGCAGCCGAAGTTGTCCAGGCTGTCCGCGCTGCAGTCGGCCCGGATTATCCGATTTCCATCCGGTTATCCCAGTGGAAAATGGGGGATTACACAGCGAAGCTGGTGGATACACCGGAGCAGCTGGAACAGTTCCTGAATGTACTGGTGCAGGCAGGGGTGGATATCTTCCATATCTCGACCCGCCGGTTCTGGGACCCGGAATTCGCAGGCTCGGAGCTGGGCTTTGCCGGATGGGTGAAGAAGCTCACCGGGAAGACAACGATTGCTGTTGGTTCCATAGGCATGAACAATGATCCCGCTGAAGGAGAGGAAGCGGACCACCAAGGAATGGAGGAACTGCTGAAGCGGCTGGATAACCAGGAGTTTGATCTGGTAGCGGTCGGACGCGCGCTCCTGGGTGATCCGGCATGGGCGAAGAAAATCCGCGAAGGCAGGCTGGAGGAGATTCAAGCCTTTACTCCTGATGCAGCGGCGAAACTGTATTGAAGCACAAACAACCAAAACAAGCAGATTAAGGCACCTGTCCTTGATCTGCTTGTTTTGGTTTAATACGGACACTGTCTTTACCCCTTCTCTGCCGTATACGTTTTCTGGGTCCGGAGGACGGGGAAGAGCCAGTACATCCAGATAAAAGAGATGGCAAGGGTACCGAGCCCGCCAATAACTGTCGCAGGCACGGCACCGACCAGACCGGCCATCGTGCCGGACTCAAATTCGCCCAGCTGGTTCGAGGTACCGATAAACAGCGAGTTGACGGCGTTGACACGGCCTTGCATCTCCTGCGGCGTATTGACCTGAACGAGCGTCGAACGGATTACGACACTTACGACGTCGGAAGCGCCGATGAGGAACAGCGCGAAGAGCGAGAGCCAGAAGTTGTGGGACACACCGAACAGGATTGTCGCCAAGGCGAATACAACGAGAGAGGCGAATAGTGTCTTACCAATCGCTCTCTCCACCGAATACCGGGTTAAGATCAGGGAGACGACGATCGCCCCGACCGCTGGTGCAGAGCGCAGCAGACCAAGACCGAGTGACCCGGTCTTCAGAATATCCTCGGCGAAGATCGGCAGCAGGGCAGTTGCGCCGCCAAGCAGCACGGCGAACAGGTCGAGCGAAATGGTGCCGAGAATGATTTTTCGGGCAAATACAAACCGCAGCCCACTGAGGAAGGTATCCATGTTGACGGCGTCCAGCTTTTTCACGAAGTGAACAGTCTTGACGAAGAAGATCAGAACAGTCGAGACCAGGAGTGCGGCCAGCGATGCAATATAGGCAGCGGCGGTACCCCAGACCACGAGTACACCTCCGAGTGACGGGCCAACGATCATTGCAGTCTGCATCGCCGAGGCTGACCAGGCTGCCGCCTTCGGCAGCTGTTCGCGGTCCACGATGTCCGGCACAAGTGCTGCCGAGGCAGGGCCTTCGAAGGTGCGGCATGCACCCAGAATGGCGGCAGCGATCAGCAGATGAAGCGAGCCCAGCCAGCCTTGCATACTGCCGAGGACAAGCAGCAGGACCACAACGCCTTCCATAAGCTGACAGAGATAGACGATAGTGCGGCGGTCGTAGCGGTCCGCGGTCTGCCCGGCCGGCAGCGTCAGCAGCAGCATGGGCAGGAATTGTGCCAGGCCGACGAGGCCAAGCTGGAAGGCGCTGTCAGTCAGCGCGTACATCTGCCAGCCGATGGCGACAGACAGCATTTGAAAAGCGCTGGTCGAGAAGATCCGCGCGATCCACAGGCGCAGGAACGAGCGGTTATGCAGCACGGACGAGCCGTTTGGATTCAAGGCAAGTCATCCTTTCTTGATATCAGGTAGTCTAGTTCTTCGAGTGCATCTCAGGATGCTCGCGCCGGATCTGGGCGTAATCCTTGCCGTATCGTTCCTCCAGCTCCCTGGTAAAATCATTCTCGATCCGCATCATCACCACATCGTGGAAGTACGAGGTCTCCAGCACGTTCAGCACCGCCGGGTGGTTGCTCTCCAGCGCGGATGCCGGTGCATGACGGCTGAAGCTGCCGAGGATCGCCGCCTCCTTGTCCAGCAGCATGGAGAAGTTCCGTGATTTATTCGGACCACCGGGCGGCACACTATGTATGATAACCCGCTTAAGCTCCGTCGGCGCTTCACCGATGACCATCAGATGAACGGCGGTTCCCCGGTGCTCGGCGGCGAGCAGCGATTCCTCAACCCGGTGCAGGTCCTCTGCCCAAAGATCGACCAGAATCTGATCCCTGGCATTGGCGGCGAGGCGGCGGACCGCCAGATCCACTTGCTGATCCCCCTTCCAGTTACTGAAGAAGGGCGGCGGATCCGGCAGGGTGGTCAGCTCACTCTCCAGTAAGCGGGCAGTGCGTTCGAACTCAGATTGAAGCAGTTTTACAACTTGTCCAATCGGGATCGCCGCGAATGTAACCGGCTCACCTTCTTCAGCGCGGCAGACCCCTTTTTCCACCAGGCCGCGCAGTGCGGCATACACGTTGGAGCGTGAAACGGATACCTGCTTAGAGACCTCGTAGCCTGAAGAGGGCGACTGACCGTGCAGCGCCAGATAGCAGCGGGCTTCGAGATCGGACAAACCGAGTTTCCGTAGGGCTTCAATCATATGGAGCCTCCTTCGCATTCGATAATCTTCCGATAATGTAGAAGTATTTCGAAATACTACTACGATTATGTATAGCTGTCAAGACTGAATTTTCAGAATAAAATGAGTTCGATGCGTATGCAGTGCATCTCTGTTATACTGTTAACATTAAAAAATATAAATGATTTCAGGAGCTAAAGACATGGTCCCGAATCCCATAACCTCGCTAGAATTGAACGGCATAAGTGTGAACTGCCAGCCGGAAATCCCCCAAATCACCCCACTGGAGGCCAAAGATGCAGATTATTGCGATGCTGACCATGCTGATTGATCATATCGGCTATATTTTTTTCCCTGGCGAGATGGGCTGGAGGATTGTGGGTAGAATTGCTTTTCCAATCTACTGCTACATGCTCGTGCAAGGGCATATACATACATCATCGAGGCCGCGTTATCTGCGGCGGCTGCTCTGGATTGCACTGTTAACGCAAATTCCCTATAATCTGGCACTTGATCCGGGAGGCTGGAATGTCGTCTTTACCTTGCTGCTGTCGGCGCTGGTCCTGTTTGTTCTGGATAAGTTGCCCAATCCGTGGTACGGTATTCCTGTAGTGATTTTTGCTTTTGTCCTGATGGACCGGCTGCCGCTGGATTACAATGCTTACGGTCTGCTGCTGGTGCTGATTTTCCGTTACGTCCGTTCCTACTGGATGATTCTGGCGCATTTCCTGCTGAATAGCATCTACCTGTTCTATTATGGGTGGACGGTGCAGATGCTCAGTATACTTCCTACCCTTTTGATTGCAGGAGCTCCGGGATTCTGGCGTCTGCTGGAGCAGAAGCGGCTGCCGCGCTGGATCTGGTGGTCCTTCTATCCACTGCATCTGGCCGCGCTGGCTTTGGTGAAGATTCTGTTTTTCCGGGAGTGGGTAACTATTGATTGGCGGAGTCTGTTTACAATATAATCCTGCAGTTGGCTGCAGGGGCTTGACCCCGATCCTTCCTCTTTAGAGTTGATGGATATAGATTGCAAAATATAACAAGAGGAGACATGCTATGAAGAAAATGAAAGCAAGGACCAAGTGGTTGCTTCCGATTCTCGCATTGCTGCTGATTCTGGCAGGCTGCCAGTCGGTTGCAGGATTCGATGTCAACAAGGCGCTTCTGGGGGATCTGGATGTAAAATCTTCTGAATCCAGCACCACCTTGTCGGTGAATGCTGTACCTGCTGCAGGAATTAGTGCAGAAGATCAGAAAATGGTGGATCTGATTAATTCCTTCTCCCTGAACATCAGCCATGTGAAGCTTCAGGACAATGGCAACATTTCCGCGTCAGGAGTTGTTGGCTATAAGCAATTATCCATTCCTTTTACATTCTTTATGGATACTACTGCCGTTGTTTTTACAGCAAAAGGTGCGAAACAGCCTTTCTACTATCCGCTTGAAGGGTATGAGGAATCCCTTGGCCTTAAAGGGTTTGACCAGAACAAAACTACAGAGCTTTCCAAGCTGCTTACTCAGTTTGTAGTCAAAAATCTGCCGAATCCCGGCGCAATCAGCATAGCTTCTGTTAATGAATCTGTATATGGCGAACAACTGAGTTTGACTAAGCTGCATACGGAGATTACGGGAGAAGAATTGCCGGCATTGGTAAAAAGCTTCCTGAAATCCATTTCCAAGGATACCGAAGGGTTCACGGCATTCATCAGCGGTCTTTATGATTATCTGTATCCGCTTCTGGAAGCCAATGGTATCGGCGCAAGTGAGCTCAGCGATCTGGGACTGGGCGATATTCCCCTGGAAGATAAGGAAGGTGTAGTGACAGTAGCGCATGATGCGGCCAAATTGGCTGTAGATGCACTTCTGCTTGTCTATGACAAGCAGCTGGATAATCTCTACTCCTCTACGCCTGAACTAAAAACTGTACTCAGCAAAGATACCAAGCTGAATGTAGATCTGTTTGTGGATAACGGGTTCCATGTCCGCAAGCAGAATATCGATCTGAATGTCGCATTGCCAGCGAGCGAGGACCTGCCGCTTCAGAGTATTTCACTCAAGCTGGGAACTCAGACCTGGAATGTGAACGGTCCGGTGACCGCTGACCGGATTTCTACTGAAGGCGCGCTGGATATGTCTTCAACCGACCTGACTCCGGGTGAAACGCTAAGAAGCTTTGAGCAAGGTTCTGATCTGTACAACCTGCTCAAGAATGATATGGGGATTACCTCCAAATCCCTGGTGATTGCCCCGGATGATGATTACTATTATCCGATTGTCGAAGGAGGCACAACCTATGTGCCGCTGCGGTATCTGGCTGAAGATCTCGATGCGGCAGTGGAATGGGATGGTGCTAACCGCGCCATCAAGGTTACCGATGATGTCTACGGTGACCAGCTGGTGTTCAAAATCGGGTCTGACAAGGTTCAGATAAACGGAGCTACAGTGAAGCTTCCGCAGCCGGTGTTCATCGATGAATACGGAGATGCTTATGTGCCGCTTCGTCTGCTGGCAGAGGCGCTTCATGCCAAGGTCGAAACAGATGAGGATGGCTACATCTATATTGACCGTCCGTAAATCCAGAGTTACAAAAAACCGGAACCTCTTCAACAAGAGGTTCCGGTTTTCTTATGAAGATTAAGGCCTGGTCAGGTTCATTTTCAAGGAGACATTGCTGAGCGCTTTATCTGCGGCCATGCTCTGGATATAGCCGGACATGAAGCCGCCATCCATACCCATCCACAGCTTATAACCCGGCATGGCCTTAATTTCATCCAGAGCATCCGAAGTGGTCCCGGCAAAATAATTGACGTTCAACTTAGCCATAACTTCAGCCATGGACTGTTTTTCACGTTCGCTGAATGTGGATTCTTTAAGACGGGCCATTGCCTTCTTATACGATTGGTCAGCGAATACCTTCTCCGCATAGGCTGTAAAGTTTAGCAGGTTGGGATCGGTAATGCCATTTGCCTTGGCCCAGCCTTCCACATCTACTGAAGTAGAATGGTAGGTAATTGCCCGCGTAGCGGGATCGAAGGCCATCGCACCATATTGATGCGGATTAACGGCGAAGGCACTGGTGGCAATATCATAGACCGGAGATTCCCCTGCGCCTGCTGTACCCTCATTTCCGCTTTTCGGATCGCGGGCGATATCCTGCATATGAATGTGTCCGGACAATACCAGATTGAGATTATTCCTGCGCAGCGTCTTCATCGTTTCCTGACTGTTGTTGAGCTTGAAACCGGCAACAGACATGGAGGTATGGCTGAGCAGATTATGGTGCATTACCGTAATGATGGACGCATGTTTCCCGGCAGCGAGCTTTGCGCAATCATCCATCCAGGAGAGGGTAGAAGGGAGAATGCGCCCGTCTGTCTGGGGGAAGCCGTAGCTTTCATTGTTCGCGTATTGACTGCTGTCGATCATCAGAAGATAGAGCCCCGGGGCTGCGTTAACAAGGTAGCTGAGGCTGTCCTTATCCCGCGAAAGGGCTTCAGAATAACCGAAGTCGGCATACATTTCGGTAAAATCCTCCGGGGCAATATGCTCAGCAACGATCAGCTTGTCTGCCTTGAACGATCTTGCCCAGGGATTATTCAAGTCGTGATTGCCTGGAATTACATAGACATCGGTCCCCGCTTCCTCCACGCGTTTTAGCTTTTCTGCGAGCTTTTTATGGCTGCTGGTTTCCCCGTTGTTGGTCAGATCTCCGCTGAGAATCAGGAATTTTGGCTTTTTTTGCTCAACGTCGTAGACGAGCGCTTCCATTAGTTCCTCGCTGTAGGGAAGGATTTTGCCGTCCCCGCCGTTCACATAGGCCTGAAAAGCTGCCCCGCCATCCTGAAGGTCCTTGTCGAGGTAATGGGTATCTGTTGCCACCCAGAAGGACACCGGTGCCGTGTCTGCTTCTGCCTGCACTACGGTTGACACTGGCCTGTCCGGCAATGCCGAATTTGTGTCCCGGCAGCTCGCGAGGATGAAACCTGCGGCCAGAAGCACTGTAAAGGTATGTATATTTGTTTTTTGCAACAAAAAAGAGCCTTTAAAATTAAGCTTTCTCATACATCTCAACCTTCCTTCTGCACTGTTGCTGAACTATTGTAGCCTATTTGGTGCAGAATTGTATATCGAAAAGTGAGTAACTGTTTCTTAATCGCCTGATTTGCTTATACAAATTAGTGGAATGTGAATAAATATGCTCTGGGACAGCGACAATAGAGTGGGTATGGAGACAAGCAAGAGGAAAAAGTTGTGAATGGATGTTGCATTCTCGGAATAAAAGTGTTAAGATTTAAAAAAGTAAGTTACTAAATAAATGGAGGTATTTATACGATGTCTAAAAACTTTCTTGAAGCGGTAAAAGGCAGACGTTCTATCTATGCCATCAGCAAAGAATCCCCGGTTTCCGATGCAGAGATTCAAGAGATTGTTGAAGCTGCGGTCCTACATAGCCCAACTTCATTCAACTCCCAAAGCTCCAGAGCAGTAGTACTCTTGGGAGATAAGCACGATAAGGTATGGGATATCACGGCAGATACCCTCCGCAAAATTGTACCTACTGAGCAATTTGAAGGCACTGCACAGAAACTGGCTTCGTTCAAAGCCGGATACGGCACAGTATTGTTCTTCGAAGACCAGGCAGTGGTGAAGCATCTGCAGGAAAACTTTGCCTTGTACGCTGAAAACTTCCCGATTTGGTCGAACCAATCCTCCGGTATTCTGCAGTTTGTAGTATGGACTGCTTTTGCTGAAGCAGGTCTGGGTGCTTCACTGCAGCATTACAACCCGCTTATCGATGATGAAGTGAAAGCAACCTTTGATATTCCGGCCGACTGGAAGCTGATCGCCCAAATGCCTTTCGGTAAAACGGTCACCGCTCCAGGTGAAAAAGAATTTCAGCCGATTGAAGAACGTGTAAAAGTCATTAAATAAGTCAATGTTTAAAACCTCCTTGATCCGGCTAATGATATCTATAGCCCGATTAAGGAGGTTTTTGCGATGCCATGGAACGAAGATGATTATCCGGATTCTCTGAAGAACTTTATGGCCCCGGTGCGGAATAAGGCGATTGAGATCGCCAATGCCCTCTTGGACGAAGGATATGAAGAGGACAGGGCAATCTCGATTGCCACGGCACAGGCTAAAGAGTGGGGCGAGAATCATGATAAGCAGATCCGCAAAAAAAACCATTAGCACTATGGGTTGCTATAGTGAATAAACAAAAAGAGGACAGGCGGGATGACCGCTTGTCCTCTTTGTATAAGTTGTGGCTCCGGTTCAAGCTGCAGCAGTGGAAACGTCTTATTTCGTAGCTGGAGCTTCTGTAGCCGCCGGAGCTTCACTGGCAGGTGCTGCGCTGGCATCTGGTGCTGCGCTGGCATCAGCGGAAGGAGATGCTTCCGGTTTATCCGTAAGCGTGTTGGTAATCTTCGCACCGGCGGTCAGCTCCTGCAGCCAAGTGGAAGACATTTCGGATACCTTTTGCGCTTTCAGTTTTTTGGTGATTTCTTCTTTTTCTCAGCCAGCGTATAGTTGTGGGCTTCTTTACGGTCGGTTACTTTGATCACGTGGTAGCCATAGTTCGTTTTGACAGCGCCGCTGGTTTCGCCAACCTTGAGTTTGAAGGCAGCATCGGAGAATTCAGCAACCATATCGCCTTTCTTGAAGAAATTAAGGTCTCCGCCTTTATCCTTGGAGCCGGTATCTGAGGATTTCTCTTTCGCCAGTGCGGCAAAATCTGCTCCACCTGCCAATTGTTTTACAATCGCTTCAGCTTCTTCTTTGGTTTTGACCAGAATGTGGGAAGCGCGGACTTCTTCTTCCTGATTGAAGGAAGCCTTATTCTCTTCGTAGTATTTGGAAATTTCTTCATCCGTTACTTTTACTTTTGGCTCAACCAATTTACGGATTTCAACCTGCAGCGGCATTTGCTTCTTCAGGTCATCCAGCGTCATCGAACTTTGCTGCAACGCATTGTTCAGCGCTTCTTCACCGCCGAATTGGGTCTTCAGATCTTCAAGCTCTGCCTGGATGTCGGCATCGGTCACCGTAATGTTGGCTTTTTTGGCTTCCTGGTCTACCAGAGTTTTGGTAATCAGGTTTTGGAGAGTGGCTTCACCGCCGGCTTCAACCAGTTTATCATAAAGCTCTGCTTTGGAAATGTCGGTCCCGTTCACAGTTGCGACGGCTACTTTGCTGTCATCCTTCTTGAAAGGCTGTACGATGAAAACGACGATAAGTGCTGCAGCCAGCACAATCGATGCGATCATCCAGCCCCGTCCGCCTGTGGAAGCCGGGGAGGAAGGAGGGGTGCCGTCGCCTACCTTATTCATTACCGGAACATTGGCAGCGCTGTCAGGTGCATCGTTCTGCTCGAATACTTCTGCAGCTTTCTGAGCGGTTTCCGGTTCCGGCTCAGGACTGGATGCTGTTCCCTCCAGTGCTTCTTCATGAATATCGGAAGGGCTGTTCTCTTCCGCTGCTCCATTGTTGCCCTGATGTTCATTCTCATTGAAATCTTTTTTGTCCATTAGAATTAATGACTCCCTTCAATATAGGTGTTGCCTGTCTTTCTACAACTTTACCAGAAATCAGGATTCCAAACCTTAAGAAAGTATAAAAAAGCCGATTTACTTTTTAAGTTTCTCTTAAGAAACAAGAAAAAGCCGGAGCCGCATGAATAGAACATGCGGCTCCGGCTTTGGGAAGGCTCCATATTTCTCTGCTTCAAGCGGAAAATAAATTTGCCTATGAGCTGAGGCTTCTCAGCAGATGACGTATGCCTTCCTGCTTCCGTCTTGGCACACGGACAGTCTTGGCAAACAGGCCCATCTCCCCGAAATAGATGCTGTCGTCTTCGATGGAGCTGATCTTGTTCAGATTGACGTAACAGCCCCCGTACACATGATAATAACTTGGGTTAGATACTAAACGGTTAAGCTGTTCGGCAGTCATTCTCTTTTTTATATTATAGTTTCTGCCGTGAAAAATGACCAAATCATGGTCTCCGACCTTAAAGAACAGAATGTCCGTTTCCACCTCGAAGTCCTCATACACATTTCTGGCTTCCAGCAGGCTGCTCATTCATGTTCCCCCTTAAAATAAAGTAAAAAACCTAATGTTAGCGCTTTCATTATAACATAACGCTCTGCCCTTGGAAAGCCTCATTTTTAAAATATTTTGTGAAATTTTACTACGCGATTTGTCATAGACGCTGAAAAAATGTAAATTATATAAATGGCCGGTCCCATTCGGGCCGCTTAAGGCAACGAGACTGAAGACCATTGGAGGAGGATTACCGAGATGAAGAATACAAGACTGCTGCTGTTTACCGGTTCCTACGCAAGCGCTGAAGAGAGCGGGGTTCAGGTATTTGAATTCAATGGGGAAGCAGGGGGCGAACTTACCCCTCTGGATCAGGTGCAGGGCATTACTAACCCGACTTTTGTGAACGTAGATGCTGCTGAAGGACGGCTGTATGTCATAGGAGAAAAAGCTAACGGACAAGGCGGCAAGGAAGGCGAGGTTGTATCCTTTTCAATAAATCCGCAAAATGGCAAGCTCACGGAATTGAACCGCATTTCCACTATGCCTGCCGCAGGCAGCGGCCAAACGACAACCTGCCACATCTCAAGAGATACCCGCAATGAATTTATTATCGTATGCAGCTATCATGGGGGCCTCGTGGGTCTGGTATCCCTGGATCAGAAAGGACTGCCTGTGCGTCTGGAGGATACCGCTGTACATACGGGTCAAAGAAACCTGCCCGGGCAGGAAAAGCCCCACCCGCATTCCGCCATCTTCAGTCCGGACGAGAAATTTCTGTTCGTCTCCGATTTGGGGCTGGATCTGATCCGGACCTATAAAATTAACCGCGATGCGAAGACACTTGAAGCCTTGGGAGACACCATGCTGCATGAAGGGGCGGGACCGCGTCATTTCGTCTTTCATCCGGACGGAAAATCCGCTTATGTAATCAATGAGCTGGACTGCACGGTTACCTCATTCCTGTATGACAGTGCAGCAGGTACACTTCAGACGGTTGCAACGATTTCTACACTGCCCGAAGGCTACCCTGCGGCAAACAACAGCTGTGCGGAAATCGCCTTGTCTGCAGACGGACTCTTTTTGTACGGTTCGAACCGCGGACATGACAGCATTGTGGTTTATGCCGTTGACCCTGCAACCGCCAGACTTACACTGGTGGAGCATGTCTCCACACATGGCGGGCATCCGCGCCATTTTGCCCTCACTCCGGACGGCGCATATCTGATAGCCGCTAACCGCGACGGCAATAATCTGGTGGTGTTCAGCGTTGACCGCGCAAGCGGGCGGCTCAGCTTCACCGGAAATACCGCCGCGTTATCCAAACCGGTGTGTGTCAAACCTGCATATTTTCCGGCGGCCGACTAGTCTCCGGTGAATCCTGCTCTGTGCTAAATACAAGGATGATGTTTTTTTGTTGGAGATGAAGATTCCTTATATTTCAAGCAAAAGGAACACCGGAGCATAAAGCTCCGGTGTTCCTTTTGAAAAGGGGCTGTAATTCCAGATTAACGGGAAAGCTGGATTGAAGGCTTATTTGAGCGAGACAGGCTTCAGCGGTACAACTGTAGAGACGGCTGATTTGAACAGCACATTTTGTCTGCCGTCACCTTGCCCTTGCAAAGTGATCGTATAGGCATCATAAGAGGTTACAAGTCCCTGCATTTTAACTCCATTGGTTGTAAAGATCGTCACGGGAACCTTGGTTGAGATGCATTGGTTCAACAAACGCTCCTGTAATTTCAGAGTTTCCACTTTGGCAGCACTCCATCTTTTTATGAATTGTCTTCCAGAACATTATACCACGGGTAAGACCTTCTCTGAAAATAGGGTCATCCGGCTTAAATTGGACAAGGGGGTAGTTATGCTGCAATACCAATACTGGTCAAGAGGTTTCCGGGGGTTTATCGGTTTTTTTCTGGTTTTTGTCGTAATCGCTGTGTTTGTGAAGATGGACCGGATCTCCGGGTTTGACAACTTCATGATTCATGCCGTGCAGTCCGCGGAATCCCCGGCATTGACTTCCCTGGCCAAGGGATTGTCCCTGGTGGGCTCATCCAGTCTTGCCATCGGCATTTCATTACTGGCAATGGTGCTGCTGTACTTTGTGCTGAAGCACCGTATCGAGCTGATTCTGTTTCTTGCAGTCGGGGCAGGCTCACAGCTGCTGAACACCTGGATGAAGCTGTGGTTTCACCGGGAACGCCCGAATATCCACCGCTTGATTGAACAGGCCGGATACAGCTTTCCGAGCGGGCATTCCATGGCGGCGTTCTCGCTGTATGGCATCATTGCGTACCTGCTGTGGCGGTATATGCGCAGGAGAAGCGAGCGGATTCTGTTCATTCTGTTCACAGTGCTTATGACAGGGGGGATCGGCTGGAGCCGTGTCTATCTGGGGGTACACTACCCAAGTGATGTCATTGGTGGATATGCGGCGAGCGGAGCCTGGATGATGTTATGTATTGCCTGCTTTGAGGCCTACCGGAATTCCCGGAAGAGCAAGAAGCGCCTGCCATGAAAAAGCGGATTCCCGCCCGCATGGGAATCCGCTTGTCCGCCATATGAATATACCTGTTCTGCCAGGTGCTTCAGCGTTTTATGGATTGCTGGAATTGATTTATCCGGCTGATGCCCAGCTTCAGAAGTGCCGGCAGTCCGGCTTTCAGCTTGTCTGCCTCACCCTGGGTCAGACGGCCATCTTTGATGGAAGTCTCAAGCTTCATGACTGCCGCTTCGCTCAGCTTTTGGAGGTATTGCTCTTCAGTCCAGCCTTTCTTCTCTTTGGCCAGCGCATACAAGGTTGTACCTGACTTCAGGCTGCGGATCAGCTCATGACGGTCCATCTCCAGCAGTTTGGACGTTTCACTGATAATGAAATGCCCGCCTCCGGCCCGGAAGTCTTTGTCGGTGCCTGGGGGATGGGGATGACGGGGGTTCTGATCAGCCCGTACTGCTGAATCGGGAGCGGTTGCAGGTGTACTGCTGACAGCATTTTCCGCAAAGGCGGCAGCCGGAGCCAGGCAGAGCAGAAGCGCTGCAGCGAAGGCTGTAATTCTTTTGACATTGTTGCTCATGATTCACCTCGTACATGGATTTGTGGGGGGACTGCTGTATTCAGTATTCCCCGAAAGCTGAAAGCATCCTGAAAGCCGGCTTAAGCCACACTAAAATTCGGCAGCCAGCTTCCTGGGTAATAATGTCTGTACCTTCTTAGAAATGAACCAAAACAGATCAGGATATACATATTTGTACGAAGTAATATCGATTAGGAGGGATGGATTTGGCTTTTGGCGCCCGCATACTCAAAACCGGCTTGGCCGTAACACTTGCACTTTATCTATCCGCTCTGTTGCAATTCTCTTCTCCTGTAGGCGCAGCGATTGCGGCGATATTTGCGATGCAGCCCTCGATCTACAGATCCTGGCGGTACTTTCTGGATCAGATTCAGACGAGTACCATAGGTGCGGTACTGGCGCTGCTGGGCGGAATGCTGCTGTCCAATGAGCCGATTGCCGTCGGGCTGGTATGTATTCTGGTGATTATGATCAGTATGAAAATGAAACGGGCCGATACGATCGGGTTGACCCTGGTCACTGTAATTTCGGTCATGGAAGCCTCGGGGCAATGGGAGTTTGCGTTAACCCGCTTTCTGCTGACGCTGACCGGTATTGTCGCTGCTTTTATTATCAATATAGCCGTATTTCCTCCGCAGCCGCGGAAGCAGTATATCCAGCAGATTGAAAATGTATTCGGCAGCCTGTCGCTGCTGCTGCGGACGGCTGTGTCGCATGAGATGAAGGAGAGTGTCTTCCGCGACGAAAAAAATGCGCTGGAGGCCTCTATCCGGTCGCTTGCGGATAAGTACGCTTTGTTCGAGGAGGAACAGAAACAGCTACGACGGGCCAAATACAGCCAGACCCGGCAGATGGTGGTCTATAAGAACCTGCTGGCTTCGCTGCAGAAAGGGTTTGAAGTGCTGGAGGCGGTGGACCGGCATTATTTCCAGGCGGAGCGCACCGGGAAGACCGATGAGCTGTTTGACCGCCATCTGGAGCAATTGATCAAATACCATGAGACTATTCTGCTCAAGTTTGAAGACAAGCTGAAACCGGGAGCGAACGATATTGACCCGCTGGCGGAGGATAACGACCGCTTTCTCCAAGCGGCAATCAACGGTTATGATGCTGAGAAATCCGGCCAGCTGCGCCTCTCTGTAGTGGCGGCTGCAATTTATGATTACGGATACCAGCTGGAGCGGCTGGATAAGGTTGCGGATCAGATTAACCGGCTTTCTGCCGAGGAGAAGGAATAATCAATAGCCTGCTTTTGAGCAGCACAACGTTGACTGTCAAGCATGTATTGGCGCATACTTTATAGTATATAACCAGGAAGATCAATGTTTGGTCATAGCAAAAGATCCGGCCCCTGAAGGGACCGGATCATTATGTATCACGGATAGAGAGACTTGAAAAAGGATGCCGTGCTTGTTAATATAAATGGATATCGGAAAAATAATACAAAAATGGTAAAATAAATTAATTTAATTATAGCATAGGCAAGGATAAATATCAACCTTCCGAAGGGGATGAATTGCAATGGAGAAGCATGATAGCGAGTGGGAAGAAGAGCAGAAACGGGTAAACGGAATTACAAAGCTGCTGTCGGCCCATATCAGACGGCTATCCGAGGAGCTTGGTCTTCATCGCAGTGATGTTGTGGATATGCGCAAAGACTTCTGGGAAGAGGTTACAGTGAACTTCAGCAGCCCGGATGACCTAGGAGAAACCTCGACAAGCCTGCGCCAGCAGGCGCAAATTCTGAATGAACGGGAACGCCATCATCTGCAGTCGAGCAAAGCGCTCAAAAAATATAGAAAGCTTGTCGTATCGCCTTATTTTGGACGGATTGATTTTAAGGAGACAGCGGATGCAGAGACAGAGCGGATTTATCTGGGCATCGGCTCGCTGATGGAGGACAACGGCTCGTTCCTGATATACGACTGGCGCGCTCCCATCTCAAGTCTTTATTACGACGGGGCTCCGGGTCCGGCAGCCTATGAAACACCAGGCGGGCTTGTCTCCGGCACCATGGAGCTGAAACGCCAATTCGTGATCGATAACGGCACGATTGAGGTCATGTTCGATACAGGTGTTACCATTGGCGACGAACTGCTTCAGCAGGTGCTCAGCCACAGTGCGGACGACCGGATGAAAAGTATTGTTGCGACCATACAGAAGGAGCAGAATGCTATTATCCGCAATGACCGGAGCCGGATGCTGGTCGTGCAGGGTGCAGCAGGCAGCGGCAAAACCTCAGCCGCGCTGCAGCGCGTGGCTTATCTGCTCTACAAATACCGCGAGGTGCTGCAGGCGGACCAAATGCTGCTGTTTTCGCCGAATCCGCTTTTTAACAGCTATGTATCCACGGTACTGCCGGAGCTGGGTGAAGAAAATATGCAGCAGACTACGTTCCAGATGTATCTTGAGCACCGGCTGGGCCAGGAATTTGAGCTGGAGGATGTTTTCAGCCAGACAGAAAGCCTGCTGAATGCCCCGGAAGGGCCTGAGGCAGCCACGCGGAGAGCGGGAATTGCCTACAAGTCCTCTGTGGCTTTTTTGGATGTGATCCGGCGTTACGTCAATCTGCTGGAGCATGAGGGGATGCTGTTTAAACCGCTTGTATTTCTAGGCCGGGCAGTCGTCAGTAAAGAAGAAATGCAGCAAAAATTCTACAGCTTTGATCCCGGTATTAAACTGGCGAACCGGATCGATCTGATGACGGGCTGGCTGCTCAAAAAAATCGCTGCCTTCAGTGTGGAAGAGCGGGAATCGCAGTGGGTGGAGGACCAGATTGAGCTGCTGGATTCCAGTGACTATCAACGGGCATACAATATGCTCCGCCGCAAGGGCGGGGGCCGGAATGACAGCTTTGATGACTTCGATATGGAGAAAACGGTGCTGGCCCGGTATATTGTCAGCCAGCGTCTGAAGCCGCTGCGCGGCTGGACCAAACGGGGAAGGTTCGTGGATGTGAAGGGGCTGTACAGTCTGCTTTTTGCTGACCGTGAGTTAATGGAGCGCCTGGGCAACGGCCGGGAGCTGCCGGGAGCCTGGGACGCTATCTGCCGCCAGACGGTGACGTCATTGAGCCGGAACGAGCTTGCCTATGAAGATGCTACACCGTTTCTGTATCTGAAGGAGCTGAGCCAGGGCTTCCGGACCAATACGCAAATCCGTCATGTGATCGTCGATGAGGTGCAGGATTATTCCCCGTTCCAGCTTGAATTCATGCGCCGCCTGTTTCCCCGGGCCAAAATGACGGTGCTTGGCGATCTCAATCAGGCGATTTATGCCCAGGGTGAGGTGCTTGGTGATCTGGGCGGGCTGGTCAGCATCTACGGCCAGGAGAATACGGAGGTCATCTCCTTGACCCGCAGCTACCGCTCCACCTATGAGATTGTTGAATTTACGCGTTCGATGATTCCCGGCGGGGAAAAGATTGTTCCCTTCAACCGGCGGGGAGAATCACCGCTGCTGACGGTTGTGGACAATGAGGAGGGTCTGATTGGTTCAATTGAGCAGGATGTGCTGAATCTTCACTCCATGGGCTATCATTACGTGGCGGTAATCTGCAAAACGGCAGAGGAGAGCGCACGCGTCCATGCCGAGCTGCAGAACAGGCTTCCGGTCAGGCTGGTTACGAAGGATACGCCCAATTTCCAAAAAGGGACCCTGGTGCTGCCCGCATATTTGGCCAAGGGCGTGGAGTTTGATGCCGTCATCATTTATGACGGCTCCGAGGCTAAATATGGCCGGGAAAGTGAACGCAAGCTGTTCTATACCGCATGCACCCGGGCTATGCATCTGCTGCATATTTACAGCCTGGGGCAGCCGAATCATTTTCTGCCCGCCGAAGCCCGCGAGTCGGCAGCTGCCGGAGTTATGCAGGGTTGAGGGAGCCTTTATTGAATATCATGATAAACAAAAACCGCCCCGGGATCAGAGATCACAGGGCGGTTTTTTTGAAAATATAAGAATTTACTCACAGGAATATACGCGATGCAGGAGGATAGGGCTCCATCCGCGGACTGAAGCGGACCGAGGAGCCCTTATTTTGCCAAAAACCTTACTTTTTCAGCAGTTACGGACTCAGGAGCCGTTAGATCGTTCGATGGAGCCTGGAATAAAGGGGAGAGGGAGAAATAAAGGCATCTGAGTCCGTTAGTCCTGCGGAATAGCCGAATCTTCTATCCATAAAGGCTCTCCTGTCCGTAACGGCTGCGGATCGATCGCAAAGGAATAGGGCGATCCGTCTTTACCGGCTTCTTCGCAGGTGCTAGTTGGAAAAAGGGAACTTATTTTTCCGAAAATTAAGAAAATCCTGAGATTGAAGTGGAAAAAGTAAACCTAATCACCCATTGGGCTATATTTCTTGAACAATGGTGAAATGAGCTGAATTAGTGTCCCTTTTTCCACTTCATCTGCCCAAGGGTAGGGTACTTCGGCAAATTAGGTAACCTTTTTCCACTTAAAGAGTTGCCGTAGGATTCATGGGGAGTCGTTCTCCAGGTAACGCTAGAACCAAGACGGCTGCGCTGTCCCGTGGAGGACCGCACAGCCGTTTTGGTTCTTGCCGTATCGGCCAGATGATGGATAGAATCACTTTAAGCGAGAGGGTATACAAGGAACAGCTTAAGCGTTTATTTGGTCACAGAGTGGCTCGTGGAATTCTTTGGCGCAGGTTTTTGGCGGTTGTAACGTTTAGCGAGCAGCAGGGTTGTATATATCAACAGCAGCAGAACGGGTGCCAGTGCCGAATATCGGTACATGACGCCATAGCTGGTATACAGTGCAATGGAACCGAGGATCATGGTTCCAATCGCTACACCGAGATCCAGCGAGTTGAAGAACATGCCGTTCGCCGTCCCGCGCTGGCGGGGCTCCACGGACTGGATCATCCAGGTCTGCAATGCGGGCTGCATCGAACCGAAGCCGATTCCGTAACAAAGGGCGGCCGGAAACAGTGCAGCCGTTGAGGAAGCGAAGGAGAGCTGCAGCAGTCCTGCAACTATGAAGAGACTCCCCGGAATGAGCAGGGCAGGAGGGCCGAAACGGTCGTAAATTTTCCCGGAGAGCGGCCGTACAACTACAATCGCTACAGCATTGAACAGAAAGAAGTAAGCGATGTGTTCCAGATGGGCCTCAGCACCGTAGAGCGCCAGAAAACCCAGCAGTCCGCCATAGGAGACAGACAGCAGAAAGTTAAGCAGGCAGGGAATAAACAGTCTCCGGAAGGCGCCACCCCTGATTTCTGTTACCGGCGGAGCTGCCGGCTCCTTATGATGTGCCGGCAGCTTCGTGGTCAGGCGGTAGCTGAGCGGCAAAATCAGCACCAGTGCTGCAGCAGTACAGATCAGCAGCGAGCCAAAGCCTGGCCCCTGCAGCAGGCTGAGTCCGATCAGCGGGCCGGCGGACATGGCTAGGCTTGTGGACAGGCCGAAGTAGCCCATGCCTTCGCCCATCCGGCGGATCGGGATAATGTCGGAGGCCATCGTCGGAAATGCGGTGCTGGCCATGCCGAAGCCTATTCCGAACAGCATCCGCAGGAGCAGGAGTGCAAGAATGCTTCCTGCCCAGTAATAGCCGATTACCGCAATTATGGAAACGGCCAGGCCCATGAAGATCAGCAGATTGCGGCCGCCTTTTTCCATCGCTTTGCCGGAGAACAGCCGGGATGCGATAGCGCTCAGTGCAAACAGGCTGGTCACAAGACTGACTTGTACAGAAGAAGCTTGCAGCATTCCTTCGGCATAAGCCGGGAGGGTGGAGAGAGTCATCTGCAGGCCCATGAACAGCAGCAGATTGCAAAGGGTGAGAGTTATAAATGACGGTGTCCATAGTCGTTCAGATGAATGATTCAAAGGGGTTGTCTCCTATTCTTGATGAGTATTTCCGGTGTTGTGGTAGATCAGCTCCAGCATGGAGCGGAGGTCTTCGATCTGCTCGGGGCGGAGTCCATTGACCGCCGCAGCAATAGTCTGTTGCTCCAGGGATACGGTACGCTTAATCAATGACTTGCCAGTCTCTGTGGCATAGAGCTGAAAGGCACGCCGGTCGGTAGGGCTCATCATCTTGTGTATGAAGCCTTTCTTCTGCAGCAGTTCTACGATTCTGGCTGTAGTGGGCTGGTCTTTGGCAGCGGCGGCGGCAACTTCCTTCTGATTAATGCCTTCACGATCACAGATCATCAGCAGAATAGACCATTGTTCCGGGGTGATGTCATAGGGCTTCAGAACCCGGGCAAATGCATTGGAAATCCTCCGGTGTGTTGAGCCCAGCAGAAATCCGAGGAACTCCTGGGGTGAAGTATGCGGCATGGCAGTTCGTCCTCTCAAAATAATTGTTATGACAATTATATTTAAGACAATTAATTCTGTCAACGTTTGACAAGCAGAAACGGCTGCTCTGTGCTTACATAAAGGCTGTATGGAATTCAAAAAAGCCTCTCCCCGCAGCTGCGGGAAAAGGCTTATAATCAATATTTGAACCTATACTTAGGCTTGCGGAACTTTCTCCCAGTCTTTCAGGAAACGTTCGATACCGTTGTCTGTCAGCGGATGCTTCCACAGGGAAGGCAGGAGTGAGCCCGGGATGGTTGCGATATGCGCTCCGGCAATGGCTGCCTGCTCTACATGGGCAATATTGCGGATGCTGGCGGCGATAATTTCCGATTGAAGGCCGTAATTGGTCAGAATGGTCTTCAAATCCGAGATCAGCTTCATGCCGTCAACACCGATATCATCCAGACGTCCGACGAACGGGCTGATATAGGTAGCCCCGGCTTTGGCGGCCATCAGGCCCTGTGCTGCGGAGAAGATGAGGGTAACGTTGGTTTTGATGCCTTTTTTGGTTAATTCATAACAAGCTTCCAGACCATCTTCAGTCATTGGCAGCTTGATGACAACATTCGGAGCCCATTCTGCAATTTCGTAAGCTTCCTTCAGCATTTCTTCAGCCTTCAGACCAATAACCTCGGCGCTGACCGGGCCTGGCACAATGGCGACGATCTCTTTGATTACATCTTTGAAAAGTCTGCCTTCTTTGGCGATAAGCGACGGATTTGTCGTTACGCCATCCACTAATCCGAGGCGGGTAATACGTTTGATTTCCTCAATATTTCCGGTATCCAAGAAAAACTTCATTTCGTGGTATCCTCCCTTGGTTTGATATGGATTGACAAACGTTCAACACCACTTCATTATGGATCAAGCTGCAGGAAGTTTCAACTGTTAATATGAATATTTCAAAATAACTTTATAGGCTGGCGGGCGAAATTGTTTAATTCAGCGCATAGGCCCATTCCCTGACACGTTCTCAACGTGATAATAACGTGATAATATAGAAGCGGTGTTGCCCATATCCAGCTGAAACGGCAGGTGTCAGATATGTTTATGGTTTTCGCGGGAGTTATTGTCTTTCTATTATTTGCAGCCGGAGTTATGGCTTACCAGAACAGCAGGCTGATTGCCCAGCAGGAGGCTGATGACTCAGCGGGGCGTATCAGCAGTTTAATGTATTCCGTCTATTATCAGGCCTTTTCCTATAATGAAGAACGGCCGGAAGCAGTTCCTTTGTTCCAATTCACCGTACGCGCCCGCACCGAAGGGCAGCCAGCGAGCGGCGAGGTCGACAAGACCATAGCTCTCTGCCGTGTTCCTGCCGGAAGCGGAGAAATGGCGCTCTCGGACGCGCAGAACTGGATGCTCGGCAGTATCCGGCAGTCTGCCCTGCGGGGTGAGTCGATTTTCCCGGCTTCGTTCCAGGACAAGGCCGCCAGCAAGGGGGAACAGGAGCTCATCCTCCGTCTGGAAACGGCCGTGAAGGAGGAAACGGGACATGCTAATCATCATTAACCAAGTGGCCATTTCCGCCTGCCAAGGGGATATTACGTCCTGGCAGGGGGACATGATTGTAAATGCGTCGAATTCGGGCCTTTTTGGCGGCGGCGGGGTGGACGGTGCGATTCACCGTGCAGGCGGACCGCAGATTGCCGAGGAGTGTGCAGCGATCCGCCGCAAGCAAGGCGGGATTCTGCCCGGTGAAGCAGCCGTTACATGTGCCGGGAAGCTTCCGCTGCTGGGGATCATACATACAGTAGGACCGATTTGGAAAGGGGGAGACGCTGGTGAAATTGCCACTTTAGCCAGATGCTACCTGAACAGTCTGGATGCCGCATGCACCCAAGGGGCCCGGAGCATTGCTTTTCCGAACATCAGCACGGGAGTTTATAATTTCCCCAAAGCCCTGGCCTGCCAAACTGCGCTAAGGACTGTGGTTGACTATGTTAAGGAACGCGATTCCGGAGGACTGCCGCTGCAACGGATCGAATTTATCTGTTTTGAGAAGGATAACGCCGATTTATATGAGGAAACACTAAAACGCTATAGTGATATATAATGAATTAAGAAAAGCGGCGGAAGCTGGCGAAACAACCGGATGAGAGCGAGGCACGGGATGATCTCGAATAGCGAAGTGAATTTTGTAGTGGTGGAGCCTGAGAGCAGGGAGTTGAGGGCGTTAATTGACCGTCTCGATGTCGAACTGAAAGCAAGGTATCCGCATGAAACCATCTATGTTGTTGATTTTTCGGACCCCAAAGTGCGGGAAATGACCTTCGTGGTGGCTTATGCAGGAGACAAGCCGGTAGGCTGCGGAGGCCTGCGGCCGCTTGACCCGGATTCATCGGTGATGGAGCTGAAGCGTTTCTATGTAGACCCGGATACCCGCAAGCAGGGGATTGCTAACCGCATGCTGCTGGATTTGGAGCAGAAAGCGAGAGCGGCGGGCTGCAGAGAGATCAGGCTGGAGACAGGCATCAAGCAGCCGGAAGCGATTGCGCTCTATGAGAAGCACGGCTACCGGCCGATTGACTTGTTTGGCCCTTATATAGGCGATCCTGACAGTCTCTGCTACGGCAAAAGCTTGTCCTGACCTGCGCCTTACGCGTGGTATTTCCCGGCTGGTGCATCCAGCACCCATTCCAGCATCAGGAGCATATCCTCAAGCCGGTTCAGCTGGGCATTCAGCGGTTCCCGCTGGGGGCTGCCCTCGGGCAGCGGGGCCAGGCGGGATTCAAGGGACCTTTTTTGCAGGGTCAGTTCGTTAATTTTGGACTGGATCTGTTGTTCAGTTCTCATACGGGAAACCTCCTGGCAGTAATGGTTAATAGTACTACGAGACATTATAACGGATAGATGGGGGTAATAAAAATGAGTATCAATGTGAAGCAGCTCGCAGCCGAAAAGGCAGTGGAATATGTGGTCGACGGGATGAAGGTGGGGCTGGGTACCGGTTCTACAGCATACTGGGCCATCCGCAAGCTGGGTGAACGCGTACAAGAAGGGCTGAAGATCACCGCTGTAGCAACTTCTGTAGCCTCGGAAGAGCAGGCCCGCGAGCTGGGTATCCCTCTGGTCGGCTTCGGTGATATTGATGGTCTTGATTTGACCATTGACGGGGCCGATGAGCTGAATCACGACCTGGAGCTGATCAAGGGCGGCGGCGGGGCGCTGCTGCGTGAGAAGATCGTCGCCCGGGGCAGCAAGCGGATGATCGTGGTGGCGGACGAGAGCAAGGCTGTCGGTACGCTCGGGCAATTTCCGCTCCCGGTGGAGATTGTTCCTTTTGCCTGGGAATGGACCGTCGCTGATCTGGCCAAGCTGGGCTGCACAGTGGAGCTGCGGCGCAGCGGGGACGGGCTGTACAAGACCGACAATGGCAATTACATTGCGGACTGCCGGTTCGGAACGATTGCTTCAGCATCTGAACTCGCGGCGTCCTTGCAGAACATCACCGGTGTGGTTGAACACGGGCTGTTCATTGGCATTGCTGCTCTGGCGATTATCGGCAAACAGGATGGCAGCATTGAAATTATTGAGCGTGAACACGGCGAGTAGCAGCCGGAAGCAGGGGAACCCCCGCCCGAGGAGCGGAAAGAGGCATACACCGGCGCAGCCGAGGGGATTAGGCAGGGCAATGCTGCTGATCCTGCTAATCGCGTATAGTGCCGCCCTGGTGTACTGGATGTTTATCGGGTTTGGACGGTCGGTACACACGGACGGGCCTTTCCGCTATAACCTGGAGCCGCTGCGTACCATTAAACTGTACTTTGATCTGGATAACGGAGTTTCTTTCCCTCGAAGGCTAATTAATCTGCTGGGCAATGTTATTGTCTTTGTGCCATTTGGTGTTCTGCTGCCTTTGTTGAGGAAAAGCCTGCGCTCTGTCATTTCGCTGCTCTTCGTCTCAGCCTTGGGCATACTGTTGCTGGAGACGATGCAGATGCTGCTTCGGGTCGGCAGCTTTGACATTGACGATTTGCTGCTTAATCTGGCGGGCGTTTTGTGCGGGTACATCCTGCTGTGGAGCGTGTTTTTAAAGGGTAAAAGGTAAGCCGGAGTGATGAGCTTCAAAATGAGGATATAGCGGAACTATGGAGAGGAGCAAGTCTGCAAATGCTGGTAGATTTGAAACAGCGTACGGATACGGATGAAGTGAAGGAGCTGCTGGCTTATGCCGTCATCGATGAGCCGGATGCGCTGTGGCGCACCTCGGTGGAGTATGGCAGCAAGGCAGCGCTGCAGCTTTTTGGATGGGAAGAGGAAGGTTTGCTCATAGGACTGGTAGGTTTTGAGGAAACCGAAGATGGCTCGCTGGAGATCCGCCACATCGCTGTGCTCCCGGAGAACAGGGGCAAAGGCTATGCGCGGGGGATCATTCTGGAGCTGCTGGCTGCCCGCAATCCGCGGTATCTGCTGGCGGAGACGGAAGACGAGATTGCCGCAGATTTTTACCGGAACCTGGGCTTTATGGTTTACAGCCTCGGGGAGAGTCCCGCCGGCATTGAAATGTTCCGCTGTGTCTATGAGGTTGAAGAAGACGAGGATGAGGATTAAGGAACACTGTCTGAATGTGCTTAGAGCGCAGCGGCAGCATCAGGCGCAAGCCATTTCGCATTGCTATAATGCGGGGTGGCTTTTTTTGTTTGATTCGGCTAAAGGTCGAATGTGGGCCGGAAACAACGGCAGAAATGCCTTTGTTGAGGCGTCGAAGGCTGGTATGTTTTTATTGATGGAAACAATACAATGTAAAAAAAGCGGATCATGAAAGCTGGATGACAGGTAAGCAAGGGGCTCCACTGTACGTTGGAATAAGAGGTAAAAGTACCTTTGAATCTGGCACTCTTAGGCCAATAGTAAACCGTGAGGTTGTACAACAAGCAATGTCCCGTTAGGACTAACCTCAGGTGAGTGATTATCACCCGTAAGGTGCTTTGCTCTTGTAAATCTTTTGCGGGAGTTGTTGTCGTGATATTGATTTGTCCTTCTGACCCGATGCTGAAAATGGATTGACTTTTTGGGCAGCAGCTCATATAGTTTTACTGTGAAACTATTCAAGAGACGAACTATTATCAATGCGGGGAGGTGAGGGACTATGAAAGGAGAGCCACAGCATTGGATTGACCGCTACATAGATGCTTATATGGGGGTGACCCGGCAGATTAATGCGCAGATCAAAGACAACATGGCTGAATGCCTGACCAATGATCAATTTCTGATTATGCGGCTGATCAACAGCCAGGAGCTTTGTACTTCCACTTTTTTAGCGGAGGCAGTTGCAGTGGGTAAAAGTTCCATTACTGCGATTATCAATAGGCTGGCGGAAGCCGGATTTATTGAGCGGACCCGGGATGAGAACGACCGCCGGCAAGTCTATTTGTCGCTGACTGAGAAGGGCAGAAGCACCTATCATGCGGCAGAGAAGCAGGTACAGGAGGTTATTTCTCCTTATTTCTCCCACTTTGAGGAGCAGGATATCGAGAAATTCATCACGATGTTTGAGAAGCTGGCCTTATTAATGCAGGAGACAGGGGGAGAAACAATTGAAGACCATACTTAAAGCAAGATGGGCTATTATAGCCGTATGGCTTGCCGCAGCGGTTGTGTTATTTATGACTGCTCCGGGCATGTCTGACCTGGTGCGTGAGAAGGGGCAGATTTCCGTTCCGGACGGCTATACTTCTACCAGGGCTGCTGAAATCATGAAGGAGGTCGCCGACGCTAAGGGCGGGGAGACGCTGCATCAAGTGGCGTTAGTTTTTAACAAGCCGGATGGGCTTGCCGCTGAAGATACAGAGAGCATTAAACAAGGGGTCGAGAAGCTTGCGGCGGAGAAGGTGGCGCTCAAAATTAACTCCATCACCGATCCTTTTTCCCAGGAGGAATTGAAGGACACTCTTATCGCCAAGGACGGCAAAACGATCATGGCCGCACTGATGGTGAACGGCGGGGAGGAAGCTGTCAAACAATTGCCGGACCAGGTGGATAAGCTGCTTAGCGGCGTCAGTGCAGATCATTATTTGACCAGTGAGGGGCTTATTACCGAGGATACCATTGTCAGTTCGGAAGCCGGGCTGAAGAAATCGGAATACATTACCGTTATCTTCATTTTGCTGATTTTATTCGTTGTGTTCCGGTCCTTCGTCGCACCGTTTGTGCCGCTGTTGACCGTGGGACTCAGCTATATTGTATCGCAGTCTATAGTGGCCTTCCTGGTGGACCGGTTTAATTTCCCCTTATCGACCTTTACGCAGATCTTTATGGTTGCGGTAATGTTCGGGATCGGGACGGATTACTGCATTCTGCTGATCAGCCGGTTCAAGGAAGAGCTGGCCTCTGCGGAGGACACCCGTAGTGCCATTATTTCTACTTACCGCAAGGCGGGAGGTACGGTATTCTATTCAGGGCTTGCCGTATTTGTCGGTTTCCTGGCCATCGGGTTGTCCAAGTTCATGCTCTACCGTTCTGCGGTGGCGGTGGCGGTAGGGATTGCCGTAATGCTGCTGGCGCTTGTGACCGTAGTTCCATTCTTCATGGCGGTGCTGGGCAAAAAGCTGTTCTGGCCGTCAAGCAGCAAGCTGGAGCACAGTGAGAGCCGGATTTGGGGCGCAGCGGGTTCTTTTTCTCGAAAAAGACCCTGGGCGGCGCTGCTGATTGTGGCAGTGGTGGTGGTTCCTTTCCTGCTGACCTACAGCGGCAAGCTGAGCTTCAACAGCATGGATGAAATTGGACCCGGCTATGCCTCGGTCAAAGGCTTCAACATTATCTCTGACAGCTTCGGTCCGGGTGAGTCCATGCCCGGCAAGATTGTGATCAAAAATGATGACCGCATGGATACCTCCGAGTACATGGGGTTAGCGGAGAAGATCAGCCGTGAGCTGGAGAAGGTGGACGGCGTCAAAGCGGTCCGCAGCATGTCCCGTCCAACCGGGGAGCAAATCAATGACTTCCTGATCCCGACTCAAGTGGCTGCGCTCACCAACGGCCTCAGCCAGAGCAATGTAGGGCTGACCAAGATTCAATCAGGTCTTGAGGAAGCCAGCAAGCAGCTTAAAGGGAACGAGCCTAAGCTGAATGAAGCCGTATCGGGCAGTGCGAAGCTGACTGAAGGCACGGCCGAGCTGAAAAAAGGCATCGATGCGCTGGGCGACGGCCTGTCGCGCATCGAGAGCGGCATCAAAAGCGGCTCCTCAGGAGCCGGTGAGATCAAAGCAGGGCTGGCCCAGGCGGCGGCCAGCGCCAAGCAGCTGGCCGATGCCAATGCATCGCTGCTGGCAGGCTACCAGAAAATCGGTGCAGGTCTGACTGCGCTGAATGGGGGGCTTGGGCAGCTTCAAACCCAGCTTCAAGGGGTGGCCTCGGCGCTGGCCGGTCTGGATGCATCTTTTACCGGTCTTGAGGCCGCACATCCTGATCTTCTGCAGGATGTGAACTACCAGACGATTAAAGGCACCGTAACACAGAGCGGAACGGGGGCAGCAAAGCTGGCTGGCGGTCTGGGCCAGATTTCCGGGCAGCTGAAGGGTGCCGCAGCGGGCCTTAACGAAGCCAATGCCGGTTATGCCAAAGCGGCAGCGGGCCAGACGGCATTGGCGCAGGGACTTAGCAAGCTGGTGGCCGGCATCGGCCGGCTGCAGTCCGGATTGAATCAGGCGGCAGCCGGACAAGGACAGATTGTAGATAAGATACCTTCGATTTCCAGTGGTCTGGATCAGCTCCAGGGAGGGCAGCAGCAGCTGGCAGACGGGTTCGGACAGCTTACCGGACAAATCGGCAAGTTGACGGACGGTCTCAGCGACAGTGCCGACGGCTTGAAGCAGATCACAGGCGGGCTAAATTCTGCACAGGATTACCTCAAACAGATTCAGAATGCCAAGGATGATGAGCTGAGCGGGTTCCTGGTGCCGGAGGAGGCGCTGAAAGAGGGCGGCATTCAGCAGGTATTTGATAATTATCTGTCCTCTGACCGCAAAGTGATGACTCTGGATGTGGTATTCGCTGCCAATCCTTACAGCGCAAAGGCAATCGACAGCATGGGGGATATCCAGGCAGCGGTAGACCGTGCCGTGAAAGGCACGAAGCTGGAGAATGCAGAAACAGCCATTAGCGGGGTCAGCAGCACCTACAGCGACCTGCAGAAAATATCCAATGAGGATTATATGCGGACAGTAGTACTGATGCTGGGCGGTATCTTCATCATCCTGGTCGTGCTGCTGCGCTCGATTATTATGCCTTTGTACCTGATTGTTTCGCTGCTGATCACTTATTTCACAGCACTGGGTGTGACCGAGGCCATCTTCGTGCATTTGCTGGATTATTCAGGAATCACCTGGACGACGCCATTCTTCAGCTTTGTGATGCTGATTGCACTCGGGGTTGACTACAGCATTTTCCTCATGGACCGATTCAATGAGAACAAAACCTGGGATGTGCGTGAAGCGATCCTGCACGCCATGCGGAACATGGGGACGGTAATTCTGTCAGCAGTAGTCATTCTGGGCGGAACATTCGCCTCGATGTATCCGTCCGGGGTACTGTCGATGATGCAGATCGCTACGGTCGTACTATCAGGTCTGGCGCTGTACGCGCTGGTGTTCCTGCCGTTCTTCGTGCCGGTAATGGTGCGCATGTTCGGCCGGGCGAACTGGTGGCCGTTCAGCGGTTCAGCCTCTGCTGACACACCGAAAACACTGGATATGTAATCTGGTTTCACTTGCTGAATGATCAGGAACAGACGGCTTTAAATTGTATATTCCTTAGCTTGAAATGGCTATACCCGTACAATAACCCAAAAACCTCCGGTGCACTTACCCGTGCTGGCCGGAGGTTCTTTTGGTTTATATAGTATGTAGCAGAAAGGTCTATCGCATCTTAGCGAAGTAGCTGCGCAGCGCCCAGCCGCGCTCCTGGCGCTTCTTATATTTGGGCAGTGAACGGTAAACGGCAGTCGATTCGTTAAAAGCCCGTTTGGCATCCTCCTTTCTCCCCAGCGCCTTGTACATGGAACCTGCGAGATAATACGCTTCACTGGAGGAGGATTGAATCTCCTGAAACTGGGTTACATATTGCAGGGCTTTGTTGTGGTCAATATTGCGGAATACTTCTGCGAGACGGAGGTAGGGTTGCCCGTATTGGGCCTTGCGGTTGATCTCCAGCCCTTGCAGCATCTGTGCCTCGCCTTCAGGCAGATGCCCCAGCTTCAGATTCGCATAACCCAGCTCCACCCAGTATTCGGCAGACTGCTCATAGCGGTCGGCAATTTGTACAAGCAGCTCCTTGGCTTCACTGTAACGCTTGCGCTCAATCAGCAGTCTGGCCAGATCGAATTTGGCCGATACATCATTTGGATTCAGTGAAATCGTGGTCCGCAGCTTGGAAATCTGCCGGCTCCGGCGGAATGGCTTGGTGAAGCTGGGAAGTATGCCAACATATCGGCGGTCCAGAAAATACAGGATAACCAGCAGAATAATTAGGGCCAGAAAAGGATTGCCCACCAGGCGGTACAGCAGCAAGAAACCGAAAAATTTGAACATGATTTCCCTCCGTTACTTGTGTTTCCGAACTCATATCCTATATTGGAGTGCAGAGCAGGGTAATTATACCATAACAGCCTATATTTATGATTGTTATTTTTTGCGCTGCGGAATTCCAAAGAATTCGTTATTTGATGAAGGTATGGCGCTGCTGTTTTATTATTTTTTTCCTTAATGTGAAATAAAACTGTTTAGGATTGGAAAACACGGGGTATATAAGGGTTAAGATGATGCGGAGGTACGCAAATATGGTCGAACCTATTCCAAGGAGGTTGAACTTAAATGAGTATGACAGTACATAATCTTATGGCTTTCAACCATCAATATTTCAGACCTCAGCCCGTGACCGATCCGAAGCCGCAAAGGTCCGATGACACAACGCTGAGCTTTCAGGAAATTCTGAACGAGAAGCTGAAGGCCCACAGCGGGATGAAGAAATAACAGAAGCATTTTTAGCGCAGCCTATAATGATGCAAAAGATAGAAGCCGGATCATCCGCCCCAAGGTCGGATTGTCCGGCTTCTTTGTGCAGTTTTCTAACAGGCAAGCTAAACTAAGGTCTGACCTCGTAAAACTGGCAGGTGCTGCGGGAATAATAAGCTAAGTCGCTGACCCGGGATTGGATCACTACATCCGAATCGGTGAACCGGATGACGGTTGCCCCGGAATTCACCAGATGATCATCCTCGAAGACCCGAACCGGAAGCTTGCGGTCAACGGCTTCCTGGAAATCGCTGTCGGTCAGCAAAGGGCGGTTGATAGGCATATAAAAATACTCTCCTTTGATAAATTAGAAGGACTTATGGGTTCCACGCCTGCCCTTATGCATGGATAAGGGGGCGGGAATTAAAATCAGTATACCTGTGTGCAGCGGATTAATCCATAGGGCGTGGAATGTCTCGTCAGCCCTAAGTTGATTCAAGGGGACCTGTACAGCATTTGGGTTAGCTTCGGAGACACTTACTGAGTATAAGGCGTAAGCGACAGGCGAAACTTCTGCATCTCTTTCTAGAGAGTCAACAACTACGTACATATCAATCCACCCAAGGAGGACATAAAATATACAAGTATAAAAAAAGAGAATCTCTATCGAGTAGAGATCCTCTTTGATACACATCCCAATCACCATTTAGTTATTGAGTATGACCCTTGCAATGTTGAAGTATTGTTGTTGGTAGTAAATACAATACGGAAAGTACCTGTACCATTATAGTTCAAAGCGCAAGTATCAGTGGTTGTCCCACTATTCCAGCTTGAAACAGCATTTGTCCATGTTCCATTTATATTTTGTTGGAGTTGAACAATAAGGTCAGAAGTACCGGATGTCGGGGTTGTCGTAACATTAATACTAGGATTAGTAATGTTGGTATAAGTAATAATTGCTTCAGACTTTCCTGTGAAGGAATATGTTCCTGTGTTTGTTTGTGCAGCAAAAACTGAACTACTGAAAACAAATACCAAACATACCGACAGTAACATTACCATCATGCCTTTAAACTTTCTTCCCTTTAACATTGTTATCCCTCCAAATCATTATTTTAGGATAAAAAACTAAATAAAGAAAATTATCCCAACAAAAAAATACAATAAAATGCCATTATGTGTATGTGACTAAAATTACAAAATTATGAGATGAAATTACATGAACAGTTTTAAGAGATATAACTGATAATGACGATTATGATATGATCGGCACAAATCCGGCAGAAATCCTGCATCGTGATATGGAAGCCTGGTTGTTTCAGTTTCTCTCCATGACGTATCCCTGAGTTTTTGTAATAGAAAGAGAACCTCCTTACCAGTGATATAGAGCATATCCCTGATTTCTATCCATACATTTCCTCAATAACCCTTCAGTGTATTGTAAATTTCTGTTGATAAACAGACTGTTTGTTCGCCTTTATTTAGTGTAGGCTTGGTGCATACATATTAAAGGAGATGGATTTAATGAAGAAGAAAGTAATTGGTTTCATAGTTCTATGTTTACTTATCCTAATCGTTACACCTAATTTAATTAAAGCTGCTGAAAGTCCAGTGGGATTACTGGATGGAGTTGCATTAAGCACTTCAACAAGTATTACTAACATCAAGGGATCGACTCCAGCAGTGACAGATAACAATGAGTCAACATATTTTACTTTAATAACCGAAAGAAGCGATAGTAGCCTTGTGGATACTTTAGTCTATTCTTTTAGTAGTCCTGTTACAATAAATGCATATAAAATGCTTATACCTAACTACGATAATAAAGCTCCAGTTTCTATAGTATTTATGGATTCAAATGGTAACGAACTATCGGGGAGTATAGGTGGTGTAATACCTGGCGATAATAGAGTTTATAATCTTACTACTCCAGTTCCTAATGTCAAAAAAGTATATGTTTGCCAACGAGGAACGTTATCATTAAATATTGCAGAGTTCAACTTGTACTCAACCCCATCAGCAACACCAGAACCAACACCGACTGCCACAGTAGAACCTACTGCTACACCAGAACCAACCATTGAGCCAACGCCAACAGTAACCCCGACACCGACTCCAGAACAACCAACTGGCGACCGCGCAATCCTGGTTGTAACGATGAATACCGGCCTTGAAAAAGAGTTTGACCTGAGCATGGACGAAGTGAATGCATTCATTACTTGGTACGAGAATAAGCAGGGCGGTACAGGAACAGCTTCATATGCAATCAACAAGCACGACAACAACAAAGGGCCCTTCAGCAGTAGAAAGGACTATGTGATATTCGATAAAATCTTGACCTTCAGCGTGGATGAATATTCTGCAAAATAGAATTACACATTATTCCAGCCAAGCTAAAAAAAACGTAACGGAAGTACCTTACCCCTCCAGCAATGGTGGGGTATTTCTTTGCGTTCAGGAAAATTTTCCTTACAAGAGATATGGAGTTCATAACTTTGATTTCAATCCACATATTTCCTCAATAACTCTTAAGTGTATTGTAAATTTCTGTCGAATAACAGACTGTTTGTTCGCCTTTATATAGTGTAGGCTTGATGTATACTATTAAAAGGAGAATACATATGAAGAAGATCTTTTTGCTTGTTGTATCTTGTATAATTTTCACTGTAATACTGGCTAAACCTTTAGTCACTGCAGCTACTACTGAAGAAGTGAATTTAGTGCCTGTTATGACTTCTAACACGGCTCCTTCTGGAATTGCAAGCGCTAGTAGTATTTGGAGTACCAACCACCAAGCCTTTAGTGTTTTTGACGGTAAACCTAATGATGTTGGATGGGCATCCAATGTAACACAGGCTGGGTGGATCGCATATGAGTTTGAGACCTCAGTCGTAGTTAATAAATATAAACTGATGCCACGTGGAGAAGACGTCAGCTTTGCCAAAGAGTGTCCTCGTGATTGGACGTTTGAAGGTTGGAATGGAACTGATTGGGTAGTACTTGATAAACAGGCAAACATATCGGATTGGGCTAAAGGTGTCAAAAAGGTGTTCTCATTCGAGAATGGGGTAGCTTATAAAAAGTACCGATTGAATATTACCATGAACAATGGTACTACCGCTGTAACCCTTGGAGCATTTGAAATGTATAATTCAACACCAGGACCAACGCCTACCGTCACTCCAGAACCAACCATTGAGCCAACACCAACACCAACACCAACACCAACAGCAACGGCAACAGCAACAGCAACGGCAACAGCAACACCAACACCAACAGCAACGGCAACACCAACACCAACACCAACAGCAACACCAACTGTAACCCCGTCTCCAACTCCAGAGCAACCAACAGGCGACCGAGCGATCCTGGTCGTAACGATGAACACCGGCCTTGAAAAAGAGTTTGACCTGAGCATGGAAGAAGTAAATTCCTTTATTGCATGGTATGAGAATAAGCAAGCCGGTACAGGGAAGGCATCGTATGCCATTGACAAGCACGACAATAACAAGGGGCCATTTACCAGCCGAAAAGATTACGTAATCTTCGATAAAATCCTAACCTTCAGCGTAGACGAATATTCTGCAAAATAGCATTAATGTTGAAATAAACATAACAGGAGTACCGTACCCCGCCATTTCTGGCGGGGTATTATGTTTTAAAGGAGTGGTGAACTGAAAATAGCCCTTAGAGTGAATGGTATTTTTTGCAGCGGTGACGGTTGTTATAGGATTCTATATTTGAAAAATCGAAATGTTGTCTTGATGAAGGTTGTTGGAGTAATTATTTTGACAAAGTATAATTCATAAGGATTTCCACCATAAATCAGAAGTTTGCCTCCTCAAAAAAACAAATTCCCTGCTGTACACTAAATCTTGTAAAAGAAACCTTTGAAAGGGGTACAGAGGAATGAGAAAAGCAAAGCACCTGGCATTGTCACTGGCTGCCGTTCTGCTTGTAGGTTCACTGGCAGGATGCGGGGGAACAATAACGCCGGGAAGGACAACACTACCAAAGAAAATTCTGGTAACAAGGAAGCAAGCACAAATGCTCCGGCTACAGACAAGGCAGCAGATCCTGCTGAGAAGATTGAGCTCTCTTTCTGGACACTGGGCAACGTCAACTATGAAGAGCTGGCGAACGCGTATACCAAAGAGCATCCGAACGTTACGATTAAGATTCAGAACACCGGGGACCAGACCGCTCACCACAACAACCTGACGACAGCGTTGTCCGCAGGTTCGGGAGCACCTGATATTTTCCAACTTGAAATCGGTTTCATGGAACGTTTCCTGAGTGCGCAGGATAAATTCTACAACTTGAATGATTACGGTGCGAAGGACATTCAAGCCAATTATCTGGATTGGAAATGGAAACAAGCCTCGTCCGTGGACGGCAGCTTCCAGCTGGGCCTCCCGACAGATATTGGTCCAACCGTTGTGTACTACCGCACAGACTTGGCTAAAAAGGCCGGACTGCCGGAGGACCCTGACGGCTTCGGTGCCGCCATCGATACCTGGGATAAATTCGCCACAGTAGCTAAAGCGTATAAGGATAAAATCGGCAAGCCCTTTGTCGATCTGACCGACCTGACTTACAACGCGCTGCGTGACCAATCCAATGATGAAATTTATTTCAGCAAAGCGGACGGCAAATTTATCGGCGACACCAATCCGCAGGTGAAGAAAGCCTATGATTTCACAGTCAAAGGCATTCAGGAAGGCTGGATCAGCAACTTCATGCTGTGGTCTCCTGAGTGGGGCCAAGGCATGAATGACGGTTCTTTTGCCGTTATTATGGGACCTGCATGGATGGCGGGAAATATCAAGAGCAATGCTCCTGACTCCTCCGGCAAGTGGAAAATTGCCCAGCTTCCTGAAGGTGCAGGCAACTGGGGCGGCTCCTTCATCACGCTGCCGAAGGAAGGCAAGCATCCTAAGGAAGCTTATGACTTCATCCAGTGGCTCGTGAACAAGGACAATCAGCTCGAATCGTTCAAAACCAAAGGTCTGATGCCTTCTATTCCAGCGCTCTATGAAGATCCTGCATTCAAGGATTTCAAGGATGATTTCTTCGGCGGTCAGCAGACTGCAGTTGAATTCGGTAAATCGGCAAACCGTGTAAAACCTGTATACTACGGACCTTTGCATGACCAGACCGATACTTTCTTCAAAAATGCACTGAAAAACGTGCTGGAAAAGAAAGCGGACCCGGCCAAAGAGTGGGATGAAGCCGTGAAGCAGGCGAAAACTCTGGCAGAACGCGGCTAAGTCTTTAATTGAGTTATCATTGCTCGTCCGGACTCAGGAGGGAAGCACCTTCTATGAGTCCGGATTTAAAAACGTTATATTCCCTGGAGGTGTGACATGGCTGAGCCCGTACTCGCGAGTCCACATGCCGAGAGCAAACGCCCTTTTTTGACTGAACAAAGACGGAGCCGTATTACTGCGTATACCTTTATTTCTCCTTTCTTTATTCTGTTCTCGATATTTGGACTGTACCCGATTTTTTTTACGATTTATTTGTCCTTTTTCAAATGGGATGCCCTGGGTCCCATGAAGTTCGTCGGTATGAAAAACTATGATCTGGTGACGAGCGACCCCACCTTCTGGATTTCGTTCTCCAACACGCTCATTATGGGCCTTATGGGAACCGTTCCGCAGATCATTCTGGCGCTGCTGCTGGCCGTGCTGCTGCATTCCGGCATGACCAAATTCAAAAAAACGTTCCGGATTCTCTATTTTATGCCGAATATCACTTCAATCGTCGCCGTTACGCTGGTATTCAGCACCCTGTTCGGCAATAACGGGATGATCAACTGGATGCTGAATGGACTGGGTCTGGACAGCGTGGCCTTCAACTCCGGCTGGTGGGGCGTCAAAATTGCCATTTCCACAATGGTCATGTGGCGCTGGACGGGCTACAACGCGATTATATTCCTCTCCGGTCTGCAGAGCATCCCGACAGATTTGTATGAAGCTGCCCGCATCGACGGAGCGAACCGAAGACAGCAGTTTACGTTCATCACCATGCCGCTTCTCCGGCCATTTATTGTTTTTGTTACGTTGCTGTCCACGATTGGCGCTCTTCAGCTCTTCACCGAGCCTTATGTCTTCCTGGGCCAGTCCGGAACCGGCTCTACACGGCAGGAAGGGATAACGATGGTTACCTATCTGTACAGTGAAGCCTTCCGCAATGGGTTCTTTGGCACAGCGGCAGCTACGGCAGTTCTGCTGTTCCTCGTCACGATTATTTTCTCCTTGCTTAATATGCTGGCTTCCAGCCGCATGGGCGGAGATACAGGAGGGAAAAAAGCGTGAGCACACTGCGTACGTTCAAAAAAAATCCGGACGATCTTGGCCTCTTCGGCAAGTTCTGGTTCTATCTTCTGCTGATTCTGGGCGCATTGGTATCTACCTTCCCGTTCTACTGGATGTTTGTGGTGGGTACCAATGACAAAGGTGCTGTGTTCCATGTGCCGCCGCTGCTGACCATTGGTGACCAGTTCATCGACAACTTCAAGCGTGTGCTGGATAAAGCAGATTTCTTCCAGGCGCTGGGCAACTCCCTGTTTGTAGCCTCTATGGTGACCATCTCGGTCGTGTTTTTCTGCACACTGGCCGGTTATGCATTCGCCAAATACGAATTCCCATTCAAAAACGTGCTGTTCTACTTCGTCATTGCCACATTGTTCGTACCCCAGCAGCTCGGTGTGCTGCCAACGTATGTCATTATGGCGAAGCTGCACTGGATCGACAGCTTCAAGGCACTGATCGTGCCGGCGATGGTCAACGCGTTCGGGATCTTCTGGATGCGCCAGTACATTTCCACAGCCGTACATACGGAGCTGATCGAAGCAGGCCGCATCGACGGCGGGGGCCATTTCCGCATCTTTTGGAATATTGCGATACCTGTCATTACGCCGGCGATGGCTACACTCGGCATTCTGAACTTTATGACGGTGTGGAATGATTTCTTCTGGCCGCTCGTCGTTCTGAAGAACAAAGAGCATTTCACCATTCAGATTGCATTGCAGCAGCTATTCACTACACGTGACGGCTTGGATTATGGAATGATCATGTCCGCGACCTTTACAGCAACCCTGCCGCTGCTGGTGGTATTCCTGCTGTTCAGCCGCTGGGTCATTGCCGGACTGACCTCGGGTGCAGTCAAGAGTTAACAGGAAATAAGGATTGCCGTGAAGAATAATAAGGACAGAGGACAGCAGGAGGAAGGGTAGGATTATGAAGCTCCGCCGCAAAATATTGTTCGCTATTATTCTTCTCGTGTTCATCCCCGTCATTGTGATGGGCAGTGTTACTTATATTAACTTCTCCAACGCCATGGAGAAGAAGTCCAGCAACTTCTATTGGATTTCGCTTCTGGAAACGGACCGCAAGCTGAAGTTCGCGCTCAGTGAAATTTCATCGATTACGAATTCGGCCATCACACAGCCGGCGATTCAGCAGTCGCTGAAGCAGCCGGATTTTGTGCTGACCTATGACCGCAAGCAGGAGATCAACAACCTGCTGATCAACCATCCGATGATCACCTCGTTCAGCCTGTACGGCAAGGACCGTCTGCTGTACCAGTACAATGCGCCCATGTCTTTTGCGGATATGCGGAAGCAGACCTGGTATGGGGCGATGGAGGGGGCTGAAGGACGCCCTGTCTGGTCCGGTCCCGGAGAGAACGGCTCGGAATCCTCAGGCGAGCCGGTGCTGGTGCAGGCCAGAATCATTAAGGATTATTACTCGCTGGAGGATATCGGCTATCTGGTGGTGTATGTGAAGCCGGATTTGCTGGATCAGATATTCTGGGAAGCCGCAACGCTGAAAAAAGGGGATATTCTGCTGGTTAACAAGCAGGGGAATATCGTCTTTAACAAATCCGGTGAGTACATCGGACAGCGGACGGATTTTCCCTTTTTACAGGAGAACTACACCCGGGAGCAGGACTATTACATTGACAATTATCAGGGGAGAAATCACTGATTACTTTCCTGCCTTCACATAATGCAGACTGGTATTTGGCAGCGATTACACCGATGAATCTGATTTCTTCAGAGTCTGTGTCGATCCGCAATATTGCGCTTATACTGGGTGCGGTTTCGCTCATCTCCGCCTTTTTGTTCGACCATTATTTTATTCGCAGGCTGGTGCGCAGCATCAATAGTGCGGTGAACGGAATGAAGCGGGTCAAACAGGGCATCTTCACACCCATTAACGTACCGGCCCGTGCCGATGATGAAAGCGATTCGCTGATTGACGGCTTTAACCGGATGAGCTCGCAGATCAGCGAACTGATCGAACAGGTCCAGACCGAGCAGGGCCGTAAAAAGGAAGCGGAAATGCAGGCGCTGATGGCGCAGATTAATCCCCATTTTATCTATAATTCACTGGAATCGATTAACTCCATGGCTGTGCTGGCCGGCAACCGCGATATCAGTAAAATGGTCGTCTCGCTCGGCAGGCTGCTGCGGATCAGCATCAGCCAGAATCAGGAGCTGATTCCGCTGCAGATGGAATTTGAGCATGTCCGCCATTATCTGGATATCCAGAAATTCCGTTTTGAAGACAAGTTCTCTTATGCCCTGGAGCTTCCGGCTTCGCTAAAAAATCTGATGACACAGAAGCTTATTGTTCAGCCGATTGTTGAGAACGCTTTGTACCATGCCATTGAACAGATGGAGGAGCATGGGGTGATTACAATCTCTGCGGAGGAGACGGGAAAGGATCTGATCATCATCGTGAAGGACAACGGACCGGGCTTTGAGCTTGCCACCTTGATGAGTCTATGGAATAAGGAACGGACCAATCCGAAAAAATACAGCGACAGCGGGGTTGGACTCAAAAATGTGCATGAGCGGCTGAATATCCGGTTCGGCAATCCTTACGGGATTGTGGTCTGCTCCTCCCCCGGCTTCGGGTCAACGATTTGCATCCGTATTCCGAGAATTCTGCCATGAAGGGAGCGGACGGGATGACCAAAAAGCAGATGGTGCAAAGATGGCTGACCAAATGGGGCTGGATTCTGTTGTACATTGTTCTCATGTCCGGAGCGGTCCTGTACATTATGCAAGGCGGCAGAGAACCGATAGAGGATAATTCACAGGAAAAAATTACACTGACCTTCCGGCACTTCTGGATCAAGGAGCATGACCGGCCGCTGCTCGCCATTTTTGAGGAGGTTGTGAAGGAGTATCAGGGGGCGCACCCTAATGTAAAAGTGAATTTTGAGGGGCTGGACCAGACGATACACCGTGAGCAGAAGCTGAAAAGCGAGATGGTTACCGGCACGCCCCCGGATATGTTCGTGCTGTTCGGAGGCGCAGAGATTGAACCTTATGTGCGCTCCAACCGCCTGATGGATTTGACGGATTTTGCACAGGAGAACGGCCTGAAGGACCAGTTCAAGGATTTGCACCTGTGGACGTTCAACAATCATATCTACGGATTGCCGATTGAAGGCAATGCGGAGCCGCTCTATTATAACCGGACGGTCTTCAATAAGCTGGGTATTAAAGTGCCCGGGACGCTGGCAGAACTGGACTCGGCGATCGTTCAACTGAAGCTGCAGGGGTACATTCCGTTTGCGCTCGGCAATGAAGACCGCTGGCCCGCAGGGATATTCGCCCATTATTTAATGGACCGGTACGCCGGTCCGGACCTGATTCAGAAGCTGGTTACGGGCAAGGATGGAGCCAGCTTCGGGAACAGCTATTATAAACAGGCCTTCCGGCATTTCGGTCAATGGGTCCATGAGAATGCGTTCAGCCCGGACTCCAATAATACCTCAACGGAAAATGCAGTCCGCCAGTTCACAAGCGGCAAAGCCGCTATGTATTTGAACGGCAACTGGGATATTAATCTGTTCTCCGGGGAGAACGCGCCGGCGGATTTTCAGAACGAGGTGGGAGTCATCCCGTTCCCCGCACTGGACGGTGGTGAGAAAGCCTCCATTGCCGGCGGATATACGATAGGGATCGGACTGTCCTCCAGTCTGACAGGTGCGAAGCGGGAGGCAGCGCTGGAGCTGATGAAGGCGCTCTATACCCAGGAGACTCAGAAGCGGATTGTGTATGAAGGGCTGAGAATTCCGTCCATGCGCATTACCTTTGACCCGAATAAAACAGGGCCGGTTTTTGCCCAAGTGATGGAGCTGATGGAGAACAATCAGCAGAGCTTCGTGCCTTATGACAATCTTCTGTCGCCCGAGGTTAAAAAAACGTTCCTGAGTGTCATTGAAGAAATGATTGACGGCGGCTTGCAGGGGGATGCGGCGCTGAAGGAGCTGCAGGCTGCATCGAGACAATATTGGAAATTGATTCTGAGCTCGGCCATTCAATAAGCCTGGGGGGGTCTTAAAATGGGTGCAACACAGGAGAAATACAAAGTGCTGCTGGTGGATGATGAGCCGATCATTCTGCGGAGCTTGAAGGTCGCCATCCCTTGGGAAGAGCTGGGCCTTGCCATTGCGGGGGAAGCGCGGAATGGAGAAGCGGCGCTGCAGTTGATCGAAGAGACGGCCCCGCAGATTATCATCAGCGATATCCGTATGCCGGTCATCGACGGCATCGCGCTGATGAAGGAGGTGCTGCCGCGCAGCAGCAAGCTGATCTTTATTTTCATCAGCGGCTACGGAGAGTTTGAGTATGCCCGGGAAGCGCTGCGCCAGGGGGCCTTTGACTATTTGCTGAAGCCGATCGATCATGACGAATTGACAGAAATGCTGACCCGGGCCATAGCCAGGCTCAAGCGCCAGAAGGAGAATGAGCAGCTGATGCTCTCGGTGCAGACCTTGTCCATGCTGGCCCGCGAGCGGATGTATGCCGAGTTCACACTCGGCAATCCGCGTCCGCTTCAGCATCTGAAGTGGCTGGAGAACAGCGAGCTGGAGGGCGAGTATTTCATGGCCGTGGTCCGGCTGGATAATTACGCTTCCTTGACGGCGCAGTGGAGCGTGGAGGAGAAGCGGCTCTGGCTGTTCGCAGTAAGGAACATTCTGGAGGAATGGTCGCTGGAGAACGGAGTGCTGTCCGTGTTCCCGTTCTATAACGGGGAGTGGATTCTGCTCTTCCCCGGTAGTCTTGGCAGTGTCAGCAAAGAACTGGGCGAGCAGCTGATTTCCGGGATCAGGAAATATTCCAAGCTGGAATGCTCGGTAGGCATCAGCCGCATCACCCGGGGCATTGACCAGTTAAGCACGGTATACCCGCTCGCTTGCAAAGCGCTGTACCAGCGGTTTTATTCAGGTCAGGCGGGAGTGTTCATCAATGAGGAGACGGCGGCGAGCGGCAGCCGGGAAGTAAAATATCCGAAGGAGCTGGAGCTTGCCCTCATCGAGAGTATCCGGACGGTGAATCTGGAACGGATGCTGTCCTTATTTGATGAAATGTCAGCTTTCATTGAAGCCCAGGGGCTTCCGCAGGAGCTGGCCGAGAGGCTCATCATGGAGATGATTGTCGTCCTGTACAGACAATTTGAGCACCTCAATATGCATACAGACTGGTCGCTGGAGGGGCTGCTGAGCAGGCTGCACGGTCTGGGCACACTTTCTGCGATGATCGCGGCACTGAAAATGGAATTCAGCAAGTGGATGCTGGGAAGCAATAAGTCAGCCACCCGCGAGGATGGCCGGAGCGTGGTCGAAAAATCGATGCGGTATATAGAAGCCAACTACCACAAGGATCTCAGCATAGAAGAGGTGGCGGAGGTAGCGGATCTGAGCATCAGCCATTTCTGTACGCTGTTCAAGCAAATCTCCGGCTATACCTTCCTGGAGTTCGTTACACACTGCCGGATGGAGAAAGCCAAATATATTTTGCAGAACAGCAATGTTAAGGTTTATCAGGTTGCGCCGTTAGTCGGCTACCAGGACCCGCGTTATTTTACACAGGTGTTCAAAAAAGCCACCGGCAAAACACCGACGGAATACCGTGAGGAAAATTCCCGGCAGGTTAATTGAATTGGTTCGTATCTCTGTAGACATGAATGCAGAACAAACCGCAGGAACCGGTCATCGCGACCTTACCTGCGGTTTTTGGTATTTTATCTGCGTACCTGGTTTTCCTGCAGGTCACGGTTTTGAGCCTACTTTGGAGAAAAGCGTAATTTTAGAAAATACCAATAAAAAGAAAAAACTAATATATTTTAAAAAGAATACTTTATACCTATTTACCTAAAAAAAGGAATTGACATACCATTGACTCGTAGGATTTTGGATCAGTCGGCCGACTGTCAAATTAACCTATGAATAATTCTAGGAGGTTAAAGTATGAGTATAATGAGAAAAATAAAGAAGAGCTCTTTTACTTTTATTCTAGCTATTACTGCCGCTTTAATGGTTAGCAGTTCTGTTTCGGCTTATGTATCATACATTACTTTATCGGTTCCAGTTGTTAAACAAGAACAGACAAATTGGTGCTGGGTTGCGTCCTCCGTTGGGGTTATCGATTTTTTAGGAACTCCGCCCACTCAGAGTGACTTTGTTAATTATGTAAAAGGTGGTGTGGTTAACCAAGCGGGTACAGTAGCTGATGTGAAACAGGGTTTACAGCACTGGAATGTTAGTTCTACGACGGGAAGCTCCTTGAGTTTTCAAACTGTTGCGAATCAAACTAGTAATAATCAACCCATAATTTCAGGCATCATTTGGAAATCTGGCGGTGGTCATATGTATACAATTCGAGGTTATTATGAAGATACGAACAGTAGCAAACAAGACCTCTATTATATTGATCCTTGGCCAGGAAATTCAAATTATAATATTATGAGCTATTCGAATTTCTTGAACAATTCTTCATTTTTTTGGAATGAGTCTGTTTATAATATTTATGTATCTTAATTAGGGGGCTAAATAATGAGAAAAAAAACACTTGGGTTATTTGTTGTCCTAATGATGATGTGTATATCAATTTTTGGTAGTGCTTACGCCGAGGCTTCAGAGATCCCTCCTGAGATTAAAAAGAGTGTTGAAGATGATTTTAAATCGTATATTCCATCCATAGAACAGCAGAAGACACAGTTTGGTTTAGAAGAATCTGATGATGCAAACTTAGCTACATTAGGTGATGGATATCCTTATTATGTTTTTCATTCAAACGATATATTAAAGCCGCGAACTCGATAGAGAGCTCTTTAAAATTTTCAGGATATATATTTCCGATTACGGTGAATTCTAAGCCAGCGGGGATAGTCTTCGCTGAAGCAGATTCAGCGGGTGTATGGAAAGTATTAAGAATTTCAAGTGACCTTGATTTTGAGAAGCTTTTTAAATCTACCATCCAACAGCGTCAGCTTAGAGATGCAAAATTAATTTACGATATCTCCACCCATGTAGCAGGAATTGTAAGTGAGCAGGATCCTCAGTTTACTCCGTTAAGGGAAAATTCAGCTCTTACATTGAAACAAGGAGAAAATACGAGTTTTACTGACCTTAAGGAAAAAGTAATTAATTCTCGCGATGAAAAATCGTCCAATTCTGACCAAGCTAACTACTCAGGACAACCGATAGCAAGCGAGAAAATTAAAAGTACAAATACTTTCTTTAATATTCCTGTTATTTTTACTTTAATTGTATGTGTTGGACTGATAATGCTGATCACACTAAGATCACGTAAAAATTAAAAAATATTAATAGGCAAAAAACAGGTGATGTCCCAAACTAACATGGCCTGACAGCCACTACCATGAATGAAAATGTCTTGGCTTGTGAATCCGAAGCTTCTACAATGGAGGCAGAGACCACAGGCCGAGGCTTTTTTGGTAGGACACTTAGGTCTCAAACAAGCCGATTTAATCCTACATGCTCCGTCAATTCGAGAACATCATTCTACCTCTTGTTTGAAGGAGAAATGATTTAAATTCTATTTACAGCTCAGTAATAGTGGGAATTATCCACACATCGTCTATCACCTTGTTGCTGCTTCTAGATCAAATCAAGTGTCATCCCGATACTTAGATCATTTTCCTAAAAACAAAGACTTTACCTGTGTGGGTTGTTCATCCTATGGACCCATCGTAAGGTATGATATATGTCATACTGCATCGTTGATGTTTATGCCTTACTGGGATGACATTTCCTTCTCTATACTAAAGACAGATGAATGTATCCGTTACGGGACACATCAGAGGAGGAAATGAAGAAGATGACTACCCGCCAGACATCCCAGCTCTCCAGCCTGAAAAAAAGCATGGCTCCCTTTGAAAAAACAAACCAGGGTGCAAGCATTAGACAATTAATCAATACACTTGTTCCGCTTGTGGTTCTATGGATGGCTGCTTATTTCAGCCTGCAGGTATCCTACGGACTTACGCTTCTGTTCGCGGTCCCCGCTGCGGGGTTTGTGATCCGTACCTTTATAATTTTCCATGACTGCTGCCATGGCTCGTTCTTCAACAACCGCAAAGCCAATGATATCATCGGCACCCTCACGGGTGTCTTGACGCTTGTCCCATACCGCCAGTGGAAGCACAGCCATTCCATCCATCATGCCGGGAGCAGCAACCTCGACAAGCGGGGGATCGGGGATATCTGGATTATGACTGTAGAGGAATATATAGCCGCAAAGCCGTTGAAACGGCTGTACTACCGCATCTACCGCAACCCGCTGATTATGTTCGGAGTCGGCCCGATCGCCGTCTTCCTGATTCAATACCGCTTCAATGCCAGAGGCGCAAGACGCAAGGAACGGATGAATACGTACTTGACGAATGTATCCATTGCGCTACTTTACAGTACGCTGATCTGGGCGATGGGCTGGCAGGCTTTTCTGCTGGTGCAGCTGCCGGTCGTATTTGTATCAGGCTGCCTCGGCATCTGGCTGTTCTATGTGCAGCATCAGTTCGAGGATTCTTACTTCGAGCATGAAGAGGAATGGAGTTATGTATCAGCGGCAGTAGAAGGAAGCTCATATTACAAGCTGCCCAAGCTGCTGCAATGGATTACGGGCAATATCGGCTTCCACCATGTCCATCATTTGAGCCCGAAGGTGCCGAACTATAATCTGGAGCTGGCACATAATGCCTCTGAACCGCTGAAGCATGCCACGACCATTACCATCGGAACCAGTCTGAAGGCGCTGCATTTCCGCTTATGGGATGAAGAGAACAAGGGGTTCGTCGGCTTCAAGGAAATCAAGGCCAGAATGAAGCAGCCGAAGCCGGCAGCGGATGGTCTGAAGATGATCAAACCCGGGTTCCAAAGCGAGTAATATAGGGTTGGAGAAAGAAGCAGCCGGAGAACGCCAATGCCGACGCTGCTCTTTTTCTTTTTGCGGGATATTGCGGGAACTTGAAGGGTTTATGCTAAAATGAGGGTACAATCTTGCTGGCAAAAGGATGGCTGACATGCAGAAGTGGCATCATATTTTTCATAAAAGTACGGGTCTCAGCCCTTATGTATGGGTTGTTTTTTACATTTTGCCGTTTTATTTCATCTTCCGTTCCGCCTCAGTGGACCAAAACCAGTGGGTATATGGAATTGTGATGGTTGCTGTATTTTTTGCCTGTTACGTCCTCTCGTTCAAATCCAGAGGCTGGGTGGTTTATTTCTGGACCACTGTACAGATCCTTGTCTCGATCACAATGACGCTGCTGTTCGGGTATATGTATTTTGCGTTATTTATTGCTTTTTTTATCGGGAATATTCAGAAAAGAGCCGGTTTTTTCACGCTGTATTCGATTCATCTGTTGACGACCATTGCTGCGATCAATTATGAGATGATTACAGGTAACCGGGTTTTCATTTCGCAGCTTCCGTTCGTGCTGGTGAGCATGATCGCTGTAGTGCTGCTGCCTGCGACCACCTACAACCGCAACAATCAGGACAAGCTGCAGGGGCAGCTGGAGGATGCCAACAAACGGATCTCCGAGCTGGTTATTATGGAGGAACGGCAGCGGATTGCCCGGGATCTGCATGATACGCTGGGACAGAAGCTGTCGCTCATCGGCCTCAAAAGCGATCTGGCCGGCAAATTGATCCACAAAAATCCGGCGCAGGCTGCGGTTGAAATTAACGATGTCCGGCAGACCGCGAGAAGTGCGCTCAAGGAAGTCAGGGAGATGGTTACGCAAATGCGCGGAATCCGCCTGGAGGATGAGCTGATCCGGATCCGGCAATTGCTGGAGGCGGCAGAGATTGAGTTCCAGCTGGAGGGCAACCCGAAGCTTGTTAATACCTCGTTAATCACAGAAAACGTGCTGAGCATGTGCCTGAAGGAGGCCGTTACCAATGTAGTGAAGCACAGCGGTGCGACACTCTGCCAGGTGCTGATTGAACCCTCGCGGACGGATCTGCTGATCAAGGTCAAAGATAATGGTACCGGGATTGAGGGAAGCAATCTGTATGACAAGGGGCACGGGCTGCAGGGGATGCGGGAACGGCTTGAATTTGTGAACGGCAGTATGGATGTGCTGCAGGACAAAGGTACAACGCTCATCATTAGAGTGCCAAATGTTTTTAAGCAGCCGGAACTGAAGGAGGTAAAGGGGCTATGATCAAAATTGTAATCGCTGAGGATCAGCGCATGCTGCTGGGGGCTCTCGCCTCCCTGCTCGACCTGGAGGATGATATGAAGGTTGTAGGCCGGGCGGCGAACGGGGAGGAGGCCGTCAAGCTGGTGCAGCAGCATCAGCCGGATATTTGCATCATGGATATTGAAATGCCGGCCATGAGCGGCCTCGAAGCCGCTGAAGCCCTGAAGGATTCAGGCTGTAAAATCATGATTCTGACCACCTTTGCCCGTGCGGGGTATTTTGAACGCGCCGTTAAGGCCGGAGTGGATGCCTATCTCCTGAAAGACAGTCCGAGCGAGGAGCTTGCCCTCTCGATCCGCAGCGTGATGTCCGGCAAACGGCTTTATGCTCCCGAGCTGATGGATGAGGCTTACAGCGGTGAAGCCAATCCTTTGACCCAGCGGGAGAAGGAAGTGCTGGGGCTGATCGCCGACGGCAAAAATACGAAGGAGATCGCCAGCCAGCTGTATATCACAACCGGAACCGTGCGCAACTATATTTCGGTCATTCTTGACAAGCTGGATGTCGGCAACCGGATAGAGGCCATTACCCGCTTTAAGGAGAAGGGCTGGTTTAAGTGACCAGCGGATATCAGCCCCTGTGATTTATTTTCTTTTCCGCATGCAGCGAAGATACATATAAAATCCTGCAACAAGAAAATACAAGAGGGCTGCAAACAGAAATCTCCCAAAGCCCGCTGGCGTTCCAGGAAAAGATTGCGATAACTGCCTGACTCCGAACAACGCGACAGATAGAACAATGAGATCACATAGCAGGCCAAATAAGATGGTGCTTAGCTGATCTATCTTGAAACGTAAAGCCTGCAAGTTCCATAAAGAAGCAACGGCTTCCAGTAAAAGTATAGCAATTGCGGCACCTTTATAGCCGAAACCGGGAATTCCCACCAGAAAATATTGGGCAGAAGTGGCGCAGATGATTCCTGTAAGGAGTCCATAAAATGGACTTTTCCTGATATCCTGCGACCACAAAATACTGGTGGAGATTTCGCGGAAGCCTACCAACAGGGGGATGGCTGCTAAATATTTGATTGCCGGTCCGGCTGTTTCCGTATTGAAAATAAATAACGATAATTCCGGGGCATTACCCTTTAGAAATAACGCTGTTGCAATTCCCCATAACCAGCATACTTTGAAGGCTGTAGCGGAAAGACTATTAAATCTCTGCGTATTTCCCTGCTGCCACTCCGCCGCAATTTGCACGGACAGGGTGTGGCACAAGGCTCCGGTCAGAAGGGTGGGCGCATAGGCCACAATGACGGCCATTCCGTAAATCACTCCATACATGGAGGTCGCTTCAGAAGTACTGTAGCCCGCTGCAAGCAGCCGGTTGGGGATAAGCACAGCGTCTATAAATTCGGAGGCGGGAATGATCAGCCGAGTTGCAGAGATCATAAGTGAAGATTGAATGAACCAAAAGATGGGAAGAGACTGGACTGAATAACTGGTGCTGTAAGGGAGGCTTGTTTTATTTACAGAAATATAGACAGTGAGCAAGGAAAAGGCGGATAATGCGCCTATAAAAGTGCCATAAAGCCCTGAACCTATAGCGCGGTTGATCCCAAGGGGCAGGACATGCCAGACGATCAGGAGCATGAAAAAAATTCTGGAAGCCTGCTCGATGATCTCAGACAGCGCGATAACCCCAATTTGTTTGTGACCCTGCAAATATCCCCTTACCAATCCCAATAGCGGCACGGCAAACAGTGAAGGAGCGAGACTCCGGATTGAATATTCCAGGCCGGGATTGCCAAGAAACCTGGAGATAGCCAGAGCATGCCAAAAAACCGCCAGACTGACAATTCCTCCGAATAAAATAACACCAAGCGATATTATTTTTAGCAGACTCCAGCTTTGGGCAGGTTTTTTAGCGCTTGCCATAGCCAAGGTTGTCGGCAATCCCCCTGTGAACATTAGCACAAATCCGTAAAAGGAATAGGCGATTTGATAGAGACCAATTCCTTCTGCACCCACAATTCTTGTCAAGATCACACGGCCGGTCAATCCGATGAGCTTCACGATAAACAAAGCAAAAGCTCTGATTGCAGATTGTCTTAACAGGCGGGAACCATTCATATGTCCTCCAGCATAACACCAATATCATATGGATTATTTTATGACAATGATTTTCTGTTATGCTGACAAGCCTGATTTATTCAGCCTTTAATGTGAAAAAGCTGGTATTTGGTATCTTCGTCCCAGCCCAGATCAAAAGGGACACGATAACGGTCGGCGGTGTGGGAATTGACGAGCGGATAACCGGAATCATCAAATCCGACAATCACGGAGAAATGGTCAGTATCATCGTGCCGCAGGATATAACCTACTAAATCCCCGGGCTGAAGCTCTGAAACGGCCCCTCCGGGATATTTATTCGAAGGGCACATAATCTGCTGATAATTGCCCTTGGCAATCAATTTTCCGTATCCTGACCTTAAGAGAAATCTGCTGAGGGAATCGGTATGTACCCAGGTCTGAGTGCCGCCGGATTTATAGAAATACCGCCAGCCGCCTTTCATTTGCAAACCTCCGCCCTCTTCAGGGTCCCCAATCACCTGTGAGGCAAAATTTGTGCAGTCCCCGCCTTTGCCGGTATAATCCAGGTATTTTTTATTATAGTGATGCTGATTTCCAGCCCCCCATGCTGCTCCGGCATATTTATTGGCATATGCGACGGCCCGGGTGCGATTGAAGTTCTTGTCCTCATCTTGATCGGATTTGGATTTGACTGAAGGAGCTGCTCCCTTTGGTTTTTCCGCGATTTTGCTGGGGTTCTCATCCAGCGGGTCCAAATACCATTCGCGGGCGATTTTCCAATTCCCGTTACTTTTCTTCAAGGTCATGAAATGCCTTGTGCCGACGCCGAAGAATTGCTCGGGGATAATTTTTTTGTTGTATACATAGGCGATTTTGAGGGATTGCACCAGAGACACTTTGGCGGTATCTCCGCTGATGGTCCGGCGGATGATCCGGATGCTGCTGTCGGCATGGATTAATTTGATATTCCGCTTGTCCGCCCATGTATTCATATATTCGGTTCTATTGCGTTCATGCCGGAAGGCATTTTTACTTAAGGCCTGTTCCATAAGATAACGTTTCTCCAAACGGCCAGTGTTGCCATTAATGAGTATTTTGGCTCTTTCAGCATAGATATTTTCAAGCTCTGATTTCAGCTCATGATCTGATCCGTTTGGATCTGCCGCAGCCCTCTCAGAGGAAAATTGAAAGGATACTAACAGAAAAATAACAGCAGATATGAGACAGCTTCTTTTCATAAGAGTCATAGTTCACCGTCCAGTTTCGTGAAAATAATAATCAAATGACATTATTGCAGCAGACAATTTTCTCATTTAGGGATTCCTCCTCGAACTTTTTGTTGCGGAAATTATTATTCTCCAGCAAGCTCCGGGTTACTTTGGTGATTTATTTCCAGTGGAAACTATCAGATGTTGTCAAGACAATTCCCTTTACAAGACTTTATTCCTGTTTTTCCCACCTGAGCATCCGCCGGATTGGAACCAGAGAGCATTTTTGCTAAGATAAATGCAAACATGTGATCTTATCCCCGGATTTGGGTAATGAGAGGCATGTGCGCTTTTCACCTAATATAGTCGGGAGGAAACCTAGTTTGCCTGAACTTACAACATCCTATGTAGATTCGCTCGCACCCAATGCGGCCGCCATCAAGAACGGCCAGGGCCTGGTGCGCAAGAAGAGCTTCATCCGGCTGCATACCTCTGAGAATGGAGAACTGCTCTTTGGACAATGCGCCGGGAGCGGGAAAACCCCTTACGAGTGCTCCGTAGATTTTATTTCACCGGATAACCCGGTGTTCCGCTGCACCTGTCCCAGCCGGCAATTTCCCTGCAAGCACGCATTAGGCCTGCTCTATGCCTACGTGGAAGGACAGGCTTTCACTCCTGCGCCTGTCCCCGAGGATATTTCCTCCAAACGCGAAAAAGCGGAAAAACGGGAAGAAAACAAAGCCAAGCAAGCTGCCGGAGGCGCAGAGAGCAAGCCCAAGAAGGTCAACAAATCTGCCCTGAAGAAAAAAATAAACGCACAGCTCGAAGGTCTGGACCTCCTGGAAAAGCTGGTGCTGTCTCTGATCCGCGGCGGCTTGTCCACCATCGACAGCAAAACGCTCAAAACCGTTCAAGAGCATGTAAAGCAGATGGGCAACTACTATTTATCGGGAGCGCAGACACAGCTTCGCCGCTTCGCCCTGCTTCTGGGCAAGGGAGAAAACCGGGAAGTGAGTTATACATATGCCATGGAGCAGTTGACAAGGCTTCATGCTTTTATCAAGAAAGCCCGGGTCTATTTGACCACAAGAGCCGGGGACCCTGAGCTTGCCCTCGATCATGAATCCACCATCGACGAATGGCTGGGGCATGCCTGGCAGCTGTCTGAGCTGAAAGAGTATGGTCTGGTCAAGGAATCTGTTGAACTTCTGCAGCTGGCATTCTACAGCTACGATGATCCGGCCCGTCAGGAGTTCGTGGATCTTGGCTATTGGCTGGAGACGGCAAGCGGTGCGATTCACCGGACTGTCAACTATCGTCCTTATAAGGCTGCAAAGCTGATGCGGGAGGAAGACAGCTTTTTTGATCTGGCGCGGATTCCGCTTCTGTACACCTACCCCGGCGATATGAATGTCCGGGTCCGGTATGAAGAAATGACATCAAGGGCTGTCGAAGCTAAAGACCTGGAGCGGGTTGCGGCAAGTGCAAACCGTTCATATGCAGAAGCGCTTAAGAAGGTCAAAAATCAGTTGAAAAATCCGCTCAGCGATAAAACGCCTGTCATGCTGCTGCATGCGGCCAGTCTGGGAGTGACGGGGAGCGGCCAGTATGTGCTCACTGATGATGCCGGAGTCCAGCTGGTGCTGGACGACATTCCTTCGCTGCCCCAGGGGACGCTTGAGCTGCTGCCGTTCCTGCCTGCTTCTGCAATGAAGGACTGCTGCGTGCTGGTGATGTTCGAGCATCTTCTGGATCAGGGGCGGCTGGTTGCCCAGCCTTTGACCATTATCCAAGACGGAGCCATTACCCGGCTTCTGTACTAGCATGCACATACGTATACGTTCTTATATATTCCTATAGGAGGACAGCCCATGAGTACAGCATTATTGCAAGAGCTACATCAAGAAGTCAGAAGACTATATATCGCCGGCAGTGAACTGGCTGCCGGAGATTTCCGCCTGAAACGGCTGCTTCCGCAGTTTCAGCAGCTCGGTGAGCGGGCGGCAGTCTTCAAACGGCTCGGAGAGGGCATCACCTCTCTGGTGGAACCGGGTGCAGGTGACGGAGCACCTGCCGCAGTGCGGCTGCAGGAGCTGACGCTGCTGTTGGAATCGGTGCTGTATACCCAAGGGGTCAGCACACCTGATGAAGCTCCCGGTGAGCTTCGCAGCCGAAACTTCACTCTCGACACCAAGCTCCCGTACAGGGAGCTGGCCGCAGTGCGGCAGGCCTTGACCACAACAGGCAGCGGCAGGTATGAGATTGTAATTGAAGCCTTTAAGGATGGCATGTTTCAGGATCTGCGCCTGCTTCCGCTGGCTATTGCAGCCTTGAATGATCCCTATTCAGAGATCGCCGAGTTTGCCATGAACAATATTCTTCCTGCATATGGTCCTGCCATCACCGGATACTTGATTGAAGGCCTTAATCTGACGGGCGGCAAGAGCGAAGTCCGCAAGCTGAAGGTCATCGCCAAGGCAGGCGGAACGGAAGTGCTCGAAAAGATCTTCAAGGCGGCTGAAGACGGCAGCGACGATATCCGGGCAGCGGCGATCGAATGCCTCGGAGGGCATGACGCATACCTCCCGAATCTGCTGGAGTGGAGCAAAGACAAGAAAAAAGTCATCCGTGAGGCGGCGTATAAAGCGCTGGCGACAGGCGGATCATCACAGGGCGAGGACCGGCTGTTTGAAGCTTTTGCAGGGAAGAAGGACCGGGAGCTGGCAGCGGATGCTCTGGTGCATTGTTCTTCCGCTCCGCTCGTGGAGAGGCTGTCCGCTCTATATATGCAGGAGCTGCGTGAATTACCGCAGAAGAACGAGGACAAGAAAAAGGCGGAACAGCTGTGGAACAATATCCGGCCGTTTACGAACGTGTTATCCGGGCTGCAGAATCCGCTGCTGGATGAGCTATACAGCTATGTGATCCAGGATCATGGGCGCTTTGCGTCCCTGGGCTTCACAGCTGTAATTAATGAAGCGGCTTGGTACAAACAGAGAGCGGGTACGGAAGCGGCCTTTGGGGAGCTGCAGCAGCTGGAACAACTCGACTCCCGCTATTTCCCCCATTATTTCCGGGCAGCACAGCAGCTGATGTCACCGGAGGAGCTGTACAAGCAATTTGGCGGCACGGTGATTAACAAGCTGAAGGCTGTCGTCACCAAGGATTCTGCCCGGCGGAACAAACTGCTTATGGATACGATCAAAGAGCAGGTTATGCAAGCGGAGGAAGTATGGTATGAAGCAGCCTGGGACCCGCAGAGAGAGCGGCAGTACCGTGAAACGGCAATGCTTGCTCCTGAGAAAATTGCGGCAGCCTGGGACCCGCGCTGGCTGGATTTGTTCATTCATAGGGATGTGCCGGAACTGGTATGCGCTTTTGCCCGTCCTGGTCATCAAGAAGCCCGCCGCTATCTGCTGAACAAGCTGAGTGAGCAGAAGGACTGGCAGCATAATCAGAGAAATTATGACTTTTTTCCGAATATATTCACGGGTCTTGCACGTTCGGGCATGCCGGACCTTGAACTGCATGAACTGCTGATATCCGTGCTGGAGAATGGAAAGAGCTATCTTCCCTACAGATTTGATTATATTCTGTTCCAGCAAATGCTGCGTTTTCCGGCAAGCTACAGCGGCCGGCTGGAAGCAGTTATTCCAAATCAAAGATATTACGAGAGCCGGGCCCAGCTGGAATATGTGGTCCATCAGCTTAAGAGTCAGGCATAAATATAAATGAAGAATGATTTGAGCAAAGGAGAGGTGTCCATGACAACGGAACAAGAACAGCTTAAGGATTATATGCGGCTGCCGGCAGAGGTATTATACCGGGAGGAACTGGAGGCGCTGCGCAAGGAGGACAAAGGCAATATCCCGGCTGGCTGGCAGATGTCTCCGCGTGCCGTGCTGACTTTTATCGCAGGCGGCAAAGCCGGCAAAAAGGTCATAACACCCAAATACATCGGCAACACGCGCCTGATCGAGATGGCGGTCGCCACACTGGTCACAGACCGGGCGCTGCTGCTGATCGGCGAGCCGGGTACGGCCAAATCCTGGCTGTCGGAGAATCTGGCGGCGGCCATCTACGGCAATTCGGGACATGTTGTGCAGGGCACGGCCGGTACCAGTGAAGAGCATGTGCGCTATTCCTGGAATTATGCCATGCTCCTGGCGAATGGTCCTACCCCGGAAGCGCTGGTCAAAAGCCCGATCATGCGGGCTATGGAGGACGGCGGAATTGCCCGGTTTGAAGAGATTTCGCGTTGCGCCTCTGAAGTGCAGGATGCGCTGATCTCCATTCTTTCCGAGAAGACCATCTCTGTGCCGGAGCTTGGCAAGGAGGCAGGGGCACGCAAGGGCTTCTCCATCATTGCCACCGCCAATACCAGAGACCGCGGAGTTAATGAAATGTCGGCTGCACTAAAGCGGCGCTTCAATATTATAGTGCTGCCTGCACCTACGGATATCGAAACCGAGCTGTCCATCGTGAAGAAGCGGGTCGCAGAGATTGCATCGTCCTATAATCTGGGGGCAGCCGTTCCGGCGGATGAGGCGCTGCTTAAGGTTGTGACGATCTTCCGCGAGCTGCGCAGCGGCATGACGCTGGACAAGAAGGAGAAGGTGAAGACTCCCGCAGGGGTCATCTCCACCGCCGAGGCCATCTCGCTGCTGACGAACAGCATGGCGCTTGCCGCCAGCTTCGGGGACGGCGAGCTGACGGACCGCGACCTTGCCGCCGGGCTTCAAGGGGCAGTTGTCAAGGATGACGACAAAGACAAGCTGGTCTGGAAGGAATATCTGGATAATGTGATGAAGAAAAAGGAGCGGAATGGCGCGGTCTCTACCAGGCCTGTAAGGAGATGAACGAGTGAAAGCGACTGCTGAAGCCGGGGTACATATTTTCGGAGTGCGGCACCTGTCTCCGGGCGGCGCGAAGCATCTGCTGGAATACCTGAATGAGCTTCAGCCGACGGCGGTGCTGATCGAAGGCCCAAGCGATGCCACGGATGAAATCCGCCATTTGACGCATCGCTCTACGAAACCTCCGGTAGCCATCTTGGCTTTCACGGAGGATTTGCCGGTACGTACAGCCCTGTGGCCGTTAGCGGTCTATTCACCGGAATATCAGGGCATGAAATGGGCCAGGGACAACGGGGCGGAGGCGGCGTTTATTGATCTTCCTTCCTCGGTAACATTAAGCCTGCAGGATGCTATGCGGCGGGATGGCATTTCCGGGCGGGAAGAAGTGAAGCCTGAAGCAGATGAGGCGGGCGGGCCTTTCACAGAAGGGGATAAGGAACAGGAATCAGTGTACAGCCGGATTGCCCGGCTTGCCGGCGAGCATGACTACGATATGTATTGGGAACGCAATTACGAGCATAACGCGAATGCCGGAGCGTACCGCGCGGCCATTCTTTCGTTCTCCGCCGAAATGCGCCTGCTCTCCGAGAGCAGAGAGCAGCAAGAGCAGCCGAAGGAGCATGCGTATAATGCACTGCGCGAAGCCTATATGCGGCGGCAGATCCGGGAGACCATTGCAGCCGGTCATGCGCCGGACAAAATTGTGGTCATCTGCGGAGCGTACCATGCCTCTGCACTTGCCGATCTATCTGATGTTCTGAACGACAAGGAGCTGGAAGGTCTGCCTTCGCGCAGCACCAAGCTGACGCTGATGCCGTATTCCTACTACAAGCTCTCCACCATGTCAGGCTACGGAGCGGGGAATGGAGCTCCGCAGTACTTTGAGATGATGTGGGAGACGATGGCGGCCGGAAGGCCGGAGGAGCTGGCGCATCTCTATCTGTCTACGGTGGCAAGCCATCTGCGCAGCAGCGGGACTCACCGCTCTACCGCCGAGGTGATCGAGGCGGTGCGGCTGGCGGAGTCGCTGGCTGCGCTGCACGGCGGGAGCGCGCCTACTCTGCGCGATTTACGGGACGCCGCGCAGACGCTGCTGGGCCACGGCGAGCTGTCCGTGATCGCCGACGCCCTGGCGAGGGTGGATGTGGGGACAGCCATCGGCCATCTGGCCGATGGCGTCAGCCAGACCCCCATCCAGGACGATCTGAACCGGCTGCTCAAGCGATATAAGCTGGAGAAGTACAAATCGACGGTAGCCACCGAGCTGCCGCTCGATCTTCGCGAGAACCGCAGAGTGTCCAGCGAGGAAGCCGCCTATCTGGACCTGAACCGGTCGATGTTATTCCATAGGCTGAAGCTGCTGGGCATTACTTTTGCCAAGAACAGGCCCAGCGGGCAAGACGCGGCGACCTGGGCGGAATACTGGATCATCCAGTGGTCGCCGGAGGTGGAGATCCAGGTCGTCGAATCGACACTGCTTGGAGAGACCATTGAAGTTGCTGCTGCGTATATGCTGCGCGAGAAGCTGCAGGCCTGCCGTTCCATCGCTGAGGCCTCGGTGCTTATCCGGATCGCCTGCGAGTGCGGAATGACGGCGCAGATGGAGGAGGCCAGCCGGGTGCTGCAGGGGCTGGCTGTCGACAGCCGCGATGTAGTCGGCATTGCCGCTGCTGCCCGTGAGCTGGCAACGATCATCGGCTTTGGTGACATCCGCAGGGTGGACACCTTGCCGCTCACGCCGCTGCTGGAGGAGCTGTTCCGGCGCGGCTGCCTGTTCCTGCCGGATGCCAGCGGCTGCAATGACGAGGCCGCCGGCCAGATGATTGTGGCGATGAACGAGCTGAACGCCATCTCGCTGGACCACAGCGAAACGGTGGATGAAGCGCTGTGGCTGCAGGAATTGCTGCATCTGTCAGAGCGGGATGACCGCAACCCGCGGCTGTCCGGGTTCGCCTGTGCCATTCTGATGGAGCGTGGAGCGGTCTCTGCTGAAGAGGTTGCATCCGAAGTCTCGCGCCGCTTGTCTCCCGGCATCCCGGCGGATCTCGGGGCGGGCTGGTTTGAGGGCCTGTCGATGCGCAACCGGTATGGACTGCTGTCCAGAATGAGCCTCTGGGAGCAGCTTAACGATTATATCAATGCGCTGGAGGATGATGAATTCAAGCGGGCGCTGGTATTTCTGCGCAGGGCGTTCGGTACCTTCTCGCCAAGGGAGAAAACGATGATCTCCGAGCTGCTCGGCGAGCTGTGGGGGGTGGATACGGAGCAGGCAGCAGAGATTCTTACCGGAGAACTGAAGGAGGAGGAAGTCAAGATGCTGGACGATTTGAATGATTTTGACTTCGGGGATTTGTAGATGAGAAGCGACTACAAGCAAGAGAGCACAGTGACCCGTTGGCGGCTGATTCTGGGCCAGGAAGCCGAAGCCTCGCTTGCAGGCTATAGCGAAGGCGGACAGCTCCGTCTGACTCAAGAGGAAATGATCATGGATTCAGCGCTTGCCGCCATCTATGATGAGACAGGCGGGGGAAGCAGCTCCGGCAATTCTTCTGGCGGCAGAGGCAAAGGGGCAGGGACCGGCCATGCCGCCGTGCATCTCTCCAAATGGCTTGGCGATGTGCGCAGCTACTTCCCTGAAGATGTGGTATCGATTATCCAGAGCGATGCGATGGAACGCCGGGGCTGGAAGCAGCTGCTGTTTGAGCCGGAGCTGCTGGCGGCGGTGAAGCCGGATATCCAGCTGGTAGGCACGCTTCTGTCACTGAAGGGCAAAATCCCGGAGAAGACCAAAGACACCGCAAGAATGCTGGTTAAGGCGCTGGTGGATGACCTGGTCAAGCTGCTGGAGACCGATATCCGCCGCGCCGTTACCGGGGCGCTGAACAAGCGGCAGCATTCTCCGCTGCCGTCCCTCAGCGGGCTGGACTGGAAGCTGACCATCCAGCGGAACCTCAAGCATTATAACCAGGAGCGGCGGTTGATTATTCCTGAGCGGTTTTATTATTTTGACCGGGCGCGCCGGAGCAAGGAATGGACCGTTATTGTTGATATTGACCAGAGCGGATCGATGGCCAGCTCGATTATCTGGGCCTCGGTCATCGGTTCCATCTTCGCCAGCATTCCGGCGCTGAACACCCGTGTAGTGGTCTTCGATACGGAAGTCGTGGATTTGACTGAGCAGTGTGCGAATGATCCGGTGGATATGCTTTTCGGGATTCAGCTTGGCGGGGGAACGGATATCCACAAATCGGTGAAGTACTGCGAGCAGTTCATTGAAGAACCGAAGAAGACGCTGTTTATTATCGTCTCGGATCTGTATGAGAATGGCAATCAGGCCGGGCTGGTCCGGCGGATGCGCGGGCTGCGCGAATCGGGTGTCCGCACGATGACGCTGCTGGCGCTGTCAGATGAAGGCAAACCCTCCTATGATGAACGGCTGGCCGGACAGCTGTCCCGTGACGGTACACCTTGCTTCGCCTGTACGCCGGCCCTGCTGCCCGCACTCGTAGAAGGAGCGCTTAAGGGCCAGGATCTCGGCGAGCTGGCCAAACGTCTCGGGGCTTCCTGACAGCCGATATTTTTTTCCAAATGCCTCTACTTTACAATCACATATTGTGTAAGCTGCATATATCATTTATAATCGGTTATTAAAAAGCACCTATCGATAGGCGCTGCTTGAAAGGAAATGAAATGCTTATGTCAAGTAAGTTGAGAGCGGGTATCGTCGGGGGTACCGGTATGGTGGGCCAGCGTTTTATTGCACTGCTTGAGAATCATCCATGGTTTCAGGTGACGGCTATTGCTGCAAGTGCAAACTCGGCAGGCAAGACTTATGAAGAATCGGTCAAAAACAGATGGAAGCTGTCCACTCCAATGCCAGAAGCCGTCAAAAGCATTATGGTTCAGGATGCCTCCAAGGTGGAGGAAGTGGCTAAGGACGTCGATCTGATTTTCTGTGCCGTTGATATGAAAAAGGAAGAAATTAAGGCGCTGGAAGAAGCCTATGCGCGCACAGGAACTCCAGTCATTTCGAATAACTCGGCGCACCGCTGGACGCCTGATGTTCCTATGGTGATCCCTGAGATCAACCCGGAGCATCTGGAAGTGATCGCCCAGCAGCGTAAACGTCTGGGTACGGAAACCGGCTTTATCGCCGTGAAGCCCAACTGCTCGATTCAGAGCTACATGCCTACATTGCATGCGCTTCAGGATTTCAAGCCTTCGAAGGTTGTAGTTACAACCTACCAGGCGATTTCCGGGGCAGGCAAGACGTTTGCCGATTGGCCGGAAATGGTCGATAATGTTATCCCTTATATTGGCGGCGAAGAAGAGAAGAGCGAGCAGGAGCCGCTGCGGATCTGGGGCAATGTGACGGATGAAGGCATCGTAAAAAGCGAGCAGCCTGTCATTACGACCCAGTGTATCCGTGTGCCGGTTGCTGACGGCCACATGGCCGCTGTGTTCGCTTCCTTTGAGCAGAAACCGTCCAAGGAAGAGATTCTGGAACGCTGGAACAGCTTTCAGGGCCGTCCGCAGGCGCTCGGCCTGCCAAGCGCCCCTAAGCAGTTCATTACCTATTTCGCAGAGGAAAACCGTCCGCAGACGCAGCTGGACCGCGACATCGAGAACGGCATGGGCATTTCGGCCGGCAGACTCCGCGAGGATTCGCTGTATGATTATAAATTTGTCAGCCTGTCCCACAATACGGTAAGAGGCGCCGCCGGCGGCGCGGTGCTGATCGCCGAGCTGCTCAAAGCTGAAGGATATATCCAGCCGAAATAATTCCGCATAAATATTGGGCTAAGCAACAGCCTGCCGGAGGATCTCCGGCAGGCTGTTGGCGTATGAACCTGACATATTGTGCATGAAATGGTAAGATAGATGAAGGCAAGCCGAATACTAAATACCGGGTGGAGTGATCAAGTGGCAAAAAGTAAAGGCGGCGGCACAGGCAGAGGCACAGGGAGCAAAGGCTGGACCCGCTGGAACAAAACGGCTAAGCCTGTGAAGGCGGCCAAAGGTAGACCTGCCGGGGGACCTGGCGGCAAAAGAGCCGCGGCAAAGGGCGGCAGTGCACGACAAACCGGGAGCAGCAAGTAAACAGCCGGTTGCTCATAGATCATCATCCAATGGCATCTGATTTGGACCTGTAGGGATAACACGCGCCGGTCAGATGTTGTTCAATAAGCAAGAGAGCGGAGCCTGTCATGAGAATCAACAAGTACATAAGCGAGAGCGGGCTTTATCCGCGCCGGGAGACCGACAGATTCATTGCTGCCGGGCGGATTACGATCAATGGGCAGCCTTGTACAAAAGGTGCGCAAGTGGAGCCGGGGGACCTTGTAGCCGTCGACGGAGAGCCGGTCACAATGGTCACAAAAAAGCTGGTATATCTGGCACTTAACAAGCCTGCAGGCATTACCTGCACATCCTCCCGTGAGGTAGAAGGGAATATTATTGATTTTGTGGGATACCCGTCCCGGATTTTTGCGGTGGGCAGGCTCGATAAATATTCGGAAGGCCTGATCCTTCTCACCAATGACGGCTCCATCGTGAACCGGATGATGCATGCAGAGAACGGGCATGAGAAGGAATACTTGGTTGCCGTAGACAAACCTGTGACGGATGAGTTTTTGCACAGGATGGCTGCCGGCGTGGATATCCTGGGCACCCGGACTCTGCCATGCGAGACGGGCAGGCTCAGCGATACTGAATTTCGGATTGTGCTCAAGCAAGGGTTGAATCTGCAAATCCGCCGGATGTGCAAGGAGCTGGGTTACCGGGTGCTCCGGCTGGAGCGGATCAGGATTATGAATATTGTACTGAGCGGGCTGGAGAGAGGGCAGTGGAGGCATCTGGAGCAGGCCGAACTGGCGGGACTTTTTGCATTGTTAAACCATTCTGAAGATTAGTAAATATAGAAATGTTGGAGGAGGACTGCGCACATGCGGATTGTCAGTATTTTGGTCATTTTATTGGTTCTTGCCGGTTGTTCATCAAATGGAGGTACAGGGGATTCCGGCAATACAAACTCGAACGAAGCTACTGCGGCTGCTGAATTGGCATCACCCTCGCCGCTGGCCTCACCGGCTGTAACGTCACTTCCCTCTCCGGAAGGTTCTGCTGCGGCAGCTTCCCGGATTGAGGATCAATATAAGGGGTTTGTTCACAAAGACTCTATTGCGCTTAAGAATGACAACTACGAGATTTACTACTGGAACAGCGGTGAATTCAACTACACGCAGTTTGTGGTTGCCAAGAACGGTGAGATCCTTTTTGACAGTAAAGCGAAGGGTTTGGTTTTTGAAGGAGGGTACAGCTTTGATGAGGCCAAGAAGGTTTGGGCAGAAGCGCTACTGCAAAATGACCGGCCGACGCTGTTGTTCAGCCTGGCGGACAACCGGCCGGAATCGGCATTTATTGTTCTTGAGGAAATAAGCGGTGTGCTGCAGGTTACTGTACATGATAATGTTCTGCTGAAATATGAGGATGCCGATCAGGACGGCAAGCTGGAGCTGTTAGCCAGCCCTTATTCCGGCCAGATGCCGCTGGGTCCTGCTTTATTTGCGGTTTATGAACTCAAGGATAACCAATATGTCCCGGACACCGCCAGAACACTGCAATATTATAAAGACCAGCTGCCGCTGAAGGAACAGAATTATAAGTCAGCCCCCACAGAAAATAATTATGAGGCATTGATCGATGTTTATCTGCTCCTGGACCGGCTGGATGAAGCTCAGGCGAAATTCCCCGAGTTCTATAAGTGGGCGGGACAAACGGCTGGAGACGGCGGATTTGTGGACACCTACAGCCAGCTAATCCAAAATGGTTCATACGAACCGGTTAACGGATGGATGGATAAACTCAAACCTCTGGAACACGGCCTTACCCATATACCTAAGTAAAAGAAAATCCGTATTGTGCCGCTCCCTGCATTGGCACAATGCGGATTTTTTTTGGATGCAGACTTATTAAGTCAACACCTTGGGCTCGTACTGCTTGTCGTATAAATCCCTGTATACCCCATGCTGTTCAAGAAGCGACTGATGCGTCCCTGCCTCGACAATGGTCCCGGCCTGCACGACGAGAATCTGGTCCGCCGCCATGATGGTGGAGAGTCGATGGGCGATCACGATGCTTGTCTTGCCCTGGAGCAGGGTATGCATAGCTTGCTGGATATAATATTCCGAGGCAGTATCGAGGGAAGAGGTAGCTTCATCCATGATGATGACCGGCGGATTCTTCAGCAGTACACGGGCGATGGAGATCCGCTGCTTCTCGCCTCCGGACAGCTTGACGCCCCGGTTGCCCACCACGGTGTCATACCCGTCAGGCAGACTCATAATAAAATCATGGATATATGCAGCCTGGCAGACGGTAATGATCCGGTCTTCGCTGGCTCCGGGGTCTGCGTACATCAGATTCTCCCGGATCGTCCCGTTGAACAGATAAGTGTCCTGCGTCACCAGGCCGATCTGCGCACGAAGAGATTCCAGTGTGAAGTCCCGGATATTGCTGCCCCCAATTGTGATGGCACCCGAATCCGTTTCATAGAGGCGCGGGATGAGATTGGTAATGGTTGTTTTGCCCGCTCCGCTGGGGCCGACCAGCGCGGTGAGGGTGCCGGCAGCGGCAGTGAACGAGATTCCGTGCAGCGCTGTTTTATCCGCCTGATAGGCAAAAGAAACCTCATGAAACGTGATATCTCTGCCCTCAGCGCTGATGAACCGGGCTTCCGGCTGATCGACAATCAGCGGCTTCATATCGAAATAATCAAAAATCCGCTCAAACAGCGCTGCTGAGCGCTTGATCTCTACATACAGGTTGGTCATCTGCATCACAGGACCGTACAGCCTGCCGAGCAGGGCGACAAAGGCTACGATGGCCCCTATAGACAGCTCCCCATGGATGAACAGATACCCGCCATACAAGTAAATCAGAAGCGGACCGATACTGGTGAACGTGGACAGAACCATCATGAACCAGCGGCCGGCCATCGATTGCCGGATTTGCAGGCTGGTGGCTTCCGAGTTGACTGTCTGGAATTTGGTATACTCCGCAGATTCTTTCGTGAACAGCTTCATAAGCAGATACCCGCTGATGCTGAGCGTTTCCTGGACGATCTGATTCTGCTCAGAGATTTTCTCCTGGGTCTGCTTGGCCAGCTTCCAGCTGAGATTGCCCATCTTGCGTGTAGGAACTACGAACAAAGGAATCACAAAGATTCCCAGCAGAGCCAGCTTCCAGTTCATAATGAACAACGTTACCGCCGTGGAGACCAGAATGAACAGATTGCTGGCAAAATTGACCACGGTGCTGCTGAACACACCCTGGACTCCCGAAATATCGCTGGTCATCCGCGTGATCACTTCACCCTGCTGGACCCCGGAGTAGAACTGCAGCGGCATCTTTTGCAGATGGCGGTACATCTGATTTTTCATATCGTAGACAATGTGCAGCGAGATAAAGGAATTCAAATAATTCTGCAGCACGCCCAGCAATCCGGATACGACCGTTGTTCCCAGTGAAGCAAGCACAAGCAGAACAAGCAACCGGAAATTTTTATCCGGCAGAGCCTGGTCGATAATCTGCTGAATAAACAAGGGCGGCAGCAGGCCAAGGACAGCAGACACAATCAGCACCGCCATCACGAGCAGCGTCTGCTTCCAGTAAGGAATGAAATATCCGGCTATGCGCAGCAATAGCGCTTTGCTCAGATTAGTTTTTTTGTTCTCATCGTCGAATTTTAAGCGGCCATGACCGCCGTTCGTTCCAAAACCTTGGGACATCCTATCACCGGCTTCTATAGATTTAGGGGTTCAGATGCAGCAGCAGCAGCTTGTTCATGTGAATCAGCTGTTCCAGCTCCTGCGCCGAGAATTGCTCCAGAGCTTCTCCCAGCACCTTATGGGACCAAGCTTCCTCGTTATAACGGAGGCATAACGCCTCGCCTTCTTCCGTGAGATACAGCCTTGTCTCCCTGCGGTCCAGCTCGGAAACTGAACGGGTGACCAGCTCCTTAAGCGCGAGGGCGTCGATTTGCAGACTGACCCGGCTTTTATTGAACACCAGGCGTTCTGTAACCTCTTTCTGGGTCTGCCCGGGGTGCTGCCTCAGGAAATTCAGAATGCCGATCTGATGAACAGTCAGCCCAAGGTTAGCCGCACTTTGATGAGCGAGCCGCTTAAGCTGACGGGCTACTGCAAAAAACGACTGATACACTTCTATGGTTTGTTCCCGATCCGCCATGCTGCACCTTCCTTTGATAAAAAAGTTACTTCTGTAAACTGTTTATAAAGTAAACTAATCAGGCGGCTATGTCAAGGCTGTATAATATTGACTAAGCTGCGTGCAGGTTTATGATTGGTAAGTATGCAGGGCAGATGACCATAGAGAGGGAGGGAGTACATAATGAAAATAGAAACGCATGGCGCATCAGGCGGAATTTGGCATAGGCGTGCTTCAGGAATACTGGGGGCTTGGCATAGGCAGCCATATGCTGTCGGCAGCTATTGCCTGGGCTGCGGCCTGCGGCCTCCGCAAACTGACTTTAAACGTCCTGGAAACCAACAGGAACGCGATCGCATTGTACCGGAAGCTGGGGTTTACAGAGGAAGGTCTTCTGAAGAACGACAAGCTGCTGTCTGACGGAAAGTACTACAACACCGTTGCGATGGGCAGATGGCGCTGAGAGGATGTGGACGTCAGAAAAAAGCACAGCGCCGTATCGTAACCGGCAGCTGTGCTTTTAGGTTGTGGGCATCCAGCTTCGCTGCTACTGCTGAATCACCCGCAGAAAATTCCGGGCGGCACCACGAATGTCGGCAGCTCCGGCGATTGCGGAGATCACAGAGATTCCGTCGGCACCCGCCTGGATTACCGGCCGTGCATTGGCCGCTGTGATTCCGCCGATCCCCACAAGTGGAATGGTAAGTCCGCTGCGGCGCAGCTCCTCAATCACTCCTGTTCCTTGAACCGCTTCAGCATCGTCCTTGGAGGAAGTAGGATACACCGGTCCGACTCCCAGATAATCGGCACCGTCGGCAATCGCCTGCTGTGCTTCCTTCAGGTTATGGGCGGAGACACCGATGATTTTGTGCGCTCCCAGCCGCTCACGGATGGAACGTGCCGGGGCATCCTTCTGCCCCACATGTACGCCGTCTGCGTCCAGGGCAACGGCCAGATCAATGTCATCGTTTACGATAAAAGGAATCTTGCGCTCCCGGCACTTCTGCTGGAGCAGCTGTGCAAGCTCAACATACGCCTGCCCGGTGAAAGCTGTGCTGCCCTTTTCGCGGTACTGGAATAAAGTGATCCCGCCATCCATTGCTTCAACGAGTGTCTCCAGTGGAGTTTTCAGGCAGTTCGCACTGCCCATGATGAAGTACAGCTTCAGCAGTCTGCGTACATGTTCGCTGTCCATCCGCTGCATTAGCGCTGCCCCCTTAGTCTATTCTGGTAGGCAAAGTGATTCGTCGGGCCGTTTCCGGCACCAATATTGATTCCGTCTTCAATAGCCGCCTGGATAAACGCTTTGGCAGTATGAACCGCCTCCGGGACCCATTGGCCTTGTGCCAGTCCGGCCGTGAGGGCTGCGGAAAAGGTGCAGCCGGTTCCATGTGTGTGCCTGGTAGCAATCCGGGGACTCTGCAAATAAATGAACTTCTCACCATCATATAGAAGGTCAGTTACCAGGGCACCTTCCTCATCGTGGCCGCCCTTGAGTACCACATATCGCGGTCCCATGGCGTGGACAAGCCTGGCCGCAGCTTCGCGGTCAGCCATGCCGGAAATCTTCATCCCGGTCAGAATTTCCGCTTCAGGGATATTGGGAGTAATGGCTAAGGACAACGGCAGCAGATCAGCAATTAAAGCCTGAACGGCTTCCTGCTGAAGCAGGGGAGAACCTCCTTTGGCAACCATGACCGGATCGATTACCAGCTTAGTCCAGCCATATTGCCGGAATTTTTGGGCAACGGTGCGGATGAGCCCGCTGCTGAACAGCATGCCGGTTTTAACGGCATCGGGTGTAAGATCCGCCCCGATGGAATCAAGCTGTGCGGCAACGGCTTCCGCCTCCAGCGGATACACACCCTGGACCCCCAGGGTGTTCTGAGCGGTCACTGCGGTGAGCGCAGACATGCCGTATACACCCAGCTCCTGAAAGGTTTTGAGATCCGCCTGGATACCGGCGCCGCCTCCGCTGTCAGATCCGGCGACAGTCAAAGCTTTGAAAACATTAGTCATAGGATGGTTAGTCATAGCAGATTCTCCTTTGGCGAAGCTGTGATCATTGTTCCAAGCGCTGTACACGTGAGCGTTCAGCGTATACTTCCGGAGTCACGAGGGCTAATTGATTCAGAAACTCGGTCTGGAAGCTGCCAACTCCCTGTTGGCGCGTCCGGTTTGCTGCAATTTCAGCGGCAACTCCATAGAAGGATAGCGCTTCGGCAGCAGCTTCAAGCCAGGCTCCGCCGCTGGCCGCGAGGAACGCACCGACAACTGCACTCAGCAGGCAGCCGGTGCCGGTAACCCGGGTCAGAACAGGATGTCCGTTGCTGACCACATAGGTGGTGCGGCCATCTGTGACGACATCTTCCTTGCCGGTGATAATAACAACACACTTCAGCTTCAGCGCGGCTTGCACAGCCAAAGCGGTCACATCGCCGTCGCCGGCTCCGGCATCCACGCCTTTGATGCTCCAGCGCTCGCCGACGACATGGGCCACTTCGGCGACATTGCCGCGCAGCGCGGTAATCTGCATCTGGCTGACCAGCTTATGGGTAACTTCGGTGCGGTAAGCAGTGGCTCCTGCGCCCACGGGGTCAAGCACGACCGGCACGTTATGGCGGTTCGCAGCCTTGCCTGCCAGCAGCATCGATTCAATGGCGTAATCATTCAATGTGCCGATATTCAGCACAACAGCACCAGACATGGCGGCGATCTCCGCAACTTCTTCATGCGCGTCAGCCATAAAAGGCGAAGCCCCCAGCGCCAGCAGCCCGTTGGCGCTGAAATTCGCGACTACAATATTAGTAATGTTGTGCACCAGCGGATTGTTTTCCCGCACTTTGGTTAAGAAAGACATGATGATTCCTCCTCAAAAGTAAATGGCTAATCTAAAGTCAATCAATTGTATAAAATGCAGCACACCTCACAAATTGATAAAAGCGTCCTGCGTCTTGACCCCGCCATGCAGCAGTCCGTTCTCATTCAGCCAGGAATTAACCTTCTCCCATGAGGCTGGGTCCTGATAGCCAAACGGCTCATCGCCGGCATCCATCAAGGGAAGCAGAAGCTTCAGGCTTTTGGTTTCGATTTCTTTGTCCAGGGGGGCGGTAGCTTCCTCATGGGCCATCAGAAGGTCCAGCGCCTCCTGCGGGTGCTCTGCAACAAATTGCTGTCCTTTGCGTGCCGCCGCTATGAACTTCCCGATGTAGCCTTCAGCATTCTGCAAGCCCGGATCGCTTGCCACCAGAACCAGCTCGTAGTAGTCGGGAACGCCGTAATCCGTAGGGTTCAGCGAAATGACCGGATGCCCTTCCTTTTCCAGAATCAGCTGCTCATGGTTAATGAATCCGCCGATAATTCCGTCCACCCGTCCGGCCGAAATGGCCGGAATCAGATCAAAACCCACATCGGTCAGCTTTACTGCGGACGGATCGCCGCCATCGCTTTTGACCATTGTTTTCAGCATGGCTTCGTAGAAGGGAATCGAAGAGTATCCGGCATTTTTCCCTGCCAGCTCTTTCGGGCTTTTGATCCCGCTGTCCGCCGGTACCATCAGATGGTTCAGCGGATGCCGGACGATGGCGGCGACGGACTTCACCGGAATTTGCTCTCCCCGGGCCATCAGCACTTGCGGCTGGTAGCTTAAGGCCAGATCGACTTTGCCGGCGGCTACCAGCTTCAGGGCATCATTGCTGTCCGCAGGCATCTGGATATCCACAGCCAGACCTTCATCTTCGAAATAACCCTTCTGCTGCGCGGCATACAGGAAGGAGTGAACGGCGTTCGGATACCAGTCGAGCATAATCGTCAGCTTGTGGGGCTGGTCAACGTGATTGGCTGAAGCGGAGCTGGCTGGAGCAGCATGGTTGTCCCCTCCACAGCCGCTTACCGCAAGGGCAAGAGATAGGAGCAGCGATAGGGAGAGCAAGGGGCGCTTTCTTTTACTAACTGGATGTTCTGAGGGAAAGATGTTCATCGATGTATGCCTCTTTTCTGCAAAATAATGTTTTCGAGCAGCTTAATACTTAGGAACAGAACGATACCGAGTGCGGATAAAAGAAACACTGCGGCGAACATCTCTGCACTTTGCAGATTGCCCGCCATCCGGCGGCTGAAATACCCGAGTCCCCGGCTACCGCCCAGCCATTCCCCGATTGTTGCGCCAATCACACAGTAGACAATAGAGAGCTTGAGTCCCGAAAACAGCGAGGGCAGTGCCGGGGGAATCTGGGTTTTCCGCAGAATCTGCCAGCGGTTTGCACCTAGTGTAAGCAGTAGCTCTTTGTACACCACACCGCTTTTGTGCAAACCGTCATAAGTGCCGATGACGACCGGAAAAAAAGCGGTCAGAAACACCACCGCCACCTTGCTCCACAGGGTATAGCCAAACCACATTATAAAAATGGGGAGAGCGCGATCAGCGGAATCGTCTGGCTGATGACCAGCAAGGGGTACAGCGCCTTTTCCAGCGGAGAGAACATATGCATTCCGGTACCCAGCAGCACACCGCAGCACACGGACAGCACAAAACCCAGCAGCACCTCCTGCAGCGTAGCGGGCAAATGTTCTCCAAAGAGCAGCAGCCTCTGCTCCAGCATTGCCGTCCATATGGCCGTAGGGGCCGGAAGAATGAAGGCAGGGACAAGCTTTAACCGGGCTTCGCATTCCCAGGCGGCAAGAGTCAGCAGCACCAGCAGGGCGAAAGGACCATATTCGCGTAAAAATGTTCTAAGATATGTACGTCTCATACAGCCTCCGTTCCAAATCCGCCCGTAAAGCAACAAAATGCGGGTCATAGTTCAAGCGGTAATGTCTGGGGCGCGGAAGATCTACCAGGAATTCCTGAACACCGCCGCCAGCGCCGCCGGACATCAGATAGATCCGGTCACTGAGCAGGAGCGCCTCCTCCAGATCGTGGGTGATGAACAGCACGGTCTGCTCCAGACTGCCCCACAGCTCCAGCAGCCAGCGGTGAAGCCCGCGTTTGGTGATGGCATCCAGCGCTCCGAAGGGTTCATCCAAAAGCATGAGCTTATGGCCGGCAGCCAGCGTCCGCAGCATAGCGGTCCGCTGGCGCATTCCGCCGGACAGCTCGTGCGGATAACGCTGCTCTGTACCTTCCAGGCCAAAACGCTCCAGCATATTGCGGATACGCCTTACCGCCTCCGTTTTGCTGCCTGTTCTGTTCAGCTCCCAGGGAAGCAGGCAGTTGTCGAGCACGGTTCTCCAGGGCAGCAGAAGATCCTGCTGAGGCATATAGGCAACCCGGCCCAGGCGTGAGGAAGGATCGGCGGATATCGTTCCAGGAACATTAAGCTCACCGCCGGTCTGCTGAAGCAATCCGGCAATGATTTTGAAAAGTGTGCTTTTACCGCAGCCGCTGGCACCGACCAGAGAAATGAATTCCCCTTGGCGCACATTCATTGACAGTCCGCTGAATACCGGAGTTTCTGGAGATGTGCCGAAAGAATAGGACAGGTCCGTCATTGAGATCATATTCGTATGTGCTAAACCTCCTTTCATTTGCGCGGCAACACAATAAAGACCCACCGGTCTCCGAGTGGAGACAAATGGGTCTGAAAGGTTCAGGCAGTAGACGTATAGCGGCACCGCTGATCGTTTCTGTTCCACTTCCCTCCGCTGGTATGATCCAGATCAGGTTCCAAGGGTCCGAAGCTTCACGCTTCATCTCAGTCGGCAGACTCCCCTAGTGAAATAGCAGGTCAATATTGAATTCGCAATTGCTAATTAATATAGCATATTCAGGCGTGTTGTCAAAGGATCAAAGCTCAGGAAGGTCAGGTTCGCTGGTTGAAGATTCGGACTCAGAAGCGTTAGATCGTTGAACCAGGTTCTTTTTAACGCTGGCGGATTTAGCAGGTTTTTTGGGCAAACTAACACAATCCGGCACATGAATCTGCAAGAAAGTAACCATTAAAACGTTTACAATATAATTCCGATGTTTATAATCGGAAAAGTTCTTGACTCCGCTGACATGCTGGTGTTACTATTCAATTTGCCGGGAAAGCCGGAATATACAGAGATGATGAGAGGGGCTAACTATTTATGAAAAAACTAAGTCTGACTATCCTGATGCTGCTTACGGCGGTACTGGTAGCGGCATGCGGCAATAATACCAACAATGCGGCAGGAAATAATACAACAGCCGGGTCCTCCGCGGCTCCGACTGCAGAAGCTTCAGCTCCCGCTGAACAGAACAGCCTGGATGCAATCAAAGCAAGCGGCAAGCTGCGCATCGGAACCGAAGGCACATATGCGCCGTTTACTTTCCATGATGCCTCGGGCAAGCTTACCGGATTTGATGTGGAAATCGCTGAAGAGGTGGCTAAGCGGCTGGGAGTGAAGCCGGAATTTTTCGAAACCCAATGGGACGGCATTTTTGCCGGGATGGATGCCAAACGCTTTGATGTCATTTTCAATGAAGTTTCGATTACGGATGAGCGCAAGGTGAAATATGATTTCTCCGATCCGTACATTGTCTCCAAGGCGGTATTGATCGTTGGTGAGAAGAATGAAGACATCAAGACCTTTGCGGATCTGAAAGGCAAAAAAGCCGGCCAGTCCCTTACCAGCAATCTGTCCGATATCGCGCGTGAGAACGGTGCGGAGCTTGTGGTCACCGACGGCTTCAACCAGGCGATTGACCTGTTGACCTCCGGCCGGATTGATGCAACCGTGAATGACGGGCTGTCCTACCTGGATCTGAAGAAGCAGAAGCCGGATGTTAAAATTAAGGTTGTCGACGAAATCGCCGAGGGTTCCCAGAGCGCTGCTGTCTTCCTTAAGGGCAACGATGAGCTGGTAGCGGCAGTGAGCGAAGCATTGGCGGCTATGAAAAGTGACGGCACGTACCTGAAGATTTCCGAGAAATATTTCGGTGCCGACGTTTCCAAATAATAACGCATGGACCAGGCGGCTCCGGCCGCCCGAAGTCCGAAGAAGGATGTCTGATCAATGGATGACCGTAAAATACAAATTTTCCTCGATTCCTTGCTGCCCCTGCTCAAAGCCGGGGTGGCTTTTACCATTCCGCTCGCAGTAGTCTCCTTTATTCTGGGCCTGCTGCTGGCCATTTTTACCGCACTTATCCGGCTGTCGCCCTGGACTTTGCCGAAGCTGATCGCCCGGTTCTACGTCTGGATTATCCGCGGAACGCCTTTGCTTGTACAGCTGTTTATTATTTTTTACGGGCTGCCGGCGGTGGGGATTATCCTTGATCCGTTTATTGCCGCAACAATCGGGTTTACGCTCAGTGTAGGGGCTTATTCCTCTGAGGTTGTGCGGGCTGCAATTCTGTCCATACATAAAGGCCAGTGGGAAGCTGCGTTCTCCGTAGGGATGACCCGGGGCCAAGCGCTGCGGAGAGTCATTCTCCCCAGGCAGCGCGTGTTTCGGTTCCGCCTTTGTCGAATTCTTTTATCAGCCTGGTCAAAGACACCTCGCTTGCCGCGACTATCACTTATGTAGAAATTTTCAAAACAGCCCAACAGATTACGGCGACCTCCTATGAACCGCTGCTGCTCTATAGTGAAGCCGCTTTGTTCTACCTGCTGTTCTGTTCCGTGCTGTCGGTTCTGCAAAATTACCTGGAGAAGCGGCTTGACCGTTACTCGGCAAGATAAGGAGGAGCACCTATGATTGAAATTCGTGACTTGCATAAATCCTTTGGTCCCCTCCAGGTGCTGAAGGGTGTCGATCTTACAGTGGAGCACGGCAAGGTACTGGTTATAATCGGTCCTTCAGGCTCCGGTAAAACAACCCTGCTGCGCTGCTTTAATCTTCTGGAACAGCCGGACAGGGGGAGCCTGACCCTGGGCGATATGAAGCTGGAATTCACAGCGGGAGGCAAAATCCCGCAGCGTTCCGTGCTGGCCCTGCGCCAGCGGACCGGGATGGTCTTCCAGTCGTACAACCTGTTTCCGCATATGACCGCTTTGGGCAACGTGATGGAGGGCCAGGTTACCGTCCAAAAACGCACGAAGGAGGAGGCGCGCAAGCGGGCCATCGAGCTGCTGACGAAGGTTGGCCTTGCGGACAAGGCGGATGCCTATCCGCATCAATTATCCGGCGGCCAGCAGCAGCGCGTAGCCATAGCGCGGGCGATGGCCGTGGAGCCGGAGGTGCTGCTGTTCGACGAGCCCACCTCGGCGCTTGATCCGGAGCTGGTAGGCGAGGTGCTCAAGGTAATCAAGCAGCTTGCGGCTGAAGGCATGACGATGGTCATCGTCACCCATGAGATGAAATTCGCTGCGGATGTGGCGGATCAGGTCATTTTGATGGATGGCGGTGTAATTCTGGAGCAGGGCAGACCGGAGCAGGTGCTGGAGCATACAACCCATCCGCGCGCGCTGCAGTTCCTGAACCGCCTTAGCGGTGAGGAAATATAATTGGACCTTAGAGTAAATCACAGTATGGAACACCAAAAAGGCAGTCCGGGAAAATCCGGAACTGCCTTTTTGAAATATAAGAATTTATATGCTTTACGCTATAAATTATCCTTCTATTTCTCGCTGAAACGGGTACCGTCCTAATAAGGACGGCATAGCCGTTTCTACTTGATTGCCAATTCGTCATTCCATACCCAGGGGAGCGGGTGTGGAATGCAGAGCCTATTCTAGCTCTGTGGCGCGGTATTTGTTTTGGATTTCAGGTAATCCAGTGCGTTGTAGAGCATAACGGCTGCTTCGGCGCGGGTGATTTGTTTTTTCGGATTGAATTTGCCGTTTGCATCCAGTGTGTTGATGTTGTATTTCAGCGAGCGCTGAATGCTGCCCTGAAAAGAAGGCTCCAAGGCGTCAGCGTCGGCGATATCTGCAGGGACAATATTGATCATCGGCAGATTGCCAACCTTTTCTATGCCCTGGACCAGCAGATTGGTGAATAATTCCTTGGTCATTGGCTTCGAGGGATCAATATCCGCAGCGATTTCGATCCCGTTGTAATGTGCGTTGACGAAAGCTTCCGCGTACCAGGCATTGTCTTTTACCTTGCTGAAGGTGCTGCTGGCGAGTGGAGCCTTGTTGAAGTCGATAGCCGCCAGGCTCAGTTGAAGACCTCCAGCGATAAACTGGACTCCTTGAGCCGTTGTTACTTTGGAGCCGGGCAGGAACTGGGTGTCGGAGATGCCTTTGATCAATCCTTGCTCCTTCAGGGAATTAATTTTGTCTTTGCCGGTTACGTTGTTGATATCCTTAAAGCTGCTGTCTGCGGCAAAGATGGGTCCGGCAAGTGAAAAAGTAAGAAGCGATACGCTGGTCACCGCTGCAAAAGCGCTTTTTTTGAAGTTCATTATATTTCCACCTTTGTCTGTAGGATTCAGGCTGCTTAGCCTTGTTCAACACCTCAGACGACTCAGAATATGGAAAGGTTGCAGGCAATTAAATTTAACATCTATGAAAGTTTAACCCTTACACGGATTTTTGAAACAGCATTGCGGTAAGGGTATTTCCTCTAGTGCTTATTACCGGTACGGAATGTTATAATGGTGTCAGGCTCTTTTCTTTGGTGGATATTTTTGTTATGCTTATATCGTAACGATTACTAATTAATCTCAGATTGCGCTTCCGGAAAGGTGGGAGACTACACGTGAACCCGATTGCTAATATCAGTCAGCAGTTTGCTGCGCATCATTATAAATTAACGCCACAGCGCGAGGCTATCGTCAGAGTTCTGCTGGATAATGAGAAGGATCATTTGAGCGTGGAAGAGGTCTACATGCTGGTGAAGAACAGCTATCCGCATCTTGGACTTGCAACAGTATACCGTACCCTGGAATTGCTGTGTGAGCTTCATATTGTAGAGAAGATGAATTTTGGGGATGGCGTGGCCCGCTATGATCTGCGGGGGGATGATCATGCCCATATGCACCATCACCTGATTTGCAATGTGTGCGGCAGGCTGGAGGAAATCAAGGACGATTGGCTCCTTGAGCTGGAGCTGCGCCTGGAACGGGAATACGGCTTTAACGTTACCGATCACCGGCTGGATTTCAAAGGCACCTACAATTCATGCAAACGAAGCGGCTGCAAAGGGGAGAAGTCATGTCAGGCTGTCTCTTAAGCCAGCTTGCAGGCATGACGCTTGCAGATACAAGGCGGAGAACGTAGACGGCAGCATGTACACACCCTAAAACGGCATTTCAAGAGCCCGTATACTGTGCTCTGGAATGCCGTTTTTATTAGGTCTAAGGTCTGGAGGGCACAAAAGATTTGATCCATGTTCCAAAACTGCCCGGATTGCGGGACTGCACCAGTACTACGCCCTCGCCCCGGAACCGGCAGACCAGCGCTTCACCACTCGTTAAGCTGTTGAGCCAGCCGGAGGCGGCTTTTTCCACCTTGTAATCCATATAACCCGGCCAAGCCACCAGATGCCCGTTATCGATGATCATTTCTTCGCCCGGTCCGAGATTGATTGCATGAATGGCCCCGAACGATGAGAGGAACACGGTGCCGCTGCCGCTGATTTCAATAATGAAAAATCCTTCCCCGGAGAACAGTCCGCGCGCCAGATTTTGCATCTTCGTATTGACCTGAATGCCATGCGTTCCGGCGAGGAAGCCGTCCTTCTGCACATACAGCTTGTACGATCCGTCGAGCTCGATGGCCTGAATATCACCGATGGCGCCGGGAGAGAGCAGCACTTCACTTTGTCCCCGCGTTGCCGTCAGCTCCTGGAAGAAAAATTTCTCGCCGCTGAGCATTCTGCCCAGCCCCCGCATCAGGCCGCCGTCAACGGTTCCCCTGAGCTCCACGCCCGGCGACATGGCGACCATAGCCCCCATCTCTGCTTTGACACTTTCACCCGGATTCAAATGGACCTTTAGCATGGCAAAAGCACCTTCATATAATACGTCGTATTTCATTCATTTCCCTCCGCATCCATAAGTTACAGTTACAGGCTTTCCCGGTATTCCACTGTTTTGCCCGCCAGCCGGGCGTATTCGATCTCCTTGCGGGTGCTTTGACCCATATAACCTTGCACATTAATAAATGTAATAATTCACGGACGACCGCAATGTTCCATGGAACCTTCTTTTTGAAGGATGCTTGTACCCATCAAGGATACTGTACCCGCAGCTGCTTGTGCAAGCGGACACTGTCAGGCGGGATGATTATAGTCAACTTTACCGGGTAATTCCCCTGAGATTATGTTAAAATTAAAATATCAGCACATTCAGAAAAGGGAATGCTGATCGAATTCACTAAAAGAGGAGTGTTGCCCTATGGCACGCACAAAAACACAAAAAGCTCTGCTCAAGGCAGAACGCTCCGGCACCTGGTGCGCGGAACGGAACCGCAGACTCAATGATCATTACGGAGCCATTTCCCAGCATGTCCGGGTCACCCCGAGCAAGCAGCAAAAACTGAATAAGGTCAAACACAAGGAGCGGATCTTTCAGGATGGCGCTCCTTTTGCATATCCGGGGGAGCAAAAGCCGACTTCTCCCTCTGTAAGATTCCGGAAGAGCGAAATCAAAGGTAAAAATACCTTTGATTGGGCAATCTAAGCGCAGCAGGCTGTATTACGGCAGCGAGGCCGTTTCTGCTTGCCGGCTGTATGCGCGGTACTGCTTGGGAGACATCCCGAACCGGCTCCGGAACAAACGGTGAAAATAAGTGTAGTTGGCGAAGCCGCAGGTCTCGGAGACATGCTCCAGCGGCATCGGGCTGAAGGTAATCCGTTCCCGCGCCATATCCAGCCTGACGTCGTTGACATACTTGACAATGGTTGTCCCAAAAGCCTCCTTGAACAGATGAACCGCCCGGGAGACGCTGATATCCACATGCCCAGCCACATCCTCAAGACGGAACGGATACGCGGCATGCTCCTCTACATATTGCTTCATACGGTAAGCCAGATAGCCTTTGGGCGACACTGCAGGCTGTTCAGACATCAGCCGGTCAATTTCCAGGCATAATATCTGCAGATAACAGGCTGAAATTTCCGGCGAGGGGTTGGACAGGCGGCGCTGCTCCAGCACGATTTGCCGGAAGAGGCCAAGAAAATAGTCGCTGAGCGGCATTGGAAGCACCAGCGGCCGCTGCTTGCGGGTCCACCATTCCTCAATCCAGGGTCCTCCGCAAAAGATATGATAATCACCGCTTTCAATCCGCGGCTTGCCTACGGGATAGCTCTCTTTGTCGATGCTTAGGTAATAAGGGTCGCTCGGAGCGAACAGCATCAGGTCGCCGCTCTCCACGGTGGTCAGAACGCCGTTGACCATTGTCCGGCTGCGGCCTTCGGTCTGCAGGCGCAGAAGATAATAATAGACACTGTCACCGCCCGTCATATGAAATGGCTTGCGGTGGACAGAGAATCCGGCGGATAGTACATGGCAGGGTGCAGTTTGTGTCATAGGTCCTCCAGGGCATCATAATGAAGATTTAAAATGATAAGCAGATTGTTCATGTTTTAATCATATTCTTCATTTTATTATATACGCTTTCATATTACTATGTACCTGAGCAAAAAACGTATAAATGAAGTAAAGGGGGCTTTATAACGGCTCTGATAGCTACATAGACAATCTCAGTGGAAGCAGAGGGTTAAAGTTACAGATATTGGACAGCCAGGTACTTGCAGCCCTTTTGTTCATGTGAGGTGCATCATGTGGGTCCTTCGGGGACGATATGAAGCTTAAATCGAAGTGTAAGTAAATCCAGACCTAGTAGGAGTGAGACGAACATGCTTAAGATCGGCTTGCAGCTGTACACGCTGAGAGAAGAACTGGAACAGGATTTCGAAGGGACGATCCGCAAGGTCGCGGAGCTTGGATATGCCGGCGTGGAGTTTTTCCACTATTTTGGCCGGACAGCAGAGCAAGTGAATGCGCTGCTGCAGGAAACAGGACTCATCGCGCTCGGCGCGCATCGTCCATATGATGCCATGCTGAATGACACGGAGCAGGAAATCAGCTTCAATCTGTCTATTGGCAACCGTAACCTGATCGTGCCTTATTTGACTGAAGAGCAGCGGAATTGGGAAGAGGTTGCCGTTAATCTGCGGAAGATCGGGGAGCAATGCAGCGCCCGCGGCGCCGTGCTTTCTTATCATAATCATGATTTTGAATTCAAAGAGCAATTTGGCGGACGCACCGCGTTTGACGGCATTTTCGAGGAAGTGCCTGCGGATCTGCTGCAAGTGGAAATGGATACCTGCTGGGTGTATTATGCGGGTTATGATCCGGTAGAGTATATTCACAAATACGCCGGGCGTCTGCCGATTATCCATCTGAAGGATATGAAAAAACGTGAAGACGGCTCGGCTGAGACCGTCGTCCTGGGCGAAGGGGAAGTTAAGCTCGGGGCCATTCTGGAGGCGGCGGATGCCGCAGGAGCAGAGTGGGCAGTAGTGGAGCAGGATTTCTGCAGCCGTTCACCGCTTGAAAGTGTAGCAGACAGTATGAAATGGATTAGAGCATATGCCAACCAAGGGGGAAAAGTTCATGTCTAACAAACTCAAAATTGCTATTATCGGTTGCGGTGGTATCGCAAACGGCAAACATATGCCAAGCCTGTCCCGTCAGAACAATGCAGAAATGGTGGCTTTTTGCGACATCATAGAGGAACGGGCACAGGAGGCGGCGAAAACTTACGGTACGGAGGATGCAGCCGTATACACAGATTTCCGTGAGATGCTGGCCGCTGGCGGATTCGATATCGTTCATGTATGTACACCTAACGACAGCCATTCCGTAATTTCAATAGCTGCATTGGAGGCCGGCAATCATGTAATGTGCGAAAAGCCAATGGCCAAAACAACGGCACAGGCTCAGGAAATGCTCGAAGCAGCTCGCCGTACAGGCAAAAAGCTCTCGATTGCTTACCAGAACCGTTACCGCTCGGACAGTGAATATCTGAAGGGGCTCTGCGAGAGTGGCGAGCTCGGCGATATCTATTACGGTAAGGCGATTGCGCTGCGCCGCCGTGCTGTTCCGACGTGGGGGGTATTCCTGGATGAAGAGAAGCAGGGCGGAGGCCCGCTGATCGATATCGGGACACACGCGCTTGATCTTACGCTATGGCTGATGGATAATTATAAGCCGCGTATGGTAGTAGGCTCCACGTTCCACAAGCTGGGACAGAAGAAAAATGCAGCAAATGCCTTCGGTCCATGGGACCCGGAGCAATTCAAGGTGGAAGATTCTGCTTTTGGCTTCATTACTATGGAGAACGGGGCTACAATCTCCCTGGAATCCAGCTGGGCGCTGAATGTATCGGAGTTCCGTGAAGCCCAAACCCTCCTTGCCGGTACCGAGGGCGGTGCGGATATGAAGGACGGCTTGCGTTTGAACGGAGAACGTGCCGGCCGTCTGTACGAAACCAAAGTAGATCTGTCCTCCGGCGGCGTTGCCTTTTACAGCGGAGGTGCGGAGAGCGAATCCGATCGTGAAGCCCGCCTGTGGCTGGAAGCCGTAAGCGAAGACAAAGAACCGGTGGTTAAACCGGAACAGGCTTTGGTAGTTACACAAATTCTTGAAGCAATCTATGAATCCGCACGCACAGGCCGTGCGGTGTACTTCGACGGAAGCTCAGACAAATAACGGGTAACAAAGTTATACAACTGAACTGGAGAACTGCGATCAGGCTGAAGTAACGAAGGGAAAGTCCAGACACTTACTCTAGTTACGGCCAGCCGATTGCATTTATCTTCAGTTCAGTTGTATAGATCTATCAAAACAGGAGTGGAGACCATGAGTTCACACAAGCATACGATCGTCATCGTTGGTTATGGCGGAATGGGAAGCTATCACACACAATTGATTGAGGAGAATGGCCGGCTGGAGGTGGCCGGAACATTCGATCTGCTCGCAGAACGGCGCAGTGCTTCCGAGGCAGCGGGGTATACCGCCTATGCCAGCTATGAAGAAGTTCTGGCAGATCCGAAGGTTGGAACCATACTGATTGCAACGCCTAACGATGTGCATAAGGAAATCGCTCTCGCTGCGTTCAGAGCCGGCAAGCATGTAATCTGCGAGAAGCCGGTCGCGATGTCCTCGGATGAGTTCATTGAAATGACTCAGGCGGCTGAATCAGCGGGACGTGTGCTGATGGTCCATCAGAACCGGCGGTGGGATGAGGACTTCAGGGTCATCAAGGAAATGTACGACCACGGAACGATTGGTTCATTGTTCCAGCTTGAATCCCGTGTCCACGGGGCCAATGGCATACCCGGCGACTGGCGTCATGTGAAGGCTCAGGGCGGCGGCATGCTGCTGGACTGGGGCGTTCATCTCCTGGATCAGCTGCTGTTCATGATTGACAGCAAGGTGGCCAGTGTGAGCAGCAGCTTGAGCTTCATTCTGGGGAATGAAGTGGACGACGGCTTCGAGGCCGTCCTGCAGTTTGAGAATGGCGTCAAAGCTATCGTTGAAGTAGGCACGACGAATTTTATTACCCTGCCTAGATGGTATGTCAAGGGGACGGAAGGCACAGGAGTTATTGAAGACTGGTCCTTAACGGGACGAATCGTCACCCGCAACCAGGAAAGCGAAAAACTGGAGCCTACTCCAATCCGCGCCGGTGTGGGTCTGACCAAAACGATGGCGCCTCCGTCAGAGGGAGCAACAATAACTGAAGCTTTGCCGCCAGCTGCAGAGCTGGCCTCCAGCTTTTATACCAATTTTGCCGATGTCATTGAAGGCGCGGCTGAGCCCATTGTCAAAAATCCCGAGGTGCTGCGCGTGCTGAAGCTGATCGAAGCGATATTTGCGGCAGCGGAAACCAATCAGACCATTAAGGACTTCGATTTGTATTGAAAAGAACCCATTATCATGAACGAGAGGCGGCAGAGCAATGAAACTTGGCGTATTTATGGTGCTTTTCGGCGGTCGCAAGCTGGAGGACGCGCTGGATTATGTAGCTTCCAAAGGACTAAAAGCAGTGGAGATCGGCACGGGGGGCAACCCCGGCAACAGCCATTGCGATCCTAAACTGCTGCTGGAGAATGAGACAGCACTGAAAGAGTTCAAGCACGCTGTGGAGTCACGCGGCCTGATGATCAGTGCCATGAGCTGCCACGGCAATCCGCTGCACCCGCAGAAAGAGCTTGCCCGCAAGGATCATGAGGATTTTGTAAACTCGGTAAAATTGGCGCAGAAGCTTGGTGTTCCGGTAGTTAACACATTCTCCGGCTGCCCGGGCGACCATGAAGATGCCAAATACCCGAACTGGCCGGTAGCTCCCTGGCCTAACGACTACCAGGAAATTCTGGCTTGGCAATGGGAGAATAAAGTGATTCCATATTGGACGGAGTGGGGCGCATTCGCAGCGCAGCATGATGTGAAAATTGGCCTTGAGCTGCATGGAGGCTTTTCGGTGCATACACCGGCTACTCTGCTCCGCCTTAGAGAGGCTGCGGGCGAAGTGATCGGTGCGAATCTGGACCCGAGCCATATGTGGTGGCAGGGGATTGATCCGGTTCAGGCGATTCATATCCTTGGACGCCAAGGCGCGATTCATCACTTCCATGCCAAGGATACCGTAATTGATCCGGTAAATGTGAATATGTACGGATTGACCGACATGCAGTCCTACACCAATATGCTGGACCGTGCGTGGCAGTTCCGTTCGGTGGGCTACGGACATGATGTGAAGGTATGGGCAGATATTATCAGCGCACTGCGGCTTGTCGGCTACGACTATGTGGTCAGCATTGAGCATGAGGACGGGCTGATGTCGGTCGAGGAAGGCTTCTCCAAGGCTGTGCATAATTTGCGCCAGGTGCTGATTGAAGAACCGCTCGCCGATATGTGGTGGGTCTAGAGTCAATGGAAAGCTTCACCAAGGTCAAATTGGATGATCGGCAGCTTAGAGCCTTAGCAGCAAGCACTTTTGGAACAGACACAGACATCATCAGCAGCAAGGAGCTGACGGGCGGCTTTTTTAATGCAGCTTATGATCTTGAACTATCGGACGGCAGATCTGTAATATTGAAGGTTGCGCCCGCAGCAGAGACGGAAACACTGAGCTACGAAAAAGACATCATGCGCGCCGAGGTAGAGGCACTGCGCCTGGTTCTGGCTGCGGGCACTGTGCCCGTTCCGGCGGTTTACGGCTTTGATGAGAGTCTGAAATTGATTCCAAGCCCGTTTTTTTTCATGGAAAAGGTTGAAGGATATCCTTACATTGAAGTCAAAGAAAGTCTCCAGGACGAAGTAAGAGTCTCCATTGAACGGGAACTGGGACGTTATCAGCGCCTGATCAACGGGATTAAGGGAGAGCGCTTTGGTCTTTTTGGACAGCCGCCGGATACCGCTGCAAGAACATGGCGCGAGACCTTCACCGCGATGATTCATAATGTGCTGGACGATGGCCAGAGACTGGGGGCTGTACTGCCAGCTTCTTATGACGAGATCAAGCAGGGCCTGGAGAAATTTTTACCGGCTCTCGAAGAGGTGACCGAACCGCGTCTGATTCATTGGGATCTGTGGAATGGGAATATTTTTGTCAAAGATGGTGTGATCGTTTCAATCATTGACTGGGAACGTGCGCTGTGGGGGGATGTGCTGATGGAGTACTACTTCCGGCACTTTGAGAATTCTCCGGCGTTTTTTGAGGGATACGGGGCCACGTTTGACAGTCCGAATGAGCGGCTTCGCATCAGGCTGTATGACTTGTATCTTGACCTGATTCTGGTTATCGAGTGCTACTCCCGGCAATATAAAGATGAGAATCATATCCGCTGGGCCTTCGAGAACCTGCAGGAGACTTTGAAGGAGTTTGTGGGCCACGATAATATAAAAGTATAATGATTAGAGTCGAAGGCCGGTTCTCCGTGGAGACGCCGGTCTTCTTGCCTGTACTTTGCAGCAGTGAATCTGCCGCTTAACAGGCTGTAATGGTGAAGGGAGGCGTGGTGCAACGGTGATCCACTGGTTGAATCTGCATATCGATCAAGTTAGCTTATTATGGCTGCTGCCCATTTTGTTCATGTTTCATGACTTCGAAGAAATCCTTACGGTAGAGTCCTGGGGGATCAAGTATGGCCCGAAAGTGGAGGCGGCTCTTCCTCCTGGAAAGTGGAACCCATATCGTTCTATGCTGCGTATGACAACCAGAAATTTTGCGGCAGACGTGCTGTTTGTGTATATTGTGGTGGTTGCGGTCACCTGTACCGCAGTCTTTTTTCATTTTACTGGCTGTATCTGGCTGTGCTAGCCGTTTTTCTGCTGCATGTGTTTACGCATTTGGGACAAAGTATGATTCTGAAAATTTACACACCAGGTGTGGTTACGGCGGTGCTGATCGCACTCCCTTACTCCTCGTATGCTTTCTACCGCCTGCTAAAAGAAAATACTGTGAGCTGGGTGGATGTCTGCTGGTCTCTGCTGCTGATGGCGCTGCTGGCCCCGGCAATCGTCTGGAGGTTGGTGAAGAGCAGGCAGCGCCATCAGCCGGAATGAACACGCTTGCTGCCGAAGCTCCGGTTTTCAGAAAATTCTTGACGTATGGATACAAAGATAGATAATATAATACTTATTGCGTGTTTTTTTGAGTATTGAGAATTGTTATCGGCATTTGAAAAGAAATTGAGAGGGTGACAGGATGGAGCGCCTTTTAGAGGTAAAAGATCTGGCTATATCATTCAGAACACGCGGAGGCGAGGTTCAAGCGATCCGTGGTGTAAGCTTTCATGTCAATAAAGGGGAAACACTGGCGATCGTGGGCGAATCCGGTTCCGGTAAGAGCGTAACTTCGCAGGCTGTAATGAAGCTGGTTCCCCAGCCGATGGGTGAATACAAACGCGGACAGATTCTCTTCGAAGGGCAGGATCTGATCGGTAAAAATGAGAAGCAAATGCAGAAGATCCGCGGGAAAGAGATCGGGATGATTTTCCAGGACCCGATGACCTCGCTGAATCCGATGATGAAGGTCGGCAAGCAAATTACTGAAGTGCTGTTCAAGCATGAAAAAATCTCCAAAGATGCGGCATACAAACGGGCTATCGAGCTGCTTAATCTGGTGGGTATTCCTTCACCGGAGCGGCGCTTCCAGCAGTATCCGCATGAGTTCAGCGGCGGGATGCGCCAACGTGTAGTTATCGCTATGGCGCTGGCAGCGAATCCCAAGCTGCTGATTGCCGATGAGCCGACTACGGCGCTCGACGTGACTATTCAGGCGCAAATCCTGGATCTGATGAAGGATATTCAGAAGAAAATCGACACCGCGATTATCTTCATTACCCATGACCTTGGGGTTGTGGCCCGAATGGCAGACCGTGTAGCAGTTATGTATGCCGGCCAAATTGTTGAAATGGGGACAGCTGAAGAAATTTTCTATGATCCGAGACATCCGTATACCTGGGGGTTGCTGGCTTCTATGCCGAGTCTGGAGAGCAAAGGCTCTTTGCTGACTGCCATTCCGGGAACGCCGCCGGATCTGATCAAGCCGCCGAAGGGCGATGCTTTTGCACTCCGCAGCACGTATGCAATGCAAATCGACATGGAGAAAGAGCCTCCAATGTACAAGGTGTCGGATACGCATATGGTGAAATCCTGGCTGATGCACCCGCTGGCACCTGCAGTGGAACCGCCGGAAGTGGTCAAAAAGAGACATCGCGTACTGAGCAATGCATATGCTGAGCCGGTACTGGTTAACAATCCCAGCGAGTATTAATACGCTGTAATAGATTAATCGCGTCAAGCCGTTTAGCCGGCTTGGCGCTTTTTTGTTTTATAAGAAAGCAGACAAAATATAAAACTTGGATTACTTAAGCGCTGATGATTCGGCTGCGGATGTGTAATAATTTTAAATAAATATAAAATAAAACGAATATTTCTAAATAAAAGTATTGACTATTTTACAGTTTATGAGCAGAATGTAAGGGTATACAAGGAGGTTGAAGGATGAAAAACAGAACTTTTATATCATTGGTCTCGTTATCCCTGATCACTGCATGCAGCAGCAATACTCCGGAATTCCGTAATGTCTCCGTTCATGATCCGTCTGTAATCAAGGTTGCTGAAACTTATTATGTGTTCGGCTCCCACCTGGCCTCCGCCAAATCCAAAGATCTGATGTCCTGGACCCGGCTCTCTTCAGGTGTGGACGACGGGAATGTGCTTATCCCCAACGTAACTGAGGAATTAAGCGAAACCCTTAGCTGGGCCCAGTCTGACACGCTGTGGGCGCCTGATGTCATTCAGCTCTCTGACGGAAAATTCTATATGTATTATGATGCCTGCAGAGGAGATTCCCCGCTGTCGGCGATGGGGATTGCTGTTTCCGACAAGATTGAAGGGCCGTACAAGGACAAGGGAATTATTCTCAGATCCGGCATGGCTGGCACCGGGGATGACGGAGAAATATATGATGCCGCAGTGAAGCCGAATGTGGTGGACCCTGATGTGTTTTTTGATAAGGGCGGCAAGCTGTGGATGGTCTACGGCTCCTATTCCGGGGGGATTTTTATTCTTGGGCTGGACCCGAGGACAGGGTTCCCGCTGCCGGATCAGGGTTATGGCAAGAAGCTGCTTGGCGGCAACCATGCGAGGATTGAAGGCCCGTATATGCTGTACAGTCCTGAAACCGGTTACTACTATTTGTTCCTTTCTTATGGCGGACTTGATGCGAACGGCGGATATAATATCCGTGTTGCCCGCTCCAAGAATCCGGATGGGCCGTTCGAAGACTCGGAAGGCAAAGCTATGATCGATGCGCAAGGCACACCAGGTAAACTGTTCGATGATCCGGCGTACTCTCCATACGGAATGAAGCTGATGGGCAGCTTCCAATTCATGAATACAGAGGATGACCCGGAGGCCAGCGGTACAGGATATGTCTCCCCAGGCCACAATTCGGCCTATTACGATGATAAGAGCGGACAATATTATCTTATTTTCCATACCCGTTTTCCAGACAGGGGAGAGGAGCATGAAGTGCGTGTTCATCAAATGTTCATGAATAAGGAAGGATGGCCGGTTGTCGCTCCGCACCGCTACAGCGGGGATAAAATCGGAAAGTACACGGCTAAGGAAATCAGCGGCGGGTATGCCTTCATTAATCACGGCAAGGATATCACGGCTGACATTGCGGGATCAGAGCCAATTGAACTCACCGTTGACGGGAAGATCACGGGTGCGGTTGCCGGAACCTGGAAGCTGGCCGGGGATCATTCAGCTGAGCTGACTATTGACGGAGTCATGTACAGCGGAGTATTCCTGCGGGAATGGAGTGAAGCCGCCGGCAGTCAGGTAATGACATTTACAGCAGCTTCGGCAGAAGGTGTCTCTCTGGGGAAGCCAAGAGTAGGAAATTATACAATGTCAAAAAATGCGTAGATCCTGGATGCCTCCGAGGATATAAGCGATGCAGGAGGATGGGGCTCCATCCGCGGATTGAAGCGGACTGAGGAGCCCTTATTTTGCCCAAAATCTTGTTTTTTCGCCTTGTCTGTTTATCCTTCTGTATACTTCCGCAGCACAATAACAGCATTATGGCCGCCGAAGCCAAAGGAATTGCTGATCCCGAGGTTAATGTCCGCCTGGCGGGCGGTGTTCGGCACATAATCCAGGTCACATTCTTCATCCGGCTCCTCCAGATTAATAGTAGGAGGGATGATGCCTTCTTGAATACTCTTAACCAGGGCGATGGCTTCCAGGCCCCCTGCTCCACCCAGGGCATGTCCGGTCATAGATTTATTGGCTGTTACGGGAATCCGGTAGGCCTGGTCTCCGAACAGTTTTTTGATCGCCTGTGTCTCGGACCGGTCACCGACAAGCGTGCTCGTGGCATGGGCGCTGATCACATCCACTTCCCCCGGCGTCACCCCAGCCTCATTCAATGCGAGTTTCATCGCCTGATAGGCTCCGATACCTTCCGGATGGGTTGCTACCATATGGTAGGCATCCGAGCTGGCGCCATAGCCGGTTACCTCACCGTAAATTACGGCATTCCGCCGCACAGCATGGGATAATGCCTCCAGAATGACTATGCCGCTGCCTTCCCCGATAACAAATCCGTCACGGTTCATATCAAAAGGGCGGCTTGCCTTGTGCGGGTTGTCATTGTTCGTAGACAGTGCAGTCGCATTTCCAAAGCTGGCCAGCGATATTTCGGTAATGGCCGCTTCGGCCCCTCCGGCAATCACCACATCGGCACCGCCGTAGCGGATCAGCCGGAACGCTTCGCCAATTGCCGTATTGCCAATGGAGCAGGCAGTCACCGGAGAGAGTGTAGGGCCGAGCGCCCCCAGCTTGATGCTGATCACCGCTGCGGCCATATTGGAGATGAGCATCGGGATCAGCGTGGGGCTGATCCTTTCCGGTCCGCGGGAGCGCAGCACATCATTTTGCTCCATCAAGGTCTGAATCCCTCCGACCCCGGAGCCTACATACACGCCCAGACGTTCGCGGTTAATTTTGTCCAACCGGAGCCCGGACTGGGCCCACGCATCTTCTGCAGCAGCTAATGCGAATTGGCTGAACCGGTCCATCCGCCGGGCCTCCTTGCGGCCGAACCGGCCCTCAGAATCGAAATCCTGTACAGCTCCGGCGATTTTTGCCTTGAAATGTGTGGTATCGAATGTGGTAATGGGAGAGATCCCTGATTCACCTGCAACCAAGCGGCTCCAGAATTGATTTACTGTATTGCCGAGCGGCGAGGTTAAGCCCATGCCGGTAATCACAACGCGTTCCATAATTATCCTCCTTAACATGTATATGAAGCCAGTATTCTTGACTCCGAATGCAGTTTGTTTACGTGTTTATTTTTCCACTTAATTTATCCTATTACAAGTTGTCGTTTATCATAGTATAATTACTACTATTCTAAACATCGGATCAGAAAGAGGCGTATAGATTATGTCTACCCAGACAAGGCTTCAGGCGTTATCGGATTTTTTAAAAGCCCGGCGTGCAGCGATTTCTCCAGCTTCCGCCGGATTGCCCCAGGGCACGCGCAGGCGGACACCGGGCTTGCGGAGGGAAGAGGTGGCACAGCTGGCCGGAGTGAGCAATACCTGGTACACCTGGCTGGAGCAAGGCCGGGATATTAAGGTATCGCCATCTGTCCTGGATTGTATTGCTGGCGCATTGCAGCTGACCAAAGATGAACGCAGCTATTTATTTGCCCTTGCGCTGGAGAACGGGTCCGGGGCGGCTCCTTATCCGCCCCAGGCGGAGCACTCCGTAATCAATTCTTCCCTGCAGAAAATCCTCCACGAGCTGACCAACTGCCCGACCATTATTTCCGACCGCCGCTGCAACATTGTAGGCTGGAATGACGCTGCGGCGCATGTTTTTTTGGATTTCGCCAAGCTGCCGCCGGAGGAGCGGAATATGATCTCCCTATTGTTCGTGCGGAAGGAGTTCAAGCGCCTGGCTGTGAACTGGCAGCAGTTCGTCAGAGGATATCTATCCATATTTCGGGCCTATTACGGCCAATATGTGGAGGATCGCTGGTATGATGACTTCATCGCAGAGATGAAGGAGCGGCATCCGGAGTTCCATCCGCTGTGGGAGGAGAGCCGGGTCAGTTCTGCCCCGGATGTGGTCCTTGAATTCCGTCATGCCAAAGCAGGAAAAATGCTGTTCCATTTGACCTCGCTTCAAGTTCACGGCAGTACGGATCTGCGGTGCAGCATCTATACCCCGGCAGGGGATTCCAATACCGAAGCCAAGCTCAGGCAGCTGATGGAACAGCAGGTTTAGGGCCAATAAAAATTATTTATGTATTCATAAAAAACTATAAATATGCAATATTGAATTTGACGTTTATACTCCTAATATGATGATTACTTCTATGGAATCGGAAAAGGAGCTCAAAATAATGGCAAAAGTGACCGGATTAGAAGGCGTAGTTGCAGGAGAAACCGACATCGGATTGGTCGATGGGGAGAGGGGGTATCTGGTATACCGGGGGTATTGGGCTAAAGAGCTTGCAGTGACACGTTGCTACGAAGAAGTGGCCTTTTTACTGTGGAACGGGTACTTGCCATCAGCGGTGGAGCTGGAGCAGTTGAAGAACGAAATGGCCGCCTCCCGTAAGCTGCCTGAGTATATCCGGCGGATCATTGAACTGCTGCCCGCTTCCGTTCCGATGATGCTGGTGCTGCAAAGTACGGTTGCCGCCCTGGGAGAACAGGGGAATACTGCTTGGCCGCCGGCACAAAGGGAGGCGGTAAGACTTGCAGCTATCCTGCCGACCATTATTGCTTACAGATACCGTACACTGAACGGCTTAACACCTCTGGAACCGTTGCCGGAACTAGGCCATGCCGCCAATTACTTATACATGCTGACCGGAGAAAAACCAACGGAGGCCCATGTGAAGGCACTCAGTGCTTATCAGATTTTGTGCATGGAGCACGGCATGAATGCTTCAACCTTCGCTGCCCGCGTGGTGCTGTCTACCGAATCGGATATGTATGCATCAGTCGCCGGAGCGATCGGAGCGATGAAAGGCCCGCTGCACGGCGGAGCGCCTTATGAGGTGATCTCCATGCTTGAGGCTATCGGAAGCAAGGAGCGGGCAGAGCCGTGGCTGCGCAATGCTCTGGAGAACGGAAACAAGCTTATGGGCTTCGGCCACCGGATCTATAAGACCAAAGATCCGCGCGCAGAAGCGCTTCAGATTGCAACACAGGAAATGATCGGTACAGATCCTTCCTTTGATCTGGCACTGCATGTGGAGGCTGCTGCTATCCGTCTCCTTGAAGAATATAAGCCTGGACGCCGGCTGTTCACCAATGTCGAATTTTATGCCGCCGCTATTCTGAAGGCACTTGAGCTTTCGCCTGATATTTTCACACCTACCTTCACTGCCGGCAGAATCATCGGCTGGACCGCTCATATTATGGAACAGGCCGCCAATAACCGGATTTTCCGTCCGCAATCCATCTACACGGGAGCTATGCCCCGGAATGAATTCTAGGAAGCTTAATTTACTATTCATAAAAACATCCCCGTCCGGCAAGCGGACGGGGATGTTTGAGCGGAGGAATGATAATGAGAGAGTATGAGGGGGATACTCTGCGTTCTCTTAGAAATCGGATGTTGCAATTTCAATCGTGCCGAAGACTGCACCGGCAGCTGTGCTCAGAAGAGCGGCAACCTGCAAAGCGTTAACGGTAATTGTGAGACTGTTCAATCCAGGAATAACATAAGTTACGGTTGGCGCATTGACCCGGTAAATGACAAGATTCACAGGGAATGCCGATGCATTGTTTACAGTTACAGAACCGTTAAGAATGCCATCCAGATTCTCGTAGTAGGATTTACCTACAGAGGGTGCCAGGTTGAAGAATTGTTGCGGTAACAAGATAGCCATGGTAACGACCTCCTTTTCATTTGATAGAATATTCTATTCGGTTACTCTATGATTGCTTTGACAAATATCATAGGAGATTAGCACAATTTAATAGCATACAGGCAGGCATCCGGAAGCTTGTAATATGTTACACTGGAAGTAATTCTGTAAATAGTAAGGAGAATCTAGATGACTAAGCTGGTGTCCTGGAATGTGAATGGGCTGAGAGCCTGCGTTAGCAAAGGCTTTATGAATTACTTCAAAGAGGCTGCGGCAGATATTTTTTGTGTGCAGGAGACTAAGCTTCAGGAGGGGCAGATTCTTCTGGATCTGGGAGAAGCGTATGAACAGTACTGGAATTATGCGGTGAAAAAAGGGTATTCGGGAACGGCTGTTTTCACAAAAATTAAGCCGCTCTCCGTAAGATACGGGATGGAAGTGGATTCGGAGCCTGAGGGGCGGATGATTACCCTGGAATTCGCCGATTTCTATCTGGTCAATGTCTATACTCCGAACGCGAAACGCGATTTGACGAGACTGGATTACAGAATGGAATGGGAGGACCGCTTCCGCAGCTACCTGCAGGAGCTGGATAAGCGCAAACCTGTGCTGGTCTGCGGAGATTTGAATGTGGCCCACCAGGAGATCGATCTGAAGAATGCCAAGGCCAACCGTGGCAATTCAGGCTTCACGGATGAAGAGCGGGGAAGGATGACCGAACTCCTGGAGTCAGGCTTCATTGATTCGTTCAGACATTTGCACCCCGATCAGGAAGGGGCTTATACCTGGTGGTCCTATATGCCGAAGATCAGGGAGCGGAACGTGGGCTGGCGCATTGACTACTTCCTGGCCTCATCGCGTCTCGCACCGCAGCTTAAGATGGCGGGAATCGAGTGCAATGTAATGGGCAGCGATCATTGTCCGGTGGTTTTGCAGCTTGAGGATATACCGCAATTATCTGTGTAAATTGATAAAAAAGAGGACCATGCAACCCGTAAAACGGTGCATGGTCCTTTGCATTTCCGCTGCTGTCTCATCCTATGCCAAGCGGCCAACGAATTCTGCTTCCAAATCCTCAGCGGACATGGAAACATTAAACTGCTGTTTAAGGACAATGGTAGCTTCTCTGACAGCCACTTCAAAAGTAAGACAGAAGGGAGTTTCCACGAGCAGCAGAGTCATCTGGAGTTTATTCTCATCCGTCCAGGTGAAGCTTGCCATGATCAGGTTATTATTGTGATCCAATATTTTGGCAGAGCTTTCTGCCCATTCGCCCCTGCCAAGCGTGACCGTCTGTTCACCGTACTTGCCTTGTAAGGTTAACACAGCCTCAGTAGCGGTAAAAGAAAGCGCCAGGGAAGCGAGTTGCTGCGGATGATCTTTCAACCGGTATACTTTTCCGTTCAGGACTTCCTCAAGCGCTGAAGCCTTCTGCAGCTGCACAGGCTGTATGCTAAAATGGGCAAGGAGCTGAGCAAGCTCCGCATGTGCAGCGGGATCACTCTCCACAGCCTCCGGTTCCATGCTCATGCCAGGAAGCAGAATATCCCATACTCCGTTTATAATACTCTGCATGTCGCTGCTGCCGCTGGTTATGGCAACTACAGCATCCTGTTCCGGCATGACAATGCAGAACTGGCCAAAAGCTCCGTCACCACGGTATGCATTATGGCGGCATCTCCAGAACTGGTAGCCATAGCCCTTAGACCAATCGCTGCTGCTTGCCCCCGGGCTGCCGTCATTATTGTCGATTTGCTTGGAGGCAGCGGCGGCCACCCATTCTTTGGGCAGCAGCTGCCGGTTATTCCACACACCCTGCTGCAAATACAGCTGACCAAATGCTGCAATATCTTCGGTAGTGACACTTAATCCAAATCCGCCTTTATTGACTCCGCGGGGACAGGATTCCCAGGCCGGATTATGGATGCCCAGAGGTGCAAACAAGCGGGGTTCCAGGTATTCGAGCAAAGTGAGACCGCTTACTTGTTGCAGGATAGCAGACAGCATATACGTAGCACCAGTGTTGTAAAGGAAATGGGTCCCCGGTGTCTTCCCGACCGGAAGCTGCAGGAACGCTCTGACCCAGTTGCCGTCTTCGCTGTTCACCATATATGGGGTGGTATCCTCCGTATGGCCGGTTCCCATCATCAGCAGGTGGCTGATATTCATGTTTGCGAGATGGGGACTGATGTCGGCTGGCGCATCTTCAGGAAAAAAGGCCACCACTTTATCTTCCACCGTCAAAAGCCCCTCTGCCACCGCCAGGCCTATAGCTGTCGAGGTGAAGCTTTTGCTGAGTGAAAACAATGAATGCGGCAGCTCCGGCCGATATGGTGACCACCAGGCTTCCGCTACGACAGACCCATGGCGCAGCAGCATGAAGCTGTGCAGCCCCAATCGCTGTTCCTCCATGTGCTTGAGAAAAGCAGAAATGGCTGCTGACGAAATCCCTTGCGCTTCCGGCAGGCTTCTTGGCAATGGTCTGGTAATTAGCATATTTTCCATAATCACTTCTCCCTTGATAGCAAGTATAAGAACTAGATCTACTATATTATACCAGCACCGGACATGGAAAAGGGAGCCTTCATGAGGCTCCCTTTCAGCTTAGATGGAATCCTCCACAAGATTCTCTGCTGATGTCTGCTGCTTGCCGGGCCAGGTAATCCGGTTTTGCGTCTTGCTCAATTGTTCATACAGCAGCACCGGATTTCGCTTGAAGATGCGGATGATGAGGTGAACGAGGAACATAAAGTCCAGAAGCATTACCAGGCTGTACGGTATTCCTGTCCATGGACTGGGCAGGCTGGTCAGCGTGGAAGGTGTAGTCAGAAAGACATTTGCTCCGATCAGAACCCCGTACTGCAGAACATATCTTACGATCAGGCCCCATAAGCGGCTGCGGCCGTCTTGACTGCTGATGCTGATGCGCACGACCCACTTGCCGAAGGTCCGCCCGCCCGTACAACAGGGCAGCAGAACAAAATACACAGCTGTCGCAATCCAGTAAGCCCCTTGCAGCCCCCACGAATGAAGCGTCAGGAACGGTATCATCCAGATGGGCAGGTCCAGCATCCAGGCAATGCCTCTGCGTGTATACGTGACTCTTTTGGCAGAGTAGTCCACCTTGGAGTCAAGCTGTTCGATACGCGGCAGCAGTGCGGAGATCCAGAGCGCGATCCGGTAACCTAAAATTCCCCCAAGGGTGTTGGTAATCAAGTCGTCAACATCGAAGATCCGGTAAGGGTGGTCAAAAAATCCGTATATCCCTGTAATCTGTGTCACCTCGAAGAGCAGGGAAAGCCCAAAGGAGAGCAGGATGCACACCACCCACCGTGTCCGGAAATAATAGCCCAAGAACAAGCCGAACGGAACAGTCAGCACCACGTTGAACGCAGCCAGAAGGAAATCAGGCTGACGGAAAATACTGAAATACGAAAGGAAATTCCCCGGATCGATATTGGAATTCCGTCTGATTTCCTGGATGAATTGCAGCGGGACATGCTGAATAATACTGCCGACAGGCGCTGCATTGTGCCTTGAAGCCGGCATCGGAAGCATAATCAGATAGAAGGCGTTCAGCAAATAGAGCAGCAGCAGATACAGGACAACCGCCCGAACCTTGTTGATATAGCCATGCCGCCTGTATTGAACCACAAGGAAGGGAAGTGTGAACACGAGAGCTGCCACCGGAAAAGACATGAATGCATATGAGATTGGGAAAAGATAGGATTGAAACATGGTCCACCTGCCGTGAATGAGATAATTGTTGCAAATATTGAGCTTCAGGTGATCCTTGCTTCGCGCCGCAGACCCCTTCTGGGAGTTAGACGATGCTTATCGCCGGAATCACTGCAAAACAGCACAATTCTCACATTATAATGTTCATAGAACCGGAGTGCAACTAATGATTTGGACCGATCCGGCATACATATGTCAGGAGAGGAGCGTGAAGCAGTATGGAGAAGAAGGTTCAGCAATATTACAAACTAAAAGCCAAACATAAGGAAATGGAAAAGGAACTCAGCGGGCTTCGGCAAGACATCCTGGCCTATTGCACGGAAAAAGGGGAGGCGGACAGTGAAATCGGCGGCTACAGAGTGAAGCTGATTACGCAAAACCGCAAAGAATACGATGACGAGAAGCTGTTTCAGACGTTAGCCGATCCTGAGGTCTGGCGGCTGCTCTCCAAAGCTGACCCGGCCAAGATCGCCAGCCTGGCCAAGCTGAACATTATTGATGAAGACAAAATCGCCCATACGTATGTACTTAAGACCATTACTCTTTTGCAGGTGGATAAGAAGTAGCGGAGGATCAATGCTGGGCAGATGTGTGCAATCATATACTTTTTTCATAGTTATCTCACAGAATATCCGTATCCAATTGTTATTCTAAAGTCACATCCGTGTGCAAATCGAATCCGGTTACCCCGGTGCCTGCTGGGCAATACATATTGACGATGACGGTAATGGATTGAGCGAAACGGAGCGGGAAGCGGTATTTCAGCGGTTTTACACCGGCCCCAACGGGGTTACAGGCCTCGGCCTGACGATTTGCCGGCAGATTGCCGCGAATTTGGATGGTGAATTAACCTATTCCAGCTCCCCGCTCGGCGGCGCCCGGTTCAGTTTCATTAAGTATGCCGGACGGTTATCCGGTACAGGCGGATAGAGAAGCTCCGGATTGGACTCGCAACCCTGTGAATTTTGCGTTAAAATGGCAATGGATACGAAATCCCCGACTGCTTCAGGCAACGGGGATGTTTCGCATGGGGCAACAGCAATTATAGATACGGAGGACATGAAGCGATGATGGATTTTGATGTGATGCTTGAGAAATATGCGGACCTGGTTGTCCGGGTCGGAGTGAATGTGCAGCCGGGCCAAGTGCTGATGATTCATTCGCCGCTGGAGACGGCAGAGCTTACCCGCCTGATTGTGGGCAAAGCCTATGAAGCAGGAGCCAAATATGTGCTTGTAGATTGGGACGACGAAAAAGTCACAAGAATTCGGTATGAGAAGGCGGCGGACGATTCTTTTGGATATTACCCGCAGTGGCAGGCCGATATGCTGGAGGGCTTCGCCGAAGAGGGCGGGGCTATTTTACATATTAAGGTGCCAGATCCGGAACTGTTCCGGGGCATTGATTCCTCCAAGGTGTCCACTGCAGTAAAAGCTGCAGCCGTTGCCCGCAAGAAGTACCAGAACTACACCCGCAATAACAAAATCAGCTGGTCGCTGATCAAGGCGCCGACAAAAGCCTGGGCGGATAAGGTGTATGCCGGTCTTCCGGAGGAGGAGCGGGTAGCCGCGATGTGGGAAGCTGTATTCCAGATGAACCGTGTAGGCAGCGGGGACCCTGTAGCCGCCTGGCGCGAACATATTGCCGACCTTAAGAAATCCCAAGACCGGATGAATGCCAAACGCTATAAAAGTCTGCACTACCGCGCTCCGGGAACAGATCTGCATGTGGAGCTTCCGGAAGGGCATCTCTGGCGCGGAGGCGGCGGCGAGAATGCAAGCGGAGTGTATTTTGTAGCCAACATGCCGACCGAAGAAATCTATACGATGCCGCACCGCAAGGGAGTTAATGGCACCGTCAGCAGTACACTTCCGCTTAATTTGAACGGACGGCTGGTGGATGGCATTACAATTACTTTTACTGATGGCAAGGTCACGGCTTATGATGCTGAATCCGGGCGCGAGCACCTGACTTCGCTGCTGGAAACGGATGAAGGAGCTTCTTATCTGGGTGAAGTGGCGCTGGTGCCGCATGATTCTCCTATTTCACGTCTGAATACAGTTTTTTATAACACCGGAATCGACGAAAATGCTTCATGCCACTTTGCGCTCGGCAGCGCATATCCTTCAAACATCGAAGGCGGAACCTCACTCAGCAGCGAAGAGCTGCTGGAACGGGGAGCCAATGTAAGCCTAACGCATGTTGACTTTATGGTCGGTTCCGCTGAGCTCGATATCGACGGCGAATTGGCCGATGGCACGATCGAGCCGGTCTTCCGCAAAGGGAACTGGGTGCTGTAGAGTACATGTAATATTTTTAGTGCGGGGCCAAGGCTGCAAACTCACCTGAGGGTGGGCTTTGCAGCTTTTTTTACGGAAAATTTAATTTGCCAAAACGGTTTGGCCCGGTTCCCCGTCTTAAATATATACAGAGAAGCAAGGAGGGGAATGAATGATCAGTCCCAACGCTGAAATGAAAAAGCTCACGGGCGCTGTACTGCGGGAGGATAACGCCTTTTATGATGCGGTAATGGAGCACAGCGATCAGTTGTACCGCATCGCCTACAGTTATTTGCGGAACCGGAGTGATGCGCTGGAGGCGGTGCAGGAGGCAACCTGCCGGGCCTGGATCAAACGGGCTACGCTGAAGGACCCGCAGGCGTTCAAACCGTGGATAATCCGGATTCTGATCTATGTCTGCATCGACGAGCAAAGAAGGCGGAGAAGATCTGTCCCGACACCCGAAGCAGCAATGCGGGAACCCGTCATGCAGGACAGCAGCAGCAAGCTGGAAATGCTGTGGGCTGTGGAGCAGGTGAAGCCGAAATACCGTCATGTGCTGCTGCTGAAGTACTACAACGATATGACCCTGACAGAAATCGCAGACTTGCTCGGAAAGCCGGAAGGAACAATCAAAACCTGGCAGCATAAAGGACTGAAGCAGCTTAGAACGATTATGAAGAACCGGGGTGAATGGAATGACCAGTAGCAGCGAAGAGCAAGCTTTGCTGGCCGATGCCGTGTATATGCAGGGAGAGCCGGATAAGGATGTTGGTAGTGCCGCCTTAAGATCGGCAATCCAGGCGGGGATGGAGCGGGGGCAGCAGAGAATGAAAAACCGTGTATTCTCCAGAGGTATGGGATTCAGTGTCATTGCAGCCGTGGTTGCCGCAGCCGTACTTTTTATCCTTCCTTATTTACATTCTCCGCAGCCTGTCAGCACCCGCCAGTCAGTGGACTGGGGTGAGCTTGAAGTGTTCAAAGAGAACGCCATATCCAGTCTGGACCAGCCTACGCTGGATTCGGCAATTCAAAACAAGTACATTCAGATGGTGAATCAAAAAGCAGAAGCTGAAGGATATTCGGTTACATTAAATGCCATTACGGCAGACGAAAATAAGATCATGTACTTATACACGGCAGCTACCGATGACAAGCAGGAGATTTACAGCATTAACAGTGCAAAGCTGAAAGACAGTGCCACGGACCGTTATCTGAACACAACAGGGCAGGTAGGCGGTAATGTGACGATCCCGGAACCGGAGAAAAACCATGTATTTTACGGGCGCGGCGTTGTGGAGCTGGATCGTACGGAACCTTTTCCGCAGCAGCTGGAGGCAGAATTCAGAATCGCTTCAGTGAATCCCGGCAAGCTGGCCGACCGGAGAACGGGGACAATCATGGCAGACATGCATTATTCTCCGGTTTTGAAGGTCCGTTTTGCGCTTGATCCCAAATTTCAGGAATACAAGACCCGGATCGTGAAGCCCAACCTGCCGTTCACCTTGAACGGGCATGATGTGGTGCTCAGTCAGGTGGAAATGTCTCCGCTCCTTATACGGGCAAGAGTAACCTTGAAGAATCCGGCAGAGAACGGTTGGGAAACGAGGGAGGGCATCCTTGAGAATACTCTTTTTCAGGGAATAACATCGAAGGTTCAGGGGGAGTCCGTACAGCTTAGTCCGGTTTCAGGCAATGGTACGGAGGACGGTTTTGAATATTCGTTCGCCAGCAATTGGCTGAATGACCCGGAGTCGCTTGAGCTGAAGATCAAAGAGCGCAATTCCTTTGACAAACCGGATATTCAGCTTAAAATTTACAATAAAAAGTAAGGGCTGCGGGCAGCCGCTCGTTCCAGCCCAGGTTAATGTTCTGCCGCCAGAAATGGCGGCTATTATTTTATTTTCGCATTGTTAAACCGGAACGAAAGCTTATATCCATCGAAGGTATCACCGGCTTTTTCCTCATAAATTCCGTTTGTATAACCAGAAACGGTTTTGCGCCAGAATTTCTGGCCGATAACATTTTTGGCTGCGGGATTGGTGAACAGCTCCCAGACGCCTGCAAAACGCCTGAAGACCTGGAGTGCGGCCTGCTGCGCATAACCTTGGCCTCTGTAAGGCCGCAGCACAAAGAAATCATTCATAAAATAATCAACTCCCTTGGCGCAGTGGGGCGGTGTAGCCACCAGGGCGAAGCCCGCAGGAAGACCGTCAGCCCGGATCAGAAACGGATATAGGCAGCCCGGCTTCTCCCACCATATGTTCTGTACATCATATTGTTCAGCCAGCGTCCGCACCTCAGGGCTGTCCTCAAAAATGCCATGCCCATTAAGAACAGGCCCGTCAGTAAGCCCGTAATGCCCGGACAAATCATGCAGGTATAACGGATACATATTCTTGATGATATACGCTTCTTCCAGTGTGGTAAGGGCTGTTTCGATGTTCATCTCATTCCAACTTTCTTTTTATGTCTGAAATATATATTTCAACTTTATAGCTGCATGTATTGCTGCAGAATAGAGAATTCCAGTATAAAAAGAGTTTGGTCTATCGTTGATAACATGTGTCCACAAAAAAATTTTTTGGCGGCCTACTTGAAATCGCTAACAACAAGTCATATAATAGGGCTATCGAAACGATTCGATAACAGATTTCACGAACAACCGATTATTTTTAGAAAAGTTATTCCTTTTCGAGGAAAATTGTAGAAAAAGTGGTTTCAGGTCTCCTAATCTGGGTAATTTAAGACTGTGGGCTCTGTATTCCATCCTTAATTTCACAGCTGAACTCGAATTTTTTTTCGAAATTAATCGAAACGTTTCGATGTAAGGGCTTAATTCATAGTTTTTGAAATTACGCACACACTAAAACAGGGGTGAAAGAGAATGAAGAAAAAAACAGGTTTAGTGATTACTTCAGCATTATTGGGATTCTCGTTGGTTGCAGCAGGTTGCGGGAGCTCCAATAATGAATCCGCATCAAGCGACAGCAAAACATTGAAGGTGTGGTTCATGGGTACTGCCGACACCGTGACACCAATTGCCAAGATGTATGAAGAAAAGAATCCCGGCATCAAAGTGGAAGTACAAGCTATCCCTTGGGATAATGCACATGACAAACTGCTGACCGCCGTAGCTTCCAAGAACGGTCCGGACGTAGTTCAAATGGGCACAACCTGGATTCCTGAATTTGCAGCTGCCGGTGCGCTGAAGGATATGGCACCTTATATCGAAAAATACCCAAGCATGAAAGCGGAAAACTTCTTCGACGGAGCTGTTCAAACGACCAAATATCAAGACAAGACAGTAGCTATTCCTTTCTATGTTGAAACCCGGGCAATGTTCTACCGCACGGACCTGCTGGGTGAGGTTGGCTATCCTGAAGGTCCCAAGACTTGGGATGAACTGAAGGATGCGAGCAAGAAGCTGGTAGCCAAAGGCGGAGCCGGACATTATGCACTTCCAATCGAAGCGAAGGATTCGATCTATACCGCAATCTTTGCCTGGCAGAACGGAAGCGAGCTGATTGACAGCAACCGTAAGCCGCAGTTCAATCAGCCGGCATATGTGGAAACTATTAATTTTCTGAAGAGCTTCTATGATGAAGGCCTGTCCCCTAAAGGCACTGATCTGGATACCGTTGCCGCATTTAAGGATGGCACCATGGGAATGTTCATCAGCGGTCCTTGGATGATTCAGACCGTGAAAGAAAAAGCGCCGGAGATTGACGGCAAGTGGGCTGTAACCACATTGCCTGCGAAGAAAACCAACACCTCCTCTATTGGCGGTGCGGACCTGTCCATCTTCAACTACAGCAAGAATCCGGATGAAGCCGCGAAGTTCATTGCCTTCATGGCTGAACAGGATGCACAGCTGAAATTCTATGAAACCTCCAACTCCATGCCTGCACTTAAGGCTGCTTGGGAGAATGATGCTCTGAAGGACCCGATGATCCAAGCCTTCGGCAAACAGCTTGAGAACAGCCGTCCTGCTCCAATGGTCACCGAATATGAAGAAATTGCAAAAGCGGCTATGGCCTCTTTCGAACAGATTACGGTGGGCGGTGCGGATACGCAAACCGAACTCGACAAGTTGAACGCCAAAGCTAATGAACTGCTCGGCAACAAGTAAGTGACCGTACAGCATTAACCTTGCCAGACATACTGCCGGAATCTCCCGATAAGAGGTCCCGGCAGTGTGTGCGTTCATTCTTATCCAGCGAAGAAGTGCAAGAAAGCGAAGGGATGTGAGCAATTGTGAGTTCATTTGTGAAGCAGTGGCATAAAAATAAATACCCGTATATGTTTATCGCACCTGCCGTAATCCTGCTGACCTTATTTTCCATTATTCCAATTATTATCGCGCTGTTCATCAGCTTTACCGATATGGATTTGGTCGGGCTTGCGGATTATTCGAGTATCAGCGGTGCGGGTTTTGCGAATTATATCAATATTTTCAAAGACCCGGTCTTCTTGAAGTCTATGTACAACACGATGATTTATGTAGTGATCGGGGTACCGCTCGTGGTGGCCGCCTCCATGGGAGTCGCCCTGCTGCTCAATTACGGAACGGGCTGGCTGTTCAAAAGCTTCCGTGTCATCTACTATATGCCGTCCATCACCAACATTGTGGCCGTGGCGGTAGTATGGGGATACTTGTATAACGGCAGCTATGGTCTTTTCAACTATATTCTGTCTATATTTGGACTTCCGGCGCAGCAATGGCTCCAGGACCCGACACTGGCGAAATTATCGCTGATCCTGCTGGCGTTCTGGAAATCCATCGGGCTTAATATGATTATTTTTCTGGCGGCACTGCAGGGCATTCCCCGCTCTTATTATGAAGCGGCTGAGATTGACGGGGCGACCGGCTGGAAGAAGCTGCGCTTCATCACGGTTCCTTTGCTGGGATTTGCTACTTTCTTTGTGACCATTACGACTTTGATTGGCTGGATTCAGTTCTTCGAAGAACCGCTGGTAATGACCAAGGGCGGACCGCTCAATGCAACGATGTCGATGGCACTCTTCATTTACAACAACGGCTTCCAGCTCAGCAAGTTTGGTTATGCGGCTGCCGGCTCGTTTGTGCTGTTCATCATCATCATTATTGTGACGCTCATTCAATTCGCGGTCAAAAAGAAAGAAGTGGAATATTAAGCATCAGCTTGCGGGCTGCCAGCTTAAGAAGGAGGGAACAGGCATGGCATTAAGAATGAAACATATCGAAAAGGGCCTGATGATCGCGCTGCTCATTATCGGAGGTCTGCTGATGATGGTGCCGTTCATCTGGATGATCGGCTCGTCCTTTAAACCTGAGAATGAATTTACTGTAATTCCGCCAACACTTTTTCCGAGCCACCCGACATTCTCCAACTACCGGGATTTGTTCGTGAAAATGGACTTTGTGATCTATTTGAAAAATACACTGATTATCGTGCTCTGCTCCTTTGTGGGGCTGTTTCTGAACGCGATGGCCGGTTATGCTTTTGCTAAATTTGATTTTCCCGGTAAAAACAAGTTTTTCTATATTATTCTGGCGACGATGATGATCCCTGGACAGGTGACGATGATTCCAACCTATCTGATCATTAACCAGCTGCATTTGGTGAATACGATGGCGGGGATTGTATTGCCTGGTCTGGTGGGGGCGTTCGCAATTTTCCTGTTCCGGCAGTTCATGACGACGATTCCTATCGATTTATTGGAGGCGGCAAGATTGGACGGGGCGGGCGAGCTGCGGATTTTCTTCCAGCTGATGGTGCCGATCGTGAAGCCGGTTTTTGCCGTACAGGGTATCCTTACCTTTATTGGGGCGTGGAACAGCTTCCTCTGGCCGTTGATTATTGCCAATGATGAGAGACTGTATACCTTATCCGTAGGGCTGTCGCTGCTCAAAGGCCAATACGGAACCGAGTTCGGACTGCAGATGGCCGGAGCCGCGTTCATGGTCGTGCCGATTATTATTATATTTATCTTCTTCCAAAAGCATATCATAGAAGGATATACCATCTCCGGCATAAAATAATATAGAGAAGCATATTTGCATGTCTCGGGAAGGATTGAATGAAATGGCAACGATCAAGGATGTGGCCAAGCTGGCAGGGGTAGCTTTGTCAACCGCATCATACGCAATGAGCGGCGACAGCAAGGTGAGCGCCAAGACCAGAGAAAAAGTGCTTGAGGCCGCAAGGCAGCTGAATTATCAGAAAAATGGTTTTGCCATGGATTTGAAAAGAAGCCGCACGAACACGATTGCCCTCATATTGACGGATTTATCCGGGCCGTATTATTCAGAACTTATCCGCAGCATTCAGGATGTGGCTTTATCCAATTCCTATGATCTTATAGCCTGCAGCTCTATGGGCGGGAAAGACTCTACGGCAGTAAGGTTTCTTCTGGAAAAAAGAGTGGATGGAGCTATAGTGCTGGCTCATAATATTACCGATGAAATTCTTCAGGCTGCCGGAAGCTCAAGGTTTCCGATTGTGGTGATGGACAGGCTGATTGCCGGTGAAGGACTGATCAATGTTGTGGTCGACGGAGAGCTGGGAGGCTATAGTGCTACCCGTTATCTGATCGATAAAGGTCATCAGCATATCGCCTACATCAGCGGCCCGGCCAATTCCTATGACAATGCGCTGCGGTATAAGGGGTTTGTACGTGCGATGCGCGAAGCCGGGCTTGAGGAGAAAGCCAAGTGGAAGCTGAACGGCGGATTTATCCGTGAAGGCGGATATAAGTCCACTAAGATGATGCTGATGCAGGGGGAACTGCCGTCAGCCATCTTTTACGCGAATGATGAAATGGCAGTGGGAGGAATGAAAGCTCTGGAGGAAGGCGGAATTTCCGTGCCGGAGGATATTTCGGTGATCGGTTTTGACGATATCCAGTTGGCTGAATACATCCAGCCCCCGCTGACCACCATCCGTCAGCCGATGTACGAATCCGGTTCTCTGGCCAGCCATCTGCTGTTTCAAATGCTGAACGGAGATACCGTGAACGATTTCTATAAGCTTAAGATTGAACTGGTGGAACGCCAATCCGTCCTGCCTCAGAAGTAATATTTCCAGGTTTCCCGCTAAAAGCGGCGGGTTATCGAAACAAAGCGAAACGTTTATGATTTATTTCGATGATATAAGATATAACGCCATATTATAAAAGAGATAGAGAAAGAGAAACGTTTCGTTTCATTGGAGGGGGAAACCCATGACTGAACATCTGTACCATAAATATGTGAAACATATGACCCTTGAAGAGAAAATTGCCCAGCTGCTGCAGCTGGCTGCCCCTTTTTATGATGAACCGGGGGATGAATCGGAGATTACGGGACCCATGGAAGAGCTGGGCATCAAGTATGACACCAAACGTGCAGTTGGCTCTGTACTGGGTATCGCAGGCGCCAGGAAAATGATGGCTGTGCAGAAAGAACACCTGGCCGGCAGCAGACTCGGTATTCCGCTGCTGTTCATGGCCGATATTGTGCACGGCTTCAAAACGATTTTTCCGATTCCGCTGGCGATTGGCTGCTCATGGGATCCTGAGCTCGCAGAACAAAGCGCCGGGATTGCAGCGCGTGAGTCAGCGGTATCCGGGCTTCATGTGACCTTTGCCCCGATGGTTGATCTGGTCCGCGATGCCCGCTGGGGCCGTGTGATGGAATCCACGGGAGAAGATCCCTATTTGAATGCTGTGTTTGCGAAGGCGTTTGTCCAAGGGTTTCAGGGGATAATCTTAAGGATGATGTATCCCGTGTAGCGGCCTGTGTGAAGCACTTTGCGGCGTATGGACTGGTCGAAGGCGGCCGTGAGTACAATACGGTTGATCTCTCGGAGCGCCAGCTGCGGGAATATTATTTGCCCGCATACAAGGCAGCGGTCGACGCAGGCGTTGAAATGGTAATGACCTCCTTTAATACCGTGAATGGCATTCCGGCTACCGGCAACCGCAGCCTAATGCGCGGCTTGCTGCGTGATGAATGGGGCTTCGACGGTGTCGTGATCTCCGACTGGGCAGCGATCAAGGAGATCATTGCCCATGGTGCAGCAGAAGATGAAAAAGAAGCTGCCTTCAAAGCAATATCCAGCGGTGTCGACATTGATATGATGACCACCAGCTATGTGAACCATTTGCCTGAGCTTGTGGCGGAGGGGCTGGTGGATGAAGCGCTGATCGATGAAGCTGTGCTGCGGATTCTGGCGTTGAAAGAAAAGCTGGGCTTGTTCGAGAATCCGATGCGCGGAGCAGACCCTGAGCTGGAGCAGCAAATTGTGTACAGCCAAGAACACCGGAAAGTCTCTCAGAGACTGGCTGAGAAATCAAGCGTACTGCTCAAGAATGACGGAGTTCTGCCGCTTCAGGCCGGGCAGCGGGTAGCATTGATTGGCCCGTTCGCTGCCAGCGGCGATATTCTCGGCTGGTGGTCCTGGCAGGGTTCCCAAGAAACTGCGGTGCAGCTTGGCGAATCCATGCAAAAGGTCAGCGGTGATCCCGGCCATGTGGTGATTTCTGAAGGCTGCAGCATTGACACGATTACTGAAGCAGGACTGGCAGAGGCAGTTAAGGCTGCTGCGGCTGCTGAGATCATTGTGCTGGCGCTGGGTGAATCATCCGAAATGAGCGGAGAAGGCGGCAGCCGCAGTGATATCCGGCTGCCGGAAGCGCAGCTTGAGCTGGTCCGTGAGATGAAGAAGCTTGGTAAGCCCGTTGTGGCCGTTCTGTTCAACGGGCGTCCGCTGGATCTGCACGGCGTGTATGATGCGGCGGACGCGGTGCTGGAGGCCTGGTTCCCGGGAAGTGAAGGCGGGGCGGCGCTGGCGGATATTTTATATGGCAAGGTGAATCCATCCGGACGTCTGTCTATGTCTTTCCCGTATTCGGCAGGTCAGATTCCTGTGTACTACAATGCTTACAATACGGGCCGGCCGAAACCTGTTGAACACACGGACAACCGATATATTTCACAATATATCGATATTCCTAACGAACCGCTGCTGCCCTTCGGTTTTGGCTTAAGCTATACATCCTTTGCCTTTGAAGGCTTCTCACTGTCTTCAGACCTTATGTCCGCGGACCGTCCGCTTGAAGCGAGAGTAACCGTAACGAATACCGGAAGCATGGCGGGAACCGAGACTGTACAGCTATACATCCGCGATACGTCCGGCGAGACCGTACGCCCGGTCAAGGAGCTTAAGGACTTCAGACAGGTGCAGCTGCATCCTGGAGAGAGCAGGGAGGTTGTCTTCCAAATTGAAGAGTCCCAGCTCCGCTATCACCACAGTGATCTGACATTCAGCAGTGATCCCGGTATGTTCACCGTATATGTCGGTGCCAATAGCCGTGACACCCAGTCAGCCACGTTCCGCTTAGCATAATAACCGTGACCTAGATAAGACTGTGAACTTCAAATATAACAGCGGACTATTACCGCAGCAGATAAGGAAGTGAATAGAAATTGACAACTGCACCAAGTACCAAGCTGTCGATTCAAAAGGGAGATTTAACTTTTACATTTTTGGAGAGCGGTGACCTGTACCAGGCTTTCGGCGGCAAAATGATGATCAACCAGCTGTTGTCCAGCAGCGTGGACGGAGCACCGGGCAATCTATATGCAAGGCTTCATCTGTCCGGTGGAATCCAGGCGTTTCCGCTGCTCGGCGTGAAATCTGCCAGCAGGTTCCGCCAGGACGGCGAACGCCTGCTGTGGCAGGGGGAGATCGCAGCGGATCAGGCTGGTACAGGCCTGGACAACGCGATCCGTTATCAGGTTGTTTTTTCGATGGCGGATAACGGGGTATGGTTCTGGGATGTCACCATCGACGGGGCCGGAGTGCCTCTGGATGTGATCTATACCCAGGATGTAGGGATAGCATCCCCCGGCGCTGTTACCAGCAATGAGGCTTATCTGTCCCAATATATTGACCATAGCGTTTTTGAAGATACAACAAAAGGCTATGTGGTATGCTCCCGCCAGAACCAGCCGCAGGACGGGAAGTTTCCGTATCTTCAGCAGGGACTGCTGAACGGCGCTGCGGGTTTTTCCACCGATGGCTTCCAGTTTTTCGGCTTGTCCTACAAAGCGACCAATGAGCCGGAGGCTTTGTCCCGGGCCAAGCTTGCAAATGAAGTGTACCAGTATGAATTTGCCTTCACCGCGCTGCAGTCTCCGCAGGTCCAGCTGGACGGGCAGGCCCGGTTCACATTCTACGGACTGTTCCGGGAGGATCACCCGGCTGCAATTACGGAATTGGAGTATAAAGCGTCTGTGCAGGAGGCTTGGCAGCAAGTCCAGTCTTTCGGCAGCATCTCTGCTGAGGGGGAATGGCTGAACCGTGTATCCGTAAATTCCCGGATCGGTGCTCCGCTGCAGACCCTGCCTCTGACCGATGCCGAGCTGGATGCACTGTTCCCGCACAAGTTCCAGGAGGAACGGGCAGGCGGCAAGCTTCTGGCCTTCTTCACCGAAGGCTATGAGCATGTGGTGCTCAAAGATAAAGAGCTGCTTGTGGAGCGTCCGCACGGCCATATTCTGATGAGCGGGGATAATGCCCGTTTGAACCCCGAAGTTATTACGACAACCTCTTATATGTATGGTATCTTCAATTCACAAGTGGTTATCGGCAATACCAACTTCAATAAAATGATGTCCAATGCCCGCAGTGCATTGAATATCTTCAAAACTTCGGGACAGCGCATTTATGTATATACAGATGATCAATATCATCTGCTGACCATGCCTTCCCTGTACGAGATCGGCTTCAATTATGTACGCTGGTATTACAAAACGGCCTCGGACACCCTGGTAATTACCAATTACACTACCATGGATGAGCCGGAGATCAGACTGCATGTCCGTTCTGCCGGCGGCATCGCTTACCGCTTCCTGATCACTAATCAGATTACCATGAATGTAGCGGAATATGAGGTTCCCTATGAAGCAGTTCAGGATGCAGCGGAGGGAACACTGACCTTCCGTGCGGCGAAGTCGGGAACAAGTGCGGAAGTCTACCCTGAACTGGCCTACCGGATGCAACTGAACGGTGCAGTTTACCGGCTGGGAGATGAGTCCTTCCTGGTGGATGGTCCCGCTCAGGGCAGCGCATCGCTCGTGGTTATGGAGCTGGAGGCGAGCAAGGAATGGACTCTGACTCTGCAGGGGCTGCTGGAGGGCAAAGAACGTCCGCTTAATCCGGTTTCTTTTGAAACAGAGGTTACGCGGTACCGTGAATTTTTTGCCGGAGTGATGAATGGCTTCAAGCTGACGCAGCCCGGCGGGGGAGAAGGCGAGCTCTTCAAGGTGAACGCGCTGGCCTGGTGGTATACCCACAACATGCTAGTTCACTATTCAGTGCCTCATGGTCTGGAACAGTACGGCGGTGCGGCATGGGGAACCCGTGATGTCTGCCAGGGTCCTGTGGAATACTTCCTGGCCACCCACAAATATGAGCAGGTGCGGGAAATCCTGCTGACGGTATTTGCCCATCAGTATGAGGATGACGGCAGCTGGCCGCAATGGTTTATGTTCGACAAGTATACGCACATCCAACAGGAGGAGAGCCACGGGGATATCATCGTTTGGCCGCTGAAAGTGCTGGGCGACTATCTGCGGGCGACTCAAGATTACGCTGTTCTGGATGTGCAGCTTCCGTATACGCGCAAGCACAGTTTCGATTTTACGGAACAAACCGCTTCGCTGCGTGAACATGCGCTCAAGGAACTGAATTATATCAAAACTAACTTCCTGCATGATACCTATCTGTCTTCCTACGGCGACGGGGACTGGGACGATACGCTGCAGCCGGCCAATGCCCAGCTTAAGCAGTACATGGTCAGCAGCTGGACAGTTGCCTTGACGTATCAGACTGTGCTGGGGCTGTCAAATGTTCTGGAGAATGTAGACGCCGCATGGTCTGGAGAGCTGCGTCAGCTGGCGGAAGGAATCAAGGGAGACTTCAACCGCTATATGCTGGGTACGGATGTGATTCCCGGCTTCCTGTATTTCGAAGATCCGGCTGCTGCCAAGCTGCTGCTGCATCCTGAAGATAAGGAGACCGGCATCCAGTACCGCCTGCTGCCGATGACCCGCAGCATGATTGGCGAGCTGCTGACTCCGGAGCAGATGGAAGAGCACTACAAGCTGATCCAGGAGCAGTTCCTCTGTCCGGACGGTGTGCGTCTGATGAATCACCCGGCACAGTATGCCGGAGGTGTCAGCCTGCACTTCAAACGTGCGGAACAGGCGGCGAATTTTGGCCGTGAGATTGGCCTGCAATATGTGCATGCCCATATCCGCTTTGTAGAAGCGATGGCCAAGACCGGCAAACGGGATCAGGTATGGAAAGGGTTGGCCGTCATTAACCCGATCGGCATCCGTGATGCGGTACCAAATGCGGAACTGCGGCAGAGCAATGCTTATTTCAGCAGCTCGGACGGTAAATTCGCCAACCGGTATGAGGCGCAGGAGCGCTTTGCCGGGCTGCGTGACGGTTCCGTTCCGGTCAAAGGCGGCTGGAGAATATATTCCAGCGGTCCGGGGATCTACATGAACCAGCTGATCTCGAATGTGCTGGGCATCCGCGAGGACGGCGGGGATCTGATTATTGATCCGGTATTGCCGGACGAACTGGACGGTACCCGTCTGGACTTCGATTACGCCGGTGCGCCTGCGGCGTTTGTCTACCATTGCTCCCAAGGCGTCCTTAGCCACGTCAAGGTGAACGGCCAGGAGGTTCAGGCAGAACGGCTGAACAATCCATACCGCTTGGGCGGACTGCGGATCAAGCGGGCCGAATTTGACCGGCTGCGCAGCGCAGAGGGCACGGTTGTAGACATTTATATGTAAGCTTAGATAAACCATAAGCACCGCAATTGCAAAAAAAGCGGTCAGTGATGCGGACATCCTCAGGTAGGATGCCAGGCGCTCACTGGCCGCTTTTTATCGTTTTATTTTCTCTTTAAGAATAAGTGCCCCGGCAGAGTCAGCATCAGAGGACACCTCCTTACATAGCTGAGGGGCTGAAATAATCGAGCTTCATCGCTTCACGGACTTCCTTCATCGTCTCTTTGGCGATCCCCTGGGCGTGCTTTGTTCCGGTGATCAGTATTTCGTCCACGAGCTGCGGCCGCGCGGCATAATAGGCCCGGCGCTCACGCATGGGCGCAATCAGCTGCTCCAATGCCATAGTGATGCGCTCCTTGCAGGCTGAGCAGCCCATGGTTCCGCGTTCACAGCCTTCGCGTATCTCGGGAAGATGTCCCGGCTGGAAGGCGCTGTGATAAGCATAAATCGGGCAAATCTCCGGGTGTCCCGGATCATTTTTATGCACACGGGCGGGGTCAGTGAGCGCTCTTTTTATTTTATAGGCGATATCCTCCGCAGTAGAATCAAGCGCGATGGCATTGCCCAGACTTTTACTCATCTTTGCATTTCCATCTGTACCTACAAGTCTTGGGGTATTGCTGATCAAAGCCTGGGGTTCTACCAGTATAGGCTGGTACAGCTCGTTGAATCGGCGCACAATTCTGCGGGCCAGCTCCAGATGCGGCAGCTGATCGTCTCCCACAGGAATAATCGTTGCCTTGCAGAAGGTGATGTCTGCAGCCTGGCTGACCGGATACCCCAGGAACCCGTAATACAGTTCGTCAAGTCCCCGGCCTTTGGCTTCAGCCTTAATCGTAGGGTTGTGGCGCAGCGAATTGACGGATACAAACATCGAGAAATATATAGTCAGCTCAGCGATTTCGGGAATCATCGACTGAATAAAGATGGTGGACTTCTCCGGGTCAATCCCTGCGGATAAATAATCAAGGGTCATTTCGCGGATGTGGCTGCGGATCAAGTCCTTTTGTTCAAAGTGGGTCGTCAGCACCTGGACATCGGCCAGAAATACAAAGGATTCATACTCCTCCTGTAAAAGCACCCGGTTCTGCAGACTGCCGACATAATGGCCAAGGTGGAGCTTTCCGGTCACCCGGTCTCCTGTCAATACACGTTCTGTCATAAGTGAACATCCTCCTAAATTCGTTGTATACCTTCCTGAGAAGCTTGTGAAATTGAGCTGTGATCCGCCGCCACCAGCCATCCTCCATGGCCATCACCCCCTTAAAAACAAAATAACCCCGTCCGATAAGGACGAGGTTGTCGCTGTGCCACCTTAAATGACCGTTAAGCTGCACACAGGTGCAGACTTTCCAGCCTTCGCATTACGGTGCGGAGATACTGTAACTCAACATCTCGAGACCGTTCCCGTGATAACGGCGGGACTCCCGGCATTTCCCTACTACACCCTCTAAAGGTGGTTCGGAAAAGCAACTCCAAAGGCCATTCGAGCATATCCCGGACACCGGTTCACAGCAACCACCGGCTCTCTGCAAGTCCAAGCGTAATATGTCTACTTACCCTTTTTCAGCGTTGTTCTGCTATATGGGGAATGTTACCTTATGAAGCCGGGTTCGTCAAGGATGAAAAAAGCCGAAGCTTCAATCGAAGCTCCGGCTGACGGGATGTTACGTGTTATGAGGATTTGGATGATTTTAGTTGCTGGAAATGGTATAAATCTCAGTCACAGGTCCATCAGAGAGCTTCAACTTCGTTTTGCCGTCGGCGCTCATCTTATAAAGGCACTCGTTATCTTCTCCATTAAAATAGTAAATGCCTGTTGCACTTTCATAGATAGCGCTGTTATCCCAAGTCACACCGTTCAATTTGGTTAAGGTGAGATCTGCATTCAGAGCGAAAGTTCCGCTTGCTGCAAAAAGCACGACTTGACCGGCGGCTGTGCCATTCTGTACCTTAAACAGATTCGTCACATTTGTTAATGCGATCGGTTTCGTGCTGGTTACTTTACCGTTTGCTACAGTGCTGATGGAGGCTTTTCCATTGCCATCGACATAGGCAAATTTGTTTCCGCCCATTTCTGTAATACCAACAATCCCAGTCTGGCTCAGTTGAAAAATCTTTCCGGATTTATCAATTGCATACCCTTTGCTCTTGGAGTATACGTAATTATCATCGTCATCTACCGTGATGCCTTTATTGTAAATATAGTAGTTATTGGTCCAAAAACCTGAGTAGGTGGCGTTCGCATCCAGCGGGTTATTGGCATTTACTGCTTTGGGATTTCCGCCGTTCAGCGGAAGGGTGTACAGAACCATAGAGTTGAGGGAGTAATAAGTTTCTGCCGGCTTAATATCGACCATTACAGAGGTTCCTGTAGGAGTTGAATAGATATAATCAGAAGATGGAATGGCGCCTTGGGCAATAAATTGCACGTTTCCGCTGCCGTCCCGGGACTTCGAGGCTGCCCAGGTGTTGGTTCCATTCTTCAATACATTATAGTAAATGCGCCCGTTCACTACAAAGAATCCGGGAATTCCGTATCTGCATTATTGGCGATTTGCTTGATCTGGCTGTCATCTGCCGCATTGGCCGGTGAGCGGTAGATCACGCCTTTATCATCCAGGAAATACAGGTAATCTCCCTCAATCTGGTAAAACAATATGTTCTTATCCCCTGCAAAGCTGCTGATCAGCGCATTATTTTCCGTCAGAGACAGGCGCTGCAGTTTGGATAAGTCATCACTTTCAAAAAAATACAAGTATTTGCTTGTTGCCTCCAAATAGTCTCCCGAGAAATTCTCGGAGAGCTTCTGGGCAGTCCCGCCAGCGGTCGGTACACGGTATAAAGCATCTTCCGAATTGTAATAAACATACCCATTCCCGGCAGCAGCTGCCGTAGCATGCGGAGTCATCTTTCCTGACCCTAGAACTCCGCCGCCAATCAATACACCTGCAAGCAGCGTAAGCCCTATTCTTGTGATTAACCTTTGAATCTTCTTCATTTGACGACTCCTCTGTAGATGATATGGTGGAACTAAAACAATACCTAATAAAGATATCGGATTTGGGAGTGGAAAATATATGAAGCGAAAGAACCATTATTTTACGCTCATACTAATTGCTTTGTGCATTTGGAAAGAGCCGAAAGACATGCATAATTATGCAAATACAAAAATGCCCCAAAAGCTGTAAATCAAAGCCCAAGGGGGGATAACCGCTGAGCTTGCGGCAGGCTGTAAGGCCTGATCAAGAACCGGAAGGGATTTGCTGCAGGTTGTCGAATCTTTACTTCTTGAGAAAAGAAACGAGGATGGCGATGAAAATTCGAAAACAAATGATGATTAAAGTCTTGATTACCGTAGTGGCGTTTTATTCCCTTTTCAACTTCAGTTTGTATGCGGCGTCTCCAGCTGCCGGTTCATCGAGTCAGTCTTACGGAGGCGAGTGGGTGGACAAAGCATTTGTTGAGTCCGAGGATCTCGACGGTACGCTTAATCTTACCTTTGACAAGAATACGGGCAAGGCTGCTTTGGAGTATTCAGTCTGGGATGACTTTGAAAACTACAGCTTTCAATCGGCGGGACCGATTACAGTGGAAGAACAGAAACCCGTGAAATTCAAGTATACATATCTGGACTATAGCGGCCATGAAAATCCAAAGACCGCTCATGGCGAGGGGATCATCGAATTCAAATCCGGCACAATCAATCTTCGTATGGGAGTGCTTCCCTCCGAAATGAACAAGATTTTTGCTCAGCAGCGGATTTTTATCCGTGATCCTTACGGGAACCGGGTTCACGAGCCTGAGGATGCCTTAGCTGTTGTATCCCAATACTGCAAATGCAAAGAATCCAATCTGGTGAAATTCGATTTCCCCGCTGCAGACAATGAAAGCCAAAAAAGTTGGATTGTTTATGTGAGTATACATGTAAGGGGGATCTTTTTGACCGAATATAAGGTGAATTTGCACACCTATAAGGTAACAGAAATCAAGGATGTATGGTCGGAAGCCTATCATTTTGCCGACAAAATGGAGGTGTCAAAAATTACGGCATCCTCCACCTTGCCAAAATCGAAAGCAGGCTCCTATACTGCAAGTCAAATCATCGACGGCGATACGGCCACTTGCTGGTGCGAAGGGGTGAAGGGGAGCGGAATCGGACAAAGCTTCACCGTTAGCTTCCCCAAAAAGACTAAAGTCAGCAGCTTTAAAATTTTGCCGGGCTATGGAAAGTCTGTCTCCGCCTATCTCGAAAACAACAGTGTGCGCAAAGCAAAAATAACCTTCTCTGACGGAAGCTCCTTCATTGCTGATTTTACGAAGGAAACTGCATTAGAACTGCCAAAAGATAAAGTAACAACCAGCATTACGTTCACTATATTAGAAGTCACTCCAGGCTCTAAGTATGACGACACTTGTGTCTCGGAATTTGCCGTCTCTCCTTAACAACAGAAAAGCTCTCCCGGTTGGGGGAGAGCGGAGTTCCAAGTCACTTATGAACTTAGCTTAATTTCAATACAAGAGTCGGCCATTTACGCTAAGGAGTCCTATCAACCTGCTCAGCCAATCGTCTTGACGATTGTTCCTTCACTGTCAGTGATATGCGTGGGAACGATCCGGACTGCGAGCTCTGGCCAGCCGGGAAGTGGATAAAGTCCTGCTGACGGCCGGAAAATTTCCGAAAGAGCTGCTCCTGCAGCCTCATCCAGCTTAAGGATAATCAGTTCTCCGCGAATTTCGAAGCCGGGCGTGTCGCCAGTCTCGAAGCTGACCGAGATCTCAGGACCGGCCAAGGTTAGGGTGCGCCCCTTAAGCAGTCTGCCCCGCAGCAGTTTTCCGACGATTTCGGCTTGCTTGGCTCCCAGCTGCAAGGTATGGACAGAACCGTCTGCCGGGTTCTCCCAAGCCAACTGGTCCACATACAAGGCTCCCGTGTTGGAACCTTCGTTTTCGCTGCCCAGCCGTACAGCCTCAGCGATTGCCGGCAGCTTCAGCAGTGAATCCCGCTGCAGATCGGTCATATAGAGCGGAAGGTGTTCCGTCATCTCCGCCAGGACGCCAAGGGTATTCCAGACCTGCATAGCCAGCAGTTCGTCGTTAGTAATGCCCACCAGCTGTATGAACTCTAGCCTTCCATTAGGAGTGTCTATTGCCGGCAGCAGCGGGTCTGCAATAAAAGCCAGCGCGGTCAGCAGCGTATCCGCTTCGAGAGCGATAGGGCCATTGGCATCCATGTAATCCCCGGAACGGAACACGTTCCCGCTGTTAAACACATAACGGCCCAGGTTCTGCAGCAGATTCAGCGCCCAGGCCGGAGGCTCATCCTCGGTCGCGGGCTTGAACAGCCGGAAGGTCAGCTCAAAACCGTAGCCGCTGTGCTCAGGATCTTCCGACTCTTTTTCATAGAGCTCCGAGAAGCCATAGGTTACAAAGTGCCAATGCGGAAGGGGTTCCCGTACTTCGTATACGCTGATTCCATTCAGCGGATCCGGCCCACCAAGCATGTAGGGTATCGCGGTCCCGTAATGCTTCTGCTCCTGTTCTCCATAGAGCTGCTCCAGGGCTTCATCTATGGCCGCCCAGCCGTCTGCGTTCAATTCTTCTTCGCTCATATGATTTCCCTCCCAGAATGTGGTCGGGAACTAGTTTATCATGTTAGATTCGCAGACTCAAATGGATGGTGCTAGAGTCCCAGCGCGTTGCCCCGCTCCAGTCTTTGGATCTGCTGCTCGCCATTGTCGGCCGGTTCGCTGAAAAGTTATCACGGGCCAATATCCGCAAGTTCAATTTTAGCAATCGTATATGATCAGGAAACGTAACAATGAACGAGGAGGAGATATAATGAAGCCTTGGACACTTACAAAGCTGCCTGATCCGGAAAATCTGCGCAGACAGATGATTCTGCTGGCGGTGATGGACGTTATTTGCTGCGAGGAGGAGTGGCTGCGCGTGCATCGTTACGACCCTGACTTTCAGCCGGGAGTGCAGCTTGGCATTGTCGAGAATGGAGCCGGGGATCATCTGTACGTACTATTTACGGCCGATGGTTGCGTGATTAAAGGATTTGACCATGAATCTCCACTCAGTCCGCACGCGCAGGATGAATATGAGGTTTGGCCAGGGATGTATGAGGGATTACCAGACAACCTGCAATCCGCCCTGCGCAGCAGCGGTGATACACTTGAAGCAGAAGATGTAACCTTTTGTCTGTGGCAAGAGAACGGCAGTCCGGAGTGGATGTGCGGGGAATGGAGAGAGCTGGACCGTCTGGACAAAAGGCAAGCGGAGAGCGGAGGGGCCGATTTCCTGCTCAGCTATCTTTATGAGACACCTGAAGACTACATAGAATGGGCGATGGATTACTTCAGCGGACTTCAGCAATTGCCGCTTGGGGCTGTCCGTGATCTATTTGGCGGTAGTCCGGTGACGGATGGCCTGATTGCAGCAATAAATCCGCAGCGCGATAGGCCGCAGGCCTTTAAGGAGCTGAAGAAGCTGCTAGAGCTTCTAAATCAAAATACACAAATTTAAAGAAGTTAAAGGTTGACAGCAGCTTACTTGCCATGTAACATATGTACAGTCGTTATGCGTACAATTACATACTGTTCTCGTATAACCTCGCAGCCGTCAGGCGTCAACAGGGCGAGGGTTTCTACAGGAAGCCTTTTCTTCCTAACTACGATGACAAGGGCCATGCTTATGGTCCTCGTCCCCGGAGTTAGGATTATTTGCGTGTAATGGCTTATTCAAGTGATTCAGGAGGCATATTTAAATGAAAGATTTGAAATATTTATTATCTGTATTAGCAGGTGCCATGAGCTACGGCATATTATCGACCATCGTCGTCTTGGCATACGGAGAGGGGTACCAGCTTGGGGAAGTGGTCGGTACGCAGCTGTTGACCGGCTGCATTCTGGCCTGGCTGCTGGCCTTATATACAAAGGTTAGGCAGACGCGCAAACAGCGCAGCCAAGGTGTCACACCTGCTGCTGCGCGGCAGGCATCACCGGCTCTTACCTGGAAGCAGAGAATTCTGCTCATGCTGGCAGGAGCGCCAACGGTTGTAACAGGCCTGGTCTATTACCAGTCACTGCGGTATATTCCGGCTTCTCTGGCCATCATTCTGCTGTTCCAGTTCACCTGGATCAGCGTGCTGATTCAGGCCATCAGCAAACGCCAGCGCCCCGATAAGGTGACGCTGCTGACCTTGCTGCTGCTCTTTGGCGGAACTTTGCTCGCGGCAGGAATCATAGAGAAGGGCGCATCGCATTTCAACGTTCTTGGGCTGACGCTTGGATTGTTGTCTGCGGTAAGCTATTCCATGTTCATTATTTTCAGCGGCAAAGCCGTTCCTTCCGCGCATCCGGCGTACCGGAGTGCCTGGATGGTTACCGGCGGCTTGCTGCTGTTATGCATTCTCTTCCCGCCGTATTTCCTCTTTAACGGTCTTTTGTGGGGACAGCTGCTGCTGTTTGGGTTCTTGCTGGGGTTGTTTGGGGCATTTATTCCGCCGGTTTTGTTTGCGATTGGGGTCCCGCATATCGGCGGGGGCATGGCGGGCATTCTCGGTGCCGCTGAGCTGCCCGTTGCCGTATTGCTGTCCTCATTCGTACTGCATGAGCAGGTCAGCGGGCTGCAGTGGATCGGGGTTGTCCTGGTGCTGCTCGGCGTAGTGCTGCCCGAACTGTATAAGCTCAGGTGGCGGATGGCCGATACCCCAGCTTCTCAGGCATAGCCGCGGTACACCCTTTAATAATGAACACCAAATAGGTTAAAATCGTAACGTATACAGCAGGAGGAATTTAGATGTGGAGCAGCATCTTTAAGTGCATTCCGGCAATTTGGATGTTGAGGATTGCACGCTTGCGGCTGATTCATTCAACGGGCTGTGTACAGAACGGGGAGAAGAATATGAATGGAGAACTGCATCAGCTGTTATTGATTACAGCATTGGGCAATGGAAATCTGATGAGTGGAGCGGATGCATCCAATAGTGAACTGGAGCATACCGGTTTTTTAGATGTACGCTTCCTTGCGGAAGGAGGCGGGCAGAGCTGGAACTGGCCGGAGTGGCTAGCAGAGCTGAAAAACAACGGCTGCCAGCGGCTGATGTTAAACGGTACGGCTTCAACAGCTGCCTGGAACAGCAGCGGGTTTAGCGGCAATGGAGCACCAGGTGGAGTTACTTCACTCGGAGCCTGCGGGGAATCTCTCTGGAAGGCTGAGTGGCGGATGGATCAGTACCGCTCACGTACGAAATGGAAAGTGACCTATACTGAACAGAAGATTGCTGACGGACAACAGGGTTCCCGCGAGTTCCTTCCTTTGGCTGATATATCGGCGCATTTGGAAGAAGTGCTGCGTGAGATTGGAGCTTTGGCCGATGGGATCGGGGAGCAGTTCTGGACGAATAACTTTTTTGAACCTGCCAGGGACATTCTGAAGGGAAAAGCTCCCGCAGCTCAGCCACCGTTCCAATTACCGGCGGTTTACAAGGATCAGGCGCGCATTCTGCTGAATGCGGTCTACAAAGCCTGGGTATTCGGGGGCATGGGCTCCTGGAATGACAATCCCCCGTATTCCGCCTACTTGCATGAGCGGGAGCAGGATTATACTTTACTGTCCGCCCGGTTATACGAAACACTGGTGCAATGCGCACGGGGGGCGGTCAATTCTGTGGTGCTGCTCTGAAAACAAACGGGGCATACGAAGCTTTTGGAAATAGGACAGTTCAGAGGTCATGAAAAAATAGTCTAAAAGTAATATTTAATAGAAATCCGGGGTTTCCAGAACTTATTTCATGGACTTAATGACCTGATATATAGGTGGATATTTCCTGGTTGATGACTAAAAGAGTCTGCCAGAGATGCTGAATATGCCAAAAGTCGTATGTTCAAAGTTATATATGTACAAAGCAAAATTCAGAAAATTCAATTTTTCCATTAGTTGATCCGATAATTATAAAAAATCCGCCTTAATCTGGATCAGTTTTAATGGAAGGAGAAATAGAGTAATGATTACAACCATCGATGCATCTAGCCGGCTTGATAAAGAAGACTACTTGTTATCGAATATGCAGCAATCTAACCGGCCAAGCGCCCCGAATCAACTGTTAATTGAAGTTTTTCAGGACTGTATATTCAATATTAAGGATCATCTTTCCGGTACATTTTTATTTCTTCTTACAGATGAGGAGGGCGTTCTTCTTGCGATGGATTACAGCCGTAATCTGGAAGCCATTGTCAGCCAATCCCCAATCTGTTTGGGAATGTATTTTGCTGAAAATAGTTGTGGGGTTAATGCGATATCAGAGGCCATTGCGAAGGGCTGTCCCGTATATTTACCCCTGAAGAGCATGAAAGCCCCCTTTTTCAAAATTGGCATTGTTTTTCGGTTCCCTTAAATGTAGGAAATGAAACGTTAGGTTACCTTGATGTTTCAACGATTAATGCCGATATGAAAAGCGAACTGATCGCAATTGCCAAGCTGATTCCGGCCGATATGATGATCAGTTACCAGGGCCAACTCGCTAACCAGGCTGCTGAACAGCTTTCCAAGCCGCTGAGTGAGCGGCAATTAAAGGTTCTTGAACTGATTTCTCAAGGGCTGACAGGAAAAGCGATTGCCTCCAAATTAAAAATAAAAGAGTGCACCGTGAACCACCATAAAAAAATCATTTTTGAAAAATTAGGGGTTCAATCCAGCTCGGAAGCGGTTTCAGTTGCAACCCGCATGTTTTTGTTGTAGCTTCCCTATAGTTTTATATAGGTGGAAATGTTAACATTACATGTTAAACTTTTCTGGTGTTTACAAAGAGAGAATCATCAGGAGGGTATTATGAAGAAGAAAATTGGTTTGTTATCAATGGCAATGCTGTTAATGTTAATGTTGGTTACAGCATGCGGAGGGAAAGACAAAGAGGTCAGCTTAGGTGTGACTGAAAGTGGTTCTTATACGAATGATTATTTCGGTTTGTCCCTTAAATTCCCCAAAGAATGGGTGTATCAGGACGCAGACCAAATGATGAAGCTTATGGAGGCAGGACAGGAAGTTGTTGCCGGAGGCAATAAAGCCAAGAGTAAAATGCTTGATCTGGCGAAAACCAAAACCCTAAATCTGCTGATGGCTTCAGAATTTCCGTTAGACTCAGGTAAAAACGGGCCTTCCGCTATCGCTGTTGCCGAGAAGGTAAGCATGCTCCAAGGGATTAAAAACGGCAAGGACTACCTGGAATCTTCGAAAAAGCTGATGGTAGACAGCAAGCTTCCTTATAAATTCGAAGACATCAAGACGGTTAAAGTCGGCGGCAAAGATATGGACCTGATGAAGGCTTCGATCGATGCTGGAGCCGGGGTAGTCAACCAGGAATATTACAGCACGATTATTGACGGGTATGCATTCAACCTTATTCTTACATACGTAGATGAGAAGTCAAAGGCTGAAACGGATAAGATTGTGGAATCTCTATCGTTTAAATAAGAATGAAAAAAGGAGTATTCCCATTAAGGGAATGCTCCTTTTTTGCTGACAATCAACGAACCAATATCTTGCCTTCCCCGGCCAGCCTGCGCAGTACGCCTGGAAGACGATCACGGTCCTCTTCAGGAATATCCAATTGAATACCGTAATGAAAAGTGCCATTCTGCTCTCTGTTCCATTTCAAGGTTCCTTCTATGTACATAGACTCTGAGGCTAGGACCATCTCCATGCCGACACGTACCAGGTTAGTTTCAGGATTAACATTCAGAGGAAACGCCAAATGGCACCCCGAACGGCTAATGTCATACAGTACGGCACTGACGGGTTTTGGAGGAACCGGAATTCCGTTAATCGTAAGGATATGAAGATCAAAGGTGGCAGGTTCTTTAAGAGTGTATCGAAAAGGTTCGGTTCTGCGGTTATTATTCATATGCCCTCCATACTTTTCCATGTGTATTCTACATTTATCGACAGGAAAGGGGGAGAAATGAAGAGGAACACGTCCGGATGATTTACTGATAACTCTTGTGAATGAGAATGTTTATCAATTATACTTTGAGTAATAACTGATAAACGGAGTGCTGAGATGAACTTGAACGATCATATTAAGCTGTGGAATCATGCGTCGATTAAAGTGCTGGATATCCGTAGCAATAGCCTGGAGCCGGGAACAGAAATTCCACACTACCAACTGCCGGCCAGCGCTTTTGTATATGCTTATCAGGGACATGCCTGTGTGCAGATGGATGATATGCGGCTCACATTGAGAAGGAATCAGATTATGCATGGAGGCCGTGGTGCCGTACTTCATATTAAAGCAGAGGAATCATTTGAATATTTTCTTATTTTGTATAAGGCGGTTCTGCTACTGCCCTCGTCCAGCAAACTGCTGCTTCAGCTCGAACGGGATGATCCGTTTAAGTGCCAATATAGCTTTGATCCGCTCTATCCTTTGCCGCTGCTGAGCAGGCTGGAGCAAATGTATGAAAACTGGGTGACATTCGATCCGCTGCATTCTTTACATGCAAGGACGCTGTTTCTTCAATTCATTCATGAGCTGTTATGGCAGATGCAGCATCAAGGACTTGCACCGGTCCCGCCTGATTTGCTGGCCCAGGTGCTTCGTTACATGCAGGAGCACTATATGGAGCCGGTCACGCTGGAAATTTTGGCAGAGCTGTTTGACTGCAGTGTCAGTTATTTAAGCAAGCTGTTCAAGAGCCGGATGAATGAAAGTCCGATTCGTGTATTAACGCAAATTCGCATGGAGGCTGCCGCGAACCTTTTATTGCACAGTAATTATCCCCTGCAGGAGCTGTCTGAGCGGGTAGGATATCCTGATGCGCATACCTTCAGCCGGAATTTTAAAAAGCATTACGGACTGCCTCCGGCACAATTCAAATTGCAATTTAAGGGAGAAGGGCCTGTACCAAAATCGCCTGTTTATCATCCGAAATCTGCCCTTGTAGCGGATAATTCCCAGTGCTATAGTATCAAAAGCAATGAGAATTATTATCATTTACGCAAAAGAGGGGGATTACCAGTGAAAAGAGGAACGAAACCGGCGTCGATTGCCACAGCGGCGTTAATGTTATGTTTTACATTGTTGATTAGTGCATGCTCCAATACACCGAATCAGGCAATCCGCGGTACAGACAGCAACAGCACACAGGCAGTGAATACAATCAATCAGGAGGCAGGCACAGCCAAAGAGAGCTCCAACGCAGGCAATGCTGCTGCAGCAACCAAGACCTATGTGGACAGTAAAGGAGAGGTAACGATTCCAATGAACCCAGAGCGGATTATTGATCTGACAGGAAGTGCGATTGGTAATTTGCTCGTGTTGGATGTCAAACCGATTGCTGCAGCCGACGATTCATTAAAAAATCCGTTCCATGAAGGCCGCCTGGATAATATCATCAATATTGGCACAGAGCCGAATGCTGAAGCCATTCTGGAGCTTGACCCGGATCTGATCATCACTTTTGACTACATCGAAGAGTCTCAATATGAGCAGCTGGCGCAAATCGCTCCAGTGGTCAGACTTAAGTATGGGGCGGGCACTCCACAGGAATTATTATTGGAATTTGGAAAAATCACTGGCAAGGAAGACGCGGCACAGCAGTGGATTGAAGAGTGGGATGCCAAAATTGCTGAGGTTAAGCCCCAAATCACCAAGGTTGTCGGCGATAAAACCGTATCGATTCTTCAGCCTTATGCAAAAGGCATCTATGCCTGGGGAGACAAGGGCGGAAGAGGCGGCGAGATCCTCTACGGAGATCTTGGGCTAAAGGCCCCAGATATTATCCAGAAGACACTGATTGACGGCGAGGGATTCGGCGGAAATTTATCGCTTGAATTGCTGCCTGAGTATGCAGGAGATTACATCTTCACAAGCAATTGGGGATGGGATGACGGAGATGCAAATGTCGTGTATGGAAGCAGTATATGGAAATCGCTCCCGGCAGTGAAAAATAAACAGGTTTACTTCATTGATGAGAAGGGCTCCTATTATAATGATCCGATTTCATTGGAGGCACAGCTCAAGTTCATTGTGGAGAGTTTTCTATAGATATTCGGCCTCCAAAACTACTGTTAAAGTGGTGCTGGGGGCTTCTTTGATATTGACATTTTGAAAGACATAAAAAAACGCCTACAATGTGGCGGAAGTGTGAAACTTATATTTTCATAGCTCTTATTATACCATAAAATAACAAAAAAATCAAGTATTGTTTCATGAGCAGGCTGAATGGTACAACAGAAATGAGGTGAAGAATAGTGAAAAAAGAAAGTTTAACTGCACTCGTCAGCGCATTCTCCAGAGCGTATCACGCGGAGCATAATCAGATCAAAGTTTTTGATGATTCACTTGCCAGACAACTGTTAACCGATGAGGAATACGAGGGTATTGCCAGCAACATGTCACAAGGGATTGCGTTCTTTCTGCCGGAATTTGAGGGCACACAGGAGCAGGCGCTGCGCAGAGTCGTTGACCACCAGCTGTCCCCATCACCGCTTGGCAGGGCTGCATTTGCCGAACAGGCCCTTGAGGTTGCCACTTTGCACGGTGCAAGGCAGTATCTGATATTTGCCGCCGGGTATGATACCTTCGCTTACCGGCAGCCGGAGTGGGCATCGAAGCTGCAAATTTTTGAGATGGATCATCCTGCCACAGCTGAGGACAAACGCAGACGCGTATCGGCTCTGAACCCCAATAAGCCGTCCAATCTGCACTATGTTCCAGTAGACTTCAGTGAACGGGACTGGACGAGCCGGATGCTGGACTGCCGTGCTTTTGACCCGAGTGTAATCAGCTTCAGCAGCTTGCTGGGCATCACCTACTATTTGCCCAAAGATGTGTTTAAGCAATTCTTGTCAGCCGTAACGAAGCTGCTTCCAAGCGGCAGCAGTATTGTCTTTGATTATCCCGATGAGCATACATTCACTCCACATGCAGGGGAACGCACGCAGAAGCAGGTGATGATGGCCGCGCGCGCAGGTGAACCGATGCAGGCCAGCTATTCCTATGAGGAGCTGGAACACATGCTGGAAGACGTCAATATGTTGATCTATCAGCATTTGACACCAGCCGAAATTACCGGTCAGCTGTTTCAAGCCTACAATGACAGCCAGCCTGCCCACCCAATCACGGCATTCGATAATGTGAATTATTGCTTGGCGGTTAAACGGTAGGTAATCATTCTTTTTAGCCTCCAGTTTGGGGCTGCTGCGGATGATGGCCATTCCGGTCAGTCCGTCTACGGTAAAGATGCAGCAGCAGATAGGAGACGGCAAATGCTGCTGTAACCAGCCATAAGGGGATACGCGGGTCCAGCTTGTACGCCCAGCCGCCGATGATGCCTGCAGGTGCAGTAAAGAGCAGGATCAGCACGGAGAGCATGGAAAAAACTTTGGCCCGTTTATCGTCGTCGATGGCATTCTGCACGGCAGCTTCCAAATAAGGTGAGCTGATCATGAGTCCCACTGCTGCCAGTATGGTGCTGAACCCTATCCAAAGAAGACTGGACGAAGGGTATAACACCAGCATTATATTCGATAGAGCGGAGAGACCAAACCCTGCCATCATGGAGCGATTGGCACTTTGGTCCGGGATTTTGGGCATAAGAAGCCAAAGTGTCAGCAGCATGATTACGGAGGAAACTGCCGGAAACAGGGAAATGATGCCGCTGTCCAGCCGTAAATAATCTGCCAGATACAGCGACAGATAGGTGGTCTTCAGCGTCGCCTGAAAGTTAAACAGGATGTACACACCAAAGATGAGCAGCAGATTGCTGTCCGCCCACAGCTCACGGAAAGCGCCGCCATATTCGACCATACTCTGCTTGAGTCCCAGTTCACGCGTTTCCAGACGTTTTTTGATCCCGGCTTCGGTTTCACGGGTGGTTAAATGACGGCCCACGAATTGAAAGGTCATGAAAAGAAACGCGAGCACATACATGATCCGCATGCCCTGGACCATTCCGTAATGGTTCACCAGCAGTCCGCCCAGCGGTGCGAACAACCCGCCGATCACACTGATGATCTGCAGCAATGTGAACACATAAGTCCGGTCGGCGGGCCTTGTGTCTTCAACAATCAGACAGTAAAAGGCGATATGCGGCACACGCTGGAAGCCGTTTATGACCGCAGCCGCCACAAAAAACCACAGGTTCTGCGAAAAGGCCCATAATAATGTAGCCAGGCTCCAGCTAAGCAGGTCAAAATATAAAATAGCCCGCTTGCGTCCCAGGCGGTCAGTTAAATATCCGCTGAGCAAAGAAGAAAACACCTGCACAATCAATCCAATGGTGGTAATCCAGCCGATATTCAGCTCCGTCAGCCCCAGCTCGTACATATAAAGGGTGGCATAGGTGGAGAACATGCTGAAAGGGATCAGGAAAAAGGGCTCGAAGGCCAGGCAGCCCCGGCTGTTCCCTTGCAGCCGGGCAAATAAAGGTCTTGCCATTACGTAATCCTCCAGATTGTTATAAGAGTAGGTAAGGTTCAAATTATTAAATGATAATTATATGATAATGTGAACGCCCCGGATAGTAAAATTATGGTTAATGAAGGAAACAGAACAATAAAACGCCGTAAAAGTCGTTGCAAAAGTATGTATAATCGTTGATGGCCTATATTAGAAGCGAAGCGGATTTTCTCTATACTATATTTGAAAGCGATTACATTTCGTGGGGGGCTTAATCGATTGAATAAGAAAAGAGGATTGACACTGCTGTCCGGTATTCTAATGCTGTCGCTGCTCAATGCGTGCGGCAACAACAATAGTAACGCCGGAGGGAGCCAGACGGAGCCGCAGGTTTCGGCAGCTGAGGCGCAGGGGGCGGGAGACAATAAGCAGGCTACCGGAGATTCCGGCACAGTGGATACATCCCAGCCTGTCACGCTGAAGATGATCTTTGTGGGGCCAAAGCCGGTCGACTATGATGCAGTATTTGGGGAGATCAACAAGAAGCTGAAGGAGAAAATTAACACGACCCTTGAAGGCGAGTTTTTGGACTGGTCAGACTGGGCGCAGAAATATCCGCTCAAACTCGCTGCCAACGAGGATTTTGACCTCATTTACGCGGCCAACTGGGCAGGCTACAACGATCAGGCAATCAAAGGCGGCTTCCTGGAACTGACCGACGACATGCTGAAGAAGTACGCTCCGATGACCTGGGAAGCGATGCCTCAGGTAAGCTGGGGCCAGGCGAAGGTGAACGGCAAGCTCTATATGGTGCCACAGAACCGCGGGAAACGGTCGAGAAGCTGATTTTATACCGGGAGGACCTTCGGAAGAAATACAACCTTCCGGACATCAACAGCCCGGAAACCTACGCTACCTATCTAAAGACCATCGCCGAGAAGGAGAAGGGTGTAATTCCGTTCACACCGGAGACCGGAGACTGGAAGTTCCACAATCTGGACCGGGTGCTGCTGAAGCAGCAGAACGAATGGAACATGCTTGACTTGGATCTGCCGATAGGCTTCAAGCTGACTGATCCCGCCGGTAAAGTGTTCAATGTCTACGAAACACCGGAATTCAAGGAATTGGTTTACTATTATAAAGATCTGGCAGAGCACAACACCTGGTCGAAGAGCGCGCTAAATAGTAAGCTGGATCACCAGCAGGAGTTCCGGGAAGGCAAGACGGCGTCGATTACACACAATGTGGGCACACTCGGTTCTTTGATGACCGACATGCGGGAGAAGAATTCGACATATGAATTGGCGCTGGCTGACATAACACCGGACAAGAAGAAGTCGGTAGCCGTCTCCACGCAGAACGGGGTTGCTATCCACGCCACCTCCAAGAATCCCGAGCGGGCTCTGATGATGCTTGATCTTCTGCAGAACGACAAGGAACTGCACGATCTGATCATGAGCGGCATCTCCGGTGTGCATTACAATCCAGTCGGAGATGATAAGTACACGAACGCGGAGAAGAACGCTAATTACACCGGCTTCTCCAACTGGTGCTTTAACTCGCCGCTGAACCGGGACAATGCTTCCTTCCCGGATGAAGCGAACGCGCTGACCGAAAAATGGGAGGGGGAGGTTTTCCACTATCCGCTGGAAACCTTCGTGTTCGATAACAGCAAGGTGAAGACGGAAGTCGCGAACGTCGGCAATGTGATGCTGCAATACGGCATTCCGCTGGAATATGGCACGGTGAAGGATGTAGACAAGGGGCTGTCAAATCTTCAAAAACAGATAAAGGCCGCCGGCATAGACAAAATAATCGCGGAGGTTCAGCGTCAGATCGATGAATTCCTGGCAAAATCGGCCCAATAATATGCATGCTTTTGTTCCGTTACAGGACGAAATAAACCCGCTTCCGTCCGTTTTTACACTACACAACAAGAAAGCCCGCGTTGAGACGCGGGCTTCTTTACATTCAATCATCAGCTTGAGTCGTTGTACAAGTTAGAATAATTGGGTTGGAAATTCAGGATGAGAGTATCAGGTCGTCATTTTTTTTCTTCTCTTATACATCCATAGACCGGCAAGCCCCGTCAAAGCAATAGCGAGGATTCCTTCCGGGCTGGGCATGCCTACTACGTTGTAACTCTCATGTACCTGAATGTATTTTTTCAGAATCAATGTATCAATGAAGGCATTTCCCATCGTGTGCATAAGAACGGCTGGCCATACGCTTTTGGTCATTAACAAAATTTCGCCATACAGTATCGCCATGGCGATCATGCCGATCATCAAACGGGGGATATAGGTAATCATGCTTTCTGTGGTATCGAGAAACAGGTGCAAAAAAGGGAAATGCCACGCCCCCCATACTATTCCAACAGTAATATGGACGAGGAAGCGATTGATTCCAAGTGTGAACAGCTTAGGAGCCAGATAACCTCTCCAGGCAAACTCTTCGAATATATTTTTGATAAAACCCGGCAGGAGAGCCATGCCAAATGCTGTTAAGAAGGTGGAGAACGAAGGAGATATTTCTGTCCACCCCAGTCCTAAGCCGATTCCGACAATCGCGACAGTCATCAAGGGATAAAACAGTACACTGAATCCATACAATAGCAGGTTTCCCTTGAATCGGGGCTTTAAGCCGAAATCTTTCCATCCGTCACCCATCCAGCTGCGCATAATCACCATCGTCAAAAGGGGAGACACAATCCATAACAGCTGTCCTAGGCTGCCATTCTGATCTGTTCCGACTTGTTGGTCCACCAGACGTCCAATCCATCCACAGCTTAACGCAATGATGGAGAAAATAATAACGTGTTTATGCGTCTTGTTTTCCTTTTCCCTCAAGATTCCAGCTCCTCTTTTAAATTCTGAAGTACTTCCCGTATCACTCCTGCAACAGACTTCTTTCTTTACATCGGGTGTAAGATTTATAGAATTATTTAATTACCCGCTAAAAAATATTTGATTGGCAAAATGATGTCAGGTTCTATAGAATTCTCTTTAAAATTCTTATTAAATTTTTTCTATAAATTTGTAAATAATTTTATTGGTAAGCTAAACTTTAGTTAAAGGGAGTGTAAAGAAGTGTCAATTGTTATTTCAGGATCATCCACAGCGGCAGCTGATTATGTACAAGGGATATACAATCAGGTTATCGCCCGGGATCCTCATGAACGCGAGTTCCATCAAGCTGTCAAAGAAATCCTGGATACACTCGTTCCCGTATTGGCCCGGCATTCCCGCTATATGGAGAATGGTATTCTTGAGCGTCTTGTCGAACCGGAACGCAGCGTAACCTTCCGCGTGCCATGGGTGGACGATTCCGGCAGCATACAGGTCAACCGAGGTTTTCGCATTCAGTTCAACAGTGCCATTGGTCCTTACAAAGGCGGTATCCGTTTCCATCCTTCGGTGTATTCCGGTATCGTTAAGTTTCTTGGCTTTGAGCAAATCTTCAAAAACGCACTCACAGGCCTGTCCATCGGCGGCGGCAAGGGTGGCTCGGATTTTGATCCCAAAGGAAAGTCGAATCAGGAAATCATGCGCTTTACCCAAAGCTTCATGACCGAGCTTTACCGGCATATCGGACCGGATACCGACGTTCCCGCTGGCGACATCGGAGTCGGTGCACGCGAGATTGGATATATGTTTGGACAATACAAACGTATACGCGGAGGGCATGAATCAGGTGTGCTCACCGGAAAAGGTCTCCAGTACGGCGGAAGTTTAGTACGGAAAGAAGCTACAGGCTACGGCTGTGTATACTTCGTCCAAGAGATGCTGGCAGTAAAAGAACTCGGATTCCGGGACAGTCAGGTTGTCGTATCCGGTTCAGGCAACGTGTCCATATATGCCATCGAGAAAGCACAGCAAATGGGAGCGCGGGTTGTAGCCTGCAGTGATTCGGGCGGATATGTTCATGACCCGCTGGGCATTAATCTGGAAACGGTAAAAAGACTGAAAGAATCACAGCGGCTGCGAATCAGCGAATATGTCAAAGAACACCCTCATGCGGAGTATATTGAAGGATCCGCCGGTATTTGGAACCTGCCCTGCGATATCGCGCTTCCCTGTGCAACTCAGAACGAGTTGGACGAGGACTCCGCCCGGAAACTGATTAATAACGGAGTCAAGGCAATCGGTGAAGGAGCTAACATGCCTTCTACGCTCCAAGCCATCCAGCTGTTCCTTGACAATGATGTGTTATTCGCACCGGCTAAAGCTGCTAATGCCGGGGGTGGCCGTCTCAGCGTTGGAGATGAGCCAGAACAGCATGCGTATCGACTGGACGTTTGAAGAGGTTGACGAGAAGCTCCAGTCCATCATGAAAAATATATACCGCAGTGCAGTAGAGGCCGCTGAGGAATATGAGGTTCCCGGCAACCTTCTCGCCGGTGCAAATATTGCCGGATTCCTGCGGGTTGCTGATGCCATGCTGGCTCAGGGAATCGTCTAAAACCTGTCTTGGTACATAGCCATTACAAAAATACGACCCGCAGGAGTACCGCTTCTATTCAATCGAAGCGGCTCTCCTGCGGGTCTGTTGTTGTTCATATGACTTTCATATGCTGGCAGTACCTGCTTCTACCAAAAGCCTACAGCAGCTCGCGGCGAAGCTCTTCTGCCGATTTAGGCGATAAATAACCGAGCGGAATATCGAATACCGTCTTAGCGCCCCGCTGACCTTCCTGGCTTAAACGGAATGCTGCTCTAGCGTAAGCAACCAGAACGCTGGCCGTAAACTCAGGATTGCTCTCCAGCTTCAGACCGAATTCAGCGATTTGTTTGCTTCCATTGCCGGATACACCGCTGCGGATCACAAACCCGCCATGCGGCATGCCGGAATGCTCCGCTTCAAGCTGTTCTTGGGTGATAAAGGTTACTGTCGTATCATAGTCAGCGAAGTAATTTGGCATGTTCACAATGGCTTCCCGGATTTGTTCCCGGTCGGCGTCTTCCTGTGCCACAACAAAACAATCTCTGCGGTGTTTCTGGCGGGTTTCCAGCTTCGGAGTGTCTCCGGCCCGGATGCCGTCAGTTACAGCTTGTACCGGCACGGTGTATTGAACGCCGGCCTTCACCCCCGGCACGCGGCGGATCGCATCGGAGTGGCCTTGGCTGACACCGGGCCCCCAGAATGTATATTCCTGTCCTTCGGGCAGCACAGCTTCCATCAGAAGCCGGTTCATGGAGAACAGGCCTGGGTCCCAGCCTGTTGAGATCACACTTAAGCGTCCTCCGCCAAGAGCTGCCTGATTTACAGATTGGAAAAATTCCGGAATTTTGGCATGCGTGTCGAAGCTGTCAACCGTATTGAACATTGCCGCCAGCTGCGGAGTCTGTTCCGGCAGGTCAGTTGCTGAACCGCCGCACAGAATCATTACGTCAATACGGCCTATGTATTGATCTGCCGCAGAAATATGCTCAAAGTGAACGCCGGGGGGAGTTTGAAGCTGCTGCGGGTCTCTGCGCGTGAATATCGCCACAAGTTCCATGTCCGGATTTTGTGCGATCGCCTGGTGTACCCCTCTGCCCAAATTGCCATACCCTGAAATGCCTACTTTTATTGTTGTGTTCACAATTATCCTCCTTCGCCGGAGCTGATCTCCAGAATGTAATGAGTCTCTGTCTAAATTATAAGTATATAGACATTACACGAAATGTAAACAACGACAGGCAAGAATACCGGCGAAGATTGCAAGCTTGATCAAGCTGAACGTAATATCGGACGACAAAATCAGGCATACCTGTTCTTTAAAGACCGTCACATTGCTGCAAGGAGATAAACTATAGGCAGATGGAATCGTTTGCGCTAAAATAAGAGATACAAAATTGGTTTGAGAGAAGTCATCCACAATGTAGAGGAAGAGAAGCTATGAAAGATTTTTGAACAATTGCTGGACAAGTACGCGGAACTGGTCGTAAAGTCTGGCGCAAATGTACAGCCCGGATACTGTGAGTTTGAAGCCCCTGTATTTGATGAAAGCGTTTGAACAATTAAACGGAGGAGATTAGATGATCAAGAATTGGATTTACAAGTGCAGTTGCTGGGGACTTATAACATTATTAATGTTAGCGCTCACGGGTTGTATGAAAGAAAAGGAGCCAACCGCTGTTCAGCCTGCACCAACCCTTGAGGGAAATCCTGCTCCTGATGAAACCAAAGGTACAGTGAGCATAGAGAAGCTCGGGGAACGGAGAATCTTTGTTTACCTGCCGCCTGGTTATGAAACCGGCAAAGACCGTTATCCTGTAGTGTATATGAACGACGGGCGGAGTGTGTTCAATACAGGCACCAGTTCTTTTAATAAAGAGTGGCTGGTTGACAAGAAGGTAGACCAGCTTGTTAACGACGGCAAGATGGAGAAGGTCATTGTAATTGCAGTCGATGCAAGCGAAGGCTCAGACCGGGGGAAGGAGTATGTCCCTTTCCCTAATGATTCTATTCCTACGGATGGAACCGGGGCGGAGGAATTTACCAGCTATTTTATTGAAACCGTCATTCCCTTTGCGGATTCAACATACAGAACGATCCCAGACAGGGACCACCGGATGATCATGGGATCGTCATTTGGCGGAGTGCAGGCGTTCTGGATGGGCTATCACCATCCCGAGACTTTCTCGATGATCGGTGCGCTGTCCGCCTCCACATGGGTAGCTAACGGACAAGCGTATGACGATTGGGTGCAAGAAACCGGGAAGCCGGATGTGAAGATTTGGCTGGACATGGGAGCTGAGGAAGGAATGGTAATTGATCCACTGGTAGATTTACTTTTGTCGAAGGGATTTAAATATGGGCAGGATTTATTTTTTCAGATGGATCCTATTGGCGAGCATGACGAGATCTCCTGGTCCAGACGAGTACATAGTCCACTGATCATGTTCGCCGGGAAGGCACCCGGTCAGGCGGTGAAGCTGGAAGTAAGCGACTATTTGTCAATTTCAGGGATGGGAGATTCTTATCTCCGCGTCAATCCGGTAGCAACCATGGACAATGGAATGGATTATTCTGTCCCCTCCGCAGCCTCATACAAGGTGCTGAATCCTGAGGTTGGACAGGTGGATCCATCAGGGAAAGTGACCTTTTTGAAGCATGAAGACTTGCGTATTGAAGTTACATATCAAGGGATCACCCAGTTGTATGACATAGAAAATGATCGTTAGGCAATAAAATATGATAGCGTGACAAATACCGAAACAAATCCTAGCCTTTGGTCTGGTATGGCTCCAGTCCGAAGACTGTTTTGAACCTTCTCTTTACCACGTATAATGATGATTAAGTGAAAAACGTGAGAGGAAGGACAATATGAACAATAAAGTGTATACTATGCCGATTGGAGCGCAAGAATCGGTGCAGATTCCAGCACAATCCCAATCTAAACCTCGCAAAGGTGGAACAAATCCCAAGGTATTCCGGAGCATTATGTATTTTATAATATCTGTGCCGCTAACCATTGTATATTTCGTATTTATGGTGACAGGGCTGGCGTTGTCCATTGGGTTAACACCTGTTTTCATCGGAATCCCCTTATTTTTTGCAGTAGCAAAGGGAATGGATTACATCGTACAATTTGAGCAAGAGCTGGTAAGATCGTTGCTGGATATTCCTGAACCAAGTGAAGAACACCGATCGAATATGCAGGTGGAGGGAGCGGGCTTCATGCAACGAATGAAGTTAGGTTTTCATGCTGGGAAGTTTGCACGTAACATCATGCTGATCATGGGCCGGTTCGTGTCCAGCATTGTTTTCTTTTCACTTATGATAACTGTGGTAGCGGCTGCACTCGGCCTGATTACACTGCCTGTGCTACATCAGGTTTTTCTGCAAACCATGGATTTGAATATTCTGGAGAATAGTGTGTTTGCCTTGTTCCAAATCGACTGGACATTATCTCAGCAATATATTTCTTATGTCGTAGCAGGATTTGTAGTTGCCTTGATCGCAAATTGGGTAATTCGCAAGCTTATGGATATACAACGTAGAATGCTGTTCGTATCCTACGATGAAGGACAGCAGTATTAAATTTAATGAAACGTATTGCTGGATTCGTAGGTAATGCTGAAACAGTAAAAGAAGAGAGCAGCGATTCTCCTGTTATTGGAGGATCGCTGCTCTGCGTTAGAGCGATTCGGAGGACTGAGAGAGCAGAGAGGAGAGCAATGTGTAATCCGGAGAATCTCCTTTTCTAATCTTGATCCACTTGCGTTCCGGTGGACCTTCAAAGCCCTTTGGAAAATCCAGTCCAGTCGCATTCATGATCATAAATGCAATTGCATCCTTCGACGGGGAAATCACCGCGGCATAGTGGCCGTTTTTAAGAAAATGGGGTTTTTTGTATTGAATGCGCTCTTCAACCGAGGGAATGGTCTGGTGAATCATCTCCCGCAGCCGATCCGAAAGTTCAGCTTGCCAAGGTGCACCCATACCCTCAATAAAAGCAGTTACCTCTTCATTCTTCACTTCCTCAAACAACTCCCTTCATTAATGTTATTACTTACACAAATTAAATATACCAAAAATTGAAGATATATCGTCATATTTTTATAGTCATCTTAGAAACTTATCTGAAACCTTTTGTCTAGGTTAGTGGAATGCCACAAACGACAGCCGTTTTTTCGTGCAGTAAACGGGCGGCAACGCGGATACCCTTGAAAAAGCTGCGCTGCATCAATAATTTGACAACTTGAGTACCGGCCTCAAAATCTTGCGAATCCAATAAGCCATTACGGTCGCTGCGGTCCATGAGCTGCGCTTATTCTGTAGGTATTGATCGCTGATAATATAAGTCCGGGTGGAAGCAGGGCTCTTCAGACCGAACTTTTCCCACTCTGCCGGGTCATTCGAACCTCCGAGCCTTTCAAGCATCTTCTCCGCCGCGCTGTTTATTTTAGAAGGAATTTGCTCGTAGGCTTCGGTGATTTGCGCATGAAATTCGTCGATCGGATTGCGGCTGGCAAGGCTCTCCAAGTGAATACCTTCGCGAAGGTAAGAAACGTATGCAAGATGGTCAGCCCAGAACTCGTCGATATAAAAAAGCCGTACCCTCTGCTCCGCAGGGCGGAGGGGCTGCTCGCCTGTCAAAATTCGGAGCCGCTCCGCGTATAGAATTCGCCTCTGATCTTCCACCATATCCGAATAACAGTTCAGTTCCTTGTGGATATCGAAGTTTTGGCCCATAACAATACGCTGAATACTTGTGATTTTGCTGCTGAGCACCGGCTCTTCAAGTGCCTCATCCTGTCTGGGAACGCGAACTGCTGTATGGATGCCGAAGCGAAGCAGCAACTCGTCTTCCAAGCTTACATAAAAAACGGAAGCACCCGGGTCGCCCTGGCGGCCGGAACGTCCGCGCAGCTGGTCGTCAATCCGCACGCTTTCGTTCACATGGGTGCCAATCACGTACAACCCGCCCAGCTTGGCGACTGCCTCTGCTTGCGCGGGGTCGCCGCCGCCGAGCCGGATGTCGACGCCGCGTCCCGCCATGTTTGTAGATACCGTCACGGCGCCGGTTTCTCCCGCTTTGGTGATGATGTCGGCTTCTTCCGCGTCGTTTTTCGCATTCAGAACATGGCAAGGTACGCCGGCAGCCGCTAGCGCCTCTGCCAGCATGGCAGACTCCTCGACGCTTGACGTACCAATGAGAATGGGACGTCCCGACCTATGGACGGACGTGATTTCTTGTACGAGCGCCTTGAGTTTGGCTTCTTTATGGGTGTAAATCCGGTGCGGGTGGTCGATCCGGATGTTCGGCCGGTTCGGCGGGATTTGCACGACCTGCAGCGCATAAATATCTTCGAAGTCCATTGCGGAAGCATGCGCGGTAGCCGTCATTCCGCAAATCTGCGGATACAGGCTGATGAAGTGTTGAATGGTAATCGTCCCGAGAATTTTCCCGCCCGCTACGGAGTACAGCCCTTCTTTGGCCGTAAGCGCGGCTTGCAGCCCATCCGGCAAATACCGGTTCTCCGCCACGCGGCCGGTATATTCTTCGATCAGCTCGATTTTGCCGTCCCGGACGATGTAATCGACGTCTTTCTTTAATAACGATTCCGCATGCAGCGCGCAATTTAATGATGTCAGCAAGTGACTGTTATGGCTATCGTACAAATTGCCGCATCCCAGCAGCGATTCCGCTTTCGCAGCACCTGCTTCATTTAAGTATACGTTCCGCTGGAACTCGTCGAAGTCGTAATGCTCTGCTTGCTTGAGCTGCCGGGCCACTTCTGCGAAACGAAAGCCGTCACTTCTGGAAGAGGCCGAATCGCCGCTGATGACCAGCGGCACCCGCGCTTCGTCGAGGAGCAGCGAATCCGCTTCGTCGACGATGACGTAGTGGAAAGGTCGATGCACGGTATCGGCTTCGCTTAGTGCGATTGTATCGCGCAAATAATCGAATCCCGCTTCTTTAGCTGTAACATAGGTGATATCCTTGGCGTAAGCTTCCCGTTTCTCGGACAGGCTCATACCCGCTTGAACCGAGTTTACGGTTAACCCGAGGAACCGATAGATCGGGCCCATCCACTCCGCATCCCGCTTTGCCAAATAGTCGTTAAATGTCAGCACATGAACGCCTTTGCCGGTCAGCGCATTTAGATAAGCTGGCATAACAGCAGAGAGTGTTTTTCCTTCACCGGTATGCTGCTCGATCAACAATCTCTCGTGCAGGGCGATAGCAGCCATAATCTGGACATTGTAAGGCTGTAATCCGAGCTTTCTTTTCGCTGCCTCGCAGACTAACGCATAAGCATCAACAAGCAGCTCATCCAAAGGCGTGCCCGATCGTGCTTCTTTTTGCAGCCGGAGGGATTCCGCTTGAAGCTGCCCGTCGTCCCATGCTTCCAAATTCCGTTTCCTGATGAGCTCCGCTTTATCCTGATAGACTTTCAGCTTATTCTGAGTATCGCGGTCTTTGAATTTTTGCATCAGCTTGACGGCTAAATTCATAGAAATTTGATCTCCCCTCGGTAGAAATATGATTACTACGTAAAAAACAGGTTTATGGTTTCTATTTATTATTTCGCAGGCATGGCAAAAAACCGCCCGAAGCCCTTCGACTCCAAGCGGTACATTTACCAAGTTACACCTCTACAGGGATTGGCGAATGTTACTATCCTGGTATTAATGTATAGCAGATGTGATTCTAAAAATAGGGTATCTGTGCCAGCCGGAGCTCGTGTTCTGTTGTCAAATTATACACAAGCGCATTATGGCGTAATTCTAAGTAAAGCTCAGCCTTCGTGGCATTGATATAGGGCTGGACAAATAAGACGCCAATGCCGAGTGCCAGCAGGCCAAGCAGAATCCAGCCAAGAAAACTCAAATCAAGCACAAACATGCGGAACTTATGTCCGTGTGTCATTTGCTTGCTTAATTCTACTGCACGGTTATACCCGATGTTCGGATTGTCCGCAAGGATGTATGGGACCTGACTGTACGCATAGGATTTTACTATTCCTGGAATGATCAGCAGCAGGAACCATAAAAAATTCAAAAAACCTCTCCAGAGCATGGTAAGAACGATAGCCCAATACCGGTCCTTGTTAAACGCATAGCCGATATTGCCCATTCGGACTTCGCCTTCGGCAGATTGCTTGAAATAACGCAATGAACCTACTGTAAGCGGAGTACCGATCAGGATATGAAATGCAATTCCAATTACTGCGATGATGCTAATTATGAATAATACGAGTACAACAAAAGGCCATAACACGCCCCAATCGAAATCCAGGCCGGAGCCGGGCAGTTCTGAACGGGCTGATGATCTCAAATTATTTAAGCTTGGGAGACCTGAGCCTTCTCCGAGAATGACCAGAATTAAACTCACCACAAATGCCTTCCAATACGATGTGCGGAGTACATCCTTAGCCCTTCGCTTTATTTCCTTACGATCCCACATAAAATAACCTCTCTCCTTATTTGCATTATGTACTTCGTCTTACAATAGATACCATAGAATATGTCATAAGACAAACTATTAATTACTATAACTTTTGGTGGACACTGATGATTGCAGCACTCTGTACGAACCTTTCATTAATAAAAGTCCAACACAAAAAGCCCGCGTCCGACGCGGGCTTTTTGCCTTTACTCTTCCCCGGTAGCTATAGGATTCTCCTCATAACTAATCCAGTCACTCCAGCTCCCCGCATACAGCCGAACGTTCTTGAACCCGGCCTTCTCCAGTGCCAGTATATTCGGACAGGCGGTTACGCCGGAGCCGCAATAGACGATGATCTCGGCATCCTTGTCCAGCCCGGCAAAATGCTCTTCCAGCTGCTCAGAGCTTTTGCAGCTTCCATCTTCATTCTGTGTGTTTTTCCAGAAATAGTTGACCGCACCGGGGATATGTCCGGCTTTCTTGTCCAGCGTCTCTTCCTTGCCCTGATAGCGCTCACCCGCGCGGGAGTCGATCAGGACCGGCAGGGCAGGGGAAGAGGGGAAGAGGCGGCAGCCGCTGTCTGCTCCGATATGAGACGAACTTCACCGACATCTGCGAGCATTTGCAGCTGAATATTTGTTGCAAAGGTGCTCGGCACCCGTACCGGCTGATGATCTGTGACCGGGAACTTCTCAGCCTTCCAGGCGCTGAAGCCGCCTTCCAGAATGAATACATTCTCATGCCCAAGGTAGCGCAGCAGCCACCAGAGCCGTGCTGCATTCATTCCGCTCTCGTCGTCATAAGCGACAATCCGGGAATCGTTCCCGATTCCGAGCTTTGCCAGGCGGGCAGCAAGCACCTGAGGGTCAGGGAGCGGGTGACGTCCGCCGTGTTCTTCCACCGGGCTTGACAAATCATGCTCCAGATCTAGATAAACGGCACCAGGGATATGCTCCTGTTCATAGCTCTCTCTTCCTGCTTCGGGTTTACCCAGTGTAAACCGGCAATCCACAATCGTCTGCTCCGGCTCATAGAGCCTGGCCAGCAGCCAGCGTTTGGTTACGGTAGCGTCCATAAGTATCCCTTCCTTTGCTTATATCAATATATGAAATTTATTATAGCGGAAAAATCGGAAAGCCCTCAAGAGAAGCTCCTACTTGAAGTAGGTGTTTTTGGCGATTTGACACAGCCAGACGCTGATTTTACAATTGCCTTTGAACTGGTCGATATTTTTCACTGCTTTTGCAAAGGTTTCTTGCGTAATCTCCTCGGCAATCTGTTGATCTCTGCTTAAAGACAACGCAAATAGGTATACATCCTGAAAATATTGCTCGTAGATTTGCTCTACATCGGCCACATGTTCACCACCTTACATATATAAGACCCGGTTGCGGGAGATTCGTTACAAAAACAAATAAGAGAGGGGCATAAGCCTACGGATACAATTGTAAGCCAGGTTTGGCCGGAGTGGAATGGAACGCTGCGGAAGCGGAGCGGCGGCTGGAATAATACAACTTATTTTGTGGAAAATAGTGCTCATCGCGCCGTGCTGCGTATCTATGATACGCACAGGGACAGAGACAAGATCGAATTCGAGCACGCTGTGCTGCAAAAGCTGGGAAACCTGTCATTACCCTTTAAAGTTCCTGTGCCGGTCTCAACCCCGGCTGGAGAAACTTTGGTTAAACTCAAGGATGCCGACGATAAATTCGCCTGCATGTTCCATTACATAGAAGGGGATTCACCTGCAGAGGAAGAGGCAGGGTATTTTGAATCCTTTGGGGAGTCGGCAGGATTCTTATCTGCTGTTCTGGCTGATCTGAGGCCCGGTCTGATTCCGGTGTACCGTCCCTATTACGAGCTCCGGCAGGCATATCCGCTATGTAGTGATGCAGCAATACGGGAGCTGTGTCAGAATCCGCCTCGCCCTTTTTCCGGCCTTGGCCAAGAGCTGAAGCTGCTGTACGCAGCCTATGACCAAATCGCTGATTCTCTGGCCGGACTCAAGGAGCTTCCGCATCAACTGGTGCACGGTGATTTGAACGCATCGAATTTGCTGCTTAAGACCTCAGATCACCGGCAAGTAGCCGCGCTGCTTGATTTTGAATTCTGCACCTACGATGTGCGGGCCATGGAGCCTGCGGTTATTCTGTCCGGGCTGCTGGGCCAGGCGGAAGAAAAGACGGCGGTCCGGGATTTCTGCCGGGGCTTCAGCCGCCGGGTCCGGCTCTCCGAAGCCGAAATCAACGCGGTCCCGGTGCTGATGCTGCTTAGAAAAGTTGATGTGTTCCTCCATTTTGTCACTCGTTATCTGGAGGGTACGGATGAAGCACATGTGCTGCAAGAGCAAGTGAGGCTGTTGTCTGAAGATGTAAGTCAGCTGACTGCTCAAACATCAGCAATACTGGAGATCCTGAGCGGGGAGCAAGAGCAACATTGCTGACGCGGATTCTTGCTTAAGCCCTGCCGCCAATCCTGTCCAAAAACAGCAAGGGCTGACCCAAGCAGCCATCTTATGGCTTCGGGTCAGCCCCCGGTAAGAGCTGTTTAAACGGTAGTGATAGCTTTCCAGTCGCCAAACGGGAAGGTTTGTTCAGGCACAATAAAACCGTTAACGTCCCTGCCTGCAGCGTAAAGGGAGATATCACTTACAAACCCGGCTGCGCCGGGGGATGAAACGGTAATCGTGTAATTCGCTACAGTAGTAGGAATAACAAGAGTAACTACACCCCTCGGAGCTGCAATCCCAAACGTTGTTGTGAAATACAACGTTTCAACCAATCCTTCCGGACCAGCATCAGTAATGCTGTAAGCATTAACTACGATGGGTTCCAATCTTGCTGCGGTTGTGTTTGTAATGCGCAGCTGAACGAACGTAGAGATCAATGCGAGATCCGGGTCGAGATTGGAAACTGCACCGATTGTATAGATGGCCATAATGGCACCTCCTTCTCTTTTAGATAAGATAGTATATGCAAATTTAATAGAGTGTACTGGATTACCGTCTTTAATTAATAGAAAAGGCAGTTCACCTGGTGAATAGTACCTTTCTGGAAGACAGTTCTGCACCTGGTCAGCAGGTATGCGTAAATGGACTTTACAATTTCCATGACTCAGTGTACTATTTAACTAACACACCAACACGATATGACACTCGCCGCATATTTTGTAAGACATTCTTGATTTCAATCCAGGAGGATGCTATGAATCAGACCAAAGATCAACCAGAAGCTGCAGGTAACGGGAAGACGCCGATCGTGCTGCAAATGCAAGGCGTAAGCAAGATCATCAAAGGGAAGGCCATTGTGAACGAACTGTCCTTTGATATTTGCAAGGGGGAAATTGTCGGGCTGCTGGGACCCAATGGAGCCGGGAAAACAACGACCATCCGCATGATGACCGGCTTAATCCGGATGACGGAAGGGGATGTGCTTATTGAGGGGCACAGTATCCGTAACGACTTCAACAAGGCTATCGCTCATATTGGTGCCATCATCGAGAATCCGGAGTTCTATTCACATATGACAGGTTATGACAACCTGAAGCAATACCAGCGGATGAGTGACGGAATTACGGATGCCAGGATTGATGAAGTTGTGCGGCTGGTTGGCCTGCAGGAGGCTATGAGCAAAAAGGTTAAAGCCTATTCCCTGGGGATGCGCCAGCGGCTTGGAATTGCCCAGGCACTGCTGCATGCGCCCAAGCTGTTGATTCTGGATGAGCCTACGAACGGGCTGGACCCTGCGGGAATCCGGGAAATGCGTGATTATATGCGGAGAATCGCAGAGGTGGAAGGCATCTCCATCCTGATTTCCAGCCATATGCTTGCCGAGATTGAACAGATATGCCACCGTGCAGTAGTCATTCAGAATGGCAGGCTGATCGCCGTCACACCACTCGGAGAAGAAGTGCAAGCCGGAGGAGCGATCCCTCTGGCGATCAGGGTAGGGAAGCTTGAAGCTGCCCTGGCTGTGATCCATAAACAGCCTGAAGTGCAGATCATCCGCACGGATGAAGCTAACTCCGAAGTTCTTGTAAGCATGCCGGACGATCAAGTGCCTGAGCTCATAGCTGCATTCAGCGGGGCGGGAGTCAGAGTCTACCGCATTATGGATAACAAACAAAGTCTGGAAGAAGAATTCCTGAAATGGACAGGAGGGAACCGCATTGCGTAAGTTTATCGATCTGGTGCTGAATGAGTGGCTTAAATTATCGAAGAAACGCAGCTTCTTCATCGCTTACGGGCTATTGATTGGAATACCGTTTGTAATAGGATACGTGGTGCATTCGGTTGCAGGAGATATGTTTGCTTCCGGGCCGCAATTTGCGGCAGAAATGCTGCTGCCGTCAGGCATCGGCCAGATCCTTAATATTCTGGTCATTATCGGGACAGCGGGAATTGTCGCCAAGGAATACAGCCAGGGAACCATTAAGTTCCTGCTGATCCGTGCCCGCAGCCGAACGGCCATTCTTGCCTCCAAATTTGTGACCGTCCTCCTGTATGCATTTAGCCTTACTGTTGTAACAGCAGTAGCGGTATATGCTTCCGGTATGCTGTGGTTTGGAAATGGCGGAGGCGGCCTGGAAATTGGCGGTGTACTCACATCTGTGCTTTATAACAGCGTCTATATGGTTATGTTCGCAACACTGGCTTTTATGTTGGGGATATTGACGACTTCTACCGGGGTAACCATAGGGATTTCGATGTTTGCCTTGACGATCAGCAATCTGGTCATCTTCCGGGATTTCTATAAATATGTTTTGTTTCCCAACTTGAATCTGGCCGCCTATGAAGGTGGCGGGGCACCGCTTCCGGGGATGACTCTGCCATTCTCTATCCTCATGCTGGCTGTATATTTCTTACTGTTTCTGTTGACGGGATTTATGGTGTTCAGACGAAGGGACGTTGCCTGATGACCATAGAATTTGACAATAATCAGCCGATTTACCTCCAGATCATGAATTATATGAAAGGGGAGATCGTGACGGGCAAGCTGAAGCCGGGCGACAAAATCCCCTCCGTACGTGAATTGGCCGCTGAACTGCAGATTAATCCGAATACGGTGCAAAGAACCTTTCAGGAACTGGAGCGTGAGACAATCGTGGAAACCCGGCGCGGCATGGGCAGATATGTAACCGGAAATGAGCAGACGATTCTGACAATTAAAAAAGAGATGGCGCAGGATGTGCTGGACCGTTTTATCCGCGGCATGCAGGAGCTGGGTTTTCAGAGTGAGGAGATCCTGGCGGCTGTAGCTGAGAATATTGAAATAAGAACGAAACCATAGGGGGATTATCACGGTGGACAGGATACTTCAAGTACAGGATGTGACCAAAAAATACGGCTCCAAGCATGCGCTGCGCGGGGTCTCCTTCGGACTCAGCGCCGGTAAAATCGTCGGACTTCTCGGCAGCAACGGCAGCGGCAAAACTACGCTGATGAAGCTCATAGCCGGGCTGGCCCGGCCAACCTCGGGAAGGATTTCTGTAATGGGCGTCCCGGTGGGCGAACCGAGCAAATCACTGGTGTCATTTATGCCGGACCGCCCGTTAACCGAATCATGGATGAATGTGGGGGATGCCCTCAGATTCCAGCAGGATTTCTACCCTGACTTCGATCCCGGCAAAGCGAAACGGATGCTCGAATTCATGAAGCTTAGTGAACGGGATAAAGTCCGTACATTATCCAAGGGGATGGGGGAACGCCTGCAGCTGACGATGGCACTTTCGCGCCGGGCCAAATTATATATTATGGATGAGCCTATCGGTGGTGTTGACCCCGTTGCCCGGACCAAGATTCTTAACGCACTGATGGAGTTCTATGAGGAAGACAGCACCATCCTGCTCTCCACGCATCTCGTAACCGACATCGAACGGATTTTTGACGAAGTGATATTTATCAAGGAAGGTGAGCTTGTGCTGCATAGTGAAGTGGAGGATCTCCGGCTTCAACGCGGCAAAAGTGTCGATGAACTGTTCAGAGAGGTGTATGCGGAATGCTGAAACTGATAAAATATGATTTGAAAAGCAAACGGGAGCGGATTCTTGCGATTTTTGTAATTATGCTTCTGGTCCAGGCCGGCATATGGTTTACTAACAGTTCAATGGGGGCTGAGCTAATCACGCTCCATATTCTTACGTATGCCGGATTCAGTTTCGCCCTGCTGCTCTTTGCTTTTTTCAGCTATTTCCGTTACTTAAGGTCTTATGCCAGACGGCTGCTGCCGGTCCCTGCGGTCCAGAGTGTGCTCTCGCCGCTGCTGCTCTTCTGGTTTCTACTGCTGGCTGTTGTGGCCATTGCTGCGATTCATTTTGGCCTTTATATTCTCGTGTATTCCACAGATATTCTCCCGGTGAATTTCTGGACGGTGGCATCATGGAGTGTGCTCAATCTCCTGTGGACTGCCGGCTTTGAACTTATTCTCCTGATGTTTGCCCTCACACTGGCTGCAAGCCTTCGGGTAAAAGGCACAATTTGGATTGCCATCGCAGTTTTTATGGTGGTTGAGAACGGATTGTCCTTGTTAGAGAAGCAGTTCTGGGGAACCTATATATCTGCTCTGGATAACGTATTCCGCTTTGAGGTTTTTGATCCCTCGACCGTAAGCAGCGGGTTGAGACTATACGGTACACCAACTGTATTTTTCTGGCCGTTCCTCTTCGAAGCCGTTATTGGAGCCGTACTGGTTTATGTAATTTCACTGCTGATTCAAAAGAGAATCGAAAACTAACCCTGCTGCTGAACCACTGAACGGGCGCATCACAAAAAGACGTCCTCCTGGGAGGGCATCTATAATGACGGACGAATTACAATCCTTGTGCTCTGCGCGTGTTCGTCCAGATCTCAAGCTCCCTAAGCAGTTGTTCTTCTTCGGCTTCCTGTAAATCCAGGCGGATTCCATACTGGAACTGGCCCAGCCCAAACATCCAGCCCCAGCGCACGCTGCCTTCGAACTGCAGCTTGTCTTCCGCCAGCTGGAAATGAATAATCAGCTTCGTATCCCCGGCGGTAAAGCGGAGGTTCAGCGAGGTGCGCACCTTACAGCCTGAACGGCTGAGGTCAAGCAGCACGCCTTCTGTTAATTTTCCGGCACCCGGACCGGAATTGCCCGCAGGAAGCTCAAGCCAGCATTCTATGGGCTGGTTCATCACATATCGGAATGGTTCTTTTCTACTGGAGTCGTCCATTTCAACCTCCTGTTTTTTTGCTATTATAATCGAACTGCACTGATCAGGGCAATCTACTAAAGTGCTATTTTTAAAAAGAAAAGATTTAAATGGTTTAACGGTTGCAGAACATTTATAATGAAGAAAGCCATTGCTAAAATCACAATGATGCATTCTGTATAACCTTGCGGGTGACCGCAGATTGTGGAATACAAAATAAACCTTTCTCATAGGACTGGAGTGCTATTCATCCAGATATGAAGAAAGGTTTTATTTTTTCTGCTGTAAGCTGTAGCTGTTGGCATAATTTAAGGGTCAGCGCCATCTTTTACGTGGTTTGGACCAGCGTTTTATCCACAGATAACCTTCGTCGTCACGAAAAAATTTGATCCCTATCCAGCTTAGAGGTGTCCACAACTCTTTGAAATAATATGATGGCATAGGATATTAGACCCTCCTAAGTAGTTATTTATAACTAGGATACGGTAAAAATATGAAAACCACAAGTTTTCTTTGCTTAATATTCCCAAAACGTTTGAGCCAGCAATATTCTATTAAGAAAACCAAGTCCATAGGGGACAGCACAAGCAGAATAGGAGAATGCGAATTCTATATAGAGAGCTAATCACTCTGAATTGATCCGGGAAGGCGTCCCATGGAACCGCAGGCTGTATAGCAGGGTCATCGGAGCAGGGGGGGGCGGATGCCTCTTTGCATCTAAAAAGGAGGTGTGATGAGCATGGTGAATGAGGCGCTGAATAATGTGCTGGCTTTTGCTTCCGTACTGGCGGTTTTTGTCTTAGCCTTGGTTCAACTGGTCAAGACCACCGTGAGCCTTCCGCGCAATCTGGTTCCGGCGGTTGGACTCGTTATCGGCCTGTTTGTAGGTGCTGTTGCGTACCCTTTTACAGATATGAATCTGATTTTGCGTCTGTGGGCCGGGGGACTTGCAGGATTGTCGGCTACCGGGCTGTTCGAACTGGCGTTCAATAAAAGGGAAGGCTCAACCAAGGACTGACAGGCATGGTATATCCGGTTACCGGCAGGGGGCCGGCAATCTGGTTTAGGCAGTGTCCGCAGGCCAGAAGACCAAGCAATGCATAGGTTTTTTTCATACCATAGAGAAGGAAAGGGGGTGCTATATGGGAACATATTTGGATGCGAGAACATCGCAGAATGCCAGTACCGCCAATTCCATTGCGATTCCGATTCTGGTCATCAACACCCCTCAACTGTTCGGCCAGATTGGCCTGATCACTGAAGGGATTACGACAAATCCGCGTGTGCTGCTTAAGGGAACCATCTCTATACAGCTTCCCCTGGCTCTGGCAGGTATTACGATTAGAATAGTGAGAGGAACTTTATCTACCGATCCTGTAGAGAGCTTTGACGGAATTCTGGTTTCCGATTAATGCACAGCATCCTGTCAAGCCTTCGCATAGGGAGACAGGATGCTTTTTGGCTTCGATATTCAGAAGTGATGGCCTAAATATAAACCTTTAAGCCCAATCTATAAGAGGCGAGGGTACATATATTGGTGTGTAGTGATCTTCTTTAAAGGAGGTAGTCTCATGGGTGCAGATTGCGGGTATGGCGGTAATGTAGGCGGCGCTAATAAGGGTCCTGTTGTAAGCCCGTTCACTTCAACAAGTGCAATTCTGGTGCTTTACATTTTGCTGGTAATTATTTTGAGCGCTTGTTTCATCTAGTTACAGCACGTAGCGCGGTCTTTGGGCAGAAATGCCAGAGATCGCGTTTTTTAGCCGGTTGTCATGGACAAGCCGTTGCAGGGGATGGGAAGCTAGGCTGCAGGAAAGAAAAAGCTATATAGAGTGAACTTGAAAAACTAACAAAAGGGAAAAGGGATGGAGGGGAAGTTTGGATACTTACGGAGCGAATGCGTCCGCCTAAAAGCTTTCCGTAGGAAAGCTCGCATCGAAAGCATAGGCAGTCTGCGGATTTCCACCACGAAGTGCGGTAATAATCAAGAAATCTGCAGATGGGCAGCGGCCGGAAGCCCAAACATTCTCCGTAGTCCCGACGAAGTCCCTAATGTAAAGATCTTAAGTTCACTCTATATAATTCGAAGAAATAATTGTAACTATATCCCATGTGATCCGTATACCAAAAGGATGTGATATCTGAAAGGGGATAATAACATGAGTAAAAAATTAACGCTGCTCCTGGCCTCCCTGCTGCTGGGTTTGTCGGTTTGGCCGGCACCTGCTGTACACGGAGCAGAACCTAAGGTGATTTTCAGTGTGAACAATGAAGTGCTTCAATTTCCTGCCAATGAGGCTCCATTGATAACCGGCAATGTGTTAATGGTGCCTATCCGCAAGGTAGGTAAAGCTCTGGGTTTGGAAGTTGTCTACATACAAAAAGAGAAAAAACTGGAATTAAGCCGCAATGGACAGCAGCTTGACATTAAGGTGGGGACAAATGAAGCGGTAATAAACGGGAAGGACAAGCTTGCGATTAACGGGAAAGTTATACTTCGCGGGAATCTTGTATTTGTACCCTTTTCGTTGTTCAATGCTATGGGTTTGATCAGTTCCTATGATTCCGCTGCTGGTCAAGCAGCTGTTATTTCGCCGCAAAATTATGCCGGTACTGTCACAGGCCTGCTGACATCCGGTAAATATGAACAGTTGTGGCAGCGGTATTTCGATAAGACTGCAAAAACAGCTATGCCGGTGATGAAGCTCCAGCAGGCATGGGAAGGACTAGTGGAACCCTACGGAACGTACAACAAGCTGACTTCCTTATCCAGCCATCAAGATGGTGAGCAGATTACAATTAAAAGCACAGCCTCTTTTGCCAAAGGGGACCTGGCCATCACCATAACCGTCAACAGCAATGGCAAAATTACAGGTCTCTGGTTCTCCCCTCTTGCCCCGTCTGCCGCTGCACCGGAGCTTAAGCTCCCGGAGGGAGTGACAGAGGAGGAAGTTACCGTTGGTGCAGGAACATCGCATCCGCTGAAGGGGCTGCTTACCCTCCCCGCAAATTCGCCTCATCCTGTACCATCGGTTGTGCTCGTCCAAGGTTCGGGAGCTTCAGACCGTGACGAAACGGTGCTTGGCTACAAACCGTTTAGGGATATCGCCTATAGTCTGGCCAAACAGGGCATCGCAGTACTCCGGTATGATAAGCGGAGTTACTCGTATCCGGAGCAGTTTACGGGGGCAGCAGCAGCTACGATAAATGTTAAGGATGAAGTGGTGGATGATGCGGTTGCTGCTGCTAATTTGCTCAAAGCAGACCAGCGGATGGATTCCGCCCGGGTCTATCTGGCAGGTCACAGCCTTGGTGGAATGCTGGCTCCGAGAATCGACTCTGAAGGCGGGAAATTCGCCGGATTGATCCTGCTGGCAGGCTCACCGCGGAATCTGTGGGAGATTATGTACGATCAGAACATGGCGGTCATCAATTCTCTCCCGGATGGCGACCCGGTCAAAGCGCAGGCCGCTGCAGCCGTTAACGCCGAACTCACCAAGGCGAAGGCACTGGCTGCGATGACGCTTGAACAAGCTAAGACGGCATCCAGTGTTTTTAAAATCCCGGCTTATTATTTCAAAGAGATGGATATGCATAATACAGCTGAACTGGCCCGCAAATTGACCAAACCGGTACTTGTGCTGCAAGGGGGAGATGATTTTCAGGTCTACCCCACAACGGACTTTTCCTTATGGAAAGAAGTATTAAAGGGGGATGCCGCCGCTTCATTTAAGCTTTACCCCGGCCTCAATCATTTCTTCGTGAATTACGAAGGCAAGGATGCGGGAACTGCAGCGGAATATAATACTCCTGGAATGGTTGACGAGCAGGTGCTTAGCGATATGGGACAATGGATCATGGGGCAGCAATAAAACCCCGGAATTAATGATATACACGAATTTTGCACAAAGTTACTTATGACTAATCTTGCCTGGAGGGGTAGCTATGCCTAATATTTCTAAGAATCTGACCGAATTGATTGGAAACACGCCGCTGCTGGAGCTGGCGAATTATGCGAAGAGTCATCAGGTGGAGGCCAGATTAATCGGGAAGCTGGAATATTTCAATCCCGCAGGAAGCGTTAAGGATCGTATCGGCTATGCCATGATACAAGACGCCGAAGCCAAAGGGCTGATTCACAAGGATTCGGTGCTGATCGAACCGACCAGCGGAAATACCGGAATTGGTCTTGCTTTTGCCGCTGCAGCACTCGGGTACAGACTGATCATCGTGCTGCCCGAGACGTTCAGCGTGGAACGCCGCAAGCTGCTCGGAGCGCTTGGAGCTGAACTGGTGCTGACTCCGGGAGCGGAAGGAATGCTGGGTGCGGTTCAAAAAGCTGAAGAATTGGCTGCAGCCATCCCCCATTCGTTCATCCTGCAGCAATTCAGCAACCCGGCCAATCCGCAAATCCACCGTGACACTACAGCAGAGGAAATCTGGAGGGATACCGGAGGGGCAGTGGATATTTTTGTGGCGGGTGTAGGAACGGGAGGCACCATCACCGGAGTAGGCGAAGTGCTGAAGGCCAGAAATCCTGAAGTGCAGGTCGTTGCAGTTGAACCGGCGGACTCTCCGGTTTTATCGGGAGGCAAACCGGGCGGACACCAGATTCAGGGAATTGGAGCCAATTTTGTGCCGGCCAATTTTAATTTCGGGGTTGTGGACGAGATTTTTCAGGTAGAGAACAGGCATGCATTTGAAACTGCACGCAGCCTGGCCGCAACCGAAGGTCTGCTGGTGGGGATCTCCTCCGGTGCCGCCGTCTACGCCGCTTCCCAAATTGCCAAACGTCCCGGTAATCAGGGGAAAAATATTGTAGTCATCCTGCCGGATACAGGGGAACGTTACTTGTCGACACAGCTTTTTGATATGGAAGAATGATGATGTATCCTTCCATTTTTTCGTGTAGAATATGAATTTTTATTCTGGTACAATCTATGTATTAAGTTTGAAGGAGCGGAGCACATGGATAATGATCTGGTGCAAGTGTTGCGGACTGTTATACGGGAAGAACTAATCCCTATTAAGGAAGAAGTATCCTCTGTTAAGGAAGAAGTATCTTCCGTTAAAGCGGAGGTATCCTCTGTAAGAGAAGATGTAACTTCCATTAAAGTGGAGGTATCCACTATTAAGGAAGAATTAGAAACTGTCAATGTACGCTTAGACCGGATTGAAGCAGAGCAGCAGATTATGAAGCAGGACCAGAAAATAATGATAGAAGAGCAGGAATTGATCAAACGTGCTGTGCTGGAAACGAACGAACGTGTAATCAAAATTGAATCCATTTTGGAGAATCAGCACCGGATCATTGAACTGCTGTCGGCACGGTCTATCGAGCAGGAAGCTCAGATTAAACGGATAAAATAGATTGCTCAGTCCGGCACAGTCAGTTGCCGGGCTTTTCTTTATTAAGTGGTTCCCGCCATTTAAGCTGTCTTTCCGGATTGGGGAGGGTGCCATTTCTTATGTCACATAAGACAAACCCGTATAATAAGGGTTTGCATATAAAAATCGAGGCTCCCTTTCGGGAGCCTCTTTCATGGGAGAGGAGAAACCGGACGAAGAGCTTATGGGGAAACGTAAGCCTGCTCCGCGGTTGTCTACGACATTTTTGTGATGTCGATAGTTACATGATGTCCCTGAATGCCCAATCTTATACACGCGAAGCTGGAAAAAATCTGTTATTCTTTATTTTGACACAGACAGACATCTTTTTATTTCGATAGACAATTGTGGTACGATAGGCTTGGACTTGTGCCTTGAACGGCATAATAAACAGAGACATAAGAGCAGGTGAATGAGCGGTGAGAGTTGTATCGGGAAGTGCAAAGGGGAGGCCTCTGAAGAGTGTTCCGGGCACCGGGACAAGACCCACTACTGATAAGGTCAAGGAAGCGATGTTCAGTATGATCGGCCCGTATTTTGACGGAGGAGCCGCACTGGATTTGTTCGCCGGGACAGGAGGGCTTGGTATTGAAGCCTTGAGCAGGGGGATGGATCAGGCTGTTTTTGTGGATATGGAGCAAAAGAGCATTGATACGGTGCGTGCGAATCTGAAGGCAGCCAAGGTCGAAGCGCAGGCAGAGGTGTACCGCAATGATGCCGGAAGAGCGCTTAGTGCGCTGGAGAAAAGGGGGCGTTCCTTTGATCTGGTTTTCCTTGATCCTCCATACAGGCTTAAGCACGGGAACGAGCTGATGCTGGCCATGGTTCAAAAGGGACTGCTCCGTGAGGATGCTGTGGTTGTGCTGGAGCATGAATCCAGCTATGCGTATCCGGAGGTTATTCCGGGATTCCGGAGAACACGGCAAGCCGTATACGGCGAGACGGCAGTGTCTATTTATAAGTATGAGGCATCTTCCCAAGAAGAAGCAGGGAATGCCAAGGAGGGTAATGATGAGTCTGCAGATTAGAAAAGAACGTGTCGCTATCTATCCGGGTACTTTTGATCCGGTGACGATGGGACATATGGATATTATTCAGCGCGCAGCAAAACAGTTCGACAGACTGATTGTTGCCGTTCTTAACAACTTAAGTAAAAATCCGTTATTCTCCGTTGAAGAACGGACGGATTTGCTTCGGCAAGCCACTCAGGACATTCCTAATGTGGAAGTGGACAGCTTCCGCGATCTGCTGGTCAACTATGTCCGGCAAAAGGATGCCCAGGTCATCGTCCGCGGGATCCGGACAGTGACCGATTTTGAATATGAACTGCAGAATGCCTCGATTAACCATAATCTGGACCCCGATGCGGAAACCATATTTATGATGACCAATCCGAAGTACTCCTATCTTAGTTCCAGTGTAGTGAAGGAGATTGCACATTTTGGCGGGAACGTCTCCGATTTTGTGACACCCGAAGTCGAACTGGCAATGAAGCACAAGTTCAAGCGGATGGACGGCGGAGTGAAGCCATAACATAAACAACTGCGGATAGGGCTAATAATAAGAGCAGGATCAGGATTTGCAAGCCCAGTGCCTGAGGCCAAAAGCCCCAGACCGTTTCGGGGGCTGCAATACCTGGCAGCAGTTGATCTTTCGGTACTGCGGCAGCAGGCAATACAGCTGATTGAAGATTCAAAAGCGGCTTCCATAACAAGAGAGTGAACAAGAAAGCATAGATTCCCTGCAGCAGCCGGTTGGCAGCGTAGGGCAAAAAACGCACGCCGGCCTGCTTAAGCAGAGTCAGCGCTTGGAGCTGCCCGCATATACCGCTCCACCCGAGGGCAGCCGACAGCAAGGCCGCTCTAAGGAGGTCTCCGGAACTGAAGGAAGATAGCCCCGATGTTCCGGCGCTAAGCGCATGAGCCCCAAGGTGAATCTCCAGCACGCTGGCTGCCAGTGCCTGTGGAAGCTGTGGGAACATGGAAGCCGTTATATTGATGACAACTGCAAAAATGATCATATAACCACCGACAATCATCAGGTTCTGGACAGCGGAACTTACGGACTCGCCAAGCAGTCTGCCGAAGCTGCGCCCATCCTGTTCACGGGCCTCCACAGCTGCCCGGTAGAGACGTCTTGGCAGGGAGGCCTTTTTGCCGTCCCCTTCAGCAAGTTGAGGCGGTGCCTCTATCCTGGAGCGGCCTCCAATCCGAGCAGAGGTATAACCTGCGGACAGCCCGGCAAGCCAGTGTATGGCCAAGAGCGCATAGCCTGACGCCGGACTGTGCAGAAAAGCTGCACCCACGACGATCAGCAAGGTGACCGGGCTGGCATAATGTGCGAGTGAAGCCAGCCTGCCGGCTTCCTTATCCGTAATGCTGCCCTGCTTGTGCAGCTGCTGAACAGCGCCTGCACCGGCGGGAAAACCGGCAGTCATTCCAAGGACTAGCGTCCAGCCGCCGGCGCCCGGCAGACGGAAGATCCGTTTCATCAGCGGCTCCAGCAGGACACCAAGGCTGTGGACTACCCCCGAGGCCGCTAACATTTCCGAGAGAATCAGAAAGGGCAGCAGGGCCGGGAAAACAAGGTTCCACCAGAGCTTGAGGCCCTGCAATGAGGCTGCGAAGGAGGACTCCGGTGCGGACACGATTGCGGCGGCCAGCAGGATGGCTGCAGCTCCGCCGACAAATGGAGCGGCACCTGAGGTTAACCGGTGTATTTTAATGTTATTCATTTTGAGCTTCACCTCTTCATAGCTTAGGACATGGGCTAAGGACTGTTATCAATTTATGCAGAGAAGACAACCGTCATGCCTTGGCCCAAGGGATTCCAATGGATAGCCAAGTGCTGTGGGAAAGAAGGGAAAAGCAGTGAGGCAACAAAAACGCCGGGTAGGATTCCGCGCTACCGCCTACTTGTTCACATTTGTGGTGATTCTTTATGTTGCGGTATTTATGAATACACCTTATATCGTTTATCAGCCGGGGAGCGCCTCCGAGGTTGCGCCGATGATTCACGTTCAGAACGCAGATAAGGATGAAAAAGGCACCTTTATGATGACTACGGTTTCTGCCAGCTATGCGAATGTTGCGCTTCTCGTAGCCTCTGTATTCAATTCGAATTCGGAGGTGGTCCGCAAGGAAACGCGTCTGGGGAATAAGACAGAACAGGAGTATGCAGCCGAGCAAGTATACTATATGAACAGCTCGCAGTCCTTTGCCGTACAGGCAGCTTATCATGCTGCTAATATTCCTTATAAAGATGTTGTGGACTATTTGTATGTATTCTCGGTACCTGCAACCGGCAACCGTGAGCAGTTCAGCCCGGGCGACAAAATTATCAGTGTAGAGGGACAGACGATCCCTGATCCGGATGCGTTATCCGCGCTTTTGTCCCGCAGGAAGATAGGTGACCCGGTAGCTGTCCTGCTGCAGCGGGAAGGCAAGGAAGTGAAGGAAGAGGTTAAGCTGGTAGAGGTCAAAAATCAGGAGACGGGGGCGGTGAAGCCGGGCCTCGGGGTTGTGATTGGAGCCGTGCAGAAGGTTAAGCCCGAAGTGGAAGGGAAAACGGTAAGCTTTGTGGATACGGATGTCGGCGGTCCTTCTGCCGGGCTGATGTTCACCATGGAGATAATCAATCAATTAACCCCAGGTGATCTGACCAAAGGCCACCGCGTTGCAGGTACAGGCACTATTGAGGCCGATGGCAACGTAGGCGCAATTGGCGGCGTCAAGCATAAAATTGTTGCAGCGGACAAGAAAGGGGCGGAGATTTTTTTCGTCCCTGTCAAAAATTATGAGGAAGCCAAGGCTAAGGCTGATCAAATAGGCACGGACATGAAGCTTATCCCGGTCTCAACCCTTGCCGAAGCGCTCAAATATATGCAGGAGCTGCCGGTCAAATCCTGACGGGCGGCTCCAAATAGTCCCGGTACAGATCAGCACGCGAGGGATTGCGGAATGCTCCCGCATAGGCTGCCGCTGCTTGCAGATCTCTTTCCAGCATAGGATGAGAGAACTGTGCCGGACTGGTCAAGACAGGCCACGCGGCGCTGTGCTTCATCTGCTTCAGCAGCTCCCGTCCGCTTTCCCGGAAGCCTAGAACCCTGATGTAGCCCGGACCCTGAGCAAGCACGGCTGGCGCCATTTCCTGTTTGCTGTGATTCAGCAAAGCATGGATCAGCAGACGCTGCAGCCTGGTGTGGGTATAGCGCTTGCTTTTCAGTGCTTCCAGCAACCCGGACACCGTAAAGTGCGGGAGAGTTGGCAAAACCCGGAGCAGACGGTTTTCCAGGCCTTCGTTCATATCCTGCAGGCTGTGAAGCTCGGCGGCTGTCCGGGTGGCGAGCAGGTGGCGCAGTGGAATCCGGAAGCTTTCCAGATTCAGCGGACCTCGGCCTGCCGCATGCTCCCTTTCCAGGATGGACATGCTATACTCCGGCATGTACGCCGCTGGTGATCCGCCCTCGGACAGCAGCCGGCGGATGGCCGTAGCGCTGGCAATCGGCGACCCGCTCTGCAGCGGGTCGTGAAAGCCTGCGCCGGTGCGTGGCGCGGTAAGCGGCCTGATCTTGCTGCCGAGCCGCCGCAGCGCGATCAGGTAGTGCAGGCCGAGGCTGTTGTTCGGCTGGCGCAACAGCCCGGCGGCATCCGGGCGTCTCTCCGCTTCCGGAAGAGACGCTTCCCAGGCTGACGCCGCAGCTGCGCTGTACGCGGCGGGAAGCTCGCCCCCAGCGCCATGCGGCGGCGGATCTCGCCCTGCAGCGCGCTGCTCTCATCGGCCAGGAATTCGGCCATCGGCTGCAGCGCGATCAAAGTCCCTGCTTCGGAGCCGAAGCACAGGCTGTCCACGACCCCGGTCGCTTCCAGCAGTGCTACTGCTCCGAAGGCAAACCACTCCGCCGGCTGGACGGCATACGCGACCGGCAGCTCGATCACGACATCGGCGCCCATATGCAGCGCCATCTCCGTGCGGGCCTGCTTGCTCACCGCCGTCGGTTCGCCGCGCTGGGTGAACGGACCGCTCATGATGACAATCGAGCGGTCCGCGCCGGACAGCCTCCTGGCCTCTGTGAAGTGGTGCACATGCCCGTTATGTAAAGGGTTGTACTCTGCAATAATGCCGACCGTAGTCAATGTAGCTTCACTCCGATTCTGGACTTTAAGAAATCCTTTTAGCTATATCATAAATTGTCCGGAACACTGAAACAATATAAAGGGAAAATGGTTGACAAAGTTCGGTAATAATAGGTATAATAAATTTTGTTTGTTTGGAGTGATGATGATGAAGATTCACTTTCGCAAATTAGCTAATGCCGACGAGCCTCTGCACATTCACGAAACGCTGGATGTCAGCGAGCTTGTCAAAGGGCGAAAGGATATACTTGCTGTTGCACCGCTCTCAGTGGACCTTAAAGCGCTGCCCGCGGACGCCGATTGTGTGAACGTGGTGGGAAAATTGAACGGGAATGTGGATATGTTATGTGCACGTTGCCTGAGTGAGGTTAACAGTAAATTGAATATTCCTTTTGCTGAGACTTTCAAATGGCTTAAGCAGCCGCTTCTTCCCGAAGATGAAGATGAGGAACTCATCTACATCGAGGATGAGATTGTGGATCTTGTCCCGTTTGTGGAAGAAAACTTCGTACTGCACTTGCCGGATTCGGTATTGTGCAAGGCAGACTGTCTTGGTCTTTGTCAGACATGCGGACAAAATTTGAACGAAGGCACCTGCAGTTGCGACAACACAGTGATCGATCCTCGACTTGCTGCGTTGAAAGGATTCTTTACCAAGCAAGATGACTAAGAACAAATCCCGAGTGATAACGGGTTACAACAGAATCAGGAGGTGTAACACAAATGGCAGTACCTCAACGGAGAACGTCCAAAACACGCCGTGACAAACGCCGCACCCACTTCAAACTGGTGGTGCCGGGCATGGTGAAATGCGAACAATGCGGAGAGCTGAAACTGGCTCACCACGTATGCAAAGTTTGCGGAACTTACAAAGCTAGAGAAATCATCAAACAATAGTTTGATAACAAAAGTAGCACTTCATCTGCTGGTGAGGTGCTATTTTTTTTGAAAATATAAGTTTACCGCTGAGATTGATGCCGCCATCTCAAGGTGCAGGTGCCACCGTTTTTGCTTAGTGAAAAATACCCGTCCCGGTACCGGACATCAGCCGATGAAGTCAAGCGCAGCGCGGGCTGCTTGCCCAAAAAGGATAGCTCCACAGGCCTGCTTGGAAGTCAACGCTTTATTTTTGGCGCGGCATGCTTTATACTACATATTAGTACCTGGTTCTAATATTTTAGAATCTTACAGCTATGACGACAGCGGCCATTTCCAGGGCCGAATGCTTTTTTCCGAAATATAAGGATGCACAGGGTTTACTCTATAATTCCCCTTATATTTATCGCAGAAACGGATACCGTCCTTTTCAAGGGCGTTGAAGCCGTTTCAGCTTGGCATGTGCCAGGAGGTGAGCCGCCATAGAGCGGATGTCCAAGAAAGAGCGTCAGCAGCAGCTGCTGCAGATAATAGATGGCAATCCCTTTGTGACTGACCGGGAACTGACCCGGCAGCTCAAAGTAAGCATACAGACAATCCGGCTGGACCGGATGGAGCTGGGGATTCCCGAACTGCGTGAGCGGATGAAGCAGATGGCGGAGCACTCCTATGATCAGGTGCGTTCCTTGCCCGCAGATGAAGTAGTCGGTGATATTGTTGACCTGCAGCTGGACCGCAGCGGGATTTCCATATTCGAAATTCGTGAGGAGCATGTATTCTCCAGAAACGGGATCGCACGTGGACATTATGTGTTCGCCCAAGCCAATTCACTGGCGGTTGCCATTATCAATGACGAGATTGCCCTGACGGCTTCCGCCGATATCCGGTTTGTCCGCATGGTGCGGTTAGGCGAGAAATGTATTGCCAAAGCGCAGGTGCGTTCGCTGGCGGGCCGGAACGGCAAAGCCGAGGTGGACGTGTTTACCTATGTCGGTGAAGAATTGGTTTTTCAGGGCCATTTCATAGTGTACCGGTCCGCAATTGAAGAATACAGCGAAGGGGGAAACCGCAGTGCTGATCGCCATTGATGCAATGGGCGGGGACAACGCTCCTGAATGCAATGTAGAGGGTGCTTTGTCCGCAGCTGCAGAGTGGAGTGATACGCAGATAGTGCTCGTAGGGGATGAAGCCAGACTGGAGCCGCTGCTGATAAATAAACCGGCCAACGTGACCGTTCGTCACGCGGGGGATGTCATCGGTTCGGATGAAGAGCCGGTAAATGCGGTCCGCCGCAAAAAGGATTCGTCGATGGTGGTTGCCGGGCGCATGGTACGCGAAGGTGAAGCGGATGCCATGATTTCGTCCGGGAACACCGGAGCCCTAATGACTACGGGGCTGCTGGTCGTGGGGAGAATGCAGGGGATCGAACGCCCTGCCCTTGCCCCCATGATCCCAACGCTGGATGAGGTGGGTGTCCTGGCGCTGGATCTGGGCGCGAACATGGACGCCAAGCCGCAGCACCTGGTGCAATATGCGCTGATGGGCAGCATCTACCGCAGCCAGGTTCATGGCATTGCGAAGCCGCGCGTGGGTCTGCTGAATGTGGGCACTGAGCCGGGCAAAGGCAATGAGCTGACCAAGGAAACTTACCCGCTGCTTGAAGCGCTGCAGGGCATTCATTTTGTCGGCAATGTGGAAGCGCGCGATGTCCTCACGGGCGGGTGCGATGTGCTTGTCTGCGACGGTTTTGCCGGGAATATACTATTGAAGACGCTGGAAGGTACAGCGGGTGCGATGTTCTCTTTGCTCAAGGAACAATTCAGCAAGTCGCTCAAGACGAAGCTGGGTGCGGCTATCCTCATGCCGGAGCTTAGAGGCCTCAAGGGTAAAATGGATTACAAGGAGCATGGCGGTGCTCCGTTGCTAGGCCTGAGCGGGCTGGTAGTGAAAGGGCATGGCTCTTCTGACGGCAATGCGGTGAAGAATGCGGTCAGACAGGCCCGGATTGCCTTGCAAGCGGATTTGGTAGCCAGCATATCGAAGGAAATCAGCGGGAAGTGAGTGAAGACATGAAACAACAATTGCGGCCGGTAGGAATTATCGGAACAGGAAAATATGTGCCTGAACAAATATTAACCAACAGCGATCTGGAGAAAATGGTCGAAACCAATGATGAATGGATTGTCAGCCGGACAGGCATCCGGGAACGGCATATTGCCGCCCCGCATGAAGCCACCTCTGATCTGGCTTATGAAGCCGCGCTCAAGGCGCTGGATTCAGCAGGCATGAAGGCTGAAGATTTGGAGCTTATTATTGTAGCGACTGTTACACCGGATAGCACTGTCCCATCAACAGCGTGCATTCTGCAGGACAAGCTGGGAGCAAAAGGCGCAGCGGCATTTGACTTGTCGGCAGCCTGCTCCGGGTTCGTATACAGTCTGGCGACGGCAACCGGCTTTATCCAGAACGGTATGTACAACAATGCTCTGGTTATCGGAGCGGACACCTTGTCGCGCATTACGGATTATACTGACCGCAACACCTGCGTATTGTTCGGTGATGGCGCCGGTGCCGTTATTATCGGCGAGGTTCCTGAAGGAAGAGGCTTTCAGTCCTTCGATCTCGGCGCGGAAGGCTCTGGCGGCAGTCTGCTGAATATAGAAGCAGGCGGCTCACGTCTGCCGGCCTCCCATCAGACCATTGAAGATAAGAAGCATTTCCTCTATATGAACGGCCGTGAGGTTTTCAAATTCGCGGTCCGGGTTATGGGCACGGCTACAGAGCGCGTTCTTACCAAAGCGGGACTCGGCAAAGAGAACATTGATCTGTTCGTTCCGCATCAGGCGAACGTCCGCATCATTCAATCCGCGATGCAGCGTCTGGATTTGCCGCCTGAGAAATGCGTAATCAATGTTGACAAATACGCAAACACATCTGCGGCGTCGATTCCGCTTGCGCTGGTTGAAGCTGCGGAAGAAGGCCGGATCAAGGAAGGCGACACCTTGCTGATGGTCGGTTTTGGCGGCGGACTTACTTGGGGGGCTTCTGTCCTGATCTGGTAGTCAGCAGAACCTATATATTATAGAAGGAAGTGGCTTCAGGACAGCCGAATCAGGCTGACGTCCCAGCCGTTCAACGAGAAGGAGTTCAGACATATGGGTAAAATTGCATTTGTTTTTCCCGGCCAGGGTGCACAGGCAGTGGGTATGGGTAAGGATGTGTATGATGCTCTTCCGCACAGCCGTGCGGTATTCGAAAAGGGTGATGAAGTGCTTGGTTTTCCGCTTAGCCGCCTTATTTTCGAGGGGCCGGACAGTGAACTGAAGCAGACATTGAATACACAGCCCGCGCTTGTAACAACCAGTGCGGCTTACCTTGAGGCCATTCGTCAACACGGCGTGAATCCTGATTATGTTGCGGGACACAGCCTCGGGGAATACAGCGCGCTGGTAGCAGCCGGAGCTTTGGCTTATGAAGATGCAGTGAACCTGGTGCGCCTGCGCGGACGCTTTATGGAAGAAGCGGTTCCCGGCGGACAAGGGGCGATGGCGGCAGTGCTTGGCGCAGAGCGTGAAGCCCTGGCTGAGCTGTGCCGTTCCATATCGGAAGCCGGCAACGCTGTAGAACTTGCCAACGTCAACTGCCCCGGGCAAATTGTAATTTCCGGTTCCAAAGCAGGTGTTGAAGAAGCTGCTCAGCGCATCAAGGAAATTGGCGGCAAACGGGCCATTCCGCTTGAAGTAAGCGGCCCCTTTCATTCTTCCTTAATGAAGGAAGCTGCTGAACGCCTGGCTGCCGAATTGGGGAAAGTAACCATCAACACGCCTTCGGTGCCGGTAGTTGTTAATGTGAACGCAACAGCAGTCACTGACCCCGGTGAAATCCGGGAACTTTTGATGCAGCAGGTATTTTCTCCTGTATTGTGGCAGGATAGTGTAGAGTGGCTGATTGCCGCCGGAGTGGACACCTTTGTGGAGATTGGACCCGGCAGTGTGCTGGCAGGATTGATCCGTAAGATTGACAAGACCGTCAAGGTTGTCAATATCAACAGTCTTGAAAGTGCTGCGGCTGGCTGGTAAGCCCGGTGTAATCAAGCGATGTGGAATGGATGAAAGGGGATAAGCGATGTTCTCAGCATTAAAAGGCCAGACCGCTCTCGTCACAGGCGGGTCCCGCGGCATCGGCCGCAGTATTGCGCTTCAGCTTGCGGAGCATGGTGTGAAAGTAGCTGTGAATTATTCCGGTAACGAGGCAGCTGCTCAGGAGACCGTAGCCCGCATCATTGAGCTTGGCTCCGAGGGCATTGCCATCCGGGGCGATGTCGGCAACAGCCAGCAGGCGGAAAGTATGGTTAAAGAGGTTATTGATACCTGGGGGAAGATTGACATTCTGGTCAATAATGCCGGCATCACCCGTGATAATCTGATCATGCGCATGAAGGAAGAAGAGTTCGACCAGGTTATTGAAACGAACCTCAAAGGTGTGTTCAACTGTCTGAAATCAGCTACCCGCCCGATGATGAAGCAGCGTTATGGCCGGATTATCAACATTTCTTCGGTTATTGGCGTGATCGGGAATGCAGGGCAGTTGAACTATTCTGCTGCCAAAGCAGGCATCATTGGGATGACCAAGTCGGCGGCGCGTGAGCTGTCTTCACGGGGAATCACGGTAAACTGCATTGCGCCAGGATTTATCGATACCGAAATGACGCATCAGCTGTCCGATGAAGTCCGCAGTGAGTATGTGAAGGGGATTCCCCTTGCCAGACTCGGGCGGCCGGAGGATATTGCCATGACAGTTGTATTTCTGGCCTCGGAAGGGGCAGCCTACATGACAGGCCAGACGCTTCACGTGGATGGCGGAATGTACATGTAAGGCCGAAAAAGCTGTAAAGTCTTACAGTGGAAGAGAGTTGGGGCGGCCGGAAAGCGTTTTTTGAGCTCTATGGTATTTTGACTTCATATCTCGTATAATACCAAAAGAGGAGGTGAACCGGATGTCCGATGTATTGGAGCGTGTAAAACGCATTGTCATCGACCGCTTAGGTGCCGATGAAGCTGAGGTAACATTAGAAGCGTCTTTCAAAGATGATTTGGGTGCTGATTCTCTTGATGTAGTAGAATTGGTTATGGAATTGGAAGATGAATTCGATATGGAAATCTCTGATGAAGATGCAGAGAAGATTACGACCGTGGGTGAAGTTGTGAAGTACATACAATCTCATACCTAGAGTCATATGATTGAGAGTCCCGTTCCTACAGAGGGCGGGACTTCTCCTCATTTTACAGAGCAATAGCAGCAACAAAGGATGCCACATGCACCTTTACGGGGAAAATAACTGAATCGCGCAAGGTTTGACCTTGCGGCGACCTAAGTTTATATAGTTTTCTTACAAGAAGATACAGCCTACAGATGGGGTGATTGCGTTTGAGTCATAGAGTAGTTGTTACAGGTATGGGCGTGATAACATCGCTGGGTACGGATTTGGATACGTTCTGGGATAATCTGATGAGCGGCAAGTCCGGAGTCTCAACGGTAGATACCTTTGATGTCAGTGAGTACACTACCAAAATTGCAGCATCAGTCAAAGACTTTGATCCTGAGGAGCGGTTTGGCCGCAAGGAAGCGCGGAAGATGGACCGTTTTGTCCAGTTTGCCGTGGCCGCCGGAGAAGATGCGCTGAAGGACAGCGGACTTGTGATCGGTGAAGGTATCGATGCGGAACGGATCGGAGTATCCGTCGGTTCCGGTATTGGAGGACTGGGCACATGGGAAGACAACCATAATCTCCTTTTGGAGAAAGGCCCCAAACGTGTCAGCCCGTTCTTCATTCCCATGATGATTGCCAACATGGGCTCAGGGCAGCTGTCGATCAGTTTAGGTGCCAAAGGTCCGAACACAACAACAGTGACGGCCTGTGCAACAGGAAGCCATTCGATTGGGGAGTCCTTCCGCCTGATCCAGCGCGGCGATGCGGATGCGATGATCTGTGGCGGTTCGGAGGCTACCATCCGTCCTACCGGAATGGCCGGCTTTTGTGCCATGAGAGCGATGTCTACACACAACGAAGAGCCTGAGAAAGCCAGCCGTCCGTTTGACATAGACCGTGACGGATTCGTAATGGGCGAAGGTGCAGGGATTCTGATTCTTGAATCACTGGAGCATGCCGAGAAACGCGGTGCCAAGATTTATGCGGAAGTGATTGGCTACGGTCTCAGCGCAGATGCCCATCATATGACAGAGCCGGACCCGGATGGTGCAGCACGCTGCATTAAGATGGCGATCCGCGATGCCGGAATTGCACCTGAAGAGATTGATTACATTAACGCACATGGAACTTCCACCCCTGTAGGCGACAAGTCAGAAACTTCTGCTGTTAAGAAGGCTCTGGGAGATCATGCCTACAAGGTAGCGATCAGTTCCACCAAATCCATGACAGGCCACTTGCTTGGTGCTGCCGGAGGTGTGGAAGCCATCATATGCGGATTGTCTCTGCAAAAGGGCATGATCGCGCCAACCATTAATTTGGACAATCCTGACCCGGAATGCGACTTGGACTATGTTCCGAATGTTCCGCGCAAAGCAGATCTTAACATCGTTATGTCGAATTCTTTTGGCTTCGGAGGACATAACGCTACGGTAATTCTCAAAAAATATAATCAGTAAGGGAGACAGTGCGGTGAAAGGAGACCTGAAGCAGTTACAAAGCCAACTTCAAATCCAATTTCACGATGCTGTACTTCTGAAGCAGGCCTTTACCCATGCCTCATATGTGAATGAACACCGGTTCAATCAGCATCAGGACAACGAGCGCCTGGAATTTCTGGGCGATGCGGTTCTGGAGCTGACGGTATCTGAATATTTGTACAATTTGCTTCCGGACAGACCTGAAGGTGAACTGACCAAGCTGCGCGCGGCAATCGTATGCGAGCCATCCTTAGTCAGATTTGCCGAGAGTCTGGGCTTTGGGCGTTACGTACTGCTGGGTAAAGGGGAAGAACTTACGGGCGGCAGAACCCGCCCGGCCTTGCTGGCCGATGTGTTCGAATCCTTTGTGGGAGCGCTTTACCTGGACCAGGGGCTGGAAACGGCCCGGCGGTTTCTGGATAATCATGTATTCCCGCTGGTGGAGACGGACGGCAAGCTGCAAATGCAGATGAGCGATTTCAAGACGGAGCTTCAGGAGCTGATTCAGCATCACGGAATGGGTACGCTGGAATATCGGATTATTGAAGAACGCGGACCGGCACATGAACGGGAATTCGTCTCTGAGGTTTATATGGCGGGCCGGTCACTTGGCAGCGGCAGTGGACGTTCCAAGAAAGAAGCGGAGCAGCAGGCGGCAGCGGCAGCACTTTTGCGGCTGAAGGAAGATGGCGCTTAAGTGCCGGCTGCAGGTTTAGGGTTTATTTTTAGTCTCGCGGAGGAGAGCAGCAATGGTCTGAAAGCCGGCGTACAAGCGGAGCTCAGACTTTTGCTGCTCTTTTTCGGAATACAGACTGGATTTTTGTAACGATACCATCCTTAAAAAGGACGGCGAAGCCGTTTCCGCTTGTGGCAAACAGGAGCTGAAGTCCGCCAGGGGTCCGGTGGTTTAGGGCTATTTTAGGCGGTGAACCGCTATGGTATAATGGGGCAGAGGTGAATAAGAGGGTATGTTTTTGAAACGGATTGAATTAGCTGGCTTTAAATCATTTGCCGACAAAACGGAAATGGAATTCGTGCGCGGAATTACAGCCGTAGTGGGTCCGAACGGCAGCGGCAAAAGCAATATTTCCGACGGTATCCGCTGGGTTCTGGGCGAACAAAGCGCCAAATCGCTGCGCGGCGGCAAGATGGAGGATATTATTTTTGCCGGGAGCGATGCGCGCAAGGCTGTGAACTACGGGGAAGTGTCGCTTACGCTGGATAACGAGGATCATGCGCTGCCTCTGGATTTCAGCGAGGTGACGGTAACCCGCCGTGTGCATCGCAGCGGAGAGAGCGAATACTTAATCAATAAGCAGGCTTGCCGTCTGAAGGATATCACTGAGCTGTTCATGGATACCGGCATCGGGCGCGAGGCTTATTCGATTATTGGACAAGGCCGGATTGAAGAAATACTCAGTACCCGTTCCGAGGACCGGCGCGGCATATTTGAAGAAGCCTCAGGGATTGTTAAATATAAATCACGCAAAAGAGATGCGGCACGCAAGCTCGATGAAACCGAGCAGAATCTGCTGCGCATTCATGACCTGATCAGTGAGCTGGAGGATCAGGTGGGACCGCTGAAGGAGCAGTCCGAGAAGGCGATCCGTTACAAGGAACTGCGCGAGCAGCTCAAGCAGCTGGAGATCTCTGTGTATGTCCACCAGATCGAAGGCATACATACCGCGTGGAAGGAAGGCAATGACCGTCTGGAAGTGCTGCGCGACGAGCAGCTTGAGCTGTCCACAATCGTTTCGGCCCATGATGCCAAGCTTGAAAGCGGACGCGCCGAGCTGCGCGCATTGGAAGAAGAAGTAGAGAAGCTGCAGGAGCAGCTGCTGCGTTATAGTGAAGCTAATGAGAAAAGCGAAGGCTACGGTGAGCTGCTGAAGGAACGCAGACGCAATCTGGAGAGCAACCGGGAGCAGCTGCTGGCTACGCTTGGATCGGTGGGAGAACGTTCCGAGGGCAGACAGCGTGAGCTTGCCGAACTGGAGCATAAGCTGCAGCAAACCCGGCTGGCTCTTGAAGAGCTGCGAACACAGATTGCGGATGAGGAGTCCAGGCTGGAAGGCGTAGCCGGAGGCATTAACCAGAGCAAGGAAGAGCAGCTGAAGAGTTCGCTGCTTGAGCTGATGAATCTGATGGCCCAGGCCCGGAATGAAATCCGTTATGCGGACCAGCAGAAAGAAAGTCTGGAGCGCAGAATGAGCCGCAGCCAGGAAGAGAGCGGGAAATGGACCGCGAGGCTGAAGGAATTGACCTCTGCCCAAAACGGTCTGAAGGATAAAATTTCCAGCCTGGGCAAAGAAATCAGTTCGCTCCGCAATGCATACATCACGGAGAGCGAGCAAACCAGCAAACGGCAGAAGCTGCTGGAGGAGACACAGAGCGGACTCCGCAAATGGGAGCAGAAGCGTGAAGCCCAGGTTTCCCGGCATGAGACGATGAAGGAAATGCAGGATGATTTTGACGGATTTATGCTCGGAGTCAAAGAGGTGCTGAAGGGTGCGCGCAAAGGTCAGCTAAGTGGCGTACACGGTGCTGTCGCTGAGCTGATCTCCGTTCCGGAGAAGCTGGAAATGGCTGTCGAGACTGCACTTGGCGCTTCGCTCCAGCATGTGGTAATGGATAACGAGGCGGTGTCCCGGCAAGCGATTAGCTTTCTGAAACAGCGTCAGCTGGGACGTGCAACCTTTCTGCCGCTCGATGTCATCCGTGCCCGGCAGATCGGCGGAAGCGACCGCAGTATGGTGGAAGGTGCGGACGGATTTGTCGGAATCGGATCTGAGCTGGTGGGTTTCGAAGACAAATATGCAAGTATAGTCGGCAGTCTCCTGGGAAATGTGGTTATCGCAGAGAGCCTGGAACAGGCGAACCGCATTGCTGCCAAGTGCCAGTACCGGTATAGAGTGGTGACATTGGAGGGTGACGTTGTCAATGCGGGCGGTTCCATGACCGGGGGAAGCCAGCATAAGAAGAACAACAGCCTGTTAAGCCGCAAACGTCAGCTGGACCAGTTGTTCAGCGAGATTGAGGAGAGCGAGCGGCAGATCGCGAAGCTGAAGCAGGGCATCAGCCGGCTGCGGGAGGAGCAGGAGAATGCTTCACGGAAGCTGGAGGAACTGCGCCATAACGGTGATGAGAAGCGTCTGGAGGAGCAGCGTGTCTCCGGTGATCTGAAGCAGCTGGAGCAAGAGCTTCGCCATGTGCAGGAGCAGGTCGACGGAGCCGGTGCCGAGCGCAGCGGGTTCGAGAGCGAGGTCCGGGCGCTGGAGGAGAGCCGCAAGCAGGCGGCTGCTGAGCTTGAACGGCTGGAGAAGGAAGAGAAAGAAGCCCATGAGGCGATCCGGAGTGCTGAATCTGCGCGCAAGGCGAATGAGTCGGCTAAGGAAGAGCTGCAGAGCAAGCTGACCGGGATGAAGGTCACAGAGGGCAAGCTGGACCAGGAGATTTTCTCTCTGGAAGAGCAGGTGCGGCGCATGAGACAGGATGCGGGTTCGCAGGATAAAGAGCTGCGCCAGAGCCGCAGTCTGCTGATCACGATAGAGAAGGATCTGGAAGAAAACACGAAGGAAGCTGTGAAGCAGAAAGAAGACCTGAACAGCTATCGTCTGAAAAAAGAAGAGACAGCGGCAAAGCTGGACCTGGCCCGTGCCGACCGTGCGGCGTTGACACGCAAGCTGGAACTGGCCGAAGGCGAAACCAAGGATCAGCGCCAGGCGCTCAAATCCGTTGACGACAAGCTGCGCTCCACAGAAGTAGCCGTAGGGCGGCTCGATGTGGAGCTGGACAATATTCTGCGCAAGCTGAGCGACGACTATGAGCTCAGCTATGAGCTGGCGAAGCAGCGTTATGCGGTGCCTGAGGATGTGCCTGCCGCCCAGATGGAGGTGCAGCGTCTCAAACGCAGCATTTCTTCACTGGGTGAGGTGAATCTGGGAGCGATTGAGGAGTATCAGCGCGTGCATGAGCGGTTTACTTTCCTGAGCGGCCAGAAGGATGACCTGGTGGAAGCTAAAACCACGCTGTACCACGTTATCCGTGAGATGGAAGAGGAAATGTCCAAACGGTTTAAGATAACCTTTGACGCCATCCGCCGTGAATTCGGCACCGTATTCACCAAGCTGTTCGGCGGCGGACGGGCCGATCTGATGCTGCTGGACCCTGAGCATATGCTGGACACAGGGATTGATATTGTCGCCCAGCCTCCCGGCAAAAAACTGCAAAATCTGCAGCTTCTATCCGGTGGAGAGCGGGCACTTACAGCCATGGCGCTGCTGTTCGCCATCCTGCAGGTCAAGCCGGTGCCGTTCTGCGTACTGGATGAGGTCGAAGCTGCCCTCGATGAAGCCAATGTGGTGCGCTTTGCCCAGTATCTGCGCGAATTCTCGGAGCAGACACAGTTTATTGTTGTCACCCACCGCAAGGGAACCATGGAAGAAGCGGATGTGCTCTATGGTGTTACGATGGAAGAAGGCGGCGTATCCAAGCTGGTGTCGGTTAAACTGGAGGATGAGGAAGCGGAGATTGCTTAGTCCAATGGCTTCGAAGCTGGTTATGCCCACAAAACTTTTAGGAGGAACACTATGAGCTTTTTCCGAAAATTAAAAGAAAGCATCTCCGGCAAAACGGAGAGCGTAACGAAACAATTCCGCGACGGTCTGGAAAAGACACGCAAGGGGTTTGTGGAGAAGGTATCCGACCTGATCTCCCGCCGCAAGAAGATAGATGAAGAGTTCTATGAGGAATTGGAAGAGATTCTGATCGGCGCGGATGTCGGTGTAAATACTGTGATGACTCTCGTTGAGGAACTGAGAGCAGAAGTGAGGCAGAAGCGTATCGAGGATGCATCCGAGCTGCAGCCCATTCTGTCCCGGAAGCTGATGGAGCTGCTGCGCGGTGACGATGACAATAGCCTTAGGGAGAACCCGGACGGCATTACTGTCATCCTTTTCGTCGGGGTAAACGGTGTCGGCAAGACGACTACCATCGGCAAGCTGGCGCACCGCTACAAACAAGAGGGCAAAAAGGTTCTGCTCGCCGCAGGCGATACCTTCCGGGCGGGGGCCATAGAGCAATTGGAAGTCTGGGGTCAGCGTGCGGGTGTGGATGTCATCAAGCAGCAGGCTGGTTCTGACCCGGCTGCTGTGATGTTCGATGCCGTGCAGGCTGCCAAGCAGCGGAATGTCGATGTGCTCATCTGCGACACCGCAGGCAGACTGCAGAACAAAAGCAATCTCATGGAAGAGCTTAACAAAATCTTCCGCGTCATTCAGCGCGAGATTCCCAGCGCACCGCATGAGGTGCTGATGGTGCTGGATGCCACCACGGGTCAGAATGCATTGACCCAGGCCAAGCTTTTTGGTGAAAAAAGCGGTGTCACCGGCCTGGTGCTGACCAAGCTGGACGGCACGGCCAAAGGCGGGATTGTCGTTGCCATCCGTCAGGAAATGAATCTTCCGGTGAAGCTCGTCGGCTTAGGCGAGAAGATGGAGGATTTGCAGCCGTTTGACTCCACCCAGTTCGTCCATGCTCTTTTCGCCGGTATGATTTCCGCGGAAGAGGATAACGAAAAGCAGGAATAGAGCCAGGGCTTTTTAACCAAACCATAGGAATCTTAGACGCCAAGAGCGGCCGTGCCTCTTTAGATAGAAGCATCGGCCGCTCTTTTTCGTGAAAAACACTATAAAAATTCAATATATGAAAAATTCATAACAGTACTGCTTGTCATCTCTCCCGCATACAATTCTATGTATTCCTCATATACATATCCTTGATCAACACTTTCCGAGAAAGGAAGCGATTTCAAGACTATAAGATGGATAATTAACTCCATTCCTCTGTTATATATATTGACATGTATGATGTCATTTACGTATTATGAATGTATATTTTAATATTTTCGTATGTTAATTTCTAAATTATGCAATACTCTGTCAACAAACATCACATACCATATTGATCCGAAAGGAGTCGGGCTCATGTCCAAACTTGATCCTCTGCCCGGACTGTCTCCGTATCCGCTGCAACATTTTTACGATGAAATGTATGCTGAGGAACGGAGTATCCGGCCGCATTACAAACATGTGAACCGCATGTTTTCCGGGATGAGCCCCGAAGAGCTGCAGCTCAAACAGAAAATGATGCAGCGTCGGATGATGGAAGAGGGAATTACCTTTACACTGTACAATCCTGCACAGGATCATCCTATGGAGCGTACGATTCCCTTTGATATGATTCCGCGGATTATCCCCAAAGGGGAATGGGAGCGGCTGGAAGCCGGGATTGTTCAGCGGATTACAGCCTTGAATCTGTTCATTCACGATATCTATCATGAGCAATACATCGTCAAAGACGGCATTGTGCCGCGCCGCATGATCATCTCCAATTGCTATTTCCGTCCGGAGATGTCCGGCTTGCGGGTGCCCGGCGGCGCTTACGTCACGACCTCGGGGATTGACCTGATCCGTCATCACGACGGGGAATATTATGTGCTAGAGGACAATTTGCGGACTCCTTCAGGGTTTTCCTACCTATTTAAAGGCAGATCCCTGATGAACCAGCTGTTTCCCGAATTGTCTTTGGCCAGCTCTATCCGGGATGTGGATCACAGCCTGAACCGGTTCCTCTCTGTATTGCGCAGCCTATCCCCGTCCCGGACGAAGGACCCGGTGATTGCCCTGCTGACTCCGGGTGAATATAACTCTGCTTACTATGAACATGCGTTTCTGGCCCAGCAAATGGGAATCCATCTGGTAGAAGGCCGGGACTTGGTTGCCCAGGACCACAAGGTGTATCTAAAGGAAATGAACGGGATGCGGCGCGTGGATGTATTGTACCGCAGATTGGATGATGATTTCTTAGATCCGCTGGCGTTTCAGCCGAATTCACTCCTGGGAGTGGCCGGGTTGATGAATGCCTACCGGGCAGGAAATATTGCCATAGCCAATGCACCGGGAACCGGTGTTGCCGATGATAAAGCGATGTACGTATACGTCCCGGATATGATCCGGTATTATCTGAACGAAGAACCTATCCTGGGGAATGTCCCCACCTATCTGTTGTCCAGGACGATGGAACGCCAGTATGTGCTGGATCATCTGAAAGAAATGGTAGTTAAAGAAACCTCGTTATCCGGCGGGTATGGCATGCTGATCGGCAGCGAGGCCTCCAAAGACGAGCTGGCGGAGTTCCGGCTCAAAATCCTTGCCGATCCGGCCCGCTATATCGCCCAGCCCATAATGTCGCTGTCGAGAGCACCGGTGCTTTCCGGAGGCCGCATGACTCCGCGCCATATTGACCTGCGGGCATTTGTGCTGATGGGTGCGGACCGCAAGCCGCATGTCATTCCAGGGGGGCTGACCCGTGTCGCCATGAAGGAAGGATCGCTGGTGGTCAACTCATCACAGGGGGGCGGTGTGAAGGATACCTGGGTAATGGCTTAGGGGCAGGAATTGGCAGGATAACGTCAGCATGGAACCTTTACAATCATATATCTTAACAAAGTGCGGCATCTATACGTTAACGAGGGAGTGGTACGATGCTGAATCGCAACGCGGAGGCTTTGTTCTGGATTGGCCGATACATTGAGCGGGCGGAGAATCACGCACGGCTGATCGATGTTCATTATCATATTCAACAGGAAGAGGATTTCCGGGCGGAGGGACACAAGTGGTCCAGACTGATAGATGCGCTGGGTGTCCGGAATGAATACCAACAGCAGTTTGACGGCTTCTCCGAGCAGGATGTTTTATCTTTCATTACACTTGATCTTGGCAATTCTAATTCTTTGTTCTCTTGTGTCCATCAGGCCAGAAATAATCTTCGCACCCTGAGGCAGCATCTCCCGAGCGAGCTGTGGGATATCATCAACAGCTTCAACCTGTGGCTTGGGGAGCAGTCGGTGGCGGATATTCTGAGCGGTCCCCATCAGTTCTACCAGCAGGTAAAAGAGCGTGCGGCCATGTTCCTCGGTGCAGAGCAGTCCGTGATGCTGCGGGGCAATGAATGGCGGTTTATCGGGAGCGGGCGGTTTCTGGAAAGGGCAGAGAATACAACCCGGATTCTGCAGGCGGTAACGGTATCCTGCAAGTCCAAGGATATTAACGCGATCTACACCCAGCTTCAGGCGGTGCTCAAATCAGTAAGCGGATATCAAGCCTTCCGGCGGTATTATGCAGATGCGATGTCACCGGAGAGCATACTGGAGTTCCTGATCGTGAATGCCTATTTTCCCCGTTCGATCCGCTTCTCGTTCCACAAGCTGGAAGAGCATTTAGCGAAGCTAAGGCTGGATTCTTCCGAGAAAGGCTCCGGGCATGAACGGGTAATCCGCCAGGCCGGCAAGATTAAGGCTGAGCTTGATTATATGGAAAAGGAAGAGATGTCCGGCGATCTCGTGGAGGACGTGCTGCAGTCGTTGATGGGTTCCTGCCAGAAGCTGGGGAGAACGATGGAAGGCGCCTTTTTTCGCCGTGAAGGAGTGTCCGCATGAAAATTCAGATCGATCATACAACGACGTACAGCTACCCGGAGCCGGTTACGGACAGTGTCAATGAAATCCGTCTGACGCCGCGCACCAATTACCGGCAATCCTGCTACCATCATGAGGTAGAAGTATTTCCGCCGGCGAATCTGCTGACGTATGAGGATTTTTTTGGCAACCGGGTTCATGCTTATTCTGTAAATAAGCCGCATACCGAAATGGTAATCCGCACCAAAGCCACTGTGGTAACGCTGGATAAGGCACAAGGCTCGGATTTGCCGCATATTCCGCTGGAGGAGCAAGTGAAGCTGCTGAATGATGAGAAGTTCCAGAACCGGTATGTGGAGTTCATTCTGCCTACCCGTTACACGGAAGTGACACCTGAGTTAGTTGAATTTGCTTCACAGCATCCGTTTGATGCGGCAGAGGATATGTATAAATGGACCCAAAAGCTGTCTTCAACGATCTACGAGCAGTTTACGTATGACCCCGAAGCCACAAGTGTCAACACTACCGTTAAAAAAGCGCTGAAGCTCAAACGGGGGGTATGCCAGGATTACGCTCATCTGATGATTGCGGTCTGCCGCAGCGTCGGACTGCCTTCACGATATGTCAGCGGGTATCATTTTGTCGGAGATCTTCAGGGCGGCAATGCCGATTTCGAGCAGGCTTCGCATGCCTGGGTCGAGACGCATATTCCCGGCACCGGCTGGCTGGGTTTTGATCCTACGAATAACATGGAAGTAAACTGGCGGTACATTAAGCTGGGGCATGGCAGGGACTACAAGGATATCGTTCCGGTAAAAGGAGTGTACCGCGGGGTTGGAGGTACGCTGACGGTCAAGGTGGATGTGCGGCAGCTGGAGAAGTGAACGGGTGAAGGAGTGGCCTCGCGGGAGCGGGGCTTTTTTGAAATATAAGAATTTCTATGCTTCACGCTATAAATTATCCTTCTATTTCCCGCTGAAACGGGTACCTGAAAGCGATACTCTGTATCGCTGCTTCGGAAGCATAGACTCCTAATAAGGACAGCGTAGCCGTTTCTACTTGGCGTTTAACAAACTATATATTGGGTCCACCGCATAGGACCTCAATCAGCTTCCATGAATGGCCCCGCTTTGTGAGGGATTTGTGCATGGTACACCGGGTTTGTGCAAATTTTGCATAAAATGATTATAATCAGGGCCTGTTTGGGTAATCTTGAAACAGAGCCACTATGGTGGACGACATGGAAAGGGAGTGTACATATGAGCCCAAATATAATGAAAAAGAAGCGTTTCCTCGGTAAAACAGCCATCATTACAGGAGCGGGCTCCGGAATCGGCAGAGCGACAGCGATTCAGATGGCCCGTGAAGGCGCAAATGTAGCATTATTTGATCTGGTCAATGAACGTACCTCCGTTCTGGAACAGAAGCTGAACAAGCTGCGCAAGGACTGTGCCCTGGCCATTGATGTGGACACTTCGGACGAGAAGCGTATGGAAGAGGCGGTGCGCAGGACTGTTGAGCATTTCGGCGGACTGGACATTGTTTTTGCCAATGCCGGCATCAATGGTGCGGTAGGGCCGATTGAGGAGCTGAGTCTGAGTGACTGGGAGCGTACAATGTCCGTGAATCTGACGGGGACTTTCCTGACATTGAAATACAGCATCCCGCATCTCAAGGAGAAGGGTAAAGGAAGCATCATCATCACCAGCTCGATCAACGGCAACAGCCGGTTCGCCAGCTTCGGCTGGTCACCGTACAGCACCACCAAAGCCGGACAGGTTGCTTTTGCAAAGATGGCGGCGCTGGAGCTGGCGAAGTTCAAAATCCGGGTAAACGTTATTTGTCCGGGAGCGATCTCCACTAACATCGATGAAAGTACAGAATTTAATGAGGAAGTGGAAACGATCGTCATCCCGATTGAGTTCCCGGAGGGGGCCCAGCCCCTTGCTGACGGCCCCGGCAAACCGGAAAATGTAGCCGACCTGGTCTCTTTTCTCGCTTCGGATGACGCGATTCATATTACCGGAGCGCAGATCATAATTGATGGCGCCGAATCGCTTTTGTCTTAAAGCCAAGAAACAGCCTTATCCATGGGTCAGAGGTGACTAAGGATAAGGCTGCATTTATGAGGGGGACCGGGTAACTTCCCTAACATTCATAATCGTCATCGTCCGGCATAACGATCTTCCTGATCTTTGCTGGCTCACTCGCCGCGGCCGCCCCACATGGCAGCGGCACAGACAGCGAAGGACAGCGGCCGGAACAGAGCAGCGCTAGTTGGAAAAAGGGAACTTATTTCCCCAAAAAATCAGCAATTGTGAGATTGAAGTGGAAAAAGGAAGCTTAATCGGGCCATATTCCTTCATCACGAGCGAACTGAGCCGAATTAGCTGCCCTTTTTCCACTTCAGCTGCGAAAAAATAGGGGGTTCAAGCAAATTAGTTATCCTTTTTCCACTTGGTATGGCCGAAGGCAACACTACACTGAAATCAAAACGGCTACGTTGTCCGGCGAAGGACGGCGCGGCCGTTTTGTGTTTAAAGATTTAAAGGGCAGCGAAGCCGTTTCTGTGTGTTTTGTAAACAATGTAATTAGATAGTTGTAAAATAACAAACAAAATGATAATATGTCTATATAATTGATGATGAAATTGGGTGATGACGTTGGCAGAAGGCAATGAATCGATTAGCATTTCCGAAAAGTTCTGGAATGCCTCCATTAATGAGCTGAAGCAGGGATACCGGTTTGAAGTGCGGGAGCATTCGGGTTTTTATACATGTCTTGTCTGCGGAGAGGAATTTGAGAAGGGGCTGATCTATAAGGAAGACAGCCGTTATTATGAAGCCGGAAAGTATGCAGCTCTTCATGTAGAACAGGTGCATGGCGGCATGTTTAAGTGGCTGCTGGGGCTGGATAAGAAGCTTACCGGACTGACGGAGCTGCAGAAGGGGCTGCTGAATGCTTTCCGGCACAGCCTGAGCGATGGAGAAGCTGCCAAGGAGCTCGGTATCGGCAGCACTTCCACGGTGCGCAATCACCGGTTTACGCTGCGGGAAAAGGTGAAGCAGGCGAAACTGTTCCTCGCGGTGATGGAGCTTGCCGAAGAAAAGCCGGGGGCGTCCTCGCCTTTTGTCAGCATTCCCCGTTCTGCGGCTATGGTTGACGAGCGGTTTGCGATTACCGAGGAAGAGAATGCCGGGATCCTGAGTGCTTATTTCAAGCAGGGGCCGGAAGGTCCGCTCTCGGAGTTCCCAAAGAAACAGAAGCGTAAAGCGGCTATTCTCCGCCAGCTGATCAAGCGTTTTGAAACCGGACGCCAGTACACGGAGAAGGAAGTTAACGCCATCTTGAAGGAAGCTTCATCTGATTATGTAACGCTCCGGCGGTATCTGATCGATTACGGGCTGCTGGACCGTGAGCCTGACGGAAGCACCTACTGGGTCAAATTATAAATGAAGAGGAGACCATGAATCATGGAGAAGTCTAAACGTAAAGAGCTGGCCTATAACTATGCGCATTCCCATCGCCCGATGGGGGTCTACCGGATTGTCAATACCAGAAATGATAAGGTTTTTGTGGGCAGCAGCATTAATCTGGACGGCGTCTGGAACAAGCATAAATTCATGCTGGACATCGGAAACCATGAGAACAAAGCGCTTCAGGCTGACTGGAAGGAATTTGGAGAACAGGCGTTTGTTTTTGAAATTCTGGAGCGGATTAAGCCCGAAGAGGATTTTGTGGCCGAAGTATCCGAGCTGGCCAAATACCGCAAGCTTCTGCCTGATCTGGAGAATAAATGGCTGGAGCAGCTGTCGCCTTACGGAGAACGCGGATATCTGAAGAAGAAGTGAAATGCTGGTATTCACCAGCAGGTGATTTACCTTATTCCTTATGCTAAACTATAGGCAAAACTGCAATATGCCGGGTTGACTTGCCGGATTGAGAGAGCCTTCCGGCAGAGGAGGGAAGTGCTGTTATGTCGATTTTATCCTGGCTTGCGGAACAGAGGATTCAGGAGGCTATGCGCAGCGGCGAATTTGATAAGCTGCCGGGACATGGCAAACCGCTGGAGCTGGAGGATCTGTCCGGAGTGCCGGATGAGCTGAGGATGTCCTTCAAAATAATGAAGAACGCCGGCCTGCTGCCTGAAGAAATTACGCTGCGCAAGGAATGCGTAACGCTGGAAAAAATGCTCGCGGCTTGTCACAGCAGCGGCACTGCCGCAGACGGCGGCAGGAGAGAGCTGGAATCCAGGCTCACTCTGAAAAGGCTCCGCCTTCAGGAGCTGATGCGCCAGCGCGGATTCGAGAACAGCAGCGCATTCTCCGGCTATGAAGACAAGATTCAGGCGCAGCTCACCCGTGAAGAATAAGATAGGAAGAGAGCCGCCGGCCCCGGAAGGGCAGGGCGGCTCTCTATTTGTATGCAAAAAGCTTGATATTTTAAAAAGTTTCACCCATCATATGAGAGATACCGCATTATAACAAGTTATGGAGAGATTAGATGAAGCAGCTTCCTATTACACAGGTGCTCCCTGAGCTGAAAACTATATTGAAGACCTCTACCGCCGCCGTTCTGACCGCTGAGCCGGGGGCCGGGAAAACGACGGGGACGCCTCCCGCATTTTTGGATGAGCCCTGGATGGCCGGTAAAACCATATTAATGCTGGAGCCGAGAAGGCTGGCCGCCCGCTCGGCCGCCAGCTACATGGCGTCCTCCATGGGCGAAAGTGCCGGACAAACGGTAGGCTACCGTATGCGCAATGACACCAAAGTCGGCCCGGATACAAGAATTGTTGTGGTCACAGAAGGCGTGTTGACCCGGATGCTGCAAAGTGATCCGTCGCTTGGCGAGGTGGGACTTGTGATTTTTGACGAGTTCCATGAACGCAGCCTTCATGCGGATCTCGGGCTGGCGTTAACCCTGGAAGCGCAGGCTGTGCTGCGGGAGGATCTGCGGATTCTTATTATGTCAGCGACCCTCGACAGCGGGCGGGTCTCGGCTATGCTCGGTGGAGCCCCGGTAGTGAATTGCCCGGGCCGGACTTTTCTGGTGGAAACGATCTATCTGCCAGGCTCAGGAGACAGGCAGCTGGAGCAAGCTGCTGCCGCAGCGGTCCGCCGCGCGCTTGCCGAGCAGCCGGGGGATGTGCTCGTTTTTCTGCCCGGTGAGCGTGAAATCCGGCGGACCGGGCGTGAATTGGAGAGCGGTGCGCTCCCTCCGGGCACAGTCCTTCGTCCGCTCTATGGGCAGCTGCCCCAGGTCCAGCAGGATGCGGCGGTGGCTGCCTCTGTACCAGGCGAACGCAAGGTCGTGCTGGCTACTTCCATTGCCGAGACCAGCTTGACGATTGAAGGGGTGCGGACTGTAATTGATACGGGGCTGCGGCGGACCCAGGTATTTTCGCCGCGCACAGGCATGCCCCGGCTGACCACAGTTCCGGTGTCCAAGGCATCGGCCGACCAGCGGCGGGGCCGCGCGGGACGCACTGCGCCGGGAGTATGCTACCGGCTGTGGAGCCGGGAGGAGCATGCCCGTCTGCCGGATGACAGCGTCCCGGAAATCATGGAGACTGACCTGGCGCAGCTCGCCCTGGAGCTGGCGCTGTGGGGCGCGCCTGCCCCGGAGGCGCTGCTCTGGCTGGACGCGCCGCCCGCTGCGCCTTACGCGCAGGGCACGGCGCTGCTGCGCCAGCTCGGCGCGCTGGACGCCGGCGGCGCCATTACGCCGCACGGCCGCAGCATGGCCGCGCTGGGCGCGCACCCGCGCGTTGCGCATATGCTGCTGCGCGCGGCAGAGCTTGGAGCGGCGCCGCTCGCCTGCCGGATGGCGGCGCTGCTCCAGGAGCGGGACCTCTTGCGGGGTCCCGCCGCCCTGGACAGCGACCTCACGCTGCGCGTGGAGGCGCTGCTGAGGTTCGAGCGCTCCGCTGCTGACAGCGGCGGAGCAGACCCGGCAGCTCTGCGCGCGGTGCAGCGCGAGAGCCGGAGCTTCCTGGCGCAGCTTACAGCCGCGCCGGGTGTGCTGCCGGACAACATCGGCCTCACCGGGCTGCTGTTGTCCTTTGCCTACCCCGACCGGATCGGGCAGAAACGCGGCGATGGCGCGTTTCTGCTCTCCGGCGGCCGGGGGCGGCCATGAGGGAAGGGCAGCCGCTGACGCGTTCGCCCTATATCGTGGCGGCCGGCATTGATGACCGCGCCGGCCAGAGCCGGATCATGCTTGCCGCAGAGCTGCCCGAGGCAGATCTGCTGAAGCATCACAAGGACAGCCTGCAGGAGGAACGCGAAGTCTACTGGGACAAAGAGAGCGGGAGTGTGCAGGCACGCCGGCGGACCCTGCTGGGTGCATTGATCCTGAAGGAAACTTCTCACGAACGGCCCACTGCGGAAGAGACAGAAGAGGTGCTGCTTCGTGTAATTGCCGAGGAAGGGCTGAAGCTGCTGCCTTGGGACAAAGCGACGGTTCAGTTCCGGCAGCGGATGGAGTTCCTGCACGGCCTGCGGCCGGATTTTCCGGATGTGTCGGAAGAGGCCCTGCTGTCTTCCCTCCAGGAATGGCTTCTTCCGTTTATCCAGGGGATGCGCAATCTGCGCGACCTCCAGCGGGTCCCGGTGTCCAGAGCGCTGGAAGGATTGCTGGACTGGAACAGCCGGCAGCTTCTGGACAGGGAAGCGCCGGCGCATATTACGGTCCCCAGCGGTTCCCGGATTCCTGTCGATTACAGCAGCCCGCCAGTCCCGGTGCTCGCAGTCAGGCTCCAGGAGATGTTCGGCCAAGCGGATACACCCCGGATTGGGGGAGGCAAGGTTGCTGTTCTGCTGCATCTGCTCTCACCGGCCAGAAGACCGGTGCAGGTGACGGCGGACCTGGCCAGCTTTTGGCGCAGTACGTATTTCGAAGTCAAAAAGGATCTGAAAGGCCGCTATCCCAAACATTATTGGCCGGATGATCCGCTGCAGGCGGCCCCGACGAACCGGACCCGCCCTGCGAAATAAGGCTTGTGGCTGTGAACCGCTGCGATTCTGCTGAAAATGCTTGCCGCCTGTTTGGCAGGCCTCTGATCGGGTAATAATGTAGCGAACGACAATTACGAAGGAGGGCTTCAAGTGACTGATAAAATCGTAGGCGTTTTCGACACAGAACAAGAAGCGACCAGAGCAATTGAGGGACTGCAGCGGCAAGGTGTAAGCAATGATGAAATCTCAGTAATTACTCGTGACCGGGACGAACTGAAAAATATATCGGATGATACAGGAACCATGGCTCCGGAAGGAGTAGCAACCGGTGCAGCAACCGGAGGTGTCGTCGGCGGGATCGCCGGGCTGCTTGCCGGGATCGGTGCATTGGCGATTCCGGGAATAGGCCCTATTCTGGCGGCCGGTCCTATTGTCGCTACCCTGAGCGGGGCAGCAATCGGAGCCGGTGCAGGGGGACTCGTTGGCGGACTGATTGGTCTGGGTATCCCTGAGGATGAAGCGAAAGAATATGAAGGCTATGTGGACAGCGGCAAAATCCTCGTCCTGGTGGACGACAACGGACGTGGGCGTGATATCCACAATGTATTCCAGGGCAACCGCTCTCTGAATGCCAGCAGATACGACAGCTTGTATAGCGACAACACATCAAATGATCCTATCGCTGACCGGGGCGCAACCAATCCCGGTGTAGTCAGAGATGACACTACGGTTGGTAATGCGCTGGGCAACAGAGGTTCCATGAACGCAGGTACCGACCCGGATCGTTACAACGGCAACCGGATGTAAGGAATACGCGGCTTCAATGAAGCCGCGAGGCTAACCGGATCCCGTAAAGTTCAAAAAAGGCTGCATTTCAGGCAAGAACCTGAGATGCAGTCTTTTTTTGAAATATAAGAATTTCTATCCTACACGCTATAAATTATCCTTCTACTTGGTGTATAAGAAATGATGCAATTCCGAAAAATATGGATTTTTTGGAAGCATCAGATGTCCAAAGTCGGAATAGACCGTTACCTTAGGGAGGGCGGTCTATTTTTTTCATGTAAGCAAGAAGCGCCAAAATAAAAATGCCGGACTGGAATATTAATGAAAGTGCGCCTTTGCCTCCATGCTTGGGCTTTTCGCGATTGGACTTGCTTTTTTACCCATAATATAAATTCCAATCCAGGCTGACATTAATAAGATCTGAGCTAGAACGACCAGCCACAATACTTCCGTGTAACCTCCTATAATGCAAAATATAGTATTAACCAGGGGGAACCCCAAGAAAGTAAACATGATAGGAAAATCTTTTTTGGGAGTGAATGAATGAATAACCTTCCGGTCCCAGAACTTTAGAAAAGCTAATGCTAAAACTCCGGTTGTAATTACAGAAAGTGCAATCAACATCACCCATTGCATATTAGATGTTCTGGCGAAGAACGGCCCCATATAATTAAAGAAGTTGGATAAAGGTGAGAACATACAAGCTAACGACAGAATTGCCGCCAGAAACGGATAGATATAACCAATTAATTTACTGTAGCCTTTCTTTTTATGCCACCATTCACCAATTAGAACAAAGACTGTCCAATATCCCGCTATATAAATCCATCCTGTAAAATTCATCACGGGTTCCCCATATATTTGAGGTTCACCGGCTAGAGGATAATAAGTCCATCTTGCAATGAGTCCTTCCGTAGTCTGAAATATCTGTTTAACGGCCACTGGGTCCAATGAATAGTCAAAAACCATAGCGCTCAATCCCGTAATAAAGGGTTTAGTCCAGAACGGTATATTTACAGACTTTAGAACACGCAAAGTTGAATAAATGATCAGAAACTCAATAATAGGAACAGTAATAGGTATATTAAATAACATTAAAATACTCCGCCCATATGCGTAGAAACCTTCGCCAAGAGATGACGCAGTAATTTCAAAAACGGCTGCATAAAAAAACACAAAACCTATAAATTGCAGCAGAACCGTTTTAGGATGCTCTTCCTTATCAAGTATATAGAAAACCATTAGAACAGCAGCAATTAAGACTATAATATCTTGAATTATCCATACAGGCACTACGGTTGTATCACCCATATTTTACCTCCATTTAAGTTTAAATTGAATTGAACGTTCAAATAAATTATAATTTCACCGTGTTACTAAAACAACAGGCTGTTCGTTTGACTTATGTTCGTTATCATACAAACCACATTAGATTTGTTCATTTATTATTTTAAATTGGGAGGATTCGATGTCAGACAAAAAAACAGATCACAGAGTGAGATATACAAAAATGGTTATAAAAGAAAGCTTATTGAAGCTTTTGACAGAACGGTCTATCAATAAAGTTACAGTGACCGACATTTGCAGAGAAGCAGGGATTAATCGCAACACCTTTTATACACACTATGCTAATCAGTTTGAGCTTCTTTCAATGATTGAAAATGATCTTTATGAAGAAATTAAGCAAGTTGTGATTAGTTCCTCAAACCCTCAGAATCTATCTTATGAATTATGTAAGTATATAAAAGCGAATAAAACGATATGTGAGGTTTTGTTCTCGGAGCATGGCGATAAAGAATTATTAGAACGAATCCTTTATATCAGCCATGATATAACTATTGAGAAATGGAGGCAGCAAGTTAAATATTTTGATCAACCATTATTTGAGTCCTGGTATACGTTTACCGCACATGGCAGTATAGCTATTATTAAAAAGTGGGTGAATAGTGGCCTGAAGGAAAGCCCCAGTAAAGTTGCAGCTTTTATTGATAAAGCCACGGAATCCGTATCTAAAGCATTTTATTCTGAAGAATTGTAGGATTTCCCCGCTCCTCACCAAAAAGCCCGGTCGGCTTCTGTGAGGCCACTGAAAAAGTCTTTTAGGAGGATTTTTAACTAACGTTTTTACTAATGTCGAGAGACAGGAACATGGTCCCAAAGATAGTCGCTAATTTAGCGGCTTTTTTGTTTTATCGGTACAAGTTCTTGTCCCGAGTCGAGGACAAGAACTTGTACCGACTGCCGTCATGGACAAGAACATGAGTCGATTACCGATTAGATAGGTATCTAACTATGTTTCCAAGCAATCTCATTAAGCTCTAACGGAAAACGTTAGCTCAATATCAAGAAGAAACGCTAACGGGAAACTTCAGTTCAAACACGATAGGGCAACTAGTCAGTAAACGCGATCGGCTGCCTTTATTAAACTAACGGGCAGGATAGCTTAATTATAAATGTTCTTTACATCTAAATCCTGGGGCTTAATGGTAAACTAAAGCTATTATACATCTTGCTTGAAGGAGTGTTTCGAATGGAATTGCAAATATATAACGAGACGAATAAAACCGACAAGTCTTATGTTGTAAACAAAATGATCGAATTTAATATGTATTTAAAAGATGTTGATGGAAATATTTACGGCGGATTGGTTGGTGAAATATGCTGGAATTGGTTAGAGGTACAATATCTTTTTGTAGATGATGCCTACCGAAAATTTGGATACGGAAAGAACCTACTGTCGGAAGCCGAAAAAATTGCTAAAGAGAAAAAATGTGATTTCATAAAATTAGATACCTTGAGCTTTCAAGCGTTAGATTTCTACTTAAAACAAGGATTTGAAGTGTTTGGAACGATACATAACGCTGGCAGACACACTCATTATTATTTGAAAAAAGAAATCAAATAAAATTATTTGAAAAAAGAAATCAAATAAAAAAGTTAATTTATTGCGCTAAAGGGCAGATTAACGTAAATCAATCACCCAATGACGGACGTACAGGAATGAATTATATTCGAAATAAGAATGTCAGAGTTTCAGAAAGATGGGGGGAATCGATCATGAGTGAAAAAGTTGTTACAGCCATATTAAATAATATAGTTTGGTGCGGAATAGTATGCGAGACGCATGGTATTACTGCAACTTCAAGTAAACATATTTGGAGGACAACATCGAAAGCGCCGACGTTTTACCCGGACATGATTACATCAAACAGGTGTGTAACTATTGATGAGGTAATTGACATCATTGGTAATAAAGATATATCTTCCATCAAAGATAGTTTTGCTAATCTCGATATGTCACCTTTTGACTTTGGAAGGTTATTTACAGCCGAATGGATCTATCATGCACCGGTAGCTGACTTGGAGCCCGTTCAACCGGGATGGTGTCATGTCACTACAGAAAAAGATCTAGCAGATTGGACATCCGTCCATGGGTCCGAAAATGTGATTAGACCCGAACTTTTAGAGCGCCCTGATGTAAACATTTATTTAAATAAGAAAAAGGGTGAAGTGGCGGGATTTATAGCTAGCTTAGGTGCAAATGCTGTGGGGATATCCAACGTATTTTCAAGTGTTAACAGCGATAATGTGTGGTCTGACATTCATAAAATAGTCGCATTTGAATTCCCGGGGTTACCCATGGTGGGATACGAACGAGGTGATGGTCTTACAGCAGCACTTCAATCGGGATGGACAACTGTAGGTTCGCTTAATGTATGGGTGAGATCGAGTGATTGATTGCGCTAACGGGGAACGTTAGTTCAACGACAACAGCGGCAGTCTAAGACTTTATTTATCAGGTCTTGGTCCGCCGCTGTTTCTTTTAATTGATCAGTCTACAACTTACTTTTCAAAAACTGACGATTTTCAATTCAAAAACCGCGTTAAATCAGCGACTCTAGTCTAATACTTTATTTTCACCGAACATTCAGATGATTTAGGCGGGGCAGGAGGCTTGGGCTCCATCCGCGGAATGAAGCGGACAGAGAAGCCCTTATTTTGCGGAAAAGTCTGCATTCCTGATTGTTTCGGACTCAGAAGTCGTTATATCGACCGGTGGAGCCTAGAATAAGGGGAGATCGGACAAATAGCGAAATCTCAGTCCGCTTGACCTGCAGAATGGACAAATCTCTCCCATTAACGGATTTCCAGTCTGGCTCAGCTGAGGATTGATCGTGTAGGGAGCTCAACGCGTCCGCAAAGGGAACCAGGCAAAATCGCACCTGAGCTGCAAAAGATTGAAGTGGAAATAGTTCACTTAAATATGCTCAAAAGACGTTTTATAGAGGCATTAGTGGGAATTAGTAGACTTAAATTAAGTGAAATACGCTGTGGAGGGACAAATGGTCTGAATTAGGTTTCCTTTTTCCAACTAATGCATACAGGAGGGCGGGGAGGACAGATTTAAGTTTACTTTTTCCACTTGGGCTTCTGCCATATACTCCAATCTGGTCCAAGGAGCTTTGAACAGGCCGGAGTATGACAGGTTCCTTCAGTGTCCCTGAACAAATGAGCGGGAATAGCAAGGCCCGGACTCCCAACGGACAGGCGCTCAATTTGGATAATTTATACCCAAATTTCAATATATGAAAAATTCACAATAAAACCCCCAAACAAACCTGCTCCCCAGCACCAACGATTACATTCACTCTATTACGGGTACTTATACCCTAATTAAAGGTTTCAAGGGAGGGTTCTATCTTAAAAATGCTTATTGTGAAAGCTGGAAAATAGAGTATATACTAGAGTTGTGCAGGAAAGATAAGGAAACTTAGCCGGAGTATGAAACATACCATCAGGAGGTGTCCCATGGCGTTTATGATTGCCCAGCGGGCTTTTATTAAGGTATACCTGATTACAATGGTTGAGCAGCATAAAGGTTATGGCTATCAAATGCTGGAGGATTTGCGGAGAGATTTCAAAGCCCACGGCTATTCTCCTCCCCAGAGCGAAATTTACAGGGCGCTGCATGAGCTGGTTCAGCAGGGGATTCTATACCGCACCAAGCAGCTCAAAGGAAATGATCCTAAAGTGGATTTTCAGGAAATCGTCCTGTATCATTTCACAGCCGACGGGGAGGAAAAAGCCAGACTATATAAAAAACAGGTCAAAACGGATCTTGACCGCTGTCTTGGAATCCTTAACAAAGCCGTAGCGGATAATTTCTAGCATCAAATCTCTTCTTTGTCTGCATCCTGGCCCGGGGGAGTCACCGGTGAGCTTGCGCTTCCGTAATCCTCCACAGCATCCCAGGCGCCGGCATCATCGAATCTGCCGCTGTGCTCCTGGCGGTTACGCCCTGCTCCTGCCGGGGGAGCCGTCATTACTTCTTCTTCCACAGGCCGGTCGCTGAAGGATTCGCGGGGCGGCGCATGCTCTACAGCGTAAGGAGTATAGGGAACTGCCTCCAGTCGCTCATATGGAATCTCCTGGCTGCTTACCACACATATACCGTAGGTACCGTCTTTCATCCGCTGCAGGGCGGCTTCAATGTCAGACAGCTCCTCGGAGAGTGACCGGTTGATCGCCAGATCCCGGCTGCGCTCGAAGGTTTCCGTGCCTGTGTCGGCAGGATGGTTGTCTGCGGAGGAAAGTTCACCGGTTGAATTCCGGAGCGAGTCACCGAGCAGGCTGTTTTCTTCTCCGTTCTGAGAGAAATGCTGCTCCAGCTCCTTTTTGCGCTCCAGCAGGGCTTTTTTCAGGCTGGTAAGCTGTTCATTGGATAGATGGTTCATTGTATACTCATCCTTTCTGGGATATATTTATGCTTCTGCCGTATTCTTTCCTTACCCTATTGTCGTCAGGAGCAATCAGAAGGAGGGGAGCACAGGAAGTGCAACTTTAGTGATATTTTCAGGTGGCTTGCACCCTGTTATAATGGTTACTACCGGATGAACGATATATACTTGGAGGTCAATTCAATGGATGAACACATGAAACGCAGACTGGACAAGCAGAGAAAGCTGTTCAGCCAGCTAGGCATTACACTGGATGCACTAACCATACACGAGAAGGAATTCAGCATGAAGCTCCGCGGCTACGATGCCGAAGAGGTCGATACATTTCTGGATAGCGTAATTAAGGATTATGAGCGTTTTTACGCGACCATAGCTGATTTGATGGATAAATGGCAGGAACAGCAGATAGAGCTCCGTGAATTGAAGGAGAAAAGCAAACAGGCGGAGGCCATTCCTGCACCAGCGCCTATTATCAGGGGAATTGATCCCATGGATCTGGAGGATGTGATCTTGAAGCTGGAAGCCAATGTACGGCAGCTAAAAGACAGACTGCCCCGGAGCAGTGAGAGCTACCTGTAATCATCCTTGTTAACGAACAATCCACTTGTTATCTGTATTGCCAGCATTTACAATTAAAAGGCAGCAGATACCGGAATGCCGGATGGAGGTTGAACCATTGCTTAACAAGCAAGCCTGGAGCCTGAGAATCCGCAGTAAAATTGCGCTTGGATATGTCATGATCCTGCTTATGCTGGGTCTGTTTCTGCTTGTAGTGGCGGGCAGAATAACGGATCTGGAGAAAGAAACGGTTTTTCTCAGCGATCATGACATGAAGGTGCATGAGCTTACCTATCAGATTGAAAAAGATGTGCTGGATATGGAGACTGGCCAGCGCGGATATGCGCTTACCGGTGAATCCAGCTATTTGACCCCGTATGACACCGGGATTACAGAATGGAAGATTCATTATACCGGATTAAGCGGCCTGATCAACGATAATCCCGACCAGTTGAAGATTCTAAGCAATATCCAGAGCAGTATTGAACATTGGATCGAATCAGCGGGGCAATATATTGTGGATCTGAAACGGAATGGCCAGAGTCAGGCAGTCAATGCTTTTTTCCATAATGACAGCGGCAAGGTTATTATTGATTCCATCCGCTCACAGTTCGACTATTTCCGTGACAACGAACGGAAGCTTACCAGTGAGCGGATAGCCAATCTGAAAGCAAGCAATGACAAGCTTCTGATGACCATGTATATCCTCTGGGGACTGGTTGCACTGCTGGCTGCGCTTATTACATATTTGATCTCAGCAAGCATTGTTAAGCCGCTTCGGACTGTAATTCAGGCGATCCACGCCATCGCCGGCGGAGGCAATATGTCCGAACGGATCTCCGTGAAGTCCCTTGATGAAATCAATGATCTGGGGAATGCCACGAATGACCTGCTGGATACGGTGCAGCGGCAGCAGTGGTGCAGTGAACAGCTGGCGTTAATGTCTATTGCTCTTCAGGAGACTACGGATTTGCCGCTGCTGTGCCGTACATTTATGAACAGGCTGTCTGTGATCCTGGAGCTGCAGTATGGTGCCGTATATGTACTGAACGGGAATAAAGAGTATAAACGAATGTACTCCTATGCAGGCTCTGAGCAACAAGAGATTGATTTTGGAAAGAGTACGATTCGCCCGGGAGAAGGGCTCGTTGGCCAATGTGCGGCCGATATGAGGATGATTCGAATTGACAACTTACCCGAGGATTACATAAGCATCAACTCAGGACTTGGAAGATCTGCACCCAAGTTTGCCGTGATTGCTCCAATCCTGTTTGAGAACAGAACACTGGCCGTTCTGGAAGCGGCTTCACTTACCCAATGGGCTCCGTATCATCTTGAGCTCTTTAATGAACTGCTGAAAATGATGGGAGTCACCTTGAATTCTGTATTGACACGAATGGAAATCCAGCAGCTGTATAGCGAATCCCAGACGATGAATGAAGAATTGCAGGTGCAATCCGAAGAACTTCAGGTGCAGTCAGAGGAGCTGCAGGTCCAGACTGAAGAACTGCAGAATCATACACAGGAATTGCTCACGCTCAACCGGGAGCTGGAGCACCAGAAGTCCGTGGCAGAGAATGCAGCGGCTCAGTTGGAGAAATATAATGAGCAGCTGGAATTAAGCTCACGTTACAAATCCGAATTTTTGGCCAATATGTCTCATGAGCTGCGTACACCGCTTAACAGTATGCTTATTCTTTCACAGCTGCTTACCGAGAACCGGAATGACAGCCTGACGGAAGAAGAACAAGGATATGCCGAAGTCATTCATTCGTCGGGCAGTGAATTGCTGGGGATGATCAATGATATTCTGGACCTGTCCAAAGTGGAAGCCGGGAAAATGACCGTAGAGCGGGACCCTGTCAATCTTACCGAGCTTCCCTATATGCTGTATGGTTATTTCAACAAGATGGCGGAGCAGAAAAATATTGATTTCAAGGTGACCCTTGAGAACAACGTCCCGGATATATTTTTTACAGACGAGATGCGGTTGCACCAAATTCTGCGGAACCTGCTGTCCAATGCTTTTAAATTTACGGAACAAGGTTTCGTCGAGGTCGTCATCAGCCGTCTTGAACCGCCGTCCGCACCACAGCTTTCTGAGCCTGGTTCCGTACTCGCCTTTGCCGTGAAGGATAGCGGAATCGGAATCGGGGAAATGAACCGTGAAGTGATCTTCGAGGCTTTCCGCCAGGCTGACGGCTCAACGGCGCGTAAATTCGGCGGCACGGGGCTGGGGTTGTCCATTTCGCTCCAACTGGCCCGGCTGCTTGGGGGCACCATTTCTTTGGATAGTAAAGAGGGGAAGGCAGCACGTTTACGCTGTTTATTCCCTGCCGTGAAGAAGAAGAAGGATTCGATTCCGTCTTTCCCGGGGTATGGACGCTACAGGCTGCTGCTGCCGCTGAGCGGGAGAATAAGCAGCCGGATGGTGCCGCGGGAGCGGATACTGTCTTGTTTGATAAGGAGTATTCGAATCTGCATGGTAAAACGGTGCTGATCGTGGATGACGATGTGCGCAACATCTATGCACTTGAAAAAGGGCTGGAGCCTTATGATATGAATATTCTGACTGCCCAATCAGGCTTCGAATGCCTGCAGATGGTCCGAGAGCAGCCTGATGTCGATATCGTTCTGCTGGATATTATGATGCCGAATTTGGACGGGTATGACACGCTGTCGATTATTCGTGAGGAGCTGATGCTGCCGGAGCTTCCCATTATCGCCATCTCAGCCAAAACGATGAAGGAAGACCGGGAGAAATGTCTGGCTGCGGGCGCTTCGGATTTTATCAGCAAGCCTGTAATCATTCAGGATGTAGTGACCCGGATGTGCCGTCTGATGGGGGGATAAGCCAAACTTGACATTTTCAAAAACCCATTGACGGAAATATAGGTATGATTTATGATATTCTTATAAATGATCATTTATATGCAATCGGCGTGTTACCTTTAAGGGCATGAGCCAAGAATTGACTTCATTCATGTGAGTCTTTCTTGGCTCTTTTTTATGCGAAAAATTGGATATTGGGCGGAAAGGAGGGAGAACTTGGCGAGGGAAAACGAGCAGTTCGAGGTACTGCGGGTAATCGGAAACAACGTGGTGATGGTTCAAGGGGGAAGAAAAGGCAAGGAATATGTAATCATCGGCAAGGGTATCGGATTTGCGGTCAAAGATACGGGATTCATCGATGCAAATGACCAGCGGATTGAGAAATTGTTCCGGTTGGAGGACCGGGATGAATGGAGTCAATATCAGATTTTGCTCGAAGATATTGATCCCAAGGTAATGAAGATTACAGATGATATTATTGCGGATATTGCTCATGAATTTTCCGGCAAGTTGAACGACAAAATCTATTTGGCGCTCCCCAGCCATATTCAGTTCACCATCTACCGTCTGCGGGGCGGTATGGATATTGTCAACCCGTTCCTTCAGGAGACTAAAATGTCATTTCCGAAGGAATTTGAGATCGCTTACAGGGCAGCGGAGAAAATCAGTGCAGAGTTCAATGTTCAGATTCCTGAAGATGAAGTGGGCTTTCTGACCTATCACGTGTATTCTGCTGTCAGCAATGTGCCGGTAGGCCAGCTGGTCAAAGCCTCGAATATTGTCAGCGAACTGCTCGACATGATCCGCGAGGAACGAAAGGTAACCTTTGCTTACGGGAGTATGAACCATATCCGGCTGATGATCCATCTGAGATTTTCCATTGAGCGGATTCTGCAGGGTTCACTCATTGACAATCCGTTCGTGAAACATATTCAGAAAGAATACAAAGAGGAATACAAGCTGGCCCAAAAACTGGGCAAGGTCATGCAGAATTCGCTAGGCACAGAGGTCCCGGAAGAAGAAATCTGCTTCCTCGCTATGCATTTGCGCCGTTTGTTTCAGACTCTGGATCAGCAGCATAAACAGAAACAGTAAGGAGAGAAAATGATGTTTTCCAAATGGAAGTCCAAAAAAGAAGCACAGCCGTCAAAGATAACGGTCCTGGAGATTTTGGCACCGGTCAGCGGGCAGGCCGTTTCCTTAACCGGAGTACCGGATGAAACGTTCTCAGGCGGGCATATGGGGCAGGGAATCGCCATAGAACCTAGTGAGGGGAAATTAATCGCCCCTTTTGACGGAAAGATCGCCCATGTGGTCAAATCCAGTCATGCCGTAATTATTGAGCATTCTTCCGGACTGCAGCTGCTGCTGCATATCGGAATGGATACCGTAAGCCTGAAAGGCAGCGGTTTTATCAGCCATATCGCCAGCGGGGATGAAGTGAAAGCGGGACAGACGCTGATAGAGTTCGATATCGCATCGATACAGGCAGCCGGTTATCAGACGATTACGCCGGTCATTGTGACACGCAACGGTGAAGCTGACCCCGAAGTGGTTTGCCGCTATGGTTCGGTAACCGCCGGCAAAGACATTATTCTAACTGTGGCATCCAGGCAATAAATCATACAGCATCATCAACGGCATAGCCAAATACGAGAATAGGGGATGAACGGAATGTTGGCTTTTCTGCAAAAATTGGGCAAGTCACTGATGCTTCCGGTAGCTACACTGCCGGCGGCGGCAATTCTGCAAGGGTTCGCGCTAATTAATTATGAAAAGGATTTCCACTTGGGGGCAATAGGCCGGTTCATTAACAGCTACATTGCACCTTTCCTGAATGCAGGTGCCGGAGCAATCTTTGGCAATCTGGCATTGATTTTTGCCATCGGGGTTGCGATCGGATTTGCCGGCGATGCGGTTGCGGCGCTGTCCGCTCTGATTGCCTACCAGATTCTCGACAGTATCCTCAAGGTCATTCCTGCACAAATGCCTTTCATCGGCGATGATGTCAAGCTGAACATGGGTGTTCTTGGAGGGATCTTTGTGGGAGCGTGGGCTGCCTTCCTCTATAAGAAATACCATAATATAAAAATGCCGGATTGGCTGGGCTTTTTCGCCGGCAAACGGTTTGTTCCGATCATTACAGCGGTAACTACGATAGTATTGTCTGTTCTCGTTGGAATGATCTGGAGTCCGATTCAAGATGTGATTAGTGATTTTGGTACTTGGGTGGTTGGACTTGGCGGTGTCGGCGCATTTATTTTCGGGACAGCGAACCGTCTGCTCATTCCTTTTGGCCTCCATCATGTTATCAACGCCATTGCCTGGTTCCAAATCGGTGATTTCACCAACGCTGCCGGAGAAGTGGTGCATGGGGACTTGTGGCGCTTCTTCGCTGGAGATAAATCGGCCGGAATGTTCATGACAGGCTTCTTCCCGATTATGATGTTTGCATTGCCGGGAGCAGCGCTTGCATTTATTCATACGGCTAAACCGGAAAAACGCAAAATGGTCGCATCTATCTTCATTGGTTCCGCGATTGCGTCCTTCTTAACCGGGATTACAGAACCGCTCGAATTCTCCTTCATGTTCATTGCACCTGTACTATATCTGGTTCATGCTCTGCTTACCGGCTTCGCCGGGTTCCTGATGTATGTGCTCGATGTAAAGCTGGGCTTCGGATTCTCTGCTGGACTCATCGATTATCTGCTGAATATGAAGCTGTCTACAAATGCATGGGTTCTGATCCCGGTGGGTCTTGGATTCTTTGTTCTCTACTATGTGCTGTTCCGGTTTATCATCACCAAGTTCAACCTGAAAACACCTGGACGTGAGGATGACACGGAGGACGAAGCGCTGGAAGCCGATGTGAGCGGTGCAAAAATTCCGGCATCCTCCAGAGCGGTTAAAATTCTGGAGAATGTGGGCGGCCCGTCAAATATCCGCAATATCGATGCTTGCATTACTCGTCTGCGGCTGATTGTGAATGACGAGAAAGCGGTCAAGGACGCTGCGCTGAAGCAGTTGGGAGCTTCGGGCGTCATGAGATTGGGCCAGGGTGCGGTACAGATCGTATTCGGGCCGCAATCAGAACAGATCAAGGAAGATATCAAAAAGCTTCTATAAAATAGAAAAATGCATGTTTAAGCCACACGGGCGGATAATTCTATATCCTCCCGTGTTTTTTTATCAGGAGACTATTGCATTATCTATAATACTGGCGAAGCAAATTCAGGAGAGATATATCAAGATCAGATAGATCTAATCATTGATGTTTTACCTGTGGTAAGCAATACTATGTGAGCTATTTGTCCCCAAAAGCGGTTCCTTTCTTATACAGGAGCTGCCTTTTTTGTGTTGAATACGTGAAACCTAGAAATGTTATGATAATTATGCTGTATTCTGATACAAAATCGCTTTGGCATCCGTCTTACTTATAGCTGCAGCTAATAAGGAGGATTTACACAATGGAAATTCCGGAATCTGATAAGTTTCGAACTGTATTTTATGAACACTATCCGGTGGTGCGGCGCAAGCTCGCGGCTCTGGTCCGCGACGAAGCGGCAGCAGACGATTTAGCCCAGGATGTGTTTCTCAGACTATACCGCAATCCGCCGGATGACCCGAACGCGCTGGGCGCTTGGCTTCATAGGGTGCTGACCCGGATCGGATATGATTATTTAACCCAAAAAGCGAGGGAGCGGCGTCTCCAGAATAAGCAGGAGCTGCTGGTCAGCGCAGAGGCAGGCCCCCTTCCGGCGAAGAGGCCGTGCTCAGCAAGCTGGACCAGGAGGATGTGCGGACTTGGCTGGACGGCCTGCCCGAGAGAGACAGGCAAGCGCTGCTGCTGCGCTACTCGGGCTACAGCTACACTGAAATTGCCGGCCAAATCGGGGTGAACCCGCCGGTTGTCGGAACACTGCTGAACCGGGCTACCCTTAAGCTGAAGCAGCAGGCGGTAAATTCATACCCTCAGACCGATTAATCGCGTACCGAAATGAATCAATGAAGTGAATATTGGTGCTAACAAAACTTTTAGGAGGACCCTCAAATGACCAATCCTTTGAAATATGATCCCGATAAACAACTTACGGATGAAGCCTGGGCGAACCTGCAAGCCAAGCTTGCCGCTGAGCCGGTGAATCCGGTATGGGCAGCATGGGGGCAGGATGCCAAGAATGTGAACAGAGCAGAAGGCAATGCGGCAGCCATACCGGACACACATCATATAGGAGATGCGGAACAGCCTTCAGCGGGTCCTGTGGCAGTCCGCGCTGCACAGGAAAAAACCAAAGGCCGGACGACCCGCCGGAAGGGAATGACGCGCCGCCGGAAATGGGCAACTGCTGCGGCAGGTGCAGCTATATTTGCGGCTATACTCGCCACACCTGTAGGCAATACAGCCATGGCGGCCATACTGAGTCAATTCCGTGTACAGGAAGTTACAGTCGTTAATGAAGAGGATCTGCGGAGTTTGTTCTATCAGGCCAGCGGGGAAGACAATGTCAATGATGCTGTCAACAAATTTGGTTCATTCAGCTATTCATACGGTACGTTAAATGGAATGGTGCCAGTGAATGCATTGCAGGATAAATTGGGCTACGCTGCGCCGACCGGTGAAGCTTTTAACCACATCAAATCGGTGTTAGTAAACCCCTCACAGCAAATTACACTGACGCTCAAGGTGGATGAGGTGAATAAGGCGCTGAAGCGTCTGGGGCGACCCGGCTGCTGCCAGAATCCGTTGACGGCAAGCCAGTCACGCTGTCAATTCCCGAGTCCGTAAGCTATGATTTTACTACGGATGATCATTGGGCGAATCTGATGCAGATGAATACACCTGTGGTGAATGTAGATCCTTCTATTAACGTGGAAGAAGCTGTGCAGGCTATCATTGACTTCCCCCTTCTCCCGGATGAACTGAAATCCAGTCTCCAGCAGAGCAGTATTCTGGCCGGCGACCTGCCCATGCCTGTGATCAAAGGTAATCATTCCGAGCAGATTACAGTAAATGGGACACACGTAATCATGGAAACTATAGAGTATAGCAATGGGCCAGTCTATGAAGCCACCTGGGTGAATAAAGGGCAGCTGTTCGATTTTTCCGGCGGATCGCTGTATCAGGATAAAGAGAAATTCATGAAACAGCTTCAGGAGTTGATCACGCAATGAATGTACCCGCAATCGAAGCACAATTACTGACCAAAGAATATAAAAGCGGGCGCGGCTGCCGTGATGTATCTATTACTGTTGAGAAAGGGGAAGCCTTTGGCTTCCTCGGTCCCAACGGCGCCGGTAAAAGCACCTTTGTCAAAATGCTGGCGGGTTTGATCCGTCCTACCAGCGGGAGCGCGGCTCTGTTCGGGCATCCGGTCGGAACACTTGCAGCAAAGGCAAAGATTGGTTATCTGCCGGAGCTGTACCGGTATCAGGAATGGCTGACTGGAGAAGAGGTAGTCAGGCTCCATGCCCGCTTATGCGGTATCGATAAGTCTGTGGCAGACCGAAGGATACCGGAGCTGCTGAAGGAGGTAGGGATAGGACTGCGGGGACGTGACCGCGTGAAGCATTACTCCAAGGGGATGCAACAGCGGCTGGGTCTAGCCTGTGCACTTGTGAACGAACCGGAGCTCGTTTTTCTGGATGAACCTTCATCGGCACTTGACCCTATCGGACGTATGGAAGTGCGGACTATACTGGAAAGGCTGAAGCAGCGGGGCATCACCATCTTTCTCAACTCTCACCTGCTTGAGGATGTTGAGGTGCTGTGCGACCGGATGGCGCTGCTGAATAACGGCGAGATCCTGCGGCACGGCAAAGTTACAGATATCTTAAACAAGCGAACTAGCTGGCATTTTAAAGTGGGCGGCTATTCGCCTTTTTTGCTGTCCTGGCTTATAGAGCTTACGGGGCTCCAGATCATACAGGCGGTGGGGGACGGAGATCAGCAAGAGGGCGGCGGAGCTGTGCCTTCGTCTGTTGAAGGCAGCACGGTATGGCTGGAGGCGGAAGTCGAGAGTGAGGAGCAAGTAGGCTGGCTGAATACCCTAATCATCGAGCAAGGCATGACCTTGTATGAGGTTGCCCGTAAAAAAGAACGGCTGGAAGAATGGTTCCTGGATGCCGTGTCCGGGCTCAACCAGAGGGGGGAGCGGGAATGAGAATCATACTAGGAATGACCTGGAAGGAACTGCTGAGGAAAAAGGTAATGCTTATGACTTTAATTATGACTGCTGTATTCCTGCTCGCGTTCTGGTTTGTAGCGGACACTTTGGGAAGCAGCGGGTCTGAAAGGGTATCCAGCATCGCGAATGGGGGCGATTTGATCAATAGTTTTTCGACCGGAGCTTTCATTGTATCCATGGGGTTTTTCTTTGGGGCTTTTGTCATCGCCTTTCTGGTGATTTTCAGTTCTTTCTCATCCATTGCGGGGGAAGCGGAACAGGGGGTCATGCAAGCTTTGCTGCCCCGGCCGCTGCCGCGCTGGAAATGGTATCTCGGCCGCTGGCTCGGGTATGTCACCTTGGGGCTGCTGTATGCGCTGCTTCTATTTACTGCGATTCTGCTGATCGCGGATGCCCATGCGTCCATTCCGCGGGACGGAGGCGCGCTTATAAAAGCATATCTGCTCTTTGCCTCTGTAGTCCCGCTGCTGATCAGCTTATCCATGCTGGGTTCCGGCTTGTTCTCGGCAGTGGGTAATGGTGTCTTCATGACCATGCTTTACGGAGCGGGCTGGCTCGGGGGAATGATCGACAAGCTGAGCGGCTCGCTAGGTTTGAAAGAAGAAGCGCTGAAAACGCTGAATAATCTCACCGGGATCATGTCCCTGCTCATGCCGGCGGATGGCCTGCAGCGCAAAATGTCAGCGGAGCTGTTCAGTCTGGAGGAAATGCAGGGTATGGTTGATATGAATTTCAATTCTTTCCCACTCTTGGACATCAACTCTGTTCCTTCGAATTCATTTATAATCTATGCCGCACTGTATGCGGCCGTAGTGTTTGCAATGGGAATGCTGCGGTTTCAGCGCAAGGATTTATAAAGTGTGTCGCCATAATTAATATAGATACCACAAATAGCGCCCTGACGGATTCCGTGGATGGAACCAGGAGGGCGCTATTTTGCTTGCAGGCCGGATGTCATTTGCCTGCGCCGATCTCGATCCAATCGGTAGACCAGTTGCCAATCTCTCCAAGGATAGGAGCCAGGGCATTTCCTTTGCTGGTCAGCGAGTACTCAATCCGGACAGGCATTTCAGGATACACCGTGCGCTCGATGATGCCTTCGTTCTCCATTTCCTTCAAGCGGTCCGACAGCACTTTGCCGCTCAGATTGGAAAGGCAGCTTTCGATTTCACCAAAACGGCGGGGACCCTTCATCAGAACAAATACGATTAGCGCAACCCAACGTTTACTGAGCATATCAACCGCTTTTTCAAAGCGTGGGCACATTTCGAAATCATCCATAAAGATCACCTCGCATTCATTATATCATAAACTTACAATAAGTAATTATAAATATTTAAATATATATTATAACTTGACGAAGTTATATTACAATGATAAACTTACTTACAAATAGTTACTTTACGTGAAAAAAGTGAATACTTAAAATTTAAGAATACTGTTTAGGACGGTGCAAACATGATCAAACCAGATATCTTATCTATATTACAGAATAAAATCAAACGGATTACCATGGACGATTCCACCAATATACTCGTAGGCCCCATTACACTGCCGGTGAACCTGGACGGGGAGACGGTTACCTTCAAGTGGTACAGCTGGCTGAAAGCCACTGATAAGGAATTGCAGGGCGGGGACAGCAAAGAAGCAACGGAATTGCTGATTTCCCGGCTATCCTCGATGAATCTGGCCGAAGGGCAGCAATCGAGCGTCCTGGTCTATGGAGATTTTGCAGATTCGGATGAAGCGCTGATCCGGATGCACAGCATCTGCCATACCGGGGATATCTTCGGCAGCAAACGCTGCGATTGCGGCTTCCAGCTCCGCCAGTCCATGAAGATGATTGCACAGCACGGATCGGGTGCGCTGTTCTATCTGGCCAACCATGAAGGAAGAGGCATTGGCCTGTTCAGTAAGGCTATGGCATACATTCTTCAGGAAGAAGGGTATGATACTGTGGAAGCCAATCTGGAGCTGGGCTTTGCCGATGATTCCAGAGATTACAGAGATGCGATCAGCGTCCTGCAGCATCTGCGCAGCAAGCCGGTGACTCTGATTACGAATAATCCGAAGAAGATGGAAGCCCTGAAGGCAGCCGGAATGAATACCGGCAAGAGAATACCTCTGTGGGGCGACGTTTCGGTCTTCAATGAGAAGTACTTACGGACGAAGGTGACCCGTTCCGGCCATCTGGAGGCGGTACCGGACGCTGATTTTTTTGAGGGACGAGTAGCTAAATAATTCAGAAATGATATAATGGGGTACTGAACCTAATTCTTACCTTAGCGAGGTACAATATGAATGCGATACAAGTGCAGGACTTGCGCAAAACCTTCAAAGTCCAAAAAAACCGCGAGGGCCTCAAAGGGGCCTTCGCTGATTTGTTTAAACGGCAATATTCCGAGGTCACGGCTGTAAAGGATATTTCCTTCAGCATTCCCCAGGGTGAGATTTGCGGCTATATCGGGGAGAACGGTGCGGGTAAATCGACAACGATCAAGATGCTCACAGGCATTCTTGTTCCTACTTCGGGTACCCTCTCAGTCGGTGGTTATGTACCTTATGAGGAACGCGAGAAATTTGTGCGGAATATCGGCGTCGTGTTCGGGCAGCGCAGCCAGCTATGGTGGGATATCGGCGTTATTGAATCCTTTCAGCTGCTGCGCAAGGTGTACCGGGTGCCGGAGCAGGAATTCAAAAAACGGCTGGACGAGCTGGTAGAGCGGCTGGAGCTGCAGGATCTGCTGAACCGCCCGGTCCGCAAGCTCAGCCTTGGACAGCGGATGCGGTGTGAGCTGGTAGCCGCGCTTTTGCATAATCCGTCCATCCTGTTTCTGGATGAGCCTACCATTGGACTCGACATTGTGGTTAAATCGGAAATCCGCCAGTTCCTTAAGGATATGAACCGTGAGCACGGAACAACTATTTTGCTGACCACTCATGATCTTCAGGATATTGAAGCGCTCTGTTCACGGGTGATTATGCTTGACGATGGACGCATCATTTATGATGGCGGCCTGGAGGATCTGAAGCAGCGCTGGGGAACCGGCCGTGAGGTGGAGTTCCAATTCGGGACAGCCACGAAGCTGCAGCAGCTTATCCAGTGGACAGAAGGAATGCCCGTGACCTGGTCCTCAGAGAATGATCTGGGTGCCAAGGTCTGGATTCCGCTGGAGCTGAATGTTTCCGATGTGCTTGGACGGGTTGTGGGACAAGCAGACATTACCGATATCAAAATTATCGAAACCAATACGGATGATATTGTCCGCAGTATTTATCAATCAGGCTCAGCCGAGAAACCGGAAGATAAGATTCTTGCGCTGCAGGATGAGAAAGAGGTCATCCATGTCTGAACAGCTAAAGGCCGCGGCAGCCGCTTCCTCCGCCGGAGGTTCTCCCGCCGGCAGTCCGCCGGTGAACGGTTGGAGGCTGCTGCTCGGCGCTTATTTCGATTTTATCCGCATCCGGTTTTTAACTATGCTGGCTTACCGCGTCAATTATTATTCCGGCATTCTGATCTATACGCTGAATATCGGCGTGAATTATTTCACCTGGAGAGCCATTTACGGCGATGGTGAGTCTCTGGGCGGCTTTACAGGTGCACAGATGACGACCTATGTTGCGGTATCCTGGATGGCACGCGCCTTTTATTTCAACAACCTGGACCGGGAGATTTCTACAGATATCAGAGATGGAAGCATCGCCATCCAGTTCATCAGACCTTACAACTACGTACTGGTCAAAATGATGCAGGGACTTGGCGAAGGTCTGTTCCGCTTCATGATGCTGATGATCCCGGGCATGGTGATTGCCATTCTGCTGTTTCCGGTGCAGCTGCCGACAGAATTGTCTGCATGGGCAGGGTTTCTTGCCATGCTTTTCTTCAGCTTCCTGATCAGTTCACAGATAAATATCATTACGGGATTATCGGCGTTTTTCGTCGAGAATAATGAGGGCATGATGCGTATGAAGCGTGTCGTGGTTGACCTGTTCTCCGGCCTGATCGTGCCGATCAGCCTGTTCCCGGGCTGGCTGTCCTCCGTCCTCGAAGTTCTGCCTTTTCAGGCCATCACCTACCTGCCAGGCTCTGTATTTACGGGACGGGTGCAGGGAGTGGGCATTTGGAATGTGCTGGGTATCCAGGTCATCTGGTTCGTAGTGCTCCTGATTCCGATTGTCTGGCTATATCATGCGGCGCGTCAGCGGCTTTTCGTGCAGGGAGGGTGAGTGAAGTTGTATTACTTGGGATTATTGTTTGAGTATTTGAAGAATTATATGAAGACCCGTCTGACGTACCGCGCCGATTTTTGGGTGGAGGTGGTGTCGGATTTGCTGTTTCAAGCGACCAACTTCATTTTTATACTGGTCATCTTCATGCATACTGAGAGCCTTGGCGGGTGGAGCCAGAACGAAGTTGTGTTCGTATACGGCTTCTTCATGGTGCCTTTTGGCGTCTTCAGCTGCTTCGTGAACATGTGGGGCTTCAGCGAGCGGTATATCGTCAAAGGTGAAATGGACCGCATCCTGACCCGTCCGGCGCATAACCTGTTCCAGATTTTCCTCGAAAATGTGGACCCTCCGGCGCTGGTCGGCTCCGTGATCGGACTGATTATCATGGGGATCAGCGGGAGCAATCTGGGACTGCCCTTTGAATGGTGGACCATTCCGATGGTGATTATTTTGACGCTCAGCGCGGTTGCGATTTACACGGGAATTTATACGACTCTGACTTCATTGTCGTTTTATTCGGATGCACCAACCGGCATTCTGCCGCTGATGTATAACATTCAGACCTACGGACGTTATCCGGTCACGATCTATAACCGGGCGATACAGGTATTGCTTACCTGGATTATTCCGTTTGCTTTTGTCGGGATATATCCGGCGGCAATGTTTCTGCACCGGGAGGAGATGCAGGGCATGGCGCTGCTGACTCCGGTGGTTGGGGCCATATTCCTGGGGATTGGACTGCTGTCCTGGAATTACGGTGTCAAAAGATATAAGGGAGCCGGCTCATAAGGCAGGCTTCTCTTTTCAGATACGCGGAAGTTCCTCATAATGGTCGCAGAGATACCTGTCACTGAGGAGTGGGAATTTGAAAACGTATATTATCGGTGTGGATTTGGGCGGAACCAATATCAAGGCAGCACTGTTTGACCGGGGCTTCAACGCAATCGGAGAGTTGTCCGTGCCCACAGAAGCCTCCCTGGGACCGGCACATGTGCTGTCGCGTATCCGGCTTTCTGTACAACAGCTGACTGCAGACAAAGGGATCCCCCTTTAGAGCATAACCTGCATGGGTCTGGGAATTCCGGGCCTGCTTGATCCTGAGGAAGGAATGTCCCTGTTTTCACCCAACTTTCCGGGCTGGGAACATATACATATCGTGAATGAAATGAAGCCTTATTACGATTTTCCTGTTTTTATTGATAATGATGTCAGGGTGAATCTGTATGGCGAATGGCAGCATGGGGCGGCAAAAGGATACAAGAACGCAGTTTTGCTGACGCTGGGAACGGGACTGGGGTCGGGAATTGTGATTGACGGCAAGGTAGTTTATGGAACTGCTTTCAGCGCCGGAGAAATCGGCCATATGAACATGTTCAGACAGGGCCGTCCCTGCCGCTGCGGCAGCTCGGGCTGTCTTGGAAGATACGTCTCGGCTGTCGGGATGGTGAACACCTTCACACAAAAGCTCGCGAAAGGCAGGACAAGCATCATTCAAGCCTGGTCAAACGGTAACAATGGACAGATAACGGCTCAAATGATCTCGGAAGCCTATGATCTTGAAGACCCGCTGGCAGTAGAGGTTATGCATGAGACGGGAGTTTTGCTGGGTTATGGGCTGGCGAATGTGATCAATCTGCTGAATCCGGAGGCCGTCATCGTTGGCGGCGGGATGTCTGCGGCAGGAGAACGGCTGCTGCGCAGCGTCCGTGAGACGGTTGATGAACATGCGCTGAAGCTGTCCGCCAGCAAGTGCAGGATTCTTCAGGCGGAGCTGGGAAACCGCGCGGGTACGCTGGGTGCAGCGGCTTATGCGCTGGGGAGGCTGAAGGGTGAAAAAGTGCATTGTGAACCCTCTGAATGATGTAACTGCTGCCGTAGCATGCTATGCTAGAGCTTATATCACCATTAAGCAGGAGGCCAAAAGATGAAACGAGACATTCAGCACGTGCCTTACGGCTACGAGCCCCCGGCTGCCGAGCGCAAGGGAACCCTTGTATTTTATGATTCGTTTGAGCATATCACCGATGAGGAGCTGGAGCGGGCTGCCCGCACGGCGGCGGAACGCAAGTTCACCAAGCTGGTGCTGTATCCGCTGCATGAAGAGACGGTAAGACGGATGAGCAAGGAGCCGGTGTCGGGTTTTTACAAGCGGGAGGACCGTCTGCATGATTGGAAAAGAGCGCAGGGCCGCCCGTTCATTACCGTGGAGAGCCTTGAAGGGAAGCGGAAGAAGTATACACCGCTGGACTCCGCGCTCCGTCATATCAGCGAAGTATATCCTTCGCCGTATTTTCTCTATCTGACACCTGAAACAGCCAACCAGTTTGCTTCGTATGCTTCTTTTGAGGAGTGGATTGTCAAGCTGCGGTTGATTCTGTCAGAGGCGCCTGCCTCTGTGCACCCGCGTCTGGAGAAGTTCCGGCACCGCTGGGACATCGCCGGGGAAGAGAAGAGCGAGTAGGCAGCCGGACGATATTGCAGATATATTACTGTGCATTTCCCTGCTTGCCAGAAAGCTGAGCAGTCCAGCAGCGAGACAAAAAACAGCAATGCCCTGGTTGAACTGCTGCTGCTCCGGGTCTTCAAGCGCATAGGCGGAACGTTCCTTCCGGAGGAAGCGGGCCGCGAGCTTAATAACGGGATTATATTTCAATATCAGCCCGGACAAGCCAGCGGCAAGCGGCAGCGCCAGAATCCAGTACTGGGCAGTTACCCAGCTTAGCAATACTGATAGCACAATAAAGGCTTGGTTGGTTTTGACCAGCGGCCGTGGAATACCCTGCGATTCAGCATCTTTACGCATCAAAATCACACTTTTCAGATTGGAATAATAAAATTATAACTGAACCATCAGAGCGCAGCAATTGAAATTAGCAAAGTTCAAATTTGAAATAATAAATGATTGACAGTTCACTATGATATATGGTTTTATTATGTAGACCGATTGTTATAAAAGCAAAGGAAGTGTCGCGCTTGTCAAACAAGCCTAATGCGCGTGAAGCGATTATCGATACCGCTTCAAGACTATTTTTCACACAAGGCTATCATGCTACAGGTCTAAGTCAGATTATCAAGGACAGCGACTCACCCAAGGGATCTCTGTATTATTATTTCCCCCATGGCAAAGAGGAACTGGCATTAACTTGCATCAATAAGACTAGCGAGATCGTAGTAAGACAGCTGAAGCAGTACGTGGAGAAGGATGTAGCTGTGGAGCAGGCGGTTCAGGATTTCATTCTGCAGATGGTCAGGGATGCGGAGGAGTCTGACTATACGGGAATGGTACCGTTCAGCTTCTGGGTAGCCGTAGAGACTTCGTGTATCAGCGAGGAGCTGAGAAAGGCATGCCAGGCTGTATTCAAGGATTGGCAGGATGTCATTCTGCAGCGGCTGCTGGAAGAGGGAACTGACGCTGAGCTCGCGGCTGATAAAGCATCAGTTGTCGTTTCGTTGTTTGAAGGCGCGCTGCTTCAGACCTTGACCTGCCGGAGCACCGGTCCGCTGCTTGCCGCGGCGAAGATGATTCCCGGATTGCTGGGTTAGGCAAAAAAAGAAAGATAGAGAAAATATGTTGATCAGGAGGATTTTTAGAGTGGGAGCCACCATGACTGGAAAGAAACAAACCGAAGAAAGAAAGTTCAAAACCATACCGATTCTTGTCTCCCTGCTGCTCGCCGGATTTATCGGCATGTTCAGTGAGACAGCGCTCAATGTGGCCTTAAGTGATCTGATGAAGGTTCTGGAGATTACACCGACGACAGCACAGTGGCTGACAACAGCTTACCTGCTCACCCTCGGTATTCTCGTACCGATATCCGGATTGCTTCTGCAATGGTTTTCTACAAGACAGCTGTTCGTTGCCGCATTAAGCTTTTCTATTCTGGGGACCTTCCTGGCCGCGATATCCCCGAATTTCGAGTTTCTGCTTACGGCCCGTGTTGTTCAGGCGCTCGGAACCGCACTGCTCCTGCCGCTGATGTTCAATACGATTCTGGTCATTATTCCTGCTGAAAAAAGAGGGGCGGCGATGGGGCTTATCGGCCTCGTCATCATGGTTGCTCCAGCGGTTGGACCGACAATTGCCGGTCTCTTGATCGAGAATCTGAGCTGGCACTGGATCTTCTGGCTGTCACTGCCGTTCCTGGTGATTGCCCTGATCTTCGGCATCCTGTTCATGCAGAATGTAAGCGAAGTGACCAAGCCCAAGATTGACCTGCTGTCGATTCTGCTGTCTTCCTTAGGTTTTGGCGGGATCGTATTCGGGTTCAGCAGCGCGGGTGAAGCCGATGGATGGGGAAGCCCGAAAGTCATTATTGCAATCGCCATCGGTGTGGTTGCGCTTCTGTTATTCGGTGTCCGCCAAGTGAAGATGAAGCAGCCGATGATCAACTTGCGCGCTTTTAAATTCCCGATGTTCGCCGTTGGGGTTGCAATGGTCTTCATCTGTATGATGGTCATTCTGTCCTCGATGCTCATCCTTCCGATGTATCTGCAGCAAGGACAAGGCTATACCGCATTCAAAGCAGGACTGCTGCTGCTGCCTGGTGGTCTTATTAACGGACTGATGTCGCCGATTATGGGCCGTCTGTTCGATAAGTACGGACCGAAATGGCTGGTTATTCCGGGCCTGATCCTCGTAGCTGTGACGCTGTGGTTCTTCTCAGGGATTACCGCTGCATCCACGATTGCTTTTGTTATTGTGCTGCACAGCACACTGATGATCGGTGTATCGATGATCTTCATGCCGGCACAGACTAACGGAATCAACCAGTTGCCGATGGAGCTGTATCCGGATGGAACAGCGATCATGAACACGCTGCAGCAGGTTGCGGGTGCCATCGGCACAGCGCTTGCCGTCAGCATCATGACAGCAGGCACCAAAAACTACATGAAAACTGTGGCCGATCCAACAGATCCTGCCAATATCTTACCTGCGTTCACCGAAGGGGTGCAGAACGCATTCATCTTCGGAATGGGCGTAGCTATCATCGGCCTGGTTCTGGCCTTCTTCATCAAACGTGTGATTGTACAGCACAAAGCACAAGCTCCGATGCACTAATTCTAACGTGTTCAGTTATTAACACAAATATTCTCAACCGGGAGGGACGTTTCCCCCGCCGCTTAAACGGCTGGGGAAACGTCCCTTTTGGAATAGACAGAAGCTTAAGAAATTATACTTTCCTCTGAAGCAGGAGTGTTATAAAATCAAAGCAAATGGGTAATGTTTAAGGTGAGGTCTAATTGCAGCAGCTTGAATGCCTAGTCAATCAAATACAGGAGAGGTGGAATCGATGTGAAGATCAAAATCGCAACCGTAATCCTCAGTATTCTGTTATTGGCAGCCGGGTTAGGGCTATTGCCGCCGCAGCGCGCGCAAGCCGCGGATCATATCAAGGTAATTCTGAATGGACAGTTGCTGCAGTTGGATGAGTCGGCGCCCTACAAAAGCGGATCGAACCTTATGATTCCGCTGCGGGAAACAGCCGAAGCCCTCAAATTTACAACAACGTATCAGGGGAGCACCGGACAAATTCAGCTTACACGGTTTAAAGATACCATTGACTTCAAGCTTAGCGGGGATGAAGTCTTGCTTAACGGCAAAGACAAAGTGGTATTAAATGATAAAATAGAAGTCAGACAGAAGCGCATTTATGTTCCGCTGTCCTTTTTTAATGCAATCGGGCTTATTGCCTCATATAGTCCGGACACCGGACAAGCCGAGATCTATGCACCCGAGGTGACGGCAGGCGCAGTAACCGGGCTGCTTGCGGCAGGCAAATACCAGGAGCTTCAGGATCGCTACTTGAGCAATACCGCTTCCCAGCAGGCCTTCTTGCAGGTCATCCAGAAAACCTGGGAATCTGTTGCGGTTCCCGCTGGAAATTACTTTGGAATGAAAACCACGGACAGCCACTGGGCACAGGATGAAATGACTATCCAAAGTGTGCTCATTTTTGCGAAGTCCGAGGCAACACTGACATTGACCGTGGACACAACGGGAAAAATTACCGGGCTGACCCTGGCCCCCCTTGCTGCAAGCGAGGCGGCAGCCGGTCCGGTCCAATAAGCACAGCAGGCAGGAAGGTGATCGTCCCTTGCGGTAAGGACGAAAGCCTTCTTTTTTCCGTGAAGCTATTGACAGGAAGGCTTTTTGGGCGTAAATTTAGTTCTTATTAAACGGTGTTTAAAACGATGATTAGACAAGATATCAGGAAAGGGGGATATTGCCGGATCTATGACCAGAGAGCACAGCATTGCAGACCATTCAGATAAGGATACGAAACAGGCCATCCTGAAAGCGACCGTGGATCTGATCCGCGAGGAAGGGTTCAGCTGTACTACAATGCGCAACATAGCTGCCAAAGCAGAGACGAATCTGGCCCTTGTCAACTATCATTACGGCTCCAAGGAGAAACTGCTGGCAGATGCGGTAAAGATGCTGCTCTCTACCTTTGATAATGCCTTTAAAGTGTTGGAGGACGACACAATGCCGCCAAGGGAGCGGCTCAAGCAATTTTTCGTCCGTTATATTCAAGAGCTCAAGCGGTATCCCGGAATGGCAAGACAAATGCTTGACCAGAGACATCATATTATGAGCTCACTGGATGAATACACGCGCTACTGCAAAACGATGCGGCTTGAAAAGATTTTGCAGGCGATTCAGGAGATTACCGGCGAGCAGGACAAAAATAAGCTGATGATGATGCAGCTTCAGATATATGGTGCAGTGGTTGTTCCTGTGATTATGCTCTCCAGCCTGCCTGAGGACAAATCGGATCTCATTCCGGTGTTTAATCCTCCTGCCATTGAGGAGCAGATTGACGGGTTGTTCGACCGTTATTTTCATTAATACTACCCAAATAAAGAAATGAGTGGAGAAAAAGAATGTCAACTACAACGAATGCAAAAGGCGCTCCGGCAGAGCAGCCCTTCTCACTGAAGGCTATACTGCCGCCATTGCTGGCCATTATCGTAGGGATGATTATGGTTATCCTCGACGGAACAGTGGTCAATGTAGCCGTGCCCAAGCTGGTAGAATATTTCAATACTGACCTCAAAACCGTACAATGGGCCATTACCGGATATACGCTTGCCCTGGCTGCCGTAATTCCCCTTGCCGGGTACATGACGGACCGGTTCGGTTCGAAGCAGGTATTTGTTTCAACGGTCGCTATGTTCGTACTGGGCTCCATGCTGTGCTCGATCGCGCAAACTTCAAGCCAGCTGGTACTCTTCCGTGTCATTCAGGGTCTGGGCGGCGGGATGGTTGCCCCCATCGGGATGGCGATGGTCTTCAGACTGGCTCCGCCGGAGCGCAGAGGGTCGATCATGGGTATGTTGGGTATTCCAATGCTGCTTGCTCCTGCACTCGGACCGGTTTTGTCCGGCTGGCTGGTGGAGTACGTGAGCTGGCACTGGATTTTCCTGATCAACGTGCCAATCGGAATCGTAGGAATCACTCTGGGCATCAAATATCTGCCGAAGACAGAAACGAAAGGAAGAGCCCATCTCGATATCCTGGGTATTATTCTGGCTCCGGTAGCCTTCTCCATGCTTGCTTACGGTGTGAATCAGGGCGGCGGTGAAAGCTGGTCCTCAACGGGTGCCATTGTAGGATTGTCTGTGGGCGGTGTGGCGCTGGTGTTGTTTATCATTGTGGAGCTGCTTCACAAGCATCCTCTGCTGGAGCTTCGCGTATTCCGTTCATCCGATTTCACCCGGGGGATTATTCTAAGCTGGGTTACCCAGGCTGCATTGTTCGGCTCCATGCTGTTTGTGCCGCTGTATTTGCAGCAGATCCGCAATTATACTCCGCTGGAAACCGGTCTGATCCTGCTGCCGCAGGCGCTGGCTTCCGGGATCGGCATGCCGCTGGGCGGCCGCCTGTTTGACAAAATTGGTGCGCGTCCATTGGTATTTGTCGGTCTAAGTATCATCTCAACCGCGCTGTTTATGCTTTCGGGTGTGACTGCAGATACCAGCCTGCCGTTCATTATGTCTACTTTGGCGATGATGGGTCTTGGCATGGGTCTTTCGATGATGCCGGTCAACACCCATGTGCTGAACTCGGCGCCGCGTGAATGGGTGAACCGGGTTACACCGCTCACCGCTGCTGCCCAGCAGGTTGTGGTGTCCTTTGCAGTAGCCGGAATGACCGGTTATCTAACCAGTCAAATAGCAGTTCATATGGGAAAAATGACCGCAGGCGCGAATCCGCTCTCTGCCATGGTTCTTGGATTCAATGATGTGTTCTTCTTCTCGGCCTGCATCGCTGTAGCAGGTGTGGTCATCAGCCTGATTCTGCGCAAGCCTAAAGTGTCTGCTGCTCCGGCTTCCCCGGACGCTCAGACCGCTGATCCCGCGATGATGATGGGGCATTAATCTTAAGCGAATGTTGTAAGAATGAAGAACGTCCCTTGCTGCCGGTTGGCAGGAGGGACGTTCTTTTTGTGCTATATATAAGGAGGCTGGTGCGGTACTAAGCTACAGATTCGCCCGCCGTTTCTTCAGCATCCTTGCCGGAGGAACAAAATGCAGCTTGCCCAGCAGCTCCGAGGCAACGATGCCCAGCAGAACCAGCGCTGCGCCTGTGTAGCCTTGGAGGGAGAGCTTCTCATGCACGAACCAGTAGCCGAAGAAGGCAGCGAAGACAGGCTCCAGGGCGAAGATCAGGCCGGTGCGGGTCGGTGAGGTGTACTTCTGGGCCACGGGCTGGAGGATGAAGCCGCAGGCGCTGCAGAAGATGCCGAGGGCGAGAATAGCAATCCAGCCGGGCAGGGTGGACGGCAGTGAAGGTGTCTCGAAGACGGCCGACAGAATCAGGGCATAGCCTCCGGCGAAGCCGAGCTGCAGAATGCCGATGTTCAGCGAGTCGCTGGTCTTGACCGCCCGGGCTGTGACCAGGATCTGCACCGCATAGAACACGGCAGACAAGATACAGAGAAGGTCGCCGGGACGGACCTGCAGCGAGCCGTTCAGCGTAAGCAACCCGATGCCGCTGATGGCGAGCATAGCGCCGAAGAGCTGCGGGGGCGCGACTCTTTTTTGAAGACCAGAACCTCCAGCATGGGGACGAACACCACGGTTAGCGCTACGAGGAAGCCGGCATTCGAGGTCGTGGTCGTCTTCAGCCCGAAGGTGATGCAGGTGAAGACTCCGAGCAGGAGGAAACCCAGCAATGCCCCATATTTCAATGTCCGGGCATCTACTGTTCTAAGGCGCTTGTGAAACAAAACCGCTGCCAGGATAAAAGCAAGCCCAAAGCGCAGCGCAATGAGGTTGAACTCCCCGAGCGACCCCAGACCCATCTTCATGAACAGGTAAGAGGAGCCCCAGAACATAGTTACTACAAAAAGCATCAGCTCAGCCTTAAGCGGCTTCATTCCTTCATCATCCTTCATCATTCCAAGTTGCAAGCCACTATAGTATAATATGCTCGAATACATAAGTTAACTGAATGTTTATCATAGAATACATGAGTAAAACTCATGTAATTTCAGGAGGTGCACAGCAGTTTGAGCATCAGCAAATACGAGGTGTTCCTAAAGGTAGTGGAGCTGGGAAGCCTGACCCGGGCCGCAGAGGTGCTGGGCTTCACCCAATCGGGAATCAGCCACACGATCAGCAGTCTGGAATCGGAAATTGGCTTCACTCTGCTGCTGAGAAACCGCTCCGGAGTCAGGCTGACAGTCAACGGCGAGCAGGTAGTTCAGCCCATCCGGGAGATCATGAAATGGAATGAGCAGCTGAAGCAGCAGGTCGCAGATATCCATGGCCTGGAGACAGGGACGATTACCATCGGCACCTTCACCAGCGTTTCGGTTCACTGGCTTCCGGGGATGATTAAGCAGTTCCGCCAGGAATATCCTTATATCGGGTTCAAGCTGATGGAAGGCGGTTATTTGGAAATCGAGCAGTGGATCGAGGCCGGAGTGGTGGATTGCGGATTTATCTCATTGCCCACAAGGGAGAACTTCGAGGTGTTTCCGCTGAAGCAGGACCGGATGCTGGCGATCCTCTCCAAGGAGCATCCCCTGAGCAAGGCTCCCTATATGCCGCTTGCGCAAATCGCCCATGAGGATTTCATTATCCCCAAGGCAGGTTCGGATTACGATGTCAGAAGGGTGCTGGAAAAGGCAGCGATCAAGCCGAATATCAAATTCTCCGCAGGGGATGATTATGCCATTATTGCCATGGTGGAAAACGGGCTTGGCATCAGTATTCTGCCGGAGCTGGTCATCCAGCGCCAGAACCATAACGTCGCCATGCTGGAGCTTGAAGAACGCAGCTTCCGTTCACTGGGCATCGCCGTGCATTCCATGAGACATGCTTCTCCGGCGGCCAAACGGTTCCTGGGGCATGTCCAGTCCTGGTTCAAATAGGGATTGACGCCAACCGGTCTTCGTGAGAGAATGTACGCGTGTACATTATACTGTATTTGATAAGAGCTCAGGTTCCCAGAACGATTTGGAAAGGATGATTGCTATCGCAAGCCGCAAAGAAGTTGCCGAGCTTGCCGGAGTTTCCGAAGCGACAGTCTCCCGTGTGCTGAACAATGTCGGTCCGCTCAAGGAAAAGACGAAGGAGAAGGTTCTTGCAGCCGCAAGGGAGCTGGGATATACGCCCAGCTCCCTTGCCCGGAGCTTTGCCCGCAGGCGCAGCGGCAACCTGGGCGTCATCATGCCCTATCTGCCCAAAGCCCGGTTGTTCTCCGCATATTATTTCTCCGAGATTCTGAGCGGAATCGGCAGCCGGGCCAGGGAAGAGGGGTATGATCTGCTGATGATCTTCCGCGATGCCGATGAGCCGCTGGATTACTGCGGACTCTTCCGTATGCGCAAGGTGGATGCCTGCATTGTGCTGGGCGCCAAGGAAGAAGCAGGAGAGCTTGCCGCGCTGCGGCAGCTGAAGCAGGAAGGGCATCCCTACTGCCTCGTCAACCAGCATTTTGCGGGTGAAGGATTCCATGAGGTGGATGCCGATCATGTGGAAGGCTGCCAGCTTGCGGTGAAGCATCTGCTGCAGCAGGGCTTCACCAGAATTGCCTTCCTGAATGGTCCGCTGGCCTATTCGAACAGCCGGGACCGGCTGGAAGGATATATGCGGGCATTTCAGGAGGCGGGCATTCCGGCAGACCCTTCGCTTTTGTTCGAAGGGAATTTCAGCCGCAGAAGCGGAATGGCGGCTGCACAGGTTATTGCCTCACAGCTGGAGCGCATTGAGGCTGTGGCGGCAGCCAATGACCGGATGGCCATTGGCCTGCAGCAAGGCCTCCGGGAGCTGGGCATCCCCGCCGAGCGGATGCCGGCGATCGTCGGCTATGACGATTCGGATGCCGCAGAGCTTACAACACCCGCCCTTAGCAGCGTGCGGGTACCCTTTTATCAGCTGGGGAAATTGCTGCAGCCAAAGTGCTGGAACTGCCGGAGAGCGGAAGCGGGGATACGGTGCAGGAGACTATCCATGTGAAGCTTCCCGCCAAGCTTATTGTGCGTGCTTCATCATTAAGATTAGGAGGGATTCAATGAAACAGCTGCGCATCGGAATGATTGGATACAAGTTCATGGGCAAGGCGCACAGCAATGCTTACCGGAGTCTGCCGATGTTTTTCCCGAAGGCGTTGAAGCCGGAGATGGCGGTGCTGTGCGGACGGAATGCCGCTGATCTGCAGGAGGCCGCAGCCCGGCTGGGCTGGTCGGATACCGTAACCGATTGGAGAGAACTGGTTGGCCGCGATGATATTGATCTAATTGATATCAACGCGCCCAGTGATGCGCATAAGGAGATTGCACTGGCCGCGGCGAAGGCCGGAAAGCATATTTTTTGCGAGAAACCCCTGGCCCTGACGCTGGCGGATTCCCGTGAAATGCTGGAGGCCGCAGAGGAAGCCGGAGTGATGCATATGGTTGGCTTCAACTACCGTTTCTCTCCGGCCGTCCGCCTGGCCAAGCGGCTGGTCGAAAGCGGACGGCTGGGACAAATCTATCATTTCCGGGCCTGGTTTCTGCAGGATTGGATTCTGGACCCCGAGTTTCCGCTGGTATGGAGACTGCAGAAGGAGATTGCCGGTTCCGGTTCGCATGGCGACCTCGGAGCGCATCTGATTGATCTGGCCCATTTTCTGGTTGGTGACATCCAAGAGGTGATCGGCATGAGTGAGACGTTCATCAAGGAACGGCCTTTGGCTGCCGAGATGACGGGTCTCAGTGCCAAGGCCAGTGCCGGTGCTCCAAGAGGCCCGGTGACTGTAGATGATGCCACACTGTTCCTGGCGCGTTTTGCAAACGGTGCCATTGGCAGTTTTGAGGCTACGCGTTTTGCTGCCGGCCACCGCTCGACCAATTCCTTTGAGATCAATGGCAGTCTTGGGAGTGTGAAATTTGATTTCGAACGGATGAACGAGCTTGAGGTCTATCTGACCTCTGACAAGGAGGATGTGCAGGGCTTCCGGCGGGTACTCGCCACAGATCCGGCCCATGATTATGCCGAAGCCTGGTGGCCGCCGGGACATACGATCGGTTTTGAGCATACCTTCATTCATGAATTTCTGGAGCTGGCATCGGCTGCCGCAGAAGGCCGCCAGCCGGTGCCGAATTTTCACGATGGCGTGAAATGCCAGGCGGTGCTGGAAGCCGTGGAACGGTCGGTGCAGGAGCGGCGCTGGGTTGAACTGTCTGAAATGTAATGGACTATATGCAATTATTCGGGAGAAGGAGTGATAATAATGAAAAAAGCATTAATCGTATGGGGCGGCTGGGATGGACATGAACCGGAGCAGGTTGCCGGGGTGTTCGCCGGACTTTTGCGTGAAGCACAGTTCGATGTCGAGGTTGCCAATACGCTGGAAGCCTTCGCTGACGGCGAAAAGCTGCTGGGCCTGGATCTGATTGTGCCGGTCTGGACGATGGGGGAAATCTCGCAGGAGCTGGTCAACAATGTGTCGGCAGCAGTCCAGAATGGAACCGGACTCGCGGGCTGCCATGGCGGGATGTGTGATTCGTTCCGCACGAATGTGGACTGGCAGTTCATGACTGGCGGGCAATGGGTTGCCCATCCCGGCAATGACGGTGTGCAGTATAAGGTAGAAATCTGCCAAAGCTCCAGCCCGTTGACCAAAGGCATTGAAGATTTTGATGTCACCTCAGAGCAATATTATCTGCATATCGACCCGGCTGTGGAGGTGCTTGCCACCACCCGGTTCCCGGTGATCCCAGGGCCGCACGCCACAAACAAGGCAGTTGACATGCCTGTGGTCTGGACCAAACGCTGGGGTCAAGGGCGGGTCTATTATAACTCGCTGGGTCATCACGCCGACATCGTTGAGCTGCCGCCTGTGAAGGAACTGATGCGGCGGGGGCTGCTCTGGGCGGCAGAGGGCAAGCAGGTGGCTGCGGCGAACCCTAAGCAAATGGCGGGGGCCTACAGCGGCATGGCGGACAGCCAATTCTAAGGCGGGAGCGATCAGGAGATGAAAAAAGTCAAGGTTGGCGTCATCGGCTGCGGCAAGATCAGCAGCATCTATATGGAGAATTGTCAAAAGTTTGCGATTCTGGACCTTTCCGCGTGCGCGGATATGGACCCGGCGCGGGCGGCAGAGCAGGCAGCCGCTTACGGAATCCCTGAACGTCTATACCGTAGAGCAGCTGCTCGCAGACCCGGAAATTGAAATCGTAATCAATTTAACCATTCCGGCTGCGCATGCCGAGATTAGTCTGCGGGCACTGGAGGCCGGCAAGCATGTCTATGTTGAGAAACCGCTGGCAGTTACCAGAGAGGAAGGACGCAAGGTGCTGGAAGCAGCCAGAGCCAAAGGGCTGCTGGTTGGCAGCGCCCCGGAAACCTTTCTGGGAGCCGGAATCCAGACTGCGCTGAAGATGATTGAGGATGGCGTGATCGGCAGGCCGGTGGCGGCGACATCGTTCATGATGAGCAGGGGGCATGAGTTCTGGCATCCTGACCCGGAATTCTATTATGCCTCAGGCGGGGGGCCAATGTTCGATATGGGGCCTTATTATTTGACCGCACTCGTTCAGCTCCTTGGCCCCATCCGCACGGTAGCAGGCATAACCGGTAAAGCATTGGCAGAACGGACAATTACAAGTGAGAAAAAAGCAGGCAAAAAAATTCCGGTGGACATCCCGACCCATGTTGCCGGGACGCTGCAATTCAGCAGCGGCGCAATCGCAACGCTGATCATGAGCTTCGATGTGTTCGGCGGCAGCGATCTGCCGCCGATTGAGATCTACGGTACGGAAGGATCACTTCAAGTGCCCGATCCCAACACCTTCGGCGGTACTGTTAAATACCGCCGAACGGGAGAGAGTGAATGGCGCGAACAGCCGCTCCTGCCCGGCTACGACCAGAATACGCGGGGGATCGGTCCTGCGGATATGGCTTACGCCATCCGTACCGGCCGTCCGCACCGGGCCAGCGGAGAGCTGGCCTACCATGTGCTGGAGGCCATGTGGGCTTTTCATGATTCCTCCGACTCGAAGCATTTCTACGAAATGGAGAGCAGCTGCGGGCGTCCATCACCGCTTCCTCCGGGACTTGCGCCGTATACACTCGACTAACATGAGCGGACCTTTTGTAGAGAATTAATTTGAGTATGAGGGATTTGTAAGTATCCGGAATTCTGCAGTAATAGCGCAGCACCGCTCACATACCGTGAACGGTGCTGTTTTGATGGTATGGGAATTCAATGGATCTCCTGTCCGCAGCATGCGCTAATTTCATGGAACCATGGATAGGATCAATACAAAAACGGCTAAAATGGAACCGTAAATGACATGCCGTCGGCGGCCTGAGAGCAAAGTGGCTCATCCCAACAGAATGAAACGGACTGAGATGACGTTATTTTTCGAAAAAGTCTTTTTTTCTGCTTGTTTCGGACTCAGGAGACCTTAAATCGCTGATTCGCTCTTAAAATGAGGGGAAAGAGGAGAAATAGCGGATTCTGTGTCACTAGCGTTGCATAAAAGCTCCCACAACATTTGATTTAGATAAATTAACTATATTTGTGAAATTTTATTTTATTTTCATGGGCATAAACTGAAAAATCCCCTATTGTAAAGATGTAGGTCGTTATCCAACCCCAACTTTACAAAAGGAGACTCACCATGGATAACATACCTAAAATGACCGTCATTCGTCAATGCCTTTCTTTATTGCCTACCTTGTCCCCCACTTGCGTCCCTTTGGACTATGGGGTAAAAAAGCTGCGTACCCTCGCACTATTGCAGCTTTCGGTAACCGCTCATCTTTTGCGCTGGGAATCCTACCGCGAGTATGCGTGGCAGCTCGACGCTTCCCCTGATCTGCAGGAACTCCTAGGGCTTCCAAGCATTAGTGCTTCACAGGTCAGCCGGCGGATGAATCAGTTGCCTACGGCCTTGCTGGAACATCTGTTTTATGCCCTAACCCATCTTATCAAAAACCTGTCCCGTCCTGCCTCGAGCGGGCTGCTTCAGCGAGTCGGGCGGTTACTTCTTGTGGATGCCAGTTGCTTGAAACTTCCTGCCTTTTTGTCTGACTGGGCCCGGGTGACGCGGGACCGCTGCGGCGTTAAAATTCATGTCTCGTACGCGGTGACTTCCCCGGAACATACCTTCGTTCAGCACATGGTGCCTTCCACGGGGAATGTGAGTGACTACGAAGGATCGGATCTGTTGCTGCACGAGGAAGAGGTCACCTATGTCCTGGATCGCGGGTACGTATGCTACGAGCGGATGGACCGCTGGATTGAAGGTGGGCTGAATTTTGTGATGCGCATCGCCGACCACCATCAAGCCAATGTGCTCCACGAGCACCCCGTTCCGGAAGGAAGCCGCATCCTGCGGGACGCCACCGTCCAAATGGGGAGCGGATATACGGCGATGGAGCAACGCGTTCGTCTCGTCGAATTTACGGATGAAAAGGGACGATTGTACCGAATTGTGACCACGCAATGGGAGGCCTCCGCCGAAGATATCGCAGAGATATACAAGCACCGGTGGCTGATCGAACTCTTTTTTAAGTGGCTGAAGCAGCATCTGCGGTTGGTTCGCTTGCAAAGTACCCAGCCGCAGGGAATCTGGAATCATTTGTACCTCTCTCTGATTGCCCATGCGCTGACACTGTACATTCGTTACACGCAAGCGCCGGAGAAAACAGAATGGGAAGTCCTCAAACGATTGCGAATTCATGCGGCCAAAGAGCACACGTGGGAAGAATTCATCCAGGAGCTCAACCGAAGGCCGACCCGAACGTCCAAAGGACGAAGAAAGACCGGGGCGAAGCGCAGAACACCGACACTCGACCATCCAGTAGCCTACACCAAAGCAGTCAACGAAAAACGGATCGTGGATCGGAAGCAGAAAAAAGCGGGTATCGAGCAGAACAAGAACAACAAATAAAGAGTGTTATGGAATAATATGGATGACAATGACCTACGCTTAAGAAAGGTCGTTCATTTTCTTCTTGACTGAATATATTGTGAAAATAATCACTAAATTCAATTGTCATTGCGGTTAATGTCAGTGTTTATGCAACGCTAGTGATTCTGTGTCCGTTTGACCTATTCGTCAGGCGGGCGATAGAATGTGCGCCCCAAGTCTCCCAGATGGGCGAATATCTTGCACGTTGTACAACAATGTATACGCCCAGCCCCCAAAACGGCGAATATCTTGCACGTTGTACAACAATGTATACGCCCAGCCCCCAAAACGGGCGAATATCTTGCACGTTGTACAACAATGTACACGCCCAGCCCCCAAAACGGGCGAATATCTTGCATGTTGTACAACAATGTACACGCCCAGCCCCCAAAACGGGCGAATATCTTGCACGTTGTACAACAATGTATACGCCCAGCCCCCAAAACGGGCGAATATCTTGCACGTTGTACAACAATGTATACGCCCAGCCCCCAAAACGGGCGAATATCTTGCACGTTGTACAACAATGTATACGCCCAGCCCCCAAAACGGGCGAATATCTTGCACGTTGTACAACAATGTATACGCCCAGCCCCCAAAACGGGCGAATATCTTGCCTATTGTACAACAATCCGCACTTTGTAAGCTCCAGGTTCACATGTTTTTTCAACCCAAAGTATACTTTGTTCCGGGTTCCGGCCCAAGCTGTCAGGGGCCAGGGGAACGTTCTTTGGCGGATAGGTATACTGTTCGCTGGAGCAGCATTTACAATTTTCTCGCGACGGAGGGGGTTAGTCCCTTGTATTGTTTGTAGAGCTTGGTGAAGTAATTGGGATTGTCACAGCCGACTTTGCCGGCAATTTCAGTGATTGTCAAATCCGTCTCCAACAGCAGCCGCTCGGCTTCATTGACCCGATAGAGGTTTACGTAATCAATGAAGGTGCGTCCGGTCAGCTTTTTGAAGGTTTTGCAGAAGTGATAGGGATTCAGATTCACGAATCTGGCAGCGCTGTCGATGGTGATTTTCTCATCCAGATGCTGTTCCAGATATTCCAGCAGCGGTTTGAAGCGTTCGCGGTTGACCGAGTAGCGTTCGCGGTGATGCCTGTCAGACATCCGCTGAGGCGGAAAGGTCCGCGAGAGCAGAGTGAAGAACAGATGAAGCTGGTTTTTGACAACTAATTGAAAAGCAGGGCTTTTGTCCCGGACTTCTTGGATAAGCGATTCAAGCAAAGGGTAATAGGTGCTGCATACCGGGTTCTGCTCGACAGGCTTAACCGGAAACCGGTAGAGATTATTCAAGTAAGGTGCCACAAACTGTTCATGCTGGGAATCCTGATAACGGTCCTTGAACAGGGAAGCATGAAACACAATGGACACGAAGGCGATATCGCCGTTGGTCAAGCTGTATCCGACATGAAGCCCGCCGGAAGGTACAATGATTACGTCACCGGGTCCGGCTTCATAGGGTCTGCTGTCCACATGAAAAATCGCTCTGCCCTTCTGCATCACAATAATTTCGAAATGCTCATGCCAATGCAAAAAAGAATGTTCTGCTCCGCTTTGGCGTCCCGGCACTGATTGAAAAACAAGCGGAACGGATAGGTCTTCTCTTCAAGCTGAGGATACTCCTTCAGCTCCTTCGGATAAGTCACGGCCACTTCAACTCCCGCAATATTCAGCTATTTTTACACAAGATAAGAAGAGATTTCGCAGCAAATGAGCTATATACTTGCATTGCTGAACTAACTATAAACCAATATTGGAGTGGTAGACAAGATGCATGATTCCCTGAGAATCGGAACACTGGTCGGAGCACCGGATGCAGTGCGGGTAATCCCGCAGATCGTGAAGCATGGTTTTGAATCCTTCAGCCTCACGTTCTGGCAGACCACAGGAGCAACGGATTTGGCGGAGACCGCAGCACGGGTGCGGGAGCTGGCGGCTGAACATGATTTCATCATTTCGTCGGTTGGTATTTTTGGCAACCCGTTGACCGGCACCGGCGATAATGCAGATGCGCTTGCAAGCTGGGAACGGCTCATCGACCATGCCCATTTATTCGGTACCGATATGGTATCCGGGTTCACAGGAAGACTGACCGGACAGTCCATCGACGAGTCTATTCCGAAGTTTGCCGAAGTATTTGGAGAGCTGTCCAAGCGGGCGGCCGACAAGGGACTACGGATTGCTTTTGAAAATTGTTCAATGGGCGGGGATTGGCAGACAGGAGATTGGAATATCGCCCACAATCCGGCAGCCTGGGAGAAAATGTTCAACGCTGTTCCGGCGGACAACATCGGTCTGGAATGGGAGCCATGCCATCAGATGGTGGCGCTGATTGATCCGATTCCCCAGCTGCGCAAATGGACAGACAAAATCTTTCACGTGCATGGCAAGGACGCAACGATTGCCTGGGATATTGTCAGGGAATACGGCATTCATGGTCCACAACCCTATGTATGGCACCGGACGCCTGGCTTTGGCGACACGAACTGGACAGATGTGATTACCATTCTGCGGCAGGCCGGTTATAAGGGCACCATCGACATTGAAGGCTGGCATGATCCCGTTTACCGGGATGAATTGGAAATGACCGGTCAAGTCCATGCGCTGAATTATTTGAAGCATTGCCGGGGAGGCAGCTTTATCCCTAATCCAATCTAATAGAAGAAAGAGGTGAACCTCCGATGACAGCACAATATCGTGTAGCCGTCGCCGGCTGCGGAGGCATGGCTAACGAGTGGATCAGCTATGCTGTGAGGCGGACGGATGTCTGTATTGTCGCGCTGGTGGATATCCGGCTGGAGGCGGCAGCGGCCATGGCCGGCAAGCATGGCTTAACCTGTCCGGTCTTTACCGATATTGGAGAGGCGATCGAACAGACAGGAGCGAATCTTGTCTTTGATGTGACCATACCGGCCAGCCATTATAGGGTTGCCAGCACAGCACTTACACATCAATGCGATGTGTTCAGCGAGAAGCCGCTGGCGGAGACCATGGAGCAATGTAATGCAATAGTTGCTTTAGCGGAACGCACCGGAAAGAGCCATGCGGTTATGCAGAACAGGCGGTATGACCCCCGTATCCGCTCTTTGCGCCGCCTGATTGAAGCCGGAGAGATTGGAAGAATCGGCTACATCGGGGCGAGCTTTTTTCTGGCGCCGCATTTTGGCGGCTTCCGTGATGTGATGGAAAGCCCGCTGCTGCTCGATATGGCCATCCATACCTTTGATCAGGCCCGGTTCATCAGCGGCGCGGACCCAGTTACGGTATATTGCCAGGAGTTCAATCCTCCCGGGTCCTGGTATGCGGGGAATGCCTCGGCAGTCTGCATTTTTGAAATGTCGGACGGCTCCGTCTTCTGCTACCAAGGCTCATGGTGTGCAGAAGGGGCTCCAACCCCATGGGAAGCCTCCTGGCGGATTCAGGGCGACAAGGGGACAGCGATATGGGATGGCGAAGGGATGCCGTATGCTGAAAAGGTAACGGATCGTAACCCTAACGGCACATTCATCCGTGACCACGACCGTGTTGAAGGTGAAGCGGCAGACCTGAAAGAAACCTTCCATCACGGGTGTCTGGAGGAAATGTTCCAGGCTCTGGCTGAACGCCGCCCCGCAGAAACCGATTGCCGGGACAACCGTTACAGCATGGCTATGGTTTTTGGAGCGTTGGAGAGTGCCCGGACGGGAAGGAAGGTAGAGCTTGCCGGTTTTATGACCAGCGGTGAAGTGGGTATTTTGGGTAGATAGGCTGGAGCCGCCGGGTAGGCGGAAAAGCAACCGATAGAGTAGAGCGGCGCTTTGGGCAGGAGTGAATGTCTTCTGCTCAAAGCGTTTTTTGCGCTTTCGCTTTCTCCAGTCTTACCTTATTGATTGTTCTTTGAACAGCTTGGCTCATAGGGAAAAGAGGATATTGTTGCTACACTCCCTATCCTGGCGGCGTATCCATTCTTGCAGAAGTATTTTGTTATGGGAGTAATGGTTGGAGCGCTCAAAGGTTAAACTTGCCGGTGACTCCACTACAATCCAATATATTTATTCGGGGAGATTCCCTCTATTTTCTTAAAGTACCTGCTGAAATAAAACATGTCGCCAAAACCAACTAATCTTGCAGTATCGGTTACGGAGCAGCCGTTTTCCAGAAATTCTTTTGCACGGGCGATCCGGTATTTGATAATAAACTCAAAGGGAGTTTCTCCGGTTGTTTCCTTGAAAATATGCCCCAGATGGGAGCGGCTGATCTGTATACTGTCGGCCAGCTCATTTAGAGTTAACTTTCGGGTATAGTTTGCTGCAATATAGTTGATTACTTTCTCCACTTTATGAATGGCGCTGTAATTTATGGTGTTATGTTCCATGTATTTAGAAATAAGAAGAAGGATTTCCATGAAGTCGGCGCGGCATCTGAACGTCCGGTTCTCGTGCCCCGATGACCAATGCCGCATGAACTCTTCAAATAATTCGGTCAAACGGCGGAATAGATACCGGTCCTGAATATGGGTGTGTGCCGGAAAAGGAAGCGCAACCTCAAGATTAACCCAACTGCCGTTCTCCATAACAGGGCAGGCATATTGAAAATCAACGGTATAGCATTTCACAAGACAGTTTGGATTCGTATCGCCCCTTCTCATGTCGCCGGGTTTAAAATAAACAAGATCTCCGCTTACGGCTGTAAACTCAGCATCATTACAAAGGAGATTGGCTTCACCATCAAATATCAGCATCAGATTATGATGATGAAAAACAGCATGAGGAATTCTCCAGGAAGGGGTAGAGTACCGTTTGATCGCCAGGTGAAAATGCGGAACCATGGAGTTTAAAATATCGGTAGTCTTCAAGCCGTCACCACCAAAATAATCGGTATATATTACAAACCGAATCATATCATGCATGCCTTAAACATTCAACATATGCTAACATAAATCGTAGAATACTTCATAAAGGAGTTGCGATGATGAAGCCCTATTTTGATGAACAGGAAAGTATTTATTCGAAGTTGTATGACCGTACAGATGAGATTCTTGAAACCGTTGCCAATGCCTACATTGGAAGGAACCCTGCGCTTCCTTTTGAGTTCAGGAGTTTTTCGCGGAAAGGTTTTCTTAAGAAGAATAATGGAAGATATGACATGAATTTAGAGGAGAAGCTGCCAGAAGCCAGACTGGGCCAGTATGCTTATGTCTTTGGTCTGCTCTGGAGCAACCATGACGGGTGGACGGACTTTGGACTGAGCTGCTATGGTCCAACTGCTGTCTATTTGAACCGGGAATTTCTGTATAAAGCCGATATTCATGAAGAAGCAAATCCTAAGGTAAATAAAGGCATTCGTGCCAAGCTGCAAAAGGGCTGGAATTCTGTATGCATTAAGTTTGTGAAGACAGGATCAGGTTTTGGCGGGATTTTTGGCACGCTGCACACCAAATGGAATCCCATGGAGTTTATGTCCCCCTTCCAGGAAAGAAAGGGACAGGCCGGCTGGATCTATTCTGACGCAATGGACGCGGACGGTTTCAGCGAAGAGCATATTCCGGAATATACTGGCCTGGAAGAGCAATCCGGCATGGTCTGGCACCCCGGGCTTTCCTGGGATATAGAACAAATGAAGTTGAATCCGTGCACGCGGATTTTCGGCAATATGCCCCACAAGGTGGCCTACCTCTGGTCGGAGCTTAGCCATTCCAGCACTGGCTCAAAGATGTGCAGCCTGAAGGGGAGTTCCACAGGGAAGCTGAGGGTGTGGCTTGATGGCAGTGAGGTGTTTTCAGGGGCGCTGAAGCCATCGGATATGGCGGAATTCAAGCTGGAGCCGGGGAAGCATGAGGTGCTGGTGGAGCTGTGTTCCTCGGAAAATGGATGGGAGTACGGCTTTGACTTCATCATCGATGGGGAAAACGTCGCGTTATCAATTCCGAGAGGTGTAAAGGGGAGCTGCGAACCATGGCTGTATCTGGGGCCTTTTGACAAACAGCTGAAGGAACCGGCCGATAGCATTTGTTCCCTGTACCGTTTGTTTGAACAGGGGGATAGCCAATACTTCTGGCGGGTGGACCGGCCGGATACATGGGTAAGACCTTACTTAGACAATGCTCTGTTTGCCAAGTGGAATTATCCCCTGGGAGTTACGCTTTACGGGCTGCTGCAAACCGGCAGGTTCTTGCAGAAGCAGGGAATCCTCGATTATGCGGTGAACCATATTTCAGAATGCACCCGGATCTATAAATATGCGAAATGGGATGCGGAGCAGTACGGCTATCCCTCGGTAAACAATCAGCTGGTGGAAATGGATATGCTGGATGACTGCGGTTCATTCGGTTCCGCTGTGCTCGAAGCATACAGTGATTCGCAGGATCCTCATACTCCTTATCTGGTTGAACAGATCGCGAATCATATGGAATATAAGCAGGAACGGCTTGAAGATGGAGCCTTCTTCCGCATCTGCCTAAACAGCTTCCAGGAAAATACGCTATGGGCTGACGACCTGTATATGAGCACCCCGTTCTTAATCCGCTATTACCGGCTGACGGGGGAAGCCAAATATCTGGATGACGCAGCAAGACAATTTAACCGGTTTAAGAAGTATCTGTTTATTCCTGAATTCAAGATCATGTCCCATGTCTACGACTTTAAGCACAACAAGCCTACCAATGTCCCATGGGGCCGGGGCAACGGCTGGGTGTTCTTCTCCCTGTCGGAGTTGCTGGAGGTTATGCCGGAAACGCACGTGGAGCGGGAGGAACTGCTGACATTCTACAATGAGCTTGCCGAAGGGTATATGGCTTTGCAGGGAACCAGCGGGCTGTGGCATCAGGTGTTGACTCATCCGGATTCCTACGAGGAAACCTCCTGCACCAGTATGTTTGTTTACGGTTTATCCAGAGGAGTCCGCCATGGCTGGATTAGGGAGGATATGAAGTCCAAAGCGGTAAAGGCGGTGAACAGGGGCTGGGAAGCCCTGACGAAATATGGCATTGACCGGTTCGGAAATGTACACGGGGTATGCCGGGGTTCCGGGTATTCCTTCACACCTGAATATTATAAGGTTGAGCTGAACGCATTGACGAATGATACCCATGGAATTGGGATTGTGCTGCTGGCGGGCATCGAAACAGGCAAATTGTCGAAGTGGCTGAAACAAAAGAATTAATTTAAGGTTCCTGAAGCCGATAAAGTGCAGGATCATTAAGAGGCTGTCCCTCAGCAGAAGTGCCAGAGAGACAGCCTGTTTTTTTCTGAACTTTTCAAATGGATTTAAAACCCTTTATATTGAGGTTCCTCTTTCTCCAGCTCAGTCACCCGGCTTTCCACTTGAGTTACAATTTGCTGAGTTTGCTGGGCCGCATTGGTGAACAGGGTTTTGGCTTCCTGATTCTGCGTTTCCAATGCAAATTGCTCAAGGCTGGCTTGAGCGCTCTTCAAAGATGAGACACAGGTTTTCACTTGTGAAGCTACGGTCATTTCTTACACCTCCTTATAATGATGGTTCGTTAACGCGATATAGTATCTGTCGAGACAAGAAATTGTATACCTCACGACTTAACCAGTAAAAAATTTCATGGTTATTTCCGCACCTTCTGGCAAATAATGAAGGTCGACAGACATGAATACAGGATAATCGGGAGGTTACAAAAATGCCGGAATGGCTTGAAGTGATTTGGCGCACCGTTTTTGCGGTGGTGGTGCTTTTCTTTTTGACGAAGCTGCTCGGTAAAAGACAGGTCTCACAGCTCTCGTTCTTTGAATACATTACAGGGATTACTGTGGGCAGTCTTGCAGCGTACATCTCTTTGGACACGGACAAAACGTGGCATCTGGGGGTCATCGCACTGATTGTCTGGGTTGCTTTCTCGCTAGGTATCGAGTTTCTGCAAATGAAAAGCAAAAAGGCCAGAGACTTCATTGATTTCAAATCAACCGTGTTGATCAAGGATGGTAAAATCCTTGAAGATAATTTGAAAAAAGAACGGTTGACGACCGACGAGTTATTGGGGGAGCTGCGTAAAAAGGATGTATTTAAGGTGGCCGATGTGGAATTCGCCATTATGGAAACAGACGGGGCGATTAATGTTCTGCTGACCCGTGAGAATCAGCCTCTGACACCCAAGCATCTGGGGGTTAAGGTGGCACCGGAGCAGGAAACGCAAGCGGTTATTATGGATGGCGAGATCATGGATGAACCCTTGGATGCATTGGGACTGACACGCGGCTGGCTGATGGGGGAACTGGAAAAGCTGAATCTGTCCCCCGAAAATGTGTACCTGGGCCAAGTGGATTCCTATGGCGAGCTCACGGTGGACTTGTACACTGACAGTGTTGAGGTCCCTCAAACGCAGGAAAAACCCCAACTGTACGCGCTGCTGAAGAAATGTGAAGCGGACCTGGAGCTGTTCAGCCTTTCTACCAACAATGAACAGGCGAAGAAAATGTACGGCCAGTGCTCGGAACAACTGCAAGACCTGCTTAAGCAGCTGAAGCCTTTTGTCCAAAACTGAGAGTGATGTATCTTAGGATATAGAGTAATGAGGCCCCAAACGGTTGGTTTGCGGGCCTTTTCTTGTGTAAATACAATTCATTCACAGTACTGTAATATTATTCCGAAAAAACATCTGTACAAATACAAATATTTACTTATAGTGAAGATTAGGCAGGCCACTGCAAAAAAATGATTTTTACAGTGAACTGCATATCAAAGAGGAAGGGGAATGCGATGAACGCGATAAATGCAGTGGGTGAGAACAGCAAGCAAACTGCGAGCATGCAACAGCTCAACTGGTTCCGAAAACTATAAAACACTTTGGAGGTAAATGTTAACGTGAAAATAAAAAAGGGATTTGCAGTCACCGCATCGATTGCCCTGTCTGCTGTACTCGCTTTTGGCGGCCTGCAATGGGGGATACCGTCAGTACAGGCGGCAAGCCTCTTCAGTGATGATTTTGAGTCCGGCAGCCCCGGCAATTGGACCAGCACGACAGGCACATGGTCTGTAGTACAGGATAGCAGCTCTTATGTATATTATCAATCCGGCAGCTCCGAAGGACGAACTTCGGCAGGCAGCAGCTCCTGGAGCGATTATAGTGTTCAGGCGGATGTAAAGGTCGATAATTTCAACGGGAACAACCGTACATATGTGTGCGGACGTTATACCGACGGGAACAACTACTATGCGGCTTCCATATCCAACTCGAACGGGGGCACACTGGAGATCCGTAAAAAAGCCGGTGGAGAAAGCACTACGCTCGCAACTAAAACCGGTTATGCCATCACCGCTGGAACTGTTTACACCGTTAAGCTTGAGCTAAGCGGGGATTCAATTAACATGTACGTAAATAATGAGCTGCAGTTAAATGCACACGATAACAATTTTGCTTCTGGCGGGATTGGATTGATTGCATACAAAACATCCGCCAAATTCGATAATGTTATTGTAAGCGGTACCAGTGTTACTCCAACTTCTGGCCCAACCGCTACAGCAACCATAGCACCAACAACCAGCCCAACTGCAGCGCCAACCGCTACAGCAACTCCTGCGCCGACGGCTACGGCTGCACCCACGGCCACACCTGCAGCAACACCTACAGCGAGCCCGGTTTCCGGTGTGCTGTATGCAGCGCCTAACGGTGCAGCCGGAAATGCAGGAACCGTTGGAAGCCCAACTACCCTGGGGTCGGCACTGACCAGGATTGCTGCAGGGGGGACGATCTATCTGCGGGGGGAACGTACTCCCTGTCCTCCCCGGTAACTATAGACCGGGACAACAGCGGAACTTCCAGTTCCCGCAAAAACCTTGTTGCCTATGGAAGTGAGAAGCCAGTGCTTGATTTCTCTGGTGAAAGCTTCGCATCCACCGAGCGCGGACTGCAAATCTTCGGGCATTATTGGTATATCAAAGGCCTGGAGGTCAAAGGAGCCGGAGACAACGGGATCTTCATCGGCGGTAACTACAACATTATTGAAAATGTGGAGACACATCATAACCGGGATTCCGGCCTGCAAATCAGCCGTTATGCTTCTTCAGCTTCCAGCATGAGCGACTGGCCAAGTTACAACCAGATCATCGGCGTTTATTCACATGACAATTTCGACCCGGACAACGGGGAGGATGCGGACGGTTTTGCCGCCAAGCTGACCATCGGCCCCGGCAATGTGTTCGACAAATGTATATCGGCCTGGAATACAGATGACGGGTGGGATTTGTATACCAAATCAGAGACAGGTCCAATAGGTACGGTAACGATCAAGAACAGTGTGGCATACAAAAACGGCCAAACCTCGGATGGCAACACCACCACCAACAGCGACGGCAACGGCTTCAAGCTGGGCGGGGACAAAATTGCCGTGAACCACATTGTCACCAACAGTGTTGCCTTCCAGAATAAAAAGCATGGCTTCACCTACAACAGCAATCCGGGTTCCATACAGATGACCAACAACACCTCGTGGAGCAACGGGCAGAGCAACTTTGCTTTTGATTCAGGTACACATGTATTCACAAACAATCTGAGCTTTGCGGGTACATCCAGTGACAAAACAAGCGGAACGGATGTTTCCAGCACGAATGTCTGGTGGAAAAGCAATGCCAGTGTGAACGGCAAGGGTCTCGCAGCCAGCAGCGCCGATTTCGTAAGCCTGACTCCTTCAGTTGTGCGGAATGCTGACGGTTCCTTCAGTCTGGGCAATTTCCTGAGGCTGGCCGCCGGCAGCGACTTGATAGGTTCAGGTACTCCAAGCGGCACTAATATTGGCGCTGCCATTCAATAAAACCCGTCGGATATGTAGAAGCTGTGTCGGGGAATCGGGTGTACAACACCCGGTTCCTTTGTGCTGCGCATTTCTTGGCAATCTGGACCCTATTCTGATAGGCATCTGGTCTGCCTCCATGTTCATTCACGGTTCTGTTCTAATCTATATCGCCTGCAAATGCACCCTGTACCTCACCAACCGGAAGAAGACCAAAGCAGTAATTCCTATCCTGACGCTCTGCTCCATAACCATCGCTTACCTGTATACACTGAATATTGCAAATTATCTCAGGGATTTCACCTCATACCTGATTATGTACTCCTGGTTGTTCATAGAATGCATCCCCGTCTATTACTTCATTGCCGCATTCATCCGCTCCAAGCTTGGCAGGACTGTCAAATGACCGCTGCGACTTATCTATTATATATTGGAGGCGCTTTCTGGTATGATTAAGCTTTAGTACATACCTATATATGGAACGGATGGTGTTATTCTTCATGATGGTTCAGGAAGCTGCGGCACTCATACAGGCAATAAGAGAGAATCTTGCTAAAGTTATTGTAGGTAAAGCGGAAGGAGTAGATCTGCTGTTGACCGCCCTGCTGGCCAATGGACATGTCCTGCTGGAAGATGTGCCCGGCACAGGCAAAACCATGCTCGCCAAAACACTGGCACGCTCGCTGGACTGCTCCTTCAAGCGGATACAGTTTACGCCCGATCTGCTTCCTTCGGATCTTAGCGGAATCAATTTCTATAATCAGAAAACAGGCGAATTCCAATTCCGCCCCGGCCCGGTGTTCTCCAGCATTCTGCTGGCCGATGAGATCAACCGTGCGACTCCACGCACCCAGTCCAGCCTGCTGGAATGCATGGAAGAACGGCAGATTACCATCGACGGTGTAACGCATGAGCTGGATGCGCCTTTTCTGGTCATTGCGACGCAGAATCCGGTGGACAGCCAGGGGACCTTTCCGCTGCCTGAAGCGCAGCTGGACCGGTTCCTGATGAGGATCACTACGGGGTATCCGACTTTTGAAGAGGGGGTTCATATCCTTCAGAGATTCCGTGAGAACAATCCCCTCTTGGAAACGTCAGCTGTGGCTTCCGGGAGAGATATTCAGGAGCTTCAGCAGCTTGCTGCAGCGGTAACGGTCAGCGATGATCTGCTTGGATACATCATCGCAATTGTTGAAGCGACGCGCCAGGCGCCATCCGTCAAACTGGGGGCAAGCCCCCGCGCCGGGTTCGCGCTGCTTCGTGCCGCCCGGGGTTACGCGCTCATCCGGCAGAGAGATTATGTGCTGCCCGATGATATCAAGGCGGTGGCGGTGCCGGTGCTCGCCCACCGTCTGCTTCTGCAGCGTGGACCGGGTTCACGGGAAGGGCAGGCTGCAGAGCTTGTGCAACAGGTGCTGCGTGAAGTGGAGGTTCCGGCGGAAGCGGCGCCGGCAGCTGCAAGAGGTGGAAGGGTGGAATAGAAGATGACACTGCCCTGGTTCATCATCAGCACATTGCTGCTGCTGGTGTTCATTTCTGCAATCTATCAGCGGAATGCACTGAAGAAAGTGAATTATATCCGTTATTTCTCTGCACAGGCAGCGTTTGAGGGGGAAACTGTGGAAATGGTAGAAGAGATCAGCAATGGCAAACTGCTGCCCTTGCCTTGGCTTCGTCTGGAGTCCGGCATCGCGAGAGGGCTCGAATTTGGAAGCCAGGAGAATCTCGGCATCAGCAGCGGGGAAATCTACCAAAATCATGTGAGCCTGTTCTACCTCCGACCATACCGCCATATTAAGCGGACCCACCGCGTCCGCTGTGAAAGACGCGGCCTGTTCCGTCTGGATACGGCAACCATGACTACAGGAGATTTGTTTGGCCTTAGCCGCAATACCCACACCTTTCCCCTGCAACTGGAGCTGATGGTATATCCGGCCATGGTGGATATGTATGAACTGCCGCTTCCGATTCACAGCTGGCTGGGAGAGCTTCCCGTCAAACGCTGGATCGTACACGACCCGTTCTTAACGGCGGGTACACGCGAATACAGTCCGGGAGATTCCCTGGGGTCCATCAATTGGAAAGCCACGGCCCGCACCGGACAAATGCAGGTTCACCGCAAGGATTTCACTGCCGATTCCAGGCTTATGATCTGCCTGAACATGGAAATCAGTGATTCCATGTGGAGGACGGTAACGGATATAGAGCGGATTGAGCAGGGTATTCGATACGCAGCTACAATAGCTGACTATGCTGTAGGACATGGGATTGAGACAGGGTTCCTCAGCAATGGAAGACTGGACGGGGATGGTGAACATGATCCCGTCAATGCAGAGCCGATGGGCCGGATGGAGGACATCCTCAGTCTGCTGGCGAGGCTGAGCCTGGAAAGAGTACTGCCCATGAGCAGGCTGCTGGAGCTTGAAGCCGAGAGAGGAAGCACGGATACAGATTATCTGATTATTTCCTGTCACCGGGGTGCCGGACTTCAGCAGGCGGCTGAACAGCTCAGGCTGGCGGGGAATGGTGTCGAATGGCTGGATATTCCTGGTGAAGGGAGGGGCAGCGCATGAAGACATTGGGATCAGCTCAGTGGATAACGACACTAAAGCTCTGGCTGTCCTGTATCGTGGAATGGCTGCTGTTCCTTCCGGTGTGGATCGTACTGCAGAAGTATCTGCAGCCGGAGGAAGCTGTGCTTCCCTGGATGTATACCTTGCCGCTTGTTTCCATGACAGGCGTACTCCTCCGGGAAAAATGCAACCGGAAATGGAAGCAGCTGCTGGCGGCGCTTATATTGGGTGCGCTGGCGGGAGCTCTGGCAGGTGCATATGCATTGAAGGAAATTCCCCTCTATGCAGGTGCTGCCATATGCGCTTATCTGGGGACGACGGCTGCCGGCCGGGATCGCAGGCTCAGACTCTATGTTGCCGGGATCGCATTATATTTTGCCGCAACTATTGCTTTTGCCAGGGTTCCGCTGCTGAAGCCGAGTGTTGCAGGTTTAACCTGGAGCGGCAGCTTATGCCTGGTCCTGGCCTTGCTGGATACCAACACCAGCCATTTGCGTTATAGTTCCTTCTCGGGGGCTGGCACTCCGCTGCCGGCAGGACTGCGGAGGCATAACCGGCTGTTTGTGCTGTTGTTCATCACGGTTGCCGCAGTGCTTGCAGCGGGAGCAGGCAAAGCGTTGGGAACACTCATCTGGCATGCCGCGCAGGCATTCTTCGGCTGGTTAGGCCGTCTATTCTCCGGCTCCGGCGAGAGCGAGCCGCTGCAAGTAGCTCTGCCTCCGGTCATGCCCGAAATGCCGCCGGCCGAAACGCAAAAGCGGGGCTTGCTGTCGGTGCTCCTTGATTATGCTTTTTATGCCTTCGGAGCGGCAGTGCTGGCGGTAGTGCTGTATTACGGTCTCCGCTGGCTGTACCGCAATACGGGAGGATTGTGGCGGAAGTTCATCGATTCCCTGCTGTCCTTGCTGCGAAAAGAGTCAATTCCGAACAATACCGCTTACCGGGACGAAGAGAAAAGCATCTTCACCTGGGAGAAGACGGTACAGGGCGTCAGAGATTATTGGCGGAACCGGCTGGCGTCCGCTTCCAGACGGGACCGCTGGGAAGGAATGAACGGGGGTCGCGAGCGGACCCGCTGGCTGTACCGCCATTGGCTGCAGGCCAAACGTGCTGAAGGATATTTGCAGAGGAATTATCTTACACCGCAAGAAACCATGGCAGATATTGCGGAATGGAATGCAGGGAGAAAGCGCCAGCGAAAGAATGAAGCGGCTGCCGCAGCGTCCGCTGAGCTTCTCCAATTCTACAATCAGGCCAGATACGGGGCTGCTGAGCTTCCGGAATCAGAGGTACTGCGGCTGAAAGAAAAACTGAAATTATAATCGTTTCAGGTCATTAGCAGGAGGGAGGCTCAACGTGGTTACCTATTTACGCGGAGAACTGGCAAAGGAAGCGAAAGTGAATATTGAAACCTTGAGGTATTACGAGAAGCATGGTCTGCTTCCCCAGCCGCAGCGGACTGCCTCGGGCTACCGGGTGTATACGGAAGAGACACTTGCACGGATTATTTTTATACAGAACGCCAAGAACTGCGGTTTCACGCTGCGTGAAATCACAAAAGCGCTGAAGAAGTCGGAGGATGGAAAATTAAGTATACCTGATTTCATTATGGCTATAGAGCGGAAGATGACCGCCGTTGACCTTGAAATTGCCAAACGGGAGAAAACCAGGCTGCTGCTTGTTGATCTGAAAAGAAACCTCGAATCTGCCGAACGGCATCCGGGTGTGCAGGAGACCCTGCAAATCCTCAAGCTGGAAGATTAGCGACCGTATTTTGGAATCCGACGTTCTTGCAACTTGCGCCTTCACATTGCTGCTTGACTCTGTACCTGGATACAGGGTTTAGAATGCAGGTATCAAGCCAATGCGGGGAGGAAGTATATGATGCCAAGTTCAATAGAAATGCTTAACGCCATCAAAAATCATTTGAAGCAAAATAGCCAGACTGCCGGAAAAACAGCAATGCAAATTCGGCTGGAGCTGGCGGAGTCCGCCAAACGGCTGCAGCAGCTTCCGGATATATCTGCCGAAAAGGCAGATATGAACGGGCTTCAAGGGGAATGGGTAAATGCCTGTAAGGATCATAATCCGGAGGACAGAAGGAAGGTTATCCTCTATTTTCACGGGGGAGGGTTTATCTCCGGAAGCTGTGAAGTTTACCGTGACCTGGCTGCGAGAATTTCTGCCGCAAGCGGTGCGCCGGTACTGACAGTAGAGTATCGTCTTGCTCCTGAACATGTGTATCCCGCCGCCAATGATGATTGTTATTCCGCCTATTGCCGGCTTCTGGAGACGGGCCTGCAGCCGGAGAACATTATCCTTGGCGGGGATTCTGTAGGTGCCACGCTTGCGCTCATGACGATGATCACACTGCGGGAATCAGGGGAAGGCTCCCGGCTGCAGCGTTCCTGCTCTCTCCGCATGGCGATCTCGTTCACCTCGACGGCGAGTCCTATGACAGCAAGGCTGAACTGGACCCCACAGGGAGCCGGGAGGGGAACCGGAGAATCCTGCGGGATTACCTCGGCGGCTATGCCGGTGAGCCTCCTGCGCTGCTCTCTCCGCTTAAGCTCTGCCTGCATGGGCTGCCGCCGCTGTTGATCCAGGCCGGGGATCAGGAAGTGCTGTTAAGTGATGCCGAAAGGCTGGCGGAGCGTATTCGTGCTGAAGGAGGGGAGGTCACGCTGGAGATCTGGGAGAACATGTGGAGCGTGTTCCAGATGATGTCCGATATGCTCCCCGAAGCACAGGAGGCAATTGGGAGTATGGGGAGTTTTGTCCGGAAAATGTGGAAGCTATAAACAAATTTCATGTTAAAACACGTAATATTCACGTCATTAATTCCCTTATTACCTAAAATAATGAATTCACAAAACCGATAATTTAATATACTTACCATTTTGTTTTCTTCATTAAGAATCAATTGGTAGAATTTAAACTGGGGGAATGATTATGCCTTACACAATGGATGTAAATGTTGAAAAAAATCAAGTGGTTGTGAAAGCTTTTGGCCTAACAGAAGCTGATGTTCCTGCATACATATCAGATTTTGAACAAGCTATGAAGAAGCTGAAGCCTGGATTCACAGGAGTTACCGATGTCACTGAGTCTAAGACTATTCTTACTCCTGAGGTTGCTGCCATGCTTGCACCTACAGGAGATATAGCTGTTGCCCATGGAGTAGGAGGATGGGTTTATGTTGCCGATACCCCCGTTTGGAAGATGCAGATGAAGAGACTGTTCGGGAAGTTTGCCGTTCATTATCCAACCTATGAAGAAGCAGATGCTTATCTGAACAGTTTAGTGAAGAAGTAAAATAATTATTACATATAAATATTCTTAAGAGACGGTTCCATGGAGCTGTCTCTTTTTTGATTGTATAGGAAATTATACAATGAAAAAAAGTGTGGATATCTTGGAAGCCTACGAGGATATAAGCGATGCATGAGGATTGGGCCCCTCCATCCGCGGACTGATGCGGACCGAGGAGACCTTATTTTGCCCAAAATTTTGTTTTTTCAGCGGATACGGACTCAGGAGCCGTTATATCCTTCGATGGAGCCTGGAATAAAGGGGAAAGGAAAAAATAAAGGCATCTCAGTCCGATGTCCTGTGGAATGGACGAATTTTCTTTCAATAACGGCTTTCCGGTCCGCAACGGCTGCGGATAGATCGTGAAGGGAGCGCATCGTGTCCGCAGAAGGACCCACACCATAGTCATAAGGCCCCCAATGCATGTCCTAACTGACTTCTGGGCGAGCGTTGTGCATGTGGTATACCATTATGAGCGCTTTGCAAGTCAAAGGACGCTAAGCCTGCCTATAGTACAACGATCCGTCTTCAGCGTGCACCCCGTTGATTTTGGAGTTGTGGGGAATTCCTGCGGCCGTAAGCCCCGTGTTGTTATTCACCTGCCAGGGTAGATTTGAAAAGACCCCTCCATTTGCAGATCACTGCCGTCAGGAAGAGTCAGTATAGTTCTATATTATATGCTTATATGGAGGAAACAAATCTTCTCTGCCAATAATCCGCTTTTAATCCGTATTCAGCCGGTTTCATGAAGCTTTAATAGAGCACCCGAACCCCAAAGCCTTCCAGCTTACAGGAGCCGGAGAGGGGTTCACCGGTCAGGAGATCGGTTTTATGATCTTTGAGCGTGATCGTTACGGCTTCTTCGCTGTAGTTCAACAGGAAGGCATAGCCGGACTTATCATTGCTGCGGATTTGCAGTTCCACTTCCGGGGGCAGCTCCAGCCACTCGGCGGCAGGGGAGCTAAGGTTCAGGCTGTCTAAGATTTTATGGGCTGCTTCTGCATTAAAAACGGCTCCGTAGTACCAAACTTCACCCTTACCCCGTCGGTTTCGGGTAACCGCAGGTTTGCCGGCATAATAATCAGACGCGTAGGTGCCCATGACCTCTACAGTGTCCTCTTCCACATGAAGAATATCGTTAAAAGCATCTGCCCCGGTAAGTGCCTCAGTGTCATTTCCCCAGCGGATAGAGGTCGGCAGACGGGTGCCTTGGACCATGGTGAATTCCTCAACGGTGATTCCGCACAGATCCCTGGCTGCACCGGGAAAAGGCCGCATATAGCATTGTCCGCGCGTATCCTTGTATCCGGTCCGGCAACCAAAAATAAGTGTTCCGCCCTGCTGCACATATTGATCAAGCAGCCTGGCAGTCTCATCGCTCATTATCGCCGGATGCGGGTAGATCAGCACCTGATATGGAATGAGGTCTTCGAGCGTGGTCTTGCTGCGGAGGTAGAGGACATCATTCGGGATATGCCGCTTTTGCAGCGCCTTGAACCATTCCTTGTTGCTCTGCCACATGAACGGTCCATGCCAGACATCGTATTCACCGTCCCATTCATTGTCATAATCACGCAGAATGGCAACGCCTGCCTGATTGCGGGTGCCTGCAATATGCTTGCCTGCTTCAGCCAGCTCCCGTCCAATCTGTACAGCTTCCCTTACTCTGCGGTTCGGCTGGTTGTGATAATCATTCAGGCCATGCCAGTAAATCTCATGGCCCATCGTTGCCGTGCGCCAGCGGAAGTAGAGCAGTTTGTCCGCTCCATGAGCAATGGACTGGTAGGTCCAGAGCCGCATTTGGCCCGGTTTGGGTGAAGGCATATTCATACGGTTGACCCAGCCCCCGGGGCCGGATTGCTGTTCCATAATGCAGAAGTTCGGGCTGATGGAGCGGACCGCGGACAGCGAGAGACTCCAGCTCCGGTCCATCAGCGGCTCCGCTTCTTCCGGGTCCGTATGAATGCTTGCGAACTGCGGATAGGAGTCATAGCTGAAGAAATCAAGGAGCTTCTCATTCAGCTCATGGCTGTCCAGATGACCGAACAAGCCATTGGTGGTTACCCATTGGGAGGGGGCCAGCTCACGGATGATATCCGCCTGGATTTTGGCAAAAGAAATCGTATTGTCCGAAATAAACCGTTTCTCATCCAGCGCCTGGTGAGGGTTAGGCTGTTTGGGTGTAGGGGTGGGACGCGGCAGAAAGACCTGTGACCAGCTGGTATAGGTCTGGTTCCAGAAGACGGTCCCCCAAGCGTCATTCAACTGGTCCAGCGTTTTGTATTTAGCCTGTACCCACTCCCGGAAGGCAAGGTGATCACTCTCCGAGTAGAACACATTGATTTCGCAGTTCAACTCATTGTCAATTTGCCAGCCCGCCACACCGGGGTGATTGCCGTAATGCAGCGCAAGCTGTCTGGTGATAGCGGCACAGAGCTCCCGGTACTTGGGGCTGCTGTAATTATAGTGGCGGCGCATACCATGCTGAAGGGTAACTCCCTCATTCGTAACATTCAGAACTTCCGGATAACGTTCGGTAAGCCAGGCGGGAGGCGTGGCAGTAGGTGTGCCCAGAATTACCTTCAATCCATAGCTGTGGGCCAGATCGATAGCCTTGTCGAACAATTCGAACTGGAAGACACCTTCCTCAGGTTCGAAGATGGACCAGGCAAATTCGGCCAGACGGACAATTGTGAATCCGGTTTCAACCATCCGCCGGTAATCGTCGGCCCACAGCTCCTCCGGCCAGTGTTCAGGATAGTAACATACGCCAAGCTCAAATCGTTGTTCATTTGCAACAGGTTTGCTCATCATAACCTCCAAGGGATCACAGATATTATTAAAAATATGCTTTATTCTGATGACATATATATTGTATTATCAAGTGAAATAAATATTATATAACAAAATATTGCTTTAATATAACGATATTGCTAGATTGTTGCATAGCACAGGGGGGAGTTGTTCGTCTAATGAATAAGCAATGTTATCTGCCAACACCGGCCTACACCAAATATGTATGTTATCCGGAATTTCTGGGTCACTACAGCAACTTCCCGCAGCATGCGGAGAGAAGATCGGAGGGACTGCTGAACAGCTATAATTTACATTTGATTTTTGCCGGGGAAGGTTATGTGTTTCATGAAGGGGAACGGATCCCGATGGGGAGAGGCAAAGGGTTTCTTTTCCCGAGAGGAGCTTATCAGCAGTACGGTTCCGGTCTGAGCCAGCCCTGGGATGTACGGTGGGTACACTTTGGGACCGGTCTGCCGCTGCCTTTGCTGGAAGAGGTCGACCAGTCGCGCGGCTACTTTTTCACCTTTGATCCGGAAGCCGGTCTGGAAAGCTTATTCGAAGAAATGTACCGGCTAGGCGTATCCTATGAGACCCGCTATGAACCGCGCCTGTCGGCGCTTCTGTATGAAATCCTGATCACATTACTGCAAAATTCCGAGCCGCAGAACGGTGCTGTCTCTCTGGAGATCAGGCATTCCATCCGCAACGCGGCGAATGTTATCCACAGGGAGTGCGCCGGGGCCTGGACTCTGGAGAGTATGGCCCGGCTGTCGGGTTACAGCAGTTATCATTTTCTGCGTCTGTTCCGGCTGGTTATGGGGAAAACGCCCAACCGCTTTTTGACGGATTGCCGTCTGGCCAGAGCCAAGCTGCTGCTTGTATCCACCGGGTTCTCCGTTGCGGAAATTGCACGCCAGGCCGGTTTTTCCCAATCCAGCTATTTCATTAAAGTATTCAGGGAGTTTGAGGGGATGCCCCCAACCAATATCGGCGTGTCTTCGGAACAATTGTGAAATAACAGATTATGGGAACTTTCGTCAGAAGGTTACAAATTGCAACCAATGGTTACAAATTGGATACAATTACCTCATCTTCAACCACTATAATGATCCTAGTAAAACTTCATGGGGGGAAATGAATGAGAAAGCATAGAACTACATATATCGCATTGTTGTTAAGTACTTTTATTATTGGCCAAATGTCTGTTTATCCCGCCTCTGCCGCTCCGGCAGCAGCAAACAACGCCGGAGCAAAGGTATCTGCAGCATCTGCCGCCAGCACCGCGCCCAAGAATCTGGGGTCCATTCCGCTGGAGGCGGGTGTCAAAGCTACGCTGGAGGATGTTAGTCTCTGGTCTCAGTCTGGCGGGAATATTCTGACCTACACACTGAACTATTCCAACTCAGGCCGCAGCAATGCAAGCCTGAGCCATTATTTTTCGCGAGTGGTTACTTCAGGAGGCTCCGTCATTCCGGGCAACCCGGTGACCGCCGACGCAGCTAAGAACAAGGTAGTTTCCAAACAAACCGAAAGGGTGACCTACTACGTCAACATAGGCAAAATCAATTCACTCAAAGGCCTCAAAGTATCAATGTATGTATGGGACCCCAAAAGCAAAGGTTACCTGAGACACGCAGGGGCCATCAGCCTTCCGGCTAATTATTCTTCGAGTGCAGTGAGTGGCCAAAGACAGAACGTCACCATGAATAACATTCCTGTCTCTGCAGCTTCCGAATCCCTGCAGATCTACAAGTATGGCGGCAAGGTATTCGCTAAGGTTGGCATCAACTTCAGCAATGAAGGGAACAAGGTTCTCACGGACCCTGGCTATACAGCATACCTAATGTCTGCAAGCGGAACTGCATTCGAGCTGGCACTCGACAATTCGCTGGCCGGATATAAAATTCAGCCGCAAGAGAAAAAAACCATCTATTACGTGACTGAGATTCCGCCGTATCTGAAGACCGACAACATGAAGGTGCAATATGTCCAGAGGGATGAGACGCTTAAGTTTGAACTCCCTAAATTTTCGTACAAGCTTCCTGCGGCGGTGACCCCTGACCTGAATGTTGGCAAAGGCGCCATCAAAAAGATCGGCATCAACAGCAATACCATCGAATTGCAGTTGACTGGCGCAAATGTCTATGGGGAAGATGCCGCAGGGATATGGACTTTCCAGTTCCGGCTTAAAAATGCCGGCAAACAAGCAGTTGTTCTGCCTACCTATGACCTTTCGGTTAGAACAGCTAAAGGCACAACCTTCCCGATCAGCTCCAATGGTGTGAGCGGAGCGAGCTTGAAACCCATGGAGGAAAAAGTGGTCCAACTGACCGCTCAGATTCCGCTTGAGGTCGAACAGAACACACTGAAGCTGCAAATGATTGAATCGGTCAGCGGGAACAGCAGCGGCAATACGCCTAGTACGCCAGCACAAGGAACACCAGGGACTTCGGGATCAACACCTGAGGGATCCGGGGCTGGTGGGGCTGGAGGAACCGGAGGTTCCAACTCTCCAGGCACAACCGTCTCTCCAAGTGCTACGGCTAAGCTGTCTATTCCTGTCGCTTATTTCGCCGTTCCTTACACACTCCGTGCGGACACGCAAAAAGCTATGAATTACCGGATCACCAATCAATATGGCACTTTCGACTATAGCCTGATGTCTCTCCAGCGTTTTCCATGGAAAAATGATGACATTCTAATCGCCAAGCTGAATATCACCAATACACAATCGGTGAACCTTACCTTGCCTGATCTTAAGGGCGCTCTAAAATTGGACAACAACGACTTGTCAGCATCTACGGACCTGTTCATGGAGAAGGAAGCTTCTTCCATTGCTCCAGGGAAAAGTGCAGAGGTATATGTATTCAGCAAAATTCCTTATACTACGGATTTCAAATCAACACGGGTCAATCTGTACTCTGTAGTGAAAGAAGAAAATGTGCCATTCCTGTCGTTGAACACGAGCAGTGTAACAGATGCCGTATACAAGGTTGACAGAGGCGGCAGCTATACCATTGTCGGAAAAGGGAAAAATGCCAAAGTGCAGGAGAACAAAACAGTCATCTACCAAGGGATTAACTCAAATATTGTTTATACTGAAATGTTCTTGAGCAGTGAAGAGAAAAGACAAAGCAAAATGGCCCGCCTTCAGGCCTACTTTAAAACCGCAGACGGACAGCTGTATGAGACCACTCCAGTACAGCCGGATATGGCGGCGACACCTGGCGGCAAGCAGCTGGTTACGTTCTGGGCGAAGCTCCCGAAATCAGTGGATGCCTCGGATGTTACACTCTATTTGGGACCTGGCATCAACGGGAACAAGTTTACAGAGGCTGGACAGGAATCCACAGGCTTCATCAATGTCTCTGCACTGGAACTTAGTCCGCAGTACATCACGCCGGTTAACAATTTGTCCAAGGTTACGCTGTATCCTTATACCTTATCCGTTCTTAATTCAGAAGGCCGCAATGCGCGCGGCAGCGATACCATCAATATCACCATGAATTACAGCCTGCTGCGTGATATCAGCTATGATGTCGGTTCTTTCGACCACAAGCTTGTGCTCAAAATGACCGATCCTTACGGACAGTCGCAAGAGAAGAGCCTCACGCTCGGAACGGATCTGATAGAAGGGGACAACAACAGGTATTCCATGTCCTTCAGCAGCGAGACCTACAAAAAGCTGGCTGGCGGAACATACTCCATCAGACTGTATGATGAATTCCAGGGTGAGCGGATCGAACTGGCCAACCAGGCGTATACCTTGAAGATTGAAAGAGCGACAACCAGCGATTAACGGATAAGCAATGATATCAAAGTACAAAAAGGAGCAGCTTATGTTGCGAGTGGAGAATATATCACATACGTTTAAAAGCGGCAGTGAAGTGACGCCGGTGCTTCATAACATCAGCTTTGAGGTGAATCAGGGCGATATGGTCGCCCTGCTGGGCAGCTCGGGCTCCGGCAAATCCACAATGCTGAATTTGATGGCGGGCCTGATGAAGCCGACAGAAGGTCATATTTATATTGCCGACCAGGATATTGTCAAGATGGGTGAGAACAAGCTGGCGGTATTCCGGCGCAAAAATATCGGGTTCATCTTTCAGGCTTATGAGCTGATCACCAGCCTGACGGTACGCGAAAACGTGGAGCTGCCGCTTGTCTTTCAATCCGTCTCACCGTCGGTCCGCAAGAAAAAATCGCTTGCCCTGCTGGAGGCGGTGGGGATCCCGGACAAATCGGAGATGTTTCCCTCTCAGCTGTCCGGGGGCCAGCAGCAGCGGGTCAGTATTGCCCGTTCGCTGATTACGGAGCCGTCAATTATTTTTGCGGATGAACCTACCGGTAATCTGGATACCACAACAGAAGAAGAGATTATTAGCATATTGATTGATTTGAACAAAAAAATGAAAACCACGTTCATTGTGGTCACGCATGAGCCTGAGGTGGCGGAGCATATGCAGCGTATCTTTACGCTGCGGGACGGCCACATGATTACAGAAAAACGCGGTACCGCTGAATCAGAACCTGCAGAGGGGGTCCCTGACAGTGAGAATTCTTGATGTGACCCGTTTGGCATGGGGCCAGATTAAACGGAGAAAGGTTGTAACGGGTCTGTGTATGCTGGGGCTCTCTATCGGCTGTTCGGCTATTGTCGTTGCCTTGAGTCTTGGCGACTCTGTACAGAGCTACGTCAGCCGTGAAGTCACGGCCCAGTTTAAAATGGATGAAATTACCGTGATGCCGAATGAAGGGGTATCGCAAGGCGGCGGCCCCACCGCGACCAAAACAGGGGCCAATTCGAATGTCGGAAAGCTGACTGAACAGAAGCTTGAGATTATCAGGGGACTCAAGCATGTCACGGCTGCCGCTCCATTTCAAGATGCCGGATACTTTGAACTTTTAACCACTGACAACAAAATATCCAACTTCAACTTAGTGGTGACTGACCTCAGCCTGCTGACCAAATATGATTTTTCTTTTCAGCAAGGTATGCCCAGCAAACAAATTGGCAGCGTAGTGCTTAACTACGGCGCCACGATTGGGCTTATGGATATAGAAACCCAAAAGAAGCTGATGGAGAGTTTGAGCAGCAATTCCTATGACCCTGAAGTAATGCGGCAATATGATGAACTGTCCAGAATGCCTTCTAATTTGTACAGACAGCAGGTTCAATTCAGACATAGTGACTACGAAACTTCAACCGGTGGTGTGAAAAGCTACCTCAGCTCCCAGCTTCAAGTGGCCGGCATATTGAAAAAAGCGGATGGGATGAGCGCTGATCAAGCTATGTATGATAAGAAGATCTATGTATCCCAAGAAACTTATGACAGGCTTAAGGATGAATTCAACATAAAGCCGGATAAACCCGAAATGGGTCAAACCTACAATCAAGCGCTTATCCGGGTAGATAACCAGGATAATTTACCTCAAGTAGAGACACTGATTAAGAAGCTGACCCTGAACACGAGCAACAACCTATATCAACTGGAACAGCTCAAGTCCCAATTTGCCATGTTCAAAATGGTAGCCTTAGGAGTGGGCGGATTTATCCTGATTATTGCTTCCATCTCCATCATCGTAGCTATGACGATGTCTACGCACCAGCGGCGGCGGCAGATCGGGATTATGAAGGTGCTGGGCTCCAACATGAGGCAAATCCGTACTATGTTCATCATGGAGGCTGCTTTGCTGGGCTTTATGGGAGGATTGCTCGGGATTGGTTTTTCATATCTGATTGTGGAGGGCATTAACAAGCTCGTCAGCAGCTCTGGACAAATGACAATGGGTACTGGCGAGAGTCTTGTCGTTTCAATTCCGCTGAACTCCATTCCCGTTGGTATTGTTTTTGCAGTATTAACCGGGGTGTTATCAGGGATATATCCGGCAATCAGTGCAGCAAGAACCAATGCGCTCACTGCGATCAAACGGGATTAGCCATTTATAAGCTGAAAGGAAGTCACAGGAATGAAGAGGATTATAAAGTGGATTATCATAGTGGCGATACTGGCGGTCGCCGGTTATTTTATCTATGACAAAATGAGTAAACCCAAAGAGCAGCTTCAGCCAGTAGAGCCGGCGCAGGTCATCTCTTTCCCGGTAACCAAAGAATCGATGACAAAATCTATCCAGATTAAAGGCACATCAAAGTATGAGCATGAAACCCTGGTCTATGCTCCATTTGCTTCCAAAGTAACGGAATGGAAAGTAGAAAACGGCGGACAAGTGAAAAAAGGCGCAGTGATGTATACGCTGGACACTGAAACACTCAAGAATGAAATTGCCACCCAGGAAGCAACGATACGCAAAGCTAAATTGGAAGCCGAGCTGAATGCCTTCGTCAGCCAACAGACTGAGGAGTCTGCGGCTGTCGGTGCTACTGAAGCCGAACGGTTAAAAGCGCTGGCCACCCAAGAGACTTCAAGAATCGGCGATGACTTAAACCAGGTAAATGCGGAGATTCAAGCACGGGAAATTGCGGACAAGAAAAAGAAGATTCAGTCAGCGAGCTATCGTGCCCCTTCTTCAGGAATTTTCCTGTTCGACAATGCCAGTGAAATTCCACGTATGGTAACCGACAACCAGTACCTCGGCAAAATCGTGGACCTCAGCAAATTGCAGTTTATCGCTCTGGTGGGTGAACAGGATGTCTTCAACATCAAGCCGGGAATGAAGGTAAAGGTCAAAATGACAGCTTCCAAGGATGTGAAGCTGACCGGAGTAGTAAAAAAGGTATCCAAATTTGCCACGACTGTATCGGCCAAGGATACAACAACCACCCAAGCGCCACAGTTTGAAGTGGTCATTTCGCTTGAGCCGAATGAGCTTTTAATTGGCGGCCTCAGCTTGACTGGCGAGATTGAAACCTTGCGCAAAGATAACGTTACTGCGGTATCCAACATTGCTATCATTCATGAAGGGGATCTCTCTTACGTCATGCTGGACAAAGGCAATGGGCAAACAGAAAAGGTACAAGTTAAAACCGGATTGGAAACGACGGACAAGGTAGAGATTCTGTCCGGACTAAAACCCGGCGACACCGTAGTGCTTCAGTAGAACCCGTTATTTCGGGGAGACACAAGCCATACAGCCGATGCATATCGAGAAGAAGTAATTTATCCGCATTAGTGGACGGATTACTTCTTTTCTTGTTATTTAGATAGTTTACTGCGCCATAGTTTGATTTCATTGTTAAGTTCAGCAAGATCAGGGACGGGAACCGGCTTGTCAGTCAACCTGTATTTCTGCTTCAGAGCCAAAATACGGTAGACACTTTCATTGATCCTTGACTCGTCGAGCGTACCGCCGCGAACGCTTTGCAGCAATGCCTTCCGGGCCAGCTGCTCATTCTCATATCCATGAGCGATGAGCAGGATGTCGCAGCCTGCATTAACGGTCTCTATTGCTGCGCTGCCAAGATCAAAATGCTTCATAATGGCTCCCATGGTCAGGTCGTCCGTGATCACCACACCCTGGTATCCCATATCACCGCGAAGCTGATCACCGATAATAATCCGGGATAACGATGCCGGGTAGTCGGGATCAATTTGGGGAAACAAAATATGCGCCACCATGACCGCGTCTGCTTTCTCCTTGAAGGCGGCCTGGAAAGGGAGCCATTCCAGCTTGGCGAGCTGGGAAGCGCTCTTGTTCACCACCGGGAGCTCCAGGTGAGAGTCGACCGAAGTATCCCCGTGTCCGGGGAAATGCTTGACCACCGGCACAACGCCTTCGCTCTCTATGCCCTTCAATTCAGCAATCCCCAGCTTGCTCACTATGCTGGCAGAGCTGCCGAATGAACGGTCGCCGATGACAGGGTTGTCCGGATTGCTGTTGATGTCGAGGACAGGCGCAAAATTCATATTGAACCCGCCTGCCCGCACTTCCCGGGCCAGCAGCTTGCCCATCGTCCCGGCTGCGACTGAATCATTGCTATTGCCCACTTTGCTGTTTGAGGGGATGGAGGCATATTCCTTAGGCATCCGGCTCACCTTGCCGCCTTCCTGGTCGACACTCATGAATAGCGGAGCGGGATTTGTTGTGTTGCTCTTTTTCAGCGCATTAATGAGATTGACCATACCTTTCAGATCCTTGATGTTGTCCGCATAAAGGATAATTCCGCCGACTTTGTCGTCCGTGATCATCCTTTTTGCTTCTGCCTCCAGTGTGGTGCCGTCAATCCCGACAAGCAGCATTTGCCCGATTTTTTCTTCCAGGGTCATTCCGGCAATTTTTCTGGTCAGCGCGTCAACCTCCTGGGTGGAGACCGGACCTGACTCAGCGGCCGGCGGCCGGGAAGCCTCCGGGGAAGAGGAGGGACCTACCGGCTGCTCCGGCGCAGCCCCTGTTGCCGGGGAAGGGGCGGGAGCGGCGGTCCTGGATGGTGTGGCAGTATTGCTGTTACATCCCGTTGCAAGCAGCAAGAGCAGGATAAGGGCCGTTAGAATGTGTATACTATAATACAGGCTTTTCATTTTTTTTAGCGGTTTTAACCCTGACATAGGAGCTTCATCATCCTTCCTTTTTTATTTATAATATCATGTTCAGGTACCAAGATTTGTTGTATCATGTCCAATCTTTAACCGTACAATACCATTATTAAGAGTACTGCCGTTGTACTTGCTGACTGCCAGTTGCGGTGATAAGATAAGAAAGGATATCTACATAATAATTAAAATTTGAAGGATGAGGAGACTGTCTAATGAAAGATGAATTAGTGAATGCTCTGAATGAACAGATGAACTTTGAGTTTTATTCGGCTCACGTATACCTGGCAATGGCCGCGTATTGCTCCGGTGAAAGTCTCGACGGTTTCGCTAATTTTTTCCTGATCCAGGCGGAAGAAGAACGCTTCCACGCAATGAAAATCTACAAATTTCTGAATGACCGCGATTTCCGCGCAACCCTGGCTGCACTTCCTGAGCCTAAAAACGAGTATTCATCGATGCTGGACGCCTTTGAACATGCGTTCGCGCACGAACAGCAGAACACGACAAGATTCTATCATTTGGCTGACCTGGCGCTCGATGAACGTGAACATGCGACAATCTATTTCTTGAAATGGTTCATTGATGAGCAGGTGGAGGAAGAGGCGTTGTTCAGCAATATTATCGCCAAGCTGAAGCGGATTGAAACCGACAGCAATGCTTTCTACATGCTGGATGCTGAATTTGCAGGACGCACTTTCACCGCTCCGGCTGAATAAGAAACATCCCGTTTATTTAACTTACGCCCCTCCGGACCGGAAGCTCAGGTCAGGAGGGGTTTTGTCTGCCAAGAGGATTTAACAAACCTCTCGTCCGGCACCGCCGAAGCTAAAGTTGAACAGGGGCAAACTATGTTGCAGGCGGCAAAACAATTCCGGGCTGCCAACTCTATTTAGCAGGGGGAACACTTGCGCGGCCCGGCAACACTGTTTCTCTAGACCCACCCGCTATTCAGAGTGTAGTATAGAACGATACTATTCTTTGGAGGTTCTTTGGCTTGGAAAACTACAGTGACATCAAACAAAGTGAAAAAGGCGCGTGGCTGAGTCTGTTTGCCTACATAATGCTGTCTGCGGTCAAACTATTGATAGGTACAGCTTCAGGCTCTCAGGCACTGCTGGCCGACGGCCTTAACAACAGCACGGATATTATTGCCTCCCTGGCAATTCTGGCCGGACTCAAGATTTCCAGAAGACCGCCGGACTCCAATCACAGCTACGGGCATTTTAGAGCGGAAACCGTGGCTGCGCTGGTTGCCTCTTTCATTATGATGGCTGTAGGACTTCAAGTTCTGTACCAGGGTGTGAACAAATTCATTCAGCCCGCACTCGAAACCCCGGATCTCATTGCTGCATGGACGGCAGCCGGCTGCGCGGTAGTTATGTTCGCGGTTTACATGTACAACGTCCGGCTGGCCCGCAAGCTGAACAGCAATGCTATGCTGGCGGTTGCCCAAGATAACCGGTCAGATGCGCTCGTTAGTATTGGAGCTTTTACCGGGATTATCGGTGCGCAATTTGGTCTGCCCTGGCTCGATCCACTGACCGGAATCATTGTCGGGTTAATGATCTGCAAGACGGCATGGGAGATCTTCCGCAAAGCCACACATGATCTTACTGACGGCTTCGACGCCAATGAACTTGAGCTGATGAAACAGACGGTTGCCGAGATTCAAGGGGTAGAATCCATTAAAGATATCAAAGCCCGGATCCACGGGAATAATGTGCTGGTGGATACTACTGTATGTGTAGACTCCAACCTAAATGTGGTCCAGAGCCATGACATCACGGAAGAGATTAAAGATCAGCTGAAGGACCGGCACCAGGTGTCTAATGTATTGGTACATATAGAGCCGGTATAACTGGCTAATGCAAAGATCCGGTCATTCACAAAAAAATTAAGGCCTGAGCAATCAGGCTTTTTTTGCTGCATTTTGGCAGATATGCGTTTGACAACCTTTCAAAGTTGAAGCAAAATAGAAGGGTCATGATGTAAATTTGAGTGATATAGGGAGAATAATGCATGAATAATAAATCAGGCCGGCAGTCTTTCCGGGAACGATTGGAATATATGGTAAGCAAGCTTCGGACTGATATCCTGAGCGGAATTTTGCAGCCTGGAGCGTATCTGCCTGCCGAGAGCACGTTGGCCAAGCAGTTTGAGCTAAGCAACAAATCCGTCCGCAGAGGGCTGGATGTCCTTGTACAAGAAGGTCTGATTGTGAAAATAGACCGTGTGGGCAGCATGGTGATGGAATCGGTCAAGGAAAGGATCCGCATTCATTTTGGCTGCAGCTCATCCCTGACGAAGGACTTCAAGCTGGATGATCTCATTGCAGAATTCCACCGGCTGCATCCCGGGATTCATGTGCTGCCGCTCGCGCTGAATAATTTCGACCATGTGAACTCTGCCATGGAGCTGATCAACAACGGGATGCTGGATGTATTGTCGCTGAACAGCACCCAGTTTCAGGAGCTGGCCGAGAACGGTTCAGCCGGGCTTCTGGAGACGCTGGAGCCTGACCCGGGACTGTATCCGATCGCAAGTGAGGCTTTTTTGCACAACGGGGCGCTGTTTGCCTATCCGATTTCCTTCTCCCCGGTGGTGCTCTGCTACAACAAAACCCATTTCCGCGAGGCGGATCTGCCTGAGCCGGACAGTTACTGGACCTGGGATGATCTGATTGAGGCGGCCCGGAAGCTGTCGGAGAAACGCGGGCGTCACGCCGTGTATTTTGTGCCTGCATCTGAGAACCGTTATTCCGTCTTTCTCCTGCAGAGCGGAATCCGGACGATGGAGGATGGTGAGCATCATCAAACGCTGAGCCCTGAGACGGCCAACAGTCTTAATGTATACAGCAGGCTGGTGAATAATCATCAGATATTCCCTAAATATCTGGCTGGCAACCATGATGATGAGACGGTGTCGCTGTTTGTCCAGGAGCAGGTGTCGATGATATTGACGACTTATTACAACTTAAATGATTTCAAGGACCTATCCCTGGATTATGACTTGGCCCCGCTGCCTACGCTCAAAGCAAAGGACCCGCAAAAAACGCTGCTTGTTACGATCGGTGCGGCCGTTGTGGAGAATTCGCGGCAGAAGGAGGCTGCACGTCAATTTGTCAGCTTTCTGGCTTCGCCTGAGGCGCAGCGGATGATCCGGGAGCGTTCGGTCAGTATTCCGGCCCGCAAACGGATTGCTGAAATGGCCGTGGATGATCATTTGAACCGTCCGTCAAGATATCTGATGTATAGAGAGTTGTTTCCAACATTTTCATACCTCAGAGATTTGGGTCTTCCCATTGCCGTATTGCAAAGCTTCCGCAAGCTGCTGAATGCTTATTGGTCGAGAATGATTGATGAAACGACACTGTACGAGGAAATGGGCCGGCTTATCGCCGAAGAAAATAAAGGGAAAGCCGGTGGAGCAACGAAGGCGCTCATATAAGTGCATCCCGTGATGGGTTGAGATCAAGCGTAACGAAGGCAGAATGTGGCCGTTGTTGCGCGTTTTTTTTGCGGTTTTTTGGGACTGCGGGGATCGGAAAAATAGCTCTGCACATAGCAACATGTCAAACCATGTTAGATTTTTCACAATATTTTCGTAGTGAGATTACATTGGTGAAAGGATAATGTGATGTATAATTACATAAAAACAAAAGAATATTCAAATTTTAATTGACTTCAAGAGATGACGAAAATATAATAAATACATCAGATATATATCAGAGAAATGAAATTTCGGTTCTGAATATCTGACCTGTGAATCAAAAAGAAGTCAGGAATGAGAAATCTGGCACAAATACGGAAAAAGTGAAAGGCTGGTGGAGAAATTCAAGACTGAATGCGTGGATAGGTTATTTTTCTGAAACTCTTTGATGTACTGTTGATTCCCTTATAGTGTGTTAGTAAATATATCATAGGAACTATCTTACTTTTACTTATTAATAGGGGGTTGAATTATGAATGCTGCTAAAAGGAAGCTAGCGATGTTATTGCCAGTAATGACGCTGCTGGTTACACTGGTGTCAGCCTGTGGCGGAACAAGCAATAATGCCGGCAGTACTGCCGAACCATCCGGCTCACCGGGAACTCAGAGTTCCACATCTGCTCCTCCTGTAGAAGGAAGTCACTCAGTAGGCGGCCTGCAAGTCCCGATTGTCGCGGACAAGATGGAATTTTCCCTATGGTCTCCAAGCGGAGGCAACTTCCGGGGAACCAATTTTAATGAGAAATTATCCTTTCAGCAGATGGAAAAGAACACCAACATTCATATCAACTTTCAGCACAGTACTGAAGCCAGTGCAGAAGCATTCAGCCTGCTGATGTCCTCCGGCAAACTCCCGGATATCATCTACAATGATCTGTGGGGCACGGACTCCGGCAAATACGGTGCTCAGGGGGCGCTCCTTCCATTGGAAGATCTGATTGACCAGTATGCGCCCAATTTTAAAAAAATCCTCGACGACCACCCGGATATCCGGGGGCAAATCACCTCGCCCGAAGGGCATATCTACTATCTCCCAAACCTCGTACTCGATTCCCAGGATTTGACTCAGATGTTCCCGCAGGTCCGCAGTGACTGGGTGGAGAAGCTGGGTCTCCCGATGCCGAAAACTACAGAAGACTGGTATAACATGCTCAAAGCCTTTAGGGAGCAGGACCCCAACGGCAACGGAAAAAAAGATGAAATTCCGCTCGTCACCGTCAATCTGGAGAATATTATGATGCTGTTCGCGCCGGCTTTTGGCGTCGAATATGGCTTCTTCGTGGATAACGGTAAAGTGAAATACGGACCTTACGATCCACGGTTCAAAGATGTTGTTGCCTATCTGAACCGGCTGTACAAAGAACAGCTGCTGGACCCGAACTATCTGGTCGATACGACGTTCCAGACGCTGACGGAGAAGGTGACCACGGATGTGGCTGGTGCCTGGTTCGGCTGGTCGGGCTCCTGACATGGGGAACTTCACAACGCTGATGGAAGGCAAACATGACACCTTCAAAATTGCGGCGGCGATTCCTCCAAAGGGACCAAACGGTGATCAGCGCCATGTCTCCTTCCGCTGGCAGGCTGCGGCTCATGGGCTTGCTGTATCCTCGAAGACCGCGCATCCCGAAGAGGTGATGAAATGGCTGGACTACCAGTATTCCGAAGAAGGAATTCTGCTGAACAATTTCGGCGTGGAAGGCAAGTCCTATGATCTGGTGAACGGAGAGCCTGTCTATAAGAAAGAGGTTACGCATCCAACGAATGGGCTGACCAATACCCAGGAGCTGCTGAACCATACCATCGGCGGCGGAAGCTGGGCTACAGTTGCCGATACCCGTTATGCGGAGCAGATCCGTGAAGCGAACGGACAAACGGAAAATCCGCTGGAGATTTACAAGGATTATATTGATTTTGACGCGAAGCTGCCGCCGGTTCAATTCACGGCTGAAGAAAATGAAATTGTGGTTCCTCTCATGGCCGACATTCAGACCTATGTGGCGGAAACAATTAATGCCCGGATTATGGGACGACAGAGCTTCGATGATTATGACAAGGTAATGAAGCAGCTGGAGCAAATGGGTATTGGCGAGGTGCTGAAGCAATACCAGGCTGCATTTGAGCGGTTCAAAGGAAAATAAGTGGAGCAGGGTTGTCCTGTCCAGGCGGTATGCAGAAATTCCGGCAGCCGCCTGGGCAGGACAGCTAGTACCATCGCCTGTGTCCGGGAAAGGAGACCCCTATGGCAGTACCCTTGAATGCAGCCAAAACCCAAAGCAGGAAACTTCAGGCGAAACGGAGTTCCGTCTCGCTGAAGCGAATGATGTCCAACCGTTACCTTTATCTAATGCTGCTGCCCACTGTGCTCTATTTTCTCATTTTTGAATACAAACCGATGTACGGTGCGATTATCGCCTTCAAAGATTTCAATCCTTTCTCAGGTGTTGCCGGCAGCCCCTGGGTGGGCTTCAAAAACTTCGAGAAGTTTTTCGAGAGCTATTATTTCTTCCGGTTGCTGAAGAACACTTTTCTTATGAGCTTTTATTCGCTGCTGTTTATTTTTCCGGCTTCACTGGCTTTCGCGCTGCTGCTTAATGAACTGCGGCTCAAAAAGCTGAAATCCTTCCTGCAGACGGTTTCGTATCTGCCGCATTTTATTTCGCTGATTGTCATCTGCGGGATGATTATTGATTTCACCAAGCCGGGAGGTATTATCAACAGCCTGCTGCTCGGCATAGGAATCATCTCGGAGCCGATTCAGTTTCTGATTCTTCCGGAATGGTTCCGCACAATTTATGTAGGTTCAGGCATGTGGCAGAGCCTGGGATGGAACTCCATTATTTATCTGGCCGCATTATCCGGCATTAACCCGAGCCTTTATGAGGCTGCGGTGGTCGATGGAGCAGGGCGCTGGAAACAGCTGACACATATTACACTGCCGGGAATACTGCCCACGGTGCTAATCCTTTTGATTTTGAATGTCGGGACCCTGCTGAATGTGGGCTGGGACAAAATTATATTGCTGTATAATCCGGGGACTTACGTCACGGCGGACGTCATCTCCACCTTTGTTTACAGACGGGGTGTCATGGAAGCCGATTACAGCTTCTCGGCAGCGGTAGGCCTGTTCAACTCCGTCATCAATTTTACACTGCTGGTGCTGGCAAACCGGATCAGCCGGAAGACGACCGAAAATAGTTTATGGTGAGGGGGGAGGGAAAACAGTGGTAATCAAACGCAGCATTCCCGAAATGATCTTCGACAGCTGTAATGTGCTGTTCCTGATCTTTTGTTCCTTCCTGTTCCTGTATCCGATGTGGTATGTGCTGGTGTCCTCGTTCAGTGATGTCCATGCCATCGCCGCAGGCGAGGTAAGCTTCTGGCCGAAAGGCTTCAATGCGGATGCTTATAAGCTGGTTTTTGAGGATCAGCGGATCTGGACGGCATACGGGAATACGTTCATTTATGTAATCGCAGGCACTTTTATTAACCTGGTTCTGACTACGCTTGGCGCCTATCCGCTGTCCAGAAAAAATCTGGAAGGCCGCAGCCTGATAATGGCTTTTATCGTGTTCACGATGTTCTTCAGCGGCGGTCTGATTCCGGCTTACCTCAATGTGCGTGAGCTTGGGCTGTACGATACCAGGTGGGCGCTGCTCCTGCCGGGCGCAGTGAGTGCTTTTAATCTGATCGTGATGCGGACCTTCTTCCAGTCCATACCCGACAGCCTTATTGAATCCGCCAAAATCGACGGTGCCCATGACTTCCGTATTCTGCTGCGGATTGTGCTGCCGTTATCCATGCCTGTACTGGCGGTTATGACCCTGTTCTATGCGGTAGGGCACTGGAACAGCTGGTTCCCGGCGATGATTTATTTGCAGGACCGCAATTTATTCCCGCTGCAGCTGATTCTGAGGGAAATTCTGATTCAATCCTCCGCGCAGAATATGCTGGCCGGAGTTACGCAGGATGAGGTGTTCCGCATCAGCGAATCCATCAAGTTCGCGACCATCATCATCGCAACGGTGCCTATTCTGTTGATCTATCCGTTTTTGCAAAAGTATTTTGTCAAAGGCGTTATGATCGGTGCGCTAAAAGAGTAAGCAGACGGAGAGCAGATCCAGAGAGTGAACTCAGAGTGCAGAGAAAGAGAGCAAAGACAGAAGCAAAAACAGAGAAAAAACATTCGCATTGTAATAAATGCGGAGCAGCCGGGAGGAGAGAGGTAATATGAAGGCGGTAGTTTCCCAAAATGGCCAAATTAGCGTGGCCGATATTCCCGCTCCGGTGCTTGAAGACGGCTTCGTGCTCGTCGAGACTGAATATTCAGCCATCAGCCCCGGAACAGAAATCATGATGAATGGCATTCATCGCCCGAAACCAGTTGTTCTCGGCTATAGTGCGGCTGGCGTGATCCGGTCGCGGGGAAAAGGAATGGAGCATTGGCCGGAAGGCCAGCGGGTGGCCTGCTATGGGGCACCTTACGCCAAACATGCGGAATGGCTGCTGATGCCGCAGCATCTGATGGTGCCGGTGCCGGAGCATGTCAGCCCGGAGGAGGCGTCAACGGTGGGCCTGGGAGCCATCGCGGTCCATGCCGTTAGGCAGGCGGATCTGCAGTTCGGTGAAACGCTGGTGCTGATTGGGGCAGGCATTCTCGGCCAATTGATTGCACAGATAGCGCGGGCCGCCGGCTGCCGGGTGATTGTCTATGATCTGCTTGCCGGGCGCTGCCGGACTGCCGAGAGTCTCGGCATCCGCCATATTGCGGTGAATCCGCAGCGGGTCAGCCGGCATCTTGATAATCTGACAGCAGGAATGGGGGCCGATGCTGTAATTATCTGTGCCGGGGGCAAATCAGGCGGACTTGTCGATCAGGGCCTGGAATGGGTGAGGAATCAAGGGAAGGTGCTGCTGGTCGGAGATGTGAAGCCGGACTTCTCGCGCGAGCTGATGTTCGGGAAGGAAGCGCAGGTGCTGATCTCCAGGGCAGGTGGTCCGGGACGTTATGATCCTGTCTATGAGAAACAGGGAATTGACTATCCTTATGGCTACGTCCGCTGGACCGAAGGGCGTAACATGGCGGAATATATCCGGCTGATCTCAGAGGGCGATATCCGGGTGAAACCGCTGATCAGCAGCGTGTTCCCGCTGGAACGCTCAGCAGATGCCTTCCGGCAGTATGCTGAATCTCCGGCAGAGCTGCTGGGAGCGGTTCTCGCCTATCCCATAACTGGTATTCAGGATGCAGAACATGCTGAAGCCAAAGTTAAGGAAGGGCAAGGCGGATGAAGGCGCTGCGGATTGGCGGACCGCTGAGCGGACTTGCCGTATGGGCATCGGCTTATGGCAAATGGCGGGGGAAGGACCGGATTTATGCCATATCTTCCGGCAGTCCCTGTATGCTGTTCGTGCTTGATCCTGCTGGCAGTGAACCGGTGCAGCAGTTCGCGCTGGAAGGCTCAGACCACTGCTGGGGTGTTGTTGCGGCGGCAAGCGGGGTCTACATCGGGGGCAGCGGTATTTTATACAGATTCACGCATGAGCAAGGGATAGAGAATCTGGGCGAGATGATTCCCGGTGAATTCTACACCTGGCGGCTTGCAGCGGATGACGAAGGCAAAATCTACGGAGGCTGTTACCCGGGCGGCAAAGTCTTTCAATATAACCCGTCCACGGGACAGTTCAGAGATTACGGCGTCATGGTGGAGGGGGAGCAATACGCCCGCTCGATGGAAGCCTGGAAGGGCAAGCTGTATGTTGGGGTGGGGACCCGGTGTCCGCATATTGTGGAGCTGGATACAGTGACAGGTGTCCGTGCAGAGATCAGCCTGCCGGAGGAATGTTCTACAGAGCAGCTGGTCTATGATCTGAATATTGTCCATGGAAAAATGTTAGTCCGGATAACACCGTGTTCCCGGTTATATATCTATGATCTGGAGCTGGGGCGGTGGGAGAAATGCATTGATCATGTGAGTGGACTTAGTGTATCTGCGCCAGACCCTCAGGGGAATGTGTATTTCATCAAAGAGGATATTCTGCAGCGCTATGCACTCGCAGCAGGCATTCTCTCACCCACTTCACTTGCGATGCCGGAACCGGCAGGAGATTACGGCTGGCTGGAAAGCCATCCGTTGAACCCGCACGGAACCTGCCTGGCAGGAGTGCACAGGGACGGGACCTGCTGGATCTATGATCCGGAGAATGACCGGCACACGGTTATGGATTTTATGCTGCAAGGACAGCCCGTCCATCTGCAGTCACTGGCCTGGGGGCCGGAAGGAAAATTGTACATCGGCGGCTATTTTGCCGGCGGACTGGCCAGCTATGATCCGGCGTCCTCAGAAATGATCTCGCACCGGGGCATCGGACAGATTGAGGGGATGATGGCGGCTCACGGCATCATGTATCTCGGCGTTTATCCCAAGGCCAATATCTTTGCCTATGATCCGAACCTGGAGTGGAACCCGGGCAGCAATCCTAAGCTGGCTTTTTCGCTGCAGGAGGAAGAGCAGGACCGCGCTTTTGCCTGGACCCTGGCGGGAGACGAGCTGGCTATCGGTACGGTGCCGTCCTATGGCCGGAATGGAGGCGCATTGACGCTGTTTCATCCCGTAAGCGGAACGCGTGAAGTGTTCCGGGGGCTTTTGCCACAGCAGAGCATTGTATCTTTAGCTGCCGGAGAGGAACTGCTGTTTGCCGGAGGCTCCGTCTGGGGAGGACTCGGGATTGCTCCTGAGCGGAAGGAAGCGTCTCTCATGATCTGGGAGGTGAACAGCCGCCGCAAGGTGTGGGAGGGCGTTCCGGTACCGGGTGAACAAGCAATCTCCGCGCTTGCGCTCGATGATGAGGGCAAGGTGTGGGGGCTCACCGCAGGGATGCTTTTTCTTTTTAACCCGGTAACCCTGAAGACTGAACAGACCATTCCGGTGCTTCCGGTGGACTGGGAAGCGATGACTCACTTCTGGCGGGGAGGCTGCGAGCTGCTGTACAGGGAAGGCGTATTGTACGGGACGGCGGGGAACCATCTATTCAAATATGATGTGCGCCTGAACCAACTGGAGGTGCTGGACGAAAATGCCCGGCTGCTGGCGGTGGATGGCGAAGGCGGATTGTATTTTGCCCGGACAACGGCACTGTACCGGATTCAGACCTTGGAGCCAGGACAGGAGGCGCTATGAAGATCTTGTATTTCTACAAATTTTGCTTGCTGGGCGGAGTCACTACACAATTGGCGAACAGGCTTAAGTTTCTGCGCGGGCGGGCGGAGGTGCATTTTGCCTTTCTGGAGGATTACGGCGGAGCCAGCGCTTTTGAAGGCTATGCGCAAGTGTGTATTCTCGGCAAGCCCGACGAACTCAGGAATTACATTGAAGCTCATGATTTTGATGTGATTATCACGATCGATACCTATGAACTGTATGAAGCGCTGGGGCCAGCCGGGCAAAAGAAAGTGATCATTCATGAGGTGCATACCACTTATGAGGAGCCCTTGCGCAAACTGGCTGAATCCAAGGATAGCCTGCCCTTTCATTACGTCATCACACCTTCTGCTTATATGAAGGAAATGCTGGAGCGGATCGGGATACCGGATGCTTACCATGTTAATAACTGCCTGGACACGGAACTATTCAAATACGAAGCGCTTCCCGGCAAGCGGCCGCCTACGATTCTGTGGGTGGGCAAACTCGACCAGCATAAAAACTGGGAGTCTTTCATGAATATAGTGGGCAGACTGAATGCGCAATTCCCGGACCTGCACTTCTTGCTTGTCGGCGGTTACACCGCTTCCGAAGAGATTGCAAGCAAGCTCCAAGCCAGAGTGAAAGCGCTGGAAATCCGGTATTTTGAATGGCTGCCTAAAGTGGATTACGAAGAAATGAACCATTATTATTCAGCAGTAGCCGAGAGCGGCGGGGTGTACGTCAGCACTACCAGGAATGAATCGTTTGGGATGACCGTTCTGGAGGCAATGGCCTGCCGGTGTCCGGTTGTTGTGCCCGATGTGGGGGCTTTGCCTGAGCTGCTCGATGATGAGCTGAGTGTATCGCTCTATGCTTCCGGCAGGGAAGAGGAGTGTGCTGAGCGGGTGGCCTTGCTTTTGGGGCAGGAGGGCTTGCGTGCGCGCTTGAAGACATTGGGCGAGCAGAAGGCGCGGAATACGTACAGCATTGAAGAGGTAGGAAAAGCGTATATGGCATTGCTTGAACGGTTTGTGGAGGAACGTGCAAACATCATTTGAAATCATATTGCTGCAGATTAAATGGACCGCCATTATAAAGCAATTGGTTCACCAAGTCTGCGCACGGAGGTGCAGGGTTGAAAGAACTAAAGATTGGCATGGTAGGCATGGACACTTCTCACTGCAGAATTTTCGCTGCAATGCTGAACCATGTGTCACATCCGCTGCATGTTCCTGGCGGCAGGCTGATATGCGGATATGCCGGAGGTTCAGCTGATTTTGCGCTAAGCGCATCAAGGGTGGGAGCGATCAGCAGGGAGCTTCAGAAGAACTGCGGTGTGGAGCTGCTGGATTCGATAGCTGAAGTGGCCGAGAAATCGGATGCGGTGCTTCTGACCTCTGTTGACGGCAGAGTACACCGCGAACAGTTCGCTATCCTGGCACCCTATGGCAAGCCGGTATTTATCGATAAGCCGTTTGCGGTCACGAGCGCGGATGCACTTGCAATCGTGGAACTCGCGGCAAGCTGCGGGACTCCCCTGTTTTCCAGCTCCGTGGTCAGGTTCGGCAGTCCGTTGAATGCAGCGCTGCAGGATGAGACTGAAGGCGCCATTGTGGGAGCAGACTGCAGCGGCCCGCTTGAACTTCAGCCAACCCAGCCGGGATTATTCTGGTATGGCATCCACACGGCTGAAATGCTGTACGCTGCGCTGGGCGAAGGCTGCATTTCAGTGAGAGCTGTAAGCAATGAAATCCAGGAATGGGCTGTCGGGCTATGGAAGGGCGGGCGGATTGGAACGATGCGCGGCAACCGGACAGGGGTGCGGATTTCTATGCCGTTCTGCACAGGGAACGGGGCAGTACCGCTGTAAATGCATTGGGCAGCCAATACGAAGCAGGCCATCACACTCTGCTTAAGCAGTTCCTGCTGATGGCAAGAGGAGCGCCTCCACCTGTAAGCCCGACGGTTACACTGGAGCTGATCCGGTTTCTTGAAGCGGCTAATGAGAGCAGGGAAACAGGACAGACGGTTTTTTTATAGCAGCAGCTTGAACACACGGAATAAACCGGACAGGAGCGGGAAAGGACCAGCACTCAGTGAGTGAGGACGGGGAAATTCGAAGCTGGAGAAACGACACGCCAGACCCCAATTTGACAAACTGAAGTTCCATATTAAAAGACGGGCGGGATGAAAAATGAACGACCAGGAACTATTCGATACCATGTGCAAAACGCTCTACACTGCGGTCATTTCCGATACGCTGGATCAGCTGGGCTACCGCAATCAGGTGATGCGTGAAAATATCAATCCGGTCGACCCCTCCTGGGTGGTTGCCGGACGGGCCAAAACCGTTCTGTCGGTGGATATTCACCATCTGCCCGAAGACCCTTACGCCAAGGAGATTGAAGCGGTGGACAGCGTTAAGCCGGGAGAGATTGTTGTCGGCTGCACGAACGAATCAAGGCAGAACGGACTCTGGGGGAATTGCTGTCGACGGCCTCCAAAATGCGGGGCGGGCGCGGCGCAATCGTGGACGGCTTAATCCGGGATACTGCGAAAATTCTGGAGCTGGGCTTTCCCGTCTTTGCCACCGGCACCAAACCGGTCGATTCGCAGGGGCGCGGAATCGTTATTGACTACGATATTCCGGTGCTCTGCGGAGGCGTGCTGGTACATCCCGGTGACGTTATCTTTGGCGACCGTGACGGTGTGGTGGTGATACCGGGGGCAATCACCGGTGAGGTGTTCGCGCTGGCAACGGATAAGGCGACCCGGGAGAATCATACACGCGACGAGCTTCTGGCAGGGTTCACGCTGCGGCAAGTCTACGATAAATACGGAGTGCTCTAGACTGCGGAATGGAGGGCTTGCATGAGACTCGCTGGAAAAAGAGTATTGGTAACCGGAGCGGCGCGAGGCATAGGACTGGCCATTGCCCGCCGTTTCCTGGAAGAAGGGGCGCGGGTGGTTCTGCTGGACCGCAGTGAAACAGAGCTGCACGCTGCCGCGGATGAACTGGCAGGCTACACCGGAAATTTGGCAGTGGAGGTCTGCGATCTGCGGGATCTGGCGCAGCTTGAGCAGTCTGCCGCCAAGGCATTCGCGCACTTTGGCGGGATTGACATTGTTGTGAACAATGCGGGCATTGCCTACAGAGAGCCCTTTCTTGATATTTCTCCTGAGCACTGGAATGCGGTTCATGAGATCAATGTCCGTGCGGTATTCAGAATAGGCCAGCTTGCGGCAAGACAGATGATAGGCCAGGGCGGCGGCGGTGCGATCATCAATATGAGCTCCAAAAATGGAATAGCCGCCAGCGCGGAGCTTGCGCATTACAATGCTTCCAAGGCTGCCGTTATTCTGCTGACGGAATCGATGGCGGTGGAGCTGGCCCGGTATGGAATCCGGGTCAACGCCGTAGCGCCGGGCTTCGTGGATACGCCGCTCGACCGCAGGCTGCGGGAGGAAGCCGGGCTGCCGCCCCATTCGGAGCATACACCGATGAAACGTGCGGCAGCCCCGCAGGAGGTTGCCAATGTATTTCTCTTTTTGGCCTCTGATGAAGCGTCATATGTAACGGGTGAAACGGTCTGTGTGGATGGCGGACATCTGGCAAACGGGAGTGAGTTGTAGCCTGAAGGAGGAGCAGATATGATTTTTGATTCTCATACGCATTTGTTTGGACCGGGAATGGTAGCGGGGCCGACGGATGCCGCGATCAAGCGCGCCTGGGGCCCGGATATGAATATTGAAGCAACACCCGAGCAGCACGGGAGCAATCTGGAAGGCTTCTCGGGGGCAATAGTGCTGGCAATGGCAGCGCATGCCACAGGGCTGGTGGTGCCGAATGAATATGTGGCAGAATATTGCCGGACTGATCCCGGCCGGCTGTTCGGTTTTGCCAGCGTTGATCCGAATGATCCGGACTGTGTAGGCAAGTTCGAGTCGGCTATCCGGGAATTGGGGCTGAAGGGATTGAAGCTGGCGCCGATTTACCAGAACTTTTATCCGGATGACCCCAAGCATATGGCCCTCTATGCCAAAGCAGAGCAGTTGAACGTCCCCATCCTGTGGCATCAGGGAACTTCGTTTGTGCCGGAGGGGTATCTGGATGCTTCGCGCCCGGCGATGCTCGATCCGATAGCCAGGGCTTTTCCAAAGCTGAAAATGATCGTAGCCCATATGGGCCATCCCTGGGTGGACGAGTGCATCTCGCTGGTGCGAAAGCATCCTAACCTGTACATGGATGTGTCTGCGCTCGGCAGCCGGCCGTGGCAATTCTATAATGCACTGGTTTCCGCTGCGGAATACGGGGTTCAGGACAAGCTGCTGTTTGGTTCGGACTATCCGTTTTTTGGTACGCAGCAGATGCTGGATGCCCTTTACAGCATAAATGATCTGGTTGAGGGGACCAAGCTGCCGCATGTGGCGGAGGACTTCATAGAAGCGATTATTCACCGGCCGACACCGGAAATCCTCGGATTGGTCTAAGTTGTTCAGCATCTGGCTGTAAGCAAAAAGGAGATGGGGGCATGGAGGAACGTACGGGAATCAGCGGGGAGGGCAATGCAGAGAGCAGAGCTGCCGGACACAGGCTGAAGAGTGAATCATATTTCCAGGAAAAAGATTTATGGGGCTTCATTCACCGTTCTTTTACGAAGTCGATGGGGTATACCGGAGAGGATTTGCGGAAGCCGGTTATCGGCATTTGCAATACCTTCAGTGAGCTGAACAAGTGCCACTCGCATTTTAATGAGCTGGCGGATTATGTGAAGCGCGGAGTCTGGCAGGCCGGCGGGGTGCCGATGGAATTCCCGACGATTTCAATCGGCGAGCCTTACGTCAAACCGACGACAATGCTTCTGCGGAACCTGATGGCCATGGACACAGAGGAAATGATGAAGGGCCATCCCATAGACGGGGTGGTGCTGCTCGGCGGCTGCGACAAAACGGTGCCCGCCCAGCTCATGGCTGCGGCCAGTGTGAACCTTCCGGCCATTGTGCTGACGGGCGGGCCGATGCTGAACGGCCGTCTGGGCGGGCGCAGCCTGGGCGCCTGCACCGACTGCTACGGATTTACGCTGGAGCATAAAGCGGGAAATCTTACGGATGAGGAGCTGGCGGTGGCGGAGGACGCCATCTGCCGCAGCGACGGGCACTGCATGGTGATGGGCACGGCCAGCACCATGGCTTCGATTGCCGAAGCCCTTGGGATGGCGCTTCCAGGCTGCGCGGCGATCCCCGCGCCGGACAGCCGCCGCAGGCATCTCTCAGAGCGGACCGGCAAGCAGATTGTGGAGCTGGTGCGGCGGGATATCCGCCCGCACGACATCATGACCGCCGAGGCGGTGGAGAACGCCATCACGGTCACGATGGCCAGCGGCGGTTCGACGAATGCCATCATCCATCTTGTGGCAATCTCCCAGCGGCTGGGCCGGAAGCTGCCGCTGGAGACGTTCGATGCGATCAGCCGCCGGACGCCGTTCATTTTGAATTTGCGTCCTTCGGGCAAATATCAGATGGAGGAGTATTTTGAGGCAGGCGGCGTGCCTGCGCTGATGAAAGAGCTGGAGCCGCTGCTGCACGGCGGCTGCCTGACCGTAACCGGGAAGACGGTTACGGAGAATCTGGTCCAGGCTTCTACCCTGGACCGGGAGGTGATCCGCAGCATGGCGGAGCCGCTGGAGAGCCAGGGCGGAATTGCCGTGCTGCGCGGCAATCTCGCCCCGGACGGCGCGCTGATTAAGCAGACGGCGGTATCCGCGCATTTGAAGCAGCACACCGGACGCGCGGTGGTGTTCGAAAGCCCGGCGGACCTCCTGCTGCGGATCGACGACCCGGAGCTGGAGGTCGATGAGCACAGCGTGCTGGTGCTCAAGAATGCCGGGCCCAAAGGCGCGCCCGCGATGCCGGAGATCGGGCAGATCCCGATTCCGCAGAAGCTGCTGGTGCGCGGGATAAGGGATATGGTCCGCATCTCCGACGCGCGGATCAGCGGCACCTCCTACGGCGCACTGATCGTGCATGCGGTGCCGGAGGCAGCCGTTGGCGGAACACTGGCGCTTGTACGGGACGGCGATGAAATCGAGCTGGATATTGCCGCAAGAAAGCTGGTCCTGAAGGTGTCGGACGGGGAGTTGGCCCGGCGGCGCGCTTTATGGAAAGCACCGGAGCCTCATTACGACAGAGGCTACGGTCTGCTGTTTCATGAGCGGGTGCTGCAGGCGAACCTGGGCTGCGATTTTGACTTTTTGCTGCCGGCAGAGCTTCGCCGGGAACTGGTGGACGGAGCTGAAGCGCCATAAAGCGAAGGAAGGAATGGTTGGACCACATTACAACTGAAGTAACAACCGAAAGGGGAAATCTTTATGCCAACCGCAATACAAGCTGCGATCCGATCAGTTCAGGAGCTGGAAGACCGGCTGGCCCGTCCGTCTGCCGCACTGCTGGAGGAGCTCGCCCGGGTCGATGGAGATATTATGCTGCTCGGAGTAGGCGGCAAAATGGGGCCGAGCCTGGCCGGGCTGGCGGTAAATGCAATCCGGGAGGCTGGCCTGGACAAGAAGGTAATCGGCGTTTCCCGCTTCTCGAACGATGCCTTGAAGCAGGAGCTGCTTGAAGCCGGAGTGGAGATTATCTCTGCGGATTTGTCTGACGACAGCGCGCTGCAGGCACTCCCTGAAACGAAAAATATCCTCTACATGGCCGGCAATAAATTCGGCACTACGGGGAATGAGCATTTCACATGGATGATGAATGCCTACCTGCCGGGGCGCGTCGCGGAACGTTTCCGCAATTCACGGATTGTAGTGTTCTCTACAGGCAATGTCTACCCGCTCACCCCGGTAGGCCAAGGCGGTGCAACGGAGCGGACCTCCCCGAATGCGAACGGGGAGTATGGGCAGTCCTGTCTGGGCCGTGAACGGATCTTCGAGCATTTCTCCCATAAGAATGGTACCCCGATGTTCATCTACCGGCTGAATTATGCCATAGACCTGCGTTATGGCGTTTTGCTTGAGCTCGCGAGGTCCGTGAAGGAGCAGCGGCCGATCGATATCACCATGGGGCACGCCAATGTGATTTGGCAGGGGGATGCCAACGAGCTGGCCCTGCGTGCGCTGCTCCGCTGCAGCTCGCCGCCGAATGTCATGAACATTACCGGACCGGAGACGATATCGCTGCGCTGGGCTGCAACGGAAATCGGCCGCAGGCTGGGTATAGAACCGGACTTCACGGGTGAAGAAGCGCCCAATGCCCTGTTGAGCAATGCATCCAAAGCGGCAGCTTCCTTCGGCTATCCGCAGGTAACACTCGCCCAGATGATCGATTGGGTCGCCGAATGGGTTCGTCTGGACGGCGCGACCTGGAACAAACCGACGCATTTTCAGGAACGGGAGGGCAAATATTAATGGGAGCGACAAGAACCCCCTTAACACCGGAGCTGTATGAAGCGCTGCATGAGGGTCTGGCAATTCCGGCACATCCCCTGGCCCTGACAGCCGGGCGCAAGCTGGATGAACGCCGTCAGCGGGCGTTGACCCGTTACTATTTGGCCTCCGGGGCGGGCGGAATTGCCGTGGCGGTGCATTCCACGCAATTCGAAATCCGCAATCCGGAGATCGGGCTGCTGGAGCCGGTGCTCAGGCTGGCGGCGGAAGAAGTGGAGCGTGCGGGTCTGGACCGGCCTTTTCTGAAGGTCGCCGGCATATGCGGCGGTATGGAGCAGGCTGTTCTGGAAGCGCAGCTCGCGGCAAGTCTGGGCTACGAAGCAGGACTGCTGAGTATGGGCGGGCTGCAGCACTGGAGCGAAGAGGAACTGCTGGAACGCACACGCAGAGTCGCGGAGGTGATTCCCGTATTCGGTTTTTATCTGCAGCCATCCGTTGGCGGCCGGATCTTAAGCTTTGACTTTTGGCGGAAATTTGCGGAGATTGAAGGGGTTATTGCGATCAAAATGGCACCGTTCAACCGTTATCAGAGCCTGGATGTGGTCAGGGCCGTGATGGAATCCAGCCGCTGCGGGGAAATCGCGCTCTACACCGGCAATGATGATAATATCGTTACAGATTTGCTCACCACTTACCGCTTTATAGTAAATGGCGAGCCGGTGGAGAAAAAAATCGTCGGCGGGCTCCTCGGCCACTGGGCAGTCTGGACCAGCAAAGCGGTTCAGCTTCTAAGCGAGATCAAAAAAATCCGCAACGATGCCTCTCTGGCGGCAAGCTGGCTGACCCTCGGCGCCGAAGTGACGGACAGCAACGCGGCGCTGTTTGATCCGGCCCATAATTTTCACGGCTGCATACCAGGCATTCATGAGGCGCTCCGCCGGCAGGGACTGCTTGAAGGCTTGTGGTGCCTGAATCCGGAGGAGCAGCTTTCGCCCGGACAGCTGGAAGAGATCAGCAGAGTGAGCAGGGATTACCCTCATCTCGTTGATAATGATTTCGTGGCAGCGCATTTGGAGGAGTGGCTCATGTAAAAGAGAATTACCAAGGCACAGCCGGACATTATTAGCACAGAATCTTTGATTAGCCCGGATGGGCAGCAAAGATTCCGTGCTTTCTGGATAAATAGGACTGTGCTGTTAAAGTACCAGTCATGCCCGCGCCATAGATCGCTGGGCCAGTCATTGCCGAAATTATCCTTGCATGCTGGCGTTCATCCACTTTTAAAACATCAAACTAGTTAGCACAATAAAAACAGCGGCAGTCTGCAACTTGTTTATCAAGTCCCAGTCTGCCGCTGTTTCATTTACAACAATTTAGTTCTGCCAGTCAACCGTCACTGTGCCTACGCCGCTGGTTGGGGAGGTATACGTATGGTTGCTGCCGCCTTCCCAGGTAACGGTAGTGCCGTTCGATTTAATTAGCTTGAACTGCAGAGGCGTACCAGCCGGTACACTGACATCGTAGTACCATGTCGGGTAGGTTTCTTCAACTACGTTGTACATAGGGCCGATCGCATCAGAAGCGCTCCAGGCACCCAGCTCGGCTACATTGCCGACCAGATACACGTTTGATCCAAGGCTTGTGGTCGCGTTGTTGACTTTAAAGCGTACGGTGACCTGATCAGCAGTCAATACATTGAAATTGCTGAATGCATTGCTTGTTGCACTGGAAGCTGTGGTTACTTTTACTGTTGTCTTGCCAGCAGCAACATTTGGAATTTTTACTTTGATCTCGGAATCTTCCCAGCTCACAATGTTCGAACCGGTGACAGCGGTAGTTCCGAAATACACTGTTCCCGCACTGCTGCCAAAGCCCTGTCCGTCAATCGTTACTGTGTTGCCCGGTTTGCCCATCGTCGGTCCGACATTTGCAACGGAAGGTGTTGATGCAGGGGCTGTAGACTGCCAAACCGCCGTTCCTCCAGCCGCAAGCGTGAAGTTGGTGACGGAGCCGCCGCTGCCGACGGAAATTGAGTTGCCATTTAATAATCCGCCCAACACATCTGTGTAGTTGCCTGCAGGCAGCGAAGATAACAGATTCGAAATCGGATACGGTGTGGTCGTATTGCGGTTGATGGCTACAAGAGCGACGCTGTTGCCGAATTTACGTTCATAAATATACACATCGTTGTTGACCCAACGCTGTGTGGTCGTGCCGTAAGCAAGTGCAGGATTGGACTTGCGCAGCGGAGCCAGAGCTTTGATCAGCTTGTAAGCGGTTGTGTTGGTATTAAATCCTGTCATCATTGCCCGGTTATACGGATCGCCGACGCCGGTCATGTACTGCTCGGTACCATAATAAATGGCCGGCACACCCCGGGAAGTAAGGGTGAGCGCCAGCGCCTGCTCCGTCGGCCGTGTGCTGGAGCCGGCCGCCTGGAAGCGGTCCATATCGTGATTGTCGATGAAGGTAACCATATTATGAATATAATTATAGCTGGAGGCAGTAGATTCCAGCATAGTGTTGAGATCAGTCATCGTTTCCGATTTGTCCTTGAATACTTCGCGGACTTCCTGAGCGTATGCGAAGTCAAGCAGGTTCATGCCACTGCTGTTGGCAAATTTGACATTGTCCGGACTGGTTTCGTCTGGACCAAGGAACCATTCACCGAAGGTGAAAACCGGATGACTGCTGCTGTACATGGAAGAGGCCAGGCTTTTTTGCCAGCCGAACGGCATATGTTTCACCGCATCGAACCGGATGCCGTCTACACCCAGGCCTAGCCAAAGATCAATGGCTTCTTTGAAATATTTGTCAATCGTGTTGTTGTTTTGATTGATATCCGCCAGATCATACAGATTCCGGTAAATACCGTCTTCAATGGTGGAAAAATCCGTACCTCCTTTGTGATGGAACAAACCGTTGGAGTCATTAGTGTAGTTGCCGAGCAGCGTGCCATTGTTATACAGCGCGCCGTTCTCAGCAAAACTTGGTTGCGACGACGAAGCCGGGCTGGTGTGGTTGGGAGCAAAGTCGATAATGACTTTGATGTTATTCGCATGTGCTGTGGAGATCAGGTTTTGAAAATCGGTAAAACTTCCGAAGGCGGCATTGGTTTTTTTGAAATCCCTCGGCCAATAGCCGTGGTAGGACGTATTGTTCACACCGGAATAATTAATGACAGAGGTGATGTTCTCCACCGGCTGGGAAATCCAGATCGCAGTAACCCCCATACCGGTCAGGTAACCGTCATTGATTTTATTGATGATTCCCTTCCAGTCGCCGCCGAAATACAGTTTCATATTGGAATGATCGCTGCTGAAGGCGGCTCCTGTCGGGTTATTGGACGGATTACCGTCCGAAAACCGGTCGGTCACGATCTGGTACATGACATCAGTACTGTAATTAACCTTGTTATTTACACTTGTAGCCGGATCAGCCAGTGCCGGCACAGCGGCACCAAGAACCATACTAAGCGAAAGCGATAGGACAGCCGCAGCCTTGTAATGCGATTTCATCATTCAACTCTCCCTTCAAATGTCACGCAGATGTTTGAATTTTGAGCCTGCTCAGCTTGCTGGCAAGCGGGTGCGCAACCGCCGGAGCAACTTCGCAGATTCAGATTTTAAAACGCTTTCAACTTGCTTATGCAAGATCTGCCCGTTAAGGACTGCCTTATACAGAGATGAAAAATATTCCAAAGACGGATAGCAGCTAACTACGGGTTGTCCATGCCTGCTGCGTTGAAATTTTGGTGGAATCTATTACATGAAATACAGAAAACCGGTTTCCTTACCAAAAATAACACTGTTAATTAGAACAAGTCAATACCTTAAATGGAAAAAAATGAAGTAAATATATAGGATATATAATTAGTACTAAAAAAGTAGGAACGGAGTAATGCACACCAATCTGGAGGCTGACGCCAATGCGAATCTTTTAAGCTAGTTAAGAACTAGCAATCTGTTGCACTGTCTGCAGCCGCAGACTGTTAAATTGGCAGAAAAACTCATTCTATTGCACTATGTACATTAGAATTCTCTGGAAAAATTGGTTTTAGCCCCCTCTTTACGGAAAGGGAAACAGGAAATTTCAGACACTTGAATACTAAATAGAACTTGACTTGTAATGGGGCAATTGTATTATAATAACACTATGATAATAACATATGTGTAATATCACAGCGTTAAAAACATACCTGGTAAAAACTCAGTGAGTAATAACGATCAAGGTGATAATGATTCACAAGAATATAACCCTAAGGAGATTTCACATGCCCAAAAAACCGGTCACTGACCGCAATGGCTTAACTGAGGAACAATTTCTGCAGAGCTATGATGCCGGGAGGTATGAACGCCCGTCCGTTACTGTCGATATGCTGATCTTCACGGTGATGGAGCAGGAGCAGGACAATTACCGCAAGCTGTCGGAGAAATCGTTGCAGCTCCTGATGATCCAGCGCGGGGAGCACCCGTATCTTGGCCAATGGGCGCTCCCTGGGGGATTCGTCGGTGTAGATGAGAGTCTGGAGGACGCCGCCCTCCGGGAGCTGTACAGCGAGACGAATATCGATAATGTCTATATGGAGCAGCTGTATACCTGGGGAGATGTGGGCCGTGATCCGCGTATGCGCGTAATCAGCAGCTCATATATCGCGCTGGTTGACCGCAAGACGCTTGACGTGCAGGCTGGCGATGATGCTGCAGATGCGGGCTGGTTCGAGGTCACGTATGATGTGCTGGAATCCGGCCGCAAGGAGCTGGCGGAAGGTTATGTGGAGGAGCAAAAGATTCGCATCACCTTGCAGAAGGAGGATGTTGAGCTTACTGGTGTAGTCGCTATTACTGAAACCGTCCAAGGGCATGTCCGGCGCGTCCGGCGGGAGATTGCCGAGAATCACGGCTTCGCCTTTGATCACCTGAAGATGATCCAATATGCGATAGAACGCCTGCGGGGCAAGGTGGAATATACCGATATTATTTTCAATCTGATGCCGCCGCTGTTTACCCTGTCCGAGCTTCAGCGGGTCTACGAAATTATCCTTGGCAGAGAGCTGCTGGCTCCGGCATTCCGCCGCAAAATTGCCGATAGTGTAACTGAAACTGAAGAATTCACCAAAGATGCGGGCCACCGCCCTTCGAAGCTGTACCGGTACAGAGCGGACAAGGGTTCCCGGTAAATTTTCGAATGAACACAGAACGGAGAGTTTCCTATGGAGAAATTTACTTACTTTTACCGCAGCGGTTCGCCGTTTTCCCAGTGGTACCCTTGCTATTTTACAGTCGATGAGCATACCTTCAACTGTGCAGAACAATACATGATGTATGCCAAGGCGCTGCTATTCAGGGATGAAGAAACCGCCATGCAGATCCTGCGGGCCAGAACACCCCGAACGCAAAAGGAGCTGGGACGCAAAGTCAGCGGCTTCAATGACACGGAGTGGAAAAATCACTGCCGCGATATTGTATATCAGGGGAACCGGGAAAAATTTCTGCAAAATGAAGAACTGCTGCAGCAGCTGCTCGATACTAAGGGAACTACCTTGGTGGAGGCTAGTCCGACGGACCGGATCTGGGGTGTGGGCCTCACAGAAGACGACCCCGAATCCGCAGCAGAAGCAGCTGGAGGGGCAGCAATTGGCTGGGGGAAGTGCTGACGAAGCTGCGTGACGATCTGTTGCAGGAATAAACAAACCCGGGATAACACCGGAGCAAGGAGTGGATATCAATGAATCAAAGTCTCAATCCCAGAAATAAAAGAGCGTCTATTGCGCGTGAAACACTGGATATATTGGAAAAAGGAAACTATACAGGTCCTGCGGGCCGGATGGTTGACATTGCCGAGGACGTCAACGCATGCATCTCGGGGACTCGGCTGTATGCCCCGGATGAGCTGCCTCAGCTGATTACAGCTGCACGGTCACGGATGGGGGAAGCTTCCGGACGGCGCGCGGAACTGGCAGTCACCGGAGAATCAACTCTGGAAGCGGCATACCGGCTGGTGGTCAAGGAAGGCAGGGTGCAGACGGTATGTCTGAACTTTGCTTCCGCCAAGAACCCGGGAGGCGGCTTCCTCGGCGGCAGCCAGGCTCAGGAGGAAAGCTTGGCCCGTGCCTCTGCGCTGTATCCGGCAATCTCACAAAAAGATGAAATGTACAAATACAACCGCAGCCGCAAAACCTGTCTGTACTCTCACTACATGATTCATTCTCCGCAAGTTCCCGTGATCCGTGACAATCAGGACCAGCTGCTGGCCGAGCCTTATTGTGTGTCGTTCATAACCGCACCAGCGGTAAATGCAGGGGTTGTCCGCGAGCGGGAGCCTCAGGAGGCCGGACTTATCAAGACTGTTATGCTGGAGCGAATCCGTTATATTCTGGCGGTTGCTGCCAGGAATGGACACAAGACTATCGTGCTCGGAGCGTTTGGCTGCGGAGTTTTCCGCAACAATCCGGCAGAGGTGGCCGGGTGGTTCAGGCAGGTGCTGCTGGATGAAGGATACCAGAGTCTGTTTGAGCAGATTGTTTTTGCTGTGCTGGATCATTCTCCGCAGCAGAGCACGCTGGGCGCTTTTCGGACAGTCTTCAGTGCATAAAAGCGGGGAGGATTGTTCGTTTCACTCCAAAACCTTGTTACATTGTGTCGTGTGATGTTGTTAACAGAACTTTTATGTTGAAAAGTGGAAAATTAAATAAGCTTGTCATTATGTAAAATATGGAAGAAGGCCGGGTGGGTCAATGATTAACTTGAGTCTTGTAAAAAACGTGCTGTCGGACAAATGGAATCAAAGTCAAATCGTTAGAACCTTTGTCGAACAGGCAGACAGAAGAAGGACATCCAGCCTTGTTGGAGAAATTGTCGTTTACCAGACCACAATTTCCAGATAAAGGAGATGTCCCACTATTATGTTATCCCTCTACCTGCCCATCGTCAAGTTTATTTTGGCCCTCCATTTGCAAATGTCTAAGCCACAGCTCGGCCATCTGTTTACGCTCGTTCAAGGCATCATTCTCTGTGCCGGACGGAAGAATATCACTCAAATTCAGCATGCGGCCAAAGGCAATCGTCATTTAAGCAGCGCGACGAATTTCCTGAATCATTCGCCGTGGTGTGTGAACCGCATGCAGCGTCGGCGCATGGAAAGGGTCATGAAACTTATTTCTGCCAAAGCTGGCGATAAGCGAGCTCCCGTATTCCTCATCGTGGACGACACGTGTTGCAAGAAAGACAAGTCGACGAAGAAAATGGAGGGGCTCAGCTTTCAGTATGCTCATGAAGCCGGGAAAACGGTATGGTGCCATTGCTTGGTCACTACGCATGTGGTTGCTGCAGAGGGCTCCTATGCCTGGGATTATCGCCCCTACTATCCCAAGAAGTACTGCCAGGCTCAGCGTCTGCCTTTTAAGAGCAAAAATGATTTAGCGTTAGAGATGGTCGAGGCGTTTCCCAATCCCCAAGACGAACGGGTCTACGTCCTCATAGATAGCTGGTACACCAGCGAAAAAGTGATTAACGCGTGTAACCGCAAAGGATTTCATGTCATTGCCGCCGTCAAAACCAATCGCCGGATTCGTCCGGCGGGGATTAGCATGCCTTTAGATGATTTCGCCCAGCAGTACATTCGCAAGTCTGACCTCCACTCCGTTACGGTAGAGGATCAGGGAAAGTACTGGGTCTACCCGTACGAGGGACCGGTGAGCGACATCGAAAACGTCAAATTGTTGCTGTCCTGGAAGGACGAATACACCGCTTCGAGCAAACCACAGGTTTGTCTCCTGTGCACGGATCTGTCTCTGGATCTCGTTACGATCCAAAGGTATTATCACGTGCGGTGGAATATCGAGACGGGATATCGATACTTCAAGGAACTGCTTGGCTTTGACCAATATCAATTGCTTTCGCTTCATGGCATTGAGCGCTTTTGGGCGATCCAGTTCTTGACGCAGAATTTCTTGGAGTGTCAGCGGCAAGAGTGGATGACACCAACCTCCAAGCTCACGCTGGGTGATGTAGTGCGCCGCATTCGAGAAGAGCATTTCGGGCAAATGATCGTCTATGTGTATCAACAAGCCCTGGAAAAGAAGCCTCTTTTCGACATTCTCCAGTTATTTCGGTTGTCTGCCTAAAGCGTCTAGTACCCTAACACACTACAACTCTGTCCATTTCAGGATCTTTCAGGTTGATTTTGCAAGACTCAAGTGATTAACTGGAAGGATTCATATGACATCGGGGTCGAAAAGATTGACTGCCAGCACAGACAGCTGCTTGTGAAGCTGAATGAATTTTTTGAAGCTTGCACGAACCAGCAGGGGAAAGAAAAGATTGAAGAGACTCTGAAGTTCCTCAAGGAGTATACGCTTGAACATTTCAGCGATGAGGAACACTTGATGCAGGACATCGATTTTCCGGAATTGGCCGAGCACCGCAAGACCCATGCTGAATTTGTAAAGACCGTGCTGGATCTGGAGGAAAGCATCAAGAGCAAGGGCGTATCCGTCCTGTCTACCATCAAGCTGAACCGCACATTAACAGACTGGCTGCTCAATCATATCAACAAATGCGATAAGCTGATTGGGCAATGCATTGCCAGCAAGGGCAATCAAGCCGTATAATTTCCACCGTGTAACTTATAGAGGGAAGATGAAGATGCCGCAGGGCATTTTCTTTTTTTGTCTTTTTACGGAAACAGACACTCCGGTTACGGGTTTAGCGCAAGGAACACAGCCCATTTATTCCCCAAAATTGCTTCTGATCTGCACCTGGGGACCGCCGATCCGCCTGGCCAGCCGCTCCGAGCTGATCAAGCTGGAGGTAATAAATCTTTGACATTCACCGCCGGATAAGTTACTTTAATCATGATATAGTTAAGGGATTAACTAATTGGAGCTGAACAATGCTATGGATTCACTGCAGGAAGACAATATGCCCAAAAGAGAAGCGAATATAGACGGTTTGCAGCAGTTTGTTCTGGACTTTCCGCTGGCTAACGAGGCCTTTTTTGCTCTGGTGGAGACGACAGCAGGTCTTGTCGCGGTTTCGGAGAAGTACTGGCAGGCACAGGGGCTGAATGGCGCAAGAATCCGTGTGCTGGTGGAGATCGCGAAGCAAGGAGGCGCCATTCTCCCCTCGGTGCTGGCCAGTCGGATCGGGGTGACCAAAGCGAATATCAGCTTGCTGCTGACTCCGCTGGAGAAGGATGGATATATCAGCAGGACAGAGCATGTCCGCGATGGGCGCAAATCGGTCATTTCACTTACAGAAGCCGGACGGGCACTGCTGTCCCAACAGCTTCCCGGAAACCGCGAAACGGTTGCCGGGGTGATGAACCGGCTGGACACGGATGAGCTGCGCCAGCTGATGGGGTTGCTGCATAAGCTGAACAAGCCGTAATATGGGACAAGATGTGAGATAGATAACCGGATAAGGAGAGAAGAGTGTATGAAACGCAAGGAGATGGGGATCAATCCATTATTAGTCACTATTATGACAGGTGTGGAACTACAAGAAAGCGAAGTGCCAAGGTTAACCATGCTTCCAGGAATAACAGGACGAATGGTATTTAAGCGAATAACGAAGATAAATCCCCCGCATCCCCCCAAAAAACAGCGGTTACGATGTACTGAATGTGGTCATACAGCAGGATATGATCTGGGGTTAATTGCCTTTGATATTGATAAATGGAAATCTGACAAAGACCGTGAGGGATTTGAAGGTAAAAAGGACACTTCGTTTGATTTGCAAACATCGATAATGGATTATTTGCAATTTACCGGCTATTTTCGTTGCAGTAATTGCAATAGTGCCGGAGCGTGGGAGCTTGCATCTTCAAATTTATTATTTGAACTGATGGCGGGTATGATGAGAAAAATGAATAGTTCATATGATGACAGCACTGACGGTGTCATGTACGGGGGGCTGACTCTTCATGACGGCAGCAGACCACGGTGGATGAGTGAGGGAGAGGAGCATTTTCTGGAGCAGTTGAAAGTGCAGCCTGAGGACGGCTACCTATGGAACAAGCTGGGGAATTTATATTTTTCAGGTGGCAGACCCGAGCTGGCCGCTGCTGTCTTTGAGCATTCGGTCAGCATCGATGCTTCCCAGATGGAATCTCACTATTCGCTTGGGAAAATATTGCTGGAAATTGGAGAGATGGAGCTGGCCGCCAAGTACTTGCGTCAAGCGGTGCTGTATGCCGGCACTTATACTAGACTCGGTGCCTTGGAGCTTCGGGAGATGCTGGCTGTTATATTATACTCTTTATTCGAGCTTTATGATGGTTTCCAGAGGCTAGCGCCTTCATTATTTCCTGCGGAAGAGGAGATTGCTATGATGGAGGGATTCGAAGAAACAGCAGCAGCTGCAATCCCGACCATGGATCTGAGAAATTTGAATGTGATCCAAGGAGATCTGAAGTCCTTCTATCCTGTTGCAGAGATGTATATGGGGAGCCGTGCCGGGGATCTTCCAGCGCATGAGCGTAAGCTTAAGGAGCAGGCACCGGCAATCGGGGGGACGGCTAATCCGGTGGATGCCAACAGGTTTCCCCTCAAGGGTTGGGGATCTAAGCAGCGGCCGATTATAATCCGGGCCAAGACAGAAGCGAGGATGAAGCAGGTGCAGCTTGTATGTGATCATTTTGGCTGGAACTATATGATGGGTATGGAGTTTACTGAGGATCTTTCGGATTTGGAGAAGGCGATCAAGGAGAAACTGACTCCGGATAATATCTATGATCCTTGTCCTTGCGGAAGCGGGAAAAAGTTCAAATTCTGCTGCGCAAGCACCATGAAGAATTTTGATCTGGATGTCTACTTGGCGGCGTTTACTGGAGGAGAGACACAATAATGGTACCGATATCATTGGATGTATGCTTTACTTGTTTGACAGGTGAAGCTGATGATTCAGAAGATTACGAGATAAATTGGGTTTGTTAAAAAACGGGATCAGGCTAAACTGGATAATTCAATATCCAGTTTTACTACCCATGTAGTTAAGTGCTTAACTATTAATAAGGGACAGAATAAGAATTTATAGGAGGATGTATTGATATGACTATTATGATCACCGGAGCTACAGGACAATTAGGCAGTCTGATTATTGAGAATTTGCTAGCCGAACTCTCGGACAGCACAATCATCGCGGGAGTCCGTAATTTGGATACGGCTACACACTTCAAAGACAAAGGAGTTGTAGTCCGCTGCGCCGATTACGATAGGCCGGAAACGCTGCAGGACGCTTTTGCCGGAGTGAACAAGCTGCTGCTGATTTCCAGCTCACATACGGATGATGATGTCCGGCTGGTTCAACATAAGCGGGTGATCGATGCAGCCAAGGCAGCCGGAGTTGCGCATATTTTGTATACCAGCTTTGCTTTTCCGCAAGCAGGCAATAAGGGAACAAGCAGCGTTCATGGCCTTACCGAACAGGCGATACTCGATTCGGGAATGGACTATACGATTTTACGCAACGGCCTGTACATTGATTTCGTGGGCGTACTTGGCCTGAATGAGGCAATATGCAGTGGTGTGCTGGCGACGCAGCCTGGTGATTGGCAGTTCAATGCCGTAACACGCCGTGACCTGGCGCAGGCAACCGCAAAGGTGCTGGCCGGAAACGGGCATGAGCATCGGATTTATGAGCTGGCTGCGGCGCAGACATGGACGTTTGCCGGCCTTGCAGAAGTGCTTACTGAGCTTGCCGGCAAGCCGGTAATCCATACTGCAGATGCGTCTGTGCAGCACTGGATCTATCATTTTCTGAGCAGTATTGATACTAAGTCCACCTCAAACGATCTGGAGCAATTGATGGGACAGCCCGTAACATCGCTTAAGGAGAGCATCGCACCTTTTTTGAATCTGGAGAATGTGTGAATATTTCCCGGGTGGCGGTATCGTCCTGCGGTCCCCAAGTTGTCTAATTCCCTCAATATTGCTACTATGATGTCAGCATAAAAGGGGATACCCGGGGAGTGAGAAGGAATGAAGAAAATATTAGTGGCCGACGATGATGTGAATATCCGCACGCTGCTGCGGCATGTGCTGACCAGGGAAGGGTATGCTGTGCTGGAGGCCGCCGACGGGCGTGAGGCCATGGGACTGATGAAAGGCAGTACTGTGGATTTGGCGGTTGTAGATGTGATGATGCCGTATATAGACGGGTTGGAGCTGTGCCAGCATATCCGGGAGACGTATGATATTCCGGTCATTCTGCTTACCGCACGGCAGCAGCTCAGCGACAAGGAGCAGGGGTATTTACGCGGGACGGATGATTATGTCACCAAGCCTTTTGAACCGGACGAATTGCTCTTTCGCATCAAAGCCTTGTTCCGCCGTTATTCTGTAGCCGCGAGTGACAAGATCCGCCTGAATTCTTTGGTGATTGACCGGAAAAATTATGAGATCAGCGACGGCAACGATGTGCTTCTGCTGCCCGTAAAGGAATTTGAGCTGCTGGCCCAGCTTGCGGAGTACCCGGGACGGCTGTTCTCGCGCAGCGAGCTGATTGAGCTGATATGGGGTGCGGATTATGAGGGGGATGAGCGGACGGTCGATGTGCACATCAAACGCCTGCGCGACCGGTTCAGCGGATACAAAAATGATTTTACCATCCGCACAGTCCGGGGCATCGGCTATAAAGTCGAAACGGTGAGTCCATGAAGTCGCTGTATGTAAGAATGAGCCTGCTGTTCTGTTCCGTGATTGTAATCAGCAGCGTGCTGGGATTTCTCATCTCGAACGCCTACTATCAGGCCGCAATCAAACCAAAGAACGATGCCAAGCTCACCAAAATGGCCATTGGCCTGCAGTCCTTTATTGAAGATCACCCGGATGCGGTTGAGGAATATCTGCTCAGTACGGCATCCCTGGGCTACAAGATGTATCTCTCCAATGACCAAGGCGATGAACGGTTCTATGGACTGCCTTTCCGCAAAAATGACCTGAAGGAAGGCGAGCTGCAAAAGGTGCTGGCAGGCAGCATCTACCATGGAGTAGCGGATTTTCCGGGCAGGATGTTTATTACCGGCTTTTTTGACAATCAGCTCAGCAATACGATTGGTGTCCCTATACATATTCATGGCCAGCCCTACGCGCTGTTCATGCGTCCGGATGCTCAAGTGCAGTTTGGCGAGCTGCGGCTGTTTTTTGCGGTGCTGATTGCCGGTACAATTCTGTTCAGCCTGTGGTTTGTCCTGATCACGGTTTTTCATGTGGTGAGGCCGATCACCCGGTTAACAGAAGCCACCAAAAAAATCTCCAAGGGCAGGTACGATATCAAGCTTTACACGGCCCGGCGTGATGAAATCGGCCAGCTTGCTTCCCACTTCATGAGCATGAGCCGGGAGCTGGAGCGGACGAACCGGGCGCGGCAGGAGTTTGTCGCCAACGTCTCGCATGAGATCGAATCGCCGCTGACCTCCATTCAAGGGTTCGCCCACGCGCTGAAGGACGGCACACTTCCGGAGCAGCAGCGGATGGAGTACCTGTCCATCATTGATCAGGAGAGCCGGAGGCTGTCGGTGCTGAGCAAGCAGCTGCTGACCTTGTCTTCGCTCGATTATGACGAGAATGCGCTGGACCGCAAAAGCATTGAACTCCGGGCGCAGCTCCGCCAGGTGCTGCAGATTATGGAGTGGCGGCTGACAGAGAAGGAGCTGGCGGTGCGGCTGCATGTGGCGGATATTACCCTCCAGGGGGATGCCAATTTGCTCTATCAGGTATGGATGAATCTTTTGTCCAATGCAATAAAATATACCCAAACCGGCGGGACAATTGCAATCTCGGCGAAAGCTGAGAATCAGCACTGCATTGTTACCGTTACGGATAATGGCGAAGGCATTCCGGCGGATCAGCTGCCGATGATCTTCGACCGGTTCTACAAAGTGGACCGGGCACGCACACGCGACAGCAACAGCAGCGGCCTGGGATTATCCATTGTGCGCAAAATTATCGAGGTTCACGGCGGCACCGTTGAGGCAACGAGCACAGTAGGGGAAGGAACAACCTTTACGGTGACGCTGCCGCTTCTGTAATTTATTATTCATACTCCGTTCATTTTCACCTTCTAAACTGTGGATATACAGATTAGAAGGAGTGGTTATATGTTTTTGGCATTAAGGGAGATGAGGCACTCCAAAGCACGGTACAGCCTCATTATAGTCATAATGCTCCTGGTTTCGTTCCTGGTCCTGTTCGTGACCGGATTGGCCAGAGGCCTGGCGTATGCCAATATCTCTGCAGTGGAAAATATGCCCGCAAATTATTACGCTGTACAAAAAGATGCAGATCATGCATTCAGACGTTCCCAGTTGAATGAAACCGAGCTTTCTGCCGCCCGTTCGATTGCAGGGGAGCAGAGTGCCGCCCCCTTGGCGGTGCAGATGAGTACGATAACGGCAGATAAGGTGGATGTAAAGGCGGATGTCACCTTTTTTGCTGTAGATATGAACGGAATGCTGGCACCCAAAGTGACTCAAGGAACGGAAATCACTAACGAGACTCAGGGCAGTGTTGTGGCAGATTCAAAGCTCAAAGAGTCAGGGGTGACCATCGGCAGTACGATCAAGGATCAGGCTTCCGGGTTGACCTTCAAGGTTGCGGGCTTTGTGGACGACAATTCTTACAGCCATACTCCTGTTGTCTATATCAACACACTGGATTGGAAAGCTATGAGACAAGGCTTCGGACAGAGCGGCAAGGATGCAGAGACTGTTCCTTATAATGTGATTGCGCTGAAGATTGACTCAGCCCAAGCCTCCGATATCACGGAAAAGCTGGGGAATGTGGAGGTCATTACGCAAAAGCAGGCGATTGCCAGCATCCCCGGCTACTCCGCCGAGCAGAATTCTCTGCTGATGATGATTGTGTTCCTGTTCGTTATTGCTGCATTTGTGCTTGCCGTATTCTTCTATGTCATCACGATCCAGAAGACCAGCCAGTTCGGCATCCTGAAGGCGATGGGCACCAAGATGTCGTACCTGGCCTGGAGCGTAGTCGGTCAGGTGTTGATCCTCTCGGTAGCCAGTCTTGCGGTCAGTCTGCTGCTGACCTTTGGGATGAATATGGGCCTGCCGGATTCGATGCCCTTCCAGCTGGAAGGCCAAACCATCCTGCTGACTTGTGTGCTGTTCGTCGGAATGTCACTGCTGGGCTCGCTGATTTCTGTAGCCAGAGTGGCGAGAGTTGACGCTTTGGAAGCAATAGGGAGGGCTGGAGCATGAGTACTGCAAAGTTAATGATGAAGCAAGTGACACAAACCTACGGCGACGGCGACGGAGCCATGACCGTACTGAATCAGCTAGACTTTACGGTGAATGAAGGGGAGTTTGTTGCTGTACTGGGACCATCGGGCTCCGGCAAAAGCACCTTCCTCTCCGCAGCCGGTGCGCTGCTGACTCCGACCAGCGGGGAAATCTTCATCGATGGAGAGCCGCTGAGCCATAAGGACAAGAGCGCACTGACCGAGCTGCGGCTGCGCAAGATCGGCTTTATGTTCCAGAGTGCACAGCTGCTGCCTTACCTGAAAGTGGAGGAACAGCTGTTGTACGTGGCTAAGCTGGCGAAGCTAAGTACCAAGGAAGCGAAGGAGCGGTCCTCCTATCTGTTAAAGCGGCTGGAGATTTGGGAGCGGCGGAACCATTATCCCGAAAAGCTCTCCGGCGGGCAGAAGCAGCGCGTGGCGATTGCGAGAGCGTGGATGAACAAGCCGGCGATCCTCTTCGCCGACGAGCCGACGGCCAGCCTGGATTTCAACCGCGGCCGCGAGGTGGTGCGGATGATCGCGGACGAGGTGACAAGCGAAGGCAAAGCTGCGGTCATGGTGACCCACGACGAGCGGATGCTGGACTGGTGCGACCGGGTGTACCATCTGCAGGAGGGTGTGCTGGTTAAGCAGTAACGGGTGAATTAGCTGAGTCTCAGACCGCTCGCGGGGAGACTTTTATAAATAACAGATTCTGCCTTGATAGAGGGGGATCTGTTTTTTTGTCTAGATTACATATATACCATTCCCGGCATCAATAAATAATAAATGGATGCTTATTTTTGATTTTTCATATTTGCCAATAAAACTTGGGGTAGTATAATGATTTTACCAAGTTTTATTGGCATGATTTTGTCAATCTGTGAGGAGGGTTTTTTATGAAAAAAGAAGAAATATTACAAAAAAGCAGAGAAGAGAAAAAGGACGAAGGCAAGGAATTTATTTTCAATAAAGGAAGAAAAAGCGGAGTTATCGGCATGGTAATCATGTTTGGCATTTTAGCTGTTTTCAACTTGTATAATGATCGCCATGAAACAACTTCTGCATTAATAGCCATGTTTTTCGGATATCTGGGCAGTGAAAGTTTTGGGATTTATACATTAACTAATAAAAAAATGGATTTACTCAAAACCGTTATAGGATGTATTTTAAGTATTTCCTTTTTAGTGTTGTATTTTAACGGGGTGAGAAATTAGTATGAGCGAACCTTTAGTTTTAAAAAATAATCTCCGGAAAGCAAGAAGCGAACACAATTTATCGCAGACACAATTGGCAGAAATGGTTGGCGTTTCAAGAAATACGATAAGTTCTATAGAAACGGGGCAGTTTAACCCTACAGCAAAATTGGCTTTGATTATATGTATTGCACTGGACAAAAAATTCGAAGAAATGTTTTATTTTTAGGAAATAAATTGAAATACTTGCTTCTGCATAGAGGCCTCTGATATATGGAAGGCACTCCAACTTCCTTGCTCAGCAGCAGATTTCGTTGCTCCCGGGGATGCACGTAAACGCAGCACCAAGGTAAGCTTAAGAAGAATCAAGGAAGGGGGAAGGGAATGTGGCTGGGATTCCGTCCGAAACCGGGCAGGTCTGGTCACCGGCCTCGCTGGGCGGTGGCGGTTATATCACGGGATTGCTTCAGCATCCCGTACAAAGCGGAGTCCTGTATGCCCGCTGTGATGTGGCGGGCGTCTTCGCCAGCCTCGATGGCGGCTTCACCTGGGAGGCGCGGAACGGCGGGCTGGGCAAGGCTTATCACCACCAGGTGCAGAGCTTTGCCATTAGTCCGCACCGACCGGAGGTGTTGTACCGCTGCTCCGGGGAGGTGCGGAGCCGTACCTTCTACGGCTCAGTACACAAGTCAGCCGACGGCGGGCACACCTGGAGAGAGGTGTGTACGGGGATGGGCTTTTACGGCAACGGGCCGACCCGGATGTACGGGGAAGTCATCGCAGTAGACCCCTACCACCCGGAGGTCGTAGCTGCCGGGGGGTACACCGGCGGCTTATGGATCAGCCGGGATGAAGGGGAGACCTGGAAGCGGACTCCGCTGCCGGAGGAACGGTACGGTTGTGTCGCTTTTCATCCGGGCATACCGGGAATGCTGTATGCCGGAACCATAAGCGATGAGGATCTGAATATGGACTACGCCGAGACAGGCGAAGGAGGAGTGCTGGGGCTGCTTCAGGACCTGCCCCGGGGGAACGCAGGCAGGCTGTATGCCAGCAGCGATCTGGGGGACACCTGGATTCTGCTGCATGAAGGCCCAAGCTTTGCCGAGCTGGCCTTTGATACCCGCGATCCGCAGCGGCTGATGGCAGCCTGCATCTGGAACGGCATTTGCAGCAGCCCGGATGGCGGGGGGACCTGGCAGACTGATATGGCCGGACTGCCGGAAGCCGGACAAAGATACGGCACGGTTGTGCAGGACAGCCATCAGCCGCAGCGGTGGTATACAGCCCCTGATGTCCGTCCGTATATGAAGGCGGTTCCCCCGGTTCCGCTGTATGTATCCGGATTAGCCGACAGCGAGTGCGGGGTATGGCAGCTCCTCCGGCAGCATAACGATGAGGATCTGAGCGGGTTCCCGGACTATATGGATCACTTCGGCAGCGGATCACGGGCGGCGGCGGCCGGATGGGCGATATCCACAATTATCGCTGACCGGTTCATCGAAGACCGGCTCTATCTGACCAACTGGTACGGCGTTGCCGTCAGTTCAGACGGCGGGAGAACCTGGTGTGCAGGTCAGTTTCGCGGGCTGGAAACAACATGCATGGAGGCGGTCGCCGCAGCGAAGCGGCAGCCGGGCACATTCTGTGTGACGATGGCTGATCATCCGCCAAAGGTAACGGAGGATGGCGGCCGAAGCTTTTGGAATCTTCCGGGTATCCCCGGTTATTCAGGGAGTACTGCTGCTGTAATTTCCCGGTCAGACCCCCGCCGCTATCTCTACGGATTAGTGGGTCACGGGAGGACCGCCTGCATTGCCGTCCATCGTGACGCCGGAGAGAAGGCTTCAACCGTACTGCCGCTCGGGACCGGATTGTTTGTGCAAGCTTTGCGGGAGGACGGAGTGAAGAGCGGGAGCTTTTATGCTTATGTGGATGGTCCGGTAGCTTCAGGAGCTGGTATCTACCGGTCCATTGATGACGGAATGACCTGGGAGCAAACCGCTTTTCGTCCTCCGTCTTACATGGATACCATTCCGCATCACAAGACCTGGATCGAAGCCGAATTGCTCTCCGTCGTGGTCTACCAGGTCAAAAATGCCTGCGGGGCCAATCAATTGCTGGCTGCAAGCCCGTTTCACCAAGGCCGGATACTGGTAGGCGAATGGACCGAAGGGATTTGGGAATCACGCGATGGCGGTGACACGTGGAAGTCCATCGGTGAAGGACTGCCGTTTCAGCGCAGCGGCCCTGCTTCCGTACTGAACGCTATAGCCTATTCAACAATTCACCCCGATCGGATGTATGCAGGATTCATCTCAGAAGGCCTGTGGCACAGCAGCAATGGCGGACGGACCTGGAGCAAGCTGTATCCGCACATAGAAGGTGAGGTTTTCAATGTCTCGGCATTGGCCGTAGGCGCGGATGATGAAGGAGAAGATCTTTTGCTTCTGGCCAGTGAACCGATGGTGGTCAACGGTACGGACTCACAGGTTGTATACAGCCGGGATGGCGGCTGCAGCTGGCAGGCTTGGGAGCAGTCCGGGATTGGCGCAGTGCGCTGGAAGGGAATGGCCTTCGATTGTGAGGGCAGACAGGTGCTTGGCGTGACCTGCGGGAACGGAGCCTTTCATATGCGCCTGGCGGACAAAATATAAAATGGCACAAATTCCGGACATCGTTGCTGCAGCATAGTTTTCGTTGCTGCTGTACCTTGTTGAATTTTGTGGAAACCGCTTACATTGAAGGTGCCGGACGACATTATTGTCGTAATTCCACCGGCGTATGTGAGTGGAGGCCTGATTGAAATGGTACCGCATATGGTGAAAAAATGGTTCCATGGTTGCCTGGCCGCAGTTATGTTATTTGCTGTATTTATTGTCCACCCGGCTCCGGTGCAGGCGGCTGGCGAAAATCTGCTGGCCAATCCGGGTTTCGAGGCCGGAGATGCAGCTTGGGAAAAGTGGGGGAGTCCGGTGGTAACAACCGCCGAGAAGCATGGAGGTGAAAAAAGTCTTCAGGTGAAACGGAACACCGGGGGAGCTTCGGCTTCCGTGGCAGTGAAGGAAGGAAAAACGTACCGGGTCGGTCTATGGGTCAAATTTGCCGCTGCAGGGGTCACAAATGCAACGATTGACATGGACGCTTTCGGTGCGCAGCAGACGAAGGAGCAGCTCCATTTTTCCGGCTCTACAGATTGGGAATACCGTCAGCTGTTGTACACGCCAGGTCCGGGTGTACAGTATATCCGTTTGTCATTCTGGAACGGCACCAGCAAGGACTATTACATCGATGATGCTGTTATCCGGGAAAACGTGGATATTGAAAGTCCGACGGCTCCTGGTATGTGGCAGGCCCAGCATGATCCCGAAGCACTGAAGCTGACCTGGGCCGGCTCCACAGATGATATGGGCGTGGAGTCCTACCAGCTTGCTTACAAAAGAACAGATGCTGCGGACTGGAACACAGTGGCTGTACCTCATCAGGAATCAGTCACGGAGTACACGTATACGCTGGAAAACCTCGATCCTTATTCGGTGTATGCGATAATGCTGCGGGCCAAGGATGCCGCAGGCAATACCTCTGATGCCGTAATGGGCCTCGAAGCTACCCCCGGACCCAATCTGGTGATCAACGGCGGCCTGGAGACTGGAAATACGGTACCGTGGCAAAAAACAGGGACGGTCAAAACCACGACCTATGATCCGCATTCTGGACAATATGCGTTGCAGTTGTTCCATAACTCTACAGCCAGAACGTCAAAAGTACCGTCTATAAGCAGCACTTCCTATCTCGTATCGTATTGGAGCAGATTTAATGCCCCCACGCCTGGAACCTTTTCCGTTACCCTTGATGTATATCAAGGTCTAACTGCTCTCCACTATCCGTTCTATACTAACGCTACGGCCGCATGGTCCCGTTCGGAGCAGATCATTCAGACAGGAAATGGAATATCCCTCCTGCAGCTGCGGGCCGGCAATTATAGCGGCGGAGATATGTTCCTTGACCAGGTGTTTGCAAGTGTAATGCCCGAAATTCCCGCTGATCTGAACCCCGGCGCGCCTGCAGGCTTCATGGCAGGGACCGTAGACGGCGTATCCGCTGAGCTGCAATGGGCTGCCTCCAGAGGCCCCTTTGGTGTGAGGGAATATAAGCTGTTGTACAAAAAAGCAGCCGACACCGAATGGACCAGCCTGACGGTACCGTATGTCCCCGGCCAATCCCAGTATGTCTACAAGCTGGAAGGCTTGTCGCCTGAAAGCATGTATGACATTGAGGTGAAGGCGGTCAGTGAAGGGACAGCCATTTCAGCAGCGAGCGCGCTTCAGGTGACCACCGGCAAGATGGCGCCGGTCAACCCGGGCGCTTCCGTAGAAGCGGCAGCACTGCTTGACCGGCTCTATGCAGCAACAGGAAACACTATTTACACGGGCCAGCATAATTATTACGAAGAGCCCGCGAAATGGTACGATAAGGCAGCTGAGCTGACCGGATATTATCCGGCATTATGGGGCTCGGATTTCGCCTATTATATTGGCGGGGATATGGGCGAGCTGCGCCAATCTATGATTGATGAAGCGATTCTTCAAGGCCAGGCGGGAACCATGGTAACGCTGACGTATCATCAGACCCGGCCCATGGACCCGGCAACCTCCGGCTGGGAGAGCGTTACAGGGGATGTAACGGAAGCCCAGATGACAGACATCGTCACGCCGGGCACCGAGCTGTACAATCAGTGGGCTGCCCAGGTGGATGAGGTTGCAGGATATCTGGAGCAGCTGCAGGATGAAGGCATCCCGGTATTATGGCGTCCCTATCATGAGATGAATGCTGAATTTTTCTGGTGGGGGCAAGACCGGAGCTGTTCAAGCAGCTGTGGCACAATATGTATGACCGCTTAACCCATCTGCATGGCCTGAATAATCTTATCTGGGTATGGAATCCGAATGCAGAGAGCTCCTGGGCGTATGATTCAGCCCCGTATTATCCCGGCCATGATGTTGTGGATGTGCTGGCTATGGATATTTATAACAATGATTACCGTGACACCTATTACAACAAGCTGGTGCAGCTCAGCGGAGGACGGCCGATTGCCATCGGTGAAAACGGCGAGCTGCCGGATATGCAGATGCTGCGGGAGAAGCAGCCGAAGTATGTGTATTTCATGACCTGGGCCGATTATTTGACTGATAAAAATTCAATCAGCGCCATTCAGGCGCTCTACAGCGACCCGCGTGCGCTGAACAACGGGGAAACCGGCAATGGCCCGTATGTTCCGCCTCCGGTGGACAGCTATCTGATCGACGATTTCGAGTCGTATGGCGGCTCGAATGGAAGCCTGCGCTCCAAATGGCAACGCAATGTCTCCGGCAATGCTGCGACGGTAACGCTGGATACGTATGGGCTGAACAGCGGAACCTACGGGCTGAAGCTGGATTATACCATTGGTAATCCCGGTTATGCCGGAGTCTACCGGAGCATGGGCAAGGAATGGCCGGGCATGCAGGCCATCACCTTCTGGCTGCAGCCGGACGGCTCGAACCGCCAGCTGGCGGTCCAGTTCCATGAGACGAATGGCGAGGTCTGGGAAGCCGGAATTAAGCTTGAGGGGACGGCCGCGCGGCAGGTGACCATTCCTTTTACTGACTTCGCAAGGCCCGGATGGTCTACCGGCGGCAACGGTGTTATCGATTTGGGCTCCATTAAAGAATTCGCCTTCTATGTGGCCCAGGGCAGTGGTGTCCAGGGCAGCGGAACGCTTTACATTGACGATGTGCAGGCTGTGAAGCTCCCGGCGGAAGAGTAGCTCTGCAGCCCTTGCGGACAGCTTCTGAAGGATGGATACGCAGTGCTCAACTCTTCATTGCTGGAGCACACTTTTCGTTGGCCACGGTGCTGGAGGCTCCTTCCTGAACTGAATAAGATTATAGTGTAGAGCAAGCAGATACAGGAAGGATGACAAACGTGGACATCGAACGAAAGGTCATTACCAGGCCAAAAGGAAAGCCGGTGACATGGTGGTCCAGGTGGATCAGGCAATGGGATATTCAGCTGATGGTTGTACCTGCCATGCTGTTTATCTTCGTGTTCAGCTATCTGCCGATGTATGGGGTGCTGATGGCGTTCCAGGATTATCAGCTGTTCGGCGGCTTTTTTCACAGTCCCTGGGTCGGGTTCAAGCATTTTGAGGCGTTCTTTAACTCCCCTGACTTCTGGAATGTTATGCGCAACACGATTGTAATCAGCCTGCTGAAGCTGTGCATCGGGTTTCCGGCACCCATCCTGCTGGCGCTGATGCTGAATGAGGTCCGGCTGATGCTGTTCAAGCGGATCATCCAGACCGTCAGTTACCTGCCGCATTTTCTGTCCTGGGTCATCGTCGGCGGGTTCGTGGGCTCCATGCTTTCGACTGATAATGGAAGCGTTAACATGCTGCTGATGAACCTGCATCTGACTTCAGAGCCGATCAGCTTCCTGTCGGTGCCGGAATACTTCTGGGGGATTCTTGTCGGAACGGGTATTTGGAAGGAGATGGGGTTCGCAGCCATTGTCTATCTGGCGGCCATTGCCGGAATTGACCCGCATCTTTATGAAGCCGCTTCCATTGACGGGGCAGGGCGGTTCAAGCAAATTCAGCTGATCACGCTGCCCTGCATCCGGCCGGTCATTATCATCTTCCTGATCCTGGCGGTAGGCAATATTCTGAATGCCGGGTTTGAGGATATCCTGATTCTGGCCACCAACCCGATCCTGCGTGATGTATCCGATGTCATCGATACTTATGTCTACCGGATGGGGATTCTGAACAACCGCTTCTCCTATGCGGCGGCTGCGGGACTGTTCAAGGCAGTTGTAAGTATCGGGCTGCTGGCACTGGCTAATAAGGCAGCAAGAAAAATGGGCTCAAGCCTATGGTAAACACTATTGCTGAAAATAAATTTGGCACAAGAAAGCGGGGAGCGGGTGATGATGAAGCTGTCGGCGGGAGATAAAGTTCTGCAAGTTATGATATATACAGTGCTGCTGCTGCTGGGCTTCATCACCCTGTACCCCTTTTGGAATTCGCTGGTGATTTCCTTCAATGTGGGCTCGGATACAGCGCTTGGAGGCATCACGTTCTGGCCTCGCAGCCCGACACTGGATAACTACGAGGTGGTGTTCCGGGACAGCCGCATCGGCCATGCATTTCTGATCTCCATCCTGCGCACCATCGTAGGTACAACACTATCAGTTCTGTTTACGGCTATTTTGGCCTATGGCCTTTCCAGGCATGAACTGATGGGACGCAAAGTATATATGGTATTCTGCATCATTACTATGTATTTCAGCGGCGGACTGATTCCCACCTTCCTGCTGCTGCGCGAGTTTGGCATGATGGATACCTTTTGGGTCCTGGTCATTCCCGGAATGATCAGTGTATACAACATGATTATTTTCCGGACGTTCTTTTTGGGGCTGCCGGCGGGACTTGTGGAGTCGGCGCGGATCGACGGCTGCAATCATATCGGAGTGCTGACCCGCATTATTTTGCCCATCTCCGGTCCTGTCGTGGCTACCCTGTCGTTGTTTACGGCCGTATACCACTGGAATGACTGGTTCTCGGCCAGCATCTATATCAATGATACCCGGCTGATTCCGATTCAGACCCTGCTCAAGCAGATTCTGAATTCCAATATCGTGACGGATCAGCTTCAGAAGGCCATTGGCAGCAGTGCGGCAGCTCAGGACCGGCTCGCGCTCGTGCAGTCGGTAACCAGCAAATCGCTGATCATGGCAACCACGATGGTGGCTACACTGCCGATCATTACGGTCTACCCGTTCCTGCAGAAGTATTTTGTAAAAGGTGTGCTGATCGGGTCGCTTAAGGAGTAGAGAAATCATGCAAGCGCTGGTGGGGGCTCAAATCAGGTCATACCAAGTGAACATTAGAGAGGGGTTACTCATTTGAAGTCTACGAAGAGTTTTCCGCTGCTGAGTGTTGTATTGTGTTCGGTGCTTTTGATCGCCGGTTGCGGCGGGGGGAACAATGGGGCGGCTCCGTCCGCTGAACCTACTAAGGAGCCTACGGCAACGGAGACTGCAGCGGCAAGTGCAAGTCCTGAAGCAGCATCCACAGCTGCTGGAAGCACGGTAAAGCCGGTTTCCTTTACGTACTACAGCAATTATGACTGGGATACCACAGAGGAATGGGGCCGAGACTCCACGACCAAGTGGATCGCCGATACCTTGAAAGTGAAGATGACGCCGGTTCAGTCCAGCGGCGCGGCTGAGACCAAGTTCAGCACGATGATTGCTTCGGGAAGCCTGCCGGATGTTATTATGATGGACCGGGGAGCCAATGTGGAGCGGCTGCGCCAGCCCGGACTGCTGGTGCCCCTGGATGATTATCTCGACCGCTACCCCAATCTCAAAAATAATGCCGGTGAAGCCACGCTGAACATGCTGCGCTCGGAAGACGGCAAGCTGTACCAGTTCCCTAACTGGTATACTTCAAGCCCGAACGGCAACGGCGGCTGGATTATTAACCGGAAAATATACAAGGAACTCGGTTCGCCGAAGCTGGAAACCTACGATGATCTGTACGCCTACCTGAAGCTGGTGAAGGAGAAGCATCCTGATGTGGTGCCGCTTGAAGTAGGGGCTAAAGGCCGGGGGCTTGAAACGATGTACGGCAGTTTTGCTGAAAATAAACCCTACCTGCCCAAAGCCAATCCGGTAGGCAATACGCTGCAATCTATTTTTGAGGATCAGGTGTTCATCGAGAACATGCAGTATGCCAGCAAGCTGTTCCGTGAAAAGCTCATTACCCAGGATATGTTCACCCAGACCGGGGACCAGATCTCCGAGAAGCTCAAAACAGGCCGCGTAGCTGTCTACGTGGACGGCGACGTGGTGAACCCGGGACGCGGCGCTGACACTGCCTTGCGTACTACTGATCCCGATGCCGGTTACGATATCATTTGGCCGATTCACAAAGCCGGTCTTGACGCAACCAAAATTACACCGAACAACTACAATTCGCTGGGCTGGAACGTGCTGGTCATCACGAAAAATGCCAAAGACCCGGAAGCTATCTTCTCCTACCTCGACTGGGTGACGGGCGAAGAGGGTCAGCGTATCCTGAACTTTGGCCGGCAAGGCCTCTATTGGGATGAGTTCGATGCGGACGGCGTGCCCATTCTGAACGAGGCAGGCCTGAATACCCCGCAGGGCGACAAGGACAAGGAAAGAATCGGCCGCTTCAACTGGGTCGGCAACACTACCTTTATTGATCAGACCAAAGCGAAGATGGATGCGCAGCTTCCGGCCGATAAGCAGAACTGGACTACGCTGGCCCAGCAGAAAGTGACCTGGAAGACCTCGAAGAACTTTACCGAATTCGTGAATCTTGATCCGCTGCCGGACTCGGAGGAAGGCACCATTGCCACGGCAGTGAACGATATTTATCAGGAGGCTTTTGCGAAAACACTGTACGCCAAGAGTGATGACGAGGTTCTGAGTCTCTTGAACAAAGCGAATGAGGACGCGAAAAAAGCAGGTTATGAGAAGCTGCTGAAATACCAGACTGAGAAATGGCAGGATAATCTTAGCAAGATGAAATAATGCTAGAGCCGTCATGATCCGTGGGGTATACTGAAGCCAAGTGTACCCCTTTTACTATTTTATGTAATTCTTTAATCTGAATTAACGGGGGCGGAATGAGATCGGATGCGGGGGAGGGATGGGATGTACAAGGTTCTGCTGGTTGACGATGAGCTGTTGGATCTGGAGGGGCTGCAGCGTTTTATGAACTGGGAAGGTCTTGGCATGGAGGTGTGCGCCGCCGCAAGCAGCGGTTTTGAAGCCCTGGAGGTGCTGGAATCGCAGGCCGTGGATATTATGGTCACCGACATCAGAATGCCGATCATGTCAGGGATGGAGCTTGCGCGCAGAGCGCTTGAGCTGAACCCGAAGCTGAAGATTATTTTCGTCAGCGGGTATGAGGATTTCCAGTATGCCAAACAGGCCATTTCCATGAGCGCGTCGGGTTATGTTCTGAAGCCCGTGGACGATGCTGATATGCGCAGGTCGCTGGAGGAGGTCCGGGAGACGCTGGACCGGGAACAGGAGCACTCGCATCTGGAGCGCTATTTCTCCGAGTCAGAGCCGCTGTTGCGCAGAGAGCTGTTCATGCAGCTGCTGGACGGAAACCCGGATGAAGCCAAGATGCTGCCGCTGCTTCAGCGGGTCGGGATTTATTGGAGCGATACCAGATTGTACACGGCCCTGCTGGAGCCGGATGATATGTCCTGGAAGCTGAATGGCTACAGTGACGGAGCGAAAGCCGAAATCGAGAACATGCTGGAAACGGCAATCGAGCGGTATTGTGCGGAGGAGCAGATTCAAGCCTGCAGAACAGAACGGTTCCATTACGCGCTGATTCTGGAGGAACATGTGGACCGCGCAAGACTGCGCAGGCTAATACAGCAGGCAGTGGCGGGAACACCGCTTACGGTTACCATTGGTGTAGGCCCGGCCGTGAGCCATTTGCGGGAGCTGCGGAATTCCTTCCGGCAGGCCAGAAATGCGCTCGGACTAAAGCTGTTTCTGGGCAAAGGCAAGCTGATTCTCCATTCCGATGCCAGAGGGCCGATATCCGCCTCCGTCAAGGATCTGGACAGTATTCTGCAGTCCTTGTTTGCGGCGATGTCCTCTTACCGGCTGGTCGATGTGGACGACTGCAATGAGGAGCTGTTCGTCTGGGTGGGCAATATGGAGACCAAGCTGGAGATCTACCAGCTGTTCCTGCACATCGTCTCCAGGCTGGATGCTTACCTGCATACGATCAATGAGGATTTTTATGAGCTGCTGGGGCTGGAACGGAAGCATCTCAATATTCTTTATGACCTGGAAACCATAGATGATATGAAATCCTGGCTCCGCCGCCGGATGTTCGAGCTGTCCGAACGGCTCCAGCGGAAGCGCCAAGGAAAAAAACGCAAGCTCGTAGAGGAAATTCAGGCATATATTGAAGAGCATCTGGAGCATAATGTCATGCTGCGGGATGCAGCCAACCATTTTTCCTTTTCCCCGAATCACCTGGGCCAGATCTTCTATGAGGAGACCGGAGTGTACTTCTCCGACTATGTGGGACTAAGGCGGCTGGAACGGGTGAAGGTGCTGCTTGGCGATCCGAAGCTGAAGGTATATGAAGCCGCGAACCGGGTCGGCTATAAGAATCTCTCCCATTTCAGCAAGCAGTTCAAGGAATTTTACGGGGTCAGCCCTGGCGACTACAGGAGACATCTGTGATATGCGGCGCAAGGTGAACATTCCTTTTGGATACAAGCTTATTTTGCCTTATGTGCTGTGCCTGCTGATGGCCGTGCTCACGGTTGGCCTGTTCGCCTATGCGCATTCCGTAAATTCCCTCCGGGAAAAGACGCGGGAGAACCTGCAAGGGACGCTCAGGCAAATGCGCGACAATATCCGTTACCGCACGGATGATATTGAACGGATTACGAACAGCCTCTACTACAATTACAGTCTTCAAAATGCTCTGCGCCGCTACGATCAGGGCTGGTACAGCTATGAGACCATGACCAAAACCCTCATGCCGGCGCTTGAAAATCTGCTTAATTATACAGCCAGCAATATTGGCTTGTCGCTCTATCTCCAGAACGAAACGCTGCCCGAAATATTCTATAAGGATGAAGAACAGAACCCGCTGCTCTCCACCAAGCGTTACGAGATCTACCATCTGACGCGGATACAGGATACGGACTGGTACCGACTGCTGCAATTTTCGGGAACCCTGCCGGGACTGAGCCGCTGGCAGCAGATTCTGCGCGATAAAGAGGACGGTAATATATCATTACTGCAGCGTCTGGATGATGTGCAGCGGGGGAAGGAGATCGGTCTGGTCCGGGTGAGCGTGCAAATCCGCGATCTGCTCGATTCCGTAGATTACCGCAAGATCGGCGAGTACAGCACGCTCGTCGTGCTGGACGCTAGCGGCAGGACTGTCCTGCAATCTTCGCCGGAAGGCGCAGAAGAGGGGAATCCGCGGACTGCACCCGATAGGCTTGTGCTTAGTGAACCGCTGTACGGGCTGGGGTGGCAGCTGCAAGCCTATATTCCGGACAGCCTGTTCGACCAGAGCGCGGGCGAGGTGCGCCGGATGACCCTGCTGGTTTGCCTGATCAGTGCATTGGTATTGGCTGTTTTGGGCATCTGGGTGTCCGGTTATTTCTCACGGCGGATTCAGAAGATCGTGGGGTCGCTGAATGCTTTTCACGACGGGGATTTCCACAAAAGAATCCGTTTCAAAGGCAATGACGAGCTGGCGCAGATTGCCATCGCCTTCAACCGGATGGGCAGCAATATGGAAGAGCTGATTCATAAAAATTATGTGGCCGATCTTCAGAAAAAAGAAGCGGAGCTGGAATCCCTGCAGGCCCAGATCAACCCCCATTTTCTCTACAATACCCTTTCCTCCATTAACCGTCTGGCCCAATTCGGCGATATCGGCAAGCTGCATATTATGGTGCAGGAGCTGGCGAAATTCTACAGGCTTTCCCTGAACCGCGGTGAAATTCTGACCACAGTAGGCAAGGAAATCGAACATGCCAAAGCGTATGTGGCGATCCAGTGCATTAAATACGGTGAACGGCTTAGCGTATATTATGACATTGATCCTGAGGTGCTGGAGTATGCAACGGTCAAGCTGATTCTGCAGCCGCTGATCGAAAATGCGCTGGAGCATGCCTGGTTCGGGACCACTCTGGGCATCCGGCTTGTCGTGGAGAAGCGGGAGGCGGAGATCGTGTTCAAGGTAATAGATAACGGCGTCGGCATGAATGCGGATACCATCCGCCAGATATTGGCGCCGGAAGGCCCGCGGATCGGTTATGGCATCCGCAACGTCGATTCCCGGATCAAGCTGCATCACGGCAGCGGCTACGGAGTAACGATTGCCAGCCGTTCCGGCATCGGAGCCTGCATACAGATTACTATTCCCTGCCGGATGTAGCGTTGGCGTACACAGGCAGTCCTAACCGGTTAAAAAGGAGCTCAGAACCTATTGAAAATTACACTTCCTGACGGCTGTGAAATCAGAGTGGATGGACAAAGCGGCAGCTTTGAAGTTTCGCTATCCTTAGTACAGGATAATGCTGAAACAGGTATACATGTTATTCGTCTTGTTCTGCAAGCTCCGGCTCCGGCTGTTCCGCCGGTTTTATCCATGAAATGGAGCCGGGCCGCAGTGGATGTGCAGGGACTGTGGCATCCGTCGGTGGAACGCAGCCGGGCGCTGATTCCCGATTGGTGGCAGGGCTTCGCCTCCAGAGCGGCGTCCTCCGCACCGGTGATCAGCCTGTACGGGAACCGGGGGAATAATGTGCTGACCTTTGCCTGCTCCGATGTCCTGCATCCGGTGGAGCTTCATGCAGGTCTTCATGAGGAAACCTCATGCTTTCATTGCTCCGTGACGTTGTGTGCTGAGCCCAGGCCGCTAGTGGATCATCTAGAGGTTGTCCTTCGGCTGGATAGCCGCAGCTGTCCTTATTATGAAGCGCTTCGAGGAGTGGGTGAATGGTGGGCAGGACTTCCCGGCTGTGAGCCGTCCCCCGTTCCGGAAGCCGCCAGGGAGCCGATGTATTCAACCTGGTACAGCTTCCACCAGCAGCTGGAGCCTGAAGCGGTGGAGGCTGAATGCGCTTTGGCGGCAGCGATGGGCTGCCAGACGGTCATAGTGGATGACGGGTGGCAGACCTCTGACGAGACACGGGGGTATGCTTATTGCGGGGACTGGAGGGTGAGTGCCGATAAAATTCCCGATCTGAAGGCTCATGTTGCCGTCATACATGATCTGGGGATGAAATTCATGCTGTGGTACGCGGTTCCGTTCATCGGCAAGCACAGTGAGGCCTGGGCTAGATTCAGGGATAAACTTCTGTATGTAAATGATGCTATGGGTGCAGGGGTTGTAGACCCCCGCTACCCGGAAGTACGGGAGTATCTGACCGGCATCTATGAGCAGGCTGTCCGGGACTGGGACCTTGACGGCTTTAAGCTGGATTTTGTTGACAGCTTTTATGCGGTTAAGGATTCGCCTCCCGGGAAGGAGGACGGACAAGACACTGTATCCGTGCATGAAGCGGTAGACATGCTGCTGAGTGGCATCATTTCCCGGCTGCGCCGGCTGAAGCCCGACATTCTGATCGAATTCCGCCAGAATTACATTGGTCCGCTTATGCGCAAATACGGGAATATGTTCCGGGCAGGTGACTGCCCGAACGATGCGCTGCAGAACCGGATGAAGACAATGGATATCCGGCTGATCTGCGGCTCGACCCCGGCTCATGCCGATATGCTGATGTGGAACCCGCAGGAGACTCCAGCCGCAGCTGCGTTGCAGTTTATTAATGTGCTGTTCTCCGTTCCGCAGATTTCGGTCCGCCTGGACCGGCTGCCGCAGGAGCATGCGGCTATGCTGGCTTTTTGGCTCTCCTTCTGGCGTGAACACCGGGAGGTGCTGCTGGATGGCCGCCTTGAACCGCTGCATCCTGAGCTGCTGTACCCGCTGGTCATTGCCCGGACCGCGCAGCAATGGGTGATAGCTGCCTATCAGGATATGGTAATCCCATTAACCGGCGATTTGCCGGACCGGGTGCAAGTGGTCAACGGGACGCTGCTCACGCGCCTGGTGTTGGAGCCCGACCGTGACTCTGGCCCACTGGACATCAAAGTGCGTGACTGCCAGGGAACAGTGACGTCGGAATACAAGATGAACTGGAACAGCGGAGTATATGCGCTTGAGGTCCCGCCGGCCGGCGTGATTACGCTGCAGCCTGTGCATGGACGTGGGCATGAATAATAGCCCACCCGCAAAAAGGTGCAGTTAAAGGGTAGAGGTAGGGGGACGTACGAACAACTATCGATATTGGAGGCGCTGCAGGCTGTATCAAGAAGTTGGTGTAAGAGCAGTTGGTGTAAGAAAAGTTGGCGTAAGAATCGTAGGTACTTTCTCGGGTTGGCGTTAGTGAGTAAAGTAGATAGTAAGTTAAGTAGATAGTAAGGTAGGTAGATAGTAAGTAAAGTAGATATAAGTTAAGTAGATAGTAAGTAAAGTAGATATAAGTTAAGTAGATAGTAAGTTAAGTAGATAGTAAGTTAAGTAGATAGTAAGTAAAGTAGATATAAGTTAAGTAGATAGTAAGTTAAGTAGATAGTAAGTTAAGTAGATAGTAAGTTAAGTAGATAGTAAGTTAAGTAGATAGTAAGTTAAGTAGATAGTAAGCTAAGTAGATAGTAAGCTAGCGAGTTATTTGTGAGTGAGTTAGTGGAAAAAAGGATTATTAATTTGCTTGAGTACCCCCGCTCCACAGGTTAAGTGGAAAAAGTATCACTAATTTGCTTAAACACCCTGCGATCTACAAGTTAAGTGGAAAAAGGATAACTAATTCGGCCCATTTCGAGTCAGGTAGGGTGATATCACATAATTAAGTTCCCTTTTTCCACCTAAACCTCACAATTCCGGATTTTGGGGAGAAATAGGTTCCCTTTTTCCACTTACTGGTCTGAACCAGGCGGCTTGCCCCGGAAACAACGGTAGAAATGCCGTTGTTGGATCGCCGCAGGCGGACTTGCCCGGAAACAACGGCAAAAACGCCGTTGTTGAAGCGCCGCAGGCGGCTTGCCCCGGAAACAACGGCAAAAACGCCGTTGTTGAAGCGCCACAGGCGGACTTGCCCGGAAACAACGGCAAAAACGCCGTTGTTGAAGCGCCGCAGGCGGACTTGCCCGGAAACAACGGCAGAATTACCGTTGTTGGATCGCCGCAGGCCGGCTTGCCCCGGAAGCATCGCAGACCGGCTTCCCTGGTACCCCTAGGCCGCCGCTCCCATAATATTACTTTGCAGGCGCCGCAAGCAGTTTCTCAATAAACATCTGCACAGCCATTCCTTCCGGATTGCCTTTATGCCGGATGATCGAAAATTCCCGTTCAAGCAGCCTCTGCCTAAGCCGCAGCTCGCTGATTTCACCGCCCGCCAGTTCTTTGCGCACGATCCACCGGGACAGCATCCCCAGCCCCAGTCCGGCAGCAACAGCCTCCTTGACCCCTTGACTGCTGTTGAATACATAGGACCGTTTCACATGTACTCCCGATTCCCCGAAAAAATGATCGCTATAAGCACGGGTGCCGGAGCCATGCTCACGCAGCACCCAGGTCTGATCCTGCAGCAGATCCTTCTCTACGGCCAAGCTGTCAGCGAGCGGGTGGCCTGCCGGGGCGATCACGATCATCTCGTCTTTCATATACGGGATGATCGTAAGCTCGGGATCAGCAGTTTCTCCTTCAATAAAGCCGACATCGAGCTGATTTGCCCGTACAGCGGCAATAATCTCCTCGGTGTTGCCGATGGTCACCTGGAGGCTGACAAGCGGATACTGCCTGGCAAATTCAGCTAGCCTTGCAGGCAAAATATATTCTCCAATCGTAAAGCTTGCCCCGATCTGAAGACTTCCCGTTACTTCATCCCGCAGGAGACGAATTTCGCGGTCCGCGTCGTCGTACAGCGAGAGAATCTGCTTGGCGTATTTGTATAATATCGTTCCAGCTTCCGTCATACGGACCTGTTTTGGGGAGCGGTGCAGCAGTCTGGTTCCCAGCTCATTCTCCAGGTTGCGGATATGGAGACTCACGCCAGGCTGCGACAGGTTCAGCAGCTCGCCCGCTTTGGAGAAATGGCTCTGCTCCACCACAGTAACATACACTTTCAGCGCATCAGTAATCATAAGAATCCCTCATTTTAAAATGGATAAATAACCGTAAAAGAGTATTATAAGCTATATTATCATGTTTATATGTCTTAATCATAATAAAAACTAATGTTTAAAATAGCAAACCTGTATTTCACTTTCATGTGCAAGGCTCTTATAGTGGAGCTGTAGAACATTGCTGCCATACGCGGCGGACGGAGAGTGGAGCAGATGAATCATACACATAAGCTGTACCGCATTACTTATAGGCACCTTGGATTCATCCAGGGAATCGGAATCACGTTTTTGCTCGCAGTGGCGGCGAAATACTTGGCTTTGCTGCCATTTCTGAACATCCTTGGACAGCTGGTACTGGCAATCCTGCTGGGGATCGCGCTTAGAGGCGTGGCAGGTGTCCCGCAGAAGGTCATGACCGGCATTCAGTTTTCCGGCAAAAAACTGCTCCGGACGGGAATCATCCTGCTGGGAATGAGGCTAAATCTTGCCGATATTCTGGCCGCCGGGCCGAAGGTATTCGCTATTGCTGTAATCAATATCGCAATTACTTTGTTTATTGTATATGGAATCGCCAAGCGATTCGGAGTTGACAGAAGATTAGGTTTGCTGACGGCCTGCGGCACAGCCATTTGCGGGGCGGCGGCAGTCGCGGCAATAGCCCCCCAGATCAAGGCCTCTGAGCATGAAACAGCCGTAGGAGCGGCGACGGTGGCTGTTCTGGGGACGATTTTCACACTGGTGTATTCACTGCTGTATCCGTTCCTGGGATTGAGCCCGTCAGGCTACGGGATCTTTGCCGGAGGTACACTTCATGAGGTGGCCCATGTCATTGCAGCGGCCGCCCCGGCAGGCAAGGAAGCTGCTGATCTGGCAGTCATTGTGAAGCTGACCCGTGTGGCCATGCTTATTCCCGTCGCAATCATCATCGGGTGCTGGGAAACTTACAGAAAACGCAAGCAGGCGAGCGAGGAGGGAGCTTCACAGGAACAACAAAACCAAGAGAAAGGTCAACCCTTTGAATGGAAAAGGCTGCCGGTTCCCTGGTTTATTCTCGGTTTTCTATTCATGAGCGGAGTGAACACCTTAGGCATTGTTCCGGTGAAGCTTGCAGGCGGGCTTATTGCCCTGGCCTACCTTTTGCTGGCGATGGCTATGGCGGGTATGGGGCTGGGCGTGGATTTGAAAACCTTTGGCCGGATGGGGAAAAAGCCCTTTCTGGCCGGACTTATGGGTTCGGTTCTGCTATCTGGGCTGGGTTATGTGCTGGTGCTTGCTTTTGGATTGGCTTAGAGTTACTGTAACGAACCGGCTCAAAAATCGAATCAGACATCATGAAGTGAACCCTGGCGGCGTTAACGCTGAGATTGATCACTTTGTCCTTCAACTCCTCACGCTTAGGCTTTGGCGTCCTCCGGCATCAGCCGCATTTCTTCCCGATTGCTGTATATTTCTTCAGAATAAATTCAGAATCCCCCAAACTTTTTCTAAAGGTTGTTCAGGTAAGCTAGGAACAATCTAGTAAGGGGGTATTCCAAAATGATGAAAATGAGCGGGTGGCTCGAAGAGAGAGCGGTATTTTTATATAAATTTTTGCAGTCTCCAAGGCAAATTGGCAGTCTTGCACCAAGCTCCGCAGAATTGGCAGCGGTGATGACGAAGCATGTTCCATGGCATCAGATTCAAGCTGTAGCCGAACTTGGCGCAGGGACTGGAGCTGTTTCAAGGTATATTCAAAAGTCAGCGCCAGCCGGCACCAAGGTGATGTTGTTTGAAAAAGATCCATTTTTGCGGAAAAGACTGCAGAGGGCCTTTCCCGGCTATGCTTGTTATCCGGACTGCTGCAAACTGGAGCTTGCCTTGCATAATGAAAACAGCGGACCGCTGGATTGCATCCTGAGCGGCCTTCCTTTTTTCAATTTTCCGCAAAGTCTGAGGGATTTGCTTATGGATCAAATTCTAAGCTCTTTGAAAGAAGACGGCTTATTTATTGCCTTTCAATACAGCAAACAAATGAAAAAGCAATTGGAGCAGCATTTTGTAATAGAGCGGATCTGCTTTGTTCCACGGAACCTTCCGCCTGCCTTCGTATATGTATGCCGGAAGAAAAGAGCAGACTTATGAGACGTAAATTACATGCGTATCTTCCGCTCCTCTGGCTGCTTGCCATCCCTGCCTTAAATATTTTCTATGTCCGCTTGAATCATGGGGGAGGGCAAGTGAACAGCCTGGTAACGGATATCGATAGACAGATTCCGTTTGTACCCATCTTTATTATTCCCTATATCTTTTGGTACGTTTTTATTACGGGGATGCTGCTGCTGCATTTTTTCAAAAATAAAAAGGGATTCGCTCAAACACTGGTCACATTATGTACAGGACTGGTTGCTTGTTATATGATTTATTTACAGTTTCAGACCACAGTGCCGAGGCCGCAGATCGGTTCCTCCGGATTGCTCATTCAACTTGTCGAATGGGTTTACAGGCATGATCAGCCGTTTAATTGTTTTCCCAGTATTCATGTCTTCACCAGCTATTTGATGATCAAGAGTGTGCAAGAGCACGCAGCTTTTTCCCGAAAATTCAAAGCAGCCGTCTATTTCAGCTCGTGGCTCATTATTTGTTCAACCTTTTTCGTAAAACAACATGTGCTGCTTGATGCCGCCGGGGCGATTGCGTTAGCAGAAATTCTTCATTTTGCGGGAAGAACGCTGTTTAACGGCAAAGTTCTTACCCTTCATAAAAGGAGCCCATCAGAGTGAAAAAAATCAATATCCTGGTTGTCGACGATGACAGCGAGATCAGGGATGTGCTGCATATCTATCTGCGTAACGAAGGTTATGTTGTCATGGAGGCAGGGGATGGATTGCAGGCGCTGAACATCCTTCAGCACAATCAGATCCATCTGATTCTGCTCGATATCATGATGCCCAGCCTGGACGGGATTGCCGCCTGTCTGCAGATCCGGGCGAAATATGATATTCCGATCATCATGCTGTCTGCGAAAGAAGAGGTTTTAGATAAAATTACGGGATTGTCAGTAGGGGCTGATGACTACGTCACCAAGCCGTTTAATCCGCTGGAGCTGATGGCAAGAGTAAAGGCTCAAATCAGGCGGCAAAAGCTGCTGTCCTCCCTGGAAGACAACACTGAGGAAATCCGCATTGGCGAGCTGGTTATCAACAAAAGCAGGCATTCCGTTGAGGTGGGGGGTTCGAAGGTTTCGTTAACTCCAATTGAGTTTTCTATCCTGGAGCTGCTGGCTTCACACTGCGGCCAGGTATTTAGTGTAGATATGATCTACCGGAGTGTCTGGAAGGATCATACGGCATATTTCTCGGAAAATACAGTGATGGTTCATATCCGCAATATCCGTGAGAAAATAGAGATTTCTCCCAGAGAACCACGGTACATCAAAACCATATGGGGAGTAGGATATAAAATTGAAAAATAGAAGGCAAGTACGCATGTCCGGCACACATAATATGCGCATACGGCTGATCCTATTCATTTATATCAGTATCGTCTTTGGAATAGGGGTGTCTGCTATTGTTCCGCGAACCACCATTTATTTCCTGGATTTAGTTATCGTAATTCTGTCGTTTGCCATACCGTCGTTTTGCGTCTTTTTTCTGCTGACACGGAATATCATCCGTTATGTGTTCAAGTTGACCGCCGGGCTGGAGATTATTGCGCAGGGCAACCTAAACTATCGGATTATGGAGCTTAGAAAAGATGAACTGGGCGGCATTGCAAGCAACATTAACAGTATGGCAGAGAAGCTGGAGACGCAGATTAACCGTGAACGGCAGTTAGAGCAGGCGAAGCTGGAATTAATAACCGGAGTCTCCCACGATCTGAGAACGCCTCTGACCAGCATCATCGGCTATCTTGATTTACTGAAAGGCAAAGCCTACCTGGATCAGGATGAGCATGACCGTTTTATCGGCAATACCTATAATAAAGCGCTGCAAATCAAGCTGCTGATTGATGATTTATTTGAATATACAAGACTGACCGCACATGAGCTGCAGCTTCAGACCACAACCGTTGATTTGGGGGAGATGCTGAGACAGCTGCTCGTTGAAATGGAACCCATAGCCAAAGAAAACCAGGTACACCTGGAAGCAAACCTCCCAACAACTCCCCTCCTTACCGAGATTGATCCGGATATGATTAAAAGAGCAATAGATAATCTGCTGATTAATGCACTCAAGTTCTCGCTGAAGCCCGGAGTCATTCAAGTGTCACTCCGGCTTCAAAAGGATACCGCACTGATCTGTGTTGAAAATGACGGCGATCCGATTACAGAAGAACAGCAGAGACAACTTTTTGAGCGTTTTTATAAAGCAGGCCATTCACAGAGCCTTGATCACATTCCGGCCGGTGCCGGGCTTGGACTCTCCATTGCCCGAAGCATTGCCAATCTTCACCATGGAGAGCTGGAATGTGAACACTCCGGCGGACATTTCACCTTTCAGCTAGCCCTTCTCCAGGGAGCTATACCCCCGAATATGCCATAAATCCGCCGTCTACCGGCACTGTAATCCCTGTTACAAAACCGGACATGCTTTCGTCCGCCAGCCAGAGCAGGGTACCCAGCAGCTCTTCCGGCTTGCCGAAGCGGCGCATCGGGGTCTGGGAAATAATCTTGTGCGAACGTTCGGTTAGCTCCCCGTCTTCCCGGAGGAGCAGCTTTTCATTCTGCTTCGTGAGAAAAAAGCCCGGCGCAATGGCATTGACCCGGATGCCGGCTTCGGCCAGATGGACAGCCAGCCACTGCGTGAAGTTGTTAACGCCCGCTTTCGCAGCGCTGTAGGCAGGGACTTTGGTCATCGGCGCGGCGGCGCTCATGGAAGAGATATTAATCACCGAAGCTCCCGGGCGTCCGAGCATCTGCCTGGCAAAAATTTGCGTTGGAATAAGCGTGCCAATCAGGTTGAGGTCCATGACCTGCCGGAAGCCGGCGGCAGAAAGATCGAAAAGGAGGTGATCTCCGGATTCTCCAGATCGCCTTCCGTGAAGATTTCTTTCGTTGTGACCGCTGACGGCTGGTTGCCCCCGGCCCCGTTGATTAACAGATCACAAGGTCCCCAGTGGTTCAGGACTTCAGCAGCGGCACGGTGCACACTGCTGTCTTCTGTAACATCGCAGGCCACAGAAACGGCCTGGCCTCCGGCTGCGTTAATCCCGGCAGCAAGGGAGTCTCCTTTTTCCGCGGTCCGGTTCAGAATGGAGACCTTCGCTCCCTGGCGGCCCAGTTCATGGGCCATAACGGCGCCTAAGACACCTGCTCCTCCGGTAATGACAGCAACTTTGCCTGCAAGTGCAGGCTGTAAGGCTAACTTGGCCATGAAAGGCACTTCCTTTCTATAGGGTCCTGCGCTATAGCGCTTCCCAGTATGGCTTGTAGTTTATTGTAGCATTGCTTAGTGTCCCATTTGAGTTTATCGCGTGCTGCTCCGGTAAGCCGAGGGGGAGACTCCGGTTGTTTTTTTGAAAGTTTTCGAAAAATGCGCCAGTTCCAAGCCCACCTGCTCGGCAATATCGGAGATGCTGAAGCTGGTATAGGACAGCTGTTTTTTGGCGAGCTCCATCCGTTTGAGCTGTACATAATGCATAGGGGTTACCCCTATGAATTTTTTGAAATACGGGATGAAATAGTTCGGATGCAGATGCACCAGCTCCGCCAGCTCCTCGACCTCAAGCGGCCGCATCAGCCGCTGGTCAATATATTCAAGCACATGGGCAAGCTTGCCCTGATCACTGGAATGGAGCAGTTCATCTATGAAATCAGAGTAGCCGCCAGCCTCCAGGCACAAGGCCAGAAGAGTGAGCAGGCCCGCCTGTAGACGGATCTTGGACAGGAAGCTGTCATCCTGAAACAGTGAGATCATCCCGGTAAAAACCGCCCGGACCGCATCCGGGTCGGCCGCATCGCTGATATACAGCTTGTTCGCAGAATGAAACAGCGGCCACTCGCCAATATGGGCATCGAAATGGCAAAAGTAGCGGGCATAAGGATTATCGGGCGACGTTTCCGTTGTCTGTGTGGAGCCGGCAGGCATAATCATTAATTGCCCCGGCCTGGGATAATAGGCCACCCCATTAATGATCACTTTCCCTTCTCCGCGGTCAATAAAATAAAGCCGGTTGAAGGAAGGCGTCTCGTTCGTGCGGTTCCAGCCGGGATACTTCGTGCTGAGCTGGGCATAAGTTACGGTAACATTCAAATTCTGCAGCAGCCGCCCCGGCGTATTGAAGTGATCCATAGTACAACTCCTTTGAAAAGGGATTCATTCTATTATACCGCTTTCATTTAACTAATACATCTTAATTATATACAAATAGTCCTTAATTCCAGTCATGTTCACACCCAAAAAATAAGGTTATCCTCATATCATAAACTGAATTTAGGAAGTGATCCTGGAGATGGCAAAGGTACGTTATGGAATTATTGGCATCGGGAATATGGGCCGTGCCCATGCCCTGAGTCTGCTGGAGGATGTGAAGGGGGCCGAGCTGGCTGCGGTATGCGATATCAGTCCTGAGCGCCTGGAATGGGCATCGGAACAATTGCCGGAGAAGGTAAAGCATTTCAGTACAGCAGCAGAGATGTTTCAATCCGGGACGATTGATGCTGTATTAATCTCAACTCCCCATTATGACCACCCGCCGCTGGCGATTGAGGCGCTGGGCTATGGGCTTCATGTCCTGATTGAAAAGCCTGCCGGGGTGTACACCAAAGCCGTCCAGGAAATGAACGAGGCTGCTGCAAAGTCGGACCGCAAATTCGGCATTATGTACAACCAGCGGACGAATCCGCTTTACCAAAAGCTGCGGGAGCTGATTCAGGCCGGCGAGCTTGGCGAAATCCGCCGCACGAATTGGATTATCACTAACTGGTACAGATCGCAGAATTATTATGATTCCGGCGGCTGGCGTGCTACCTGGGCCGGAGAAGGCGGCGGGGTGCTGCTGAATCAGGACCCGCATCAGCTGGATCTCTGGCAGTGGACCACAGGGATGATGCCGAAGCGCATCCGGGCATTTTGCTACTTTGGCAAATACCGGAATATTGAGGTCGAAGATGATGTAACCGCTTATGCCGAGTATCCGAACGGAGCCACCGGCTTGTTCATTACGACGACCGGTGAAGCTCCGGGAACGAACCGCTTTGAAATTACCGGCGATAACGGAAAAATCGTCGTTGAGGACGGCGCCCTGACCTTCTGGCGGCTGCGCACACCGGAGCCGGTTTTCAATGCTGAATATAAGGGCGGCTTCGGAGCACCTGAATGCTGGAAATGCGAGATTCCGGTGACAAAAGGGGATGGCGAGCAGCATAGAGGCATCCTGCGCAACTTCACGAACGCTATTCTGCACGATGAACCCCTGCTGGCGCCGGGGGAAGAAGGCATCCATGGTCTGACGCTTTCGAACGCCATGTATCTGTCCGCATGGACAGACAACTGGGTGGACCTGCCGATTGACAGTGATCTGTTCCATGAGAAGCTGATGGAAAAAGTGCAAAATTCCACCTTCCAGAAGGATACAACTGCGCAAAAAACACTGAATGTAACCGGAACACATTAAGAATTTAGAAGCTGATCAGGGAGTGAAATAACCTATGAAGACGTCAACGATTGCTGCGCAAATGTATACCCTGCGGGAATTCACCCAGACCCCGGAAGGGCTGCGGGAGAGCTTCCTTAAAGTGAAGGACATCGGCTATCAGGCTGTGCAGGTTTCGGGTATTGGCCCGATTGATCCGCAGCTGGTGAAGCAATACGCGGATGAAGCCGGGCTTGTTATCTGTGCGACACATGTCCCCTGGGACAGGCTGGTGAATGATCTTGACGCACTGGCCGCTGAACATAAGCTCTGGAACTGTAAATATGTCGGACTTGGAGCGCTGCCGGGCGAGTATCAGACCAGTCAGGAGGGCTACCGCACTTTTGCCAAGAAGGTCTCCGAAATCGCTCTTGTTCTGAAGCAGAAGCACGGGCTGCAGTTCGTTTATCATAATCACGATTTTGAGTTCGAGCGTCTGGACGGTGTTACCGGACTTGAAGTGCTGCTTCAGGAAGCGGACCCGGCGGCGTTCGATTTCGAGCTGGATCTTTACTGGGTTCAGGCCGGCGGGGGAAGTCCGGTAGATTGGATTCACAGGGTCAAGGACAGAATGCGGGTTGTGCATCTGAAGGATATGGCGGTAGTTGCAAGGAAAGCGGAATTTGCCGAGATCGGCCAAGGAAATATGAATTACCCGGCGATTATTGAGGCCTGCCGTGAGACCGGAGTAGAGTGGTTTGTCGTTGAGCAGGATGTCTGCCGCCGCGATCCGTTCGAGAGCCTGAAGATCAGCCTGGACTATCTGCACACACTGCTATAACTGAACACTGGGGAGGAAAAAGGATGAGCCGCAAAGACGGAATGAATTATGCGCCCAAGCATGAGGCCAAACCGGTGGTTGGGCCGGGTGAATTCGTAATCGCAGCAATCGCGCTGGACCATGGTCACATCTATGGCATGTGCAACGGGCTGGTGGAAGCCGGAGCCCAACTGAAATGGGTATATGATCCTGACCCCGAAAAGGTCAAAGCCTTTATCGCCGCTTATCCGGAGGTCCAGGTGGCAAGATCCGCAGAAGAAGTGCTGGAAGACCCGGAGGTCCGCCTGGTGGCGGCAGCGGCGGTGCCTTCCGAGCGGGGGCCGCTGGGCTTGCGTGTAATGGCCCACGGGAAGGATTATTTTACGGATAAAGCCCCGTTTACCGCGATGGAGCAGCTTGAAGCGGCATGGTTGCAGTCAGAGAAGACCAAACGCAAATATATGTGCTACTTCAGCGAACGGCTGCATGTGGAAAGTGCGGTCTACGCCGGGCAGTTGATCCGTCAGGGAGCTATCGGCCGGGTGCTGCAGCTGATCGGGATGGGACCGCACCGGCTAAATGCGCCCAGCCGTCCTGAATGGTTTTTCCAGCGCGAGAAGTACGGCGGCATACTCTGTGATATCGGCAGCCACCAGATTGAGCAGTTTCTCTACTATGGGAACTGCCGGGATGCTAAAGTGCTGCACAGCAAGGTTGCCAACTATAATAACGCGGCCTACCCGGAGCTGGAGGATTTCGGCGATGCGACCTTGGTAGGCGACAATGGGACGACCCAATATTTCCGCGTGGACTGGTTCACCCCGGCGGGGCTGGGCACATGGGGAGATGGCCGGACCATTATCATGGGAACCGAAGGGTACATGGAGCTGCGCAAATACAGCGATATTGCCCGGTCGAACACACCGGATCATGTATTTTGGGTGGATGGGCAAGGCGAGCATTATGAGCAGGTGGCCGGGAAGGTAGGTTTTCCTTTCTTCGGAGAGCTGATTCTGGACTGCTTGGAGCGCACTGAGCTGGCGATGACCCAGGCCCATGTGTTCAAAGCTGCGGAGCTGTGTCTTACGGCGCAATCCCAGGCGTTGAACCTCACCCCGGATATACTCAGATAGCCGGTCAGAAGACAGACCAAAGCGGAAGGTGAATTGGATGAGTACAATAGGAGCAGCCATCATCGGGTGCGGGGCAATTGCTCCCTTGCACGCCAAGGCGATTCAATCCATGGAAGGCGCCCGGCTGGTGGCCGTTGCCGACACAGATCCTGCAAAGGCAGCTGAAGCAGCCAAGAATTACGGCTGTGAGGCGTTAACAGACTATAAGCAGCTTCTGGGGAGAACGGATATCGGCATTGTCCATTTATGCACGCCGCATCATCTGCATGCACCGATGGCAGCGGAGTTTCTTGAGGCAGGCCATCATGTTTTAACAGAGAAGCCCATCGCGCTGGATGTTCCCTCTGCCCGGCGTATCCAGGAAGCGGCGGCGGCCAGCCAGGGACAGCTTGGCATTGTCTTTCAAAACCGCTATAATAACCCTTCCATCCGGATCAAAGAGACCATTGATTCCGGGAATCTGGGCCGGCTCATCTGCATGAAGGGGATTGTAACCTGGTACCGGAGCGAAGACTATTATACGGAGAGCGGCTGGCGGGGCAAATGGGCTACCGAAGGCGGCGGAGTGCTGATTAATCAGACGATCCATACCCTTGATCTGCTGCAATGGTTCGGGGGCGAGATTGCCTCCGTCACCGGAAGTGTGACCACCGATGTGCTGAATGAAGTCATCGAAGTGGAGGATACGGCACATGCCTGCATTATTTTCAAGAATAATGTCCGGGGACTCTTCTACGGTACGAATGCTTATTCCGTGAATTCTCCGGTAGAAATGGAGCTTGTCTTTGAGCAAGGCACGCTGCTTCTGCGCCGGGACTGCCTGTATCTCTGGAAAGACGGCCATGAAACACTGCTGTCTGAGCCCGTATCCACGGCGGTCGAAGGCAAGTCCTACTGGGGAACCAGCCATCAGCGGTTAATCCAGGACTTTTACAAGCACGTCAGAGAAGGGCGGAAATTCTGGATTGACGCGGGCGAGGGGATCAAGGCGCTGGAGGTTATTGCCGGCATCTATTCATCTGCAGAGAATCCCTCAAATTGACTTTAGGCACATTTAGCCTTATCTTCATAACATACGTTTCTAGTTTGGCAGATGATAGGCAGGGAGAGGGATACAGGTTATGGAACAGGCAATGTTTGCCGGAGGCTGCTTCTGGTGCATGGTGACACCTTTTGAGGAGCTGCCTGGAATTCAAGGGATTGTCTCCGGCTACGCCGGGGGTACGGTAGAGAACCCCACCTATGAGCAGGTCAAAACCGGAACGACAGGTCATTATGAGGTGGTGCAGATCACTTATGATCCGGCCTTGTTCCCATACTCCAGGCTGCTGGAGCTGTTCTGGCCGCAAATCGATCCGACGGATGACGGCGGACAGTTTCAGGATAGAGGCGCCCAATACCGTACAGCGGTATTCTACTATAATGAAGAGCAGCGCCTGGCCGCCTTGGCTTCCCGCGATCAGGTTGCGGCCAGCGGGAGATTTGAGGGTCCGGTGGTGACGGAAATTCTGCCGGCGCCGCGCTTTTACCGGGCGGAGGAATATCATCAGGACTATCACAAAAAGAATCCGAAGCACTATAAAGAGGACCGCGAGCAATCCGGACGCGACACCTTTATTGCGGAGCATTGGTAAAAGTAAAACTACGATATAAAAGCCTTAACACTCCTGGACTCTGGAGAATTAAGGCTTTTTTCTTTTTTGCAGCAAAAGTGGCGGTAATCCTCTTCATCAAATCGTTTCACCCAAAATATGGGGACAAAAACCGAAATTCTGATCCTACTAAAAGGGCAGAAGGAATACTATAATCATAGTTGAAAACGCATACATTTATGGTGCGTGATTGAACCTAAACCATTTATTGGAGGTAGATTGCGATGAGAAAAAGATGGCTAATGTCTGTGCTCGCGCTCCTGCTGCTGATCTCCTGCTTCCCGCTGTTCGGCTCCAGGGCTGAGGCCGCCGACTACACGCAAGGTGTCGATTTGTCGGGTACCACGGCAACAATCTGGTTCAAATCCACCGTGAACACAAGTTGGGTGGATGTGCATTACAAGGTTAACAATGGTACACAGTTGAATCTCCGCATGGCGTACAACAGCAGTAAAGCCCGTTATGAACAAGCGGTGACGGGTGTTGCCAGCGGCACGGCCCTCACCTATTTCTTCACCTACAATAATGGAACACCTGCGTATGACACGGGCTGGTTCACTTACAATGCAGGGCCAACACCGACCACACCGCCTTCGAATCCCTCCGGTTCGATCTATTCTGTTCCAGCCTCATCCATTCCTGTTGCGCCAAACGGTTCCATCTCCGTAAAAGTAATGAACGGGACAGGCGGGGCATATCCCGACAGCCAGATCTACTGGGGGGTTCTGGGGATTAATCCGGCCAACAAACAATGGAGTTATCTGGATCTGAACGGGAATCTTGTACCAATCTCCACGGCTCTGAACGACGCTTCCGGACATCTGACCAAAAATGGCGTGAATTATGCGAACATTTATCACAAGGTCAGCGAAGCTTCCTGGGTCAACCTGCCCAAAATCACCTCTGGACGAATGTTCCTCAGTGTAGGCACACCACTGTACATCAAGACTTATAACGACGGCTTCGCCGGACCGAATGTCGATAATCCGACTGATCCGAACCGCAATATCTACTTTGATTTTGTGGAATTTACAGTCGATGACGCCGGTTACCATGGGAATACTACCCGCGTTGACGGCTTCGGCTTCCCGATCCAGCACCGGCTGGTGAACATGTCGGGGTCTTTTGACCAGACGGTAGGCGAATTTGAATCGGAAACCCGTGCCGGATTATTTACAAAATATCAGAACGAAGTGCCGTCCGCCTTCAAATCGTTAGCTACGGATCAGGCACCCTACCGGATTGTGGCACCGATACATGGATCTTTTGCTGCTGGCGGAGCCAATGCCAACTATTTCGCCGGTTATTCCAGCTACAACACCCAGGATATTCTCCGCTGCGACGGAGCGCTGACCGATGCCGCAACGGCTGCTGCGATCAACCGCCATGTCTATACAACCAGCAACTGGAATAATGTCGCCAACTATTACAAAGCCGCTCCGGCCAACTATTATGCGAAGTTCTGGCATGACCATAGCATTAACGGCCTGGCCTACGGCTTCCCGTATGATGATGTCAACGGCCAAGCTGCCTACCTGGAGGTAGGCGATCCCAAAGGACTGATTATCCGTGTCGCCTGGTAAAAAGCGTATTCCGTACAGAGCGCGCACTTTGGCAAGCTGAGTCAGGTTCACTTTTGACATTAACAGCCCCGGCAGGGTCTAGCCTGCCGGGGCTACACTTGTCATCTTTATCACAATTACCTCAAAATCTGCTTTTCTTGACCGGCTTGCAGCACAGCCTTCAGGATTCATGAATGACTTTCAGGTAATAGTTATTCTTTAATTATTGCAATTCTACATATTTTCTTCATATTTATCGGGTACACTTCTATTTAAAATCGCGTGAGCAGTAAAATGGAGGGATACACGATGAACAAAAACATATGGGCCACTGCCTTGACTACTGTATTGCTGGGAGCGGTGCTGGCAGGCTGTTCGGCAGGAAATAATTCAACTTCTGCGCAGCCGGACAACGGATCGCCGGCAACAGTCCCCGCACCTTGGCTCGCTACCAAAAATACAACCCGCATCAACACCTCAGACCCTGTCCAAGCAGCGGTACTTGTGTCACAAACGCTGTGGACGGCAGAAACGAAGAGCAGCCGGCCTGCCAGTGTAGTCCTGACCGATGTCAGCAGCTGGCAGATTGCTGCGGCAAGTACGGACTTAATTCATCATCCAAGCAATGGTCCGGTGCTTTTCTTCACTAAAGATGGTATACCCGATGCTACCCTGACGGAGCTGAAACGGCTGAAGCCGTCGGGAGCGGAGAGCAACAAAGGAATTCAGGCGGTTCTGGCCGGACCGGTGGCTGCGGGCGTGGAGGAACAATTGAAGGAACTTGGCTTGAAGATAGACAAGATTGAAGGGAGCGGCCCGGCGGAGATAGCGAAGTCGATTGATGATTATTATGCAAAAGTGTCCGGCAACTTACCGCAAAGTGTCATAATCGGCTCCATGGACAGTCCAGAATATACACTGCCGGCGGTCAATTGGATCGCACATATGCCGGAACCCCTGCTCTATGTGAGTAAGGATGAAATTCCGGCGGCTACGGCTGAGGCACTTAAAGCCCGCAACGGCAGTGCAGCCATCTACATTCTCGGTCCCACGTCTGCGGTCTCCGCAGACGTTGAAGCACAACTTAAGGAATACGGATCGGTAACCCGTATTTCCGGTGATGATCCCTATGCCAACGCTATCGCTTTTGCCAGGTTCAAAGATGAGAGCAACGGTTTCGGCTGGGGCATCACAACTCCAGGACATAACCTGTCGCTGCTGACCCCAGATTCAACGATGCTGGCTATTGCTGCTGCACCGTTCTCACACCTGGGCAAACATGCTCCCTTGGTATTCACCGGAAAAGACGGCCTGCCGGATTCATTAATGAATTACACGATGGAGCTTCAACCTAAATTCAAGGACTCTCCTGCGGAGGGCCCGTACAACCACGCCTGGCTGACCGGTGACACCGGTACACTTACTAAAGGTGCGCAAAGTGAAATCGATGATATGCTGGAGATTTCCCCGCCTCCGGCGGGAATCCGCATTCGGGGCATTAATACAGGTCAATCCGGTGATGGTACAGGCAACCCGGAATATGATAAGCTCATGGAGTCAGGTCAGCCCTAATAGAGGAGAGAGAACTATGAGCAGCTTAAAAACAGGCCGGATCTATTCTGGATTTCAAGTTGTACATGAGGAATATATCCGGGAAATTGAATCCACCGTATTCACAATGGAGCATCAGCCAAGCGGCGCGAGGCTGCTTTTTGTACAGAATCAAGATGACAACAAGGTGTTCAGCATAAGCTTCCGGACTCCGCCCGGTGACAGCACGGGAGTCTTTCATATTCTGGAGCATTCGGTGCTGTGCGGTTCGGATAAATATCCGGTAAAGGAGCCGTTTGTAGAGCTGCTTAAAGGCTCGATGAAGACGTTTCTCAACGCATTTACGTTTGCCGATAAGACCATGTATCCGGTGGCAAGCCGGAACCACCAGGATTTCTCCAACCTGATGGAGGTCTATCTGGACAGTGTGTTTAAGCCGAATATCTACAGGCAGCAGGAGATTTTTGAACAGGAGGGCTGGCATTACGAACTGCACCGTGCGGAGGATGAACTGATCTACAAAGGCGTGGTATACAACGAGATGAAAGGCTCCTATTCCTCGCCGGTTACGGTACTGATTGACCGGATCAAAAAGTCCCTGTACCCGGACACGGTTTACCGGTATTCCTCGGGCGGAGATCCGCAAGATATTCCTGCATTGACCTACAGGCAGTTCCTTGCTGCGCACAGCCAATATTACCACCCGTCCAACAGCTATTTTTATCTGTATGGAGACGTTAATATCGAAGAGCGGCTGGAGTTCATCCATCAGGAATATCTAAAATCGTACAACCGCGATGATTTCGATACCGCCATTCCTCTTCAGCAGCCGGCCGGAATGACGGAGCTTACGGCGGAATACCCCATTCTGGAAACCGAAACCGCTGCTGACAAGACCTATCTGAGCATGAACTATGTGATCGGAACGTCCTTGGACCGGGAACTGAATCTCGCCTTTGCTATTCTGAAAAACATGCTGATGGACAGCAATGCGGCTCCGTTAAAACGGGCACTGCTCGAAAGCGGTCTGGGCAAAGACGTTTTTGCTTTTTATTCCGACAGTATGGTCCAGCCGATGCTGGGCATTACATTGACCCATTCCAATCCTTCCTCCAAGGATGATTTCCTGGACCTGGTCCGAGCTACGTTAAGCCGCCTAGCTGCGGAAGGTTTAGATGAGAAGCTGGTACTGGCTGCGGTCAACAGCAAAGAATTTGAACTGCGTGAAGCAGACTTTATCCAATACCCGAAAGGGCTGACCTATAATATTGAGGTTATGAAGTCCTGGCTGTACGATGGCTCACCAGCAACCCATTTGGAGTATGAAGCCGTGTTTGCTTCCATCCGGGAACAATGTGCAGACCGTTATTTTGAGCGGCTGATCGAAACCTATTTGCTGAACAGTGACCACTGCAGTGTAGTAATACTCCAACCTTCTGCTACTCTGGCAGCCGACAAGGAAACGTCCATCCGCCGGCAGCTTGCCGAATATAAGGCATCCCTGTCCCCGGAACAGCGTGGGCAGCTTGTTCAGCGTACACAGAATCTGCTGGACCGGCAGAGCCGCCCGGACACGGCCGTGGATCTGCGCAAGCTCCCGAAGCTGTCTCTTCAGGACATTAACCGCAGCGTCCCTCCTCAAGTTCCTACACAGGAGTACACGCTGGAAGGGATAAAGCTGATTCACCATGAGATTCCCACGAACAAAATTGCCTATATCAAGCTATTTTGGGACACGGGAGTTCTTGCGGCGGAACAGATTCCTTATCTTGTGCTGCTGGCGAGAGCGCTCGGCCAATTGGAGACCGCCGCTTACAGTATTGAAGAACTCACGGGTGAAATCGGGATCAAAACCGGGGGGATTCGTTTTCAGAATGAGGTGTTTGGAGCGGGTGAAAATTCGCGAACAGGCTATCAGCCCAAATTCAGCGCACGCATAAAAGTCATGAAAGGGAGCATCGGCGAATCCCTGACGCTGCTTCATGAGCTGCTCTACGGCAGCAATCTGGATAACTTCACCAAGCTGCAGGAAATCGTCCGCCGGGAAGCCTCGCATATGGAATCGGTCCTGAACCAGAAAGGCAATGAAATCGCAGCCAGCCGTTTGCTGTCCTATTTCTCCGACATGGGGGCATATGAGGAACAGCTCGGGGGCGTGGCCTATTACCGTTTTATCCGGGAGCTTGCAGACGGTATAGACCTTAAGGTCGAACAGCTCTCTGAAATCCTAAAGGGGATCTGTACAGCCTTATTCAATAAGCGGAATTTAACGCTTTCTGTGACGGGGACTTCAGATATCCATGCAGAGTTCACTGCACATTTGGCACAACTGGACATCCAAGACCGGCCGGTGGAGCCGCAACCTAAGCTTAAGGCGCAAAATCTCGGAAGTAACGAAGGGTTCATGTCCGCAAGCCAGGTGCAGTATGTGGTTAAGGGGTACGACTTCACCAAACTTGGTTTTGTCTATTCAGGCCAGATGCAGGTGCTCAAAAAAATCCTCAGCCTGAATTACCTCTGGAACACGGTGCGGGTAAAAGGCGGGGCGTATGGCGGGAATCTGCTCCTGCGCAGAGACGGGGTGCTTTTGTTCACTTCCTATCGGGACCCGAATCTGCAGGAGACACTGGAAGTCTACGATCAGGCCTGCCGTTTTGCTGCGTGCTTTGAAGCGGATGAGGAAGAGATGACCCAAGCGATCATCGGCACGCTGGCGATGTTTGAACAGCCGCTCAGTCCCAGCGCACTCCGGCGGCGGGCGGACCGGCATTATTTTGAACAGATTACCGTAGAAGAGCTGCAGCAGGAGCGGAATGAAATCTTCTCGGCAACACCCGAAGATATCAGGCATTATGCCGGACTGCTTAAGGCGGTGGCGGAACAGAATTTCTTCTGTGTGGTTGGCAATGAATCCAAGATGAAATCGGCACAAGCAATATTTGGCAGCCTGGAGGAACTGGTGAAATAACAGATGAAAACACAAATTTTAATTATTGACGACGAATGGAACATGCGGAATTTGCTGCGCATTTATTTGCAGAAGGAAGGCTTTGCCACCCAAGAGGCAGCTACCGGGCAAGAGGCTCTTCGTATGATCGGGAAGCAGGAATTCGACCTGCTCCTGTTGGATGTCATGATGCCGGATACGGATGGCTGGCAGGTCTGCCGCGCCGTGAGGGAGCAAACGCAGATTCCCATTCTGATGCTTACCGCACGTACTGAAACGAAGGACAAGGTGCTTGGGCTGGGGATTGGCGCAGATGACTATCTGACCAAACCCTTTGAGCCGGAAGAATTGCTGGCCCGGATTCATTCTTTGCTGCGGCGCTCATCAATGGCCCGGACAGTGGAACAGCAGGAGAAGCAGCTGAATTATCTGGGATTGCGAATCCTGCCGGATGCCCGCGAGGTGCATATTGAAGGGAAGCGTGTTGATTTTACCTTGAAGGAATTTGATCTCCTGGCCATGCTGGCGCGGAGCAGCCAGCGGGTGTTCACCAGGGACGAGCTGGTTGAACGTCTATGGGGCAATGATTATGGCGGAGAAACGCGCGTGATCGACACGCATATCAAGAACATCCGCGAGAAGCTGCAAAAAGCCGGTCTGCCGTATAATCCGATACAAACAGTATGGGGGCTGGGTTATAAATTTCAGGTTCCCGGCACAAGCGAATGAAAAATAACATCATCGGCTTTAAGCTCGGACTTGTGATCATGTCGGTGTTCCTGATTGTTTTGCTGTTTCTGGGTGTGGCCATCGACCGGATGTTCAGCAGCTTTTATTACAAAGAAATGCAGACGGAGACAGAGGAACTGGCTTCGCATTTTACAGTCATGGCCGAATCCCAGGATACCACCAGCGAACAAATGATGCGGACTTTTGCTGAATTTTCCAATGTGAGTATTTTTAACATATCCCGTGACAGGAGTGTGACCTTTCATTCAGGCGTGCATAATTCAGCGGACCGTTCGTTTATTCACTGGGCTGATCTGGACCGGATACTCTCGGGAGCCCGCGTGAGTTTGTTGTACAAGGACCCCGCAGGACACAGGTATTTCGTAACCGGACAACCTATCAAGGCTGGCAGCAGGGTGAATTCTGCGCTCTATGTCATGTCATCCACACAAAGCATGGAGCAGTCACTGGCTTCGGTGCGGAATATTCTGCTGCTCTCAGGAATAGCGGCTTTTGTGTTGGCCCTGGGCATTACCTGGATTATTGCCAGAGTGCTGTCGCGCCCGCTGGTGCAGATGCAGAAGGCAACCCGCGGCATTGCGGCAGGTGAGCTGGAGACCAGGCTGACGATCCGCAGCAATGATGAAATCGGGTACCTGGCAGCAGCCATTAACGATCTGGCGGTTGATCTGCAGCGCTACAGAGATACCAGGCAGGAGTTCCTGGCGAATATCTCGCATGAGCTGCGGACGCCAATCACCTATTTGCAAGGATACACTAAGGTAGTGAAAGACGGGCTGTACGAGACAGAAGAAGAAAAACAGCTCTATCTGGACATCATCGGCCAGGAAGCGCACCGCATTCAGCACCTGGTGGACGATTTGTTCGAGCTCGCCAAGATGGAGGAGGGTAAAATTCCGCTGAATCTGGAAGAGGTGGACCTGAAGCTAATTGTGGATCAAGCCACCCGCAAGCTTGAATTAACCGCCAGGGAAAAAGGCCTCAAGCTTGCGGTGGCGCATAACGGACAGGCTTCTTTATTACTTGGGGACAGCAAACGCATGGAGCAAATCGTGATGAATCTGCTGGAAAATGCTGTGCGGTATACTGATGAAGGAGAGATTAACGTCCAATTGAATTACTTATCAGATGCCGCAGTTTTTATTGTAGAAGACACCGGGATAGGTATCCCGGAAGCAGAGCTTCCTTATATATTTGACCGTTTTTACCGGGTGGAGAAGTCGCGCTCGCGTCAATATGGAGGCACCGGCCTCGGCCTTTCTATCGTTCACAAGCTGGTCGGGCTTCTGGACGGTTCGATCCGCATCACCAGCGAGGCTGGGGCGGGAACCCGCTGCGAGGTCAAGTTCAACAAGCAACTTCATCCTTGAAGAGGCATGATTTTACCGCCTAACGACCTAAGAAACCGAAAATCTCATCAACAGCCTGACGATACCCGCCGGATCGTTGAAAGGTTTCCTGCAGATGGTCCACTGCTTTTTTGTATGACGGGTGGTTCAGCACTTGATCTGCCGCTTCACGCAGCCCATTTGCAGTCAAGCTTTGCATTTGCAAGGCAATACCTGCTCCGATACTGGCGATTCGCCCGGCAACTATCGGCTGATCCGCACTCTGGGGATTACGACTAGCGGAACCCCGTAATAGAGAGCTTCATGAGTACTGTTCATTCCACCATGTGTAATAAATAATGAGATGTGCTTCAGTAATTCAGTTTGCGGAACATAATTTTGTACAATGAAGTTTTCAGGAATTTCCCCTAAATCAGAAATTGGGGTTTTATTCCCGACTGACATGACAATAGTGTGATCAGTGTCCCCAAATGCCTCGAAACAAAGCTTATAGAAATCCATTGCTTGGTTAAAGACAGTACCCAGTGAAATGTAAATAGGTTTTTTTCCCTTGATTGCAGTAAAGTCGAAGTTTGCTTGTGTTAGTCTTGAAGAGAGGGAGGGACCTACAAATTTATAAGTTTGATCGAATGCGTCACCATCAGGCTGAAACTCCCTGGTTGTATAAACAATTGTAAGGGGTGCAGGATTACATAAAACTTCGTAAGGAGAATGAATCTCCACCTTATATTTTTCCTTCAGCGTTGCTGTCAGGCTGTTATATCTATCGTATATAGGCTTAGCTATTTCTGCAGGGATTTTCATAGAGGGCTGTTCCAGCATTTTATCAAAGGATGCTTGGGTCTGCGCAAAGGATGTACTGGAGTTAATGGCGGGAAGCTCAAGAATCTGCGCAAGCATACGTCCACAGCCAAACATGGAATCATGGATGATGTAATCAAAATGTTCCCCTGCAATCTGTTCCAGAACACTTGGTATGACTATATCCGCCGTAAGTAAAAGACCGTTAATTCTTTCGGGCAAATAATTTTTTCCGCCTGAGATGAAGGCCTTAATAATTTTTTGATCGTCAATTGCCCGTACTGATGCTCCTGTCTTCTCTATGCGCTCCCGGTAAGCTTCAATACAAAAGTATACTACCTCTTCGCCACGTGAAATAAGCTCCTGCACCACACCAATAGTCGGATTGATATGTCCTTCTGATCCGCCATTAATAAATAACACACGTGCCATTTCTACCACTCCTTTGGGTATATTTTTCTCTAAATTGTGTAAGAGCAGGGTGCTATGTTTCCGTACGGAAACCATAAAAAACAGTGGATTTACGCTCGTAATCCGAACATAAAATCCACTGTATATAATAGCATAAATAATGGAAAATATAATCTATTTTTTCAGCTGGTGCAGGATCTTGATGAGGGTTTCCCGTTTTACCGGCTTGCTGATGTAATCGTCCACCCCTGCCTCCAGGCACTTTTCCCGGTCTCCCTTTAATGATTCCCGTCATTCGTCTATTGAATCAGACCTGCGGAAATTTCCAGCGGATACCTAATGATTCATACCAGCCATCCCGCCCATGATTTCCGGATTAATCATCCCGAAGATCATCGCGACATGCGCTACTACGAGAAAGCCGCTGATGAGGAGAAAATGCAGCTTAAGCTTGCTTTCCTCACTGCGGCCGCGGGCAATCAGTCCGAGATCCAGCAGGGCCAGGGGCAGCAAGAAGATTACACCGCTGAGATAAAAGCTTACGGCTACCACATCAACCCAGGTATGCCATTCCCCGTTCGCGGTAACCGGAACAAAAGCGGTAGGGAATAAATACAGAAATACTCCTGTAAAATAAAGGCCGGCCAGAATGCTGCATATCCGGTTAAATGCTCTAAGCGGACCTTTGAGATTTTTGGTGAACAAAATCATAAATTCGGTCACAGTGATCGTCTCGGCAAAAATGACCGGAATTGCCATAAAAAGAATCAGGTTCCAAGGCTGGTTGTCTGCAAGCAAAGACATGTAATGCGTCATGTTCATGTTAGTTCCTCCAATGGGTTAATTAGCTGTCACTGTGATGTTAGTAAATAAGTGTGTGGAAAGTATGGGGAAACGAAGGTATGCTTGTATAAGCTGTGAAATGACGCAGGCAGCAATTGAACGTGGAGGGAGCATGGCGGAAGACATGGAAAGATTGCTAACCTGTTTTTTCAAAAACGGTTGACATTTTCACAAAGAGTTAAGTATTATGTAACCAGCAACACCATATTCAAGGCGATGACCAAAGACATGATATCCTATGCGGACTGGCCAGAGAAAGAAGTGAACGGTGAGAGCTTCTTACAGAGACCGGCAGGATGTTACCCCTTTGCAGCCGTGGCACTGAACCTTTCCTGCTGTTAGGGAAGCTGTAAATGCTACCGTCTTATCCCCGATACCGGATACCAATGAGGATCTAGTGTATTATCTTCCGCCCGAACAGCCGGGGGTCGGTCATTGCAGGTCAAATTAGGGTGGAACCACGAGCCAGAACGCACTCGTCCCTTTTCGGGAGAGATGCGTTTTTTTGCGTTCAATTCACGAGTAGATAACGAAGAAATGGAGGCCACAATCATGGAAATCAATGTAGCACTGCCGGATGGATCAATCAGGAGGTATGCACGCGGCACCACAATTGCCCAAGTAGCAGAATCCATCAGCACAAGCCTGAAGAAAAACGCAGCAGCCGGTAAAATCGACGGCAGACTCGTTGACTTTCATCAACGGATTGTTCACGACTGTCACGTTGAAATCGTAATGGCCGACAGCCGGGATGGATTGTTCATCCAGCGGCATAGTACAGCACATTTAATGGCTCAGGCCATCCAACGCATATACGGTTCATCAAAAGTTAAGCTGGGCATCGGTCCGGTAATCGAAGATGGATTCTACTACGATATCGATATGGAAGGGCCGCTTTCCACAGATGACTTCGCGGCCATTGAGCAGGAAATGCAGAAGATCATCGGGGAGAATCTCCCGATTATCCGGCGGGTAGTCAGCCGCGCCGAAGCCATTGCGCTTTTCGCAGCCTTGGATGAACCGCTCAAAGTGGAACTGATTCACGGTCTGCCGGAGGATGAAGAGATCACCCTGTACGAGCAGGGCGAGTTCACTGATTTATGCCGGGGTCCGCATGTGGCTTCCACGGGCCAGATCAAAGCTTTTAAGCTGCTGAGCATTGCGGGCGCTTATTGGCGCGGGGATTCCAATAATCCCATGCTGCAGCGGATCTACGGAACGGCGTTTTACAAAAAAGCGCAGCTGGAAGAGTATCTGCACATGCTGGAGGAAGCGAAGAAGCGTGATCACCGCAAGCTGGGCAAGGAACTGGGACTGTTCATGTTCTCCGAGGAAGCACCGGGCATGCCTTTTTATCTGTCCAAGGGAATGGTCCTCCGTACAGAGCTGGAGAATTTCCTGCGCGGGTTGCAGCGGGCGCGGGATTATGATGAGGTCCGCACACCGCTGATGATGAATAACCGGATGTGGGAGCAGTCAGGACACTGGGACCACTATAAGGACAACATGTATTTTACACAGGTGGATGAAACGAAATATGCATTGAAACCGATGAATTGTCCGGGACATATGCTGATCTTCAAGAACAGCCTCCGCTCCTACAGGGAGCTGCCGATACGCATGGCGGAGTTTGGCCAGGTTCACCGGCATGAGTTTTCCGGAGCCTTGAACGGAATGATGCGGGTGCGGACTTTCTGTCAGGATGATGCCCATTTGTTCGTGCTTCCTGAGCAGATTGAAGAGGAAATCGCCAGTGTTATGGACCTGATCGGGCACGTTTACAAAGTATTTGGCTTTGAATATAAGGTGGAGCTGTCTACACGGCCGGATGATTACATGGGTTCGGAAGCGTTATGGGATCAGGCGGAAGCATCGCTCCAAAGCGTACTGGATGGACGCGGGATCGACTATCGGGTGAACGCGGGGGACGGGGCTTTTTACGGGCCGAAGATTGACTTCCACATTCAAGATGCGCTGAAGCGGAGCTGGCAGTGCGGAACGATTCAGCTGGATTTCCAGATGCCTGAGAAATTCGATCTGACTTATGTCGGTGAAGACAGCCAGAAACACCGTCCTGTCGTCATCCACCGTGCGGTATACGGCTCAATCGACCGCTTTATGGGGATTCTGACGGAGCATTTCAGCGGTGCTTTCCCGCTGTGGCTGTCTCCGGTGCAAGTCAAGCTGCTGCCGGTTTCCAGCCACTATGCAGATTACGCCTTCCAGGTGAAAAAGGAGCTGCAGGATGCCGGAATCCGTGTCGAGCTTGATCTAAGGAATGAGAAATTAGGCTATAAAATCCGGGAAGCCCAGCTGGAGAAAGTGCCTTATATGCTTGTACTCGGTGAGCAGGAGCAAAGCTCAGGCGCTGTATCTGTCAGAAAACGCGGGTCCGGCGATGCCGGAGCTATAAGCATAGCTGAGTTTGTCCGGCAGATTGTCACTGAGAACGCGGCAAGAAATGAAGAGTTTCTTCATTAATATGTAGACAGCAGACAAGTGAGGTGCAGCCCCATTTTACATAAATGGGGCTGTTCTTTTATATGAATCAGGCAGACAAGGAGAATATATGTATTTTATAATTTGAATGAATACATCTATAGGAGGCAGCCTCGTGATTTCGAACAACGTCAAAGAACTTAACGGCACTTTTATCAGAATGGTTCCTATGGAAGCAGCGCATCAAGGTGAACTGATGGCTTTGCTTAGTAATCCGCAGATTTGGGAGTATACCTGGCGCAAAATTACTTCTGCTGCACAAGTAAAAGAATTATTGGATACGGCGTTTGCCAATCAGGCGAAGGGGACCGAGCTCCTTTTTGTGATGGTAGAGCAATCTACCGGCAGGATCGCCGGCACCTCGCGGATTATGCATCTTGACCTCGTTCACCGCAACGCGGAAATCGGCTGCACCTGGATCTCCCCGCAGTTCTGGAGAACAGCAGTCAATACGGAATCCAAATCACTGCTGCTGCAGTATTGTTTTGAATCCCTGGGTCTGATCCGGGTGAATTTTACCGTTGTGGGGGACAACGTGCGTTCCCGGAAGGCGGTAGAACGGATCGGTGCGGTGAAGGAAGGCGTGCTGCGCAAACACCGGATCACTGCGGAAGGCCGCATTCTGGATAATGTGCTGTACAGCATTATTGACGACGAATGGCCTGCGGTACAAGCGAATCTGCACTACTTGCTTAACGAAAAGTATGCGGGCAAGAAATAAGAAACACAGCAATCCAAAAGAAATTGCAGGAGAGCTTTAAGGTTATACTAGAATGGTAAGCAGGTTGTGAATCTCAGACATCAAGGGGGTTATATAATTGGAAACAGGCAAGCCGGTGACGATAACATTGGAAACGGTGGTTCATGCTCCTGTTGAAAGCGTGTGGACATATTGGACTGAGCCGGAGCATATTACAAAATGGAATACAGCTTCCGACGACTGGCATACGCCATATGCCGAGAATGATCTGAAACCCGGTGGCAAATTCCTCTCCAGAATGGAAGCTAAGGACGGAAGCTTTGGATTTGATTTCAGCGGAGTATACGACAATGTGAGCGTTAACGAGAGCATCTCCTACACGATTGCCGACGGCAGAAAAGTGAAGATCGATTTTGTCCGCCAAGGCAACGATACCAAGATTATCACAGCATTCGAAGCGGAAGAAACCAACTCCGTCGAAATGCAGCAAGCCGGTTGGCAGGCGATTCAGGATAATTTCAAAAAATATGTGGAAGCTGCTGCAGAAAAATAAAGATTTTTATTTGGTGGCTGTTTTCCAGACCCATTACCGGGGTCCATCAAAACGGATTTGTGAAATTACTTAAAAGTAATTTTACAGGTCCGTTTTATTTTTTATTGCCCTATAGAATATACATCGATTAAACTTTAAGATGACAATGTATCTATATTTCATAAATGGAATAAACTACAAAACCATGGATGAAGTATGCGGTTCAAAGTTGTTCAATTTGTTTGTATGACAAATGGGGGTCTATAGTATGGATCAAACTGAGGGGGAGCTGCTGCTTATTTATTTCATCCCTGAATCTGAAACTGCGATTGCAAAAAACGCAGAAGCAGATCTGGCAAATGACATTACAGTCAACCGCAACTATGCAGTTAAGCAAGAGGCTAGCGCAATTCATCCCCTTGCTACCGTTAAATATGATCGTCTGGCGGCTAGGGACTATGCCAATAAATATACTTCGGAAGTGACCTCGTCGCTCGGCTACGATACCAGCAAGTGGAATCCTAATTATGCATGGCACACTGAAAGTGGTGGAGTGGATTGCGCTAATTATGTTTCTCAGGCCATTTATGCGGGGGGCATTCCAAAGGACAGTACGTGGAAACCGGAAAGCACAGCTTGGGTTAACACAGGACGTAACATCTCTAATGGTTTGAAACAATATATGGTTGATACAAAGGGCTATTTCTATAAGACAACTAAAGGCGGAACCTCTGCAGGCGGCTTTATCAGCGCGGTTAATTATTCTCATGTGATGTTTATTGTTGCAAATGATGGCGTAACAATGTTGTTCAGTGCTCATACTAATGATCGCTTAAAAGCTTCCTTTGCAAACTTTAGCAGCAGCTCGTACGAGTTCTATTACGTCAATTCTTCCTATCTATAAGGTGTAACAAAAAACGGTTAAGCGGGATTAGGCGCTTAACCGTTTTTTTGTCGTTCCTTGAATTACATGATCCTAATCAATTATAAAGTCGATTCCTTTTTCTTGAATATCATTACTCAAGTTAAGGTATTCTGTCTTTAATGCTAAATCTTCAGCCGCATATTGTACATCAGTTGGTGTATTTATTGTGAAGACGACATTATCTCTTTCACCGATTTTGTATATATGAATATTTTTCATAAGTTCCGGTCCCTCTGAAGACCAGACTTCTTTGGGCCAAACAGTCAGTGTAAAGAGTGTCCCGCCATACTTTTTGTTGGATTTATCAATGAAGTTGTAGCTCTTGTTTTTTACATCCGTATTTGTGGCAGTAACTACTTCGTATTTATTCTTCCATTGTTGTGGAAACTGAATGCTTATCTTTTGTTCCGGTATTGTATAAACATCTTTTTGTGCAAGGTCACTGTTATACTTTTCTGTTGTTTTAGGAATTGACTTCAACTCATCAAATCTATATTTTAGGCGTTCTATAAAGGCCAATGCTTCGGTTCTTGTAACAGGCTCGTTTTTATTGAACCCCTGTAAGGATCTTTCCGTTTTTCCCTTTGCTATGCCAATATCCAATAGATATTGGATGGAGTCGTCAACGGTAAAGTTTTTCCCGGCTGCATTGGCTAAGTAACGGGCTACATTTCCTCTGTTCAAAGCTGCCTGCTCAGAAGGCTGAAGCTCTGTCCACCCAAGTTTGTGGACGTAGCTTAGATAAGGTTCGGCCCAGTTTTGGCTCTTTTGGCTTGAACTGAAATCGGAGGTCTGATAGCTTCTGATGAGCATCGCAATAAATTCACTTTGACTTACCTTCGCATCGGGTTTAAACGTCCCGTCAGGATAACCTTCAACGATTTTATGCTGAATGGCTCTTTCAATATACTCCTGTCCCCAAAAGTGATCTGGAACATCTTTAAACATGCTTGACTGCTCTGCCAGGGCAATGTTCGCATGAATGACGAGACTTATGCCCAAAACACATGATAACAATTTTCTCATATTGCTTCTCCATTCTCCTTTCACAATCTGGGAAGTTTCCCTTCAAAGTATATAAACACCTGAACTTGCTATTTAGTTGCATAAAATGTAAAAAACTTTAGGCCTGCTCGTCTGAAGTATAACCTTCTCCAGCGCTATCAGGACTTTTCAGCGCCTCCTGCTCGCGGTAGGCCGAAGGAGTCAGGCCATACTTTTCTTGAACAGCGTGGAAAAATAAGTGATATTGTACATGCCTACCGATTCACTGATTTTGGCTGCAGTCTCATGGGTGGAAGCAAGCAAATCCTTTGCTTTCTCCAGCCTGGTGTGGTTCAGGTATTCGCTGAATGATTGCCGGGTTGCTCCTTTGAACAGCTTTCCCAGATAGCTTGGCGACAGGCCGGCGATGTTGGACACCAGCTCCAGGGATAAGTTCGGCTGGGCATATTGCTCCTGAATGTAATTCTGCACCTTCTCAATGATAACATTGTGCTTCTGGGCATTCATCCAGAGATTCTTCTCTTCGATTAATGTGCAAATATTGAAACAATACCGGTTGAAGATGCCGTTGATTTCGGTCAGCTGTTCGGCGGATTCGATTTCAGTCACCGCAACCAGATACTCGTTGAAATTGGAATCCGGCACATGCTGCAAATAGTCAAAGTGTTTGAGCAGGGACAGCATGAGCTGGATGCTGTAGGTTATGACCTGATTGATTGAACCGTTAGAGATTTGTTCTACGAATTGTCCGATTGCTTCCCGGATAGGCTCCGGCTTGCCGGATTGCACAGCATCGATTAGCTTCTTCTCGTAGGCGCTCGGATAGCTCAAGGCCGTCATCATATGGGGCCGCGTTGCTACGGCATCCAGAATCGATTCCTTTCCGTAGATCATCCGGTATTTAACATACTGCTGCGCCGAAGTATAGGAGGAAGGGATGTTCTTCCTGCCATAGCTTATATCCCCAACACCGATGGATACCGTCGCCTTGAAGTAACGGTTCAGAAAGCTCTGAATATTGCGCAAAGCGGGCTTGAGTTCCTCTGGCGTCTGGTTTTTCGCACACTGAAGGATCGCGGCGGTTTCATTCTCTCCAATATTCAAGTAATCACATGCCCCGATATGCGCCAGCATTTCTTTTGTAATATTGCCAAGGGCGAAGCGCAGCAACGGCCGCTGTACCGCTTCGATCCGCCCTTTTGTCTGCTCCAGCTCATTGATTTTGAATACAAGTACGCAAAAATAGGGCCCGGACACTTCATCGTCGATATCCCGGATAAGTTCGCTCGGAACCGAATATTCCAGCGGATGGCCCTGGAGCAATGAATGCAGATAAAGCTCACGGATCGTCCGGGAAGAGCTGCTGATCACGAACTGCATCGATTTATCCCGTTCCTCCAAGGAATGGAAAACCTCAGCCATGATCTTATATTCATCGATGAACGGCGAACCGGAGGCCGGAACATTCATGCCCGGCATGATCTTATGGAAAAGCGTCGATAACGGGCTATAAATATTTTTAGTCAGAAAAATAGAGATCAGCAGACCTGCCAGTACGATCCCGGCCGTCACAAGCAGCGTAACGCTGCGGAGCTGGTCAATGTTAGAGATGAGCCCGGAGTATGGGGAAACGCTTACAAAGTACCAGTCCATTTTCTCCGATTTCACATAAGTAACCAGATGCTTTTTATTATGAATATTTGCTGTGAAGCTGTTTTCCTCCTCGTCTTGATTCAGAATTTGCTGCACATACTGTTCCTTGGACAAGTCCTCCAGAAACAAATTTGAATCGGTATGGGAGAGCACTTTACCCTCGTTGTTGATGACAAAAACGTTGCTCGCGGCATCCGCTTTGCTGATCTTGCGAATCGTCGTCAAAATTGACTTTTCCTCCACATTGATATAGATGAGCGGGTTGTCGGAGGTCCGAAATGAGAAATCCGGGTACAGCAGAAAAGTTAGGAGCTGCAGCGGCTCATCGTTGTTCCGGCCGGCAATGGTCAGGCTTCGCGGATAGAATTCCATATACCGCTCCGTGCTGAGGGCGGTGAGCGAGGAATCGAAAGGAAGTCCGGCTGTATCGACTGTTGTTCCCGTAGAAGGCCGGTAGATCCCAATGCTGTGTATATAAGGATATATACTTGTAATCTGGGACATCTGCTGAAAGATACGGTAATTGTTAACCTTGTCCTCAGTCGTGTCGTTCAGGAACGAGATGATCTCCCGTTGGATGAGCAGTGCATTGCCGATTGTCATCACTTGGTTATAGACAACGTCAGAGGCGTAAGTGATCTGGGACAACATGGCTCTGGAATTGCGGTCGATCTCTTTGACGGCGCTTCTGGAGAAGAGATAGAAGAGGACACCGGACAGCAGGCTGACGGTTAGAAGAACGAGCAGGAAATATGAGATGGTAAGCTTTTGAAAAGCTTTATACCGGACAAGCTGATGCATGGTGTTCCGCATGAAGAATACCTCCCAGTGCTGCAAATAGTACCTCTTCAATATAGAGCATTTTCGGGTAAAAAGGTACTCCATCACGTAAAAATGAAAGCCAGTCCGTTTATTTGGAAGCCCATTTCCGCATTGTAGAAGGGTTCTCCGGATTTTAAAATAGACAGCTGCCGGCCGCTCCGGCTACTCTGGAAACATAACATCGGGTGCTGGTGTGATGGGGCAGCCGGAATTCATAACTAATGGGGGGACAAAAATTGGAAAAGAAACGGCGGCGGGGATTCGGTATGCTGTCCGATATTCGCAGGAACGGTACGTCTTATCTGCTGGTTCTGCCTGCGATGGCATACACCTTTATTTTTGGGTATATGACGTATCCGTATATGCTCATTGCTTTCCAGCGATTCAATTACAGTAAGGGAATATTCCATAGCGAGTGGATCGGATTAAAGAACTTCGAGTTCTTCTTCCGGTCGAACAAGGCGTTTACGGTCACCTTTAACACCATATATCTAAATTTGCTTTTTATCATCTTCGGTACGCTGACGGCGCTGGCGATTTCACTGATCCTGAACGAGCTGCGCAAGAAGCTGTTCGTCAAGATCAGCCAATCGATGATGCTGTTCCCGAACTTCATATCCTGGATCGTCATCAGCTATGTGCTGTACGCATTTTTTTCAATGGATATGGGGATCGTGAACAAATTGCTGAACCAGCTCGGCATCGCCCCGGTCAACTGGTACACTGAGCAGCAGGCATGGCCGGCTATTCTTACCATCATGCATGTGTGGAAGGGAGCCGGGATGAGCGCCGTTATATATCTGGCTACTATTACCGGAATCGATGAGACGTTGTATGAAGCTGCCGAGATTGACGGGGCCAGCCGGTGGCAGATGTGCATGCGCATTACGATTCCATTGATGATGCCTACGGTGGTTATACTGATGCTGCTCTCGGTCGGCAAAATCATGTACGGCGATTTTGGGATGATCTACGCCTTGATCGGCGATAACGGCACCTTGTATGCGACCACGGACATCATTGATACGTATGTATTCCGCTCGTTGCGGCAGATTGGCAATCCTTCCGAAGCAATGGCTGTCGGACTGTTCCAGTCCGTTGTCGGATTTATCCTTGTCTTCGGTACGAATGCTATTACCCGTAAATTTTTCAAAGACGGTGCGTTGTATTAAAATCTGCTTCCGGCAACAGCTTACCGGAGAAAGGCTTTAGGAGGAATAGAAATGAAGACGTTTTCAATCAGTAAGACGGTTATGTATGCTCTGATTTCGATATATTCGGCGCTTTCTTTGCTTCCGATGCTGCTGGTGCTGATGATCTCGGTTACGGATGAGGATGCCATATTGAAGAACGGCTACAGCCTTTTCCCGGAGAAGTTCTCCCTGTATGCCTATAAGCTGATCTTTACGGGCGGCTCCCAGGTTATGCAGAGCTATGGAATCTCCATCTTTGTCACGATCGTCGGCACGGCGCTGGCAATTCTGATTACTTCCATGGCCGGCTATACACTGGCGAATAAAAATGTAAAATACCGCAATCTGCTGGCGCTTTATTTTTTTATCACCATGATTTTTTCCGCGGGGATTGTGCCCTGGTATCTGATGAACCGGTCGCTTGGGTTGACCAACAATATCCTTGCTCTGATCATTCCGTCGCTGCTGTTCAGCCCGTTCAACCTCTTCCTTGTGCGCAATTTCATGAACGGGGTTCCAGACTCCCTGCGGGAGTCGGCAACCATTGACGGTGCAAGTGATATTACGATTGCCTTCAGGATCTATCTTCCGTTGTGCAAGCCGGTACTGGCGACGATTGCACTCTTCTACGGACTGGATTACTGGAACAACTGGTGGAATGCGATCATGCTGATTGACAGCAAGGAATTGTACCCGCTGCAATTTATGCTTCTACAGATGCAATCGGAGATCAGCATGCTGAACGAGATGACGATGCTGGCCGGATCCAGTGATATCACGCTTCCTTCGGAATCGGTCAAGATGGCGACAGCGGTTGTGACGATCGGGCCGATCATATTTCTGTATCCTTACTTGCAGAAGTATTTTGTCAAAGGGCTGGTAATTGGTTCGGTCAAAGGCTGATATTATCCCTTCGGGGTTAATATAAAAAGTGTACAATAGAAGGAGGTCAACTTTTGTATGAAAAAGTCTTACGTAATTCTTTTAGCTGTGGTGCTTCTCTTTTCGACATTGATTGGATGCAGCCAGGGTTCCAATTCAACCAACGCTGCGGATAAGGGAGACAACTCATCAACCGCGAAGCCGGAGAATAACGGCAAGCCTGCAAAGACGGTGAAAATCAAATATTTGGTTCCCGGCACGGAGCCGAAAGACTATAAGGAAGTGTTCCAAAAGGTCAATGAGAAGCTGGCTGCGGACGGTGTCGGCGTTGAGGTGGAGAAGATCTACATTCCGTGGGATGCGTGGGATCAGAAGCTGAACTTGATGTTGTCCACCGGCGAAGATTTCGATCTGTTCCACGTTATGCAGGACCGTACGCCGTTCTCCAGCTACTATAATCGCGGTGCATTGGCGGATATCACGGATGCCATCGAAAAATACGGACAGAATCTGAAGAAACATATCCCGGACGATATCTTCGACGGGGCTAAAATCGATGGAAAATATTATGCCGCTCCATCCTATTGGGTTGAGATGGCGAGTGAAGGTGAGTTCAATATCCGCCGCGACATTCTCCGCGAGAACAATCTCAAGGAGCCGACTACTCCGGCTGAATTGATCAGCGCTTGGGAGACTGTCATGAAGAACTGGAAGGGAAGCAATAAGCCCTATCTGGGCACACGGGCGGATTTTGACCCGATCTTCCTGCATACGTCGATCCTGCACCGGACGTATGACACCTTCCCGTTCACGGTGAAGGATAAGTTCTTCTATGTGAATCAGAACGGCGAGGTCAAGTCCTGGATTGAGACCGAGGAATTCAAGAAGGATGCGTCCTTCATGCGCGAGCTATACACCAAGGGAATTACCAATCCCGATATCCTGGTCATGAAGCAGGAGCAGGTAGACGCGCAGCTCGACAGCGGTGACTGGTTCGTCCGTCTGGGAACCGGCGGAAGCTTGACCGGACTCAAGAAGTACAATCCAGAGGCCACTGTAAACGATATCGGTGTTGTGTGGTTTAACCCGGAGAAAGAATATCTGCGCCCGCTCACCTTCAAAAACGGAAATGCCGTACCGGTGAACAGCAAGCATCCCGAAGCTGCCGTCAAATTCATGGATTGGATGCTGGCAAGCCAAGAAAACTATGATCTGGTTCAATATGGCATCGAGGGCAAGCATTACACCAAGGACGGCGAGAAGGGCTATAAGCCGATCAAAGACCCGAATAACAATAATAATCCAGGGTATAGAGGATCTGATTCGCAAAACGGCAACGTAAACTTCATGCGTTTTGATTTGGAGAATAGCATCCCTGATAATAACAAAGTTCTGTTTGAGCCTAATCCGAATGCGGTCAACAGTATCGCGGCGAACTTTATTTTTGACCCGACGAATGTAAGGGCCGAGTACACCAACATTATGTCGGAAGCTTCAGCTAGCATCACTCCGATTTATATGGGCGTCCTGGAATACGATAAGGCTTTCCCGGCTGCACTGGAAAAAATGAGAAAAGCCGGTTTGGATAAGGTAGTTGCGGAATACCAGAAGCAATTCCAGGAATATCAGGCTTCGCTTAAATAAACGAGCCGATAACAAAAGGGAAGGTGTGGAGAAATTGACCCTGCAAGAGCAAAGAATTGAATTTGAAGCGGCAAAAAAAATCTATGAGCGTGCAATCTTGAAATTTCATGGTGTGGACGGTTTGGATGTCTACAATATTTCGGTCCCATTCAAACGGAACGGGAAACGCTATTTGTTCGGACGGGTTGAACACCGCGAGGAATGGGCCCGCTCTTGGGTCCGGTTATTCGAGGAAACGGGACAGGATGAATGGACTGTGGTGAAAGACAGCATGGTCTATACTCTGGAGGACCCTTACATCAGTGAGATTGGTGATGAGCTTGTAATGGGCGGGACTCATGTGCAATACCAGAGTGGAAGATACAGTACGTTTTTCGGCTATTTCTTCCGGGGCACCGATCTCCACAATTTGTACTACTTCACTACCGGGCCTAATAAAATGAAGGATATCCGCCTTGTTCCGCTCACGGACGGCAAAATCGGCGTTTTCTCGCGTCCGCGCAGCACCGAGATGAGAGGCAAATTCGGCAGTGAATCCATGATCGGCTTCACGGTTATTGACAGACTGGAAGAGCTGACCGCGGACGTGATCGAGAACGCACCTTACATTCACGGCATTTTCGGAGAAGGCGAATGGGGAGGCGTCAATCAGGCTTATCTGCTGGACAGTGGTAAAATCGGCGTCATCGGACATATCTGCTACCAGGATAAGGATGAGAATGGCGGGGAAGTGAAGGTGTACCTGAACATGGCCTTCGTCTTTGATCCAACAACCCGGGAGTCATCAGACCTTCATCTGATTGGAAGCCGTCCCTGTTACCCGCCGGGACCATCCAAGGCACCGTATTTAGCCGACTGTGTTTTTTCTTCGGGCATTGTGATGCGCCCGGACGGCAAAGCCGATCTGTACAGCGGCATTGGCGATTGCCAGGCAGGGCGTATTACAATCGACTATCCGTTTGCAGGAAATGGGCATCTTGTATAGAAGAAGATGGAAGGTATGTGTCCTCACCATCGGACACATTAACAACCTGGAGAACTAGGAGGATATTGTTTAGATGAAAACCAATATGCCCATCATCGGCGCACTGGAGTCCAGCCTGCCCATTCGCCGTCATCCGGCTAATCCCGTGCTGGACGCGGCCCGTGTGCCGTATCCCACCGCGCTTGTCTTCAATGCAGGCGTCGCCAAGTTCGGTGGACGCTACGTCATGGTATTCCGCAACGACTACGGCTCCCTGGAGAAGCAGACCATCGAACCGTCTCACACGACGGATCTTGGCATCGCTTTCAGCGACGATGGCATTCACTGGACGGCGGGTCCGAAGCCGGTCTTCAAGCTGCGCGACGAAGAGATCGTACGTGCCTACGATCCGCGTCTGACAGTTATCGACGGCCGCTGCTACATGTGCTTCGCCGTAGATACACGGCACGGCATCCGGGGAGGGATCGCTGTGACGGATGATTTTGAATCCTTCGAGATATTGAGCTTGTCGACCCCGGACCTGCGGAACATGGTGCTGTTCCCGGAGCGGATCGGCGGCAACTTCGTAAGGCTGGAACGGCCGTTCACCGTGTACAGCCGCAGCGGCGTTGACCGGTTCGATACCTGGATCTCGGAGTCGCCGGATCTGATCTATTGGGGCCGTTCCGGGCTGCTGCTGTCGGTGGAGCAGGTGCCGTTTGCTAATGACAAGATCGGCCCGGCTGCACCGCCCGTGAAGACGAGTAAGGGCTGGCTCACCACGTTCCATGCAGTGGATATCGATCCCGCCAGAGGGAAGAACGGCTGGGAACCGTCCTGGAAGAAGCGGTACACGGCCGGCATTATGCTGCTTGATCTCGACAATCCGAAGAAAATCCTCGGCATGAGCGCATCGCCTCTGCTCGCACCTGAAGCAGCTTATGAGACGGACGGGGGCTTCCGCAATAACGTCATTTTCCCCGGCGGCATGGTGCTGGAGGAGGACGGAGAAGTGAAAATCTATTACGGAGCCGCCGACACGGTGGAATGCCTGGCTACCGCTCATGTGGATGATCTGATCAGGCTTTGTTTGGAGAAGTAAGGAAGCTATATAGAGTGAACTTGAAAAACGAACAAAACATTCTCCGTAGTCCCGACAAAGTCCCTAATGTATATATCTTAAGTTCACTCTATATAATATATGATGCTTAACAAGGACTGGCCCTGTGCAGTATGCTCCACAGGGCCAGTCCGTTTTTTGTTCGTAGCAACTAAGATCAAAACAGCGAACTACAGAACAGGTTTAAGTCCTTTCTATCATGGTCCTACTTCGCAGAACCAACAAATCGATTTCTAGCCGCACCCAGTCCAATGATACCGAGTAGGGCAGAAGCGCCAGCCAATATCAGGAATGGAACGCTCCAGCTGTGGGTGGCATCATGCAAGTATCCAATCAGTGCCGGGCCCATTGCGGCCAGCAGATATCCGATGGATTGGGCCATGCCCGATAATTCAGCCGCCTGATGGGCGCTTCGGGTACGCAAGCCAAAAAACATCATGGACAAGCCAAAGGCAAAACCCGTCCCAATACCAAGAATAATAGTCCAAAACAGAACCAGATGGATACTGCCATAGAGAAGTCCAAGTGTTCCGGTCAAAAGCAGAATCGTTGTAATTACCACTAACAACCGTTGGTTACGCATGCGCCCGGCTATAACAGGAACGATGAACGAAAGGGGGAGTGAAGCTATAATCATAATTGAGAGAAACCAGCCGGATTGACTTGAACTAATGCCCTGGTCTTTTAGTATTTCAGGCAGCCATGCCACCAGCACATAAAAAATGGTTGATTGTAATCCCATAAAAAGAGTTACCTGCCAAGCCAACGGAGAGCGCCATATATTGACATGGTGGTCGTTCCCTGCGCTGCTGCTGGCAACAGCGGCTGATTTCGCCGGAGCCTTGAGCTGTGGTGCCCAAAAGAGGATGGAGATGACGCTAAGTATTCCCCATACTCCCAAAGCACCTTGCCAGTTCAAGCCTGCCACCACAGCTAAGGGAACACTAATACCTGAAGCAATCGCCCCGCTTAGATTCATGGAAACACTATAAACCCCTGTCATTGTCCCCATTTGCAGCGGAAATTCCCGTTTAATCAGGCTCGGTAGTAATACATTACATATAGTGATAGCAAACCCCAGAACAGCGGTTCCAACAAACAAGGTTACCGCCCCGGATAACGAGCGGACAGCGATACCGATGACCAACAAAATAAGGGAAATCAGCATAATCCGTTCCACACCATATCTGCGTCCTAATTTTGGTACAAAAGGGGATAACAATGCAAATGCAATCAGTGGAACTGTGGTAATCAGGCCTGCTAAGGTATTCGAAATATGCACATTCTCCCGGATAAGACCGACTAATGGTCCCACCGAGGTGAGGGGAGCACGCAAATTCGCTGCGATAAAAATAATTCCTGCGATCATGAACCAGATTCTCGCTTGCTTGCGGATACCGGTAGTGGATATTGCATCCTGTTTTTTTAACAATTGTTCTGATGAACTCATAAGGGTTCCTCCCGCGTTTTAAGTTAATTCATGGTCAATTTCATTCATGTGGAAGAAGTACCCTGATCACTACTTCATCTAGCACATTTTAGTACGGGCCTTTTCAATGTATAAACGAACTGCCTCCTCGGCTTGAGGGCAATCCCGATTGGCAATGGCTTGATACAGCAGGTCATGAGAGTCGTGATAAAAAGCTGCATTTTTGAAGTCCTCAGTTTCCAAAACCATGTTGTGCAGAGCCTCCGTAATATGGTTGTACAAATTCCCCATCAATTGGTTATGTGAAGCAGCAATCACCATTTTGTGAAACTCGACATCCCAGTAGGCATATGTTTTGAGATCCTGCCGGCCGGCTGCTTGTCTGCACTTGTCCAGGCATGTCCGAATCGCCTCCAAATCTTCTTCGCTTCTCCTGGACGCAGCCAGGGCAGCAGCCTCTCTTTCCAATGCATATCGGACCTCCAGGCTCTCAAGCATATCGGTATGCTTAATCACTTTTTCGATCACTGACCCCAAGACACTTGAGGAGCAGACATAGGTTCCGTCCCCTTGTCTGGTCTTCAGCAACCCCGCATACGTTAAAGCCCGAATGGCTTCCCTCAAGGTATTACGGCTGACTTGAAGCTGTTCCATTAGCTCTGGCTCTGGAGGAATACGCATCCCTACCCGCCATTCGCCGTTTTCGATCTTCCCCTGGATTTGGTAGGCCACCTGTTCCACCAAGGTTAAACGTTGAGTTTGAGTTAACAACAGCATCATTCCTTTGCAAACGTAGGATGTTTGGTATTTTGGTGTCATTATAGCAGAATGACTTGGACTTGGAAAGAAAAAAATGATATTGATAATCATTATCACTTATGATATATTGCTATTTGTTTACTAGTGAACAATTAATAAGCTGACACCGCATAAGCTCTGTTACTGCAAGAGGGGAGAGGATAGTCACCATTGGAGTTTTTGAAAAATATCAACGATGCGGGCTGAAGAAAGAAATGTGGAAGGGGAGTATGTGATAAATGATGACCTTAAAGATTGAGGACCTGAGATCCAGAATTGAAGGCAAAGAAATTTTAAAAGGACTTAACCTGGAGATTCATGGCGGAGAAATTCATGCCATTATGGGTCCTAACGGGACGGGGAAAAGCACCTTGGCTTCTGCGTTAATGGGCCATCCCAAATATGAGGTTACAGATGGCAGGGTAACGCTGGATGATGAAGATCTGCTGGAGATGGAGGTCGATGAGCGTGCCCGGGCAGGCTTGTTCCTGGCTATGCAGTATCCAAGTGAAATTGCCGGTGTGACGAACTCGGACTTTCTGAGAAGTGCGGTTAATGCACGACGCGGGGAAGGCAATGAAGTATCATTAATCCGCTTTATCCGCCAGATGGAAAGCAAGATGAAGGGATTGGAGATGAATCCTGAATTTTCACACCGTTATTTGAATGAAGGCTTCTCCGGCGGGAAAAAAAACGGAATGAAATTTTGCAAATGATGCTGCTTGAGCCCAAGTTTGTCATTTTGGACGAGGTGGATTCAGGCCTTGATATTGATGCATTGCGTATTGTAGCCAATGGTGTTAATGAGCTGCGCAGTCCTGACAGAGGTTTTCTCATCATTACCCATTATCAGCGTCTGCTGAATTATATCACCCCGGATTTCGTACATGTGATGATGCAAGGCCGTATTGTCAAATCTGGCGGTCCCGAGCTTGCCCATCGGTTGGAGGCGGAGGGATATGATTGGGTGAAGGAGGAACTTGGCATCACGGATGAGACGGCAGGGCAGGATGCTTAAGAGGCCGGAAAGGAGGAAAAGGCAGTGCGTGTACAAAATAGAGTTTCTGTGAATGCGGATGACTTGTGTGCCTGGTCAAGAGCCAAGGCCGAACCGCAATGGCTGCTTGAGCAACGTTTACAGGCACTTAAGCAGGCGGAAAATCTGGAGTTGCCAGAAGTGGAAAAAATGAAGCTTGAGCGTTGGGATATTTATGAGCATGGAGACTATAAAGCTGAGAACATGTGGCCGGGCCTGCAGGGGGCGCACGAGGCAGTCCACAGTCTGGTCAACTTCCCGGTGGAAGGCGGGCTGATCGTTCAGCATAACTCAGATGTAGTATATACCGAATTGTCAGCTGATTTGGCTGCACAAGGAGTGATTCTGACAGATCTGCATACGGCGGCGAGAGAGCATGGAGAACTGGTGCAACGGTATCTCGGTCAGGTTGTGAAACCGGAAGAGCATTGGCTATCTGCTGTGCACAGTGCCGTATGGAGCGGCGGTGTATTTCTATATATTCCGGACGGAGTAGAGGTTGAGGTGCCACTTCAGGCGATCTTTTATAGCAGCATGAGCGGGGCGTGTTTTGCACCGCATATCCTGATTGTGGCCGGAAATAACAGCAAAATCAGTTATGTAGACAATTGTATATCGGGCAGAGAGGATATCAAGGTTCTACATAATGGGGTGCTGGAAGTATTTGCAGGAGCAGGCTCCAAGGTGCAGGTTGCTTCGGTTCATCAGCTTGCTGCTCCTACAACGGACTTTACCCAGCGGCGTGCGGTTGTACTTGCAGATGGAGCGGTAGAATGGATTATCGGGGAGATGAACAATGGTTATACTGCCGCTGATACCAAGACATTGCTCCAAGGCAATGGCTCTACCTCTGATGCCAAGGTGATAGCTGTAGGCTCGGGCTCCCAAAAGTTAAGCTATACAACTCAAGCCCAACATTTTGGCAGAAGCTCGGTGAGCCAGATGATTACACGTGCTGTAATGCGCGAAGAGGCAACGGCCATTATTAATGGGATTACCAAGATTGAAAAAGGCGCAACTAATTGTGATGGCCAGCAGACAGAACGTATTCTGATGTTGAGTCCAAAAGCACGCGGTGATGCCAATCCCATCCTGCTGATTGATGAAGATGATGTCACAGCCGGCCATGCTGCATCCGTGGGGCAAGTGAATGCGGAGCAGATCTATTACTTGATGTCACGGGGGATCTCCCGGAATGAAGCGGAATATCTAGTTATTTTCGGCTTCCTGGCTCCTGTCATTTCGGAGATTCCGCTGGAGGGAGTTCGCAGCCGCCTGCAGGATTTAGTGGAGAGAAAGCTGGGCAGATCTCATGAATTCAAATCGTAGATCAAAGGAAGTTATTTGAAGGACAAAGGAGTGACATCAATGGCTAAAAATGCACCTGATATGGGCGACTATAAATATGGGTTTCGTGACGGGCATCAGTCTGTTTTCCAATCAGGAAAAGGATTGACCCCGGAGATTGTACGGGAGATTTCCCGAATCAAAGAAGAACCGGAGTGGATGCTTGAGTTTCGTCTGAAGGCGTTGGAGCAATTCTACAGAATGCCGATGCCCCGCTGGGGAGCAGATTTGGATGGGCTTAATCTGGAAGACATTCAATATTATGTGCGCCCTTCGGAAAAGCAGGGAAAGACCTGGGAGGAAGTACCGGCTGAAATCAAAGCAACCTTTGACAAGCTGGGCATTCCCGAAGCAGAGCAAAAGTTCCTGGCGGGTGTGTCCGCTCAATATGAGTCGGAAGTGGTATATCACAGCATGCGGCAGGATCTGGAGGAGCAAGGTGTTGTTTTTCTGGATACAGATACCGCGCTAAAGCAATATCCCGAATTGTTTAAGGAATACTTCGGTACAATTATTCCCCCGGCTGACAATAAATTTGCAGCACTTAATAGCGCGGTGTGGTCCGGCGGAAGCTTTGTATATGTTCCCAAAGGGGTACAATGCGAGGTGCCTATCCAGGGGTATTTCCGGATTAACTCTGAAAATATGGGGCAATTCGAGCGGACGCTGATTATTGCCGATGAGGGAAGCTTTATCCACTATGTTGAAGGCTGTACTGCACCCATTTACAGCACCAGTTCCCTGCACAGCGGGGTCATTGAGATCATCTGCCGGAAGGATTCCCGTGTGCGTTACACGACCATTCAGAACTGGGCGCCCAACATCTACAATTTGGTGACCCAGCGGGCTGTGGCAGAGGAAAATGCCACGATGGAATGGGTAGACGGTAATATCGGCTCCAAGGTTACGATGAAGTATCCGGCGGTGCTTTTGAAAGGGCGGGGGGCCAAGGGGTCAATATTGTCGATTGCCGTAGCCGGCAAGGAGCAGCATCAGGATGCCGGAGCGAAGGTCATTCACCTGGCTCCCGATACCACTTCCACGATTATATCCAAATCAATCAGCAAGCAGGGGGGCAAAGTCAGCTACCGGGGCTTGTCCAGCTTCAGCCGCAATTCCGCAGGTTCCAAGTCCAATATCAAATGCGATACGCTGATTCTGGATAACCTGTCGACATCGGATACGGTTCCTTATAATGAAATTAAAAATGACCAGATCACGCTGGAGCATGAAGCCACCGTATCTAAAGTATCCGAGGAACAATTATTTTACTTAATGAGCCGTGGCCTTACAGAGGAAGAATCCACGCATATGATTGTGATGGGCTTCATCGAGCCCTTCACAAAAGAGCTGCCGATGGAGTATGCGGTTGAGATGAACAGGCTGATTCAATTTGAGATGGAAGGAAGCATCGGTTGATTCATTATTTTAATAAATCAAGCGTTTAACTCTTTCTTTTTAAAGAAGTACGAGGTGTTATTAATGAAGAAAAAAAATTCGGGCATCTCAGAACTAACTCAAATTACCCGAGAGAAAAGGAAAGTTCAGTTCTACCTCAATATGCTGTTAGGATTGAGCGCGAGTTGCGGTGTGATGATACCTACAGAACCCATTTATTCGCTTCTAATGGAGCTTTCGGATCAAGAGGCCTCTCTTATGCAAAAAGCAAAGGATCACTCGGACTATCCAGAATAAAGCAGACTTGAATTGACAGTTGGTAAAACAAAAAGAGGAGCTGGCATAATGGAGGAAAATGGAGTTTTATTCGATGAAGTATCGGAAGTGCTTCTCAAACTGCGTCCTTTCTTACTGCGTGATGGCGGGGATGCAGAATTGGTTGAGGTTGAGAACGGCGTCGCTAAATTAAGATTTTTGGGAGCCTGCAACGGTTGCCCGAGTGCAACGATTACGTTAAAAGCCGCTATCGAGCGCGCAATTCTTGAGGAAATCGAAGATATTAAAGAAGTTGTACAAGTATTTTAATTCCTAAACCCGCAAAAAACCTTGTTTTTTACAAGACTTTTTGCGGGTTCCTTCTTATCAAGCCTCAATGCGGTTATCAGGCTGATAAATTTTCTCTTCATTAATATGAAAAGCAAATAGCCATATCTTTAAATCATTGATATAATAGAAAACGTTAGAATAGAAACATATATTCCCCGATAGCTGAAACTGAGCAGTATCTCACAGCCCATACTCCACCCTTCATGGGGCAGATATGGGTTTATGTTATTTTATGAGGGTGATCCTTCCCCAGGAAGTCCTAAACTATGAAGTGATGGCGAGGTTGGCGTGAAGCATGAACTGGAGTGATTTTGGAGAACGGAATAAACGGCTGAACCCCTTATGGACTCTGGGGGCAGGCATGAATCTCGGCGAGCTGCAGCCCTATAAGGAGATGATAGCGCTCAGCGTGCTGCTTCAGGTCTACTATCTGGAGCTGGAATCCAATGAGCAGAGGTCCAGGGAGGATATTGTGGAGCTGGCCTGGAGTTCACTGGAACGGTTCAGTATTACGAAGCTGGGCACCGCCGAATCCGTGGAGCGGCTGGTGGACGGCCTGCTGTGGAGCGGGAGCGGCGGGGATTTTGAAGCCTACTATTATGATGATCTGGCCCGGCAGATGGCCGTGCAGAAATACAAATATTTTACGGTGGACGAGGATGCTACACGGACCAGCTGGGAAGAGAGCGGCAAAACCGTTTACCGGCTGTCGGAATATGCCATGGAGCTGATCTTCATGAGCCACGAGATTATTGAAGAATTTCAGATCAGCATCAAGCTGCTGGAAATTCAGATGCACATCAAGCATGGACGGGTCACACGCGCAATGCAGGATGTGGGCGAGCTGATCTCACGGGTGCGGAAGATGACGCAGCAGCAGCAGGAATACCGCAATGCGCTGCGCCGCAATCCCAAGCATATGTTCAGTGAATACGGTGTGCTGCGGCATCGGCGGCTGGAGGAAATTCACCTGCAGTTTGACGAAGAGCGCAGGCATTTTGACAACATCCACCGTTCGCTGGCCCGGCTCGCCAATGATGAGAAGGATGTTATCGACTTCAATGAGCTGCGCCAGCTCTCGGAGAGGGTCGAACTGTCCAGACGGGTGCATGATGAGCTGGCTGAGGTGGTGCTGAGCATCTTTGAAGCGGAGACGAATCTGCGGCTGAATTTCCCTGAGCTATTCTGGGGAGCCGGGGGCTTTAATTTCCGCACCCATATCTGGGAGGAATGGGTGAAGTCCGAAGGGCTGCCGGATGCGGACAGCCTGGACCTGCTGATCGGAGGGCTGTTCACGCCCAGCCAGGATTTTATCTACCCGCTGGCCTGGGCATGGGAGGAGCAGGAGGTCGGCTTTTTGCCCGAAGATGTATTAGACGAGCCGGATGAAGCCGGTGAAGAAGAGAGCATCCCTTATACACCCAAGTCTATCCCCTGGCCAAGCGTTTCCGAGCTGTGGCTGCCCGTATTTAAAGGACTGGCGGAAGAAGGAAGCTTTACCTTTGCCGCAGAAGCATTTACGGAAGAGGAACAGCGCAAATGGTCAGATACTCCGGATGCGGTTGATCTGTGGGCGCAGTTTTTCCACACGGAAATTACTGTCCAGGCTCAGGATGCGGACAGCCAAGGCGGGGCGGCTGATGAGTGCCAGAAATTAATCCGGCATCTGCTGGCGGCAAATCCGGAGCTGGAGGTTCTCCGCGGCAAGGTGCTGCGGACAACGATTCAGGGCAGCCATCGCCCAAGCGTCACCTGGCCCGGTCTGGAAATGAGTCCTTATACCATAACTATCATAGAGAGGTGAGATGATTCGGCATGAACTATTCGTTAGAACAATTACAGCAGGCTTCGCGGCTGTTTTTTGACCTGCTGCGCCGGAAGGTGATTTCGCTGGATGATCCCGCAGCCGCTGAATGTCTTCAGGACAACGGGGCTTATGACGCCCTGCAGTACATGGCCAAAGAAGGAGGCTGCCGGATTATGAATTCCGGACACCGCCTGCACCTGCTGGTCAATCCGCTGGGCTCGGGTTTTGCCAGCAACTTCACCCAATTACGGAACAAATATTCACGGATTGAGCGTAAAACCCATTTACATATCATCAATATTATTATTCTGGTGTTCCTGGCGGAGATGGACCAGGATGAGCATCATTTCAAGCCGGGGCAGGACAGCATGTCCTATATTCAAATCTCAGATCAGGTATCCTCATTGTTTCAGGCATGGATGGAAATGGACAGCGAAGGCGGATTCAGCAGGCAGTGGCGCCTGGATATCCAGGCGATGCACAAGGTCTGGACAAGCCTCTACATGCAGACCAAAAGCCAGGAGGAAGCTGATTCTCTTAGCAGAGGAGCCGGTTCCCGGATCGGATTGATTCATGAGGGCATGAAGCTGCTGGAGGAGGAGCATCTGGTCTTCATCTCGGAGAACGAGAAGCGGATTTTCCCGCGTGAAGAATTATATGAAAGAATGCGTTATCTGTACCATGATGTTGACCGTTATAAGGAACTGAAGGCACTGATCGGGCGCACCTTGACGGAGAAGGAGGGGGAAGCCCATGCCGCGTATTGAGCGAATCCGGATTACCGGACTGAAATATGAAAAGATGCTCAAAAAGTATGACGATATGGTTCTGGACCTCAGCAATGAGGAAGGGCCGGCCAACACGCTGATTACCCTGATGAACGGCGGGGGCAAGGGTGTGCTGCTGCAATCGATTTTCCAGCTGTTGATTCCGAAAGCAGCCTGGGGTAAGGATAATGAGAACCAGGTTGAGGCTTTTTTCCATAATCACAAAAAACAGCTCAAGCCCTACACCTTCCACGTAGCCATTGAATGGCGCCTGGATAACAGCGACCGCAATGAGTACATGACCACCGGCATCGCGATGACGGCCCACAGCTCTGTGGACCAGCTGGAGATTAAGGTTGATTATCTGCTCTATGCCCTGCTGGACTATGAGGAACATGCTGAGCTTACACTTTCCACATTGCCGCTCTATGACACCGATGCCGGGGGTCCCGTGAGTTTCGAGAGCATTCAACAGTTCGTGCGGGACCACCGGGGGAAATGGCTTCCTTTGGAAGCCACAGCTCGGATCTGAAAAAATACTATAATTTCCTGGCAGAACGGGATATCCATATCGGCGAGTGGCGCAACATGCGGCGGATTAACGGTGAAGAGGGCGGGATTAAGGGCTATTTCCAGAAAAATGATGCCTTTACGAACCAGAATCTGTTCGAAAAGCTTATTATTCCCGAAATCGGCACCAGCTTGAACGAAGGCCTGCCTGAGCAGGAAGGCTCTCTCCAAAAAATGTTCATGGATGCGGCGATCGTTGCGCAGAGACTGCCGATGCTGGAACAGCGCGAGAAGGCTTTTGCCGAGTTTACCGGGCTGGCAGCGCCGCTGCATGAGCTGGTGAAGCAGGGGACGGAAGCTGACCTGCACTACCGCGAAACAGAGCTGCTGGGACGGCAAATGTACACCGTGATCCATGATGAGCTGAAGACAGCCGAAGAGGGGCGCCGCAAAAAAGCGGACGAGCTGGTACAGCTCCATCAGGAGTCGCGGCAGCTGCGTTTTGAAGCGGATAACCTGAATTACCTGCGCAGCAAAGCGGAGGCCGACCGGAAGCAGGAGGATTTCCAAAAGATAAGCGATAATCAAATCCGTGCCCGCCAGCGTCTGGAAGATTCGAAAGCGAAGGAAAAGGAGCTGGAGACCGCCCATTATCTGGCCCGGCGGAAGCTTCAGCTCCGCCAGATGGAGCAGTGGCAGAAGGAAATTGAAGCCATCGAAGGGTCGCTTGAAATGAAGGAGCGCCAAGAGGTGGTCCAAGCCGCAAAAGAAGAGCTGCGCCAGCAGTGGGAGCAAGTGTACAAGCTGTGGCAGGGGCGGATTTCGGCGTTCAGCCGCCGCCAGCAATCCTTAAGCGCAGAAGAAGCTGCCCGCCGGAAGGAACGGGAAAGCTGTCTGCTGGAGCTGGGCGGCCTGGACAGCCGGATTCACGAGCTGACCGCCTCCATCCGCCAATACACGGAGGCGCTCGGGGTGTTCGCCGCCCGCCATGGGCAGGAAGCTGCCCATTCCCCGGCTGCATCGCTTCAGCGGGCCATCGCTGCGGCCAGAGGCTTTGCCGAGAATATCGCTGGGCTGAATGAACGGCGCAAGGCTGCGGATGAAGACCGCTTCAAGCTGCATACGAAGCATACCCAGGTCAACGGGAAGCTCCTTGCCCATGAGCAGCAGGAGGGGGAGCTGCAGGAACAGCTGGATATTCAGCTGAACCGGGAATCGCAGCTCTGGTCACAGCTGGTCGTGCTGCTGGAGCTGTACGAAGAGCATAACAGGCTGGGCGCGACAGGCTTGTTCGAAGCGAAGGCTGCTGTGCAGGAGCGCTTCATCCGCAGGCTGGACGAAGCCGAGGCGCAGACCAAACGGCTCCGAAGAGATTATTATCATCAATTGCTGGATGTTGAGCTGCAGCATGAAGCCTACTGGCTGCCGAACAGCGATCTGCTGACGGTGAAGGACAGGCTCGATGCGCTGAAGATCAGCTCGACGCTGGGCAGCGCCTTCCTGAACGATCAGCCTTATCTGATCCGTGAGGAAGAGCTGGACCGGCATCCGCAGCTGCCTTACGGTCTCATTGTTACTGAACGAGAGGCTGCCAAGCTGCAGCCGGGAATGCTGAAGGATCTGCTGCTCAAATCAGCAGTCCCGGTCTTCATCCGCGAGCAGATGGCGCAGCCTGCGGAGCAGCCCTTCCTGCTGCTGGGCGGACAAGGCCCGCAGATGGTGCTGCAGCCGGACCGTTTTCTGGAGTGGAAGCAGGGAATCTCTGCAAGACTCAAGGATCAGGAAGTAGAGCTGCAGGATGCGGAGGGATATCTGGCGAAACTAAAGTCCGCAAGGCAGGAGTACGAGCGGTTGTTCCAAAGTGAGCATTCGGTTAGCCTCAAGGGCAAGCTGAAAGCTCTGAACGGCTTGCAGAATGAGCTGCGCATAAGTCTGGGCGAACTGAATACCGAAATTAGCGAAAATGCAGCTGCAATTGGTGTGATTGTGCGGGAAATCTCCGAATGCGAAGCCGGTAAAGCGGAAACAGAGGAGAAAGCGGCAGCGCTGCGTGAATGGAACGAACGGACCCATAAACAGGAACAGGACTATAAAGACAAGCAGAAGGCAGTTGACCGCAGAAGCGAGCTGAACAAAGAAATAACAGGCAAGGAACAGCAGCTGGCACAGCTAAAGGCCGAGCTGGACAGTACTTCCCTGGAACGGGAAAAGTGGGTTGGAGATACCCGGTATTCATTGTTCCCAAGGCTGCAAACCTGGTTCCCTGAGCTTGTCTATCCGGCCGGACTACAGGCTTCTTCGACCGGACATGCAGAGGATCAGCCGGAGTTCACCCTGGATGCTTCCATTCAGGACAAACTGCTTCAGACCCTAAGTACTCTGGAGAGCCTTCAGCAATCCCTGAGCCGCAATGAGCTGGAAATCCGCACAAGGGCCGCACAGATCAAAGCAGCGGCTGAACAGCTGGCTGAGCTTGAAGCAGCCGTCCAGCAGATTGAAGCGGATTGGCGCAATGTGCCGGAGCCAAGCGATACGCCTGACGCGATCATGGCAGCCAGAACACGGCAGAAGAGCGACACTGGAATGCTGGACGAGGACTACCAGCTTGTCCGCGATTCTTTCGTCCGCTGTCAGACCGAGCTGGACCATCTGCAGAAGCAGCTGGCCAAAGCAGAGAAGGCGATCAAGGAAAAGCATGAGCGGGCTGTGGAGCTCTGGAATGAACCGCTGGACCGGAAAGAAGACGAGATCAGAGAACGGTCCCGTGAGAATGAGTATGCATTGAACAACTGCAAACAGACCCTGGCTTCACTGGATCAATGGCTTCAGACCCTTGCCAGCCAGAGCAAAGTCATGGAAACCCATGTGGAAGGGCGTCTGCAGCTGCGTGACATTCCTGAAGAAGTACAGCTGCACACAAGAGAGGACTGCGAGCAGGCGGTGGCTGAATGGCTGCTGCGCAGTAAGGAAAGCCGCAGTGAACGGAGCGAAATTTCACGGAAAATCAAGGAAGAGAAAACCTCACTCAGCGGCAAGATTGCCAAAAGCGGCTGGAATGCCGAGCTGGAAACCAAGATCCAGGAACGTCTGAACACCGTGCATTGGGAAGATTTCTCCATTGCGCTGCAGGTGCTGGACTCGATGCTCCAGAGCTCGCAGGATCAGATTGAGAGCATCCGCAGCGATAAGGAAGGCATGGAGCTGTCCCGCAAAATGTGGGTTGGCCGGGCTGCGAAGCGGGTAGTACAGATCGTTGACATTTTGAAGCGCATGGAACGCCGGATGATCATCCACAACGAGAACGGCCATGCGTTCCCGCTGGTGCGTTTGAATTATAAAAACATCAATGTGCCCAAGACAACCGAAGATATCGAACCGCTGGTGAGCGATTACTTCAACCGCTGCATCAGCAGCCTGCTGGAGAAATTTCCGAAGATCGAACAGGTACCGGCAGCGGCGGTCAAGGATCTGATCAGCGACGGCAAGATTGTCTACGCCGCCCTGCAGAACCGCTTCCCGGTCTTGCAGGTCTATAAGCCGGTGACGGAGAATTATTTCCTCTATGCGGCTCCGGAGGAGTATCACTACTCTGATTGGGAAGTCATCAACCGGGGAGCATTGGATGAAGCGGTCGGCAGCGGCGGGCAGCGCCAGTCGGTCCAGCTGCTGGTGGCGATGATGATCATGACCCATAAACGGGTCAACCGCGAGAATAAAGGCTGGACGGTCTTTTTATATGACAATCCGTTTGGTGAAATGGTATCTAATAACGTGCTTGATCCGGTATTCGAAATCTCCAAGGCACTGCGCTTCCAGTGGCTGATCGTTACTCCGCCGGAGCTGGTGAAAAATGATGTCAGCGTCCGCTTCGGCGTCTACTGGCAGCTTTATTTTGGCGGTGAAAAGGGCGACATGCTGGAATCCACGCTCATAAAAGGCGGACGCAAGCTGATTCCGGCCTCATTGTTCTGATTATCGAATCCTATGATTGCAACCGATATAGAAGTTAGTCTCTATGTCAAGCCTGGGGGTACGTATGAAAAAAACTTTTAAATTGGCACTTATCGCCATGCTGCTCAGTGTACTGCTGCTGCCGTCGCTCAGCTTGGCCAAACCCGCCGTTCCCAAACATACCGCTTCGTTTTATGTGAATGATTTTGCCAATGTGATTGACACGAAAACCGAGAATTATATGGTCAACTATGGTGTGCGTCTGCATCAGAAGGATGGCGCGCAGGTCGTGCTGGTCACTGTGGATTCCACGAATGGCGTTTCGATGGAGGAGTACGCAACTGCGCTTTTCAATTCCTGGGGTGTAGGATCGGCGGACAAAAATAATGGTGTACTGCTGCTGATGTCCATCAAAGATGATGACTATTGGGCAGTTCCCGGCAAGGGCCTGGAGTCTACTCTGACCGGCAGCAAGATCTCGAAGATTCTCTCTGCGTCGCTGGAGCCGGATTTCGCCAAAAAGGATTACAGCGCCGGGGCCCGCAAAACTTATGGCGCATTGGTTCAAAGCCTGGGCGGGACCTACACTGAGACTGCAGGCTCCAAAAATTATGTCGCCGATAATGCCGGGGTCCTTCCAAAGGTTTCAAAAGATTATTTGAATCAATCCGGCAACCGGTATCAGCCTACGACCCGAAGCGGGGTGTACATTGTAACGGTGAAAAATTCCGGCAATCAAAACCTGGAGGAATACACGTATGCCAAATTCGCTTCAGCGGGAGCAGGTCCAAATGATGTGATGCTGGTGCTGGATATCGGCGGTGACAACTATCATGCGCTGCAGGGAAAAAGTATCGACGGCATACTCACTAATGACGTGGTCAGCAGGATTCTGACTACCGAACTCGAACCGCAATTTGCCAAAAAGAACTATGCAGCCGGTGCAACAGCCGCGGCTAATGCATTTTACAGCTTTTTTCTGGCCCGGGCAGATCATGTGCAGGAGACTGCGGCCGCAGCGGCCAAGCCCGGCAGTCCCGCAGCTACAGCCGGACAAGCGGTGAAGACTGCTTCAAGTCCGGTTAAGGTTGAAGAATTAAAACCGATGTCCGTATCCAAAGCATTTACGATCATGGGTATATTTTTGATCATCATTCTTCTGATCAGTGTTGCTGCCTCACTGCGCAACCGGCATATTGCCCTTTTTGGCATTCCGGTGAACCCGCGCAGCCCGCGGAACGTCCGGCGTTACGGCACCTGGTACGGCCAGCCGGGCTACGGAGCGGGGAGCCGGTGGTACAACCGCCAGCACCGCCGCCGCAGACGGCCGGTGCCTCATCACTCCGGGAGCAGCTTCTGGGGAAGCAGCCCGGAGGACAGCAGCTACACCAACCATGGAGGTGGAGGCTTTTCCAGTGGCGGTGGAGCCGGGCGTTATTCATCCAGTACGGATGACGAGGATGACAATCACGGTGGCGGTGGTTCCAGCTACGGTGGCGGAGCGGGCCGCTATTCGTCGGACGACGACGATAACGACAGCGGCTCCTCCGGTGGAGGCGGCAGCGCAAGCAGCGGCGGCGGTGTGGGACGGCAGCATTAGAACATAGTTATGGATTAGAGGACAGGGGAGCTGCTACGAGGCGCTCCTTTTTTCGTTTTAGAAATCTATTGCACTTCCTGCAGTAGATAGTTTTCTTTGTCATCCCGGCTGTAAAAATCGCTATAGATTTTACATCTTCTATAGGATCGATTTTTTACAGAGGGGGGACTCAGCTTGCAGACCCAAGCAACCGCGACCAAGGAAAAAGAGAACACTTCGGGCAGCCACAAACCTTACAGCAATCCACTGACGTTCGTACGGCCAGCCGCAACAAAGCTACCGGACCCGGTAGAGATTATCCGGCGTGTCCGTCATAATCCGGCTTCTTTGAGCCGGGAAGACAAGCTGGCGCTCCAGCGTACCTTAGGCAACCGTGCCGTGGTTCAATTGTTATCCAGCCTGAAGGATGGGCCTAAGGATGAGAAAAAAACAGATAACTCAGCAGAGGCGTCAAAGGGCGGACAAGGACAGGGAAGCCCGGAAAATACTCCGGCTGAGCGGGAGCCTGCTTTTACGGAACCGGCACAAGCAAAGCTAAAACCGCTTAGCGCTCAGACTGAACCGAAGGCGCAGCAGAATGAAAAGCCCCGCAATATAACAAAGGTTAGCTCTGCACTCAAAGAGCAGAGTAAACCTTTGGCGAAAAGTTCACCTTCGGGCGCTAAAGCGGGTAAAGGAAAAGCAGATGAAGAGCGGCCGGACGAAAAAGAGAAAGCAGCAGCCCCTCAGGCTACAGAAACTGGGAAAGCGCAAGCGGCCGAAGCCCAAGATGCGAAGAATGTGAACGAAGGTAAAGAGTCCAAGGGAGAAAAGGAAGCAAAGTCAGAAAAAAAATCCAAGGCGGAGGATTCCAAAGGGGAATCCGCACAGAAGGGAGCACCGAAGGAACCATCCTTGGGTGAGGCCTTGGGCGCGTTGGCGGGAGAGGGGAAGGAAGAGCCGGCCAAGGCTAAGAAGGTGAACATCCACGGGGAAGATCCGGGGCAAATTCTCGATCAGCTGACCCATGTTCAGCCCACAGAGCTCGGGGATGCCTATGCCCAGGCTGTGGATGTATCCGCAGGCGCATTAGCGAAGCAGAAGCAGAAGACCCGGCAGGGGCTGCCGGTGATTCCGACCCCTACGGGACTCAAGGGAAAAGTGCTGCAAGCCCGGAGAAAAATAGCGCCGCTGAAACATGACGTTCCGGACGGCTATAAGAGCGAACGGTCTGGCGGAAGCGCGCAACCAGGAAATCTTGGGCGAATGGACATCGGGTCTTCAGGATCAGGCGGGAATCCGGAAGCCATGTTGGGCGAAATCCGTTCTGCTGCAGCGGTGCCGCCGGAAATCAGCCTGACAGGCGAGGCGGACCCGTCCCAGCTTGAAGGCTTCAGCCAGGAGGCCTCCCAGCAGGTAGGAGCAGCCAAGCGGGCGGAGATGGGCCAGATTAGCCACCCGTTTGGTGAAAATGACATCTATCCCGAGCCGGACGGCTCCACCCTGAAAGCCGCAGAGCTGCAAGGAGGCCATGCCCCGGGAGCCAAAAGCTGCCTGTGCTGGGAGTGCCTGCGGACATGACTGCCGGGCTGAATCACAGCCTTGCTCCGGAAATGAAGAAGCAGCTGGGGGCCAAGCAGGCTGAATACGGCAAGGAGAAAGCAGCGTTCGACAGCAAGGTGCAGCGCTCCAAAGCAGACAGCCACGCGCAAATCCAGCAGGCGGAGACCGAGGCCAAGGACAAGCAGCTTAGCCAGCAGGCCGGGGCAAAGGCGGAAGTGGATCATCTGCGCGGCGAATGGAAAAACGAGCTGGATGCGGCCGAAGCCGACTATGCCGGTCAGGCTGGAGCCGCAGCGCAGCAGAAAAAAGGCGAGATCAACAGCGTCCGGGCGGAAAAAGAGCGCGAAGCGCAGAAAAAGCAGTCCGAAGCTGAACGGGAAGCCACCCAGGCCTACAGCAAAGCCAAGAAGGAAGCCGACGGAAAACACGAGGAAGAAAAAGCGAAGGAAGAGAAGAAGGGCGGCTTCCTCGGCTGGGTCAAAGACAAGCTCGAAGCAGTGGTCGAAGTGGTTAAAAAGGCAGTTACCTTTATTTTCGAAGGCCTCCGGAAAGCGGTTAAGTTTATTTTTGACAAAGCCAAGCAAGCCGTGCTGGGCATTATTGAACTGGGCCGCAAGCTGATCACCACGCTGATTAAAGGCCTGGGAACGCTGCTCAAAAAGCTGGTTTCGGTTGTTTTTGCCAAATTCCCTGGCATCGCCGCCAAAATATGCAGCAAAATTGACGGAGTCGTCAACAATGCGGTAAAGGCTGTCAACCAGCTGGCGCAGAAGCTCAAAACCAAAGTCACACAGGTTATGGATTTCCTGGCCGCCAAGGTGGATCAGGCGCTGGCTGCGGTGCAGAACTTCTACACCAAGCTGATCTCAACGTTAGGCCATCTTCTCATTGCTACCTTTCTGGATGTACTGTCACGGATTGGGGCGCTCGGCAAGGCGGCCAAGCGTTCGCTCAGCCATTTGGAAGGCAAGATGTGGGAGTATTTGCTGGGTGTGGACATCTCCAAGCCTATGGGGGCAGGAGCGGCCGAAGGCGGCGCCGGGCCACAGGCACAGGAGGAAGGTCAGGCTGCGGACGAGAAGCTTACGGCAGATGACATCGAAATGGAGTCGGTTGAAGAAGGAGAGCTGGACCCGGCGCTGGTGCAGGAAGCGAACCTTAAGGACGGGGAAACGAAGCAGCTTCCAGGCAGCAGCAAGCCGGCTACGATGGACAGCATTATGGCGGATTTTGATACCGGAAAAGCGGAGCAAAGCGTTGGCGGCAAGATCGCCGACGGCGCGAAGCTTCGTGCCAGCAATGCGAAAATGTTGTTTGACCAGATGAAATCGTATGTAATAAAATGGATGAAGAGTAATGGATTGAAGCTTTTGGCGGCCATCGCGGGGATATTGGCTGGCGTCGTCGCTGCCGAGATTATCACAGGCGGGGCAATCACTGCCGCCCTTCCGATGATTATGAACCTGATCACCCTGTACCTGCAGGCAGATGCGATCAAATCCGTCGCCCAGACCCTGGTCCAAGCCTCTGGTTATATTGGCACCTACCTGAGCCAGGGCTGGCAGAAGATGATCGAGCCTGCGGCCATCGCGCTCGCCACCGCACTTGCCATGGGACTGGTTGAGCTGGCGATGGAGCTCGGGTTCAAGGCGATTGGCAAAGGGCTGAACAAAGCCGGAAAAGCCGTAAAAAACAGCATCGGAGCCGCCGGTGCGGGAGTGAAGAAGGCAGCGGGCGCAGGGGTAAAGGGCATCAAGAGCCTGCTGAAATCCGGAGCCAAGCTTGCCTCTAAGAGCGGCAGCATGATCATCCGGGGCGGCAAAATCGTGATCAAGAGCCTGCAGAAAGGGCTCATGAAGGGGGCCAAAAAGCTCAGAGTCCTGCTGGACCGGGTTCTGCAGAGGTTTAAGTTTAAGAAGTTTAAGCTGGAGCGTAAGGGAGATCACGTTCTTCTCTACGGGGAAGTTAATCCTTGGGTTTTACTGGCTAATGGGCGAATAAAAAAAGTAGACGATCTTGAAGGTAAAAAGGCTGGAATTAGTACTCAGGCTGAATATGACAAAATTAAGAGTCTGAAGCCTTCTGAGAGAAGAGAAGTCTATGATAATGCAGTAGCTAAAGAAGACGGGAAGATTGATTTTGATAGTATAAAGGAACCACACCAGAAGTTCACAAAAGAACAACTTGCAACTAAACCAAAAAATTCACGTGATCCAAAAAAATGGCAAGATGCTGGAGGAAGCATCACAGTTGATGAGAATGGAGTATGGACTTATATTAATAGTGAAGGGGTAGCTGTACGTTATCCTGGAGGTTACCCAGACTTTACACCGTATTCACACCCCACTGTAGAACCAGTTAAAATTAAAATCGCAAGTCCAACAAATCGACCAGCTGATTATAGAGCAGCCAATTTAGAAGCCGGATTAAGCAAAAATTCAAATCCACCGATCCCTGCGCTAGATGAACCGCCTAAAGGATATGTGTGGCACCATGTTGAAGATGGAGAAACAATGATCTTAATTGATGAAAGAGTCCACCAAGAGTTTACTCACAGTGGAGGAATTTCCAAAGTTAATGGCAAAAATAGCGGGAATAGATAGGAGAATGCAGTTATGACACGATTTACTGAAACAAATGGACCTCTTTCTATGGAACAAATTGAAAAATTTGAGTCAAAGCATGGAATTAGTCTCTCGGAACAGTATAAAGGTTTTTTGCAAGAATTTAACGGGGGGCGTCCGGTCCCAAAAATGTTCAAAATTTCTGATGAACAAGGACCAGATATCGTGAGACTGTTTTTTGGTATTGGGGATATGTACGGCAATTTAGATGAAAATATAAAAATTTATGAAGACAGATTGCCTATAGGATTTGTCCCAATTGGAAACGACCCTGGAGGGAATGTAATCTGTATAGGAACGGATGAAGAGTTTGCTGGTAAAATTTATTTCTGGGATCACGAGGAAGAACCAGAAGATCCTGATGACATGAGTAATGTGTACTTACTTGCAAATTCGTTTAGTGATTTTCTTGAGCAAATGTATGAAAACCCCGATGAATAGAGAGTTATACTTATACTGAAGTAGAACCTAGAAATTATTACCACAGCTATTTTAATAGGGCTGATTGTGGTCAGACGACGCCATAATCAGCCTTTTTTTCTGGTTTTCCAAACTTTCCCCCCTTTCTCAAGAATGAGCATAAAGTAGATCATGCACAAAGAGCAGATATTTATAAAAATGCAGTTCCTAATGACGGTAAGTTAGATTCAGGTAGTATAAAGAAACTAGAAACACTTATACTCGGTTGAATTTAGTGGCACAACAAAGGTTGATGGGCAAGTCAAAGACATTATTATGGCAACTAAGTAAGACGATTTTTTACTTTGGAGGGATACAAATTGAATTATGAAAATTTAAGTAGTTTAATTCAAGAGAATTCTGACGAGAGCGATTTTACAAGTGGAATTACTGCAGAAGAAGTGATAAGAATTGAATCCGCCTTAAATGTTGAATTCCCACAAAGTTACAAATGGTTCTTGGAAAACTATGGTTCGGGCGGGCTGTTTGGCGTAGATATACTCGGTTATGGTAAATCTAGTCCTTCTGTTGTTTCAAAAACAGAAAAACTTCGAAATCTTGGAATGCCGTATGGCTACATTGTCATTGAGGATTGTAAAGAGTTTTTTTATTGTCTTGATACTACTGATATTTCGAAGGGGGAGTGTTCTGTAATATCTTGGGATAGAATATCAGGGTTTAATGGAAAACGTGCCGATAATTTTTATGAGTTCTTGTTCGAAAGACTTAGTGACGCTAAAGAGAATTGGGAGGAAGACTAGCAGATTAATAACATGAAACTATTATTGGTAAAGCTACCCCGGTGCGTACACACAAGGGCGAAACAAAAAACCACCAGAAGGGATAAATTACACTGATGCAGTTCCGGATTTTTCAACTGTTTCTAAAGGAAAAGTAGAAATAGAAGGAATGTCAATTAATAGAGATGATAACTTCAGAAAAGCAGATGAATTGTTGGTAAAAGAATGGAATGTATCTTGGAAGGAAGTGAATTTGGGCACTTAGGGGGAGTTTCAGAAGTAAGTAAGCTCGAAAAAAAATTATTGGAGGGAGTGAACTAAGTGTCACAAATCGAACATCAAGTTTTTGGTCTACTGAATTATGACTATGGATGGAAAAAAAATATTGTAATAACAATGTTTGGACATGAAAAATTGTTGACACTTTCGATTGATGCTGATATTGATGCTGAGTTTGAAGATGCTCAAATAATTGCTTATAAATTTTTCTTTAGAAACATGAATGAATTATTAATGAATGCGGAGGATGAAATTTTAAAGTATTATTTAGAAGTTATTGAGGAATATAGAGAAAGACTTGGGGAAAAGTTTGCTGATAAAATGGCACCTGTCATCTCAAGTAAGGAAGAACTATCCAAGTTGATCGAGCCGAAGCGATTATTATTCCCAATGGTATTTGATGAAAGAGTTAGACAAGTTGGTTTATTACTTGAATGTACTTGGGAACCTGAGCATGGTCTTGCTGTAAAATTTGAAGATGAAAAAATAGTAGAAGTAGGGTATCAGGATATAGTTCTCTGAGGGTTCATAAAAAACGTAATAATTTTTAAAAAGAGGTCCATTGACTGAATAATCGACCATCGGAGCCGTTGGTTCGGGAGTTAAGAAGGCAGCGGGCGCGCTGGTGTAAAACCGGGAAAAAGAGGAGCTTTTCCACGCAAACCACCAACTCCAGAGGTTACTTGGCATCATGAACCTAATAGAGAAGGGATTCTACAATTAATACCGTTTGATCAGCATACAGCAAAAGGTGAAATACAATCTGTATTACATCCTAATGGAAAAGGAGGAATGGAGACTTTGGGGGGAGGAAGAAAAAGAAAAAAGTAATGAAATGTTTCTATAATTCAGCGCTCTTCTAGAAGAGTGCATTTAGGGGAGAACAAAATGGAGAAACTTATTACATTGAGAAAAATACTAAATAATATTGAACAATTCGAGTGGTCAGATGCATTATTTCTTCCAGCTGATGAAACGTGGGATTTAGATACAAAAGGTGCTATAATCGATCCAGATGATGTAGAGGATGACAGTGATGAAGTACCTGAATTTGCTAGGGAAAATAATTTAATGTACGCTTTAGACATTCAAACTGTAAAAGGAATAATTAAAAATGCTTTAGTACAAAAGGTTGAATGTACAGATGAAGATTTAATCGAGGCCTTTTTATATTATTATGATAATGACGCTTTTATAGTAACAAAATAAATAATAAATCGACTTTGGATATGATTAAGATATTATGCTTATGTGGAGTTCGACCTTGGTTGGCTATAGGCCTTCCAAGGTTTCTTTTTTGTCGGGGCTAATTAGTACAGATCCTGACCAACAACGATTATAAGTAAAACTCTATCAAAATTCCCTCCCCAGATGTAATCCCTCTTCCCAAAATAAGCTCGGTACTTCATACTAGCGGAGCAAAGCCTTGGCGGAAAAACGCCGACGGCACGAAGCTTTGTGCCAACAATGTGAAAATGGTGTTTGACCCGTTTAAATCGCATCTAATAAAATGGATGAAGAATAATGGTTGGAAGCTTTTAGCGGCCATCGCCGGGATATTGGTCGGCGTAGTCGCTGCTGAGATCATCACAAGCGTTGCAATCACTGCCGCCTTTCCGATGATTATTAATTCTATCACACCGTACCAGATAGCAGATGCGATCAAATCCGCCACCCCGTATCCGCCGCCCCGTATCCGCCGCCCCAGAACCTGTGGCATCCGCTTTTCAATGGATAGTATTCACCAACAGTTAAACAAACTGAAACCTTTAATCCCGCAATATCGTCTATGATGGGGTATATGAGCTTATGCCCATTTCCATTATCAGGCAGTAACAGGGAGGAAATCAAGCAGTGAACTCTTCATCATTACCGCAACGCTCTACGGTCCGCAAGAAGAAACCCGTGCGTAAACGCAAGAAAAAAAGCTTCTTCCGTACACTCTTCAGAGTCTTTTTATTCGGCATTTTTTTGCTTTTGGCCGCCGGGGGCTGGCTGTATTTTGCCCCGTCCGCCCAGAACACCCGTTATCTGATTGCAGATACGCTAATAACCACCCAGCACCGCTATATGGCGAAATATATTATTGGCGAAGAAGAACTGAAGGAACGTGTCACGGCATACAATCAGCGGTTTGAGCATATGGGAGACGAGAAGGACACCCACGTGATTAAAGAACCTGCAGCCGAAGAACAAAATAAACCGCTGGTTGAGGTAGAAAAGGTGTCAGGCAGCGGCTACACCGGATATGTTATGACGGTTAACGATCCGACCAAGGTCCGCCTGGGTGTGCCGAACAAGATCGGCTCAGGCGAAAAGGTGACCAGTATGGTGGCCCGCACAGGTGCAATTGCCGGCGTGAACGGCGGAGGGTTCGCCGATCCCAACTGGAAGGGCAACGGCTTCAAGCCGATTGGCCTGGTCATTTCGCAGGGCAAGCTGTTCTATAACGGCCTCGGCGGCAAAAAGTCTACACAAATTGTTGGCTTGGACAAGCAGGGGAAGATGATCGCCGGAAATTATACGCTGGATGAGCTGAGCAAGATGGGGGTACAGGAGGCAGTGACCTTTCAGCCCCGGATCATTGTCAATGGCAAAGGGCTGATCAAGAATGCCGCAGAAGGCTGGGGGATTGCGCCCCGGACCGCGATGGGGCAACGTGCCGACGGCGCACTGCTGTTCGTGGTCATTGACGGCAGACAGCCCGGATACAGCATTGGCGCGAACCTATATGATGTGCAGCAGATTATGCTGAAGCACGGAGCTGTTATTGCCGCTAACCTCGACGGCGGTTCATCTACGGTTCTGGTAAAGGACAATGAGATTGTGAACAAACCGTCCTCGCAATATGGCGAGCGCTATTTGCCCACCGCCTTCCTGGTGTTCGAGCATCCGGAACAGGCAAAGATCAGGAACATTTGGGAAGGGCTCGACCCGTCCAAGATCGATGCAGGTAAAAAGCGCAGCCAATAAGTACCCGCAGACTTTTCATACATCCGGCATGGATGGAACTATGAATCTATGCTACTATAAGCAGAAACTGAGGTGCCGTTCCTTCCGGGGAACGGTATCTGTTTTAAGCGGGAAGAGAAGGTTCAGCAACAACAGTTCTTGCAAAAGGGGGAACAGGTTTGACATTGCAGCAGCTCCGCTATGCCATTGAGATTGCGAACAGCGGCTCGATGAATGAAGCGGCCAAAAGGCTTTTTGTCTCCCAGCCAAGCCTCTCCAATGCCATCAAGGAGCTGGAGAATGAGCTGGGGATTACGATTTTTGAACGGAACAACCGGGGCATCAGCATTTCTGCCGAAGGGGTGGAATTTCTGGGGTATGCCCGGCAGATTATCGAACAGACCGAATTTATGGAGAACCGGTACACCGGGAAGAAGCGCAGCCCGATTTATTTTTCCGTGTCTACCCAGCATTATCCTTTTGTCGTGGATGCTTTTGTCAAGCTGATGAAAGAGAACAAGGTGACGGAATACAACTTCAGTCTGAGAGAGACGCAGACCTATGAGATTATCGAGGATGTGCGGACGCTCCGCAGTGATCTGGGGATTCTCTACATTAATGAGGGCAATTATAAGGTGATGAACAAGCTGTTCAGCGACGGGAACCTGAAATTCACTCCGCTCTTCAACACCAATCCGCATGTGTACGTGCGGGCAGGCCATATGCTTGCCGGCAAGGAATTGATTACGCTGGAGGATATTCTCTCATACCCTTACATTACCTTTGAACAAGGCGAGAATAACTCCCTGCATTTCTCCGAAGAGATGCTCAGCTTCACCCAGATTGAGAAAAATATCCAGGTGACAGACCGGGCCACGCTGACCCATCTGTTGCTGGGCAGTGATTCCTATACGGTAGGTACGGGAATTATGGATGCTGAGCTGAACGGTGACGGGCTGGTGACGATCCCTTTTGACAGTCCTGAAATGTTCACCGTCGGCTGGATCGCTCATAAGGACCGCAAGCCCGGCGAGATGATGTCCGCCTATATCGATATTCTGAACGACCTGGTCACCAGAAATAATTTTGACCTCAAATCTTTTTTACTCTAACCGCAGGAGGAACGTATGATTAGTCCAGTTCACGGCTCCAAACGAAATACTCCGCCCTTCCGCTACGACATTGTCGGCAGCTTCCTCCGCACAGAAGCATTAAAAGCCGCACGCAGCCTGCATCTTCAGGGTGAAATTACAGACGGGCAGCTGCATGAAATCGAGAATGCGGAGATCTCCAAGCTGCTGGAACAGGAGAAGGCGCTGGGTCTGAAGGCTGTCACAGACGGCGAGTTCCGGCGGTCCTGGTGGCATCTGGATTTTTTTCTCGGGGTTGCCGGTACGCAGAAGATCAGTCTGGATCAAGGCAGAAGCGCCAAAGAAGCGGTGCAGCGGGCAGAAAGCTTCCGGATTGTCGGCAAAATCGCCTTCGGCGATCATCCCATGGTTAGCCAGTTTGTAGAGCTGCAGCAGATGGCCGGGGACACGCTCGCCAAAATGACCATTCCATCCCCGGCGCTATTCCACTTCGTGGAAAGCTATAACGGAAATGAGATCTACCCTGACCGGGAGGCATTGTTCCGCGATATTATCCAGGTCTACCAAGACGCCATCCGGGCCTTCTACGAGGCAGGCTGCCGTTATCTGCAGCTGGATGATACCACCTGGGGCACCCTGTGCAGCGGCAGACACCGGGCGCATCTGCGCAGCCGTGGCATCGATCCCGACCAGCTGGCGCAGGATTATGTTCGGCTGATCAACGAGAGTATCGCCGGACGGCCAGCGGATATGACCATTGCTCTGCATGTCTGCCGCGGCAATTTCCGCTCCACCTGGTTCGCTGCCGGAGGGTATGAACCTGTTGCCGAAGTCCTGTTCGGCCAGGCTGAAGTGGATGCCTTTTTCCTCGAATACGATAATGAGCGTTCCGGCGACTTCGCTCCGCTGCGCTTCATCCGGGACCAGCAGGTCGTCTTGGGGTTGGTAACTACGAAACACGGCGGTCTGGAGAGCAAAGAGCAGATCATCGCCCGTATAGAAGAAGCGGCACAGATTGTACCGATCGACCAGTTATGCCTCAGCGCCCAATGCGGCTTCGCATCGACCGAGGAAGGCAACATGCTCACAGAGGAAGAGCAGTGGGATAAGCTGCGGCTGATTATTGAGACGGCGGATGAAGTGTGGGTGTGAAATCATCCTGATCTGAAGAATGGCGTAATTCCATATAATTAATGTCGCATATTTCTATTAAAAATACGCTTTTTATGTGCTATTTTAAATGCAGATGTCAGAATATTATATATTGGAGGTATAAGCAGTGACGCTTAGAATCGGTGTATTAAGCTTATGGCATGTGCACGCCTGGGATTATATCAAGCAGGTCCAGGAACATGAGGATACCGTGATCGCTGCCGTGTGGGATGAAGATCCCGTACGGGGGCAGGCGGCTGCCGAGCAGTTGAACGTTCCTTTTTATGCATCACTGGCCGATCTGCTTGCGGAGGATGATATAGACGGCGTTATTGTGGATGCGCCCACCCGTATGCACACGGAGGTGCTGACCGCTGCCGCCAAAGCCGGAAAACACATTTTTACAGAAAAAGTGATTGCCGCGACTCTGAAAGAAGCCAACGCCATTCTCTCCGAGGTCTCCAAGCAGGGGGTAACCTTGACCGTTTCTTTGCCTCGTCTGTATGACGGGTACACCTTAGCGATTCAAGAGGTTCTCCGTCAGGGCCTGCTTGGCACCGTTACTTACGTCAGAGTGCGCTTGTCGCATGACGGAGCGATTGCCGGCTGGCTGCCGGCCCATTTTTATAATCTGGAGGACTGCCAGGGGGGAGCTTTGATTGATCTAGGGTGCCATCCGATGTACCTCACCAGACTCTTCCTGGGCCAAGCGGTGACCGGGGTTAGCGCAAGCTTTGGTTATGTCACCGGCAAGGAAGTGGAAGATAATGCCGTTACGACCCTTTCTACGGATTCCGGAGCGATCGGCGTCGTTGAAGCGGGCTTCGTCAACAGCCATTCACCTTTTGCAATCGAAGTGCATGGCACGGAAGGGACGCTGCTGTACGGGACACCGGACCAGAAGCTGCTGATTCGCACGAAGGCGGCAGGAGAGGTCTATCAGGAATGGACCGAATGGCCTCTGCCAGCCCCCGAAGAAAGCGCATTCCGGCAATGGGTGGCTCATATCCAAGCGAATACTTTTGCCGAGGACAATGTACAGGCAGCCTTAGAACTGACAAGGCTTATGGAAGCGGCGAACCTTGCGGCCAGGGAAGGCCGTACGATACTTTTGAAAGCGCTGATAGATTAGGATGATCCGGGAAGGTGCCGTATGGAGCCGGTGTTCATTTGAAAAAATGTTTGAGAAGCAGGATATGCTGGAACGTCTCGATATATGCATCGAATGGGGGCATTACGAGATCAAGGTGCTCCGCTTCCACTTGACCTCTTTTCCGGCAGGCAAAGTTATAGATTTCCACAAGCATGCGGAGTTTGAATTTCATTTCATCCCGCGCGGGCGGGGAAAGGTCATTCTCAGCGGGCAGCAATATTCTCTTTCGGAAGGCATGCTCTATCTGACCGGGCCGGGTGTGATCCACTACCAGGAAGCGGATGCCGGGGAAGCTATGGACGAACTGTGCCTGCATGTGGATATTACAGCCAAAGAAAGGGAAGGCGTTGACCCCTGGGAAGCCGCCGAAGCCGAGGAGACTATGGTCAAGCTGCGGGCTTTGCCTGTGGTTCCGGCGCATGATTATCATCGGGCGATGTACTGCTTTTTGGAAGCCTATGAAGCATGTGACGGGAAACTGCTCGGATATTACACTTCTATTAAACAACTGGTGATCAGCATCTTGTTGAAGACCATCAGGGCGTATGACAGCGGGGACAACCGTGCAGAAGCACCAGTGCGGAATATGGCAGCGTACAGATACGAATATGCGGTCCAGTATATGGAAGCCAATCATAAAATCCCTGTAACCCTGGACAATGTGGCGGAAAAGCTCCATATCAGCAGCAGACAGCTGCAGCGGATCTTCAAACAGGTTCAGCCGGAACGGCCGTTTAGCCGGATTCTTGAGGAAATCCGCCTGCAGGCAGTATGCCGTGCATTGGAAGAGAATTTATCCTCCATTGAGCAGATCGCCCAAGATTCGGGATTTACCAATGCCAATTATCTGCATGCTGTGTTCCGCAAACGTCTGGGCATGACGCCCGCAGCGTTCCGCGCGCTCAGACAGCAATCCAATTCAAAGTGAGGGTGACTTAATATGAGTACAACGTATCGGATAGGTATTATCGGTTGTGGCGGTATTGCTAACGGCAAGCATCTTCCCAGCCTGAGCAAGCTTCAGAATGTAGAGCTGGCCGCTTTTTGTGACATTATTGAAGAGCGGGCGGAAGAGGCCCGGCAGAAGTATGGAAGCGCAGAGGCAAAAGTATATACCCGATACACAGAGTTATTAAAAGATGGTTCGCTTGATATAGTCCATGTGCTTACCCCTAACATCTCCCATGCGGAAATTTCAATTGCCGCCTTGGAGGCCGGCAAGCATGTAATGTGCGAAAAACCGATGGCCAAAACAGCGGCGGAAGCCAAAGCAATGCTTGAAGCCGCCAAACGGACCGGCAAAAAACTGACGATCGGCTACAACAACCGTTTCAGGGAGGACAGCTTGTATCTTAAGCAGCTGTGCGAAGCCGGGGAGCTTGGCTCCATTTATTTTGCCAAGGCCCATGCCATCCGCCGCAGAGCTGTACCAACTTGGGGAGTGTTCCTGGATGAGGAGAAGCAGGGCGGCGGACCGTTGATTGATATCGGCACCCATGCGCTGGATTTGACCCTGTGGATGATGGACAACTATCAGCCCAAGGTGGTTCTCGGCACCACCCACCACGAGCTTTCACGGAGAGAGAATGCAGCCAATGCCTGGGGACCGTGGGACCCGAAGCAATTTTCGGTGGAGGATTCGGCCTTCGGGATGATTGTCATGGAGAATGGCGCCACTATTATGCTGGAGTCCAGCTGGGCGCTGAATTCGCTGGATGTCGATGAGGCCAAATGCAGCCTGAGCGGAACGGAAGCGGGAGCCGACATGAAACAAGGACTGCGCATTAATGGCGAGAAGCTGGGCCGTTTATATACGAACGAGATTGAGCTTAGTGCGGGCGGAGTGGCCTTCTACGAAGGCAGACAGGAAAGCGCACCGGATACCGAAATGCGCCAGTGGATTGAGGCGATTGACCAGGACAAAGAACCGGTGGTGACGCCTGAACAGGCCTACGTGGTTTCCCGGATTTTAGAAGCCCTCTATGAATCCTCGCGTACGGGCAAGGCCATTTATCTGAATGAACAGGACAGCAGATAATGTAGATGATTAAGGGGAAATCCAGGCAATATTTATTTGGATAATGACTTTTTATTGTGATTTTGTTATAGTGTCTATATTGAAAAAGCATAACACTTCAGCGATGAAGAGAAGAGTAATCAGGCGGCATCGTTCACAGAGAGCTTCGGAAGGGTGAAACGGAGCAGCGGTGCGCCTGACGAAAAAAGTCTCCGAGCTTCATACGGAATTGGGCCCTGTGCCCAAGGATGCTATGACGGGATCTCCCGTTACAGAGATAGGGTATAAGCGTAATGGCCGTACCCGAAGAGGCGGGCATGGTGACAGGTCCGTGAACAGAGGTGGTACCACGGCGCTGATTACAGCTCTCGTCCTCAAGATGACAATCTTGCGGATGAGGGCTTTTTTGTTTGCTTTTTACATTAACTGTTGAGGTGATTGTTCATGCATTGGTCCGAAAAAATAGCGAACCGGCTCATCGAAAGCCATCCGGAGCAGCAGACATTCGTATGCGCATCGGGGATTAGTCCGTCAGGCCACATTCATATAGGGAATTTCCGGGAGATTGTGACGACTTATTTTGTAAGCAGGGCGCTCGAAAAAGCCGGCAAACAGGTGCGGTTTATTTTTTCATGGGATGACTTTGACCGGTTCCGCAAGGTTCCGCTTCATGTAGATCCAAGCTTTGAGCAGTATATTGGCAGACCCTATACGCAGGTTCCTTGTCCTTACGGCTGTCACAACTCCTATGCCGAGCATTTCGAGCAGGAATTTGAAGAGGCGCTTCAGGCTTTTGGGATCAGGCCGGAATTTATTTATCAGAGCAAGGAGTATCAGTCCCGCCGGTACGCACCCGGAATTCTTCATGCGCTGCGCAGCAGAGGCGAAATCTATGATATCCTGATGTCGTTCAAGACGGGTGAAGCCAGCGAAGCGGACAGAGCCGCATTCTATCCTGTGAGTGTGTATTGCGGAGATTGTGGCAAGGACTCGACCACGGTGCATTCTTTTGATGAAGACAAAGAGCTCTTGTCCTATAGCTGTGCATGCGGTTATCATAGCAGTCTGTCTGTTCCCGAGGCGGATAATATCAAGCTGCAATGGAAAATCGACTGGCCGATGCGCTGGAATCTGGAGCAGGTGCTGTTCGAGCCGGGAGGCCGTGACCATTCGTCGGAAACAGGCAGTTACAATGTAGCTTCGGTTATCTCGGAGCGGATTTTTGGAAGTGCGCCTCCCATGTATGAGCCCTATGAATTCATTAGAATCAAAGGAAGCTTTGCCAAAATGTCCAGTTCCTCCGGGAACAATTACACACCCGATGATCTGCTGAAGGTCTATGCGCCGGAAAATATTCTGTTTCTGTTCGCCAAATACCAGCCGGGTGCAGCGTTTCATATCGGCATGGATGAAGATGTGCTGCGCAACTATACGGAATTTGAACGCTACCGGAAGGCTTACGGCTCCCATACACTTACGGATGATATCCGCGCGGCATTGGAGTTGTCCCTGATTCATCCGCTGGACGAAAAAGCGCCCGGCTTTGGGCCCATTGCAGGCTTGCTGCCTTTGATTCATTTTGATTCAAAATTGCTGCTGGAGATCATGACACGAAACGGGGAAGAAGTAGATGTCCAGAGACTGGAGCAGACAGCGGAGCGGGCAGAGTACTGGATCAGACACTGGATGCCGCAAAAGCTGGTTACTGTGAACACCCGCCGTGATAACAAGCTGTATGACACATTGGAGGCTCATGAGCAAGAATGGCTGGCTGCCTTTTGCAGGCTGCTGAGAACCGGGGGAATGGAAGATGAGCCGCTGATGAAGGCGATATACGCTATTTGTTATGACGAGGATAAACAAAGCATGAAGAACAATCAAAAACGTCTGTTCACATTAATCTATCGGCTGGTGCTAGGCCAGGAGACAGGGCCGCGGATCCCTGTGCTGATTCAGGCGGTCGGGATGGAGAAGCTGCTGGCGCTGCTGGATTTTTAGCGGGACCGGGACTGCCCTTTACGGGATATATCGAACAGAGGTATAATATACAAGACTGTTTATAATTAATGTTGGAAAGTGAGCGGGAACAATATGGGTCGTAAGTGGAATAATATTAAAGAAAAGAAGGCATCCAAGGATGCCAATACAAGTAAGGTATACGCCAAATTCGGTGTGGAAATTTATGTGGCAGCGAAGAAGGGTGAACCGGACCCGGAGTCAAACCGTGCGCTGAAGGTCGTGCTGGAGCGCGCCAAAACGTACAATGTGCCGAAAGCCATTATCGACCGGGCGCTCGACAAAGCCAAAGGCAGCGGCGACGAAAACTACGTGGAACTGCGCTATGAAGGCTTCGGTCCTAGCGGTTCGATGATCATCATCGATGCCTTGACCAATAACGTCAACCGTACCGCCCCTCTGGTGCGGTCCGCATTCAGCAAGAACGGCGGCAACATGGGTGTCAGCGGTTCAGTAACCTATATGTTCGAGCCAACAGCTGTTATCGGGCTGGAAGGCAAAACGGCGGACGAAGTGATGGAATTGCTGATTGAAGCGGATGTCGATGTACGCGATGTGCTGGAAGAGGACGAAGCAGTCATCGTCTATGCTGAGCCTGACCAGTTCCATGCGGTTCAAGAGGTTTTCCGGAGTGCCGGAATAACTGATTTCACAGTGGCTGAGCTGACCATGCTTCCGCAGAACTATGTGACTCTACCAGAAGATGCCGAAGCGCAGTTCGAGAAGCTGATCGACGCTCTGGAAGAACTGGACGATGTGCAGCAGGTATATCATAACGTAGATTCGGAAGAATAGTATTGCGGTCTATAAAATAGAATTGCTTCAAGCGAAAGCCGGACAGGCGGATCTGCGATCTGCTTATCCGGCTTTTTGGTGAACACATTGATCCTTGTTACCCGGTTTATCCGGACTGCTGCGCAGGATGCATAATCTTCTCCATGAATTGCCACAATAAGCTGAAGTGACTTATCACATCAGCTTATGCTTCCGATGCAGTTTTTTTCAGAGCGGAAACATCGGGACATTAGCTCAAAAACTTTTTTAGGAGGCTATACAGTGGAGAATCACACCAAACCGGACAAGAATTTGATCAACACGGTCGAGGAACTGGACCGGGTTGCAGTAACCAGTCAGGAAGCACAGCAAATGGAACAGAAGAAGCTCGACATCCGTAAAGAATCGCTGCGGGATGACAAAACCACGTACAAGAAAAATGAGCAGAATACTTATAAGTGAGTTTATGGATATACGAGTGGCAGGAGAAGCTCCTGCCGCTTTTTTTATTAGGGGCTTCAGCCCGTTGAGTACGCGAAGCGTGCGAAACAAAAAACCACCTGCTATGCGGGTGGAGTAGTCCAGGCTTATAGCAAAAAATCACCTAAACTCATTCGTTATAATAGAGTTGTTCAAGCTACTATGTCTAACGAAAGGAGAAGGTGGTTTTTGTGGCACAAGCCAGAGAAGGCATGGCACAACCCAAGTGGATGTGCAAGTACCCTATCGTATTCACCCCAAAGTATAGACGAAAGGTGATCTACAATCAATACAAAGAAAGTATCCGAGATATCCTAAAGCAACTCTGTGGCTACAAAGGAGTAGAGATTATCGAAGGACACCTCATGCCCGATCATATTCATATGTTGGTGAGTATTCCACCAAAAATGAGCGTCTCGAGTTTTATGGGATATCTGAAAGGGAAAAGTGCGCTCATGATCTTCGATAAGCATGCAAACTTGAAGTATAAGTACGGGAATCGCCATTTTTGGGCAGAAGGGTACTATGTAAGCACGGTAGGTCTCAATGAAGCAACGATTAAAAAGTATATCCAGGAGCAGGAAAGTCACGATATTGCACTGGATAAGCTGAGTGTGAAAGAGTATGAAAACCCCTTTAAGGGGTAGCTGGTAGTCCAAGCACCCCTTCAGGGGTAGGCAAAAGAGGCAAAGGCATAGTGGCTTGAACGAAGTGAAAGCCAGCGCCTTTAGACGCTAGCCGGCACCAGAGGCTTATAGCCTCAGAGCAAACCACCCGTTGGACGGGTGGTTATGATTTCCGGAAATTTTCACATGAATGAAGGGAGGTTCGATTTGGATGTGGTATTATAGAAACAAATGTTCTTATGATGTGATAACAGGAAGGTAGTGGGATTATGCCGGAGTTCCGTTTATTAAGTGTTGTACATACAGTTTTGATCTCAGACCAGCAAATCTTGCTGCTGAGACGCTGCAATACAGGCCACGATGATGGTTTTTACGGTCTTCCTTCAGGACGGCTGGATGGTGGAGAACAGTTGGATGAAGCAGCAGCCCGTGAACTGCAGGAGGAATGCGGTGCTGCTGTTCATCTCAAGGATCTCAAGATGCTCGGAGTTATGCATATCAAGACAACTGATGATGAACGGGTTGATTTTTTCTTCACTGCTAACCGGTGGCAGGGTGAGATTGTAAATGCCGAACCGGATAAATGTGATGATTTGCGATGGTTCCCCATAGATCCCCATAGATCAGCTTCCCGGGAACATGATCCCTTTTGTGAAGCAGGCTTTGGAACGTTACCGGGAAGGCGTCTGGTTTTCAAGTCATGGCTGGGAATAAGAATAGTTCCATTAATCGAATACAGGTTGTTTACGGTGTTTGGTGTGCTGCTCAAAAGAATACGCTATCGCAATCAGAGCAGGTTCGCTGAACGCCTTACCGGCAAAAGTGACTCCGAAGGGCCTTCCGTTCTCCATGTATCCTGCCGGAACAGCAATCGAGGGATAACCCGCTTTGGCCGACAAGTCTGCACCGATGTAAGCAGGGAACATAATCGCATCCAACTGGTAGCGGTCAATAGCATAGTCAATGCCTTCCCGCTGGGCAAGGTGCAAATCCAAGATCGACTCCTGAATATATTTCCTGTCATTCAAAAGATCGGCCAGGCCTTCTCTATACTCCAGGATATCCTGGCCGTACCGAAGCGCTTGTTCCTTATGATTTTGATTCCAATGGATTAACTCTGATAATGAGTGTATGGGCATATGAGCAGGGAGGTTATGCAGAAAATTTTGAATTCCATGCTTGAATTCCATATTTATTTTGTTGTACTTCCACGGGCCATGGAATGAGGGGATTTCTATAGGCTTTACAACCTGTGCCCCAGCTTTAGTCAGATCGGAAACAGCCTGATCAAACAGGAATTCATCAATCTCACCGGAAGACAGCACATGCTCAGGCACGTCACAGTAGATTCCGATTCTCGCTCCGCGTAAGCCTTCAACGTTCAAACATCCGGTATAATCCTGTCCCCCGTCAGATCCTTCATACCTCCAAGTTGCGGGATCGTTTTCATCTCTTCCTGCAAGCACTCCAAGAAGTATTGCTGCATCGGACACAGTTCTGGCTAGCGGGCCTGCTGTATCCTGTGAGTATGAAAAAGGGATTATTCCCGTGCGGCTGATTAAGCCCACAGTAGGCTTGATCCCGACAACGGACATTTGGACTGCCGGACTCAGAATGGAAGCCGAAGTTTCTGTTCCTACCGCTGCGGCTGCAAAATTCATAGCGGCTGCAGCTGCAGATCCGGTGCTTGACCCGCCGACAAAAAATTCCCCGTAAGGGTGGGCAACCTGCCCGCCCCTTGAACTATAGCCCGCCCACATACTGGACGAAATACCGTTAGCCCATTCTGTCATATTCGTCTTGCCTAGGATGATGGCCCCCGCTTGCCTTAATTTCCGCACTACAAAAGCATCCTCCGGGCTTATATGCTGTGCCAATGCCAAGGCACCGGCACTGGTGTGCATTTTGTCATGGGTACCGATATTATCCTTTAAAAGTATGGGAACACCGTGAAGTAATCCGCGTCTGCCTCCATACTTCCGTTCCAGATCAAGGGCTTCCGCCAGAAAAATTGCATCAGGATTAATCTCCATGACGGCATTGATGTGCGGACCATCCTGATCGTATTCAGCAATTCGGGTTAAATAATAAAATACCAGATCTCTTGAAGTCAGGTTCCCCTGTTCCATGGCCTCTTGTAAATCGAAGATATTTGCCTCGTCCAAATTCAGATTCGCAAATTTATAATAATTTCGCATACACAACCTCCTAAATTCAGTATCTTTTAAAAATAGTGCAAGTTCCTTTGAATGTATCACGATAATGAATTTTTTGGTGGGATTTATTGATTATAATCGACTATTACTGCAAACTATCATCCAAGAATTCTCTGGTGCCCACCCTTGAAATTGTGTATGCTGGAGTTTGTTTGAACGTTTTTGACATCCATGCAGGAGGCTTTGCGCAATATGGAACATGGCAGTATAGCAATGATTACGATTTTGGTGATTTGCGGTTTTTTGGCCGGGGTGATCGATTCTGTTGTCGGAGGCGGTGGGCTGATTGCCATACCCGCGCTGCTGTCGTCCGGAATTCCGCTCCCGCTGCTGCTTGGCAGCAATAAATTGGCCGGGACGTTGTGCTCGTTCACCAGTACGGCGTCTTTTGTACGTTCCGGGAAAATTAATTTCGGACTGGTCAAATATTTAGTTCCGTTTTCTATCGTTGGAGCGGTGGGTGGCTCGCTGACGGTCCGTCAGGTGCCTTCGGAGTTTCTGAAGCCGCTTGTGATCGTGATGCTGATTGTAATAACGGTCTATACCCTATTCAAAAAATCATGGGGTGACGTTTCAACGTTCTCCGCTGACAGCAGAAAAACGCTGCTAATTGGCATGGGTATTGCACTGTTGATAGGTTTTTACGATGGATTCTTCGGCCCGGGTACCGGCTCGTTCCTGATCTTCGCTTTTCTCATGCTGGGTTTTGAATTTGTCACCGCCGCAGGCAATGCCAAGGTGCTTAATTTCGCCAGCAATATTGCAAGTCTGCTGACGTTTGCCGCTGTAGGTTCGGTTAGCCTGTACTATGGACTGCTTCTAGGCATCCCCATGGTAATTGGTGCAATAGTCGGATCGAGAATCGCCATCCGCAAAGGAGCCAGTTATATCCGCCCGCTGTTCATCGCAGTTACCGTAATCTTGATCGGGAAGCAAATATGGGATACGATGCACTAAGACCAGCAGTGGAGTTGATAATATGGAGATCCAAAAAGTACATAAGGAAGCCGTCTGGCAGCTGAGGCATGAAGTCATGTGGCCTGAGCGGGAACTTGATTATGTGAAGCTTGACGATGACGATGATGGCGTGCATTACGGGTTGTTCGACGGGGAGCGGCTGGTATCCGCAGTCTCCTTGTTCATCGATGGAAAAGAAGCACAGTTCCGCAAATTTGCTACCCGGACAGAGCAGCAGGGCCAGGGCTATGGAAGCCGGCTGCTGCAGCATGTGCTGGATGAAGCGGAGCGGACGGGAGTCAACCGGATTTATTGCAATGCGAGAAGCTATAAGGCCGCTTTTTATAAAAAATTCGGATTGGCTGAAGTACCCGGTACGGCCTTCACTAAGGGCGGTAAAGAATACATCATCATGGAGAAGCACTTCGGCTCCGCCGGAGACAGAAACAGAAAGGAACCCTGATTATGACAAAAAAGCTGTATTACGAGTCGGCTTATTTAAAGGATTGGCATACATCCGTAAGCCAAGTGGTAGAACGCGAGGATGGACTGTACCTGATTCTGGAGGAAACCGCATTCTATCCGCACGGGGGCGGACAGCCTTGTGATGCCGGAACCATTGGCGGAATCCCCGTGCTGGACGTCATCCTTGAAGATAACGTGGTGCTGCACAAGGTTGAGAGTCTGCCGGATGGAAGCCAAGTTAGCTGCCAGCTTGACTGGAAACGCCGGTTTGATCATATGCAGCAGCACAGCGGCCAACATCTGCTGTCAGCGGTATTCCGCGAGCTGTTTCAGGCCATGACCTTAAGCTTTCATCTGGGCAATGATTATGCGACCATCGACCTTGAACTCCAGGAGCTGACACCGGATCAGCTGGCGGCGGCTGAGCAGGAGGTCAACCGGCAAGTGGTGCTGGACCGGAATATCGTGAGCTATTTTGTCACCCCTGAGGAAATGGCCAGCCTGCCACTGGTGAAGCTGCCCAAGGTTACGGAGAATATCCGCATTGTTGAGATTGAGGGAGTGGAGCATAACGCCTGCGGCGGGACGCATGTATCATCTACCGGAGCCATCGGGATGATCAAGCTGCTGAGAGCGGAGAAGCAGAAGGGCAACATCCGGATCACCTTCAAATGCGGCGGGTGGGCATTGCATGAAGCCAACGATAATCAACGCATCCTCAGCGCCCTTTCTGCTAAGTTCAACACAGGCAAAGATGAAATTATGGACCGGATCGGAAAGTGGGAAGCCGAGCAGAAGCAGCTTCAGGCTGAGCTGGCTGTACTCAGAGAACAGAACGACATCTATATGGCAAAAGAACTGTTGTCCGGGCTTGAGCCCGAAGCAAGAGTAGTTGCACACATCTTCGAGGACAAATCACTTAAGGATTTGCAGAGTCTGGCGGCCAAGCTGACTGCAAACACTGAGCTCCCCGTACTGCTGCTGACCGCAATGGAGAACAAAGCGGTCCTGGCTTGCAACGGCAGTGCCGGGTTGTCCTGCGGAGCTTTTTTCAAAGCCCACCTGGGTGAATTCCAGGGAAAAGGCGGCGGCAGCGATAAAATGGCTCAAGCCGGGTTCCCGGCATGGGACGAGGTTTTGAAGTTCTATGAGTTTGCAAAAGTAAATTTATAGCATTTGCTATAGCATTCGTATAGAAAAACAACGCTATATAGAGTGAACTTGAAAAACGAACAAAAGGGAAAAGGGATGGAGGGGAAGTTTGGAACTGTAGGAGCGAATGCGTCCGCCTTTGTCTGCGGATTTCCACAGCGAACAGCGGTACAAATCAAGAAATCTGCAGACAACAGCGGCCGGAAGTCCAAACATTCTCCGTAGTCCCGACGAAGTCCCTAATGTAAATATCTTAAGTTCACTCTATATAGTTATATTGGATTTGGAATCAGCAGCCTTCATTGCGGATCACAATAGCGGATTTTGGGCTTGACTGCACTTCGTGCAATAGAATGCTGATTATTTTGCCTCAAATCGAATTCTGCTGTATTTTGTGCAACTGATTTAAGGACTTGTAGTCAAAAGTAGCTTCTCCAGGGAATTCTAATGTACAGAATGCAATAGATTGATGTTTTTGACCGATTTATGAGTCATCTGCTGCAGAAACTGCAATAGAATGCGAGCGGACCGCCAGCATCTACCTCATATACAATACTCTCACTATGTCCAGTGAGATAACGAAGCCTCTCAGCCATCTGGGAGGCTTCCGCTGCATAACCCTGCTCACCTGACAGCCTTACTTATTCTTGCGCGTCGCTTAATATTGCTGTTCTGATTAGCAAATGCAGCACCTTGAGGATTTGTATGTAAGATTGCGTCGGTGTTAGAACTCCGTTTCACCCGTAGCAGCTTTCGACACCGGCAGGTTGTTTTCCAGCGCAAGCAGAAAGACTGCACGTCCCCGGTTCCTTGTATGCCCTAACAGCCGAAAGCCCGGATTTAGCTTGAGACTACCGGACCCGAACCTTGCACTTTTCCACTTTACCAGATTACGAATGCTAGCTTCCAGCCGGCGAGGCAAACCGTTTATTTCTCCCGCTTAAGGATTATTTAATAACTTCCCTTTTATAATCGCGGTAGAGCAAACAGAAAGGGGAACTAAACCTGTGTTTCTAAAAATCTTAAAAAAAGACCTGAAGCGCAAAAAAACAATGAATATCGTGTTGCTGGTGCTTATGATCCTGGCCTCGACTCTGGTGGCGAGCAGCACCAATCTGATGTACTCCACAACGACAGCCATTGACAGCTTCATCAGCAAGAGTAAGGTAGCGGACTACAACATCATAACCGCCAACACAGACGAGAACAACCGAAGTCTTCGTGCATGGGCTGAGTGTGAAAAAAGGGTCGCTTCCTATTACGCACAGCTGCACATCGGGGTATTGTCCAAGGACATTACTGTGCCCAGTAACCGAAAAAGTATATCCGGCAATATCGGACTGGTATTGTCAACTGTTCCTGAAGATGTGAATCTTGTATACGGTGAAAATGATGCACTGTTCAGTTTGCAGAATGGAGAAATCGGCTTGCCCATCAGCATCATGAATGCCACCGGACTTAAGCTTGGGGATCTGTTGAATGTTCAGGTAGGGGGAAACTCACATACGTTTACCATCGCCAAGATATTTAAGGATGCCTTTATGGGCTCTGACCTGTTTGGCCTCAAACGCCTGCTGATCTCTTCTCAGGACTTTACAGATCTTCAGAATGGACTGCCGCCAGAGTCATTAACTACACTATGGAGCTTAGTGGGATCTTCAAAAGGTGAAGGCGCAGCACTGGCCAAGGCTTTTTCCCAGCAGGATATCCCGTTGAATTTTGGGATTGAGAAGGAACTAGTGAAGAAATCCTACATGCCTGATCAGATTATTTCCGCAATGATGTTTGTGATCAGCCTGTTTCTGATTTTCATCGCCTTTCTGACCTTGAGGTTCACCATTGTTTCGACGCTGCAGGATAATTACAAAGAAATCGGAGTGATGAAGGCGATAGGCTTGCGGAACTCAGTGATCAAACGGCTGTATCTCATGAAATATTTAGGGCTATCCCTGGCAGGAGGCGCTGTTGGATGGGGATTCAGTATCCCGCTTTCAGAACTGATGTCCCGCAGAATCTCACAGTATGTCATCGTACCCGGCGGCAGCGCCGCTGTAGTGGTCTCCGTATTCAGCACGATCGCTATCGTCGCTATCACTCTGTTGTTTTGTACGCTCTGTATGCGCAAGATTAATAAAGCCTCGGCTATTGATGCAATCCGGCAGGGGCATACGGGCGAACGCTTCAAGGCTTCGCGGAAAATCCATCTGCATCGCAGCAAGCTGTTGCCTCCGGCGTTGTTTCTGGCACTGAGCGATGTACTGAACCGGATGAAGAGCTATTCGGCACTGATTCTTACATTTGTTTTGAGCACAGCGATCATTATTATTCCGATTAATCTTATGAATACGGTTATAACTCCAAAGTTCATTGGTTATTTTGGTACAGTTCAGGCTGACTTTTATTCCAAGAGCGAAGTAGTAGACAAAAAGGTATCGGAGATTCAGAGCGAGCTGGCCAGAGTAACCCGGGAATTCCGCGATCACAGCTTCCCTGTCACGCTATCGGTGGACTATTCTATCAACACGAAATATATATCAGATCATGGTGAGGACAACATGCGGATCACCGCCATGAAAAGCGAACCGGCTGCAGTCTTTCAGTATCTGGACGGGACCGCCCCGAAACTGGCAAATGAAATCGCGATCACCAGTATTATGGCTGACAGATTTGGTAAGCGCATCGGAGATTCAATCCTTTTTGAGATTGACGGTAAACGGGATACCTTTCTGATCACCGGATTATTTCAGACCATTACCAATGAAGGCTACATGGTGCGGTTGGGAGACGAGTACATTCCACTTCATGCAGCTGCTTATCAATTTGCTGGTAATATCAACGCACCTGAAAAGGATAAGGCAGAGATACTCTCAAATATGAAACAGCAGTTCAGTGCTCTCGATCTCAAAAGTGCAGCCGATCTGCTGGAGCATACTACAGGCGGATTCATGGGCCAGCTCCAAAGCATTATGACCCTACTTACGGTTATTGTCTGTTTGATTACTTTTTTCATTACCAGCTTGTTCGTTAGACTGCTCATTGCCAAGGAAGTACGGGGCATTGCCGTGATGAAGAGCCTCGGCTTCAAAAATGGAAAGATCCGGCTGTGGCAGATTCTGCGTATTTCAATTTTGCTGGTTGGCTCCATCATTATCGGCGTGCTGACGGCCAATATTTTGGGAGAAAGGCTGATTGGTATCATCTTCCGTATGTTCGGTCTGACCCGGATGAGCTTCAATATTGTGCCGCTCCAAGTCTACCTCTTATATCCGCTTTTGATCCTGCTGGTAGTAGTGGCGGCAGTATATTCAAGCTGTGGTCAAATTAAGAGAGTTCAAGTCTGGAATATGAATCAGGAATGAATTAGGAATGGGTTAGGATGGAGCAGGACAACTACGGGAGAGTATCCACAGCAAACATACAGGGAGGCTTATTAATATGATCGCAGTTTTAGAGGCAACAAACTTATGCAAGACTTATATCGTTAATAAAAGCCAGAATAATGTACTTAGAAATGTAAACTTAACTCTCCACGAAGGAGAATTCGTATCGGTCATGGGACCATCGGGCTCGGGCAAATCAACACTTTTGTATACGGTAAGCGGAATGGACCGTCTAACAGCGGGAGAGGTGGTTTTTGACCAAAAGAGTCTGTCAGGGCTATCGGAGAAGGAGGTATCTGATCTGCGGCTGCGCAAGATGGGGTTTATTTTTCAGCAAATGCATATGCTTGGCAACCTGTCGGTATATGATAATATTATTCTATCGGGTTATGAAGCCTTAAAAAGAAATGGAAATTCACGCAGCCGCAGTGACGTTAACCAGCAGGCTGACAAGCTCATGCGGAAGCTCGGCATTATTGAAACGGCAGGCCATGATATCACAGAGGTATCGGGCGGACAGCTGCAAAGAGCCTGCATCTGCCGGGCACTGATCAATGATCCCATCATGTTATTTGCCGATGAGCCTACAGGCGCCCTGAATTCCAAAGCTGCCCAAGAGGTACTTGCTGAGCTGTGCCGGATTAACCGGGAGGGAACAACAATTATGATGGTCACCCATGACATGAAAGTCGCTGCCCAGAGTGACAAAGTGCTCTACATGGTGGACGGTACAATCCAGGGGCAACATATTTTAGGGAAATATTCTGAAGGACAGGGATTGAAAGAACGGGAACAGAGCTTGACGAAATGGCTGATGGAGATGGGCTGGTAAGACAGCCGCAACGCTCAGTACCTCAGCTGTAGGACAGGCGACATTTGGCTGGGAGGAGATTAATATGACCGATGTTCTGATCATCGAAGATAATATGGAGCTTGCCGGACTCATCAGGGACTTCCTTCAGGTGGAGGGATACTCTGTGTTCACGACAGACAGTGGTGAAAAGGGGATGAAGTATCTGGCTGAGCATACGGCAAAATTGCTCCTGCTAGATATTATGCTGCCCGAACTGGATGGACTCGCAATTTGCAGGCTGGTGAGAGAGCAGCACAACCTGCCCATTCTGATCATGAGCGCCCGGCATGGAGACGATAACAAGATTATTGGCCTGGAGCTGGGCGCGGATGACTATCTGGAGAAGCCCTTTTCGGTCAATCTGCTAACCGCCAAGGTCAAGGCACTTCTGCGCCGCAGCTATGACATGAATGACGATAAACAACTGCTGGTTGATGGCGATATTATCATTAACCGCGCTTCTATGCAGGTCTATAAGAAGGACCAACCGCTAAGTGTCACCTCCAAGGAATATGAGCTGCTCGTTCTGCTGGTGAATAACAAGGACAAGGTGCTGCGCAAAGACTGGCTGTTTGACAAGGTGTGGGGTGCAGACAGCTTCAGCGAGCCTTCGACTCTAACCGTACATATCAATAAATTGCGCGAAAAAATTGAGAAAAACCCAAAGGAGCCGCAACGCATTGTCACCATCTGGGGGGTAGGCTATAAATATGAGGCGGTTTAATGCCTTGATTCTCTGGGTTGTGATCATAGGTTTTGCTTTGATCGCAGCCTGCACCGCTTATGCCGTCCAGCTTGGCCATTCGCAGACAGACCGGAAATACCGGGTGGAGATAAACCGTATCCTCCATCAGATAAGAGCAGGTGCAGCGCCGGGTGATATTGTGCTGAATACAGGCCAATCCGGCGCAGTCCACACTCTTGACTGGATAGGCGTTGAAGCTGTACCGGAGCAAATTGAACAGTTTTTTGAAGGTTCAGGGGTGGACAGCAGGGAAGAATTCATGATTCTCCCTGTCCATGAAGGGCGGAAGCTGTCTGGGTATCTGCGTTTTTCCTACCTGCCTGTAAAAGATACAACTTCAATCATTCTCGTCATGGATAGCATTCTTCTGCTGGTTTTGGCAGGGCTTGTTGCTCTGCTGCTCTATGTGAAGCTGCAGATCCTTAAGCCGTTCCATATCATTGAAGAGCTGCCTTATGCCTTATCCAAAGGACAGCTGAACACCGGCCTAAAGGAAAGCCGAAGCCGTTTTTTCGGCAAATTCATCTGGGGTCTGGATCTGCTTAGGGAGACCCTGGAATCGCAAAAGCAGATCAATATGAGTCTGGAAAAAGACAGGCAGACACTCGTAGCCTCGCTTTCACATGAGCTGAAAACACCCGTAGCTGCCATTAAGCTGTATTCCAGTGCACTGACCAGAGACATTTATGACAGCGACGATAAACGTAAGGCCTGTGCTGTACTAATTGGCCAGAAGGCTGAGCATATTGAAACGCTGATCGGAGACATCATTACGGCCTCTGTATCATCGCTTCAGAATATCGAAATTAAGAACAGGGAGTTTTACTTGGGAGAATGGCTCAAGCGGCTGCTGCTTTCCCATAAGGAACGGCTCGAATTGCTGAAAATTGATTGGACCATTGATGCCTATCCGGATAAGCTGCTGTTTGGAGACCCGGATAAACTGCTGGAGGTTATGGATAACCTCATCGAAAATGCGATCAAGTACGGGGACGGCGGCCAGATCCGCCTCTCCTTCCAGGAGGAGGATATGCGCCAACTCATAGTGGTTGAGAATACCGGCAACCCGTTGTCGGCGGCGGAACTGCCTTATATATTCACCAGCTTTTGGCGCGGATCGAATGCAGAAGGCAAAAAAGGGAACGGCCTGGGGCTGTATATCTGCAAGCAGCTGCTGCATAAGATGGACGGAGATATTTACGCTGAACCTGTTAAGCAGGGTATGAAGTTCGTGCTGGTGTTGAGGTACTGATTACCCGTCATTGTTGTGGTCCCCGCTCTTCCGGAAAGATTTCCTATGAAAATCAGTAATGCGGCGGAACAAAGCTTGTCCATCATCCGTAATGGCAACATCCCGGGTGAGCGGCATCACCATGGCCCGGTAAGGCTCGGGAATCCAGACGTATTGATGCACATACTCCGTGGCCCTGAAACCGCAGTGTTCCCAAAAATAGACCCGTGCCGCATCTTCTTGCGTATGACCTGCTTCGACTTCAATCAGAACCGCCTGAATGTCATGCTTCTGCACCGCCCAGTCGCGGATCAGCTCCAGAAACTGTCTGCCCAGGCCCTGGCCGCGCAGCCCGGCATCTACAGCCATATAGTCGATAATTAGCATCCGTTCCCCTGCGGGTCCGCTGAGCCCTGTAACGGCCATGGCCGCGAGTTTTCCGTCCTGGTATCCGGTATGCAGCCAGGCGATTTGTTTATCCAGCATGGCATGCAGAATGCCCACCGGTTTGGCGCCGTGCGGGAAAGCTTCCCGGTAGAGCGGCTCCATCGCGGCCCACAGCGCGTCATCCCACTTATCGTAAGTCTTGAATTCAAGTGTCATGTATGTCGCCTCCACGATCATCATAGCAGAGCGGATCTAACGAAGTAAAATCAAGACAGGCTCCGGTTTTGCAACTTTTCCCAGTACAAAGCGTCCAATTCCTTAGGACAATTTAAAGGAGACTCTGCGAATGAAAAAATGGAAGCAATCACTGGCCGTTTTTGCTGCAATTTGGTTTGCCTTAAGCGCCGGGACAGTACATGCCAGGGAAAACGGAATTGTATTAAACGACAAGCATACCGTGATGGGCAGCAGTCAGATCATTGTGGAAGGTGCGACATGGGTTCCGTTGAAGGAACTGGCTGATTCGATGGGCTATGCACTCTCCTGGAATCAGAAGACTGCAACCGCTCAGCTGGTGCGTCCGGGACGCGAAGTGACCTTTACAGCCAAATCCAAGAAGGTGAAAACAAATGATTCACTCGTAACCCTCGCCAAAGCCCCGAACATTCTCAAAGGGAAAGTGTACGTCCCCTTGGTATCTTCAGTCAGTATCCTGGGCGGCAAAACCTGGACGGACAAGAGCAGCGGCAACATCATGCTTGTGGATGAACCGCGGTTTACTTCGGCTGCCATCCAGAGCAGAATTTATTGGGTATCTCAAAAAAGCGGAGAAATCTTCCTGAGCGCTTCAGCAGGGAGCAAGCCGGAATCCATAGGGACCTTTCCACTGGGCGAAACGCCTTACTCTCTCTGGTTACAGATCAAAAATGCGGGGAACGGCAGCGATTTGCTGCTTTTGATAGACAAACACTATGCTATGTTCAATGACTTCAGCAATGGCTACCAGGCTCTAATCCGCAACGGTACAATTCTGAAGCAAATGGACTATCATTACATCATTGTCTCCTATCCGCATGCTGCGGAGATCCCGACAAAACAGCTGTATATGACAGACGGCAAAAACGTGCAGTATATTAATGCCGACGGCAGTCTTGGCAAGCTGTTTGAACTGGAGAAGAGTACAGGAAGATCAGGTGACTTTACGGTTGAGTATGCGGCTGAAGATATCGCGCTTGTCCGTAATCTGGAGCATACCGAGCTGTTTGCGGTCAATACCCGCTCAGGGGAAACCACGAATTTAAGCGAAAAGCTGATTAGCTCGGCTGACCGCAAGGACTGGGACACGGCAGATGGAAATGACCCGTTTGTGGTGACCAAAATGCTAGTGTTAAAGAAACGCGAAGGAAATGTGCTGACCTTCAACTATACAGGTATGATGGATGGAAAAGTGCATCAGGTGGTTTATACGATAAACAAATAATATCTTAATTGCACATGCTGCACCTTATAGGACTCTGATCCAAGCTTAGCCTGGATTAGAGTCCTTATTTGTGGCCGGCGTTTTGCCTTCGAACAAATTCCGCACAAAAAATACATATTTCAGCATCAGAGGTTAGCTTTTAGATAAACTATAATTAGATAACGGGTTTGGCATAATGAAAAACTATATTTTTTAAAAGGGTGGTACGCGCTTGAAAGTGGTGTATAGTCAAATCAAATGGTTGTGGGGAAAACTGCTGCCCCCAATGTTTTGCGTTGTGATTGCATATATTGTTTTATTGATACTTAGAATTTATGCTGCCTCTGTGTTCAGCCAGGATTACATAGGTTATGAAAAACAGCTGATAATATTAGCTTATATATTAGCAGCCTTAGCCATATGCTGGAGGGGCTTGGGAGGATTTCGGGGAGCAGGTTCAGGCATTAAAAATCCGCTGCAGGACCGTTTTTTTCTGCTCATGAATGGCGTTGCTGCAGCAGTAGTCATTGATCATCAAAGTAATGACCGGAATCAAGACTGGTCAGGACCCTTATTTTCGGATCTTTATGAGATAACATTTATAATCTGTTTATCTGTATTAGTTCTATTAGGGATAGCGCTGCTCTTTACAATCTACAGAAAATTCCGGCGTAAAGTGGATGATAATAATAGCAGTACCCAGCATGAACTGAATTTCAGAACAGAATCCTCTCTGGGTAAAGAGGGGCGGGATGCGCTGAACAGGGAAGTGTTTGCCGGACACGTTGCCGCAACAATTGAAAAGCATACGGCAAAAACAAATGAAGGCGCATTAACCATTGGTTTATACGGACCATGGGGTTCAGGAAAAACCTCAATTTTTGACCTGATGGAAAGGGAATTTGACAAAAGTAAGAGCAAGCCGGTTATTGTCCGTTTCCAGCCCTGGTTTTTCGGTAAGGATTATATGAATCTGATACCCGAATTTTTAAATAAGCTCATAGATTCTATTAAAGAGCATTCCAGAGCCTATGATGCCGGGCTGATCCGCGATCTGAAAGCTTACCGGAAATTCCTGACCCCAATCAGTCTGCGTCCGCCAGGATTAATCATTAACTTCAAGGATTTACCTGTTAATACCGAATTCAGCAAAGAATATATGGATGCCGAAGATATGCGGAAGCAAATTGTAGAACGGCTCAAGCTCGCTGATATCAAGCTTATCGTTTTTATCGATGATCTGGACCGGCTGGACAATAAGGAGATTCAAATGGTGTTCAAGCTCGTGCGGATGATCGCTGATTTCCCGAAGACCACTTATATAATTGCTATGGATGAGGAGATCGTTACAAATTCACTGGCACAGATGTATTCCAAAGACTTCGTCAGGGATGTAGGGAAAGAATATCTGGAAAAATTCATTCAAATTCCGCTCTACATACCTGCTTGTGATCCCGTGCTTCTGGCCAACCTGGGGTGGGAAATGCTCGAGCCCATTCTTAAAGCTGAGGAAATACTTGTTACCCCGATACAAGTCAAAGATATTCTAATGCAGATGGAAATTTCTCCGCGTAATTTGCAGCGCTTAAGTAATCTTTACCGGTTGTATTTGCCGTTGCTGCATAGAGATGTGTTTCCATTGGATCTGCTTAGTTTACTGTTGATTAAAGTGTCAAAACCCGGTTTGTTCGAATTCATTCTCAAGCACAGCGATTTTTTCCTTGGTAAGCTAAAGGAGGATAAGATGCGGACAGAATTGATGGATAAATTAAAAGCTGCCTATGCTCCCTATGTTGCGCCTCTAAAAAAAATGTTTCCATCCATAAATTATAAAGAAATCAAAACGGAGTGGATCATACAAAAGAGAATCGGTACACCTGAACACTTTTGGACTTATTTCATGTACTCTATGCCGTATCAGAAATTATCCGAAGCGGATATGGATTCTTTCTATTTAGCGCTGGAACAAGGGTTTTTGGAGGCTGAAAAACAGCAGTCCTATTTAGTAAACAAAACCTCTCCACATGAATTTCACAAGAAACTGGGAGAGAAAATAGATTTGTCTACAGACGGAAGGAGCCTGTTGCTGTTTGCATATTTACTTACAACATTCAATAAAGAGTATAACAAAGAGAGATCATATTCATACAGCTATGAACGGAAAACGATTATATCGCTGTTTGCCCGTTTGTATGGAAGCTCTGAAGAACAGTCTGCTCTCAAAATCCTGTTTAATGACAACGAAACAAATCTGTCCTTGCTGGGTATGATTTATGATCAGAAGGTTGGCGGAGAAGGATTGAAACAGCAGATAAAAAACTATTTATCTGTACATTTCAGCTATCCGGTTTTAATGGAGCATCATGAAGAGGATATTGAGCGGATTTTTACGGCTTGGTCGGATACTGCAGAGGAACACCAAAAACGTAAGATATTGAAGGCATGGTCTATGGAATATGGCGTTGGTGCAACTATAAGGTTTCTCATGATTGACCAGCCTTACGAGGATAAGGTCTTATTAAATTCTTATATAACCGTTCTTCAATATGTACCCATATTTGTCATAAGAGAAGAATTGGGGAAAATGGAGCCTATCACTTCACGCAAAATGATGAATGAGGAGTTCAAGAAGGATAGTGATCCTTACCTGATTATTCTTAATTATATGGATAACACTGTGTATGATTATGCTATAAAGGAGTTGACTGATATCTATAATAACAATGGGACACCAGAATATAGTTTTTCACAAGCAATTGAAGACCTATGCGAATTTGGAGATTCTGAGCGAATTAGGGACATCCGCAGTTTGCACACTCAAATACAATTACAAAATCATATTCAGGAAAACCAGATAGATCATTAGAACGGGAGGCTTATAAGACTGAAGCAGCCCCCCATACCCGTGGAGGTGGATAGCATTACTTTATGGAAAATATCACCATCGGACTGCTCGCGCATGTTGATGCCGGTAAAACAACTTTTGCCGAGCAGCTGCTGTATCATACACAGGCAATACGCAGCCGGGGCAGGGTGGACCATAAGGATACCTTTTTGGATACCCATGAAATTGAAAAAGCCCGCGGGATTACTGTATTTGCAGATCAGGCGGAGTTTATCCTTGGCGGCACGCGGTATTTTCTGCTGGATACTCCCGGACATGTCGATTTTTCACCGGAGATGGAACGCGCGCTGCAGGTGCTGGATTATGCTGTAGTGATTGTCAGCGCCGTCGAAGGTGTGGAAGGCCATACGGAAACCGTCTGGCAATTGCTGCGCAGTCACGGGATTCCGACCTTCTTTTTTATCAATAAAACGGACCGTACCGGTGCCGATCCACAGCGTGTGTTCGAGGAAATCCGCAGCGGGCTGAGCAGCAGCGCATGTCTGCTCCCGCAATCAGAAAGCGGTGAAATATCTGAGGAGTTGAAGGTTTTTCTGGCTGAACGCGAGGAACGGCTGCTGGACGCTTATCTGGATGGGTCATTGAACGATACCGGTTGGCGGGAAGCGATGCGGTCTATGGTCCGGGAAGGCACCATATTTCCGTGCATGGAGGGCTCTGCTTTGCAGGATGTGGGCATTGATGTTTTTCTGGACCGGCTGAAGTCTCTGACCATAACGGATTATGATGCCGGACTGCCTTTTGCAGGCAGAGTGTACAAAATCCGTCATGATGAGAAGGGGACCCGGGTTACCTATATCAAAGCGCTGCAGGGAGTTCTCAAGGTAAGGGAAGAGCTGAAATATGGAGCGTCAGAGGATGCGGAACCTGAGCGGATTACCGGCATCCGCAAAGTGAATGGCCTGAAATATGTCTCCGTGGATTGGGCAGCGGCGGGCGAGCTGTTTGCAGTCACCGGGCTGTCGGCCGTGAGGCCGGGAGACGGTGTCGGGGTTTTGCAGGACAGACGGGACAGTGAGCTGGTTTCAACGCTGAAGTCCAGGGTGCTGTTCGAGCCGCCTGTGCATCTGAAGGAGGTGCTGACGGCCTTTCAGCTGCTGGGAGCAGAAGATCCTTCTCTGAATGTCAGCTGGGATATGACGCTGCAGGAGCTGCATATTCAGGTGATGGGCCAGATCCAGCTAGAGATTCTGGAGCAGATCATGCGGGAACGGTTCAAGATTCCAGTGGCGTTTGGCCCGCCGGAGATTCTGTACAAGGAGACAATAGCCGCTCCGGTGTATGGCTGCGGACATTTTGAGCCGCTGAAGCACTATGCTGAGGTTCTGCTGCGTATTGAACCGGGTGAACGGGGCAGCGGCCTGGTATTCATCAACGAGTGCCACCCCGATGATCTTGCAGTGGGTTATCAGCACCAAGTCGGCCAAAATCTGCTGGAGAGCGGGCATCATGGATTGCTTACGGGTTCGCCGCTCACAGATCTGCGGATGACCCTGCTGAGCGGAAGAGCGCATAACAAGCATACGCATGGCGGTGATTTCCGGGAAGCGGCGCTCCGCGCCTTGCGCCAGGGGCTGGAGCAGGCTGAGAATATCCTGCTGGAGCCGGTCTATGACCTCAAAATCAGGATAGACACCGGTGACTTGGGGAAAGTAATGACAGACATCCAGCAGGCGAACGGCAGCTTCAGCCCCCCGGAGATCACCGGAACCAAAGCGGTGATCACCGGCAAGGTGCCGGTAGCCACTTTTTTGAATTACGCTGTCCGGCTGGCTGCACTGACACAAGGGAAAGGCTCACTCTCGCTTAAGGTTGCAGAGTACCAGCCCTGCCACCAGACGGAGTCAGTCATCGCACTCAAAAATTACAATAAGGATGCCGATCCGGCGTATCCCTCATCCTCTATCTTTTGCGCCAAAGGCCAGTCTTACTCCGTCCCTTGGGATGAAGCACAAGCGCACATGCACATCACTAACGATTTCGGACCCATAAGCTGATCTGCCGGGACATATGTCCTTTCCTAATCTCCGGATATGTTTTTTAATTAGGACCGGAAGAGAAGAGCTGAGGAGGATTACTGGAATGATGAACGGAATCATCGATAAAGTGGCCTGGATTGTAATCTCAGATGGAAGAGTGCTGGGTGCGCGTTCCAAAGGTAAAGATACTTATTATTTTCCCGGAGGAAAAAGAGAGTCCGGCGAGACGGATGTCCAGACGCTGATCCGGGAAGTCAAAGAAGAGCTGTCCGTGGACATCCTGTCCGGTACAGTCACACCTTTCGGCATCTTTGAAGCCGCCGCCCACGGCAAAGCGGAAGGCGTACAGGTGAAGATGGCCTGTTTTACAGCCGATTACACCGGAGAATTAACTCCGGCCTCGGAAATTGCCGAGATCGCTTGGCTTGCCTATGAAGACAGGGAGCGGGTGTCGGCTGTCAGCCGGATGATTTTTGACCAGCTCCATGAGCTGAAGCTGCTGGATTAACGTACATGTGCGGCAGCTCAGCGTATGATTCAAGCCCGTTGGAAGCCCTTTTGCGGCTTAAGACGGGCTTTCTGCCGTACCCTGATAATCCTCCTCGAGTACCGGTTACGATGCTCAGGACATATGTCCTACCGCAAATCCTGAATATGTCTTTTAATGAATACAGAGATTAAGACAGAGGAGAGAAGTCATGAAAGGGATTATTTTTGCTTTTATCGGCGGGGCCTGCATTACACTGCAAGGGGTGGCCAACGCCAGGATCAGCCAGGATATTGGCACCTGGCAGGCTGCAACCATTACCCAATTTACCGGATTCGTAATGGCGCTGATGATTCTGCTGTTCGTGCGGGATGCGAAGAAGCAGGGGTTTAAGCAGGTCAGCCCTTTATATCTGTTCGGCGGAGCGCTGGCCGCATTTGTTATTTTCAGCGAAGTTACCGCGATTCAGGGCATCGGTGTGACCCTTACCATTTCCGCACTGCTGATCGCCCAGCTCTGCCTGACCTTTCTGATTGATATCAAAGGGTGGTTCGGAGTTGTGAAGCAGAAGATGCGGCTGCCGCAGTTTATCGGGATCGGAATGATGGTTGCCGGTGTGGTGATTTTGAAATTATAAGGACGGGAGCGGGCCATGAAAGAAATTCAGGATTCTGAGCAGCTTCAGGCATACATTGCGGCACATTCCCTGGCAGCTATTTTCAATGAACAGCTTAGTGGTCATCTGCATCTCTTCAGCTTCGCACAAGGGGAGCATATCTGCTCCAAAGGGGATCCTTCCAGGTATCTATACGTCCTGGTCAAGGGGAAGCTGAAGATCTTCACCACCACGCCTGAAGGGAAAATGCTGATTATCTCCTTCAAAACACCGCTGGAGCTGATCGGTGATGTCGAATACATTCAAGGCACGGAAATGATTAATACGGTGGAGGCCGTATCCCCGGTGCATATGCTCGGCATAGAGTACCGCTGGCTCAACAAATACGGCAGGGATTATCCGCCGCTGCTGCATTTTATGCTGGAAATGATCACTCACAAGTTTTACCGTAAATCGAATTTCCTCAGCTTGAATCTGATGCATCCTGTAGAGGTGCGGCTTGCCAGTTATTTGTTATCTATCTCCTATGATGAATCCGATCCTAACTTTACCGGCCAGCTGAGTACGATCAACCTGACCGATACTGCCAATTTTATTGGAACGAGCTACAGGCATTTGAACCGGGTCATTCACAAGCTTACACAAAACGGCCTGATCGAACGGGGAAACGGACATCTTCTGGTGAAAGACAAGGCCGGGCTGGCCGCACTCGCGAGCCGCAACATTTATGAACCGAACGGAATGGAGTGAACTAGAAATGTTAATAGGATTAATATTGGCGCTGGCCGCCGGTTCCCTGGTAAGTTTGCAGAATATTTTCAACAGCAAGGTCAATGAGCATACGGGGTCATGGTCCACTACAACCTTGGTATTGGGCATGGGATTTATCGCTTCCCTGCTGATGGGGCTGCTTATGGAAGGCAAAAACATGTTCACCCTGCAGCATATGCAGCCCTGGTATTGGTTCAGCGGCATGATCGGCGTAGGTGTAGTCATCTGTCTGGTGCAGGCCACCCGGCTGCTTGGGCCTACTTATGCGATTTCTATCGTGCTTACCTCACAGCTTGGGTTTGCCCTTCTATGGGATTCACTGGGCTGGCTGGGCCTGACCAAGGTGCCTTTTTCCTTCAATCAGCTTATCGGAGTACTCATCATTGTTGGAGGGATTCTGGTGTTCAAGTTAGGAGGAGCGCGTGAGCCTGAAAGTGATTCCTCAACAGGCAAGCGGCAGCAGGCGTTGAATTTGAAGTGAGCGAAAGCCTTCTACGGCATCTGAAAGAAGCAGTGTAAAAAAACGCGCATCCGTATGAGGACGGGTACGCGCTTTTTTTTGCTTCAGATGGACAAGCCTGACTCAGACGGCGTTTTGCTGCCGAGCAGTGCGCTTCTCCATTTCATATAGACTGCCCAGGCGTCACCGTTATCCAGCAAATGCTTGCAGGTATAGACACCTTCTTCAATCGAATTGACTATTCCGGCCAGATGCAGGCGGGCAGCCCCATTAAGCAGCACTTGATTGTAAAAGGCGATATGTCCGCCTCCTTGCAGCACAGCTTCCGCTGCCGACACTTGCAGCCGGGGAGTCCAGTCCATTTCCGGCACCGGCGTTTCCAAGCCCAGCAGTTCCGGATCAATAATGTCCAGGTGGGCTGTTCCATCGGCAACGTAATACACCCGGTTCGGGCGGTCGATATAGAGATCCTCGGAGCCTTCCGCTCCTTGTACGACCAGTCCTTTGCGGTAGCCAAGCTTGAGAATCATTCTGGAAATGCGGTCAAAGACTGTATTGTGATAGATTCCAAATACAATGTAGGGAGAGCAGGCGTAATCAATGAACTTTTCTACCGTATTAAAGATCGTCCGCATGCCAAGATCCTCACGAAGATGGCGGAGGGTCGCAAGAGGCGGACACCACGCTTCCGAGTGGGCGTACAGCACACCGCTTTTGCCAGCAGATTCCACCACTTCAGCCCGGCTGAGCGCAGTCACCTCAATCCCCGATTCCTGAATAATATCCTGCAGGGTGATCCCCCATTTCGGCGGTAATGAGGCTGACCCGTGGAGGGTGACAGGCAGACCGGCCGCAGCGCATAAGAAGGAAGCCGGGAATGTTGCGGCAAAAGACTTCTTCCGGCCATCATAAGGCCCGGCGCAGTCCAGCCCCTGCTGTACCGGTTCACGGTGGGCGTATTTGCGGCAGACAGACACAAAGGCCTCCAGCTCTTCAATGCTCTCCAGCTTGATCCGCTCTGCAATCAAAAAGGCACCGATTTGCACGGGGGAAGCAGTCAGACCCAGAATCGCCTCCGCTGCGGATTCCGCTTCCTGGTAGCTTAAATCACGGGCCCCCCGTTTGCCCCGGGCGACTTCTTTTAGAATATTAATCATATCGGATTCTCCTTAAGTTTGATCCTGCAGCAGTTGATACACCTTGACTATAGAAGTAGCTACATCAACCATCCGCTTGCGTTCATTCATGGCTTGCTTGCGAAGAAGGTCATAGGCTTCGGATTCGCTGATATTTTTGGCTTTGGAGAGGATGCCTTTGGCCATATCGATCCATTTGCGCTCTTCAATCCGTGACAACAGCTGCTCCCGCTCCTTCAGCCACTGCTGGCGCTCGAAGCATTGCCTGGCACTGAAATGAAGAATCCAGTGAATCTCCTGAGGCTGCATGGAAGGGGACAAAATTCCGTCCACCATAATATCATCCCCGCAGGCAGCAACCGACAAGTCAGCCGTTGAAGATGTGCACCACCATAGAATGGGGGCGGTTTTGCACTGCATCAGCGCTGCCCGCCAGGAGTTGATCTCTGTAACGGGCAGATTGAGGATGGAGGCATCCGCATCACCGATCATCAGCTTTGCCTCCTCTGGAGAAGCTGCCGCCGTGACCACATAACCACAGGAACGAAGCAGGGAATCCGGTCCTGTTGATGAACGCTCTTCTGTGACGTTCTCTGTTTTGTTATTCTGAATAATCAACAGGGAATGCATAGTTTGACGCTCCTTTTTACTTCGTAGTCATCGGGTGGGGAAGAATTACCTCTTAGATAAGAATGTTGATGTAATATTATATAACACATATCACGTGATTTTGTCGATAAATTAAAATTATAAAATTTTATGTGTTAACAATATTGACGTAATTGGAATTCCTGTAGTATAGTCGGGTTAAGAATTTCAACAAGTCTACGAATACAACGGTGTATTCGCTTGAAGCGGCAATGGCGCCTGCTTTCACTTTATGCAACGGGAGATGTTTGTTTCCGTGGAGAGTGAAGCGGGCTTTTTCTGTTGTCCACATGGAGAGGAGAGAGACAGATGACAGACATTCGCAAGAAACTCGTATTGGTGGGCAACGGGATGGCCGGGGTGAGGGCTATCGAGCATTTATTGAAGCTGTCCCCGGAGGCATATGAGATTACCATCTTCGGCTCAGAGCCGCATCCCAATTACAACCGGATTATGCTGTCCTCTGTTCTGGCAGGCGGCTCCAGCATGGAGGAGATCATTATCAATGATCTGGAGTGGTACCACAGCCATGGCATCCGGTTATATATGGGGCACACGATTACTTCCATTGATACTGCTAAGCGTAAAGTATACTCCGATAAAGGAATAGTAATGCCCTATGATGAGCTGATTCTGGCGACAGGCTCCAATCCGTTCATGCTGCCGCTCCCGGGAGCCGAGAAGGAAGGGGTCATTGCTTTCCGCGATATCAAGGACTGCCAGATCATGCAGGAAACCTCACAAAGCTACCGCAAAGCCGTGGTGATCGGCGGCGGGCTTCTGGGTCTGGAGGCGGCCAGAGGGCTGCTGCATCTCGGAATGGAGGTTTCCGTTGTACACATCCATCCCTATATCATGGAGCGCCAGCTGGATGAACCGGCATCCGTGATGCTCCGCAAAGAGCTGGAAGAGCAGGGAATGAAGTTTCTGCTGAACAAGCAGTCTGAAGCTATCCTCGGCAAAAAAAGAGTGAAAGGCCTGTTGTTCGCAGACGGGGAAATCGCCGATGCGGATCTGATCGTTATGGCTGTCGGCATCAAACCCAATGTGGAGCTGGCGCAGAAAAGCGGAGTCCAGACGAACCGGGGCATCGTGGTTAATGATTATATGGAAACCAATATTCCGGGAATCTATGCAGTGGGTGAATGCGCGGAGCACAGGGGGATTGCTTATGGGCTTGTGGCTCCGCTGTATGAACAAGGCGCTGTTCTTGCCAAAAGACTGGCCGGGGTTCCTACGGATGGCTACCCGGGTTCCGTAACTTCAACCAAGCTGAAGGTGTCCGGTGTCGACGTATTTTCAGCAGGCCAATTCACAGAGCGGACCGGCACCAGAGCCCTCCGGTACCAGGATGAGATCGAAGGAATCTATAAGAAATTGGTGATTCAGGATGACCAATTGGTCGGCGCCGTTTTATTCGGGGATACCGGAGATGGTGCCCAGCTCTTCTCCATGATCAAAAATGGCGAAAACATAAAAGGAAAAGAAAAGGAGCTGCTGCTCGGCGTATCCTCTGATGCACTGGCTTCCCCCAAAGGCAACCGGCTCGAAGGAATGGCCGATGACGAGATCATCTGCGGCTGCAACGGGGTATCCAAAGGTACCATTGCCGAAGCAATCCAGTCCGGCGGCTGTACGAGTGTCGGCCAGATCAAAGCCTGCACTAAGGCCTCCGCATCCTGCGGCGGCTGCAAACCGCTGGTGGAAGGACTCCTGCAGCTTTACGCCGGAGATAATGTAGTGACAGTGAAGGAAGGCATCTGCGGCTGCACCACACTGGGACGGGACGAAATTGTCGCAGAAATCAAGCGTATGGAGCTGAAGACCGTTAAGGAAGTCATGAACGTCCTGGAATGGAATACGGAAGAAGGCTGTGCCAAATGCCGTCCTTCTCTGAATTACTATTTGGGGATGCTGTGGCCTGAAGAATATATCGATGAAAAAGAATCCCGGATCACCAATGAGCGCTATCATGCCAATATTCAGAAAGACGGAACCTACTCCGTTGTTCCACGGATATACGGCGGTGTAACCTCACCTGCTGAACTTATGAAGATTGCCGAGGTTGCCGCCAAATTCGAAGTTCCGCTGGTGAAGTTCACCGGAGGGCAGCGGCTGGATCTTCTCGGTGTCAAAAAAGAAGACTTGCCCAAAATGTGGGAAGAGCTGGATATGCCTTCAGGCCACGCCTACGGCAAGACGCTTCGTACAGTCAAAACCTGCGTCGGCTCGACCTTCTGCCGGTTCGGCACCCAGGATGCCATGGGTATGGGAATCCGGCTGGAGAAAGCATTCGAGCGGCTGAATACACCAGGTAAGGTAAAGCTTGCGGTATCCGGCTGCCCGCGTAATTGCGCGGAAGCAACGATTAAGGATTTTGGCGTGGTCGCCATAGACGGCGGCTGGGAGCTGCACATCGGAGGCAACGGCGGCGTGCATGTGCGGGCCACGGATCTGCTCGGTGTGGTCAAAACCGATGATGAGGTCATCGAGTGGGCCAGTGCATTCCTGCAATATTACCGCGAACAGGCCGGCTGGAATGAGCGGACCGCGCAGTGGGTGGAGCGGGTTGGACTGGACAGTATCAAGGAAGTGCTGGAGGTACGGGAGAACCGGCTTGCCCTTCAGGAGAGAATCCACACTGCGCTTAGTGTGACAACCGACCCATGGAAGCAGATTGTAAATGAGCCGGAGCTGCGTAAAAATTTCGAGCAGTTGTCCGAAATGAAGACGGTATAGGAGGGGAACCTGATGGAAATGACCAAAATGCTGGTGGGCAAGGTGACAGATATTGATATTAAGGGCTCCCGTATCGTCAGGGTAGGTGACCATGAGATTGCACTGTTCCGCCTGTCGGATGGAGAGGTGCTGGCGGTTGAGAACAAGTGCCCGCATAAAGGCGGAGCCTTGTCGGAGGGAATGGTCTGTGGCTCAAAGGTGCATTGCCCGCTCCACGATTGGCGTATTGATCTGCACACCGGTGTGGTCCAGGAACCGGATCATGGCCATGTAGTTACGTATGAGGTCGAAGTGGACCAGAGCAACGGTTCAATCTATCTGACGGAGAGAAGCCTATGATCCGAGGGAGTGTGTCGATTGTCGGAGCAGGACCAGGCGACCCGGAGCTGCTTACCGTCAAAGCCGTACGGAGGATTCAGACAGCTGACGTGATCCTCTATGACCGGCTGGTGAATGAAGAAATTCTGGGCTGCGGGAAACCGGAGGCACTGAGAATCTACTGCGGCAAAGCTCCCGGCCGTCATTCCATGCCGCAGGAAGCCATCGAAAAGCTTATGATTAAATATGCAGCCGCCGGAAATCAAGTGGTCCGGCTGAAGGGAGGCGATCCCTATGTGTTCGGGCGGGGCGGGGAAGAAGCGCTGGCGGTCGCGGCCGCCGGCATTGCTTATGAGGTTATTCCGGGCATCACCTCAGCCATCGGTGCGGCGGCTTCGGCCGGAATTCCGCTGACGCACCGCGGGCTGGCGGCCTCTTTTGCCATTGTGACCGGCAGCCGCTGCCATGATCATGCTTCACCCGTGCACTGGGAAGGGCTTGTCCACAGTGTGGATACGCTGATCATATATATGGGGGTCAGCACATTGCCTGAAATCCGTGAGCAGCTATTGAAGTATGGGAAGAACCCTGCGACACCCGCTGCCCTGATCGAGAACGGAACGACGGTCCGGGAACGCACGGTAACGGGAACACTGGGTAATATTGATAAGCTGGCGGCCGCGATGAAGATCAGCAATCCAGCCATCATCATTATCGGGGAGTCTGTTACCGTAAGAGATCAGCTGCTAAGTATGGAAAAAGCGGCGCGTTCCCAGATCGGCTAGCGGCCGCTGGCGGTTGTATGAGTGTCATAATTAAAGTGATTGCAATCACAGGAGTTGCGGGTAGAATAGGACTATACTACTTTGCACAGGTTCCGCTACGTACTTTTACTGATCAAAGGAGAGAACTGTGAGATGCAAATTCAACTTGACCCGTTAACCCGCAGACGGCTGGGAGAGAGCCTGGATGGCAGACCGGGATTTCTCAAGCTGTTCTATGATACCGAGGATTGCGGCTGCAATGGCGTCCTTGTCATTCAGATCGTAGACTCGCCAAATGCCACAGACATCGTCATTCAGAACGAACCCTACACGTTCTTGTGTGACCGCCAGCAGGAATCCTTGTTTGATTCCTCAATGACGCTGGCAGCAGATGAAAATTATCCTTCTTATAAGCTTACCAGTCCTTCCAGCCTGTTCAGCTCCAATATTAGGGTTAAGGATCTCCGGTGAGCATGGGAGTACCTGTCCCACCATGTTTGATTCGCAGTTTCTGATTTTCAGTAACTTCAGAACGTAACCGGGCAGCAAGCCTCCGTGAATGGGGACTTGCTGCCCGTTGTATTTAGAGGAACAGGATGCAGGGATCGGCTGTTTCAAGTATAATGGGGACTATCTGAAACAGGAGGCAGTAACGAAATGAAGCCGATTACAATCTTGATTGCGGATGATGAGGCCGAGATCGCTGAACTGATTGCCATACACCTGGAGAGGGAGGGCTATCATACGGTCAAGGCCTCGAACGGGAGAGCCGCGATGCAGGCCGTGCAATCCCAACCGGTAGATCTGGCCATCCTGGATATCATGATGCCCGAGCTGGATGGTCATGAGGTCACCCGCCAGATCCGCGAGCAGTACCGGATGCCAATTATTTTTTGAGTGCCAAGGCTACGGATCTGGATAAAATAACCGGCCTGGTCCTTGGAGCGGATGATTATATGACCAAGCCGTTTAACCCGATGGAGCTGGTGGCACGGGTAAAAGCCCAGCTTCGCCGGGCCATGCAGCTGAATCAGCCGGCTGAAGGCGCGCACGCTGTGCTGCAGATTGGCGGTCTGATCATTGATCCGGATAAACGCACCGTCGCAATCTACGGGCAGACGGTGGAGCTCACCCCGAAGGAATTTGACATACTGCAGCTGCTGGCCAGCCACCCGAACAAGGTATTCAGTGCAGAAAATATCTTTGAACAGGTATGGGGCGAGTCTTATTATGACAGCGGCAATACCGTAATGGTCCATATCCGCACCCTCCGCAAAAAGCTTAGCGAGGACCCCAAAAAGTTTGTCAAAACCGTCTGGGGCGTAGGATATACGTTCAATGGCTAGAAACAAGCGCAGTTTCCGCACAAGTATGCTGATGCTGTTCGGGCTCAGTATGCTGATCTCCGGTCTCCTTACTTATCTGGTCTATAAAGGGCTCCAGTTGTATTACCATGAAAAGGTTCTGGCAGAAGATGATATTGCCCGCTTGCGGGCTTTCATCTATAGGGTTGGGGATGTTAACTTTTTTTAATTCTGTTCGTGCCGCTGGCGATCTTCTTTTTTTTCCTGCTGACCAAACGCTACGCCGCTTATTTTGACACCATTTCCTCGGGTATTCACAATCTCGCCAACGGTGAGTTTAGCTCCAGGGTGGAGATCACCTCTCACGATGAGTTTCAGGTTATCGCTGAAGACATCAACCGGGCGAGCGAGCAGCTGCAAAAAGCTGTGGAGCGGGGGGATTTTGCCGAGAGCAGCAAGGATCAGCTGGTGCTGAATCTGGCACATGATATCCGGACGCCGCTGACGTCGGTGCTGGGTTATCTGGACTACATTCTGAATCATACAGACCTGACGGCGGAGCAGGTTAAGCATTACACCATGATCGCGTACACCAAATCGCAGCGGCTGGAGAAGCTGATTGAAGAGCTGTTCGAGATTACGAGAGTCAACTATGGAATGCTTGCAGTGGTCAAGGCCCCGATCGATCTCAGTGAACTGCTGTTCCAGCTTAATGAAGAGCTTTATCCCCTTTTCGAAAAAAACAAACTAACCTCCAGGCTGCAGATTACGCCCCAGATGGTCATCCCTGCGGATGGGGAGCTGCTTGCCCGCGTCTTTGAGAATCTTTTGACGAATGCAGCGCGGTATGGCAGGGATGGTCAATTTGTGGATATACACTGCAGGCAGGAGGGGAGCAGCGCGGTGGTCCAGATTATTAATTATGGAAATTTCATACCTGCAGAAGAGCTGCCCTTCCTCTTTGATATGTTCTATACAGGAGACCGGGCACGCACCTCGGATGCGAACAGCACCGGACTGGGGCTTTTTATCGCCAAAAATATCGTCGAGCAGCATGGCGGCACCATCACCGCAGAGAGCAGTGTAACCCGGACCTTATTCGAAGTGCGCCTGCCGCTTCAAGCCTGAAATCAGACAGAGCTAATGAAATTTAAGGAAAATTTAATTTTTGGGCCACTTTGTATTTAAGCTTTTCCCTGTATTCTGTTGAAACAACGATAAAAGGGAGATGCTTGCATTGAAGAAGTGGCTTTTTTTGTGCATTGTTTTGCTGGTCATCGCGTTCAAAATCTTTCAAAAAGAAGTGCTGCCGGCCAAGAATCCGACAATTATAGAGCATACGGCAGAAATATCTGCGTCTAGAGAAGACACAGCAACCATTCGTATTGACAAAGAACAAATCTACAAGGGAGACCTCATTCTCGTCAACAAAGAGTATCCTGTACATAAGAAAGGGGTTGCCAAGGATATCCTTGAGCTATCCCGTCATGATGAGCTGACACAGGGGTTTGAATTGCTTGACCGTTCCATTGAGCTGTCTAAGAGAGTAACCGAACGGTTTTCGGAGCTGACCGCAGCGGCCGCTAAGGATGGTGCAGAGAATTTCCGCATTAGCAGCGGGTACAGGGATCAAGAGGAGCAGGGCAGGCTCTACAAAGAAAAAGGAGCAGATTACGCGTTGCCCGCCGGTTACAGTGAACACAACACAGGCCTGTCGCTGGACATTGGCTCTTCGCTTGGAGAAATCAAGGATTCACCGGAAGGGAAATGGCTCCGGGCAAACGCTTGGAACTATGGGTTTATTCTCAGGTACCCCGAAGACAAGACGAATATTACGGGAATTAAATACGAGGCCTGGCATTTCCGCTACGTCGGTCTGCCGCATAGTCTGGTCATGAAGGAGAAGAACATGGTGCTGGAAGAATATCTTGCCGATCTGAAACAGCGGAAGCGCCAGCAGATTACGGTCGCGGACCGCAAATATCTCATGCTCTATGTACCGGCATCCCAATTGGGCAGTGTTCATGTGCCTGCCGGCCATCCTTATACAGTATCAGGAAACAACAGCGATGGGGTCATTGTCACAGTGGAGCTCAGCAAGTGGGGCACGCCATGAAGAGGCTGGACCGGAAGCTTTTGATATTGGGGACTGCCGTATATTTGTATGTGCTGATCAAAATCATCTTGTTCAAGTATGCGCCGGTGGATATTGCTTTCCTCTGGCGTCAGCTGCATAGTGTACTGGAACATCCCGGAATGATTCGGTACGGGTTGGCGTTTGCCAACTTTACTCCCTTTGTCTCGATCAGCCAGAATCTGCATCAGCTCTCCAATCCGCATGATTTCGTGAATCTGTTTGGAAATATTGCGCTGTTTGTTCCCCTGGGGATATTCATCCGGCTGTTAGCCAAAGGAGGCTTGTTCACAGCTCTTGTGCTTTCATTCGGAATAAGCTTTTCTCTGGAAGGCACACAGCTTCTCTTATCCATGGGCAGTTTTGATGTCGATGACCTTATTTTGAATGTGTTTGGAGGTCTGTTAGGATATGTCATTTGCCTGAAAAACCCCCGGAAGCATGGGAAAGCGCAATTGCAGCAGCAGGTTTTAGCTGAAAAGACCGGTTGAGGAAACATTCGCTTGTATGGCGATTGCTTCTCCGCCGGCGGAGTGAATGTGCTTTAATTTATGTATAACGCATCAGATTCGACAGGAGGACAATTTGTGAGAACGATCGGAATCGATATTGGAACGACCTCGATTACGGGATTGGTATATGATTTGGAACAACGAAAGGTTTTGCACCGGATTACAGCAGAGAATTCGGCGCAGCTTCCCGGCAGGGTCAAAGAATGGGAACGTCTGCAGGACCCTGCCGTTATCCTCCATCTCGTGCAAGGTATTTTTGAGCAACTCATGTTGCGGGAGCCGGAGGTTCAAGGGATCGGATTCACCGGACAAATGCATGGGATTGTATATACAGATGCCGCAGGAAAACATGTGAGTCCGCTCTATACCTGGCAGGATAGAAGAGGAAGTGTGCCTTATGACGAATTTCTCACCCATGCGGAGAAGCTGAGTAAGGATACCGGTTATCCGGTTGCTCCCGGCTACGGGTTGGCTACTCATTTTTATAATCTGGGACATGGGCTTGTTCCCATAGAAGCAGTCAGCTTATGCACCATCGCCGATTATGCCGCCATGAGATTGGCAGAACGCGCTGATCCGGTGATTGATTCCACGCAAGCTGCCGGACTGGGATGCTACAGCATCCCAAATGGTGTTTTTGACCTGGAGGCCATTGACCGGTCAGGCATCGGTACAGAGCTGCTGCCCCGGGTGGTTCAAGCTGGAACGCTTGTGGGATTAACCCGGCAAGGTGTCCCGGTATACACTTCACTCGGAGACAATCAGGCAAGCTTTCTCGGCAGTGTCCCCTGTCCTGAGGAAACGCTGCTGCTGAACATGGGGACCGGAAGCCAATTGTCGGCCATGCTGACCGGTGCGACCGGAAGTATGGAGGGATTGGAAGCACGGCCTTATCCCGGAGGCGGGATCCTAATGGTTGGTGCCGCACTCAGCGGAGGGAAATCCTATGCGCTTCTGGAGAAGTTCTATCGGCAAGTCATCGAAGCCTATACGGGTCAATCCCAAGAAGAGGTGTATCCTTTATTGGACAAATTATTGGGTGATGGACCGCTCGCAACAGGCGGCCTCACAGTGAACCCGCAGTTTCTGGGTACGCGGCTGAACCCGGAAGCACGGGGGAGTGTGGAGGGGATCACGTTGGACAATTTCACTCCAGGCCTGCTGGCCCATGCTTTTCTCCAAGGCATTACGGATGAGCTGTATGCCTTTTATAGATCTATAGAGCAGATTGGTTCCGGGGTACAATGGACCCGGCTCATTGGTTCCGGCAACGCGCTGCGCGCTAATCCGGTTCTGCGCTCGAAAGTGGAAGCATGCTTCGGACTGCCCCTTACCTTGAGCGCTGCTCCGGAAGAAGCTGCAGTCGGAGCAGCATTGCACGCCGCTGTTGGCGCTGGAGGCATTCCAAGCTATCGGGAAGCCGGGCAGTACCTGGGATAAAGCGGCAAAACAGTTGACTTAGCAGCTACAGATCAGAACATCTGCGGAAATTGCTTAATAATCGCCGTGCTAAGCATGTCGGCCATTGCCAAGGCACCTTTTTCGATAGGGTCATAGAGCTGGACACTTTGTTTGTAATCCTTTTGGAGCAGAGTCACGGCTTCTGCTTTGGTTAATGCCAGATGCTGGTAGAACATTTTTCTGAATTCCTCTTTGGGCAGATACGGATTCAGACGGCTGAGAAATTCCACAATCTGGTCGCCATTGGCATACCATTTCTTCTCGGCTGCGGCGGCCGCCGCTTGGTCTCCAGCTTTAGCGGCTTTGACCAGGTCGGCAGCAATGACTAGATGCTCCCTAATAAGCTGGCCGTAAGCGTCACCTGCTGCTGCGCCATAGAAGGGCTTAAGGGCTTCGCCCATATCCTGTGCATTCTGCAATAGGCGGGGCAAAACAGCATCGATGTCAGGTAACCCGTATACAAGGCTGCGGATGGTGATGATGGTCCAGGCCACATGCTGCTCCCATAATGTTCTCATGTGGAGTATCAGCTCAACCTGCGCTCTGCTAAAGCATCCCGGCGCTGGCCCCGCATGTATCGGCATGGATTGGTGCATGGCATTAGGGCTTCCCTGTGCGGGGAAGTAGGGTCTCCAATTATACTGCATGAAATATTCCTCCTTAGTTCCTGTGTACCCTATCTTATGGTATATCCGCCCAGGTGGTTCTTCTGGAATCAAAAAGCGCGCTTCTCTTCCTCGTGAAGGGAAACGCGCCTTTTTTCATTGGAAATCTCTAGTTCACGCGATATTTAAAGATTAAACAACAGACAACGTGAAGCGGAAGCTGTATGGCCGGTTAGACGGAAGCGTGAATTCTGTGTGTGTCGGAGCACCCCAGCTGTCGTCACCGCCGACACCCATTTGTTTGTAATTGACTCTCAACACGCTTTTGGCGGAAGGGGCCAATTTATAGGGATGATCGCTGGCTTCCAGTTCTTCCGGCGTCCATGGCAGGACGTTGACTTCGAACGGTAAAGTGCTTTCCAGATGTATCCCGTTGCCGGACACGCTCTCGGTAAGGGATGCATAGCGCACACCGGTTTTGTTGCCGCATTCCTGCGGACGCAGGTAATGGACGAACTGCTCACTTACCTTGCCGGTGTAGTGTCCCAGCTTGGCGCTGGTCTGTCGGTCCCAATAATTCTCATGCGGGCCTTTGCCGTACCAGGAGACCGTATCCAGCTCCCCATCCAGTTCAAAAAGCAATCCGAACTCGGGGATCTCCGGCAGTCCTTCACCTCCCGGGTTCAGTTCCTGTGTGATATCCACTTTTCCGTCCGGTGTAATCTTATATTGCAGCAGCAGGGTGGAGGCAGGTTGGGTTGCCAGCTGATAGCTAACCGCTACAGTGCATAGATGATCTCCGGCTGTACAAGAGAAGCCCGTAAGGGTTCTGCTGTAGGAAGCATCCTTCCATACCGCACAGCGTTTATCGAGTCCATTGCCCAGATCGTTGTCGGTTACCGCTCTCCAGAAGTTAGGTCTCACAGGTGCCAGCAAGCGCTCTTTACCGGAAGTAGTATAGGAGAACAGGTCGCCGGTTGCAGCATTGAAGGCCAGAGCAAAGCTGTCTCCCTGAATCGCAACAACATCCGTTTGTTCGGTGATACGCAGTTCAGTTCCGGTCCCTTTGGGATCAGCGGAAGTGGCGGCTCCGGCTCTTGGAGACAGCACAAATTGTTCCCAGGCAATCTCATGCCCTGCTTCTGACCATACAGTCGCTGAAGACTGTATGAAGGACAAGGTCAATACTGCTTCCTGATTACCCGTAAAAGTGCTTCCGTCATAAGGAATGACACATTCAGCGGTTGCTCCCGGATCAGCGGTAACCTGTATCAAGCCTTCCTGCACAACCGTACCGTCCAAGGCCGCTGTCCATTTCAGCCCATACTCTGCCAGGTTCGTAAACAAATAATTGTTGCGGATTTCAAAACGGCCTTTTGCCAGATCCACAGCGGTTATTTTCACATTCTGATAACATTTCTTAACTTCCAGCAGCTTAGGGGTAATGCTGCGGTCCGCGAACAGCAGCCCGTTGCCGCTGAAGTTGCCGTCATGCGGATTTTCCCCGAAATCTCCGCCGTAAGCCAGATACTCCATTCCATCTGCCGTTGTGGTGCGGATCGCCTGATCTACCCAGTCCCAGATGAATCCGCCCTGAATGATATCATATTGGTCGAACAGCTCTGTATACAGATGCAAGCCGCCGCAGGAGTTCCCCATCGCATGGCTGTATTCGCAGAGGATGTAAGGTTTTTTGGGGTCTTTCTTCGCATACTCAACAACATCCCACGGCTTGATATACATTGTGGATTCAATATCGCTAGCCGCATCGGACGGACGGTAATGGAAGGTACCTTCATAATGAACGACCCGGCCCGGATCGGCTTCCCGCAGATAGTCATGCATGGCAATAAAGTTATCTCCCCCGAAGGACTCATTGCCGAGCGACCAGATCACCACCGAAGGGTGGTTTTTGTCTCTTTGCATCATGGAATTGCAGCGGTCGAGCACGTTGGCGCGCCATTCCGGTCTGCTGGCGGGGACGTTCCCGTCATGCAGTTCTTTTTGACCATACTGCCAGGAACCGTGCGTCTCCAGATTGGTTTCATCAATCACATAAAGTCCATATTCATCGCACAGCTCATACCAGATGGATTGGTTCGGGTAATGGGAGGTGCGCACGGCATTGATATTGTGGGCCTTCATCAGTTCAATGTCGCGGATCATATCCTCTTTACCGAGTGCCCGGCCGGTTTCACAGGAGAACTCATGGCGGTTGGTACCTTTGAAAACGATGCGTTTTCCGTTAATCTTCATCAGACCGTCCTTGATTTCAAAAGTGCGGAAGCCCACTTTGCTGCTGACCGCTTCCTGCAATTCACCCTGTTCATTCTTCAAAGAGAGGACTAGGGTATACAAATACGGCTTTTCGGCGCTCCATTTCTCAGGGGCCGCAACTGCTGCTCCGAGCTTCAAATGCTGCAATTCACCGTCTCCAAAGGCAACTGCGGCAGATACCGGAGCAGTCCACACGGTTTGGCCATCAGCGTCATACAGCTGCATTTCAACCGTATACGGGCCGGCTTTTGCATTAAAATAATCCTCAACCTTCACATCCACATTCAGTTCCGCATCCGCATAATGCTCATCCAGGCCGGTATGGACAAAAAAGTCGGCAATGTGTACGGGAGGGGCCGTGTAGAGATAGACATCGCGGAAAATGCCGCTGAGCCGCCAGAAATCCTGGTCCTCCAGCCAGCTTGCATCACACCAGCGGTAGACCTCAACCGCCAGCTTGTTCTCGCCTTCCTTCAAGTATGCCGTAATATCGTATTCGGAAGGGGTGAACGTATCTTCACCATAACCCGCTAATTCTCCATTCACCCACACATAAAAAGCGGATTCAACCCCCTGAAAGCTGAGATAGACCGGCTGGCCCGCCCAGTTCTCCGGCACCGTGAAGGTACGGATATATGAACCTACAGGATTGTACACCGTCGGGGCAAAAGGGGGCTTCAAATCCGGCTCGGAAACTGCCCACGGATAACGGACATTGGTATATTGAGGGTAGTCATACCCCTGAAACTGCCAATGGGAGGGGACGGGAATTTCCGCCCAGCCGCTGCTGTCATATTCCGCTCTATAGAAGTCCTGAATGCGCTGCTCCGGTGTTTCTGCAAAAGCAAATTTCCAGCTCCCGTTCAGCAGATGGTAATTGGGCGACGCTGCCCGATCTCCCTTCAAGGCTTCGGAAATACTGGGATATGAAATCATGGAGGCATGTGCATCCAGACGGTTCAGCTGAAAAATTTCAGGGTTGTTATTCCATTCAGGATATCCATTGGCAGGCGGCTCATAGGTAAATTTGTTGCGCACATTAACATCTCCTTATATTATTATATTCATATTATAAGAGGGCCACTCATCAAGAGATATAGAAGAATATTCGCTTGTATATCACAATATGAAACAGGAGAATGGACATGGAGAGCACACTGGTTTTTTGCGAGACCGAAGAAATGGCGCCCTTGCCGCTGTATGCGACTACGATCGGGTTCTGGGAGCATCAGCCGGCAATGGAGCGGCCCGCAGGGTTCCCGGACTATCAGATGCATCAGGTTCTTGAGGGCAAAGGAGAACTGTTCTTGAAGGACAAACATTACATTGTGGAGCCGGGGGATGTCTTTTTTCTTTTCCGCATGTTGTCCATGCCTATGCGCCGATCAGCGCAGCCTGGAAGCTGTCCTGGGTTTCTTTTAATGGAAGGGAGGCGGGAAGCCTGCTGGCGTATGCCGGAATCCGGGAGTCCGGAACGGGGCGGTTAAGCAGACTCCCGTTGCTGGAGCCTCTGCACGAAATGCTGGAGCTCTCGCATGGCAATAGTCTCCAGATGAATCTGGAGCGTTCCAAGCTGATGTATGCACTGATGCTGGAGCTCAAAGTTCAGCTGTCGGCACCGGCAGGCGGGCCGGAGGAGCTGGAACGTATTAAGCCGGTGCTGCAGCATATCGAAAGCAATCTGCACCGGGCACTTCCGCTCAAAGAATTAGCCGAGGTCGCTTCCATCTCGCCGCAATATTTATGCCGCCTGTTTCAGCGGACACTGCATGAGCGGCCGGTAACCTATATCAACAAGCAGCGGATCAACCGCAGCAAGCAGCTGATGTTCAGCGGCAGGGAGAAGAAGATTTATGAGATCGCAGAGCAGGCGGGGTTTGAGAATACGAGTTATTTCTGCGCCGTCTTCAAACGGGTCACCGGCATGCGGCCGGAGGAGTTCAAGCAGCTGCATGGTCTGGAGGGCTGAAGAGCGTAAGAGGCAGCAGAAAAACCGCGAACCCGATGTTCACGGTCTTCATGATACGGCTTGCCGGACTCAATCGAAGGTCATTGCGAACCATAAATAAACCTCTCAACCGCCGCTGCCGCTGTCCGGACATCCGGGTCCGAGTTGTCAATTTGCAGGATGTTGTCCGCCGGAAGCGGCCAGGCTATTGTGCGGCTGCCCAGTGAAGCGCGGAACATCTCCCAATTCTGAAACTTCCAGGCATCGAGCGGCGAATGCCGGCCTTCAATCCGTTCCCGGTACAGCCCGGAATTGCCCAGGCTTACCAGGACAACCTTCACTTCAATTTCCTCCAGGGTCCGGCCGATCCGGGCCAGCTCACCCCGATCCAGTCCGGCTCAGCGGCTTCTTTGGTGAATGGCCCTACTACAAACACATCACAGTCCAGACCCATATTGTCAAGCGCGGCATCCATAGTGATCCTATAGCCCAGATCGCGGCATAATCTCTTATATTCGGCAGAATCCCGGTCAGCGGGGTCCAGCCCGTGCATCTGCATAATGACATCAGCAGCAGGCCGGAGCAGGATGTCCATATCCAGGACCGCGGCTTTTCGGCGGGACGCAACGGCTTTGGCCAAGGTCGTTTTGCCGGCCCCCGCCGGTCCCAGGAAAAATACAAGCTGGTTCATCGGTGTCTCTCCTTAACTGAAAATACTATTACATAATCGTACCATTTTTCACCCTGAAAATCTCCTGCCTTTGAATGCAAAGTCACTGACACCCGGCAGATGGAATGCTACCATGCTGGTATACACATGCAGGAGGTGGTCCCTTTGCGCGGGAATAACGGTGAGCTAACCTATTCCTTAACCGGGGATGACGGGGGAGCCGGGCAGTACTTTAGGGACGTTGCTCTTTTTACAGATGAAGTTCTGATGAAATTGCATGAAGACCCGTCGATAGCCAAGTTTAGCCGGTATATAGCATTAAGAAAGCCGGAAGCCTGGAATCCAGATATCTATGCCCTTGAATGGCTGATGATTGGCGTACTATGGAACGTATATAACACAAGAGCAACAGCGGGAAGTGTATCTGCCGGACGGCTTCTTTCATCACTGTACAGGCATAGAAGCCGGAGCCGCAGGGCGCGCAGAGCCGTGGACTGGCTGAAGGGGATTGCTGGGACTACCGTGCTGGCCCGGCGCCATCAAGCTTCTGAGCGGATACAACTGCAATCATTAGCCAGACTTCTTGGGTGGTTGACCGCCAGCGGAGAGTTCGAGCAGGAAACCGGGCGGCTGAAGATCTGGCTTGATTTTCTCAGAGGCTTGCCGGGCAAAGAGAGCGCAGGCATACTGCATCGGGCTGTGCAGAAGGCCACTTGGTTTGAGCGGCGCAGTCTGGAGTGTCTCGGCAGCTATACTTCCCAGGTAGAGACTTATATTGAGCACAATCACCAGCGGTTGAAGTGGCAGGAAAACCGTATTTTCTGCAGCCGGGAACGGGTGGAGTACCATTTGAACATGGTTGGAGCGGAAATCATGAACCGGGTTTTTCACGATGGCTTCCGAGCGGCATCTGAGAAAATAGTATTCCTGCCCATCTGCATGCGCAACAAATCCGCCGAGGCTTGCCGGGCGGTGCCGGAGGGACAGGGGTATGTCTGCAGACGCTGCTCCAAAACCTGCCGGGTACATGCAGTTACAGCGATGGCCGAAGCCTGTGACAGCAAGGTGCTGATAATTCCGCATGCCTCAACGGCTTTTGGGAAAGAACGCATCCCTGAGGGCAAAGTCGGTATTGTCGGCATAGCCTGTGTCCTGAATCTCATCTCCGGCGGGTACAAAGCCCGTGAAATGGGGTATCTGCCGCAATGTGTACTGCTCCATTATCAGGCTGTGTGATGCATTGGCATCCGGAGGGCATCGAGACCTGTATCGATATGGATCGTCTTCAGGTTATGCTGGAACAGGGTAAGCCTGCAAGCAAAACCTGAATATAATAGGATCTTGTGTTATGGTTGATCTTGATCTTCTATCTATACAATTTATTTACTCACAGGCGTTATTCCAGCGGAGGGCAATCACAATGAACAGACGCAAACTTCAACTTTTCTGCTTAATGGCGGCAGGGATGCTGCAAATAGCCGGGTGTGAAACCGGGTCTGACGCGCAGCCTGATCCAGTCACGCAGATTCGGGCAGAGAAGAGTAATCAAGACAAGGCTTCAGCAGAGAATAGAGGGACAGGCAGAGATTATATCTTTCAAGACAGTGACAAGAAGCTGTTGACCGAGGATAATCTCAGCAACATCGACAGCAGAATGCTGGAGCTGGCGAGAAATGAGATTTTTGCCCGGCATGGCCAAGTATTTAAGCGGCCGGACCTGAAAGACTATTTTGCAGGCAAACGCTGGTACACAGCCGTTGCGGATTACAATGGCAGCCTGACGGATACAGAAAGCAGGAACCTTAAGCTGATTCAAAAACATGAGAAGCTCATGTCTGCCAACCAGCTGGAAAAACTGTGGGATGTGGATGATCATGTGCTCGGTTATCCGCAGGGCGATGAGTCTATCCGGCTTCCGGCAGCAAATGTGGATTTGAATGGCGACGGGACGGTTGAGCATATCCAAATGAACTTAATCCGGCATAACGAGGTCAGTGACGAATGGAACCTCTCGGTAAATGATACTGAACTGACAATTGAGCTGTCTGACTCATACTCCACTTCTTATTTCAAAATTGTTGATTCGGATATCAATGACCCCTATTTTGAAATCGCTTTGGAGGACAGCAATGAGTCTGCGCAATTCACAACGGAGTATTACTATTATAACGGGCATAACCTTATACATATGGGAACGCTGGACGGGCTTACAGCCAATGCGCTGTCTTTGGATGGAAAAGGAACAGTAACAACATCGAGACAAGCCATTGACTTTCAATGCTGGTTCTATCTTGAAACATTTGAGCTGGACGCCGAGCACATGTGGAAGGCATCTCCGGCTGATTATTATCCCATGGAACCGCCTACGCCTTGGGTAGCCAAAGTGCGTTTTCCTGTCTATAAAACCTCCGGGCAACACGATATTCTCAAGTGGGTGGAGCCAGGGGATTCAGTCTATTTCCAGGGCGGAGACACGGAGGGGAATGGAAAGATTAAGACAGAGGAGGGTACAACGGGGTGGATTCAAGTCAAGGATGGTCATCTTGCCGGAACGGATACAGATATCTATGACTGTTTTGAAGGGCTGCTGTTATATGGCTGATCCGTTTGACAACTAAACCGTCCAGACGGTATATTCAATTCAGGACGGTGATGAAATGAGTAAAGACGGCGAAGAAAAAATCCCGAAGCGGATGCTTATTCTACTCGCTGCGATAGAGGTTATGCGTGAGCTGGGCGGAGAGCAATTGACGCTGGAGTTGGTTGCCAAGCGGGCCGGAGTCAGCAAAGGCGGCTTGCTATACCATTTTCCGGGTAAAGAAGCGCTGGTTAATGGTGTAGTGGAGGCGTTGACGAACAGCTTTGAAGCCGATCTGGAAAAACGGATTGTTGCGGATCCAATCAGCAGCGGGAGATGGAGCAGGGCTTATATTGAATCCACCTTCGACGAAGCCGGTGTCGGCAATGATGTAGGTACAGTGCTTGCTTCAGCGCTTTTCCTCAACCCGGAATCCTTGAACGGTATTCGCCATGCCTATGCAGATTGGCAGCTTAATATTGAGAACGACGGGTTGGACCCTGTACAAACGACCATTGCCAGACTAGCTGCCGACGGCTTATGGTTTGCGGAGATGTTTGGCCTTGCCCCTCCGGGCAAAGAATTGAAGCAGCGGGTGCTTGAGGCTTTGCTGCAGCTTACAAAGGAGGGAAACTAATGGCTTATTTGCTGCTGGCGGTATCCATTGCCAGTGAACTGCTTGGAACTTCAATGCTGAAGGCATCCCAAGGCTTTACACGGCTGGTTCCGTCTATTGTGACAGTGGTTGCATTCATATGTTCGTTCTATTTCTTGTCGATCTCACTGAAGTCCATTCCCTTGAATACAGCGTACGCCATCTGGTCAGGGCTTGGTACAGTAATTACAGTGATTGTGTCGGTCGTAATCTGGAAGGAAAAGATTAATACCGCCAGCGTCGTCGGAATCGCCCTTATCATCATTGGCGTGGTTGTGCTGAATTTGCTGGGTCCGGGACACGGGCCTTCTGAAGACCAACAATCTAGCAATCTGCATTCTGTGGCTGCCATCGAAAAGAGGAACTCCTAGATTCAAATTAGGCAGGTTCTGCATTAAGAAGTCACCTGGAAAGTTAGGCAAGTTAGGCAGAGTTGTTAGTCCATTACGCAGCAGTTAGGAAGGGAAAATGAATCCATTGAAGCGGCTCGCAGAAACAGCATCTGCGGGCCGCTTTTGAAACTGAAATCCTATACATACGTCGACAATCTTAATATATCATGATATATTATTATGTATAATCGTGAAAAATCAGAGTCAGGAGATAGTGAAAAGTCATGACCGAACCGACTTCTTCCAAGCCGATGTATGAGAAAATATTTGACGAAGTGAAGGAGAGCATATTGACTCAAGCCTACCAGCTTGGAGAACGTGTCCCTTCCGAGAAAGAGCTTGCCGATACCTATAACGTGAGCCGTATCACCAGTAAAAAAGCACTTGAGATGCTGGCCGCAGAGCACCTAATCGTCCGCAAACCGGGCAGGGGCTCCTTTGTGGCCGATCCAGCGGCCGAATCTCAGGAACTGGCGGCCGCAGCAGATACCGGGAGGACTGCAATCAACACAGAGGAAAAGACCATTGGGCTGATAATAACCGACTTCGGCAACAGCTACGGGACCGGACTGATATATGGCATGGAACAGGCCTCGCGCGATAATGACTGTTTTCTGGTCCTGCGGAGGACCTTCGGTATTCCTGAGAATGAGGAGCAATCCATCCAGAAGCTGCTCAACCTGGGTGTGGACGGGCTCATCATTTTCCCGGCTCAGGGTGAATATTTCAATGCTGAAATTCTTAAGCTGGTTATTGACCGTTTCCCGCTGGTGCTGGTGGACCGGCATTTGAAGGGGGTTGCCGCCGCATCGATCAGCTCGGACAATCTCCAGGCTGCGTTAGAAGCTACCGAGTATTTGTTTGATCTGGGACATACACATATATCGTTTTTGTCACCTCCTCCGGTAGATACAACAGCCGTAGAAGACCGGATTGAAGGCTTTATTCAAGCACACGCCCAGCGGGGAATTATGGTGGATAAGGAGCTGTGGGTCAGCGACCTGACTTCGACCCTGCCGAAGTTTTTTAACCAGGATAACATTGAAAGGGACATCACGCGCCTGATCTCTCATTTGGAGAGCCACCCTTCCATTACGGCACTGTTTGCCATTGAGTACAATATTGCTCTGCTCGCCAAGACTGCAGTAGAACGCCTGGGGCTGCGAATTCCTGAAGACATTTCAATTATTTGCTTCGACAGTCCGCCAACCCATCTCGGCGGCGGCTATTCCTTCACCCATATGCGTCAGAATGAAGAAGAGATGGGGCGGATTGCTGTGGAAAATGTGCTGAGTCTGATGAACGGGCAGCCCGTACCCAATAAGGTAATGCTGGATGCGAAGCTGATCCCCGGCAGCTCGACCGGGCCAGCATCCCACAAATAAAGAGATTTGCGGGAGACCCCATTTAAGACATTCCCAAATCGTTGATAAAAATCACACCACCACCTGTTTCTTTTGGGTGGTCGTGTGATTTTTTTGAGAGTTTTTCGCTCTCTTGTAATAGAGTAAATTAAATAGGCTATGATAGTGAAAGAGGGATGTCCGGTGAGTCAAACTATATTGATCGTGGACGACGAGCGCGAGGTCGTCGATTTGCTGAAATTGTATATCGAGAACGAAGGCTACAACGTGCTGGAGGCTTTTGACGGACAAGAGGCGATGGAGCTGGTGCGCAAGCATGATATTCACCTCATTGTGCTTGATGTCATGATGCCCGCCTGCGACGGGCTTCAGGTGGTTAAGGAACTGCGCCAGGCTCTGTCCGTCCCCGTGATCTTCCTGTCTGCGCGGGTGCAGGATCATGATAAGATTCTGGGGCTTAATCTGGGAGCTGATGATTATATGACCAAGCCTTTTAACCCGCTGGAAGTGGTCGCGCGCATACAGGCGCAGCTAAGAAGATATCAGTATATGCATGCAGAGAGTGCTGCGGTTTCTGAGGTGGTGGAGATCGGCGGGCTGATCCTGGACAAGGCCGGCTGCCAGCTGCACAAGAACGGTCAATTGGTTCCGCTGACGTCCATTGAGTATAAATTGCTGCTTCATTTTATGGAGAATCCAGGGCGGGTATTTACCAAGCGCCAGCTGTTGGACAGTGTCTGGCAGCAGTGGTTTGGAGACGACAACACCCTCCTTGTGTACATAAGCAAGCTGCGTGACAAAATTGAGGATGAGCCCAGGAAGCCGGTCTATTTAACCACCATCCGGGGATTGGGCTACCGGTTTGAGAAGAGATGCTGAAGGCGGACCGCAAACAAACAGGGATAAGGGAAATGCTGCGCATCCATTATTACTTTCTGGTCGTGGTGATCAGCATCATCGGAATGCTTAGCATTGCTTATGCTGCCAAAGGTTCCGACCGGAGCTATGCTTCAACGGAAATGCTGGTGACGAGAGCGCAGGATTTGGTTGATGCCGAGCGGGATGCTGTGAAGCTGGAGGCGTTGCTTCAGAATATCCTGAAGGTTCACGGGTGGGTGGAAACGCTGGATGAGAACAAGCAGCTTATCCATTACACAGGCATTCCACTGGACCGATCCGCACCGGAGTCGTTATCGCTGGGCGAGGAGCCGGAAAATGCCCCTTATATCAGCTCGGAAGCCTCTTTTTTACAAGAAGGACTGCTCTATACCTATATCGTAAAAATACCTGTAGACCAACTGGAGGTAAGCATCTGGGACCAGCAGAGTGCCATGGACCGTGACAAACAGATTCAACGTTACAATGTTCAGGCTGTGCTTGGGTTCATACTGCTCTCGGCCGTAGTTATTATTGTGTACAGCAGATGGACCGCAAGAAAAATAATCCAGCCGCTCGGCGCCATAGCCGCGGGCATCGATCATCTAAAGACGGGAGACTACACGATCCGCCTCAGCCTTAAGCTGGAGGGCGAATTTCTGCAAATCGGCAATACCTTGAATGATATGGCTGAAAAGCTGGAACAGGCCGGAGCGCATAAGGTGCAGATGGAAAGGGACCGCCAGCGGATGCTGGCGGATATTGCCCATGACTTGAAGACACCTATCTCAACCTTGTACGGCTACGCCAAGGCACTGCATGAAGGGATGGTCAAAGATAATGACAAGCAGCAAAGCTATCTGCTGTCCATCTACACCAAGGCCAAACGGGTAGACGCCCTGCTGGATACGCTGTTTGAGATGACGCAGCTGGATCATCCCGATTATATGCTAGACAGACAGGTACAGGACCTGGGTGAGTGTATGCGCACAGCTATTCTGGAGCATTTCTCCGAAATAGAGGAAAAGGAGATGGAGCTGGAGGTGCGTATTCCCGATACCGAGGTGTGCTACGCTTTTGACCGCAAGCAGATGAGCCGTGTCTTCAGTAATCTGCTGTCCAATGCGGTGCGTTACAACCCGGCCGGTACCCGGCTGCGGGTGATGCTGGAGGCTCAGGCGGACGGGCTATGGCTGGAATTTGCCGACAATGGAAGCGGGATACCGGAGCACTTGCGCAGCGTGATTTTCGACCCTTTCGTCAGAGGCGACCAGGCAAGGTCCAATGAGGGAGGAACGGGTCTTGGACTGGCAATCGCCTACAAAATTGTCAGTCTGCATCAAGGTTCCCTGCAACTGCTGGGCACAGCGGAGGAACGAACAATCTTCCGCATCATTCTACCTGATTTTTAAGATTACATTAAGTTTCGGTTTAGAGTAGGGAAAGTCTATCCTGTTATGCTGTGAGCATACAGCATGATCAGCAGTCCGGATTTTTAATTAAAAAGGAGATGATATTATTTGTTAAAGCGGCTTCTTACAACCGTAACCGTAATATCCTGCTTGACCTTAACCATGCAGGCAGCCGCCGCAGAGGATTCCGGCACAGTGCTCACCGGAGGGGTCGCCGCCCCTGCGCCAAAGCATCCTTTCCCGGAGCATGAACCTTACCAGAGCGGCACTATTAAGCCGAACCATGTATCCCAAGGCCAGCTGGATAATGATGTGCGGAAGAAATACGATGAATGGAAAGCACGGTATCTGGTGCAGCCTCCGAAGGAATCCGACCAGTACTATGTTTATTACAACCTGGAGAAGGAAGCCTCCCCCGCCAATGCCGTTTCCTGCTCGGAGGGGCATGGCTACGGGATGTTGATTACCTCGCTGATGGCAGGTTATGACCCTCTTGCGAAGGATTATTTTGATGGTCTTTACCGGTTCTTCAAAGCACATCCCAGCGTTAATAACCCGGCATTAATGGCCTGGCAGCAGATCAAAACCGCTCAAGGTGAGGTTATCGATACACCCCCTCCGACAGCGACGACGGCAGCCGTTCGGCTACAGACGGTGATATGGATATTGCCTACGCCTTGCTGCTTGCGGACAAGCAATGGGGGAGCAACGGCCAGATTAATTATCTGGGGGAAGCCAAGGCCGTCATTTCCGCCATCATGGAGAAAGATGTGAATCCGCAGAAATGGAGCTTGAAATTCGGTGACTGGGTGGAAAATAACGATCCGGATTATGCCCTTGCCACACGCCCCTCCGACTTTATGCTGGGCCACCTGCGGGCTTTCGGGAAGGCATCGGGGAATATGGACTGGACTAAGGTAGCCGATAATACCTATAAAATTATCCAGACCATTTCCAGCAAATATAGTCCCGTTACCGGACTTCTCCCGGACTTTGTAGTCTTCAAAAACGGCTCTTATGCCCCTTCACCCCCGTTTTTACTGGAGACCGAGAGAGACGGATCCTTCAGTTGGAATGCTGCCCGGGTGCCATGGAGAGTCCCCGTTGATTATCTGCTGGCAGGAGATACGCGGGCGCTGAACCAGACCCGGTTGACGAATGCCTGGATTTCCAAAAAGACCAACAATGATCCCGGAAAAATTGTGGCTGGCTACAAATTGAACGGCAATCCGCTGGATGACAAAGATCCCGCAATCGCGTTCTCCGCACCGTTCGCCGTTAGTGCGATGGTGGACGCCAGCAATCAGGCGTGGCTGAATGCCCTTTGGAACAGCCTTGTCAGTGCTCCAACAGCTTCCAACGCCTACTATGGCAACAGTATCCGCTTGCTTTGCATGATCACCGTCTCCGGGAACTGGTGGGACCCTGCGAATGCCGGCAATTAAGCATTAAGGACTTAGGACAGATTGAATAGGGTATGCTTACTACAGCAGGAATAAGATGACTTAACCAGAGTCATCTTTTTTTATACCGCTCTACATTGATATATTATTGACCATATAAATATTGATTGACATATTATATACATACCAATATACTATTCTATGTAAGCGCTTAATAAAACATGAAAAGGGAGGTTATCTCTGCTGAATGCCTCGAAAGAAATACCTCATTCCATGCAGCTCCTATCCGCGCGGGTCAGAGAGATGCTGCCGGACCGCCTGAAGCTGGCAGAAATGTTCGAACAATGTTTATCGAACACCTGGAATACTACAATTAAACGCAATATGGATGGAACAACTTTTGTAATTACCGGGGATATTCCGGCTATGTGGCTGAGAGATTCTGCTGCTCAAGTCAGGCCTTTTCTGATTTCGGCCGCAGAGGATGAAGAAATAGCAGATATGATTGAGGGGTTGGTGAAGCACCAGTTTGCCTGTATCGAATTAGACCCTTATGCGAACGCTTTTAACCAAGAGGCGAACGGCCAGGGGCATCAGGAAGACCTGACAGACATGAACCCGTGGATTTGGGAGCGGAAATACGAAATTGATTCCTTGTGTTATCCTATCCAGCTCAGTTATCTGCTGTGGAAGAACACCGGCCGCATTAGTCAGTTCGATGATGCTTTTGTAAAAGGGGTCTGGCGGATAATCGGACTATGGATCACCGAACAGAATCATGAATGGGATTCCAAATATACGTTTCAACGAACCGGTTGTCCGCCTACCGATACCTTGGTCCGTAACGGCAAAGGCAGCTTGACCTCCTTTACGGGAATGACCTGGTCCGGATTCCGCCCGAGTGACGATGCCTGCGAATATGGTTATCTGATCCCGGCCAATATGTTCGCTGTCGTTGTTCTACGTTATGTATGCGAAATTGCCGGGGAGGTGCTGAAGAGCCCGGAGCTTGCGGCAGCCGCCGGGCGTCTGCTGGAGCAGATCGAAGCGGGGATCAGGCAATACGGGTTAGTGGACCATCCCGAGTATGGGACTATCTATGCTTATGAGACAGATGGATTGGGCGGTGTGAACCTGATGGATGATGCGAATGTTCCGAGTCTGCTGTCCAGTCCTTATCTGGGCTACACTTCCGCTGACGATCCAATCTATATGAATACCCGCCGGTTTATTTTGAGTAAAAGCAATCCTTACTACTATTCCGGAACTGCCGCAGCAGGTGTTGGCAGTCCCCATACCCCCAGCCGATATATTTGGCCAATTGCTTTGGCGGTCCAGGGTATGACTTCATGTAATGCAGACGAGCAGCAATCTATGCTTGATCTGCTGGAGCATTCAGATGCCGGGACCGGCTATATGCATGAAGCCTTTCATGCAGACCGCCCCGGCGAGTATACCCGCCCCTGGTTTTCTTGGGCCAACATGATGTTCTGTGAGCTGGTGCTTATGTGTTGCGGGATTGAAGTGAAACGAAGTTGATGGAATGGGCAACAAAGACATACCAAATAGTGTGAGGGGGATACAACAATGAAAAAATGGTTGATTACGGCACTTTCGCTGGCCATGCTCTCTGCCCTGGCAGCCGGATGCGGCGGCAATTCGGACAATTCCGGAACACCCGCTGCCGGAACCAGCGGAACAGACACAGACAGCAAGAGCGGCAAGAAGACAGAACTCACCTTCTGGGGTGACTGGGGCGGCGAAGGCCAGAAGCAGTTCGAGACCATGATCGATGCTTTTAACAAATCCCAGGATAAAATTCATGTGAAATACGTGCTGCAGCAGGATATGATCACGAAATTCCTGACGGCTGCCACGAATGGCGGAGCTCCCGATGTACTGTTCTGGGACCGCTGGCGCACCTCGCTCTACGCTCCCAAAAATGTGCTGCATCCTGTAGATGAATATTTAACGCGGGACGGCGTCTCCAAAGATGATTTTTACAGTGAATCGCTGACAGAGCTGTCCTATAACGATAAATTGTACGGTCTCCCGCTTACAGTAGATGCACGGGCATTGTTCTATAATAAGAAGCTGCTTGCCGAAGCGGGACTACAGCCCCCGGCAACTTGGGATGAGCTGGAAGCAGCGGCAGCGAAGCTGACCAAATGGAATGGCAACAAGCTTGAAGTTGCCGGTTTCTCGATGGCCGACCTGGGACTGTTTAATATGTATCTCCAGCAGGCTGGCGGCACCATGCTGACCGAGGACGGAAAGACCAACTTCAATAATGAAAAAGGCAAGCAGGTGCTGGAATTCTGGGACCGCCTGATGAACAAAGACAAGGTGTACAAGGTTGGCTTTGAGTTGGGACTTGGAGAAGGGCAGGACGCCTTCGTTACCGGTAAGGTTGCCATGCTCTATTCAGGTCCATGGATGCTGAGTACCTACAATAAATACGGCAAAGACCTCGATTACGGCATTGTGCCGCCTCCCGCAGGTCCGAACGGCGACAAAGGCAGTGTAATGGGCGGATTCGGCCTTGTTATTCCTGAAGGCTCCAAACATCATGATGAGGCCTGGGAATTCATTAAATGGTGGACAGCCAACAAGGACAACGCTTTGCTCTGGGCCAAAACCAGCCTCAATCTGCCTGGCTTCAAGCCTTCCATGGAGGACCCGTTCTTCCAGAACGATCCGCTCTGGAAACCATTCCTTGAAACTCTGGAATTCGCCAAAGTCCGTCCACAGCATCCGGGTTATTCTGTCATGGAAACAGACGCACTCGCACCTAATCTTCAGCTGAACCAGCAGAACAAGCTGAGTATTGAAGATACCCTGAAGAAAGCGCAGGAGCAGGGGGATGAGATGCTCAAGGCTAACGAAGCTGTAAAGTAGACGGTGCAAGCAGCAGGGGATGGGGCTTATTCCCCTGCTGCAAGAAGTATTGCCGCATGATGAAGGGGGGAAGTTTATGGCTTCCATGAGAAAGGTGGAACGTCACCAGGCGCGGACAGCTTATTTGTTCATTACGCCCACGGTGCTGCTGTTCGCAGTGTTTACAGTGATACCTGTGGTGATGGCCTTATATTTAAGTTTTACCAACTATGATGTGCTAAGCAGAAATGACTGGATCGGCCTCGACAACTACCGGCGGCTGGTCGATGATGATCTACTGTGGAAAACCTTCCGCAATGTCTTTCTGTATTCGGTGATCTTTGTCCCGCTGAATATTCTGATTTCATTGCTCCTGGGGCTGCTGTTAAGCCGGGCGTGGCGAGGCGTTAAGCTGTTCCGCACCTTTTATTACCTGCCTACGCTGACTTCGGCTGTTGCAGCGGCAACGGTATGGATCTGGCTGCTGCATCCGGAATTCGGGCTGGTCAACGGACTGCTCTCCTATGCCGGGATAACCGGACCCGCCTGGCTGTCTGAGACAAGAACGGCCATGCTGTCGATTGTTATGCTGACCCTGTGGCAGTCTGTCGGCTCCAATATGATTATTTATCTGGCCGGTCTGCAGGGAGTGCCGGATTATCTGTACGAATCGGCGCGGCTCGACGGAGCGGGCAAGCTGGACTGCTTCCGGTTCATCACCTGGCCGCAGCTCCGGCCAACCACTTTTCTGGTCAGTACAATGGCCATTATCGGAGCGCTGCAGCTGTTTGACCAGGCCTTTGTCCTGACACAAGGCGGTCCGGCGAATGTCACCAAAACGCCGGTCTATCTGATCTATCAGCAGGGCTTCAATCAGCTGCAAATGGGCTATGCATCGGCGCAGGCTTTTGTGCTGGCAATGGCGATCCTGGTATTCTCACTGATCAACATGCGGATATCCAAAGCTGAAGAGCCGGTCGTATGAGCAGGATAGACCGGAAAAAGGAGGTTTCGAGCTATGGGTGTTACCGGCGGCTCCCCGCTAAAGAGGGGTCTTACTAAAACTGCGTATTATATCGTGTGTATTCTTATCGCTATTGCCATGTTCCTGCCGTTCTACTGGAGTGTGCTGACATCGCTGAAGCCGGATGATGAGATTTTCGCTATGCCCATTAAGTGGTTTCCGGATCATTTGACCTTTGAGCATTACCGCAAAGCTTTTACGACAGTACCTTTTGCGTTATATTTCTGGAATTCGCTTGTCCTCGCGGCAGCTGGAGTACTGGCTAATCTATTCTTCGGCTCACTCAGCGGCTATGCCTTTGCGAAGCTGAAGTTCAGACTGAATAAGCCCATCTTCCGCGTGCTGCTGGCAGCGATGATGATTCCCGGCATCGTAACCATGATCCCGACGGTATATGTCATGCGCCATATTCCGTTTGCGGGGGGAATGACTTCTTTGGCAGCGGCGGGAATGGCCTGATGAACTCATTTTGGGGCATTATTTTGCCGGGTGCATCCGGGACCTTTGCGGTTTTCTTCATGCGCCAATTTTTCCTCACCCTGCCCAGTGACATGATGGAAATGGCCCGGATCGAGGGCTGCAGGGAATTTATGATCTTTTGGCGGATTTATCTGCCTCTGACCAAGCCGGCGCTGGCTACCTTGAGCATTTTTACCTTTCAGGCCGGCTGGAACGGCTTCCTCTGGCCGATGATCGTGCTGAATGACCCGGATAAGGCGACCATCCAAATGGGGCTGCAGGCCTTTTCCTATAATTTCCAGACCGATTACGGGCCGATGATGGCGGGTGCGCTGGTGGCGATTTTACCAATACTGGTGCTGTTTTTGGCTCTGCAGCGTTATTTTGTACAGGGCATTGCGTTCAGCGGTATCAAAGGGTAAGCTGCCGCTGGCGGCAGATCATAAGTTACAGGGAGAGAGAGCCTTATGAAGCAAATGAAGCTAGAAGCTGGATTATGGGGAGAACGGGCAGAAGAGGCGCAGGAAGCACTGGACCATTTTTTCTGGAATGAATCCATTGGATTGTACAACATCGAAACGCCTTGCCCGAACGGGGAGTGCAACACTGTATTTCATTACTGGTGGATGGCCCATGCTGCGGATGTACTGGTGGATGGACTCTTGCGGACAAAAAACGGACATTACGAAGAGCGCCTCGCTTCACTGCATGAAGGTCTGCTGCGCCGCAATGGCGGCGTGTGGCCGAATGAGCTCTATGATGATATGGAGTGGATGGCCTTGGCCTGGCTTCGTGCCTTTCAGGCAACCGGGGAGACGCGCTACAAGGATACGGCCCTGCTGTTATGGCAGGATATCAAGACAGGCTGGAACAACCACATGGGAGGAGGAATCGCCTGGCAGAAATCACAGCTTGATTATAAGAACACTCCGGCTAACGCACCTGCTGTCATTCTGGCCGCCCGGCTGCATCAGACATTCGGTGTCCCGCAGGATCTGGAATGGGCAGAGAATATTTTCGACTGGCAAAAGCAGCATCTCGTCGACCCGGAGACAGGTTTTGTCTGGGATGGTATGAACCGTAAGGGTGACGGCGTCATCGATAAGGATTGGAAGTATACCTACAATCAGGGGGTCTATATCGGTGCTGCCATCGAATTATACCGTATTAAGGGGCAGGCGGCTTACCTTGAAGCTGCCCGGCAGACCTTCGCCGCAGCCGCCCGGGAGCTGGCCGATCCGCAGTCCGGTGTTTTGCCGGATGAGGGCATTGGGGACGGGGGGCTGTTCAAAGGCATTCTGGTCCGCTACGCCGCGGAATTGGCGAAGGCTGAGCCAGATGCAAGTGAGACTGTGTCCTTTCTGCACAGAAATGCAGAACTGCTCTGGGCGAGTGGAAAAGGGGTGGAGGGCGCCCTGTTCGGTACAGACTGGAGCCATCCGCCTGCCGGTTTTGTGCAGCTCAGCTCCCAGCTCAGCGGCATTAAGCTGCTGGAGCGGATGGCTGAGCTGAGTAGTATTGCTGGTAAATAAGGTATACCAGATGAACTTGGAAAATGATTAAAAAAGGCGAAGAGACGGAGGAGAAGTTTGGAACTCTTTTAAAGAGGTGATCTTATGGATACTTCCGAAGAAGCGGCAACGAAGGCAGATTGGCAGGCGCGTGCGGACGGGTTCCAGCGAAGCCTTCAGAAGCATTTTTACAATGAAAAGACCGGAATTATGAATCAGTGGGTTCCCAGAGACTACACCCGGCCGGATGACAATTTCTACTATTGGTGGCATGCTCACGTGCTCGATGTCCTTGTAGACGCTTATGAGCGTACGGAAGACCCTGCAATAGCCCGGCATATCCGGGAATACACCCACAGTCTGCGTATATATAATGGCGGGACCTTTCTCCATAATTATTATGATGATATGGAATGGACCGCGCTTGCGCTGCTGCGGGCGTACCAGGCAACCGGGGAAGAGGAGTATAAAGCCTCTGTATTGGAGCTGTGGGTGGATATTCAAACGGCGTGGAATGACCATATCGGCGGCGGAATGGCTTGGAAGAAGGATCAGCTTGACTACAAGAATACCCCCTCGAATGCGCCTGCCGCCATTCTGGCCGCCCGTTTGTATGGACTGCTGCAGAATCCGGAGGATTTGGAGTGGGCGGTCCGCATCTACGAATGGAATCAGGCCCATCTGGTTGATCCGGCTTCAGGCTTCGTATGGGACGGAATCAACCGGCTGGGAGACGGCAGAATTGATGATGATTGGGAATTCACTTACTGCCAGGGCGTATTCCTGGGTGCAGGCGTCGAATTGTTCCGTATTACGGGGGAGCGGAAATATGAAGCGGATGCTCTCCGCACAGCCCGAGCCTGCATCAACCGGCTGTGTCACCCGGATACTCTGCTGCTGCCTGATGAAGGCATTGATGACACCGGTTTGTTCAAAGGCATTCTGATCCGCTATTTCGTTCAGTTGGAGAAGCAGTTTCCCGGAGCAATACCCATCCGTGAGGTTATTCTGGCAAACGCCGATGCTTTATGGAACCAAGGGCTGGACCACCGATTGGGGTTATGCAGCCCCTCTTGGGAACAGAAGCCTGTACTGCCGGTTCAGCTTAGTGTCCAGCTTAGCGGACTGATGCTGCTTGAAGGTGCAGCCGTTATACAAAACTAAGATTTGCCACATCACGGATTCACACAGACGGTGTCTAGCTCTGGAAATAAATCCAAGGGGATGGTGTGATGAGGAAAAGAGTAAACGGCAGAGCCGGATTCGGCTTAAGATGCTTGCTGGCTTTCCTGCTGGTCTGGCCGCTAATGATGGACACATTCAATGTGCCAGAGGCATCCGCGTTAAACAATGGTCTGGCACAGACTCCGCCAATGGGCTGGAACAGTTGGAACTATTATGCTTGCAATGTGGATGAAAACAAGATTAAGGCAGCGGCTGATCTGCTGGTCAGCACAGGAATGAAGGAGGCCGGCTATCAATATGTCGTGATTGACGACTGCTGGCAGACCGGCCGCGACGCGAACGGAAATATTCTGGCCGATCCGGTCAAGTTCCCCAGCGGCATGAAGGCGCTTGCGGATTATATTCACAGCAAGGGGCTGCTGTTCGGGCTTTATACTGATGCAGGTTATACGACCTGCGCAGGAAGGCCGGGGATGTACAACCACGAGGTTCAGGATGCCCTCACATTTGCGTCATGGGGTGTGGATTACGTGAAGGTGGACTGGTGCGACAACGGAGGAATGGACCCGCAGACGCGATATACGCTGATCCGGGATGCGCTTTTGAATTCGGGGCGCGATATTCTGTTCAGCATCTGCAACTGGGGCATTAACAAACCTTGGGTATGGGGCGCGGAAACGGGAAACATGTGGAGAACTACAGATGATATCTTTGATTTCTGGCAGCGGGTGACCTGGATTATCGATCAGAACTATCCGCTCGCCAACTTCGCCGGACCAGGCAGGTGGAATGATCCCGATATGCTGATGGTAGGCAATTATGGAACAGGCGCTGTGTTTGGTGAGGGAATGACGGATACCGAATACCGCTCCCACTTTTCTATGTGGGCGATTATGGCTGCGCCGCTGATTGCCGGGAACAATCTCTCCAGTATGACCGCATACACCCAGGCTACACTGATGAATTCCGAGGTGATTGCTGTAGATCAGGATCCGCTCGGCAGACAAGGCGTGCTGGTCAGCGATGTCGACGGCAAACAGGTATATTCCAAGCTGCTGCAGACACCGGGAACCAGAGCAGTAGTCCTGTTCAACCGGTCGGACACGGCTGCCTCCATGACCGTAAATTTCACAAGTCTAGGACTCGGCTCATCAGCTGCTGTCCGGGATTTGTGGCAGAAGACGAATCTCGGCACCTCTAACGGCAGCTATTCGGCAACCGTACCTGCACACGGTACAGTGATGCTTAAGCTGACCGGCACGGAAGCAGCGACGAGCCCGGTAGTTTCCGGCAAAACCTACCGCATCATACCCAAATCAACCGGCCTCTCAGCGGCGGTCGAAGCTTCCTCCAAGCAGAATGGAGCCAAGGTGCTGCAATGGGATTACGGCATCTCGCAAAATGATAAATGGACCGTTACAGCAACCAGCGGAGGTTTTTATAAGCTCATAAACATGAACAGCGGCAAAGCCCTGGCAGTTGAGAACGGGGATCTCACAGACAATGCAAAAGTTCTTCAATGGGATTATGGCACCACCGGCAATGACCAGTGGCAGATTCAAGGCCTCGGCCAGGGATATTACAAGATCATTAACAAGCTCTCCGGCAAATCCCTCAACGTAGCGGATAACTCGCTGGTCAGCGGTGGCGGATTCATTCAATGGACCTATGGGGCGGAGGACAATATGACCTTCCAGATGGTAGAAACCGATGTGACCTATGAAGCGGAAGCGGCTGTGCTGCATTCTCTCTCTACGGAGTCTGTTCATCAGGGGTATACAGGGAAAGGCTATATCTCGGGCTGGAACGCAAGCGGGAAATGGGTGGATTTCAGCGTCATTACTGATACGGTCGGCGTCTATAACTTGACTTTCCGTTATTCCGGCGGAGCGGGTACAGCAGGGCGTTACTTGTATGTCAACGGGGCAGGGGTTGTCAATAACGTGGTTTTTAATGGAACGGGAAGCTGGGATTCTTATAACACCGTTACTATACCAAATGTCACCCTGAACAGCGGGAGCAACACGATTTCATTAATCTACGACACCGGCAAAGGAAGTACGAACTATCTGAATCTCGATCATTTGAAAGTATCCCACTGATAAATGGAAGGGGAAATGAATGTGATCATCTGGAAAAAGCTGTGTTCCGCCGCTTTACCCGCTGTGCTGGCTTTATCCCTGCTGGCTCCTGTCGGGAGCCCAAAGGCGGAGGCCTTCACTACTTCGAATGCTGACGATGCCATGGCAGCACTCGTGAATGTGTTCTACGACTCGTCGGCGAAATACTTCTATGTCAACAGCGACCATCAAATTCATTCCGAACATGCGCATGGGCCGGATGGAGGCCTATATACGGATTTCTGGTGGGAAGCCCAGCTGTGGGAAACGGTAATGGATGCTTACGAACGCACGAGCAGTCCGGTATACCGGACAATGATCGATGATATCTATACAGGCTTCAACAACAAATATCCTGATATGATGGTGAACCCCTTCAATGACGATCTGGGCTGGTGGGCACTGGCCTGCATGAGGGCTTACGAACTAACCGGCACTGCTGAGTACCGTAACCGCGGAAGCTTTCTGTTCAACCAAATCTATTCGGAATGGGACGCGGCTTATGGCGGAGGCATTTGGTGGAGAAGGGACGCACATACACCGGGCCAAGCGAATGCCCAGAAAAACATGGCGACGAACGCCCCGATGGTCATGACCGCCGTCAAGCTCCGCAATGCCTATAATGATCCTGCCTATCTGACCAAAGCTGCACAAATCTACAACTGGTCCAAGACAACCCTGGTGAACGGCAGCAAGGTTAACGATCATATTGAAGGCACCGGCAGCGGCGTAGTCAAGGATTGGGACTTCACCTATAATTATGGAACCTTTCTGGGTGCCGCCGTCTCCATGTACCAGGCTACAGGAACTGCTTCCTACCTAACAGATGCTAATACTGCCGCACAGTACGTTGTGAATAAAATGGTATCTGCCCAAAGCCTCATGTATGAAGGGGAAAATGATGCCGCCGGCTTCAAAATGGTCTTCGTCCGCAATCTGAACCGCCTGCGTGTCCAAGGCGGACAATCGCAATATTTAAGTTTTCTTCAGCAAAACGCCACGCAAGCCTGGAATCACCGCCGGGCTTCCGATCAGATCATCGGCAGCGACTGGCTCTACCCGACAGGGACGGGCTACGTGCAAAGCCTGGCTGCTGCTGCGGGCGCTTCTATTCTGCAGCTTGTACCGGCTGACGGCTACACCGGCTATATTGCCGGCAATGGCGCATATGAAGCGGAGAATGCCCGGCGGACCCTGGCCTCAGGCGGTGGCATGATTAATGAGAGCACCAATGCCGGCTTCACCGGAAGAGGTTATGTGGGGGGCTGGAACACGAACGGAACATCGCTTGATTTCTATGTCAACCAGAATACAGCAGGCACCAAAAAAGTAACTTTCCGTTATGCCGCTGCTGCCGGCAATGCTTCGCGTTATGTAAAAGTGAATGGGGTTGTTGTATCGGCCAATCTGGTGTTCACTTCAACTTCAAGCTGGAGTACCTACGGAACCGTATCCGTATCAATACCGCTGAATGCAGGCTCCAATACGATTCAACTGGGGTATGACAGCACTCTGGGGAACTCGAATTATTTGAATGTGGATTTGCTGAGCGGTTTGTAGACAGTTAAGCTGCATCGTCTGAGGGTGACCTGGAGCCTTGCAAACAGGCAGCACGGGTCACCCTATTATACTTTTAATCCAGCGCGCCATTCCATCTTTCATTGCCTATCCTGGCCTGTATTTCATCCAAAGCGGTTTTGGTTTAACCATTCAATAGACAAGTGGAAGGGGGGAGCTTTTACAGCTTCTTCCTTTTCCTGTTGTGCGATCTGTTCTGCGGGTATATCATACAGGTAATAGAACATAAGGAAGGTGAGACTCATGGGGGAGCATCCTTCAACCTCGCATATCGCAATATTGAAACAAAAGTACACCGAACTCTACCCGCAAGCTGAAGCGCTGGTGAATGCCTGGGACCCGGTTGGACTTATCGGAGGAGGCGCACCTCGGGATGAATATGACTGTATCACGGTTCAACTGCTGGAACTGCTCGATCAGGGGAAAAACGCCGCCGAAATCTATCAATTTATCCTTCAGGAGCTTTATGACCATTTTGGAATGGGACTAAATACGGTAAAGGAAGAAAATCTGGGGCCTTACATCAGGAAACACAAAGACTTCAGTTCAGCGATCGTACATTGGTACGAAGAACTTAATCTCACCGTTGATCTGGACTAACCCTTCAAGGTTCAAGCCGGTACATAAGGACCAAAATCCGCTGCATGCGGGGGTTGGTCCTTTTTGCTGTTGATTGCTTTTACAGCTGAACGGACAGCGGAATGACTAAAAATTGCTGTTTTTTGGCACACTTAAAGCACGGCTTGCCGCCCTTGACATCTGGGCAAAACTATAAATTAAGGAATGAGCACCATGTGGCCGACTATTGTATCCTACATCCCCGGATGGGTCATATTTATGCAGGCTGCAATTACATTGCTCTGTCCGCTGGGAATTTATTTTATATATAAAAAACTGTATGCATTCGTCAGCAGTGCTGGACCGAAGATGAAGGCTATTGCTCAACCTAATGCAGAGTCAACAGCGGACAGCCTGGTCAGCGGGCAGTACGAAGCGGATTTGTCGAATCTTCAGCAGGCAATCGGCGGGAACAGTGATGTGAATTTTCGTGAGTTTGTGGTACAGGGGTATGAGCTTCGGGCTGTACTTGTTTTTGTTAATGGGATGCAGGATGAAGAATTGATCAATAAGCATGTCATGCAGCAGCTTATGTTCAGAAACAGTTGGATGAAGGAAGAGCAGGAAGATTCACAGAAAACTTTAACCCTGTCCGCCCTAAAAGCAAACCTGCTGCCGCTGACAGAGCTTGAGGAAGTTAAAGAGCTGGACAAGCTCCAGGAGCGGATTCTTTTCGGCTATACGGCACTGCTGATTGAAGGGATACCAGCAGGACTTCTGGTCGGACAGCCGAACGGGTCAATCCGTGCTATTACAGAACCGACTTCGGAAGCGCTGCTTCGCGGACCAAGAATCGCCTTTTCGGAAGTGTTAAGTGAGAACACTTCTATGCTGCGCAGACAAGGTTTGAATAAGAACCTGGAGATGAAGCTATACGAGGTGGGCAGTCTTGTGAAACGCAAGCTGGTGATTGCGTACATGAAGGATATTGTCAATCCCGATTTGCTGGAGGAAGTCCATAAGAGAGTATCAAGGATCGATATGGATTTTATTGCTGAATCGGGTTATGTGGAGCAACTGATAGAGGATAACGTGCTAAGCCCTTTTCAGCAAATCCAAAATACCGAGCGGCCTGACCGGGTAATCAACGCCTTGCTTGAAGGGCGGGTTGCTCTTCTTCTGGACGGGACACCCTTTGCATTGATTGTGCCCGTAACCTTCAGCATGCTGCTTCAATCACCGGAGGATTACTTTGAACGGTGGCTGCCTGGAACTTTGCTGCGGATGCTGAGGTTTTTCGCTGCATTCATGGCGCTGATGGCACCGGCTTTGTATATTTCCTTCATCTCGTTTCATCCCGGATTGATTCCGACTGAGCTGGTGATCAGCATCATCGAGACCCGCCAGGGGGTGCCTTTTCCATCTGTTATTGAAGTTCTGATTCTGGAGGTATCCATTGAAATCCTGCGTGAAGCGGGAATCCGGCTGCCCAAACCGATCGGACCTGCGATGGGCATCGTAGGCGGTCTGATTATAGGCGATGCCGCAGTAAATGCGGGAATCGTCAGCCCTTTTCTAGTCATCGTGGTGGCCGTCACTGCGATTTCATCCTTTTCGATCCCCATGTACAGTGCAGGCATCACGCTCCGTATTTTAAGGTTTGTTGGCATGATGTTCGCAGCCGTACTTGGCATGCTTGGCACGATTCTGTTTATGCTGCTGATCTTTATCCATTTGACCAAGCTGAAGAGCTTTGGAGTGCCCTATGTCACTCCCTTCTCCCCTCTGCGCTTGAGCGATTGGAAGGATCTCTATATTCGTGCACCGCTGCCCTTAATGAAGCGCAGACCTGAAATGATGAAGACACAGAAGAAAAAACGCCGCACCTAGCCGGAAACCTGCAGAAGGAGGAAGTTATGTGTTTGTACGCTCTGACCAAAAAATCACATCCACACAGGCTGCTATATTCTTGACAAACACTGTTCTCGGAGCCGGAATATTGACGCTGCCCAGATCGGTTACCGAGTCCGCCAAAACTCCGGATGCCTGGTTGTCGGTCCTGCTGGGAGGCGGGATTATCATGCTGGTTATCGTGCTGATGGTTAAGCTCAGCCAGCAGTTCCCGGGGAAAACGGTCTATCAATACTCCAGACAAATTGCAGGCAGCATTCCAGGGAGCTTCCTTTCCATGCTGCTGATCGTTTACTTCATTGTAATCGCAGGGTTTGAGATTCGTGTGTTTGCCGAGATCACCATGTTTTTTTTACTTGAAGGCACACCGATCTGGGCCATTGTCATCCCGTTTATCTGGGTGGGGGCGTACCTGGTCTTCGGCGGGATTAATTCCATTGCCAGAGTGTATCAGATTATTTTTCCGGTCAGCATATTCGTTTTTCTGCTGTGCTATTTCTTTAGCGGGAGACTGTTTGATATCAATCATTTGCGGCCGTTTCTGGGTGATGGAATAATGCCGGTCATCAGGGGACTAAAATCAACAATCCTGGTGTACACCGGTTGTGAGGTTGTCATGACATTAACAGCATTTATGCAGCACCCTCAGCAAGCTGTCAAAGCCATGCTAGCCGGAATTGGGATTCCGATGGTGCTGTACTTGATTACTGTGGTCATGTCCATTGGCGGACTGTCGATAGATTCAGTGATTACAAGCACATGGCCTACGATTGACCTGATCCGCAGCTTTGAAATTTCAGGCTTCTTTTTTGAACGTCTGGAATTCCCGCTGCTCGTCATTTGGATGATGCAGATGTTTTGCAACTTCTGCAGCTTCTTCTTCAACGCATCACTGGGAATCTCCCAGTTGTTTAAACTAAAGATGGCTCCGATTATTTTCGGACTGATGCCGCTCATTTTCCTGGCAACTATGGTTCCTGTACGCATCAACGATGTATTTGCTCTTGGCGACGCGATCGGATTCATAGGTATAGGCTTATTTATCCTGCTGCCGGTTCTGCTGTCCCTGATTCTGATCGTTCGGAGAAAGGGGCTGAAGCAGAATGTATAAACGCAGATTATGTCTTACCTTCTTGGCCGCTGCACTGCTGCTGGCAGAGACCGGCTGCTGGAGCAGCAATGAGATTGAAGATCTGAGCATGTACACTGCGCTAACTATAGATACCGGGCAGCCAAGCCAGACGGAGCAGACCTTCGAGAAAGAGGGAGGAAGCTATTTAAAAGACAATAAAATTACAGTAACGATTGAGGTTGTCCCGAAACAGTCCTATGGGAAATCCAACAAAACATCGGATACCGGCGCCAAAGCGCCTAACTATGTCAATATTTCGGAAACAGGCGATTCAGTGCTGGAAATTTTGCGCCAGTTCGCCATTCGTCTCGATCACCCGGTGATTGGACATCATCTGAAGGTTATTGTGATTTCCAGGCAGCTGCTGCAGGAGCAGCGAATACAGGATTTAATGGATTTTGTGCTGCGGGATAATGACATTCGCCCCAGCAGCTTAATTTTAATGAGTGAAGGGCGGGCTGCGGATACACTCAAAACGAAATATGGCGATGAGATACCGGCTTTTCACCTTAGAGGCATGACGCGGAACCGTTTTAGAAACAACAGAATTATGAAGGGCATCGTCACATCTGAACTTGATGCGCTGATGTATGCCAAAAAAAGCTTTGTATTGCAGAATATCGTTGAAGCGAACCAGGAATTGGAGTTCTCAGGCGGAGGGGTGATTAAGGGGGACACCGGCAGGTGGATTGGAAATCTGGATCAGCAGGATATTGAGAGCATCGCATGGATAAAGGGGGAAGTAAAAGGCGGAACGCTCAAGACCTACAACCCGGATCATCAAACCGTGACCTATGAGATTAAGTCGGCGAAGAGCAAAATATCGGCTGAAGTGAACAAGGATCACGAGCCGGAGTTTCACGTGAGTATTGAATCCGAAGGGCGGTTAATTGAAAAGTGGAACAACCCGGGGCTCCCTTCTAAAAAAGAATATCTTGAAAAAATGCAGGGGGTATTCAAAGAGAGGCTCACCGAGATGATTCAATCGCTCATGCATAAAATGCAGTCGGAATACAAAGTAGAGGTAGCCGGATTCGGGGAACGGCTAAACGTGGAAGAGCCGCAGGAATGGAAGAAGCTGAAGGATCATTGGGATGAAACCTTCAGCCGCACTCCAGTCACCTTTGATATCAAGCTAACAATTACAGATTATGGCTCATTCACGGAATAATGCAGCTCAGAAAGCTTACTGGACCAATCCGCTCTGCATCGTTAAGTGTGCCAATTCCTCCAGGAGCTGTTCTTCGAGGCGGATCATTTCATGCATTTTTTTGTGAATCTTCCGCCGCTGAGATAGCTTATTGCCTGAACACATCACTTTGATCATGAATTGATTAATAAGATTCCACTGCTCTCCTGAAAGCTGATAGCCCTCAGCAGCTTGGGAGAGTGCGCTCAGGTCGGCCTCACGGTTAAGCAGACGCAGGAACAGGCTGAACCGGATCCGGTGGATGGGCAGGGTGTTGGCAGCCAGCATGAAGCTGGAGCTGTATTCAGCAGGACAATCGGCGGTGATCCCCGTATTCAGATAGGCGTCGGCATAGGCTCTGAGGTGAGCGGCAACCTGGCCCGGCTGAACCTGATTGAAAGGGCTGCTCAGCATTCCTTGAAGCGTAGTCTGCCAATCTGTGTATGAACGCGAAGAATCGCAAAGCTCAAATAATGCATAGAAATGGCAGGCTTGCTGGAAGACATCGAAATCCACAGGTTCAAGCGGTTTGCCATAGTAGGCATCCGTTAAATAAATGAGGTGGCTTGAACGGTCCAGCCCAACGGCGAGACAGGCATGGCTGGTATGCAGCTTGCGGAAGGCCACACACCAGGGGCAGTCATAAGAATCAAATCCGACCAGGACCGGCATTCCCGAAGACAACCGGCTCTCCAGCATGTCGAGCATGAAGGTCTTATCCATTTCCGGCTCCTTCCGTTCAATATAACTGAACACAAGGCCATGGTACGCTGACAGAGCTTCTGTACTGATCCGCGGCAGGGCTAACCGCTCAATCAACGGCTGATCCGGGAACTGCTGTTCTTCAAAGGACACCTGCCAGGCGTTCCCGTACATGCACTTGCTGTCCTTTCCCAGCCATTCAGCCACAGAATGAATGCAGTCATCGATACAGCTGCGGAGCGTGGGGTAGGGGGTGCTCTTAACGGGAACAATGTTCAGCACTGCTCATCATCTCCTTCGCCGACAAAAAATGACTAAGAAACCGGTTTCGATAACAGGCAGGAGTCATACCGCTGTACTCGCGGAACAGCCGGTAGAAATATTTCATATCGTAAATTCCGACCTCCAGCGCAATAGCCTGTATCCCAAGCTTCGTGAACATCAGCAGCATGCAGCTGTATTTCATGCGGATTTCCTGGAGCATCTGGATGTAGGATCTGCCGGTTTTTATTTTGAATAATCGCTGAAACTGGCGGGAGCTCATCGCAATCTGCCGGCTGATCTCCTTCAGTGTGATTTTTTCGCTGAAATTGCTGATCATATACAGAATGACATCATGCAGCGGATCTTCGTTAATCTGCGGCTGCTGAGTGAAGGGAACGGATGCAGCGGGCAGAATGAGCTTCGCCAGCTCGAACAGCAGCGGGTATAGCTGCTGTTGATCCTCAGCGGAACCATTGTTATGTATCCCCTGCATACGGCGGAGTAAAATGGACAGCTCCACGTTGTTCTCCCTGTATCCGAACCATTGCTTCAACTCCAGAAGCTTCAGCAATGGAACCATGTCCTCTTCAGAGAACTGTCCTGACAGTTCGCCGGGAATCCTGCAAAGCTCCGGCCTGAGCATACAATTGAGGATGATAAGCGGCTCGGAACCGGTCAGATCCTGCGGCTGAAAGACATGGGAAACCCCGGGCGGTATAACCAGCAAATCCCCCTGCACAACCTGCATTTTATCCTCAGCTGCCAGATGGATTCCTTCCCCCTGAACCACATAAGCGAGCTCCAAAAAATCGTGCTGATGACGTACAGAAGTGACCGTTTCGTGAGTCAGGAGCATTTGAACCGGTGAACAGGAGTCAAATAGATATTCCCCCGTAAATACCGGAAAAACTTCCATAGACAAACCTCCGTTTCCAATTTCCTTAAGATATACACCTGGAATCCATCCTAGTATAGCTGAATATTTTGGCGTATTCAACCATATATTAACATCCGGGTTTTTGGTATATTCATTTCATTCATTCCTAATATGCTCACTGAAAGGGGTATAGACATGCAGCAGAAAGTCATTGAGATTATCGCTGAAATCAAGGAGGATCCGGGCCTGCTTCAGACGCTGAACGGGGCTTCCGATCTGACTCTGGATGCCGCACTTGATTCGCTGCAAATCATCAACTTTATTCTGAGAATCGAAGACGAATTCGATATCGAAGTAGATTTCGATACCTTTGATCTTGAACATTTGAAATCGGTAGACCGTTTCTCCGCTTATGTTGCCGGGCTTGCCGTACGATGAAGAACGCTGTGCACTGCGGCAGCTTGGAGTCGGAACGGTACTGGCGGGAGGAAGATTTAGCCACTTTGCCATCCATTCCTGATGCGAGGGCTCTGGCTATCGTTCAGGCGATGGATGAAATGCTGTTTGTCTTTTGCAGGAGCGGGGATATTCTATTAACCCGTCATGGCATGGACCCGGCACAATATGACTATCTGCAATCTCTCAATTATTCATTCAAGACGAATATGAATCCATTAACATTGGGAGTCCGGGAATCCGGCACAACACAGAACGCACTGAATGTATTTGAATTGCTGGGCAGGCTGGACCCCGGGCAGGAAACGGAAAGGTTAATACCGGAAGGTTCAGTGCTTGAACCTTTTGCCGTGCTTCCCGGAACGCAGGAGGCGGTTAGACGCTATAAGCTTCTGCCCGGACTCCCGGATGAACAGACCGTGAGCAAAGTGAACACCAAAACCTACTCTGCTGCCATGCGGGACAGGCTGTCGTTGCCGAATATCGCCCAGATTGTCCACAGCGTAGAGGAGCTGCTGCAATCAGGACAGGAGCTGCTGGAGAAGGGGCCTTTTCTGATCAAGGATGAGTACGGTGTATCCGGCAAAGGAAATCAGCTCGTGGACTCTGACCGCATGCTGAGCAGAATTGCCGGGTACCTGGAATCCAGCCGGAACAAGGATAAAAGAATCCGCTTTGTGCTTGAACCCCTGTTGAACCGGGAGACAGACTTCTCCAGTCAATTTCACATCGATTCTGAAGGCCAAATCTCGATCTTGTCCGTTCAGCAGCTGGTCAACCACGGCTTTGCCTTCGGAGAATCACATTCGCCCGGGCCGCCTCTGCTCGTAAGGCTGGAACGGGAAGGATATTGGGAAATCATGCACAATATTGGACGGGAGCTGTATGCAGACGGTTATTATGGCGATGTATGCGTGGACTCCATGCTGCTGCGCGACGGAAGCCTCGCACCTCTGGTGGAGATCAATGCCCGCAAGTCGATGAGTCTGATTAAGCATAATGTGGACCGCCATCTCAAGCAGGAGGGGATGCACACCTGTCTAATACAGGTACCGTTAGCAACTATGGGTGAGGTCCGTTATGAAGAGCTGCTGCAGCGGCTGGAGCAGGCCGGCATATTATTTTCGCCGGAAGAGGGAGAAGGGGTGATTCCTCTGTCATCAGGTACACTCCAGCCTCCGGACCCGTCCCGTTCCGCAGGTTCCACCGGTTCCGCCAAGGGTAAGCTGTATGCCGCGTTGGCCTACCGGAATGAAGACCGCAAAGACGGACTCACCCGCAAACTGGACGAATCGCTTCTGCGCACTGGCTATACTATACTGCGTTAATGAAAGGAACCCTCCAATGAACAATACCGTGACAGTTCTATGTTCTGGTTTTGGTCTGGGCTTTTATGTCCCCGGCCTGCTGATTGAGCGGAAGCTCAAGGCGCTTGGCATCGAGGCGGAGATTGAGGTTTTTGAAACCTTAATGTCTGACAGCAAAAAAAAGCTGACGGATGACAGCCGCAAAGCGTACCAGAAAAATTTTGCCGTCGCACTGACCTCGCAGAAAATACCCGCGGATATCCGAAACAGCCTTGATTCTGCTGCCGTTGAACGGATATTCCGGCAATGGCGGCAGGAAGAAAGGCAGCACTTCATAACATTATCCGGGCACTGGGTTCATGTTATGGACAGATACCGTGAAACTGCAGGTTTTCCTGTATATGCCGATTTGCTCTATATTGATGCTGATCTTTCGCCATCTTGGAAGAATCTCCGCAGGCTGAACCCCGGTTACGCGGAAGGCTACCACGAAGTAAGCATGTATGATCCCGGGAAGCGGCAGATCCTCTGCAGCATTGATGCCGGGGCCCAGCAAGCGCTGCCCGCTTCGGCAAGAAACGGGAGATTGGTTGTGCATGGCGGCGGCTGGGGAATCGGAACATTCCGCGAGAAGTTTGCTGCCCTGGAATCAGCAGGGTATGAGCTGGATATTGCCGCTTACAGTTCTGAGGAGATTGGAGAGGCCATCCGCGGAAGACGTTATTTTATGAATGACCCGGAGTGGCGGACCTGGCTCCGCGACAGCAGCGGACAGTATACCTTTCCGCCTTTTGCAGAGGTAACCGGCAACCGGGATAACCACTTTCCGCCCTGCCGTCACTATCAGGAGGGGATGTACGGTGTCATCCGGCAGGCATCTGCTGTAATCAGCAAGCCGGGAGGCGGGGCTTTGATTGATTCATTGGCTTCAGGCACTCCGCTGGTGCTGCTGGACCCTTTTGGCCCGCATGAGAAGATTAACAGTGATCTGTGGGTGGAGCTTGGTTACGGTATCCGTTACGGGGAGTGGGCCGAGATTGGTTTTGACCGTGAAGAATTGCGTAAGCTGTCGGACAACCTCCAGTCGGCCATAGGCCGGTACCCCGATTATGCAGCAAGTTATGCGGAACAACTATCCGCAGCGGAAGGGAGAAGCTAATGCAGCCTACCAGCAGAGTTAATCTGGATGCCAAGTCCTTTGAGGCTTTGAAACGCACGATCAGGAATGTCGTCATTCCGCACAGAGAACGCAAGCATGATCCCGGCTTCAAAACCGTTATGCCAGAAATTATGTCACTTAAGCTGACCAACCGCTGTAATCTCCGCTGCAAGCATTGCTACCAATGGAATGAATCCGGCTACCATCATGATATGGACACAGCCGAGCAGAACCTGGATATGGATTTGGAGATGATCCGCAAGCTTTTGCAGGAAACAGATGAAGCAAAGTCCCGTCTGTATTTATGGGGCGGCGAGCCGCTGTTTCACCGGGATACGAAACCAATTCTGGAGCTTCTGAAAGAGCATCCCCGGATACAACGATCTGTACCAATGCATATCTGATTCATAAGTATGAAGAGGAGCTGTGTGCAATCTCGGACAATCTGGAGCTGCTGATACCGATAGAGGGGTTCGAGGATGAGCATGATTTTCTCCGCGGCAAAGGATCCTTTCACAAAGTGATCGAGAACGTGGAACGGCTGCTTGAACTGCGCGAGCAGGGCCGCTTCCGCGGCCGCATCTCCGTGCATAATGTGATTAATGACAATATGATCGGCAGGTTGTATGAACTGGTGGAATTTTTTGAGCAAAAGGGCGTCGATCTGGTACTGCTCTGCTTCCCCTGGTATATTTCTGCGGAAACCAGTCTGGAAATGGACCGCTTCTACGATGAACACTTCCAGTGGCTGGCGGAGCTTCCGCCGGATCACCGGAGCAGCTGGCATGCCTTCAAATACCATATTAAGCCAGGCAATGTCCCCAAGCTAACCGAAGACCTGAAACGGATCAACAGCAACACTTGGCATAATACAAGAATCCGTTACCAGCCGGGGCTCGACTTTGATGAAATAGAAGATTTTGTGGCCGGCAGGCCGATGGCATCCCGCAGCACGTCGAAATGTCTGGCGCTCAGTACGAGGGTTGATATTGCCCCGAACGGCATGGTGAGTGCATGTAAATTTTTTGGCGAGCTGGCGATTGGCAATGTGAATGAGCAGTCACTGACGGAAATATGGAACTCGGACCGCTACGACCGGCTGCGGCGGATTCTGGATGAAGGCTTGTCGCCGGCCTGCTCCAAATGCAATGTGCTGTACTTGAATACCTCTGCTGCGCTGTCCCATGTATGAAGAACGGCCGTGGACAAACCGGTTATAGGCTCGGTATCTTGGGTGCCTCGAATATTGCTGTTCCAGCTTTGCTGGAGCCTGCGCGGCATGTCGAGACGGTTAGTATAGCCGCAATCGCAAACCGGACCTTTGAAAAAGCGGCAAAGCTGGCGGAAACTTACCAGATTCCTTATGTGGCGGGCAGTCTGGAGGAGTTGTTGCAGCTAAGCGGTCTGGATGGCGTATATATTGCACTCAGCAATGAGCTTCATACAGAGTGGGCAGTCCGGGCCTTGAATGCAGGTAAGCATGTATTGGCAGAGAAGCCGATTGCCTTGAATGCCGAAGAAGCTGAACGGCTAAGGATGGCCAAGGAAAAACCCGGCTCCCCGAAGCTCGCCGAAGGTCTGATGATCGCGTTTCATCCCTGGCAGCAGGCACTGAAATCTATTGTCGATTCCGGACAATTTGGCCAGCTGCACAGAATCAGGACACGTATTACCGTACCTGCCAAGGACAGGCATGCCGGAAATTACCGCAGTGTCAAAGCTAAGGGCGGAGGCGCTTTTGCCGATCTGGGCTGCTACTGGCTGCAGTTCCTGCAGGCCCTTGTGGGTCTTCAGCCCAGGGAGATTGCGGCGCAGTCGGCGTTTGACGGGCCGGAAGGCTGCGACTGGACCTTTCAGGCAGCGTTAAAATATGCGGATGGACTGGAAGCCGAATGTCTCACTTCCTTTGAGCAGCCATTCCGGGCTTCGCATACCCTGTATTTTGATCACACCGTGCTGACGATCCCGGATTTTTTCCGCCCGGTCAAAGGGTTCTACAAAATCAAAATACGGCATGACCTTCCGGATAACCGCAGCACCCTTTGCGAATTCGAGCCGATGAACTATTATGTCAGCCAGCTGGAGGCTTTTGCGGAAATCATGAGCGGGCAAAGGACGGAAAAGCTGGAAGCTGTATGGGAACGGGTACACATTCAATCCCTAATAATGGCTGAGGCCCGGCAGCACCGGGTTTATCGTGAAGCAAATCGTAATTGGCTTAAAAGTTAAAAACAGCGTGTCAATTTGTAATTTATATTGCACCATTTTTAAAACTTATTTTGCGTAAGAATACACAAATAGACAAGAGCTTGTATCCCTTAGATACAAGCTCTTTTTGTACTAAAGCCCCCTTTATTGAATTAACTCTGTGTGATCTTATGTGACGTTGGCATGAGATGTTTCATTTCCAAAATTGTATAATTTTAGCTTCTTTTTCTTGGTTAAGTCTGTTGATAGGTTTGTTTTTCAATGGTGATAACACCGCTTATCATCTCAAATAGAAAACAATGCCATCAGCAACCTCTCGGTTATGTCACTTGTTGCTGGTCTTCTTGATCAAGTCCACGCCATCGTATGCCAGACTTTCCACACTTGCAGCCTTCTGCAGTATGTAATGATCAAAAAAGTTCTTCGTATAGTCTGTAACAAGATTTCGCATCTCCATAGCATCCCGTTCGCCTCTGAGTTCCTCATTAACACTGGTAAACACGATGTCGCAGTAATCTAAATGCGCAACACGATCAACAGAGAAATAATAGGTTTCCATGCTATTGTTAGCGCCAATTATCGCATTCATGTTATAGTTAGGTTCACAAAACAGCAGCAAGAAGGGTTTCTTAAGGTCGCTGCCCTGAAGGCCGAACGCACCGCTATCCAAGCCAATCCCGCAGGCGAACCGGTCGTCGTCCCGGCAAACAATCGCCGTCGTAGACCCTCCAAAAGAATGTCCGAATATGCCCATGCCGATGTCAAGCAACAATCTGCCCTTAAAGATGGAATTCAGCTCTCCAGAGTCCAGTTTGTAAAGATAATCGGCTACATATCTTACATCTTCTGCCTGTAATTCACTATACTCTGTGAACTTGGCAAGTATCGGCAGTGTAAGCATGTTACGGCACATCTCAATGGCAGTTTCATCGTCAGGCCGCATCTCCATCTTACCAGCCAACGCCAGCCTCTCCGGATCTTCAGAAAACGCCATAATGACATCCGAAAAATCCTTTGATGCATTAAACAGGCGCCCATCTTTACGCTTATACATCGTGCTATTCTGATGGCCGATGCTTACCACAACATATCCCGTGCTTGCCAAGTCTGTACAGATCACTGTACCCCATTCTGGAGAACCGCCCCCGCCGCAAACATAGAATAACACCGGATAGCGCTTTTCCTTCCCGGAGAGAGCAAGGTCATCGTAACACCGGGTCTTGATATCTATAGAGAAAACATCCTTCCCTTTAAGATATTGAGTGTTAACTGGCTGCTCATTAAACATCTCATAGACTTCAGGAAACATGTACGTTGATGTAGTCTTACCTTCGCTACTGTCGGACGGATAGTACACAAACGCCGTCAGTTCTCTTTTTGAGTGATCTGATGCCGTGTACTCAAAATCCATCTGGGTTCGACCGACAGTATAGCGGCCAATTGGTTCCGGAAATACGTCATAAGTTTTCATTTTCTTGTTCCTCCTTAATTAATAAAAGTGGCGAATGTGAAATACATACATATCTACTCCTTGGCTTTCTTGAGATCGCTAACAATTTCAGAATATTTATGATCTTCAAGCAGCCCATGACTCATAAAGTCAGCAAAGTACTTGCCAATCTTATGTTGAAGTTTAGAGTCCTTAATATCGAATTCCCTAAAAAACATGACTAAATTAAACTGCATGGACTCAAACATAAAAGAAATCAGGTCGTCGTCAATATCAGGCCGGAGATATCCATCAACCCTCATCCGGCGTAAAATGTCCTTGATTAAGGGGAATGACTCGCCCTTTAGGACATTCAGATATATTTTAAGCAAAATGTTCTCAGGAATGTATAAAAATGTTTTAGTGAGTTTAATTTCCAACTCATTCAGCGGCTCGGTCACAATGCCATTAACGTTACCAAATAAGCCAGAAAGGAAAAACTGGAAAAGGGGATCTTCATTACTGTTATTAAAATACGCAGCTCTTTTCTGGACCACATTACGTATTAAGAGACAATAAAGGTCATCTTTGTCTTCAAAATACCGATAAAATGTTCCGGGGTGCATGGACAAACTATCCAAAACCATCTTCATAGTGATATCCTCGTAAAGATTATCAACAAAAAGATGCATAGCGCTATCAGATATTTCCTCACGCTTTGCTTCATCTAAACGAAAGAAAGTATTTTTTGGCATAGAATACTCCTTATTTTGAAGTGTGAATTGATTCACACTATAACGATAATATATTCACATGTCAAGTAGTATTGAAATATTAATATCATGATAAAAGATTAAAACCATTGCATGGTGTGAAGAAGAAAAGACTCGAACTGACAAACAGCGATTCCCACTACCTCGAGAGCCGCTGTTTTGTATTATCGGTCCTGCAATGAAGGAGGCTGCTCTGCCCAGGCTCGCTCATTGTTCAGCACATAAATTCCCAGCGCCTGCTCGAAGGAAAGACCGTGATTGTAAAAAGCCAGCATCTTCGCAGCAAAGCGCATGCTCTTATCTGCACCGGGCGCCTGCAGCAGTTCTGCAGCCAGCCTCCGGAAGTCCTTCGGCTTATGTTCCGCAGCATCTACGGCATCCAGCAGTGCCTTGTGGCTTGGAAAAAGCATCCGGTTATACGCCAGGATCATCCTCCCGCTGTAGAACACCAGATTGCTGGCGGTGTGGGCAAGCAGATAGGCGTCATTCGTTTTGGCCGCCTCTTTGGCAAAATAGAAAGCGTAGAGGAAGATCTGGGCACAAAAATCCCGCAGATTGCGCTCCCGGTTCTCCTCAGGATAGACGGGAATCCGGGCTACCAGCTCACCCAGCCCCGGGATTCTGGAGAACAAAACCTCCGAACCGGTGAAAGCATACCTCGTCGGCTCATTGCCCCGCTCGGCCGCAAGCTCCAGAAACCGGAGGTTGATGACTTTTATATCGGCGTATCCGCCTTCATACGTGCTGACTTCACGGTCCACATAGGACAGAGTATTGTTCCGGTTATAGGCTTCATAGGCTTCATCGGTTAACAGCAGGTGAACATCCACATCGGAGGTTTCCTTAGCTGTTCCCTGAGCTACCGAACCACTGGTGATTACAGCCAGACAGGAAGGGTCCTTTTCAAGCTTCCCCGCCAGCTTCTCCAGAGTCTGTCTGTGATGTGTATACATCTTTTTCATCCTCCCTTAAAGAACTCTTAGACCTTAAGCGTACCGGTTGGACAGCTCAACGGCTATGGTCAATCCGGTCAATCCGGTCATATCCGGTTGAGAGATCCATTTGTTGTTTTGTGATTGACAAACATGAAATATAATGTAGATACATTAAGTCTATGATTACCCGTGCATCACCTTTGACAAGGCTGGTTTAATTTGAGTTTAAAAATGAGGTGTACATTAGATTCAGCCTCAACCACTATAAACTCAATAAGGAGTGTAATGATGATGTCAAACGTACTGTTTTTGAGTGTTTCGGCTCATGGTCATGTCAATCCGACTGTTGGACTTGTGCATGAATTAATTCAGCGGGGAGAAACGGTCACCTATTTCGGGTTCGAAAAATTTAGAGCTAAAATCGAACAAACAGGAGCGGTATTCAAAACGTATAAAGAAAATCTGCTGCTCTTTCAAGACGACTTTGCAGAGAATAATGAAGATGTGCTGGAAGCAAGTGCTGAGGATTTTCTGGAAATGCTGACGGATACGCTCCGGCCCGGCAAGCGGATTATTGAGGATGTATTGGACCAGATCAGAGGCTTGCAGTTTGATTATGTGGTCTATACAGCCGCTTTTCCATTTGGAAATGCAATTGCCCAAATTCTAAACATTCCTGCGGTTGCCTCGATGGCTATCTTAGCGACACCGGCAGAATTCATGCCTACAGGCGAAGAATCTTCAAAAGCCTCTAGTCTGGACAGTTATCAGGCAATCGTACAGGAGCTGAAGGAAACCTTTGATGTGGAGATGCCGCCGGACATACTGGACTGCTTCTATTGCAAGGGCGATATTAGTATCATTTATACCTCCAAAACTTTTATCGCCCATCCCGAATACTACGATGACAGCTTCAAGTTCATAGGCCCGCCTATTTTTGACAGACAAGAGAAGGTGGATTTTCCGTTTGAGCAATTGGAAGGAAAAACAGTCATCTATATTTCCATGGGAACCCGTGTGAGCACCATAATGGAATTATATGACCTTTTCTTCAAAAGCTTTGCCGGTTTCGATGCCGTTGTGGTCATGACTGCTTACGATGTGGACATTTCCCAGTTCTCCATTCCTGATAACTTTATTGTCCGCAACTATGTTCCGCAACTGGAGGTATTAAAATATACGGATGTAGCTGTTACTCATGCAGGAATGAACAGCACCAGTGACTTGATGTACAGCAATGTGCCTTTTGTAGCGATTCCGATTACCGCGGACCAGCCTTATATGGCCAGAAGAGCTCAAGAATTAGGGGCGGCTATTGCTCTGGATTTCATGACGGTTACCCCTGAGCTGCTAAGAGCTTCCGTGGAAAAGGTTCTTGCCGATCCCGGCTACCGTGAACATATCCAGCAGATTAGCAAGTCCTTTAAAGAGGCAGGGGGGTATCCAAAAGCCGTTGATGAGATTTTCAAATTAAAAGAGGAAAAGGAACGGTTATAAACAGTCCTACCCGGCCTTCGGACAGATAGGCAAGTCCTAAGCTTCCCTAACTTTAAACGGCTACGCTGTTCAGTGGAGGACGGCGCAGCCATTATGTTCTTGTATAGGAAACGATCCAGTGTAAAAAAATGTGGATATGTTGGTCCTTAATGGGCTGCGGAAAGATCGTGAAGATACTACGATCCGTCTTCAGCCTGACCCCGTTGATTTTGGAGTGGTTGGGAATTAAGGTTCAATCCCGTAAATCAGCTTCCCTTTATAATAAACGGTGATATGATCATTCGCAGCATAGCTGGTGCTGGCCGGCTGAAAGGAGTAGTCATCGGCCTGATTGTAATTCGACCAATCCTTGTTGTGAATGCGGAACTGGATGTCTCCGGTTGAACCGGAAGCTGCGAGCGGGCCTGCACCTGCCGTAAAACCGATCTCCGCATAGGTATCTGCACCTGCCAACGGCGTTGTCAGGGGGAATATCGCTGTCAGCAGTTTTTCTTTTCCTAACGCAGCATAATCAAACTCCAGGGTCTGCTCCGCACTTCCATCCCTTGTGTACCAATAACGTATCGTGAGTTCATTTAGCGGAATAGGGCTGCCGGTCTCGTTCCTGAGCTGCAGGCTGGCCCTGATCGAGTTGACGGCGGTCCCCGTTTCACCTGCAAGGTAGAGTGGCGTTACTTGAGGGTCTCCCGGATCTGGTCCTTCCCCGGGACCGCCGGCAGGCGGAAAGGTGACCGGCTTCATAATAAGGTCCAGCATAGCCTGCTTTGGTTCATTCCAAGATGTCCAGTCGTCCAGTAATAGCCCTCCGGTATCCCCGCTATTCGGATTAAGACTCCAGTACGTCCAGTAAAGATTATTCTGGCCGATGTAGCTTACGAGCGCATGCTGCCATTTTCCTTCCACCGAGAGGGTATCCACGCTGCGTCCGCCGAATTCCCCTGCAAGGATGGGGGCAATCTGTTCCTTGCTGATGTATCCCCAGGTATCATCCCACAGCTTCGGCAGATTGTCCGGGAAATCGGCGGCACTGAACCAAGGCTGTGAAGCGACGCCAGGACCGTAATCATGCGGGGAATAGACCACCCTATCCGGTACTGTAAGCGTAACCGGATTATTGCGCACGCCTGTCAGATTACCGCCCCACCAATAGCTGCTGGAGTTGCCTTGGACGTTCGTTTCAATGCCTTCAACTATGATCAGCCAGTTCGGATTCACGGCGAGAATCGCATTTCCGGCCCGTTCGCTGGCCAGCCGCCAGTCTGTGGCGGGATTACCTGTTCCCCAGCTTGCCGTACCGTGCGGTTCATTATGCAGATCGGCTCCAATGACTGTAGGGTTATCCGCATATCGCTGGGCAAGCATCACCCAGTCACTGATCCAGCGGGTTTCGGGATAGGCCGCAGTGTACCAGAGTGCCGATTGGCCGCCGGAATCCGGCCGGTGCCGGTCGAGGAAGATCCGAATGCCGCGCTTTCCGGCTTTTTCAATCAGCTTATCCATGATCTGAACCGGCTTCAGACCGGCAAGATCGGGGTTTTTGGCATAGTCGATACTATTGGCCGCAGAGCCTGAATCGAACATTTGGTTGCAGTACGGCAGCCGGATCAGGTTATAGCCCTCCGCTTTGATTTGATCAAGTACATTATCCATGGAACGAGTCCACAACCCGTGCGGAGAGTAATTCGCGGTTTCGAAGCCGAACCAGTTGAGCCCGTTGAATACGGCAGGGTTGCCTGCGGCATCCACGATTCTGTTACCTGAGGTGTGATAATAGCCTGCTGCACCTTCAGCCTTCACTTCATTACCCGGATACGAATAAGCACCTGCCAGCAATACAAAAGCAACGAACAATACTCCCAGTTTCCTGAAACCAAACGACATTCATTTTCCTCCTCTTAGTGATTTCAATGAGGTCAGACTTTATAGCATACGATCGGGATGTTAACGTATTCGTATGAGCCAGGCTGCAAATATGGAGAATCAGCAACATCATTATGACTTTCAGCTTAATTAATGGATCACCCTAAGCTATATGCGTTCTGATGCAGATGCGCTGGAAATGGTGCAGGAGGCTTCCTGCCGGGCATGGATGAAACGGAAAAAGCTGAGAAACTATCCGCAATAAACTTCTCTCTCTTAATTTATGGCTGGATTGTGACGATAATAATCAAAAACATGCATGAATTAGGAGAGCGACATCATGGACAATTTAGATGCATTAGTGTTAGCTGCACCATTCTTCAAACAAATTCATTCCCAGGATATTATGATTGGAGTTACAGACAAGGAAATATTCCATTACTATGCGCCCAGCAAGGTGCTGGATTTCGGACTGACCAAAGGAAGCCCTATTCCTCCGGATGACCCTTCCTTGAGCAATGCGCTCGCCGGACGCGCCACGACCAACCGGCTGGCGCCCGAGCTATATGGAGCGACAGTCATCTCCTCGGCAGTGCCGGTTTATGATGCTGCCGGAGAAATTATCGGCGCATTTGCGATTGCCTACACCCTGGAAAACGAGGATAAAATGGAACAGTTGACGAGCAGCATTGAACAGATCAGCGGCCAGCTGGTTGATATGGTCCAGAATGTCGCTGCCCAGTCCGAAGAGCTGTCGGCTACCACAGCCCAGATTCTTGATAATTCACGCAAAACGGTAGAAGAGTCCACTCGAGTAAGCAAAGTGACCGGGTTCATCCGGGAAATCTCCGAACAGACGAATCTGCTCGGCTTGAATGCAGCTATTGAAGCAGCACGCGTTGGGCAGGAAGGCGCAGGCTTCGGCGTAGTGGCCACGGAAGTGCGCAAGCTGTCCGTGCACACCAGGGAAGCGACTAAATCAATCGAAGATTCGTTGAACACGGTTCAGCGCTCTATCCGGCAGATGGAAAAAGAAATCGAGGCCATTGCCGCGTCTTCCTCCGAGCAGGCCGAACTGGTCACCGAGTTCAGTGATGTCATCGAACGGCTGAACCAGACCAGCGGTGAGATGGCTAAATTCATCAATTCCATTATTCAATAACGCCAAATCCATCCCAAAAATCTGCAGACAGGACACCATCGTCCTTGTTCTGCGGATTTTTCATTCGCTCTAGACCTCAATGATGATAGGAAGAATCATCGGTCTGCGCTTCGTGCGTTCGTATAAAAACTTACCCAGTGTTTCCTTGATCGTCTCCTTGATGATATTCCATTGGCCCAGGTCAGCCGCACTCATCTTCTGCAGGGTAGAGGTAATCAGCTGGTTGATCTCTTCCATCAGTGTGTCGGAGTTGCGCACATATACAAATCCGCGGGAGATGGTATCGGGGTCGTTCAGGATTCGTCCGTCATTTTGGCTTAATGTAATCACCGTAATGAGAATTCCGTCTGCAGACAGCTGCCTCCGGTCACGCAGTACTACATTGCCGATATCGCCAATGCCGAGTCCATCGACGTAGATTTGTCCGGCCGTAATCCGTCCGCTTTGGCGAACATCCCCGGCATTCGATTCCACGATATCGCCGTTTTTCAAGATAAAGATGTTCTCATTCTTGACCCCCACGGCTTCGGCCAGCATGGAGTGGTGATGAAGCATCCGGTATTCCCCGTGAATCGGGATGAAATATTCAGGCTTCATCAAGGTAAGCATCAGCTTCAGCTCTTCCTGGCTGCCATGCCCCGATACATGAAGCTCACTGCGGGAACCATAGATTACACGTGCCCCCAGCATATACAGATTGTCGACAATTCTGGAAACGTTCCGCTCATTGCCTGGGATTGGATTCGCTGCGAGCAGGACCGTATCGCCTTCACTGATCTCAAGCTGTCTATGGCTGGAATTGGCCAGCCGGGATAAAGCCGCCATGGGTTCGCCCTGGCTGCCGGTGCATAACACAGCGATCCTGCCGCGCTCCATTTTGCCCGCTTCCGCAGGTTCTACCAGCATGCCTTCGGGGATGTTCAGATAGCCCAGTTCCTGGGCAACCCCGACGACATTGACCATGCTCCTGCCCAGCAGGGCGAGCTTGCGGCCGGTATGCCCGGCAGCGTCCACGATCTGCTGCAGGCGGTGTACATTCGACGCAAAGGTGGAGATAAAAATCCTGTTCTCCGCCTTATGAAAGGCTTCCTCCAGATGGGAGCCTACAAGCCTTTCAGAAGGGGTGAAGCCCGGCCGCTCGGCATTCGTGCTCTCGGACAACAGAAACTTGACTCCTTTTTCACCGATCGCCGCCATTTTATGTATATCGGGATACTGCTTGTTGACTGGGGTCATATCGAACTTGAAATCGCCGGTATGAACCACAGTCCCCTCAGGGGTATCGAATACAATGCCCAGGCAATCCGGAATGCTGTGGTTTGTCCGGAAAAAGGTAATCGCAATAGAGCCGAAATTCAGCGTGGAATCTGGATCAATGCAGTGCAGCTGGGTCTGGCGCAAAAGGCCGTGTTCCTTCAGTTTGGTCTCAATTAACCCGAGGGTCAGGCGGGAGGCATATACCGGAATGTTCAGCTGTTTGAGAAAATAGGGAATTCCCCCAATGTGATCTTCATGTCCATGCGTCACCACAAGGGCTTTGACTTTGTCAGTATTGCTGAGCAGGTAGGAAATATCAGGAATGATAAGGTCAATCCCCAGTAAACTCTCGTCCGGAAATTTGGATCCGCAATCTATAACGATGATGTCATCGGCGTATTGCAGAAGATACATATTTTTGCCAATTTCATACACCCCTCCCAAAGCTGCAATCCATAGGCGCTCACCAGTCATCTTCATGCTCATTCCTCCTTTTTTTGATTACGCATATTATGCATATCACAACATGGGTTTATCCAGAGAGATGTAATTTTATTCTTGGAAAAAGCAATACCCGATGAAGGCTTTCTGAGATCTGCCCGCCTGTTCGTCAAAGAGCCTCATGACACACTTTATCTATTTCAGTGTTAGTTACCATCAAATATAGTTTAAGTAAGTGACGTAACAGCTTTTTCCAAGACCAGTTTAGATTTGCAAGAATACGAGTGGAACAAGGAATTTTTCGGTTTGACAACCTGTATATACAAGTGTAAAATCCATACTTGTATATACAGGTTAAACGAATAGATAAATAGATGCCGCATACGGGGAGGGACTAACACATGGAAACAACACCGCAAGCTGACTGGTGGCGCAAGTCTACGGTATATCAGGTTTATCCCAAGAGCTTCAAGGACAGTACAGGCAGCGGGACAGGTGACATCAAGGGGCTAACCGGCAAGCTTGATTATTTGCAGGAGCTGGGGATTGACATTGTGTGGCTGCAGCCGGTTTACGTATCTCCACAAAATGATAACGGTTACGATGTCGCTGATTACCGGCAAATTGACCCCGCCTTTGGAACTATGGAGGATTTTGAAGAATTGATCCGGGAGCTGAAGAAACGCGGCATGCATCTGATGACCGATATCGTTGTCAACCATTCTTCTACAGAGCATCCGTGGTTTCAAGAGGCGAGGAAATCCAAGGACAACCCTTACAGGAATTATTACATCTGGCGGGACCCTGCACCGGACGGAGGGGTACCCAATAACTGGCAGTCGAAGTTCGGCGGACCGGCTTGGCAATTCGATGAGACTACCGGCCAGTATTTCCTCACCCTGTTTGACAAGACACAGGCAGACCTAAACTGGGAAAATGAGCAGGTTAGACAGGAAGTCGCTGACCTGATGATTTTTTGGGCGGAAAAAGGGGTGGATGGCTTCCGAATGGACGTCATCAATCTGATCTCCAAAGATCAGAGCTTTCCTGACGATGATCCAGCGACCGTTCCGGGGGATGGGCGACAATTCTATACCGATGGCCCCCGGGTCCATGAATATATCAAAGAACTTTATGCTAAGGTCTTTGGTCCTTACAATCTGGTGACCGTGGGCGAGATGTCCTCAACCACCCTGGAGCACTGCATCCGCTATTCCACACCCGAAGAACGGGAGTTTTCCATGACCTTCAATTTCCATCACCTCAAGGTTGATTATAAGAACGGTCAGAAGTGGGAACTGCAGCCCTATGATTTTGCCGAACTGAAAGAGCTGTTCACCCGGTGGCAAACCGGAATGCAGCAGGCCGGCGGGTGGAATGCCCTCTTTTGGAATAATCATGACCAGCCCCGTGCCTTGTCCCGCTTCGCAGATGATGGTAAGTACCGCAAGGAAAGCGCTAAAATGCTGGCTACAACGCTTCACGGCATGCAGGGCACACCCTATGTCTACCAGGGTGAAGAGCTGGGAATGCCCAATCCCGACTGGCATGATATCTCGGAATTCAATGACATTGAATCGAAGAACATGTACCGGATTCTGCAAGAGCGGGGATTGTCAGGGGAGCAGGCGCTGGACATTATACGGGAACGCTCCCGGGATAATTCGCGGACACCGATGCAGTGGGATGCTTCCGGGCATGCCGGATTCACCTGCGGGACCCCCTGGCTGAAAGTGGACAGACGATACAAAGAAATTAATGTCCAATCCGAGCAAAATGATCCAGACTCCATTTTTGCCCATTACAAGCAGTTAATTCGCCTGCGGAAGCAAGAACCGGTCATAACAGACGGAATATTTCAAAGATTGGATGAAGGACACCCGCAGATTTTTGCCTATGCCAGAGCGGGTAAGACGGAGACGCTTATCGTCGTGTCCAGCTTCAGCGGTACGCAGACCGGCTTTACTTTTGCAGACGAATTCTGGTCCAGCCGTATCAACAGTCAAGCCGCGGAACTGCTGATCGGCAATACTGTACAGACACCTGTGTGGGGCCAGACCCTTGAGCTTCCGCCCTATGGCTCTTATATGTGGATCATCCGCTAATATAATTATGAATAAGGGAGAGCAGATATGGCTATTAACAGACAGAATGTAGAAGAGATCGTAAAGGCCGTCGGAGGAAAAGAAAATATTGAAGCCGCTACACACTGTGTAACACGGCTGCGCTTTGCCTTGAATGATGAGAGCCAAGTGGATACAGACGCACTGGAAAAGAACGATCTGGTCAAAGGCCATTTCTCCTCGCAAGGGCAATTCCAGGTGATCATCGGCCCGGGGCTGGTGGACAAGGTATACGACGAAATGCTCAGCATCACTGGAGGGAGCAGGGCAACCAAGGACGAAGTGAAAACGGCGGCCAGCAAAAAGCAAAACCCGCTGCAGCAGGCAATCAAGATGCTGGCTGATATTTTCATCCCGATTCTGCCGGCCATCGTGATGGCGGGTCTGCTGCTGGGGATTAATAATATTCTTACGGGTCCCGGCATCTTTTTTGACAGCAAGTCTCTGGTGGAGGTCTATCCGCAGTGGAAGGATTTCGCTTCCATTATTAATACGATTGCCAGCACCGCCTTCACCTTCCTTCCGGCTCTAATCGGCTGGTCGGCGGTAACACGCTTCGGAGGCAGTCCGCTGCTGGGGATCGTTCTCGGACTTATCCTCGTTCATCCTGATTTGCTTAGCGCTTATGGTTATGCGGATGCTAAAGTGGAAGGCACCGTCCCAATATGGGATCTGTTCGGCTGGCATGTCAACAAAATCGGCTATCAGGGGCAGGTGCTGCCCGTGCTGGTGTCCGCTTATTTACTCGCCCGCCTGGAACGGTGGCTGAATCAAAAGGTGCCCGACTCCTTCAAGCTGCTGATTGTAGCTCCAGTGGCCCTGCTGATTACCGGATTCCTGGCCTTTACGGTTATTGGTCCCGTCACCTTCATTATTGCCAATGCCATCACCTCGGGACTGGTCAGCATCTTTGGCGGTTTCCCGGCGCTGGGCGGCTTGATCTATGGAGGATTGTACGCGCTTCTGGTTATCACAGGGATGCACCATACTTTCCTGGCCGTCGATATCCAGCTGATCGGTTCGGAAGGCGGGACATTTTTGTGGCCGATGCTTGCATTGTCGAACATTGCCCAGGGGGCTGCCGCACTCGGGATGATGTTTGTCGCCAAACAGGAAAAAACTAAAGGGCTGGCCGTCACCTCCTCCATCTCCGCTTTCCTGGGAGTTACGGAGCCTGCCATCTTCGGGGTGAATGTGCGCTTCAAATATCCTTTTATCTTCGGAATGCTGGGTTCAGCTATTGCCGGTGTGCTGCTGGCCATGAATAATGTGCTCGCTTCTTCCATCGGGGTAGGCGGAATTCCCGGATTCTTATCCATCTTCCCGAACCAGTGGGGGGTGTTCTTCATCGGCATGGCGATAGTGCTGATTGTGCCTTTCACAGCTACCGTGCTGTACGGGAAAATCCGCAGCCGCGGAACGGATGAGGCTGACGGTACGGACGATACTACTGCAAAAACCTCCCCAACGGACAATGCTTCCAGTAAAATTGAGCCAGCGGCTCCATCACGCGCACAGGTTCAGACTGCTTCCTTTCCGGTATCCAGTCCCGCTACAGCCGTTAATGTACTGGAAGTCCGGTCACCTGTCCGGGGCAGAATTGTGCCCTTGGAGCAAGTGCCTGACCCGGCCTTCGCGGAGCGGCAGATGGGGAAAGGCGTAGCTGTGGAGCCATCCGAAGGAAAGGTAACCGCACCTTTTGATGCTACTGTTGCCCATGTGATCAAGAGCAAACATGCCGTCATTCTGGAGCATGCCTCCGGTGTGCAGCTGCTGATCCATATTGGAATCAATACCGTATCCCTTAAGGGCAACGGATTCACTGCACATGTCGCCGCAGGTGATAAGGTGAAAGCCGGGCAGCTATTGCTCGAATTTGACCGCGACGCCATATCGTCAGCTGGTTACCCGTTGATCTCACCGATTATTGTCCCGGACGGACAGGATGTCATTGAGCGGGTGGAAGAACTCACCGCCGGAGATGAGGCTCACCGGGATGCCGTATTAAAGATCTATCTGCAAGGATAACTTTCATGATAAGATGAGCATGGTGATTCTAGTGAACAAAAATATTTATTCGCATATCTATAATGATTACTCCGCACGGATTCAATCGGGACAGCTTCAGGCGGGGAAGAAAATCCCTTCCGAAAGCCAGCTTGCCGCCGCTTACAGCACTTCAAGAGAAACGGTGCGCAAAGCGCTGCAAATGCTCTCGGAGAACGGATACATTCACAAGATCAAAGGCAAGGGATCGTTTGTGCTGGATACGCAGCGCCTGAACTTTCCGGTCTCCGGCCTGATCAGCTTCAAGGAGGTTGCAGATCAGCTGGGGCGTTCGATCCGCACCATTGTCTATGAGAACAGCCTTGTTCCTTGTTCAAGCAGTGTGTCACAGCGACTGCTCATCAGGGAGAATGAACCTGTGTGGAAAGTGGTCCGGGCAAGGGAGATCGAAGGCGAGAAGATTATCCTCGACAAGGATTATTTCCTGCCGTCCGTCGTTCCTTCCATACCGGCTGCTGCCGCTGAGGATTCCATCTATGAATACCTGGAAGGCCAGCTGCATCTGCGGATCAGCTACGCCAAAAAGGAAATTTCGGTAGAAGAAGTGACCTCCGAAGATAGGCTGCTGCTCGACCTGCATGATTACCAGCATATCGTCGTTGTGCGCAACTATGTGCATCTCGTCGATACCCAGCTGTTTCAGTATACCGAATCCCGCCACCGGCTGGATAAATTTCAGTTCGTAGATTTTGCCCGCCGGGCGCAAATTGAAGGGAATCCGTTATAACAGCAGCTCTAGTCCAGTACATCGCAGGAATCGGCATACACTAAGGTATAGAGTTGTTTTTATTTAACCGGTATGATAAAATGCACTTAATTTAATGAATGGGGTTGAAAAGGATAATGTAGGATTTTCTTGCTGATCTTGAAACGAATAAAACGTTACAATGCGATAGTTTTCGCATGTTTTATTATGTTTTAAGCAAGAAAGTTCCATTTTCTTTTCTCTCATACGATAGGTCCTTAATCTGCCCTCATGGGGGCTTGATTTGCTGTATCTATTTGAGCTGCGAGAAATGAACTTTCTTGCGGCTTTTATTTTTGTATACAGGAGGACCACGCAATGTCATTAATTAATGTTACCGGCCTTACTTTTGCCTATGAGGGCACCTACGATAACATCTTCGAGAACGTGAATTTTCAGATCGATACCGATTGGAAATTGGGGTTTACGGGAAGGAACGGAAGGGGAAAGACTACTTTTCTTCAGCTGCTTCTCGGCAAACATGAATATAGCGGAACCATTTCGGCTAAGGTTAACTTTGAATATTTTCCGTATCCGGTGCCTAACAAAGAGTACCATACGCTTGATGTGATCAGCGACATGTTTCCAGACTATGTTCACTGGCAATTCATGCGTGAGCTGTCGCTATTGCAGGTGGACGAAGACGTTCTGTACCGGCCCTTTGCCTCCTTATCCAATGGGGAGCAGACGAAGGTGCTGCTGGCTGCATTGTTCATTAAGGAAAACAGCTTTCTGTTGATCGATGAGCCCACGAACCATTTGGACATGCATGCCCGGACGCTGGTCAGTGAATATCTGAATACCAAAAGCGGATATATTCTGGTCTCTCACGACCGATCCTTTCTGGATCACTGTGTAGACCACATTCTGTCCATCAACAAAACCAACATCGAGATTCAAAAAGGCAATTTTTCCAGCTGGTGGGAGAATAAGCGGAGACAGGATAACTTCGAGCTTGCCCAAAATGAGAAGCTTAGAAAAGACATCAAACGGCTGTCGGACTCTTCCAAACGCACGGGGAACTGGTCCCATGAAGTGGAGAAATCCAAAAACGGCACCCGGAATTCCGGCTCCAAGGTAGACAAGGGCTACATTGGCCATAAGGCCGCCAAAATGATGAAGCGCTCCAAATCTATTGAGCAAAGACAGCAGTCGGCCATTACCGAAAAGTCCAAGCTGCTGAAAAATATTGAGAGCTCGGACACCCTGGAGATAACGCAGCTGGCTTACCATAAGAACATACTGGCGGAGCTGGAACAGGTCTCTATTTTGTATGGAGAGAAGCAGGTTTGTGCTAATGTGAATTTTACGATTGAACAAGGGGAGCGGATCGCGCTTTCGGGTAAAAACGGCTCCGGAAAATCAAGCATCCTCAAATTAATCTGCGGCGAGGATATCCCTTATACGGGCAGCTTCATTAAGGATAGCCAATTGAAAATATCCTATGTGTCCCAAGATACTTCGCATTTGCAGGGCAGCTTAGCTGATTACATCCGGGACAACGGTATTGACGAGACCCTGTTCAAATCGATATTGCGTAAGCTTGATTTTTCCAGAAATCAATTTGAGAAGGAGCTGTCCACTTACAGTGGCGGTCAGAAGAAGAAGGTGTTGATTGCCAAAAGCCTGAGTGAACAGGTGCATCTGCACATTTGGGATGAGCCGCTGAATTTTATCGATGTCATTTCCCGGATGCAGATTGAAGAGCTGCTGCTGGAATATACGCCGACTATCCTTTTTGTGGAGCATGACCGCGAGTTCTGCAACAATGTAGCTACGAAGACCATTGAACTTTGAACCCGTTGAGGAAAGGGAAGCTTTCATGAAGAAAGTCATTGTCATCGGATCAGGAATTCTCGGGGCATCAACCGCTTATCACTTAGCCAAAGCAGGTGCAGATGTCCTTGTGGTAGACCGCAAGGATATAGGGCAAGCAACCGATGCCGCTGCCGGAATCATCTGCCCTTGGCTGTCCCAGCGGCGCAATCAGGCTTGGTATCGCCTCGCCACAGCGGGGGCCCGTTATTACCCTGAATTGATTGCACAGCTTCAAGAAGAAGGAGAAACCGAAACCGGATATGCTCAAGTAGGTGCCTTAAGTGTTCATCATGATCCGGTAAAAATCGGGCAGATGAAGGAACGGGCCGCGCTGCGCAAGACGGATGCCCCGGAAATTGGTGAAATTACAGGGCTTACGGAATCACAGACCCGCAGGCGTTTCCCGCTGCTGGCCGAAGGATGGTCTTCCGTTCGCATCAGCGGTGCCGCCAGGGTAGACGGGCGCGCGCTGCGTGATGCGCTCATCCGGTCCGCACAGCGGAGCGGGGCTGTCGTAATCCACGGGGAGGCGTCGCTTCAGTATCATGCCAACCGTGTAACCGGCGTAACTGCCGGGAACACAACCTTTTCGGCTGACAGCATCATTGTATGTGCGGGTGCATGGGCAAGTGCGCTGCTGCAGCCATTAGGCATTGATTTTAAAGTGCGTTTCCAAAAGGCGCAAATCATCCATTTGGAGATTTCGGACCGCCAAGACGCAGACGTCTGGCCTGTAGTTATTCCGCCTAATGATCAATATCTGCTGGCATTGGATCAGCAAAGGATCGTTATCGGCTCGACTCACGAAAATGAAATTACGGGCTACGATACGCGAGTCACTGCCGGCGGGATGCAGGAGGTTCTTCATAAAGGGATAGACCTGGCACCTGGCTTAGCGAACTGTACGTTTCTGGAGACAAGAGTGGGCTTCCGTCCCTTTACACCCGGATTTCTTCCAGTAATGGGGGCTGTCCCCGGCTGGGAAGGGCTGATTGCGGCAAATGGACTCGGCGCGTCAGGATTGACGATGGGCCCGTATATAGGAAGGCAGCTGGCACAACTGGCCCTGGGAATGGAATTGGAAATAGATATTACTGATTATGATATCCGGAATGCAGTTGATGAAGGCTGATGCTTGCAGAAATCAGATATAAACAAGGAACCTGCCAATTATTGCACCTTTCCGGTGTTCCTGCTATACTTTTTTCATGTTCATCTTGATAGGGGGTTTTACTGATGGCAATGCCGAATTGCTCATTAGCTAGGAAGTCCTCATGCAAAGCCTGACCTAGGGGCGATACTTTGCGTGAGGGCGGGAGAGTGGATTCAATCGCCCATGCTTGACAATATCGTTTCTAATAATGGCTTTGCACCTTATGTTTTTTTATATTAAATAAGGGGCTGAAAGCTATGAATACACCATTTATTAGAAACCATCAATACAATGTAATTAAGAAACAAACGGAATTTCTCCAGAAGACACTGCGGTCCGTTGCGGATCAGAGCGTCTTGAAGACGGTAAGATACCGTACAGCTGTGAATATCATCGAAGCGTTCCCTTCTCTGACAATAGAGCAGGAACGGATGCTGGAACAAGTATCGGGCTTAGAGACAGCACATGAATTCCAGAGTTATCTTTACGCGTTAGAACCATACCTGGAGCCATTTCCGCCGATTTCTCCGAAGCAGATCCAGAAGCTGTTCCCGAAGAATAAAAAGCTCAAAATGCCTGATCTGCAATCGATTGACTTCAGATATGTGACCTATCTGAGCTGGGTAGATATAGCTACGAACAAATTGTTCATAGTCTATCCGTCCGAAGGACAATTCATCGGCATCGAGGGAAGAATCACGCCGACCCACAAAAAAGGGTACTGCATGTTCTGCAACCGGCATCAGGAGCTTGCGTTCATAACCGTCAAGACCAAGCCTGCTAATGCGTTGCCTGATCAATATTCTTCCATTGGCCAATACGTATGTATGGACGGCCATGCTTGTAATCAGAGCATTACCAATACAACCTCGCTGGAGAAGTTCATTGACTCCGTTCGTAAATAACAATAACTGTAACAGGCTGCCTCTAGGGGCAGCCTGTTTTGCTGAAGACCCGATTCTATACTATCTATTCGATTGTTCAATTTAATGCGCTTTCATAGTTTTGGGAATCGGAATTCCAATAATTGTGATACCACTCCACCGTTTTTCTGATTCCTTCTTCGAGAGAAGTCTCTGCAGACCAATTGAGCGTGGATTTTGCTTTTTCCGTTGACAGGTATTGATGCAAGATTTCACTGTTTTTTTGATGTTCATAAAGCGGTTCAATATGTTCAAGGTTCATGGCACGTTGAATGATTTCAATAACTTTTTTTATGTCCCACAGCTTGCCTGTTCCAAAATTAAAAACATTACCCGTCCCCTCATTATTTACATAATGGTACATAGCCATATAGGCGGCCATTAAGTCTTGAATATATAGGAAATCTCTCATGTATATCCCGTTGGAAGGGATTCTAATAATTGGCGGAAGTTGTGCATACAACCGCTGTATGGTTCCTGGAATTAACCGGCGGAAATTCAAGTCACCTCCCCCGAAAATATTGCCGAAACGGCCGATCACTATAGGCAAATTAAAGCTATGTCGATAACTCTGAGAAATAAGATCGGAACAAGACTTGGAGGCATCATAGGGATTTCTGCCTTGAATGGGCATCCCTTCATCATAAGGGAGATCGGGACTGTCACCGTAAACCTTGTCACTGGACGCGACTATTATTTTCGATATCTGGTCCTGGTGAATACGGCAAACCTCCAGCAGATTATATGTACCTTTTACATTTGTTTCAAAAGTTTGCCAGGGGATCTGGTAGGCTAAATCTTGAAGGGAAACAGCAGCGAGGTGAAAGATAGTGTTGATTTTCCCGTCTGTAATTGCACGTTCAATCAAGTTGTAATCGGCAATCGAACCATAATAGCAGCGAATCTCCTTGTCCAATCCCAGTTTTGCAAACTGGCTTCGCGGGTTGAACTCACTCAAGACAGAGGTTACTTCAGCACCTTGTTCAATGAGATGATGAGTTAGCCAGGCACCTACAAATCCCGAAGCTCCTGTAACTAAAGCGCGGCAATCCGATAAAGAGCTTTTCATCGTGATAACCTCCCAAAGTATTATGGTCAAGACGAAAGCGAAGGTTGAAATATCCATTTTTGCCGATGATATACCAGTCTCTAAATAATTACAATATATTTTTTTCTTTTATGGCTTTTATCACAAAAAGTACAGTTAAGAGAGAAGAATATAGCCCAACAAAAAAGCCGCTATGCAGGCGGTTTTTTGGAGAGGAGATGTTATTGTCTAAAAGATCTGTAGAATGCACGAATGTCATTGGCCAGCGCTTCCGGTTCTTCCATAGCGGTAAAATGCCCGCCGGCGGGCATGGTGGCCCAGCGGGTTACATTCAGATTGCGCACCGCCCAGGATTTAGGAGGCTGTAATACATCCCGGGGAAAGATGGCTATTCCTGTCGGAACTTCTATGCGGCCCAATGGCGGCAAGGAATGCGTATTTTCATAATACATATGTGCTGTTGAGCCTATGGTGTTAGTCACCCAGTAAATCATAATATGAGTCAACAACTCGTCCATGCTGTATTTCTGGCTGAGGTCCCCCTTACAATCGCTCCAGGTACGGAATTTCTCGATGATCCAGGCTGCCAAACCTACCGGCGAATCGGAAAGTCCATAAGCAAGCGTCTGGGGTTTTGTCGATTGGATGGCCATATAGCCCCCCTCCTGGGAGATCCATTCAGAAGCGTTATTCTTATATTGCCGTTCTTCTTCCGTACATTCCGACTCGTCCTGTAGAGTTAAGAGACTTCTTATAATACCAACATCCGTTAGATGGATTCCATATAAAAGTTCAGGACGGTTTGCGGCCAAATACCGCGTAACACCGGAGCCCATATCTCCGCCTGCAGCGGCAAATTTGGGGTACCCCAATTCTTTTGTCATCAGTTCGGCCCACATCCGGGAGACAATAAAATTGTTGACGCCAGCCCGACTAGGGTGTCCGGAAAATCCGAATCCCGGCAAGGAAGGGACAATGACGTCAAAGGAGTCCTCCGGATTGCCTCCATAACTGGCAGGGTCCGAAAGGAGAGGAATAATTTTTTGATAACGAAGGTAACTGTCGGGCCAGCCATGGGTAAGGATAATGGGGAGAGGGTTAGGTCCTTTGCCGCGCTCGTGTACGAAGTGCACATCTATCCCATCAATATTGGAACGAAACTGGGAAAAGCGGTTCAGCATGGATTCTTGGGCGCGCCAGTCGTAATGATCCCTCCAGTAGGAAACTAGTGATTTTAAAAAACTTAAATCCGTTCCTCTGTCCCAGCCTGAGTGTTCCAGTTCATCGGGCCAACGGATATGGTGCAGCTTATATTGCAGATCGTCAAGAATCTCATTGGAGACATGAATATGAAACGGTTCAACAGCCATTATGGTTCCTCCTTTTTCTTTTTACAACATAATTATATACATTGAGCTTGTATGTTACACTGAATGAAGTGAAGCAATCAACTATACTATTTGACAGGTGATCCTTATGCCACAAGCAGACCGGCACAAAAAACGAACCGTGAATATAGAATTTGCAGCAGTGGAGGATTTTAGTATTCTTCCATATCCAGAACGGTTTACGCTGATTTTTATAACGTCTGGAAGTATAAAGGGGATGCTGAACCAACGTCCAATCTCTGTCAGTGCTCCTGGTGTCCTTTGTTTGGCTGAAGACGCTCAAGTGCAAGTGGTTGAAAAGATTAACGTATCGGCACAATCCTTTCATTTTCACCGCGAATTTCTTAAAAGCGTTAAGCTTTCCGAAGCAAAGGATTATTTTCCTGCACAGCCTAGAATCCAAACAGGGCTTTCCCTTTTTTACAGTAACGAAGTACCTCGTGTAACGGAAAAAGCATATCCGCTATTGCTCGAATGGTTTTTTATACTGGGTATGGAAGTGAAGGCGCAAAGTGATGAACTTTGGGTGTGCAGAATAAAAAAGTACCTCATTCAAATTTTGGGGGTGTTGGAGGAACTGAACCGGACCCGTGAACACTCGCCTGTCGATGCAGTGCTGGACTATATTCACACGAATTATCCGCAAAAGATTTCCTTGGAGGATTTAACAAAATGCGGCCATTTGAACCGTGTGACTCTAAATAAGAGATTTCAGGAAAGGTGCGGGAAGACAGCGATGGGTTACCTGCTTTCACATCGTTTAAAAGTTGCGGGTGACCTTCTCGTACATACAGATATGAGCCTCAATGAAATTGCGCGTGCTACTGGATTTGAGTATGATACCTATTTTATCAAACAGTTTACCGCCAGAAAAGGGATGTCACCGACGACCTATCGGACAGCTTCCCGTAAGTTGGCCAGTGTCAGCAGCTAATCTAATTCTATTGCTGAACACTGCCCGTCCTATGCGGCGGCTTAATCGTTAGCGACCGGACTTATCCCAGCAGTTCTTTGGCTCCGTTCATCAATAAGGGCATAGTCTGTTTAACGAATGATTCCGCACTTATTAGACATCCCTCATTGTTCCAAACGTAAGCCGCCCCATACATCCCCCAGCTTAACATAATAGAAGCTGTATTTATTAAGAATTGCGCATTTGGACCCGATTGCATCTTGTCTTTATCTATAAAGTAAAGAATTAGGGTTTGAATTTTTTCCTTTATTTGATTTTCGAAAGCAAGTCCAAGGGATGTATACCTTCTCTTGCACATAGTGCTTAGACCCTTATGAAAATCGCATACCCCAGAAAAATACTCTGAATGGTTTCCTCATTTAATACTTCGTGACCGCTTATTCTACGATTGATGATTGTCATAAATGATTCCATTAGTTTGGCCTCAAGCATTTCGAATTTATCTGCAAAGTGCGCGTAAAAGGTCGTCCTGTTAACAGTAGCCCGCTCCGCAATATCCCTAACGGTTATCGATTCAAAGTCTTTTTCTTGAAGTAATGCAGCAAAAGCGTCTTGAAGGAGCCGCCGTGTACGAATTACACGAGGATCTGCTTCATTCTTTTTAATTGTCATAGTTAGATCTCCTCAACAAAAAAGACATTATAGAGATGGTGTTGTCTATCCAACGCCTTATGGTTATTGATGATTGTGAATCAACCGGTTGTTATTATAACATACAAATACAGCAGGTGTTGTTCAAACAACTAGTGTTGCATTGAAACAAAATGCTGAATGCAGCATTTCCCAAAGGAGAGAGGACCATGTCGGTTTCACAACGGCCAAAAACGACGGAGCACCAACTTTTTTTCGATGTTATTCAAGAACGCCGGTCGGTTCGCAGCTTTGATCCCGGGATCATAATTTCGCGGGAGGAATTGACCGAAACGTTGCGGCAAGCCACGCTGGCTCCTTCAGCCGCTAACCTGCAGCCGTGGCGGTTTCTCGTGATCGACTCGCCGGAGCTGAAACAGAAGCTGCTTCCGATCGCATTCAATCAACAGCAAGTGGTCGAGGCTTCGGCTGTCATTGCGGTACTCGGAGATGTAGAGTGTTATAAATGGGCAGAGAAAATTTACGGAATGGCGGTCGATGCGGATTTCATGCCTGCAGAGACGGCTAAATCGTTCGTGGAACGCTATACCGGCATGTATTCGAACATGTCTTCCGAGGCCATCCACCAAAAAGTTTATACCGACGGCGGACTAGTATCGATGCAACTTATGCTTGTCGCCCGCGCTAAAGGCTACGACACGGTACCGATGGGCGGCTACGACAAACAAAAGTTCATGGAAGCTTTCCGTATTTCAGAACGCTACGTTCCGATTATGCTGATTGCCATCGGCAAGGCGGCGAAATCCGGTCATCCGACAGTGAGGCTGGCAGTCGATGATGTAACTTTCTTTAACGAGATGCCTGAGGAATAACAAAATGATAAAGACCTTGGCGCCGCATAAACAAAGGCGGGCTAAGGTCTCTTTTACAGGTTCTGCATCTCAGATTCTAACAAGGCGTCGCAATCTTTAATTGGTATTGTGAGCCGAAACGTAAACACGTCATTCACATGATCCAGCGTCAGAGTACCCCCATGTCGTTCAGCGATGTTTCTCGCAATGGAAAGACCCAGTCCGGCACCGGTTTGAATGCCTTCGCTGCTTCTGGAGTGGTCAACTTTATAAAAACGTTCAAACAACTTTTCCTGTTGTTCACGGGTTAGAGGAATTCCCCTGTTTTCAACCTCGATTGCGGCCTGTTTAGGATCTGTTATCATTCGAACGTGGATCGCTCCGGGTTTAATTGAATATTTCAGAGCGTTCATCAGCAAATTATCAATCGCTCTGGCGATTTTATCACTGTCCACAAAAATTAACACAGGAGAGCTGCCCAATATCCTTTATAATATGAATCGCATTATCATGAGCGATCGGTTCAAATTCAAAAAGCAATTGCTTCAGAAGCTGGAACAAATCAATCCGGTGTACATTTTTCCGGGTGTCCATGGAATTGAGCCTAGTGTACTCGAATAGATCATCCAGCAGTTTCTTCAGATGAATGGATTTGTTGTACGTATTTTGCACAAAGCGGGTGTATTCCTCCTGATCCTGGAACGATTTTGTTCTTAAGAGCTCAATGTATCCGATGATACTGGTAAGTGGAGTGCGCAGGTCATGCGAAATTCCGGTAATCAGCTCCATCTTGGATCTTTTTAATCAAGCAGAGAAAGAAGGTGATGGCCGAAGCCTGTACCGGCGGTAAAAAACATTACCGTCCAGACGAAAGCACTGGAATAGGAAATAATGATGAATTTTTTGACAGAACCTCTTGCAGTAGCTTCTCCGCTTTTTGAAAGTGGGGTTTAGGGTAAAGCCGGTGCTTAAACCGTTGTCCAAACCATCTCCCTGCAAAATGGAATAAGGTGATGGCGGTAAGAAATCCGGAGAGAATAGAAAGGTAGGTTATCCCGGAATTCAATACACCAGTGCGGCTCAGAATGGCAGCAGTAAGAACCATAATTTCATTGGGAATGGGGACACCCAAAGGCCCCAAAGAAAAAGCAACATAGAAAAACCAATAACCATACTGGTCAATTAGTGCTAAGAGTGTGTTACTGATCACTTATCGCCCCTTATTATTTGTCTGATACAGAAACTTTAATGAAAAAAGCTGAGGAAATTAAGGGGATAATTCTGAAGAAAATCTGAAGGTTTGGTATATGGTTAAAATATCAACCTTAACGTGCTGATTTCTTCAATTGAGTAGGGATTTACCACATGAATTAAGTGAGTGTAGACCTTTAAGCAAGTATTATAATTACGTAAAATAATAATTTGACGAATAAATATCAATAAGTTATATTGTAATCATGGAGGATTGTACATATATGGATAAACAAATGAAAATGCACTATATGCAACGAATTGATGAAAAACTGTCTGATTTACCTTGGTATGTAACAGAATTTATCGATAGCAAAAAACGAAAGTTATCTCTAACGACACTTCTTAACTACTGCCATGATTACATTATCTTTTTCGATTGGCTGATCGCTGAGAATCTAACTTCATCAATCCGGAAAGAAATACACTTAGAAACGCTGGAACGGTTAACCATTCGTGAAGTGGAAAATTTCCTGTCATTCCTGGATTATCAGCTTGGAAACAAGAAGCTTACGATTAACCGCAAATTATCCTCGCTGAAATCGTTGTTTGATTACCTTCAGAACAAGGCTGAAACCAGCGACCTTAAACCATATATTCAACGAAATGTAATGGCCAAAATGGATTTAAATGCCGTCAAAGAAAGCCAGGAAACCATTGCAAACCGTATTGAAGGTAAAATTCTCAGAGAAGATGATTTTGAATTATTCAGGCAATTTGTAGCGTATGATTTTGGCGAAAAGTATAAGGATAACAAGCGGATTTATACGTTTCATCAGTTTAATCGTGAGCGCGATACAGCAATCGTTTCGCTGATATTAGGCTCAGGACTCCGATTGTCCGAGGTTGCAGGCATTAATATGGATGATCTGGATATGAATAAAGCTCTGGTACGCGTAATACGTAAAGGCGATAAAGAACAATATGTTTATTTTAGCAAACAGGCTTTACTGGATTTAGAAAGTTATCTGCAGATCAGAGAAACCAGATATGTACCAGAAAAACTTGAAAACTATCTGTTTATTGCAGCTCCTGTAGGCCGTAAAGGCAAAAGCCGGCGTTTGACACAGCGCTCAATTGAAAAACTGATTGAAAAGTATGCCACAGCTTTTGGGAAACCTTCACTTACAGTACATTCCCTGAGGCATTCTTTTGCAACACGATATCATTTAGAGAATAACGATGTCCCGAAACTGAAAAATCAATTAGGGCATTCATCCATACAAACAACAATGATATACACACACTTAACAGATGAAGAGATGCGTAACGCTGTAAATAATATGGATCGTTAAACCCGCAGTGTTACGCGGTTTCTTAAAGATATATACACAAAACCCGTATTTTGTACATATGTATGTAGAGAGGCATTATCATCATCACAACAAAAAATATCTCTTGTTGTTGATTGACACAAAGTTCCCCACCTTTTTGACACAAAGTCCCCTCATTTAGGCTTTCCAAGGGAAAATCTTTGGAGTTTGGTTTTACATAGTGTAATTCGTTTCTTTGTAAATAGGTAATTCACATAACTAATAGGGAACTTTGTGTCATCGACTCCTATTGTTGTAGGGAACTTTATGTCATTTTTCTTGCTTATTTAGCATCTTTTAATGGTATTGATCCATTTTATTTGTCAGCAACTCTCATCTCTTCGTTACTTAAATGAGTATAAATCATCGTAGTTTGAATAGATGAATGTCCTAATTGATTTCGTAATTTAATTTGCCTATAGTGATAGGCCGTTTCGGCAATACATATTATCCCGGGGCCATTCGCATTATCTTCTGATAACATCAAACTATAATAACCAATATAAGCCCTATATGTAACCAATAGTGACGTCTCATTTCTGGCACATTAATAGTTTTAATTAAATACCAGAGGGAGACGTCACTATTTTATTGCCGATTTTGTTAAAAGCTGTCTCTATTTTATGGCTGGCGTGAATAAATGCTTTACGCCACCTCCTTACCTTGGGCTAACCGTTATAATCTAGGACTTCGTCCAAGAAATCGAACTGCACCTGGAACCGCAACGCCAGATTGTTGATTTGGCAATGGAAATCGGCACCATCCTCTGCTTTCCCTATCCACAAAGCCTTCTTCTTGGAGGACGCTTTTTCATAACACTCCGTTGCCTGCCTCACAACCTCCGGACCCTCAGATTCCGCACGAATAGACAGGAAAGCACACTTGAGATCTCGCGGATCGAACTCCATATTATTTTCTGTTGCAGGCAGCCATTCTACAATGCTGTCGAAGCCATGCATCCAACATACTCGATGAAGTGTTACTCGGGAGAGCCAAGGCAAACTATTTATGATCTTCTTCGACTCTTCTGGATCCCCCATAACGAACGGAGGCATAACACCATTTTTAATCACGAGTGGCCAAGAGTATAGTGGCGCACTAGCAACTAACGCGGCAAAACGATCATCATTAGCCGCATTTAACGTACTCTTCATGCCACCATAACTATCGCCGCATACTACCAGCCGTTTAGCATCTACGTCAGGACGAGCAACGAGAAAATCAGTGGCTGCATGATAGGCGCCTAACAGATCGGCTTTGGGGAAGTTCTTTGCTGTGACCTCAGGGTCATAGGACCTTGGTTGTACATCATAAGGCAGATCCACAAGCAATGCATTATACCCTCGCTCGATGGCCTCTTTCCCCCAAGGAAAAAGGTGTCCTCCTTGTGTGATTCGCCACCGTTGTGGAAAAGGATCGTCGGCTTTGGCTTGTTACTGTTCTCAGCCTTCAGAAAGATACCCGGGAACTTATAGCCTTTGTATTCTATTTCCACAAACTCATGGTTAATCGTTTTAGACATAGCGTCAAGATATTTCTTGAAGCACTCTACAGTCTTGAAATAGACTGGAAAGAAATCCGCATCCGCCGGATCTATCGCGCAGTAGGCTGCTCGGTAGTACCCGAAGGCTCGCAAGAACGCTTGGCCGGCGCTGATCCTATGTCCTTTTTTCAGGCAGTCTTCACCGATTGCTTCAATCTTTCTTGCCTCTTTCTCAAACTCCTCCTTCCAGCTCACAGCAGACTTCGCATCAACTTTGCGAGCGACTTTGAACAGCTCACCTGGCGTGCAGGCACCGTAAGCTATCCAACCAACAAACCATTGAAATATGAAATCCAGGTCTTCGTCTTCGGGGTCCATGAAGAAGAGTCTGCTTTCCGGATTCATCCGTTCTGCTAATATCTCACCATTTTGTACTGATGACATTTCTCTCATCTCCTTTTTTGTAATCGTTCTTTGATCATCCCCTGCATGAGTTCTTCCAGGATCAATCCTTGCTCTCGAAATAATAATAAATGAAAGCCTAATTTACCTCCTTCCCGGCAGGCGGTTTCATTTACCCGGCTCCCGCCATAACTCTTTTCTGCAAAGACTGTCATAGCCGAATCAAATATCAATTGTTTAGACGGCGTTCCCCTTGAGCAATCATCTGCGTTATACCTTTGATTACCATTTCCAGAAAATCAGAAACCAACTGTGTTTCTTTCTGATCCAAGCCTGCCATAAACTCCTGCCAAACCTCCCACATGCATTCATGGTGCTTTTGATGCCCATCACAGATTCGTTCTCCTAAGGGGGTAAGCCGGGAAAAAACTTCCTTGCGGTTACCCTTTTTTTGTAAGACTCAATCAGCTCTTTATCCAGCAGTTTCTTCGTACCTTGGCTAACCGCTCCGCTAGTCATTTCCGAATACGCGGCCAGTTCACTTACATTTGCTCCCTCCTGGGACTTTACAGCCTCCAGCAGGTGGATCTCTGAATGGGACAGCAGGAAATCAACCCCATAGGACCAAGGCGTCTGTATCTCCTGAAGGAGTAGGTTCGCCATCTGATAAAATTTTTCCACTAAAATCTCATTATTTTCCATAGTATCTAAATAATATAGCAACTAAATGATTTTGTCAATTAGTTTGGTCCTCCTTTGCGGGAAGTAATCTGTCTTCTAGCTTACATTTATCCAGTACGGTATGGATGTAAATTTGATCGTCTTCGCTTAAAACAAAATCGTTTGTAATATCTATAGCGAATTCAGTAGCAAGTAAATAGGTGAATGGAGTTAACTCGAAGACTGTCCTCATATCCCGCATACCTGGCCGGATATCTTGGTGTGGCTCTCATGACGGGTTCAGATCCTCCAAGCCACTATACTGTGGGTGATGCAATCCCCGCGGCGGGCAATTTCATAGCCCGCACTCCACCGCTCCTACTGAATATCCATTTTATTATATTTCCTGGAATTTATTCAGCTCCGCTCCGGCTTCCATTCCAAGGCTAGTCGTCGCAAACGGACATTCCTTCGGAGGTGAAGCACATTTGGACGCCGCCCCCCTGCTGCTGCATAAGCGCTGGCCCCGAAGCCGATGGCTACTACGGAGAAGTCCGGGCTTGTATCCAACAGCTTCACTCCGAAGCCGTCGTATTGCAGCTCCTTGACGATGGCACCGTCCAGCCCCACCACCAGCTGCGGTGTCCCCACCGCGTCGGTGATCATATAGTAGCGCCGGTCCCCTTGTTCCAGACCCACGAGCAGACCATTCTCATCATAGAGATACGCTGTCGCTTCCCCCGATGGAGCGATGACCGTTGTAGGTAACAACGGAGCCAGCATGTTGCGGGGGTGGTCCCTAACTTATCCTCCCGTGCAATTCTTCGGCCCCCATGGACACCGTACACGAAAGCATCCTCTCCCTGCCGATTCAGATATGCGCCTCGCCCGGGAGCTCCAACTACCCTTCACAGCCATATCCCACAGGACCCCAAGCGAAATCGCGGAGGAAGCCATTAAGCGCGGAGTGGTTTTATATGCCGTTTGGCAGCTATTAAACTATAATCCTTATTCAAAATCCCAAAGATTCACCAACGAGGATAACCTTTATTCTCCCCGCCGGTTTACACATTCTTGTTTGGACGATGTAAGAACAGATACAATCATCTGTTTTACAATCTCCGCAAGCACCATTGATCAGGCAGGGCGTTTTTTGCGGCGAATGTAAAAATGGGTTGGACGAACACGAACAGCGGTATACATTAATGGGGGCCGCATATGTTCTGGCTCTTATAACTGCGTCTTCAGCGGTCTTGCAAACCTTATTCATCCCAACGACAGCAATAACACTTTTCGGTCCAAAGGTAATCGCCGCTGTTCGATTGCCCACACTATCTATATTGACCAATATGCCATCTTCGCTAACGGCGTTAAAGCTCGTTAAATAGGTGTCGCACAAAAGAGATTGGCGCATGAGGTCATAACGTTCCTCCATTGTTTGCGCTTTATCACGATCAGTGATCATATAGCTGCCTTGATGTACTCGATTAAGAAGCCCGATTTCCTCAAGCGTAACTGACCCACCCCATGATACCGAAGAATGCTCCGGAATAAATGATAGTGCCTTTTCTACAGCTTCTATGGCGTTATCACAGTAATAAGCCTCAAACTTTCTGCTTTGCAGATTTTTAATAACCTTTGAGGCTAAAAGTCGATTTCTCGCTTTTATTGAATTTTCTTTCCCTTGCATTGTTTTCCCTCCATTCTGACGTTAGAAAAGGTGACTAACTTCTTTTGTATTTACGATTAATATAGTATAGTAAAAAGAAAAAATATGTTGCACATGCAACGAGGAGCCTCTCATGAACAACTTAGTTTCCCTATGTCAATCACGTTTATTTTCGGGGATTTCCCCAAATGATATTCCCAAAATGCTTAAATGTCTGTCAGCCACACGGAAAGAATATGCAAAAGATGAGATGGTTGTCCGTGAGGGCGATTTAGTTGATGATGTCGGCATCATATTGCAGGGTAGCGCTCAAAGTACGAAATTGAGCGTCACGGGAAAACAAATTATTGTATCCCTCCATTATCCGGGTGGATATACCGCAGTTTTAACAGCGGCTAGCCGTGGAAGAAGATGCCCTATGTCAGTACAGGCAATAGAACCACTTGAAGTTCTGTTTATTCCTATCAAAAGCATATTGAGCCGTTGTACGAAGTTATGTATGGCACACGAACAATTACTTGGCAATCTTTTTGATAGTATTGCAGAACGAGCGTTAGAACTGCATGACCGAAATGATTGTCTGATTATGCCTACTATTCGGGATAAGGTCTTAACTTATTTAACAAGAGTTATGCGTGAAACTGGAACAGAAACTTTTACTATTCCTTTTGATAGAGAAGCGATGGCCGAGTATTTAGATGTAGATCGAAGTGCTTTATCCAGAGAGCTTTCATGGATGAAGCGGGACGGCTTGATTGACTTTTATAGAAACGAATTTAAGCTATTGCAAAAAGCAGTAGAATAAGCCTGCAGTTGTGGACCTAAAGACCTCCCGTTCACGCGCAATCGAGATTTACGGCCTCCTGCTCAAGTCCAGATACCCCATTTTTGCATGGATATCCCAGGTAATTCGAATCGATAGACCCATCGCTCCGGGGCTATGCCTTTTGTTATACTTCCAAGTGAGGTTTCAAACCTTCTAGAATCAGGAATTTAATCGCAGCAACCTTCATTTCGCACGTAAATTCAAAACCCGCACAGAGGAGCGCAAAGACATGAACTTTTTCAAAAAACTGTTTGGCGGCAATGAAATGGGCAAATCGGAAGACGGTACCACAATTTACGGCTATGACGCTCCGGATGAGCGGCAGGTTACGCCTCCCTCCGAAATTTTGTACATGGAAGAATTAAACGAACATTTTAATAAAGTCTTTCCAAACCGAGAAACCGGCGTGTTCCATGAACTGATTTCAGACATCGTACATATTGATGTGAACATTATGGAAGCTACACCTGATGAGCCATACCGAGTGCTGTACACCAATGGGATGAGCGATCTGCCGATGACACTCCCACAGGAGATCCGTAAAGAGTACAAGCATCTTGAACGCACGGAGCTGATGATGTTTTTGCCGGCGGACTGGCCGCTTACGCAGAAGGATTTTGAAGCGGAGGAGAACTACTGGCCGATCCGGCTGATGAAGATGCTTGCCCGGTTCCCGCATATGTATCAGACGTGGCTTGGATACGGCCATACCATCCCCAACACGGAGGATTACGAGCCATATGCGCCTAACACTGAGCTGTCCGGCGCGATCCTGTTTGCTCTGCCGGAAGAGGTTAGCACAGTCCATACGAAAGATGGCAATCAGGTTCAGGTTTATTTCCTGGTTCCGCTTTACCGGGAGGAAATGGAATTCAAACTGGAGTCCGGTATCGATGAACTGGTTGCCAAGCTGTCCGAGCTGCCCGGTGATTTCCTCGTTCTGAATCCGAATAGACCCAATGCTTGTAAATAACTGCCCGGATTAACGGGTTTGAAACAGCTTTAAAAGGCTGAGCCTAAGTAATGGATATGACTTTGGGTTCAGCCTTTTTATTAGAATGTAAATCCCACGTGTAGCTCTAGTGTATCAGAGCAGTCACTGCGGCAAATTTGGACTTCCGGCAATGCTCTGTTCATAAGAAACCGCCCCTTTTCGATTTCCGTTACTCAGTGACTGAAAAGTATCTCTCCTCTAAAGATATTCGACTTCTCCCCTAGCTCACTAACTCCTTTGATCAGCTCTTCTACGCGCTTGGCTTAGTTTTAGATGATTATCTAATCGGCAATGGGACCAAGTTCTTGTCTTGAGAAAAGGACAAGAACTTGGTCCGTTAAAACAGAAAACCCACGCTGGGCGCGGATTCTAATGGGATTATGTTCATTAATAGATCTTTACCTTCTGCTTTGACTGGAACATTGAAAAAAATTAATCGAAAAAGCTAAATATCAGGTGTTATCTCCGGTGGATCTTGATGAAATCACTAGTGGAAAGACCCGTCACCTCTTTGAACACCTTGTAGAAATACTTGGGATCCGTGAACCCCAGCAGTGACGAAATTTCATATCCGCTCAATTCGCTCTGCATCAGCAACTCTTTGGCCCGGTTCATCTTCTTCTCCCGGACATAAGCATTGAAGTTGTTGCCGACCTCCTTGGCAAACAGCAGGCTTAAGTACTCTGGGGTAATACGAAGCTTATCCGCCACCTCCAATTGTGTAATCCGCTCATGCAGGTGCAGATCAACGTAATGGATCACCCGCTTAATTACAGGGCTATATTCAAGCTTATAATCACGGACTGAATCCTGCATTTCTGCATGCAGCTCCAGCAGGGTGCTGCTTAATTCGGACCAGGTCAGAGAATCCATCAGCTTGAGATATACCCTCCTGAGATTCAGCGTCTGTTCCCACTTGAGAGAAGCTTTGTGAGCTGCGTTGACTATCGCGGAGCAGAACTGCACGAATGCATGAATGACATCTTCCGGATGGTATAGCTTTGATCTCCAGTAATGCAGAAACTCCTGGCAAGTGGAGTACATTGTATTTAAATCTATAGCATGGATCTCCAGAATGATCTGTCGCTCAAGCTCAACCGGATAGCGGACAATCTGCGTCACCAGTGTCTGGATGCGCTCATGATCAATTACGATTTGATCGCCCAGCACAATCGACCATTGGAGGTCATTCTTCAGCTCAGTTAGCTGCATCCTGAAGCTTGTCATGTCCTCGCACTTAATAAATCCGCTGGCCATATTCGGCGGCGTCTGTTCTGCCATTAACATCTGCTTGATTACTCTGTAGAATTGATCAATACTCTGCTGATCTGTTAATAACAGTAGATGCAGATGATCAGCTGGCAAAGCAAAAGTATAAACCGGCCCCTTCATCGTCTTATCCAGTTGGCTGTTCAGCAGTTTCTCCCACGATTGTTCAGCCTCATTACGCTTCTCATGCAAATATATAGCTGCAAGGTAGAACGGCTGGCGGATATTTAGGTTGTATTCCTTGAGCAGTCGTTCTGCAAGGACTTCCAGATTCACAGGGGCTCCGAGCAGAAGGCTGTTGAAGTAATAATCGAAGGGTGCGGCTCCCTCCTTTTGGGCTGTATCGAGGCTTCTCTGCAATTCGATGGACAACGAAAGTTCTGCCAGCACTCTGCGCAGCTCATTTTCCGTAAACGGTTTCAATAAATACTCCTGAACACCTGCACTGATTGCCCGCTTTGCGTACTCGAACTCCGAATAGCCGCTTAGAATGACAGAGCGGTACTCGAAATGCTGCGCCTTCAGCTTCTCGAGCATTTCCAGACCGCTCATATCCGGCATCTTAATGTCGGTAATAATTAAGTCCGGCTGCAGTTCCAGAATGGTCCGCTCCCCGTCCGTGCCATTTTCCGCTTCGCCGACCACTTGATACCGCTCATTCATCTGTTCGATGAATTGAATAATTCCCCTGCGAAGGGTCGCCTCATCCTCAACAACAACAATCCTCATTTCGTTAGTCCTCCCTCTTCAGGACATTGGGGATTTCTAACAGAACTTGCGTTCCTTCCCCTAATTGACTGGTAATATTCCAGCGGCAGTCCTGCCCGTAATAGAGTCTTAGACGGGTAAACACATTATGTATTCCCAGCCCGCCACCCTTCTTTTTTACCGTCTGTTCTTTGCAATTCAAGACTTGGGCAAGCTGCTCAGGAGTCATCCCCCGGCCATTGTCTGTGATTCGAATCTGGATGCAGCTACTCTTGTAACCGCCGACAGTGACCGTAATAAGCCCACCGGTACGGCAGCCCTCCAGTCCATGCAGTATGGCATTCTCAATAAAGGGCTGAAGCAGCAGCTTGTAGATTTTGCAATCCACCACTGCCTCCTCTACTTCCAGGACACATTCGAAGGAATGCTCAAAGCGAATTTGTTGTAAGTAAATATATTGCCGCAGCCACTCCATTTCCTTCCGTATAGGGACGATTTCATTGCTTGGGCTAATCGTGTATCGGAGTATTTGCGCCAGATTCTTGAGCATGTGGCTGATCTTATATTGCTCATTCTCAATGGCGATCCAGTTAATCGTATCCAGAGTGTTGTACAGGAAATGAGGATTAATCTGCGCCTCTAGCGCTTTAATCTCAGCTTCTTTCTGCTGCCTTGCTGCAATCTTGACATCTTCCACCAATTCCTTAATCTGGCCGATCATGCTGTTAAAGCTAGAGGAGATTATGGCGATTTCGTCCTCCGTATGGAAGTTAAGCTGAATATCCAGATTCCCCCTTTTGGCAGAAGTCATGGCACGGACAATCGTTCGGAGCGAATGAGTGAATTTTCCGGAGAAATAGACGGCCAGCAGCAGCGAGAATACAATCGTCAGCACACCGATCATCAGATACAGACGCTGGTGGGATTGCATTTCACGGAACATCTCCTTTTTATCGGTAACGTTGACAAAGCTCCAGCCAAGTGTGCTGTCCATTTGTTTGTTCACCAGCACAGGTTTTTTGTTCCAGCGCTCAGCCCATACACTTGATACGGTACTTCCGCTGGTGAGTTTAATGGCATGTTGATTCAAGAAATTTGTCTCCGGCTCACCGATCAATGTTTTCTCCGGGAAGGAGATTACGGTCTGATTGTGGTCAACAATGTAATTGAATCCGCTGCCATTTAGATGCATATTCGCATAATTTACACCCTCGGACAGTACTTCTTCTTTCAGGCTAATCACGATTACGCCGATTGTATTCTTATTCTGCCTTCCTATATCAAACATTCTTTTAGCCAGATGGAATAAATGTGTGGACTTCTCCCCGTACTGGTCAGCATATTCGGTCGGGAGGATCACCGTTTGATCGGTCTGCCCCGCCTGCTTATAGAATACCGTGTCCGTAATCTGCCCTCCGAATTTGGCCCAATAGTGCTGAGTGGCAAGTCCGGTTATCTTGTCATAGCATACGACTAACTCATTCGGCATGAGAATGGAAATGTTCGAGATTCCATCCTTGGAATTGGCCAGTATCCCCAGTTTTTCCCGCAGCTTGCCAAATGAGATGATCTGTTCATTGTCTGAACCATGTGTCATCTTCAGAGTCAGCTGAGTGATATCCTCGTCTGTGAAAATTTGATATAGCAGGTCATTATACGAGGCAATCTCCCATTCTACACTGCGGGCGGCCTGAATCAGATTTCCTTCCAGCAGCTCATTTATTTTGTGCTGCATCGATCTGGCAGTGCTGGTGTATACAATAAACTGCACCACCATGAGCGGCAGGATGGCTGTGAACAGGAAGGAGAGAATCAGTTTACCTTTCAGACTCCGCTTGTAGCCTTTGAACATGCTTCTTATTAAACCAATCATTCTATTCATTAATATCCCTCAGCGCGGTATCGTAATATTAGTCCGAATACAAATGATAGTAGACCATATGTATGTTTGAACATACATATAGTCTACTCAACCTGAATGTTGATTAACTATGAAGTTAGTTGCTTCTTTCCAGATAAAACTTCTGGTTGTCTGCAGTTACTTCAGTGTATTGGGTCAGTCTGGCTTCATTGTTGCGTGAGAACTCCTCGATATCCCAGGCCTTATTGGAATGCTTGAAGAACAGCTTAAAGCTCCCGTCCTGCTGCGGCACCAGTCTTACCTGCTGATTCCCTGCATTCACATCATCCCACAAATGCACTTTGGCACCATCAGCTGTAGAAACGTTCGATGCGTCAGCCACCTTATTGGGGGCGTGCAAATTGAACACTTTATAATAACCTTCACCCGTACTCTCAAATCTCCATTTAAACCAGATATTGTTCTCGAAAGTAAACTGGATCACTGGAGTTTCATTAGCCGTCCCGGCACCACCCGCATTCAAATATTTGCCGCTATGCTCTGCTTGAATATAATAGTCACCCTGTGGCTGGATTCTCCAGTACTGGCACTCGGCATCGGTCCAGGCCCACTGCTGCATTTTGGCCTCATTAGCCAGCGAGTTCTTGTCTACATCAAGCACCTTTCCGCTGCCAACATTGACAATCTTGAACCAGCCGTTGCCGGCGTCGACAAAGTCCCATTGCTGGAAGGCATTCCCTTCCTCATATGGGGCACTGACAAGCTGTGCTCCATCGCTCGTTGAATTGCCCTGCACCGCTGCATATTTACCGCTGACGCTGCTCGCAATCCGGAAATGACCGTTTCCGGCAGGAATGACTGACCATCTCTGGTTAGGCCCGTTGTAATCATAGGCCCACTGGTTAATCACAGCGCCGTTATTCTGATTTCCCCCGATCAAATCCATTGCTTTCCCGTTCTTATTGACCAGCATCATCTGGTTGTCGCTGTAATTGTTGCTAGCCGGGACGATATCGCTGGTTCCAGCCATAACATCGCTATTGCCGATTGAGGCATTCTTGACTGTAGAGATGATAAAAAGCTTATTGTTGCTCACAGGAACCAGGCTTCGGCTATATCCCAAAGTAATTACGCTATCCTGCGTTGTCCAATGACCTTGCCCGTAATTATAATTCAGGAACAGCTTATCCGACCGTCCTCCGGAGATGATAACCGTTCCGTTCGGGCTTCCGCCAGGAACCCAGACCACATACGGCTGCGAACCCGGGGTCTGGCCTTTATAATAGTTAACCTTCATGCCTGCATCGGCGGTATTGCCCCAATTCTCGGGGTCATTGGATATCTTATAGTGAATCTGGTCGTCGTACATATTGACGATTTCATATACCAGCATATACTGTCCATTGCCCATTTTCGTAACCGTCGGCATGCCCGGCCGGGAATTCCCGAGCGCTACATCCACCTTGGTCTGACTCCAGGTTACGCCGTCTGCTGACGAGCGGTGGACAATCATCTGATTGTGATTCGCGTCCTGCTCATCCGCATAGAAGCACAGCAGCTTGCCGCTGGCTACGAGGAGGAACGGCTCCCAGATTCCCTGGCTCTCCCAGTTCATGCCTCCTCCATAAGCCCCTCCGGTGGCGATGGTTGCGACATAGGTCCAGGATCTGCCCAGATTGTTGCTCTTATAGAGTTCGATGTTATGCACCAGCTCGCCTTCAGGAAAAGCATTTACTGCGAGTAGCATCGTCCCCTTAGGCATATTGCCGATCTGCTGGGGAAGCTCATAGAGGAAGCCTTGTTCTCTTAGTCCTTCTCCCGGATGAATATCGGCAACTTCCCCTACCTTTGTCCAGTTTTGTCCGCCATTGGTGCTTTCATAGATTGGAAAATTAGGACCCGCCGGATGCGGCAGCTGATTGGCGGTCCATGTCTCATGCGTAGCGTACATCTTGCCGTTGTCCGCTCCGCTATTCTGGAGAATCAGTGCCCGGGCGTAGCTCGCACTCTGCGTTGCACTGCTCCCCCAGAGGGTTACCGGACCAAAGGCGAACGCCTGGTTAAAGACTGCCGTGAACAGAAACAGAGCCATAAGAGAAGCCGTAATCATTTTTCGGGAAAATTTCATCGGTTATCAACCTTTCTACTCAAAATTTTCTTAGAGCAGTAATATCAGCCTTTGATTGCACCGTTTGTTAAACCGCTAATAATGTACTTTTGCAGAAACGTAAATAGAAGAATGATCGGTAGCACGGAAACTACGCCGAAGGCCATGACGTTATTCCACTGTGTCCCGTAGCGCTGCATGAAATTGAACACCCCTGAAGTGACCGGCCACATATTCTGTTTATTAATGAATGTGAAGGCGTACATCAGGTCCGCCCAGGCAAATAGGGTTGAGAAAATAATGCTGACAACGACACCGGAAATCGAGATCGGAATCATAATCCGGACAAAAGCGGTGAACACATTGCATCCGTCAACCTTGGCTGCTTCGTCCAGCTCCCGCGGAATGGTAACAAAGTATGTCCGCAAGATCAGAACAGAGAACGGGATCGCAATCGTTGCATCAGCAATTGCCGGGGCCAGATACGTATTATACAGCCCCATATTTTTGAAAATAATAAATAATGGCGTTAACGTTAGCGAGGTGGGAAGCATCTGGGTGATCAGGAACGACAAAATGACCAGCTTCCTGCCCTTAAACCTGAATCTCGCCAGTGCGTAGGCAGCAGGAATACTTAGTGCCACTGCAATGACCATTGCCGCGCCTGAAATGATGATACTGTTCAGGAAGTTCCGGAAAATGTTATAATCCTCTCTCACCTGCTCGAAATAGGCATTGAAATTGATACTCTTCGGAAAGAATGAAATCGGTGTCTGGAAAATCTCCAGCTCGGTCTTGAACGAAGTGATGATCATCCAGTACAACGGAAAGAGAAAGACGATACAGATCAGTGCAGCCGCAATGTTATATAACATTCGTCCTCTTAAGCTTCGGGTCTCACTCACCTTCACATCACCTCATCTTCCTTCACAAGCTTCAGGTAGGCAAGACTGACTACGAACAAGATCGCGAATAGAATATTGGCCACAGCCGCACCCTGGCTGAAATTGAATTCAGAGAAGGAAAGCTTGTATGAAAGTGTCGATAACGTTTCTGTTGCATCTACAGGTCCGCCCTTCGTCATTACATAGACGAGATCGAACACCTTGAAGGTGGAGATAAATCCAAGAATAAGTACTGCCTCAATGGAAGGCCGCAGAAGAGGAAGCGTGATATGCCGCAGCTTCCCCCACCGGCTGGCCCCATCAATGGACGCGCTCTCATAAAGCTCACTTGGAATCGTCGTTAAACCGGTTAGCAGCATAATCATCGTGAACGGAACGCCAATCCAGGAGTTGGTCAAAATCAAAGACCACATGGCACTGACGGGATGTAGCAACCACTCAACCGGCCCGCCCGTAATGTGCAGATCCATAAGAATCTGATCGACGATTCCCCCGGAAGCACTGAACATGTATTTGAAGACAAGGGCGGTTATGGTTGCCGGGATCATCCATGGGATGAGAATCAGCCCTCTTACTTTCTTCGACAGTACAAAGTTCTTGTTGAAGAACAGCGCCAGCATGAAGCCGATTACGAACTGGATTGCAATACTGAATACCGTGTAATACAGGGTGTTATACAAAGACGTACCAAGCAGAGGATCAGCGAACAGCCCCTTATAGTTGCCCAGTCCAACAAATTCTTTGTGCGGAAGATTTAAGGTCATAACATCAATGTTCTGAAAACTCATGATAATGTTCCGGATTATCGGGTACCCGGTAAAGAATAACATGAAGGCAACTGCCGGTAATACAAAGAGCAGGCCTACACGATCCCCTTTCATGAGCCGGGAAGCAAATTTCATCAATAAGACCACCTTATGTTAGTAGGGAGTTGCAGAGGCGGAACGTTTATTTCATGATCTCATCGACAGTGGCCTGGGCTTCGGCGAGGGCATCAGTGGTCGAGGCTGCTCCTGTCAGTACTGCCTGTACGGCAGTAGACAGAGCAGTAGACAATTCCGGCCATTTCGCATGCGGACCTCTTGGCATCGCAGACTCCATCTGTTCCATCCAGACTTTGAGCGACGGGTCTTCAGTATATTTCTTGTCGGCAGCGACATCTTTCCTTGGCGGGAATGCTCCCGATACTTCCTCATACGATCTGACAGAGTCAGCGCTAAGCGCCCAAGAGATGAATTTCCATGCGGCTTCCTTGTTCTTGCCCTGGATCATTCCGATGTTCTCTCCGCCTAATACGGAGGCATTCTGCTTGCCTTGTGGAATTAGAGCGATTCCAAAATCGAGTTCAGGGTTATCCTTCTCAATGGATGTTGTCTGCCAAGGACCGTTCACCATCATCGCTACTTTGCCGGCGGCAAATTGCTTTTCAATGTCCGACATCCCGATGTTGATCACTTCCTTGCTCATCGAGCCGTCTTCCAGCAGTCCGGATAAGAAATCTACGGCGCTTGCAGCCTCTGGACTATTCAGCTTCTCGGGGCTTCCGCCGGCGGCGATTAACCATGGATAGAAATTGAAGGTGCCTTCTTCCCCTTTGAGCAGCGAGGTTGCAAAGCCGTGTACACCATCCTTGGTTAATACCTTCGCTGTAGTCTTAAGTTCATCCCAGGTTTGCGGCGGGTTCACACCAGCTTGGTCCAGCAGCTCTTTGTTATAGAATAAGCCCAGGCAATTGCTCACGAACGGGAGCGAATAGTTCTTGCCTTCATAAATCCCAGACTTCATCGGGCCTTCGAAGAATTGATCCTTGTCCGCCCAGGCGTTTACCTTATCAGTGATGTCTTCAAACAGGCCCATTGCGGCAAAAGCGGCCACATCCGAATTATCGACTAGCACCAGATCCGGCAGATTACCTGCCGAAAGTCCGATGGTCAGCTGCTTCTTGAAATCACTGAACGGAACGAAATTCGGCGTAACCTCCACTTCATCCTGAGATTCATTGAATTTTTTAACGAAGTCTTCGATATCCTTCTCATAATAATGCCATAATACTAGCTTGACCTTCTGCGCTCCCGCAGACGCTGAAGCGTTATTCTTTACTACATTCGGAAGATCCGTTGCAGCGCTTCCATTTCCATCCGTATTATCCGACCCGCAGCCTGACACGATGGTCATGGTCATAACACAAGCCAGCAGTAACGTCCATCCTTTTCTCATCCAATTCTTCCGCCCTCTCGCTGATTTAAATGATTGCTATAAACTATTAAGATATTTGAAGCGCTTCATATTTATATGATAGTTTACAGGGGGGCGTGCTTAAACTCCAAAATCTAAAGACAGGTGTAAAAAATTAATGGGTTATATTAATGGAGATGAGCAGGGAGGTCTTTCGGGAAGAATGGGATATCAAGGTCAAGTGGAGACGTGCCGACTGCGAGAGTATCTAAAAACATTCAATATGTATTTTCTATTTCCTTTTATGACTGCTAAAATACAGGCGCCATTTCTGGCGCCTGTATTGCCCTCCCTACCAAGGCGTTTCGGTTTTGTGTTCAATCACTTTCAATACTTTGGGTTCAAGAATCTGTTTCAATTGTTCCAGCGTACGATTGTCATTAGTAGCCCCACCATGCGGATCGGCTTGGATTTGTTTTTTTGCCTGCGTACTTGCGATTATATCCATGACTTGTTGTTTGGAAATCTTTTTAGATGCTGCGATCTCGACGACAGATGCCCCCTTTGCCAATTCTTGTTTCAAGTCTGCTGGACTCATGCGAAGTAAAGAAAAGAGCTTTTCATCGTTTAAAAAAGCATCCGCAGTATAGTCAGGCTTGCCGTTTGTCGTGAAAAAGCCTTCCACGGATGGAGCAGGGCCGCCTCCGATCAGAGAAACGCTGATCGTATTCCCTTGAACGAACGCCTGATAAAACGGCGTTGCTGATCCCTTTTCGGTGTAGTTCAATATAAACGTTTTTTGGTCCGAGTTCTCCATCAGCTCCATGTTACATTCGTACTTACTGGAGCTACCGTACAGTTTGTTAATGAGATCATCTACTTTCGATTTGATTTCTTGATCGGTTAAGGAGATGACCGGTTTCTCCTGAGGCTCCCAATTCTCTTGGTTCACATGTTCGATTTCACCCGTGATACCGTTCAAATCAAGTCGGACCATTTTGCCGTGAGCTCCCTTTTCCTGCAGCACGATGCTTGTTTGAATGGCTTTCCCCTGACTTGCATTCGCCGGGTCTCCTCCAAGCTGGCTGGCGTCGATGATTTCAAACGACTTGGTTTCCGGATAAGAGCGGTACAACTTTTCAAGCGCTGCTTGGCCAACCGCATCCATCTTGACTTGTTTGGCTGTCATCGGTGTTCTCGTAATCATTTCAATCAGGGGAGGGGCCGCGAATGCCGCGGTTGGAATCATAATTACTGCAGCAACGAAGCTGCTGATCAATCGTTTTTTCATCGTTTTTTTGCTCCTTTGCCGTTGTACGTATTGAGAATAGGATTGTTCGATTCGTTTGGAGACAGCCGGGGGACATTCCATGGTCTCTGCCTCTTGGTGCAGGTACTCGCTGATTTGACTTTCAATAGGCATTGTTCTTTTCCTTCCTTTCCAACGGGAGATTTACCAATTGTTTTCGAAGCAACTGCAGGCCGGCATGATATCTGGACTTGACTGTACCCAGCGGAATATTGAGTAATGTCGCAATCTCCTCCAGCTTATAGTCGTGATAAAAGCGGAGGATGATCACCGTTCGCTGTTTATCGGTCAGCTTGTGCATGGCCCTCGATATCTCGGGGTCTGTCCCATCCGTCCTCAACGTGGGCTGATCCCAATGATGCTCTTGCCGGGAAAAGACACGGATACGTTCGAAAATTCGGAATCTCCTCCAGCTTTTCACCCGGAACCTTTGCACTTGTCGGATGACCAAGCCGTGCAGCCAGAAGTGGAAAGGACGATTCGGATCGTAGTTGGGAAGCGAGGTCCACATTTGCATATAGATCTCATTCATAATATCTTCGCGATCCTGCGGATGATCCACCAGAAAAGAGACGGTCCGGTAGACATCCTTATAGGTGGCTTCATACAACGCATGAAACGCCTGCTGATCTCCTTCGATCATTTTTGTGAGCACGTGGTATATAGATTCACTTTGCATTCAGAGGGCCCTCCTGAGTAAGCAGCTTACACCCTATATTGTCGCTCGATGGAAAAAAGGTTCGTTTTTTTTATTTTCGGTTGGGGGCCTATGGATTGCGGGAAGGCGAGCAGCGGCAATTAAAATTGTTGGATTTGACACAGAAAACCCGCGCGGGGCGCGGGTTCTAATGGGACTATGTTCTTGTCCTCCGACATTCAAGAACTGCATGCAGGCGATTATTACAATTTAAGTGCCTAAGCTTTTTTTACCGTGAAGTAAACTTGATAGGGTTCATAACCGATATCGCGAATTCTTCTCAGCTGAATTCCCGGATCCTGATTTGCCGTCTTGAAGAAATAGCGCCAGCTGCCCCACTCCCGTTCATTTTCCATAATCAATTCAGAGGCAACATCATCTTTTTGTGTAAAGAGAATTCTTTCATTCTCACAAATACCAGCCAGCACTTCAGGACCAAAACGAAACGCTCCTGTCTGTTCGTCGTCCGGCAGAGGAATGAAACGGATGCCGACCGGCAGAATGATGCTGATCCGGTCGCCGTCCTGCCAATTCCGCAGTATGGTGTAGAATGCCGTGTGATCCGCTGATTTGCCGTGCAACTGATCGTTCACATAGATGATGGCTTCCGACATGATCCAGTCCGGGATCCGGAAATGGATTGCAAACTCATTAGGAGCACCGATATGGACTACGAAATCATACTTTTTATAATTGGGCAGATTCTCGTGAAGAGCTGTAATCTCATTCAATTCCTGCTGTCCTGCAGTATTCGAAGAGTTCAGCATGCTCCCACTCATATGATCCTGAGATTGATTAATTCGGACGTTCTCTCCGTTGATCTCTGTTGTCAGCTCAGAATGGAAATACTGGCATACAAATACATCATTATGATCCTGATAATAAATGCCTCTGTTTAATGCAGCATTAGCTTGTACCATAGTTCCGTGACAGCAGAAGAAGCTATCGGTCTCCGAACTCCAATCCTTCCTGAGGCCTGCCTTCATCGGCAGGAAATAAGTGAGCAGCCCTGATGAGGGGTTTCCGTGCTTATTTCCGGTCAGATGATATTCTTGATAGTAGGCCTGAGCCATTATACCGTTGTACATATTATATTCGATATACTGCGCATATGCCGGATCTGATGTATGCCGGAAGAGAAACTCTGCCAGACGGATCATATTATATACAGTGCAATGCTCCTGGTTCTTGTCACCGAGGCGTGCCTTGATCTTCATTTTCGGCATCCACACTTCACCGGCAGTATTCCCGCCAGTTGCCAGAGTTCCTCGCTCTGTGACAGCACATTTCCAGTAGGCAGTGACAATGTCCATCCATCTTTGTTCGCCGGTTACTTCGTAAGCTCTGGCACAACCGAGTACTTCAGGAATGGTTGTGTTGGCATGCATGTTGGTCAGCGGATCTTTGTTCTCCAGTAAAGGATGGAAAAGTCTGCTGCGGTAATAACGCTCCAGCAAGGTAGAGTATTTATCATTCCCTGTAATATGGAGCAGGTCTGCCCAAGCTTCAAGCATTCCGCCTGTCTCCATGTCCAGAATGTCATCGAAGTTCTCTCTTGTGAAGGTACTGCTCCACTCGACGAACCAGTCTGCAAAATGATCTGCCACATCGAGCGCCTTTTGACTGCCGGTAAAATGGTACATATCAACAAGTCCCATAAATAACTTATGAATATTATACTGTGGAGCCCAAATCCCTTTTCCTTTTGCGATCCAATGTAAATATTTCTCTGGAATAGGCCCAACCCATTGTCCGCCATTATCTTTCTGACATTCGGCAAGCTCGTCTAATATGAGATCCGCTTTTACCTTTAGTTCCAAATCATCAGTCTCATGAAACCGCATAGCCGCGGCAGACAGCCAATGTCCAAGGAAATGTCCCCGGATCTGACAGACTGGCGTCTCCCATCCCCCATGTGCATCATGTGGAATATCTCTACCATGATATCTTCCTGCTTCTATTTTAAAGTTAAACAGGAGATTATCATTCGTCAATTTCATTAAATACCGCCTGTTTGCTTCTTCCCTGCGTTTCAAATCACCGTCATGAAGAACGACATGTTTGCCCTTCAGTTCTATCATCGCCTGCAGCCCCTTCAATCTTACTCGGATTTATCTTCATTAGGTTGATCCTTCGTGCGCCTTAAGATCACTTTGATTTTACAATGAAATTATAAGACAGCGTTTCCTTCATTCCAATGATTAATACTAATATAAACTTGATCCATACTGAGCAAGCTATATTATAAGAAAAGCCGCTATTTAACTGACAAGCAAGGCGAACTATTTTAAAGCTGAATGAACGGAGCATGAACAAAGTGATTTGCCAAGCTGAAAACTTATTCCAAGCCTTTCAAGGATTCTATCATATTGATTCGGTTCACTTTATGTCTGAGCGGCAGGTTGGCCAACAGAGTGAGCGCAAAGGCAACCAGTGCCGACACCAATACAATCAATATATTTAACTGATCCGGGATTTGCTGATGGGTGCTGGACAACGCTTCTACAACCATTTTATAGACATATCCGCAAACCGGTAAAGCTGCCAGCACAGCCAACGTTGTAATCATTATATTCTCAAAAAAGATAAGCCGGTTTATTTTGTTTTTGTAATACCCCAGCACTTTAAGCGTTGCAAGCTCGCGGTTCCTCTCGTAGATGATTATCGACGATATGGTGTAGATCGCGCCAAAGGAGAGAATGACGGAACAAATAATAAACATGATAAAGACAAAGCTGTTTTGCTGCAAAATGTATCGTGCCTCCTTCCGGAGATCCGCCTTATCGTAAATGGCATCCACTCTATGATCTTGCTCAAAATAGCTCCGAATGCCGGCCTGATCTGCCGACGGATCGGTTTCCACCAAAAGTGAGGTTGGCTTGTATCTCAGCCCAAAGCTGGTCAAATACTCCGGCGTGATGTAAAAAGACGGACTTGAATACTGCGTAGAGATGTTTAGCACCTTCATCTCCACCACCTTGTTGTCCATCCCGGAGCCAGTAAACGCAATTTGGACAGTATCCCCTTTCGCAATACCGTAGTGATCGGCATAAGATTTCGGCACTAGCACGCCATTATGGTCCAAATACAGCGGATTGTCTTTTTCGTCATAGAAATGAATGAGATTATTATCCTTTTCTGTTACCAGCAACGAAGCTTTTTCGGTAGTTTGGTTTTCGTTTTTCAATTCAATGGGCATTGCGGACAAGACATGATGGCTTTTAACGCCGGCCGGGAGTGTGATTTCATCCAAGGTTTCGCCAGACTTAAAATCAACCTTAAGATCGTAGGTATACACCTGCTCGAACTGGCCCGCTACCTTTTGAAGGGATGCCTGGGTGCCAAAAGCCGTGATTAACAACACGGTGCTGACCATGACACCGACTGAACTTGCCAACACTTTTTTCTTATTCAAAAAGATATTTCGCAAGATAAGCTTATAGTCAAACGGAATGCGGCTCCAGAGGCCGGGAATTCTTTCTATGAATATGGCTTTCATCGATTTTGAAGGTTTGGGGCGCATTGCCTGGGCCGCGCGTTCCTTCAACAGATTTCTACCGCTCAAATAGCAGGCAAGCATCCCGAAAAGGCTGGAGACAATAACCGGAGGCAGAATTAAATCAATCGAGAGAGCGAATTGTATGCCCGGGAGCGAATAGGACCTTGCATTCGATACCGAGATCAAGGGAACAAACACAGCGACAGAAATCACATAACCCAGCAGCGCTCCCACAATGCCGATCAACACGGGATAACCCATATAATGTAACATGATGCTGTTATTTTTTATGCCCAAAGCCTTCATGATGCCGATTTGATTGCGTTGAGAATCAATTATTCTGGACATGGCCAGGAACAATATAATAGCTTCGATCAAGAAAAGAACGAGAGGAATAACCTTGCTCATGAGCCTATTATTATGTAGCGTGGCCATCAGACGTGAATAGCTGAACGACCGTTCTTTGCTCTCCTGTCCCAGGTATGGAAGCCCTTTGGACTGTGCCTCAAGAGACTTCCCTATTTGCCCGGTATCATAGCCCTCTTTGGCATCCACCAACAGTTCATTAAAGAAAAAACTTCCTGCAATCTCCGGTATGGCCTCTTCTCCAACGTAAGCAATTCCATAGTTTTTATGATCCTGTGTTTCATTTTTTTTCGCATGCTCTACATTTTCACCCAAACCGCTGATTATTAACGCCAGCTCCTTGTTATTGACGCGGATGATAATTTTGTCGCCAACCGAATAGTGATGTTCTTTAGCATAGCTGGAATCCAATACTATCCCGTCTTTGGTAGAAGGAAGGCTGCCCTTCGTCATGGCGAGCCTGTTGATTTCATTGTTTTCAGGGATGGAGTGAATTTTCAATGCTGCACGATAACCGTCAAACGATTCCGTAGCGTCAAAGGTATACCGCCCTTCAAGTTTACGAATGCCTTCCACTTTGCTTAACTCTGCTATCTCCTTTTGAGTAAGCTGGCTGTAATATATATTCAGGTCGCTTAAATTATACTCTTTGAAATAAGCCTCCGTATAAGTGCCCAAGTTATTGCTTAAGGCGGCCAGTCCCGTATAGAAAAAAGCCCCAACTGCGACAACCAGCACGAAGGAGAGAAACTGTCCTGCCGACTGTTTGATATCCCGCAATAGTTTGAATAAAAGCTTCATGCTCACCACTCAATCCCTTCGGCGCTTTGCCTGTTTTCATTGATTGTAATACTTTCAATTTTTCCGCTTTTCACCCTTATGACTTTGTCCGCCATCAGCGCAAACGCTGAATTGTGCGTGACCAGAACAACGCATTTTTTCGTCTCTTTGTTTAAGTCTTCAAGAAGCTTTAATACGGACTTGCCTGTCACATAATCCAGTGCACCGGTGGGTTCGTCGCAGAGCAGAAGCAACGGATTTTTGGCAACCGCTCTAGCTATCGCCACCCGCTGCTGCTCGCCTCCGGAGAGCTGGGAAGGGAAGTTTTTGATCCGGTTGCTTAACCCCACCTTCCGTAAAATATCTTTGGCATCCAGAGGGTCCTTGCAAATCTCAACGGCAAATTCGACATTTTCCAAAGCATTTAAATTCGGGATTAAATTGTAGAACTGAAAAACAAAACCAACCTTCTCGCCGCGATACCGGGTTAATTTCTTTTCGTTCAATTTTGTGATTTCCTGACCGCCGACAAATACTTGGCCTGAGGTAGCCGTATCCATGCCACCCAATATATTGAGTATCGTGCTTTTGCCTGCTCCGCTTGCCCCCAGGACGACTACAAACTCTCCATCCGCTATGGAAAAGTCAACACCGTCCAACGCTCTGATCGGCACCTCCCCTACCTTGTACTCTTTTGTGACATTTTTGAATTCAATCAACTTTTTCACTTCTTCCATCTCCTTCGATTGTCTATACGGATGTTCATCCGTACAATTCTCAGACTATTATTTTGATGTATGGTATGTTAGTATGTTACTCATGTAGCATACTGTAATGGACAAATATTTAACTGTCAACATGCAATCGTGCGTTCCTATAAGGCGAACGCTTTAAAAGGTATGAAAAATCGTAACAATTGACATTCTTTTTACCATCCCTTATGGTATGTTGGATGAGTAACATACTAATAGGACGAATGGTGAAGCCATGACCATCACTTTCGAAGATAATTTACCGATTTTCCAACAAGTCGCTCATATCATCGAGGATGATATTCTGAACGGCACCTTCCGCGTGGACGAGCAGATCCTGTCCGTGGCCCAGTTTTCCCAACTGTTTCAGATCAATCCGGCAACTGTGGTTAAAGGGATCGGCTTGCTCGTCAATGATGAAATTTTGTACAAAAAAAGAGGACTGGGTATGTTTGTTGCTGCCGATGCCAAAAAAAAGATTCAGCTTAAGCGAAGAGATCGTTTTTATAAGGAGCTGTTGTTCGATCTGCTGAACGAGGCTGACAAGCTCGGACTGACAACCGAAGAAATCATTGACATGATCAAACAGTTGAGAAAGGACTGAAATCCGTGAGTATAGCTTTGGCTTGCGGCAACTTAACCAAATCCTACGGCCCTACCCTTGCATTGCGGAATTTGGATTTGCAGTTTGAAGAAAATGTGATATACGGCTTGCTAGGACGAAATGGCGCCGGAAAAACCACTTTACTAAACACCATTGCGGGCGGAATTGCGGCGGATTCCGGTACGATTGAAGTTAGCGGAAAGAAGCTAGGCAGAGGGGAACCGCCGAAGGATTTTTGTTATGTCCGCGATCAATATCGGCACTTCGGGAGTGCGCGGGTGATGGAGACTTTGCAGATTGCCGCGTCTTTCCATCCCCGATGGGATTGGACCTACGCCCGCGAGCTGCTCAACCTTTTTCTAATCGATCCGGACAAAAAGATTCGCCAACTTTCAAGCGGCACCCGGTCGCTTATCGGCAATATTATCGGTCTTGCCAGCCGGGCGCAGCTCACCTTATACGATGAGCCGGTTCTGGGGCTGGATGTTTTGATGAGGGAACGCTTCTACAAGACGGTGCTTGAGGATTACGCCAACCATCCGCGCACAATTCTGCTGTCTACGCATTTGATTGACGAAATTGCACCGGTTGCCGAAAAAATCTTCATCCTTGAATCAGGCTCTCTCCTGCTTCAGGATGATATGGAGCAAATACGGATGTCCGCTTATCTCGTTCGGGGAAATTCGGAGACTGTGTTTTCATTTATGGCAGGTAAGCGCGTTTTATATCATGAGGCCTATGGAAGGGGTACGCTTGCAGCTATTTATGAAAAACTGGATGAAAGAGACATGCGGCAAGCCCGCGAGCAGAACATTTCGATCGAAACATTGAGTCTTCAAAAGTTATTCCTGTATTTGATCGAAGGAGGGCTTTGAATTGGGTACTTTGACCGTTCACTTAGTGGCAACTTACAGACAACTCAAAATGTATATCTGGTTCGTCCTGATGATCATCGTGCTTGGCAGAACTGCTGAACTTATCGTTACAACACTTACAGACAGCAGAGGAGTATCCCGTCTTTCGGAGACCAACATGCTCATTCTGCTATTGCCGCTAATGGCCATCGCGCTGCCGCTTAGTTATTTCAAACGGATCGTTCATCTGGGTGCTAGCCGAAAGCAATATTTCCAAGGTTTGCATGCAGTATTTGCCGTCTGGGCTGCAGCCGTTGCTTTGATAAATTCCCTGTGGATCATGCTGCAAATCCATGTTTTTCACAACTATGCCAGTGCCGTTGACTTAGTCGATGCCTTTCATTGGAATGACTTTGGTTTTGCAGGCTCATTCCTCTATCAGACAGCCTTTTACCTGATGTCCATGGCACTTCTGAGCACGCTGGTATCAGGGTTTTCCAACCCTGTAGGCTGGCTGTTATCCGCGTTGATTCTCACGGCCATCCCGGTCGGAACGGCAATTCCTTCGCTGAGGATTCTTATCGCCTCTTTTTTTAAAATTCTGCTGTTGAATGATTCACTTCTGTTAGGCGTCGGATTCAACCTCTTGCTTTATCTTCTATTTGCGGCAGGCGGATGGCTTTTCACAAGGGTGAGGGTTCATTGATAAATGATTACACCGGATTTTTTGGTATAAAATAGAAAAAACGCACTGGGTGCAATTAAGGCCAACAGATCATTGCATTTCTCCCCCCATGCGTTACTATCTTTATATCGACAAATTTGCAGGTCTATATAAGGAGGTTCACACGCCCATGTGTCCCCGTACCAAAGAGCAGAATGAGCTCATACGCATTAAGCGCAGAGAACAGATCCTGGACGTGGCTGCGCGCTCCTATTTTCGCACTGGCGGCAGCTTTGATATTCGCGACGTTGCCCGCGAGGCAGGACTTGGTTACGGCACGGTATACCATTATTACCCCAACCGGCATTTATTAATAGAAGATGTGTTGGACAGCGGTTTCGAGCAGTGCGAGCAAGTTAGCGCAGAATGGGTGGACATCAGCAGCAGCTCCCCGGATGACAGGCAGCTGTTGATGTATTGCAAAGCCCTGCTCCGGCTGTGGCAGTCAGATGCCCGCGCATATCTCGTCTATAAAATGGCGGCTGAACATTATGCAGGCTTGCCTGAGAAGGAGCGGCATCACGCCAAGATCCGATTTATGGAACGGCTGTACGTTCCACTTCAACTGATCGCCCGGTGCGAAGACGACAGTGTCGACCATATGCTTGCCGTGCTGGTAGGTTGCTGTGGGCTGTACTACTATGCGGGCAATTCCGGCCTGGATATCGATCGAATCGCCCGACTCGCTATGCAAGCTATTACGAAGGAGTACGAACATGATCATATTAAAGAGCAAGCATGAAATTGAGGCTATCCGTAAGGCATGCCAAGTGGTGGCTGAATGCCATCGTACAATCGCCCCGCTTATCAAACCGGGTATTACAACTAATGAGATTGAACGCATATTCGAGGACATTATGTTGAAGCACGGCGCAAAGCCATACCAGAGGGGGTACAAGGGATATCAATATGCGACCTGTGCCTCCGTCAATGATGTGATCGCACATGGTTTCCCCAGCAATAAGCCACTTGAGGAAGGCGATATCGTGACGATCGACACGGTCGCGGAACTCGATGGGTGGCTCGGCGATTCGGCCTGGAGCTATGCGGTCGGGGAGATTTCGCCGATGGCCAAGAAGCTGATCCGCGTCACGAAGGAATGCCTTGACCTCGGCATCGCGCAGGCGCAGCCCGGCAATCGGCTCGGCGACGTGACGAGTGCGATTCAGCAGCATGCAGAATCGCATGGCTTCGGCGTCGTGCGCGACCTTCTCGCCCATGGCATCGGCCGCGACCTGCACGAGGAGCCGACTTATATGCATGTCGGCAAGCCCGGCAAAGGCCCACGCATCAAGGAAGGAATGGTGTTCACGATTGAGCCCATGATCACCGAAGGTACCTACTACATGACAGTTGATCCGGACGGCTGGACTGCGCGGACGCTGGACCGTAAGCTCGCCGCCCAATACGAGCATACGATCGCCATCACGGCTGAAGGTCCACAGATTCTGACTGCGCAATAGAATATTAGAGGCACCCATTAGTGTCACCAATGAGCCAAATAAGCCTGCCGGAGCGGCAGGCTTATTTCCTTCATTATAGCTCTAATGTTCAATTGATCTTACTACCTTGAAGAATAGTTAATAATCATGGCTTCTTGCGTACCTTCATCGTAAGCGATCCACAACTCATCTCCAACCTCTACACCATATACTGGCTCAATTGTCTGTTTAATGTGGTAGATAACTCCGTCCTTTTCTGCGGTAATATTGGCTAGCGGCCGTTCTCCCTTTGTTCCCTCAAAATGAACAGTGAGCACTTTAGCCGCTCCCTGCTTACCTTGAAGTAACCGGGTTTCCTTCTGTAAATCGTCCATTTCCATGGTGACTGGAATAACTGTACCCACATTTACGGACAGGTTTTCTGGCACAAAGAGACTATTGGCTTTACGGATTCGGTCCGCTCCTCTGGAAATCATGACTTCCAGGAGCATGAGCTGCTTATTTTCAATGATTATCGGCATTTTCTGCATGCGGATTATTTCACCCTGCAGAGAAAGTTGGTCCGATGCCTTAACTGTTCCCTCATTGCCATACCTGAAGATTCTCGCCATTCCCTGAATCAAAATAAGGTTCGCCCGTTCACCAGAACGATATTCAAATCCGAATGGTTGAACGACCGGTATCGGATAATCGCGTCCCTCGGCTGTGAAGTGAAGCTGAAGGGCTTGTCCCCGGTTCACTTTTCCATAACGTTCGATACGGGTTAGGACCGCATCAATAAATACCGGTTTCGACTCCTGCGCCGCATGTTTAAGATCCTCTTCAGTGATGAACACAGCCTTGTGTTTCTTTCGGTTATAACTGATCGTTACTGTATCACCAATTTGAATAGGATTCAGATAAGAGATAACCTGCTTGATCTCCACCTCTTTCATTTGACCTTCATCCTCGAACTGAACAATAAACCGGACCTGCGGCTGTTCATTCACATAGAGACCCGATTCCTGCATATCAATAATCCGGGCCTGAATAAGCTGGCCAGCTCTCATTTTTTTCATCCTTGATCTCACTAACATGCGAGGGGCGATTGCGAGGCCTCAGGAATGAGACTAGATTGATAAAGACCCAGACCGCCCAGTTAATAATGATCGCTCCACCTTGCTTTGCATAATTCCAGAAGCTTTGCATCGAGACCTTGGTTTCATTTTTTGTAACCATCCATCCTTCGACCTGATCGTTGGGAAGAACCTTAGCCTTTTGGATGTTCATATCAACATAACCTGCCGCAAGGTCTCCACCGCGATAGTAAAGGATGTCACTGCCCAATTGCTTGTGGAATTCAGTCTCGCTATTTTCCAAATTTTCGTAGTTCAGCTGCTCCAAAAGAACGGTGGCATCTTGAAATTTTCCGGATTTCTCATTGAATACATATCCAATAACAGTTCCATTTAATTCATCTTTTGCAGTAGATCCGGCGATCAGGAGTTCCTCGTCATTCAACAAGAATACACGGGCTTGATAAACCGGCTTTGGCGTAGGAACCGCAGTTCCCCATTGTTTCTCGTTCGCGTTATAAAATGATGCTTCTTCAGGGTAGTTCCCATTTTCGCGTACCAGCTTGGCGTTATTGAAACCGAAGGCTTTGGCGAACTGAGCGCCAGCCCGCTCCTGTGCAGCAAATGTCCCTTCATCCTTCTTCTCGAGCAGCACCGATAAATCACCTTTTTTGTCTAGTATCCCGCTGACTAATGCAGTTCTATCGTCCTTTAGACTCACTGAAAACATTGGAACGGCCTGGTCGTTCTTAAAACTCCCATGCACTTCATCTACCCGAACAGGCCTGGCCGGAAGCAGACCCTTTTCGCCTAAATTCACTTTATCTAACTTTCCGTCCTTCACCTGAGCTACATACCATTCAGAACCTGGTGATTCCCCGGCTACAATGAGTCTGCCGCGCCAGGAATAAACATTTGAACTCCATGCGGATGGAATGTGCATCGTTCCCTGAGCCAACTCTTCAACCTCGCCTGTGGAGTGGAAGTAATTCAATTGCAGCCCTAAGGTATCGTCGTAGGTTGGGATGATGATTCCCTCCTGCTGATAAGCCGCTGGCCCTAGTCCGGCTTGGAAATTGGTATGTATAGTAGTCTTTTTAATTATGGTTTCCGTACCGGTATCAAAAAGATAAACATCGTATTGTTCACCAAACCGGTCATCGTTTGAAAAGCCAATCAACTTCTTCCCCCCATCCAGCATATAGGTGCGCTCCAGGGATGGTGAATAGTCATCAATATTTTCAATATATCTTTTGTAATCGTTCCACATGAAAAAGCTTAACAATATTACTGGAATCAAAAACACCAAATTGGCGAGAGATAGCGCCCGCTTTTTTTTCATTCTATTTCTCTCCCTTTAATTCATGTTGGTAGTATCGAACTATCCTCTCTATTTATTCCATTTTATAAATTTGGACAACAATAATCAATTGATAGAATACTTGTACTGATAAAATCAAAACCACCCGTCAAACGGGTGGTTTGCTCTGAGGCTATAAAGGCATGCTTTACGAACATAAATATCTCCCTAATCATATATTCTCTTTCTTTAATGCATCAATAATGTTTTCCTTTTTTACTTTCGCACCGGAATAAACAATCGCAGAACCGACAATGACAAATACGGCGACAATGACCGAAAGAATGCTCATCCAAGGGAGGGTGAACCCGTAGCTAAATTTGTTCGCAAATGCCCTATAGATCAGATACATCACGACGAAACTGACGGGGAGACCGAAGAGCAGCGACTTGACCCCATAAAAAATACTTTCATAGTTCATCATTTTCGCAAAGCCTTTTGGGGTCATGCCAACGGATTTCAGCATCGCAAATTCCCGTTTTCGAAGGGATATGCCCGTCGAGACCGTATTAAAAATGTTCGCAATGGAAATCGCTGAAATCAATACGATAAAACCATAAGAAAAGACAGACATCAATAGAATCTGTTGTTCTTCGCTTTTTCTGGATTGATATGAATTGGTGGCATTCAGATTGGTCTCATGCATCTCTTCGATTTCCTGCTGAGTTGTCATCGGTTCCGTACTTTTCAAATGGAGGTATGTCTGAACGCTAGCTATGTCCTCGTCGTCTGCCAATCGATTCATGACGCGCTCCGAAACGATGATATTTAACCCGCCTACTCCTATCGTGTTCATCCCCATAGGAGCTTGATCCGTCAAAGCGGCAACGGAAACTTTATTTATTTCCGCTTTTCTCCCATTATAGAAATTCATTAATTCGATGCTTTGGCCGACATTCGTATACATGGCCTTCGTCCGGACATATTTTCCCGTATCCATATCTTTGTAATGGATCGTATCCATCACGATCGCGGCGGGATGATCCGGATCCGTGAGCTGTTCGTAATCTGCGCCGACCGTTTTGGCATAGGCTTGCAGACCCGAATCGTTCAATGCATGGATCTTAATTTCGTAAGGATATTTTCCGTCTTGCAGTAAACTCTTATCCTTCTTAACCTTCTCTTGCAATTCATCGGCGATGAACGCTTCATCAACCCAAGCGTTCTTAGACAGCTCGTGAATCAGGTTGTATTCCTTTACGCCATCCAGGGAGACAATTGATTGTATCAACCGGTCGTCTATTCTTTTTCCATTGCTGTACGATACTTCAATATCGAAATTGACGCCTTCTTGCGACAGATCCAGGGATTGTTTCATGCCGGTAGTAAAAAACGATACCGTTAAAAACAAAACGATGCTGATGACGAGCGAAAATACGATGGCATGATATCTCCGTTTGTTCCTTTTTAAATTTTTCAGCCCGATTTCCGCTTCAATACCGAAGAGCTTGCGAATGAACCTCGACGTTTTTACAGCCTTGGCCGTAAGCTTTAAGTCGGTTGTTTGGCGAACCGCGTCCATGGCGGATACCTTGGATGCTCTGATCGCCGGGAGATACGCGGAAATGAAAATCGTCAACATCGAGACCACACAGATAATCAAGAGCGATAACGGCGTGACGATGAGCACCAGCTGTTCATTGGTCCATAATGCCTCTTGAATCTTGGCGTTCATGAACCAAAAGGTGATCCCAATCCCGGCAAGACCGCACAGGATGCCAATGGGAATGCCAATCAAGCCGATGACTACTCCTTCAAAAAGCACTGAATTCCTCTTCTGCCTTTTCGTAGCCCCCACGCTCGCGAGCATCCCTAAATGGCGGGAACGTTCCGAGACGGATATTGCAAAAGCATTATAGATGAGCGAAACCGAGCCGATCATAATGACCGCCATCAGAATCACCGCTAAGGAGTACATCATGCTGTACGAGGCTTTGCTTTTGGACAAGCCGTAGTAATGAAACAAATCGTTATTATATTGGACCGTCTCGATATGGTTCCTCTTAGCCAAATTTTCTGCATGAGCGAACAAGGACGGATTGACTTTCTGCAAGACCACCGCCGCATTGACCCGATCGTTTGCACCGATGATGTTTTCATCGATATAGCTAAGGACCGTATAACCCGGGGCCCAAGCTGTTTCCCATACGGGACGTTTGATGAAGCCCACCACCGTATAATCCCTTGACTTTAAATGCTGCAATGTTTCGGTCAATGTGCCGTCTTTCCTACGCAGTGTTTCCGTCTGATCCAGGGGATGATCGCCCCCTTGCTCGAATCGTTCACCTACACGAAGGGTTAGACGATCGCCGATTTCATATTTCACTTTGGCGTTCGTTGCAACGGCTTCAGATATAACGACTTCCTTGTCCGTTTGCGGAAGACGCCCCTTGCTTAATTCAATTGGAAATTGCGCGAAACCTTGTGTATTATATTCCTTGATGAACAAGTACGGTTTATTGAGATTCTGTCCCCCTTCTAACAGGGCATAGCCAAGATCTTTTGTGATCGCAACGGTTTTGGTTACGTCATCGCTCTGTATCGCCGCGAGCTGTTCTTTGGTTACATCTTGATATTGGACATGCCACTCCCCTGAATCCGCAATGACTTGCCTGATCATTAAATCGGAAAAGGAAAAAACAAGCGTAGCGACAGCAGTCACCATGGCAACCGAAATGATGACGCCGATGATGGTTAATAGCGTTCGTTTTTTATTTTGCTTCAGATGCCGGATGGTTAGTGTATTGACAATGTTCATCGCCGGATCACCTCGTCTTTGGCAATCCTCCCGTCTTCAATCGAAATGATCCTGTCGGCTTGCAAGGCGATTCGTTCGTCATGCGTAATCACGATCAGCGTCTGATGATAGGTTTTATTCAACATTTTTAATAAGTCGATGATCTCGCTGCTATTCTTGCTGTCCAGATTCCCGGTTGGTTCATCTGCCAGCATGATCGCAGGATTGCCGATAAGCGCTCTGCCAATTGAGACCCGCTGCTGCTGTCCGCCGGATAACTGATTGGGCAGGTGGTTTAACCGATGCTGCAAATGGAGCGTATGCACAAGGCCATCCAACTGCTTTTTATTTACCTTTTGGTTATCCAGCAAGAGCGGCAGCGTAATATTCTCCTCCACCGTCAGGACGGGAAGCAGATTGAAAAACTGGTAGATCAGGCCGATTTGCCTGCGTCTGAAGATGGCCAGCTGCGTTTCATTTAAGGCATACATGTCCGTATCCTCAACAAAAACTTTACCCCCAGACGGCCGGTCCACGCCGCCCAGCATATGGAGAAGCGTCGATTTCCCCGAACCGGACGGGCCGATAATCGCAATGAATTCGCCTTTTTGAACCGAAAAAGAAACCTCGTCGAGCGCCTTCACCGCCGATTCGCCTGTGCCGTATATTTTAGATAAATGTTCGATTCTTAAAATTTCCATGGTCATAACTCCTTGCCCTGATGCTCAGTTCCAGAAATATTTCATCTCTCTAAGTCCAACATCCCACATGGCTACATTTCCCTCAATGGTTATCGTAAGCTCATTTGCCTGTTGGAGAAAAATTTCAGACATATACGACTCATGGCGTAGATAATCTGCAGCTGCGGACAGGAACTCATGTCCATCGACGGCAACCCTGATGCTGCCATGGAAATCCTTTTGATCGGGAATTCCATAATTCAAGGAGAAATACATCTCCTCCTTATTGTCTAACTTATATTTGTACGTTTTCTTATTTTTGCCTTCGGTGCTAAACACATTATATTGGGGTTCTACGTCTTGACCGCCAATTTTGAGACGGTATCGTTTGGTCCCCGCTGAAGGATTTCCGGTGCTGTCTTTCAATTCGTTTATCGCCACAAAGGGGCCTTTTTCTTTGGTGAGTGCTTTGTCAACCAGCCCGAAGCCTCCCCAAACCCCGATCATAAGGACAACAACAGAAATGCCAGTAGCAGCAATGTTTCGCCATATATTTTTTGAACGAAAGCCTATTTTGTACGCCCCGAATCCGACCGCTGCACCCAATGAGTTCTGAATAACGTCATTCATATCAAAGCTGCCGAGCAAAGTTAATGCCTGAAGGGTCTCCAGTACAAGTATGGAAAGGATAAACAATGTCATGAATCGAATAAAGCTGGTCCGGTATAACAACGGAATCAATATGCCAAAAGGGATGAAAGCTGCGATGTTCCCAAAACCCACAAGATCCATCACTGTAGGGTGTAGAAGATCCGATAGGCCCGGCAGCCTAAAAAAATCGTCCGGTAAAAAAATAAAGGTGTATTCGGTATTGTACTCTACAGTACCTGCTCTGCCGAAAGCGAGAAACATATAATAAAGAATAAAAAGGGTATAGAATAGGGTAATGGTAAAAATAATCTTCCGCTGTTGCTTCAAATGCATTGTCATACCTCCATAGTTTAGCTGATGAATATCATTTTATCTGTCTAAAATGACTTTCAAGTGACGATGGAGGTGACAATTCAGTCACTTTCGGAGTGCCGCTAAATCACTTGCTTATAAAATTTAATCACGAACTGCGTCCCCTTCCCGCTCTCGCTCGTCACATCGATCACTCCATTCTGGCTGGCAATGATGCTGTGAGCCATCGCAAGTCCTATGCCGATGCTCCCTTCGCCGGCGTTTTTTCCTTTATAAAAACGTTTGAAAATATAAGGCAAATCTTCTTTCGGAATGCCTTTTCCGTTGTCAGCAATGACGATTTCCGTAAATAACGTGTTTTCGGAAAAGGTGATGGTGATTGCTCCGCCTTCATGCGTGTGTTCCACGCCGTTTTTCAAAATATTGATGACCGCTTCGACAGTCCAATTGAAATCGCCGGCAAAAGAAATGTCGTCATCGCCCGCGATGGAAACCGTTTGTCCCTTAATATCCATCGGAATCATAACCGGCTCTAATGCCTTCTGGATAAGGTTTTTCACGGGGATTCGATCTTTTTTGAATTGGATGGTCTTCGCGTCCATTTTCGATAGTTTTAATAAGGAAGAAACAAGCCAATCGATGCGTTCAAGCTGAATGCGGATATGATGGGTGAACTCCGTTCTTTTGGCAGGAGGCAGGTCAGGGGAGCTTAACAAATCCGCCATAACCTTCATGGAGGTGAGCGGCGTTTTGAGCTGATGCGATATATCGGATATGGCATCTGTCAGTTGAAGTTTGTCCCGGTGCAATAACGACCTGTGCTCCGATAACATGAGCGTCACTTTGTAAATATCATTTTTTAGAATGCTAAGCTCGCCTTCCTGATTATCACGGACGTCAAGGGAATCATTGCCGTTGCTAATTTCCCGCAGATAGACGGACAGCTTCTCTAGCTCGCGGTATCTCCATCTCATGAATAATAAACTGCTGCCAATAAGCAGAATGGACAGAATGGTAACGAACACCGCCGCGATAGACGAAATGAAAGCAGCCGCAACGATCGACGTTAAGCTAATCGAGCCCATGATGAGCAATAAAATCTGAATTTCCCGGTTACGCAGCATCTAATCACCGGCCTTATAGCCTAAACCGCGTATCGTTTTGATCAAAACCGGATGCCCTGGATCATCCTCCAGCTTTTCCCTGAGCCTTTTGATATAAACCGTTAACGTATTGTCGTTCACGAAGTCTCCGGCCACGTCCCAGATTTGCTCCAAAAGCTGATTCCTTGTGAGAACCTGTCCAATGTGGCTGCCAAAGATCAGCAATAAGCGATACTCTAATGCGGTCAACGAAATTTCGGCGCCGTTTTTATGCACTTTGCCTTCCAGCGTATGGATTCGGACATTGCCGATGTCTATGATCGCTATGGTGTAGGGCGGCTTCTGGTATCTCCGCAATACGGTCTTGATCCGGGAGAGCAGCTCACGAACCCGAAAAGGCTTTGTAATATAATCGTCGGCTCCCATGTCAAGCCCCATCACGACATTGACCTCATCGTCGATTACCGTTAAGAAGATGACCGGAATGTCCCGCCGCTCTTTCACCATCTTACACAATTCATAGCCGCTTCCGTCCGGAAGCTGTAAATCGAACAAGCATAAAGCGAACTGATCGATGTCTTCGGCGAGCACCTTTTTCGCTGAGGCCACATCATGGCAGAGAACGGTTGGAAAACCGTCTTGCTGCAGCGAATATTCGAGACCCGATGCGATCGTCTTATCATCTTCGACTAATAAAATTTTCATATGCAGATCATCCTTACGATTGGGTTAAATTTATTATTCAAAAAGTTTGAAAGTCTTATAATACTCTTTTCTCCAATGTAAGTATAAACTTTCGCAGCTGAGTTAGCCTGCTTTATTTTCTACAATTCCAGGCAAAACAAAGAAACCGCGGCACCGAGTTCGGCACCGCAGTTCAATCATACTATTGGATTTGCTTCATGAACGCTTTGAATGCTTCGGCGATTTCTTTAAATTTCGTATGATGCAGGTAATGGGAACCATCCATCGGGATCATTTTGCCCTGTGCGGATTGTTTGACCTGCTCCTCATGCAGCGGAATCCATTGCTTAATGTCCTCGTTATTCGCTTGCACGAAGAGAAGCAACGGCAATTCATGAGGGTAGGTGAGATGTTCCCCATTTTTGAAATTGGAACCGAGGTGTCTGAGCTCATCCATCATCGTTGAATTGACCGCGACTTGATTCGAAATCAAACGCATCTGTTCTTTGGTATGCGCATCGAATGCAAGCGACTTATATGGATCTCCGCTTACTTTTTGGAACAGTCTCATCAGACCTGATTTTTGAAGAAACTGCATGGATTTCAAAGGCAATTTGACATCCATGCCGGGTTGATTAGGAACGCTGCTATCGATGCCGACAAATGCAAGAACTTCATCCGGATAGGTATTCACATAGGACACTCCGTAAAGTCCTGCGATAGAATGTCCCATCAGAACGTAACGGTCAATACCCAGCTGCTGCACAGCTTCGTGAACTTCGCTGACGATATTCTCTGTTGTTCTTTCTTTCCCGGTTTCGTCGCTGAGCCCATAACCGAAAGGCTCAATCGCTACGACTTTGTAATCCGGAGACAATTCATCGATCAACAATTTGAAATCAAGCGCAGGCGACTGGGTTCCTTGTCCCGGAAGGAGGACGACAGTCTGTTCGCCACTGCCTTGAATGAACACATTCATTTTTTTCCCATCCACATTGACATACTGGCCATACGATTCGATTTTCTTTTTCTCGACCCCGTTACTGATTACATTAACGGCAAACACGATGCCCATGAACAGCACAAGCGCCCCGAGAATACCTCCAACTATTTTTAACCATAAGTGCCGTTTTTTGCGGTTTTTGGTCCCGGCTTTTTTTATTTCCACCGTTTTTGTCACGTTCATCTTCTCCTGTCCCTATATCTGTAGAGCCGCCTTGGCGACTTATTTAAAGTGTAATCAAGCAAGATGTCCCCTTCGTGACGGCAATATGAACGGAATATGAACAAGTACAAAAAAGAGGCGTTACATCCGAAAGATGTAAACGCCCCCATCGTCAATCCTGTATGTGTACACACAGATTGATTACAATATTTCAATGTACCCTTCTGTTCCATTCACGCGAATTCGTTGCCCGTCTGCGATCAGTCTGGTGGCATTCTCCACTCCGACAACTGCCGGCAAGCCATATTCACGCGCGATAACGGCTCCATGGGTCATCAGTCCGCCAACTTCGGTGACCAGGCCTTTTATGGAGACGAACAAGGGTGTCCAGCTAGGGTCAGTAAACGTCGTGACTAATATATCTCCCTCTTCAAGATCAGCAGCTTCCATACTTACAATGACACGCGCCCGCCCCTCAATCACTCCGGAAGAAACAGCCAGACCTACAATAGCTCCCGCCGGGAGATTTTCCCGTTTGTACTCGCCTGCAATAATTTCGCCATCAGACGTGATGACACGCGGGGGAGTTAGTTTGTCATATATTTTGTATTCTTCTTTTCGCTTGCTGATGATCTGATAATCCAGTTTATGGGTACGTACGGCTTCGTGAAGCTCTTCAAAAGTGAGATGGTAGATATCTTCTTTTTCATGGATCACACCCGCTTGTACAAGCCGTTCGGCTTCTTTCAGCAAAGCCTGTTTATAAATGAAGTAGTGATTCATCCAAGCGTATTTGGGATATTCCCGGTAACCGCTGAAATTCCGTACAATGTCGATCATTCGTTTGGTTTCTTTGGCTTTTATCTCGCCGTCCGGAAGGCGCTTCACTCGTTCCAGAAGCTCTTGTTCCTTGGCCATAGCCTCCTGTCGCCCATGTTCGAATTTCAAGCCGCCGGCATGAGGTTCAAAGTTTCTAATGTTGCCCAGGATCATGGGGACAAGCGTACTCGGTTTTTCGCTCCATCGCGTTCTTGTTATATCAATTTCTCCGGTGCACCGCATTCCGTATTTTTGGAGAAAAACATCGATCGCATCACGGGTCTCCTGTCCCCCGTCAAACTTATGGAGTTCATCCAAAAAGTTATCCGCTTTTGCATATTGCAAATAATCAATGACCTCCGGATAGGGACGAATCACATCTGCGACATCCATTAGCTCCAGCCCCATTTCCGAAGTAACGTTGTCCGGCACAGATTGAGAAAGCGTATCCGCCGCATTTTTTTCGCCCAACCACTCGTTCATGTTTTCATTGATCCATCTTGAAGCATTCATAACGGCCATAATGGCACTCAAACTTTGCGGGTCAGTCAAGAACTTCATTAATTGCTGGAGATCTTCCCGAATAAAATCGAATAACGCTGGTCCCGACTTCGTTTGAATGTTTTGTTTCAACTGTCCGATCAACGCTTGACTGTGCTTGATTAAATCCGAGACGATTGCCGGATCGTTATGGAATTGTGCCAGCGGATCTGGATTGCTTCTGACGGTGTCCGGTGCGGGTTGATCATCCGGTACACCTTTTACAAAATCCCCTCGCTCTATGAGGGTCATAAGCGCGTCTTTGATAAGCAGATCGGATCGGCCCAGCGTATTCAATATCGTTTCTCTGCCGGCAGACGAAGCCAGCATCGGTGCAACATCAAGGAACAGCCTCCCGCCAGCTTTCCGCATCGGCGCTGGAGTCATTAATAGATAAAAAGACAATCCAAGCGGTTTGATGGGATCGGTCATCATTTGTTGGTGGCCGACAGACACATACACGTGATTCTCTTGATCATTCGCTTCAGGGATCGGATATAACTTAGTGATCGGCCGGCTCTGGACAATATAAAATGTACCATCAGCCAGACACCATTCGATATCTTGTGGCTGGCCGAAATAAGCATCAATCTGTCTTCCGATGCGTGCCAGCCCTAAAATTTCCCCATCGGTAAGTGTTTGAGCCGTTTGCAGACCGGGATCGAGCTGCCGGGTCTCAGTTCCGCCTTCTTGTCGTCCATAAATAGCCAGTTTTTTGGCTGCAATCCTTTTCCCCACGATTTCCTCTTCCCGCACTTTATAACAATCGGCAGAGACCAAGCCGGAGACCAGAGCTTCTCCAAGTCCATAACTGGCATCGATGGATAACAACTTTCGGTTAGAAGTCATGGGATCAGCGGTAAATAAAATCCCTGAAGCCTGCGGAAAAACCATCTTTTGGACGACAACGGACAAATAAACCTGCCTGTGGCCGAATCCATTCTGCATACGGTAGATTACCGCGCGCTCCGTGAACAGGGAAGCCCAGCATTTGCTGATATGCTGCAGGATCGCATTTTTGCCTATGATATTTAAATAGGTGTCTTGTTGGCCGGCAAAAGAAGCATGCGGCAAATCTTCAGCAGTCGCGCTGGAACGCACGGCATAAGCATATTCCTCGCCAAATAAGGAGAGATATTGAGCAACTGCTTTCATAATATCGGAAGGGATTTCTGCTTCCGTAATGATCTGCCTGATCTGCCTGCTGATTTCACCAATTTGGACCCGATCCTCTACTTTTAGCATGGTTAGCTGATCCAGCAAAGCATGATATGTTTCGTTTTGTTCGATGGCTTTTTGGTACCCCAATGTTGTAACACAAAATCCTTCCGGTACTTGTATCCCCTGAATTTTGGATAATTCCCCTAAATGGAGCCCTTTTCCACCAACGAGCCAAAGCTGCGTTTTATCCATTTCCTGAAAACCGAGAACCAAAGAACTCATTCAACATCCTCTCCTCACCATTAAATTGAGAAAAAACATTTGACAGGAGTTAATCGGCATGGTACACTTAGAGTGTAAGATGCGTTATCTGTGAAAATACAGATTTCGACGGTCGTGTTTTGATTATATCATCGTGTTTGTTCATGTGCAATATAAAAGAACCTGGAGCTTTTCCAGGTTCTTTTTTTGAGCCAAATATCAGATTTGAAGCCAATCAGTTTTTTTCAAGAACAATTTTACGATACATCCCGCGCATTAGGAGTGGACTTTCCTCCTTAATGGACAACTGCTCCTTATAGGGAAGAAAGAGCAGATTAAAGTCCCGGCCAATATCCGTTCCGAGAACTGAAATTAGCGGACGCAGTACTTTCATTACCGGTGATACACGTCCATTAGACGCAAATTTATCGAATATAACAATTTTACCGCCATGGCTCGTTACGCGAACGATTTCCTGCATGCAGCGTTCCGCATCTGGTACTACCGACAAGATAAGGTTTGCGATTACCACATCGAATGTCTCGTCCCCGAAACGAAGATCTTGCGCGTCCATCTCCAAAAATGTAATTTTCTCGCCTTCCTTGACTTTGGAACGGGCTTCAGCCAGCATTGCCGGAGAAAGATCGATGGCAGTGACCGATAGGCTGCGGCCTGAGATTAGAGGCAAATCCGCTCCCGTTCCGGCTCCGACCAGCAATACCTGCTGACCAGGTTTCAAATCAAGATCCGATAAAGCTTTCTTCCGCGCCCCGGCAAAAGCACCTGAATTAAATACCCGATCATACAGAGGTGCCCAAAGCTTATAAATGATTCTGTTCCAGCTATTGTTCATGTAAACACCGGTTCTTTTTTCATTTCTTACGCCTCTCTTTTTCAAAACTGGTTTTCATATGTATCCCCCTAAGTAAAATATATGAATGAATGCTCATTTGTTTATTATAATTGCGATATTCAGAGATAGTCAATTAACATTAATCGCACTTAGCTATCCCAAATTAATCTCCCGGATCTTTTCCAGCGCTACTTTCGGTTTTCGGCCTTCGGTAAGCAGACCGTTAACCTCATGCTGCACGTCCGTAATCTGCGTATAACAGTAGCCGGAAATAAACGGAATGGCTTTAATCGCTCCGGTTATGCTGCCGAACCGCTCCAGGAAAGCTTCCTCATTATCCACCTGGTTGCCGTAACCCCAGCCATGCTCGCTCCTGAAAGCAATCCCTCCAAACTCGCTGATGATAATCGGCTGGCCTTTATAACTGTAGCCGTGAGCGAACGCAAATTTCCACTCGTTGTACGTGCCGCTGCTGCCCGTTATCGAGTCTTTATCCTTGTAGGTTTTATACAAATCTTCGCCCCGCTCCACATAATCATGAAGAGTCAAAATATCTGAAATAGTGTGCTCCCATCCATCATTGGTGATGACCGGACGATATGGATCAATAGATTTGGTCAAATAATAAATACCTTCCGTAAATTTTTGCTGCCGGTCGTCATGGCTAATATTCTGAATGCCCCAGGATTCATTAAAAGGCACCCAGGTAATAATGCAGGGATGATTGTACTGCTGCTGCACAACCTCAATCCATTCCTTGGTAAAACGCTCCACAGTCTCATCGTTATATTCAAAAGCAGCCGCCATTTCGGACCAGACCAGCATACCTTTGACATCACACCAGTATAGGAACCGGGCGTCTTCAATTTTCATATGCTTGCGCAAACCGTTGTAGCCCATCCCGGCGATCGCCTCGATATCTTCTATCAGCGCTTCTTCGGACGGAGGCGTCAGATGACTTTCAGTCCAGTAGCCCTGATCCAGAATCAATCTTTGGTACAGGGGAATATTGTTCAGCAGGATTTGTCCGTCTCTGATCGAGATTTTGCGCATGCCGAAATAGGAGCCCACCCGGTCGAGCTCCCGATCTCCTTCATACAGCACAAACTCCACATCAAACAGATTGGGATGGTCCGGAGACCACAGGTTTTGCAGCCAAGGTCCGTTAATGCCGTTCATCATACCGGTTTCCGCCGTCAGCCACGCTCTGTCCACCGATAAGCTCAGCTTTCTTACCGTTTCACCCTTAAATGTAATTTCTGTCTCCAGCCGGAGATCATTTTTGTTTTTCGTACCGTGCATGCGGAAATCAAACCGGATCATTTGGCGGTCGATGTCCGGCGTCATTTTCACCGTATCCAAACGGGTTTCATGGACATGTTCGAGCCAGACGCTTTTCCAAATGCCTGTTGTCTGCACATAAAACGAATCATGATTCCGTCCGGCCCAGCGCTGCTTGCCCCGGGGCTGCAGACAGCTATCGCTGTCTTCCACTTTCAGCACAATTTCATTTTCGTCGTCTTGCTCCAGCAAACCGGTAATATCCAAGGAAAACCGGGCATACGCCCCCTCATGCTCCCCCGCAAAACTGCCGTTTACATAGCAGGTGGCTTTGTAATCCACACCTTCGAAATGCAGGATCGTTTGTTTCCCTTCCGCCTCTGGAGAAAGTATCAATTTTCTGCGGTACCAGATCTGCGCATGGAATTTTTCCTCGCCGATCCCGCTCGCCCGGGTTTCATAGGTAAAGGGAACGTTGATTTTTTGTGCAGCCGGAAAATGCTCCATCCACCGTTCCGCAACACCGTCTTCGCCATCATCGAAACTGAAATCCCACTCCCCGTTCAGATCCAGCCACTGGCTCCGTACAAATTGGGGCCGCGGATAATTTTTCATATAAAATTTCGTAGCTGCTGAAGGCATCTTAGCACCTATCCTCTCTCTCATCACTGAAGTATATTCTGTATTTCCTATCACAGATTACTATCTTGTTTAGAGAAAGAAAATGATTTATCCTATCTAATGACTGATCTATTATCCTTTTGGGGAGTGGAATTCACTGATACAGCTAAAGCGGTGCGGATATAATGTGATTCATCCGGAGGGTTTTACAGTCGACCGCCCGGACGGCTCCGGGGATTACGTTTTTTTATTCTTCCGGAGCCAAATGGAGCTTAGGATTCAATCGCAAACTGTGTTTGTTGAACCTAATACCTTCATTATTTTTAACAAAAACAGCCCCTATTTCTACCGGGATGCCGAATGGCCTTTGGTCCATGACTGGTTCCATTTTGAAATGGAGGCTGCAGATGCTTTTTTTGATCGGCTGAATCTCCCTCTGGATACCTTAATCAAAGCATATGACCCCTTCTATATTTCCAGAAAAGTGAATGAGATTCATTGGGAGAACCTCCAGAACGGAACCTTCCGCAATGAGATCATCGATTACACCATTCGCTGCCTGTTCATGAAGCTTAGCGATATCCGAAATCATCTGGAGCCGCACAACCAGATCAGTAAATACTATGATCAGTTCCTGAACCTGAGAAATGAGGTTTTCAGTTCTCCTTCTACCTGGTATACTGTCGAGTTCCTGGCGGATAAGATGAATATGAGCCGGTCATATTTTCAGCACATGTACAAACAAATCTTTGGCATTCCGGTAATTAACGATATCATCCTGAACAGACTCGATTATGCCTCCTATTTGCTGAAGAACACATCATATGCAATCAGCCATATTTCTGGAATCTGCGGTTATGAGAACGATGTACATTTTATGCGGCAATTCAAAAAGTTCGTAGGAATAACTCCAAGTGAATACAGGGAAAACTCTGATGTTGGGCAATAATTCTCGAATTTATCTTTTTATTCTCGGCAGAAGTGCCGCTGGAATTAGCGCCAGTGCAGAAAAGGCAATCGACCAGATAAACGCATGATCGAACGCTACAGCTACAGCAGCCGGGTCATGTGACATGACCGAATTATATTCGTTCTGCAAGATAATCGCGATAACCGATGCGCCAAAGGCGCCGCCGATTTGCTGCATAATCCGGGTGGTGCTGCTGGCATGCGGGATTTGTTGTGAAGACAGGCCAATATAGGCGGAAGCCATGACCGGCAGAAACACTGCCCCTAATCCTGCTCCCCGCACGATCAATGCTGCGCCCAAATAATAATAGCTCGTATCTGCGCCAAGCTGTGTAAATGGCCATGTTCCAAGCAAGGTGAGCAAGGTTCCGGCAAGAACGACGGGCCTCGAACCGATCTGGTCCGTCAGTTTGCCGGCAAGCGATCTTGTCAGCAGCATCCCGATCCCTTGCGGCACAAGCAGCAGACCGGAGATAAGCACGGATTCGCCGCGGACTTGCTGGAAGTATAACGGCAGCAGAAGCATTGCCCCGTAGGTGGTCAAGCCGGATAAAAAGAGCAGAATCGAAGATACGGCTAATGATCGTACACGGAACAGCCTAACATCAAGCAATGCTTCTTTTCCTTTGCGAAATGAGTAAACGACAAACACAGCCAAAAGCGCTAAACCCGCCAGAACAGGAACGAGAACGGTGGCATGGCCGAAACCGTGATTCGAGCTTACTTCTCCAAGACCGTAAATAATGAGAACGATGGCCGGGGAAAGCAGGATTAGTCCCGGCAGGTCTAGCCTCAGCGTTCGGGTTCCGCGTTCTTCATTAGGCAGCCCCTTCCACGCCATAACGATGGCAACGATGCAGATCGGAATATTCACCAGGAAAATCCATCTCCAGCTCAGATGATTAATGATAAGGCCTCCCAGCACTGGCCCCAAAATCGGTCCAAGCAGCGCCGGCAAACCGACCGTGGCCATCATTTTGCCCATATTTTCCCCTCTGAAGGCGCGTACTCCCAAGGTCTGCATAATCGGCATCAGCAATCCCCCACCGATCCCCTGTATCGTACGGAAAAAAATCAGGCTCTCCACGTTCCACGCCAGGCTGCATAGAACGGAACCAAGCAGGAACATGCCAAGTGAAAATAGCCACATAGGCTTGCCCCCAAATCGCTCCACCGCCCAGCCGGTGATGGGAATGACCATGCCAAGCGCAAGCAGATAACTGGTCATAACCCATTGAATGGTGGACACTGAGGTACTAAATTCCCGAACCAAGGTATCAATAGCAACATTGGTTATCGTCGTGTCGAACAGCGGGGCCAGCATGCCGACCATTAGAATCCACATCATTTTTTTTGCGGCCGCCTGCTGTTCAACCGCTTTAAACGGTTCAGAGCTTTGCTTCTGCAAGTTGAAAACCTCCCTTTGATTGCACAAATAAGATACTACAAGTATCTTATTTGCATTTATGATATACTATTGCTATATGAAACGCAAAGAATTTTTTTAAGGAGTATGAGAACAATATGTCCACTTCTCAAGAACAAGATAAATTGAAAACCAGACGCAGAGGCAAAGAACTGGAAGCCGCTATACTGCAAGCGGTGCGGGAAGAGTTGGAAGAACGGGGATATTCTAATCTTACGATGGATGGAGTGGCGGAACGGTCGGGAACAAGCAAAGCCGTACTTTACCGGCGGTGGGCCAACCGTGCTGAGATTGTACTTGCGGCAATCCGGGAACGCGTGCCCTTGCCACTGGAGGAGGTACCCGATTACGGGAATCTGCGGGATGATGTTTGCGGCGTGCTTAGATCGATGAATCAGAACAATATCGAAGTGATGATGAAGGCTTTCTATGGGCTCGTAACGGAAATCGGGGCCATGCCGCTTGCATCCTTAATATTCCCCGAAGGACGTAATAACAGGACAATGACAATTGTGCTGCAGCGGGCCGTAGACCGGGGAGAGATATCGGCCGAAGCCGTTACACCCCGGATGCTTACTTTGCCGGCAGATTTGGCCCGCAATGAGATAATCCTTTATAATAAGCCTATGTCTGAGCAGACGATAGCTGAGATTGTGGACGAAGTGTACTTGCCGCTTGTGTTAAAGCGGTGATTCCTATTTCCGATCCTCTTCAATAACAAAGAAATATTTGAATGGTTTACGGTTTGACGAATACGTTCATTCATTTCCCGGGTCTGCGGCCTTATCGTGCTCTCCCAGTATAAAACTAATAGAGTTGTCTCAGTCCAACCCTCATTCAAACAATTGCTTATGCTTATTGAAAAATTGATAAAAAAATTGTACATTGTCTAGTTCAAACCATTCTGCTGTCTGAAGAGGCCTGGCATCCAGATTATATATTTTTGCATGCAACGTGCCTAAAACAAAGGGAGAATGCGTGGCAATAATAAATTGACTATCAAAATATCGTGCCAGCTCATTGATTTGTTCTGCCATCCGTATTTGATTTGCAGGAGAAAGTGACGTTTCCGGCTCGTCCAATAAATACAACTGCCCGGGTTGCAGGTATTCCTCAAAAAACTGCATGGACGTTTCTCCATTAGAGTATTTTTCCTGTGAGAATTGAATGTCATCCAGCTTCTTCTTAAACGCATATGTAGCCTCATATTGTTCTGCCTGAGCCTTGCTCATTCCTTTGTTAATCTGCTCATACATGATTCCCTCACGCAATACGGAAGATTGCTGTATCTTCTTGATTTCATATAAAATATCCTCAGATTTCATATATCGGCTTCCCTTTGGAAGCTGCCTGATTTCATGCTCTTGCCCGTCAGACCCAAGCTGATAGCTGCTAAAATCAAGAAATCGCTGAGCATAAATACTATGCCCATAGCTTGTCATTTTTTCAGCCCCCGGGATTTCTAGCTTGTTAGAGATTACATTGAGCAAAGTGGATTTTCCGCTGCCGTTATTGCCATACAACACAGTAATCCGATCAAACAATAACACCTCTCCAGCCACGTGCTTAAATACATAATCAGGGTATATGTTGGGATTTCGATCCGTATAATCAGAAAGCTTAAAGCTTCTCAAATAAATCATTGTTACACTCCCTCTGCCAGTCTTAATAGTTCAACTCTATTTTAAATCCAGATATGCACAAATGGAAACAAGCGCAAAAAGCCACGTTTGAGATAAAATCACCTATAAAGAGAGGTGTTATTAAATGACAGCAGAAAAAGTCCCCCGTTAAGCCCGTGGTCCACCTTGGCCATTTATATAATCTCATTCGATATTTTAAATAAAAAGGAGATACGTATATGATTGGACCAAGAGAAGTTACAAGAGAAGAAAGAATGAACATCGCCAATGTACTAGCAAATCAATTGTTGGAGAAATACGGTGCAGATGTTGAAGCTATAGGTATCTATGGTTCTTTAGCCAGAAAAACAGATGGTCCCTTTTCAGATATTGAAATTAAATGTGTATTAAATTCTCTAGAAGACGGTTTTAGCTATGAATGGACATCAGGTGACTGGAAAGCAGAAATAAATCTTGATAATAAGGAAAATATTGTGGAAGAAGCCACTACAGTAGAAGAAGATTGGCCCCTTACTCATGGACAATTCTTCACTATACTCCCCATTTATGATCCGAAGGGTTTCTTTGAAGAGCTAAGACAAAAAGCAGGTTCCGTGGATAACACCATTTTTAAAGAAGCGGTTTGTAAAACATTAGTTGAGGAAATGTACGAATACATTGGTAAATTGAGAAATATAAAAATCCAAGGACCCGAATCATTTTTGCCTGCTTTGGCTATAAAAATAGCAACCGGGGGTGCGATGATTTTAGGTTTACACCATAAACAATATTATACAACAGCTGCTCAAGTATTGCCTGAAGCTTTACTATTCTCAGATCAGCCTTGTGGGTTTGATGAACTTTGTCAATTTGTGATGTCGGGCCGCCTCTATGACTCTCAAAGGATACTTGATGCATGTGAACACTTTTGGAATGGTTTAATGGACTGGTCGAAAAAGCATGGTTATATGATTAATTATTCTAACTCTGTACCCTTCTGATTCGTAATATACTGGAATGCTGCATCGAAGTAACAAAAAAAGCCTTGCATCTCTGCAAGGCTTTTTTAGTATTTCAACAACAATGAATTAGTAATCGACACCGTGATTCAGCGGAACCACTGCTATGTTAGCATGGATTGCCGTTGATCCCTTGGTCTGCTGATCCGCTGCAAAGGCTGTTGCTGTAAAACTACTAATTAGAACCACTGTGAATAGTACTGAAAGAAATGTCTTTTTCATTCATTAACACCCTTTCTAAAATAGATTTTAACTGCAATTTATAAACCTGTTCTTGTTGATTGCTTGCGAACTCCCTAAATGCCTCGAAGAGCGCTGTCAGTTTTTTGAACGCTGTATTATCTTCAAGTTTAACACTTGATGTCAAAGCTTCCAAATTTTTTTCTGCTGCATCATGATAATCACCTTGTTTATACTTATAAAGTGATAATAGATACAAGTATTCTGTATAGTATCTAGCTGTCGTACTATTGTCCGGATTGCGTTCGATTTCCCCTAGTTCCTTAGAAAGATCGGCTAATACCCAATCAATAGACAGATCATTTTTGATTGCATATTCAAGTATAGTGATCATTCCAGGAACAAGCTCTCTTCGATACTGCTTTAAATACTGAACGTAATCGCCAAGAACTGAATGCCTGCCTTCCATCAAATCCACTGTAAATGTATTGCCTGAAGCAAAGATCCTGAAGTCTTCTATGATATACTTCTCATTTTCCTCAACCCCTTTCATCCAAGAAAGATCCGTGTACTTTTCAATACAGTCTCTTGATGAATTAAATTTTTTCAATTTTTGATAAGCAACCCCCTTACAAAGTTGTGAGTATCCAATGTAATATATCAAAGGTCTGCTATGGGAGTTCTTTTTAGTTGGTTGTTGCAGCTGGTAATGGTACAGGATAGCAGACTCTTCATAAAGCCTGTCCGCTAGTCTAATCATATTGGTCCAGTCTTCATTGGAAAACGCTAGTTTCAGCATTTTTGATAGTGCATCAATATCATCAATACAGCCCAAATCCAATTTTCTCACCTCAAGTCCTCCTTTAAATGACATATATATCCAGAATATACCTTAACCATACAATGGTCAATTACAATATTATGTAATATGTTACATTAAGTAGAATAATGAACCCTAACCGGAACGCCGATATTCAGTGTACCGGTTAGAGATATCAATCAATTAGTTTTGGAAGTTGAACTGAACTGCAGGATTTGAGTCTGCCACGGTGTAGGTGTGATTCTCACCGCTCTCCCAAACCACTTTGCCGCTACCGTCTTTTTTGATCGCCTTGAACTGAATAGATTTGCCTGCCGGAAGGTCAATAGTGATCGTCCAATCCGGGTAATTCGGATTGCTTGCCGGTCCGCTGGCTTTGGCCGGATCCCAGTTCCCGAGCTCGGCAATATTGCCGACAATGTATATATTTTGTCCCGGACTCGTTGAGGCATCTTTAATGGTAAACGTGACGGGAACTTTGCTGTTACCCGGTTGCTGATTTGAAACGGTACCGTCCTTAATCCACTTCTCACCGCTTACGGAATAACCTGCCTGCTGGGATCCCGGAATCTGATTGCTGCCTGAATTAAAGATTACTTTGGCCTGCTGCCAACCAGATATGGAATAGGAATACCAGTTGTTGCCTTCACTGGTCATCGCCGTTCCCGGCCATGCCGCTCCTTCTTTCTGCGGAGTCACAGTATCGTCATAATAGTAAATATTCGGTGTACCCCAGTTCGAAGGCTTGTAGAAGTGGACTTTCAGTGCGGCGTTAGGGTCTTCTGAAGCTTCATACAGCACAGCAACCTTTCCGCCGCCCAGATTTCCGGTGATTTTTCCGCCTGAGACAGTAAACGTACCGCCTCCGCTTGCCTGGTTAACATAGGTACCGTTTGCCAGATTGGTGGCAGAATTGATATAGGTGTCCCCGCCCAGGTTGACGATCGTCATCCCTTTGGTTCCACGTTCTATCAGCATCGTTTGATTGCCCTGGGTTCTTAGATACTCTCCTTGGCCAGCCATTGCGTTATGGAATTTATTCACGGCAACGATATCCGGGTCCTGCCATAACGTACTTCCCGGCTGCCCCAGGGTACCGCTTCCCACCGGTCTGTCAAAAAGTGTGCACGGGCCGCGATGATCGACCAGCCCATCTTGATTTGCCAATCATTCATGCCAGTTGATTCTTTGCTGTTGTTGGCATACGTATCATGAGATTCTACCCAGGTTACCAGTTTAGACGGATTTACATCATTTGCATTGAATGATGTGGCACTATTTACATTGATTACGCTTCCAAATCCGACCGCATTTCTAATACTGTGTCCATAGGATGGAGCCGCAAGGTTGATATAATTCGCATAAGCTGCGAAACGGTCTGCTCCTCCCTGCAGAACTTCACCATAAATGTACAGATTGTTTTTATTGTTGAGTGAACCCAGCACACGGGGCCAGAAGTTTGAGGCTGAGCCGGATGGATCATCGGGCAGCTCAATATGCTTCGCTGCGTCAAAACGGAAACCGTCTGCCCCAAGCGAAACGGCATCATTCAGGAAATTAATGATCATATTCTGCAGTTCCTGATTGGATGTATTCAAGTCTGGAAGACCAACGCCCCACTGCGTAACCTGCCATCTGTCGTTCCAGTTCTCCACGCCTCTGGCTTCATGCCAAAAATATCGATTGTCGCGTATCGCCGGATCGACATTGCTGGCTGGTTTATAAGTATCGCCCCCGCCACCAGCATTGGCTGTATGATTAGCGATCACATCGACGATGATGTTTATACCGTATTTTTTGGCTTCGTCACACATTCTTTTGAATTGATCCCTTGACCCGAGTTGTGCATTCCCTATCGAGAAGTGTGTCGGCTGATAGAGAAGCCACCATTTGCTGCCTTCATTCGAAGCTTCCTTAGTGGGTTGAATAGGAGAGGTTTGTACAGATTTAAAACCTGCTGCAGCGAGAGCCGGTAAATTCCTTGTAATGTTGTCAAATGACCAGTTCCATGCATGAAAGATGACACCGTCTGAAGTTTTAGCAGGCAATCCGTAATCCGCTGCCGCCTGTACACTGCTCTCATCTGCAGCTAGAACATTGTTCTGTAGAACCGCCGTCAAGCTCAATGCCTGCAACAACAACGCAACAACCACAACAATGCTCCACAGTTTTCTTGTCCTTCTCTTCATAACACACTCTCCTCTAGTATTATATATTTACAGCCGGTGAAGCTGGCCATAAAACAGAGCTAATGCTAGACACGGAACCGGTGAATTTATGTATTCGCTTACATAAGCGGATTATATAAAAGCAGACTTATAGTCATGTAATGCTAGGAGCTAGAAAAGAAGGGCTGGAGGAGGATGTGGTAACGTTTGCGCAAAGTGGCAAGCTGTTTCGAGTACAGTATTCCATATTACCCCATATTTTGTCAATACACGATATCTATTTCACAGAACCTTCACTCTCTCCAGTGACTTGTTAAGCCAAAATAGGTGGATAAAAGGACGGACAGGATAACCGCCGCCCTTTTATCCCTAACAGGATGAATTACTATCTTCCAGTATGACCCAGGTCTTACTTTGACGTATTCAGACCTTACAATATTTCAATGTACCCTTCTGTTCCATTCACGCGAATTCGTTGCCCGTCTTTGATCAGTCCGGTAGCATTCAACACCCCGACAACTGCCGGTAAGCCATATTCACGTGCGATTACGGCTCCATGGGTCATCAGTCCACCGACCTCGGTAACCAGGCCTTTTACGGATACAAATAATGGCGTCCAGCTTGGGTCAGTAAAAGAGGTGACCAATATATCCCCGTCTTCCAGATCAGCATCTTCCATATTTAAGATGACACGCGCCCGTCCCTCTATAATTCCGGAAGAAACAGGCAGACCTGCAATAGCTTCGGCCGGCAGGTTTTCCCGTTTATACTTACCAGCTATGATTTCACCGTCAGATGTGATCACTCGCGGCGGGGTTAGTTTGTCATATACTTTGTACTCTTCTTTTCGTTTGCTGATGATCTGGTAATCCAGTTTATGGGTGCGTACGGCTTCGTGAAGTTCATCAAAAGTGAGATAGTAGATATCTTCTTTTTCATAAATAACGCCTGCTTGTACGAGTTGTTCGGCTTCTTTCATTATAGCCTGCTTATAAACAAAGTAGCGGCTGACGATGCCGTATTTGGGATATTCACGATAACCGATGAAATTCCGGACGAGGTCGATCATTCGTTTGGTTTCTTTGGCTTTTTCTTCGCCATCCGGTAATTGCATTAATCGGTCCAATATCTCTTGTTCTTTATTCAAAGCTTCCAGTCTGCCCTGCTCAAATTTCTGCTTACTGGCCCCAGGCGCAAAGTTTTTGATATTGCTGAGAATCAACGGGACAAGGGTAATTGGTTTCTCGCTCCAACGTGTCCTGGTAATATCGATTTCCCCGGCACAGCGCATTCCGTATTTGTCGAGATAAGCTTGGATAGCGTCCCGGGTCTCCTGTCCTCCCTCCAACTTAAGCAGTTCATCCCCAAAATGATCCTCTTTTACATGTGTTAAATAATCAATGACTTCCGGATAAGGACGAATCACATCTGCAACATCCAATAGCGCCAAGCCCATTTCCGAAGTAACATTGTTTGGTACCGATTGAGAAAGCGTATCGGCGGCGTTGATTTCCCCTAACCATTTCTTCATGTTTTCATTGATCCATGCTGAAGCATCCATAGCAGACATAAACACTGCCGTACTTCGCGGGTCAAATACGATCTTTTTTAATTGCGGGATATCCTCCAGGATAAAATCAAACAAATCCGATCCTGATTTTGTCCGGATGTTGTGCTGCAGCTCTTCTATCGAAGTTTGACTACGCTTGATCAGCTCTGAAACGATGGCCGGATCGTTTTCGAATTGTGCTTGATTTCCTGCGGACGACGCACCTTTATTGTTTGTACCAGGAGTCTGTTCTTTTCTATCATCTGGTAACGATTGTATAAAATCCCCCCGCTCGATTATGGTCATAATTGCATCTTTTGTGAGCGGATCGTGTTGTTCCATGGCTTTTAATAAATTTTCTCTGCTGTCAGGTGAAGCCAGACTATGTGTAATATCAACAAACAACCTCCCTCCGGCTTTACGCATCGGCGCTGGAGTCATTAAAAGGTGAAAAGACAATCCCAAAGGTTTTATGGGATCTGTCATCATTTGTTGATGGCCAACAGATAGATAGATGTGTTTGTCCTGATCATTCGCTTCGGGGATCGGATATAAAGTAGTGATCGGCCGGCTCTGGACAATATAAAAAGTACCATCGGCCAAACACCATTCGATGTCTTGCGGGCAGCCAAAATGAGCTTCAAGTTGTCTTCCAATGCGTGCCAGCTGTAAAATTTGCCCATCGGTAAGGGTTTGAGCCGTTTGCTGACCGGGATCGAGCTGCCGGGTCTCAGTTCCGCCTTCTTGTCGTCCATAGATAGCCAGTTTTTTGGCTGCAATCCTCTTCTCGACGATTTCCTCTTCCCGTACCTTATAATAATCGGCAGATACCAAGCCGGAGACCAGTGCTTCCCCAAGCCCAAAACTGGCATCGATCGACAGCAGCTTCCGGTTCGAGGTCATCGGATCAGCGGTAAATACAATCCCTGAGGCCTGCGGGAAAACCATTTTTTGAACGATAACGGATAAATATACTTGTCTGTGGTCAATTCCATTTTGCATACGGTAGATAACCGCGCGGTCTGTAAACAGGGAAGCCCAACATTTACTGATATGCTTCAGGATTGCCTCGACGCCGATGATGTTCAAATAGGTGTCTTGTTGGCCTGCAAAAGAGGCATGCGGTAAATCTTCAGCAGTCGCACTAGAACGCACTGCAAAGCCAAGTTCATCACCAAGCCGGGAGAGATAGTGAGTGACTGCTGTGACAACCCCGGAAGGAATTTCTGCTTCCATGATGAGCTGGCGAATCTTTCCGCTGATTTCACGAATTTGATCCCAATCTTCTACGTTTAACAAGGTTAGCTGGTTCAACAAAGCATGGTACATTTCGTTGTCCCCGATGGCTTGTTGATATCCCGCTGTCGTAACACAAAATCCTTCGGGGACTTGTACTCCTTCAATATTTGATAACTTCCCCAAATTCAACCCTTTTCCGCCAACAAGCAATAGCTGCGAATGTTCCACTTCCTGAAAACCGAGAACCAAATCACTCATTCATAATCTCCCCTGAACCATTAAATTGAGAAAAAAACTGTTGACAAGGATTCCGCCGGCATGTTACACTTGAAATGTAAGATAAGATATTTATGTCATAACAAGATGTAAAAGTGGCAAATAGATTATATCACCGTGCCTGCATATATGCAATACAGGAAGAACCTGAGGTTTTTACTCAGGTTCTTTTTTTGTTTTTCCGCGATTTGAAGTTGCGCGGGGTTCATATATAGGGACTCAACCTCAGTTTTTACCCGGCTTGTTGTCATTTCCACTTCTTGACAAAGCCAGCTTACAAATGTAAGCTGATACTGAGCTTACACTTGTAAGCAACCAACAAGAGAGGTGATGAAATGAACCCTGCCGAGAAAATTTCTGATGCAGAGCTGGAAGTTCTCAAAGTACTATGGGCAAACAGTACCCCATTGTCAGAACGGCAAATTATTGATGCTCTAAACGATGACAACAACTGGCATAGAGCCACTATACAGACTTTGCTAAGACGGCTGTGTGACAAGGGTGTTGTAGAGAAAGTTAAGCAAGAAATCTTTTATTATTCCGCGCGAGTTACGGAAGATGAATATGCGAGAGAGAGAACTAGCGATTTATTAAACAAAGTGTATGGCGGAAGTGCCAAAAACCTCGTTTCCGCGATGCTGGGCAGCAATATTTTATCTGAAAAGGATATAGAAGACTTGGGGGATTACTGGAAGAAAAGGAAAACCGAAAAATGAATGTTGTGTTGATCACCATTCTTTCTCTCTCCCTCTCCGGTTCGATCCTTGCGCTTATTATGTTAGGCATCAAACCCTTTGTCAAAAAGAGACTAAGCCAGACATGGCAATATTATATTTGGCTGGTCGTGATTTTCCGCTTCCTGCTCCCTTTCACACCAGAGGTTACTTTGATCGGCGGGCTTTCAGCTCATTTTCAGAATATGGCGGTTATGTCAGCTGAAATGGATGAAAAGAAGCCCGTTGAAGGAAATGGAGCCAATCTAGCCGATCAATCTGCTGATCCTTTGCCAGTTACAAATCAGGTATTGCAGAATACCGGAACGGAAACATCTACGAAGCCTACATATTGGAGCGATATTTTAAATAACTTATGGGTGATCTGGCTCGCTGCAGCGCTTATTCTCTTGTTGCGCAAAGTTAGGAGCTATCGCCGATTTATACGATTTGTAAGATTAGGAACTAATAAAGTGGCCGATCAGGCACTTTTGAACATTTATGAAGAAGAACTGGAAGCGGCAAGGATACGAAGAAAAATACCCCTTTATATCCATGCGCAAGTTGTTTCCCCCATGCTGATCGGATTTTTCCGGCCGGCCATCATTCTTCCTGCTCTGGAGCTTCATGATGACGAGCTGCGGCAGATTATCCGGCATGAGCTGACGCATTATAGGCGGTCGGATGCCATATATAAATGGTTAATTCAATTCATGATTTGCATCCACTGGTTTAACCCGCTGGTGTATAGGATAAGAAAAGAAATTGACCGGTGCTGCGAGCTGTCATGTGACGAAAGCGTTATTCACAATCTGGATTTTGACAGTCGCATAGGATATGGTGATGCACTTATTGCTTCTCTGAACACACACGGAAAACGCGGAAATTGTGAGATCTCTCTTCCTATGGGGGACAATGCCAAGCTAATAAAAGAAAGGCTGGAGATGTTGATGAATTACAAGAAGAAGTCGCGATTATCTGTTTGCGCCGCTGTCCTGCTGTCGATCCTGTTTCTTTGCAGCTTTACTTTCGTGGGAGCTTATGCAAGTTCACCATCTGAAACACAGAAGGTTAAAAATATACAATTACATGTCGATGATGCTAATGTTAAGGTAAAGTTTTCTGAAAACGGCCAGTTTCGGTACGAATACGATAAGGCGATGCACCGCATTACCTCAAAGGTTACGGGTTCAAATGTGGAGATTAAAGTTGAGCAGTTAAAGGCTCCTCAAGGGGCATCCATTCCTGAAGGGCTCACAGATATGATCAATATTTATATACCTGACAAGTCTTACAATAATATTACGGTAGATGACAATGCTTCGGGTGTGTCCCTGCCGGAATTAAATGCAAATCTTCACCTGACAAATAACAATGGCTCTATGAGCATTCAAATTCCGGAGAGCTTTAATAAAGTAATCGATTTCGCGCACACTAACGGTTCCGGCTCAGTGAGCATTGACGCAAAAGCCAAAAACTATGCGGTAAACGTAACCGCAAAGGATAGTTCTGTCTCCACTTCCCCCGGTTTGCCGGCATTTACTAATGGTAAACCATGGCGATACAAAAACGGCAATGGTGCCGCCAAAATCAATATTAACGTGAAAAAAAGCTCCTTTACGATTTTGCTGAAAGAAAAATAAAAAAATTAGGGATGGAATTGTATCCTCCATCCCTAACCCCCTCCGCTTGCCCCTTTGCTTACTTTAATATTCACCTTTGATTACAAAAAACGAACCCCGGATCGTTCCAGCCAGCTTGGACTTCTGTCTGGCAAACTTAAACTTTGTTTCTAACTCCTTAGGGACCTCCATCCCCTCAGAAAGCTTAAAACCAACAGCACGCTTCTTAGGGTCATCCACCGTATACATAACGTTTATCGAAAGGCCATCTTCATAAAAGACGTAGGTAAATTGGATATTTTCCACTTGAAAACGCGAGGTTTCTAAAGGCTTGGCCGAAAACTCAATGTCACGTTCTTCTTTTAAAATCCGGTTCACATAAGCAAGGGTCTCCTGGCTTTCGCTGGCAGGTACCACCGTAAATTCATGCTTGTATTTGTTCATAAAGTAGCGGGCTTCATTAGCACGCAAACCGGCAAGTGCTTCTGCTACGGGTGAGGACTCTAAACCAACCGTAGATACATTGTTGAAATCAACGATATAGGACATTCCCTCTCTCCTCTTCTCTCTTTATTTCCTTACAACAGGAATCCACATTTCCCCATAAACCAAGCCGTTGCGATGTCCCATCTCAACCGTTGTGTTAGGGCCCCCGACATAGGCAACATTCTTTGCTTCCCCCAAGGCTTGTCCAAAGGCAACGCCTGCAAGCCTATTATTTAATTCATCGGCTGTCTGCGCTTCCCCTTTAACAACCAGGTATTCTCCCTTTGGAAATTGAATTACTCTGGCCTCTTCCGGTGCCGCTGCCTCGGTCATGACGCCGGCATAATACATCATTTTGCCGTTCACCGCTTCGCTCACAGCAAATACGTAGTCATTGGTGGATATGGATTTTAATTGCTCAAGCCTTCCATCTTGGCTTACGGTCTGCCAAAAATCTGTCTTTTCCTTGTTGATGCCAACGAAGTCTGTATAATCGCTCTTAAGCTCAGTTCCTAAACCTATAACGGTAAAGCTGTCTTTTTGCTCCAAGGTATACTCTGCCATTTTCCAAAACTCCTCTTTTCTTGGATTCATCAAATGATTTGTCTTCATCACTTGATGACTATATAATAACCTTAAATCATGTCAAAAAATGATACTGTTTAGGAGTGCTGATGAAAAAAGTTGAACGGATAAACGTCATTATGCGGTATATCAACAATCGTGCCCATTTTACCATTTCTGAAATTATGCAGGAGTTCAACATCTCCCGTTCTACAGCTATTAGGGATATCCGGGAAATTGAGGCCTTGGGGATGCCGCTTGACGCTGAAGTTGGAAGGGATGGCGGATATTTTGTCATGCGCAACTCTGTCCTTCCCGAAGTCCGCTTTACCGGCAATGAGGTCAAAGCCCTTTTTATTGCGTTTATGGCGACAAGAAATCAGCAGCTCCCCTATCTGAAAAGCCGCCAGTCTTTAGCGGAAAAATTACTGGGCCTCATCTCCGAAAACCAGCAAGATGACCTATTTCATTTGAATCAAATCCTGCTTTTTGAAGGGACCAATCCGAACAATCCCGACCTGCTTGATCTTTCAGACCTCCCCCATCCTATGTTAGAACAGCTGATCCAAATCCTTCTTGTGGACAGCTATCTATTAATCACCATCGAAGAAAAGAAGGAGATCAAGTCTATTCCCATTTATCTCTTGCACCTTTATCGTGAAAAAAGCCTCTGGCTGATTGAAGGCTTTGACTTACAGGAAGAAAAGAAACAGATCTATCCTGTCGACCATCTCACTAATGTCATCCCCTACCCGTCGAAAAAAAGATTAAGCAAGAAAAAGATTCAAGAAAAGCTAAGCAAGCAGGAAGAAGTCATCAACCTTATCCTTGAGCTTGGTCCAGAGGCGATTGCCCAATTCAAAAAATACCATCCTATACATGTCTCAATTTCCTATACAAATCCTTACCAGACCACAGCCATTCTAAGGACTTGTATCAATGTTGATAAGCCCAAAGAAGTGGCTGAGATCACAAATTGGCTGCTGTTCCTGGGCGGGGATATCCGGGTTAGGGAAGTGCCGGAAGAAATCTTAGAAGGGTTACAAGGGAGAATACGCTTATACTGCCCTTAATTAAGGGCCTGTTATACCCCAATTCCGCAAGTCTGAGAAAATCTTTTAAGATTAATATCAATTAAAAGAAGCACACCAATGTAGGCGTGCTTCTTGATTTTTTGCTATGATCAAACTTATTCATTCCCCATCGTGCTGATGTCGATCACAAACCGATACCGGACATCTGAAGCCAGTACCCGCTCCCAAGCTTCATCAATCTGATTGGCATGAATGATCTCAATTTCAGGAGCAATATGGTGTTCGGCACAGAAATCAAGCATTTCCTGCGTTTCCCGAATTCCTCCTATCATCGATCCGGCAAACGACCGGCGGTGACCGATAAGTGACATTGCGTTGACCGGCAATGGTTCTGCCGGCGCTCCAACATTGACCAGCGTCCCATCCAACGTCAGCAGCGACAGGTAAGCATTGATATCAATCTTTGCGCTCACTGTATTGATAATGAGGTCAAACGAGCCAGCCAGCTGTTTAAACGTTTCCGGGTCGCTTGAAGCATAATAATAATCTGCACCCAGCTCCAGAGCCTCTTCTTTTTTCTTCAATGTCTGCGATAAAACCGTAACTTCAGCCCCCATAGCATGAGCAAGCTTCAGGGCCATATGTCCAAGCCCGCCAAGTCCAACAACAGCGACCTTCTTCCCTGGACCTGCTCCCCAATGGCGAAGCGGCGAGTATGTCGTGATGCCGGCACAGAGCAGCGGAGCTGCAGCATCCAGCTCAATGCCGTCTGGAATGCGGACCACGAAATCTTCGGTTACGACGATATGGGTGGAATAACCTCCTTGTGTATATTGGCCATATCTGTCTATGGCTGCATAAGTACCCGTCATCCCATGCAGACAATACTGTTCTTCGCCCTTATGGCAATTAGCACATTCTCCGCAGGAGTCGACCATGCAGCCTACCCCTACCCGGTCGCCAACCACATACTTTGTGACTTCCGGGCCGACCTGAGAGACAATTCCGGCAATCTCGTGCCCTGGAACAAGCGGATAGTTAACCGGTCCCCACTCGCCGCGGGCTGTGTGAATGTCAGAATGGCAAATCCCGGCATACTTAATCTCAATGAGGACATCATGAGGCTGAAGCTCTCTCCGCTCTATGGTGGTGAGTTTGAACGGACCTTCCGGGCTAAATGTAGCACGTGCATTAACAGTAATCATTGCAGCACCTCCTGTAATTATATAAACAACATGATTTGTTTATTCAACTTTCATCTATTATTATAGAGGGGAGCAGTCTACATTCAATGGTTAAAAATGACCGATCTGTTGATATATCAACAGATTCTTTGAAATTGTTGATTATGGGAGGAAATAATGATGGCAAAGCCGGACCGGAGAATTCAGAAAACCCAGGAAGCTTTGAAGAATGCGGTTATCGGGCTAATGGGTGAAAAAGATTTCGACAATATCACCATCCAGGACATCGCAGACCGCGCTAATCTGAACCGGGGTACCATTTATCTGCATTATCAGGACAAATATGATTTATTAGACAAGCTCATTGAGTCGCACATTAATGAAATCGCAGAGATGGATAAATGGGCATGTGATGAAGACTGGATGGATGCTTTTATTCCTTATTTTGAATATTTCAAGCAAAACCATTTGTTTTTCTCCACAATGTTAACCAGTAAAGGGGCAGGCCCGTCCTATTTTAGAACCCGGCTTCTTGCTCACTGTATCGCAGGCTTTCAATGTGAGATTGACAGGGAGAGCGGCAAAAATAATAATCTAAAGGATGATGTGATTCTTCAGTATGCCGGAACCGCTTATGTAGGCGTAATTGAATGGTGGATCATAAACGGGATGCCCTATCCGCCGGAGGTAATGGCCAAACAGGTAGGCGCCCTGCTTGAGAGAAGTTTATAACCCTCCCCTCTCAATAGCTGGTCATACCATTCATCTCAAGACTAATAGTATAATCAAATTTAAAATCCTTGCCTACTGTCAAATTGGATTGATTTTGGCTTGCTTAGAGCTTATATTGTTATACCACATGCACAACGCTCGTCCAGAAGTCAGTTAAGACATGCATTGTGGGCCGTATGATTATTGTATGGGTCATTCTGCGGACACGATGATGAGCTTCCCTCACGATTTATCCGCAGCTGTTGCGGACAGGAAAGCCCTTATTCGGGGAGAATTCTTCCATTCCGCAGGACAAACGGACTGAGATGCCTTTATTTGTCCCTTTCCCTTTATTCCAGGCTCCATCGAACGATATAACGCCTCCTGAGTCCGTATCCGCTTAAAAAGGCAAGATTTTTGGCAAAATAAGGGCTCTTCAGTCCGCTGATGGAGCCAATACAACAAGAAAAGTAGCAGCCCGCCATTGTTACTAAAGATTTTAAATTAATAGATGTCTTCGGAAGAGCCGAACCTTCACCTGTGGCTGATTTGATTACTGCCGGTACTCTTTCTCGTCTCCAGTATTTCCACTGTACCTATGGGCGTGGGGAGTTCTGCCGTTTATTGTTGTATACCCTTCAAAGCGGTGGTAATGCCCACCCGGCAAGGGAATTGCTGGTCCTGTAGTTCCCCTGATTAAGTGCGTATGTTGATCGTTAAATGATGTTTCTGCATAATAATTATGAACATGCGGAACACCGCTTGGAGCCGGCTCTGTTACTCCGGCGTAATGGTGGTAATGCCCATCATCAACTGTGGTATTTCCTTTAAAAGGATGAACATGAAGATTTACGGGTCTTCCGTCCCACGAATTAATAAAAAGTTTGTGCGAATGTTCGGAATCGGAATCACCGGAATGCATAACAAAGCCGGTTATTGGTATTTCCATTAGTAACCACCTCTCCTTATCAACTGCTACATGCTATGAAAGAGGTGGTGTAAATGTTCAAATGTGTCTTGTACGAAAATATCACTAAATTGTGAAATCAGGCTATTCCTGTGTGTACGTGCTATCGCCCAGATACATGCGGATCACGATATCCTGGTCATGATTGCCGAATCCAGCCCCATATAGCGTCAATCCTCCAATGTTAACGGAATTTTCGTCCACCGTAAAACGAAGTGTCCAGAATTGCTCCTTTAGCTTGATATCCTCAACCGTCACATCCGACATGCGCTCTCCATCCATAAATGTTCCTTGTGCGTCAATGCGTATCGTCTTCAACAATCCGTATTGATTCACATTCCGATGCCACCATTCCGGTGTATATTTGCCGCGCGCCGCTCTCCCGAAGTCTGCCGGGCTTGTCCAAGTTCCAAGCCGGACACCGTTGAATGTGAATTGGATATCCGATAGCCAATGGTCTCTCAATCCGGGCGCTTCCGAAGCCAGCTCCATCGAAATTTCGATGGCCTCCGGAGTCTGATCCGGAAGCAGGTAGTTAGGTGTTTTATACTCTACGTAGCCCCTCCCGAACCACAAAATAGCAGCGTGAACACGCTCGGGATCAAGAAAGTAGCGAGGGTCGTCCCAAATTCCGATTTCTTTTTCCAGGGTCCCCAGCCCGCATGTAGGATGAACTTCAAAAGCGGTATAATGACCGACTGAAATCGTTTGCTCCTTTATTCTCGTGGTATGGTTGGCGGATGGCAGCTCGACCTCGATGTTTTTTTGTTTCAGAAAACACAGTTTATGTGTCCCTCCATTTATACGCACCCTGCGGCAGCCGATTAATCCGGCTTGTTCGAGTTTTCGGATGTGCATGGTGACGATGGAAGGACTAAGGTCTAGCTTTGCTGCAATATCCTTCACATTAATCTCGCGGTCAGCGATGAACCCCATAATTCTCCACCTGACTTCGCTGGCCAGCGCTTCATATAATAGCAGGAACTCCGGGTCCCCATTCGCTTTTATCATTAATATAATCTCCTGACCGTTATCGATTGAAATCATATATATGTTAATTTAACATGAAACTCCAGTCCGGTTCCATTGAATTTTGCGGGTTAATAGTGTTTAATTTTCTTAATCCCCAGCCTATTGAATTCTTATTTATGTTAATTTAAAAAAGAGGTGGACAATTGAAATACAATAACCCGGTCATTAAAGGTTTCTACCCCGACCCAAGCGTTTGCAAAGTGGACAACACCTATTATTTGGTCTGCAGTTCCTTTCAGTATTTCCCTGGAGTGCCGATTTTTGAAAGTAAAGACCTGATTAATTGGGTACAAATCGGTCATTGCCTAACCCGGACAAGCCAGGTTCAGTTAGACACTGTGGACAGTTCCGGCGGCGTCTTTGCTCCCACCCTGCGTTACAACAACGGCCGATTCTACATGACAACTACCAATGATACTACACGCCAGAATTTCTATGTCTGGACTGATGATATTTACGGTGAATGGTCTGAACCCATTCATGTGGATCAAGGGGGAATCGATCCGGATTTATACTTTGAAGACAGCAAAACGTACTTCATGAGCAATGGGACAGATGATTATGGAGTTGGAGGTATTATCCAGTGCGAAATTGAAATTGAAACCGGACACAAGCTGACACCTAGCCGCTCGGTATGGCAGGGATCGGGCGGAAGATATCTGGAAAGCCCTCATTTGTACAAAATTCACGGACGATATTACCTCTTGGCAGCTGAGGGAGGAACCGAATATGGACATATGATCACATATGCACGGGCGGATTCTCCTTCCGGCCCGTTCGAAGACTATTCGAATAATCCCGTACTGACCAATCGTAATTTAGGCGGTTATGAACTGCAAGGGGTAGGACACGGGGATCTGGTTCAAGACTCAGATAAGAATTGGTGGCTTATTCATCTCGGATTCCGGCAGACCGGACAGTATCTTACGTATCATCACTTGGGACGCGAGGTATTTCTGACCCCAGTTACTTTTGGTGATGACGGCTGGTTTACAGCAGGTCATAGTGGCACCACTCTTATGAGCTTCGAGACAGAGCGTATCGCAGACACCATCATTCAACAAGAGAAAAAGGTCTTCACGTTTGAGAACACTGACTGGAATCTGGACTGGTGTTATCTGCGTCATCCGGTCCCAGGAAATTATCTGTTAGAACCCGATAAAATCCGGCTCAAAGGAACTGGAGTGACGCTGGATACTCCCTCCTCCCCGACCTTTATCGGGATTCGCCAGAAAGACTTCAACGGAGTGATTTCATGCCGTATCAGCCTTACTAACGGCGAAGCCGGTATCACTCTCTATATGGACGAAAATCACCATTATGATCTGGCCTTGCGTAACCATGATCACGGATACGAGATTATTGAACGGCTGAATGTCGGGGATATTAAATCAATTGAAAAAGCTGTAGAGCTGGGCCACTGCAACTCTGCAACCCTGGTTATCAAATCTAATCCTACTCACTATCACTTCTATGCTCAAATCGATGATACCGAGATTTTACTTGGATCTGCGCACACGAAATATCTCTCCTCAGAAGTAGCAGGAGGGTTCACCGGTGTACTGATCGGGATGTATGTCACTGGTGAAAGTCCCGATTCCCATGCGGAATTTACAGATTTCAGCTGTGAATACTATTAATGAAACGGGTGCCGTCCGTTTAAGGACGGCATAGCCGTTTCTACTTGTCCCGTAATTCAATCATCCGGCCGGGTTAGAGGCAAATCCTCTAGCCCGGATTACATCAAATATCTCCCCGTGATTGACTGCTCTGCATGAATGATCTGCTGAGGTGTACCCTCGAACACCACTTGACCACCCTTACTGCCTCCATCCGGTCCCATATCGATCATCCAATCCGCCTGGCTGACCACATCGAGGTTATGCTCGATGACGATTACCGTATTGCCGGCATCCACGAGGCGGTTCATGATCTCCAGCAGGTGACCGATATCTGACATATGCAGGCCGGTCGTCGGCTCGTCCATCACATAGATGCTGCCCTTCTTGTGCAGCTCGCTTGCCAGCTTGATGCGCTGGCATTCCCCACCCGAAAGTGTGCTTAACGGCTGGCCGAGTGTAATATAGTTCAGGCCCACATCGCTCATCGCCTGGAGCTTGCGCACAACCTCTTTTAGCTGAAAGAATTCCAATGCCTGCTCCACAGTCATCTCCAGGACTTCTGCAATGGACTTGCCGTTCAGCTTGTACGCGAGCACCTCTTCCTTGAACCGTCTGCCTCCGCATACTTCACAAGGCAGTTTCACGCTGTCGAGAAATGCCAGGTCTGTATACACAACACCCAGTCCTTGACAGTTCTCGCAGGCCCCTTTGGAGTTGAAGCTGAACAAGCCCTGACTCACCTTGTTGGCAGAAGCAAACGCCTTGCGCACATCATCCATAATGCCCGTGTAGGTCGCAGGATTCGAGCGTGTTGACACTCCTACCGCCGATTGGTCGATGACAATCGCCTCCGGATGCTGACTCAGGAATACTTCGTTAATGAGGGTACTCTTCCCCGAACCGGCGACACCTGTAACAACTGTCAGCACTCCGGTTGGAATATCTACACTCACGTTCTGCAGGTTGTGCAATGTGGCATCTTTGATGGACAGCTTGCCGGATGGCTGTCTGCAATCCTGCTTCAGTTGGAGCGGCCGCTTCAAATGGGTGCCTGTCAGCGTGCCTGCCTCCAGCAAGCCCCCGAAGCTTCCTTCATATACGATGGTACCGCCGCGGCTGCCAGCGTAAGGACCAACATCGACGATATGATCCGCCACCTTGATCACATCCGGGTCATGCTCGACGACAATCACGGTATTACCCTTGTCGCGCAGCTTCTGCAGCAATTCATTTAACCGGTGCACATCGCGGGGGTGCAATCCGACGCTGGGTTCATCGAAGATGTAAGTGGCATCCACCAGACTGCCGCTGAGGTGCTTCACCATCTTGACGCGCTGCGACTCGCCGCCGGACAATGTATCCGTCTCCCGGTCCAGTGTCAAATAGTCCAGTCCGATATCCACCAGATGCTGCAGCCGCTCCGTCAGTGCCTTGATGACCGGCGCGGCGATGGGATCATCAATCTCCCGGATGACACGGATCAACTGTCCGACCTCCATCGAAGACAGGTCTGCGATGTTGAGTCCATTGATCCTGCAGCCGAGCGCCTCCTGGCTGAGTCTCGCACCACGGCAGCTGTTGCAAGGACCCTCGGAGATATACGGCGCAACAGCCCGCTGTGTGCGCTCGGACTTGGTCTTCAAGTCCTGCTTGATGTATTTGTTGGTGAACTTCTCGATGACGCCTTCCACTGTAATGTTCGTCGCCTTCCCGGCAAAATCCATTTTAACTTTCCGTGCCTTGCCGTACAGCAGTAACTCCAGCTCTTCCTCCGAATAATCGCATAACTTCTTATCGGGATCAAAGGACCCTGAATTCACAAGCATGTTCCAGTCCCAGCCGTCCACCGAATAGTCCGGCAGCATAATTGCCCCTTCAAGGAGCGATCTTGACATATCCAGCGCCTTGCTCATGTCTACTCCCAGCCTGCGGCCGATGCCGCTGCACTCGGGACACATGCCTTGCGGATCGTTGAAGGAAAACATATGCGCTTGTCCAACATAAGGCTGGCCCACCCGGGAGAAGAGAAGACGGAGAATCGGAGAGATATCGGTAATCGTGCCCATCGTGGAATGGGAACCGCCGCCTAGGCGCTTCTGATCCACAATAACAGCCATGCTCAGGTTCTCGATCGCGTCCGTATCCGGTTGGGGAACACGGGGCAGGAAATTGCGCACAAACATGCTGAAGTTCTCATTCAGCAGCCTCGTGGATTCTGCGGCAATGGTATCAAAGACAATCGATGACTTGCCCGATCCGGATACTCCGGTGAAGATCGTGATCTTCCGCTTAGGGATGCGCAGAGATACGTTCTTGAGATTGTTTTCTCTCGCACCCGAGATTACGATATACTCCTGGTTCGATTCACTCATGTTCATCATCCTTCCGGGTAGTATTAATTACTGCTGTCCAACTCATTCTTCTTCCTCATCTAATAGTTTGTTCAAGCGCGGCATAGCCTCCTAATCATGAATTTGATTATAGGGCACCATTTGGAGTCATGTAAACAATTTTATAGCCCCATGGCCACAATGCAGTTAAGGGATTTCAATGTGCATTTCAGCCAAAAGCGATTTATTCCCGCCGAAAAGCTTGTATGATAGTTAGTAAGGGTTCCAGAATGACGGCGTTAGAAATGAGAGGTGTAACTCCTATGTACCGGGTGGCTATTTGCGATGATGAGGACAAACAGAGAGAGTTAGTTAAAGGCATGCTGATAGCTTTGTCTATCAAGGCAAATATCAATTTTGAAATGGAGGAATTCAATTCGGGGAGCAGCTTGCAGCTCATTATGAGCATAATGAACCTCCCTTTCACATTTTAATATTGGATGTTGAAATGGCAGGGATCAACGGGATCCAGACTGCCCGGCGGATAAGAGGGTTAAAACATCTGGATGAGCAAATTATTTTTCTGACAAATTACCCGGAATATATGGTGGAAAGCTTTGATGTGATGACTTTCCAGTATTTAATCAAGCCCATTGCTCCCCAGATCTTTGAGGAAAAGGTCATTAAGTTATGCCAATACTTCCAGGCCCTTGAGAAAAAGTTTATGATCATCAAGTCGGCCTATGAAGAGGTTGTGCTGAAGTATGATGATATCATTGCCATCGAGGCTGCCAAAAGCTTAACTATAAAAAGCAAACTGAATTTTATTACCCTTAATCAACTCTATGAAGGCAAAGGCATTCTTGCCGAGTATGCGCTGGCACTCAAAGACAATCATTTCCTGCAGATCCACCGTTCGGTGATCATTAATCTGCTTCATGTGCGAAAGTTCTCCAGCGGAGTTGTGCTTATGACGGGTGGGATGGAATTCCCGATTGGCCGCTCTAAATTGAAAGAGGTAAAAGACTATTACACCAAATTTATGATTATGAAGGTCCACGGATATGATCGCTGACAATTGGTTGGTTGTGCTGTGTGTTGAGGTTGTCATGGGCCTTCAGATCCTGTATTTCTTTAACTCGGTGTTCGGCAAGTCTGCCCAAAAACATAAACGGTGGATGTACTTTCTGGTTTTCGGAGTGCTTGGTTACGTGTATCTCTCTGTTCCGGTTCCCTTTCAGATCTCTTCGATCCTGGCTTTAGTGGTCATTTTCTGTTTGGCGGAAGCCTATAACGTGGAAATCAAGACAAAGATTATTTTTACCGTGCTTTATGGCGTGTTAATGTCTATCATTAATATGATTTCGATCTATTTTTTTTATGTATTGGATTCGGTTGACCTTAACAGGCTTGATACAGTAGATGATCAGAACCAGTTTCTCTTATTCAAGGCAACTCTGCTCAGCTTTACGATGATGTTTGCCGTCATTCAGATTATCCGGCTGATTGCCAAACGCAGGAGCTTCTCCCTGCACTACCGTTACTATATATTGCTTATCCTCATCCCTATCATCAGTATCTACCAGCTTAATGTACTCACAAATTACAATGAGATGAACATCCATTATTTTATTTCCGCTATCGGCTTTCTGTTTATAAACGTGATGATCATCTATATTTTTGATACGATTGTTGATAAATTTCAGTTCAAGCATGAGAATGCCCGGCTGGAGCAGCAGATGGACTATCAGGACGCAAATTACGAAAAAACTGTGCACAGCTTTAAATCGATCAAAAGGATCATTCACGACACGAACCAGCAGTTGCTTTATATCGAGGAATGCATTAAGCGAAATGAGCCGGCGGCAGCACTGGAGCATATCCGAACGACGTTAAATAAAGTCGAAGGCGCCTATCAGAGGGTTAATACAGGCCATTTGGTGATCGATGCCCTCGTGACAAACACGCTTAACATCGGACAAGCGAATGGCATACGGATAGATACGAAGCTGAACCTGTTTTCTCCTGAGCTCTCTATAGACCGCTATGACCTATGCGTCGTGCTCGGAAATATGCTGGATAATGCGATAGAAGCCTCCAAACAGGTGAAAATCGCAGAGGACCGGTACGTGGTGATCACTATCTTTTCCAATGACACCGCCCTGTTCATCCACATTGTTAATTATATGGAGCAGGATGTCGCCTATTTTCGCAGCCAAAAACCAAACCCGGAGAATCACGGCATCGGACTGACGAACATCGCCAGAATATGCGACAAATACGGCGGACATATGACTATTGAAACCAAGCAAAAAACCTTTCACAATATGGTCATGCTGCCCTTTTGGACGAGCAATCCCTAGACAGGCTGTTGTTTAGGGATTGTTTTTTGGCGTTTCAGGGTGTTTTTGCATATTCCCCGCCTCCTCTCTTGTATGCTGAATACCAGCCAGATAAATACACTTAAGGATGCGAAGGAGGAAGTTAGAATGAAAAAAATCATTGCTGTTGTGATGAGTGCCATGCTCATAGCCATCCCCATACCCAGGAATCAGGCCTCAGCACAAGCCCATAAGGATACTGCGCTGGAGAAAGCCCACAAGCTGGCTTCGGCGATCGTGTCCGACTATGGGGTAACCGGCTTGCAGTACGCTATTATGGATAAGGGGAAGATAGTATTATCCGACAGCACGGGTGTCCGCAATAAAGCAGCCAACACTCCCATTACGAAAGACACGATGTTCGGCATCGGCTCGGTCAGCAAAATGTATGTAACGGCTGCCGCGATGATGCTTGCTGATGCGGGCAAAATTGATATCGATCAGCCGCTTGTCACGTATATCAAGGAGTTCAGCATGGCGGATGAAAGATATAAGGAAATTACCCCGCGTATGCTCATGAATCATTCCTCAGGACTGTACGGCAGTCATTATGCCAACAGCATGCTGTTCGATGACAATGACACCCGGAACCGTGATGAATTATTGATGAGGCTGCAATCAGAACACTTAAAGTCCAAACCGGGCGAATATTCGGTGTATTGCAACGATGGATTTCAACTGCTGGAAATCCTGGTTGAACGGGTAAGCGGTTTAAGCTATACCGAATTTCTGGATCAGAAGGTTAACCAGCCTCTGAAATTAACCTCCACCAAAACACCGCTTAGTGCTTTTGACAGAGAAAAGCTAGCGAAAACCTATTACCCTGGAACGGAACAGGCTTTGCCCGTTGAGAATGCCAACGTCATTGGTGCAGGCGGGCTCTACTCCACTGCTGAAGAGCTGGCCGCTTTCGGAGATGTACTGATCGGAAACCGAACCGATATTTTATCGGAGAAATCAGCTGCCGCGATGCAAAGCCCTGAATACAGAAAAGGCATTTGGGTGCCAGAGGAGACAAACAGCTTTAACTATGGTCTTGGCTGGGATGCCGTCAGCTTGGCCCCGTTTGATGATTACGGCATCAAGGCATTATCCAAAGGCGGGGATACCGTTATGTATCATGCGGCTTTGACTACATTGCCTGAACATAATATTTCGATCGCCGTCCTGTCATCGGGCGGGAGCTCGCTGTATAATACTGTTTTTGCATCTAATGTTCTATTGGAATATTTGCAGGACAAAGGCCAGATCAAAGGAATTGTACCGGACCGCACCTTTGAACCTTCCGTAAAGGTCAACATGCCGGCGGAGCAGCTCGCGTATTCCGGATTATACGGCGCTGTCGGCACAACGCTGAATGTGGAGATGAAGAACGGCGAGATGAAGCTGCCCGCACTGGAAGGGGGAATTATCCCTCCACAAACCTATGTGTATACGGGCAATGGACAATTCAAAAGCAATGACGGCAAAGCGGCAGTAAGCTTTGACAAACAATCAAACGGAAAGATCTATTTTAAGCTGAAGGCATATGTGGATTTCCCTGGAATCGGGCAAGCGGTTATGGTCACCTATGAATACCAGAAGCTGGATGCCAATCCTCTACAGTCGGCAACAAAAGCTGCATGGGAGCAAAGGAACCATAAAAATTACTATGGATTGGATGAAAAGATCAATTCGCTGTTCTATCTCTCCCCTGTCATTTTAATCCGGACTATCACTGTGGATAGTGCAAACGGCTATGCGTCAGGCACCAGAATTGTTGATGAGCATACAGCCGTAAATGCCGCCGAAATTCCGGTGATGAGCGGAAGGGATGCCTTCGATTTGAGCTTCCATACCGAGGACAACAAAGAGTATTTGACGATTGACGGGCAGGCATACCTTAGTGAAGATGCCGTGAATCCGATCTACGGCGGAGGTACATCGATCTGTACGATTGAGGATAACGGTCACGCCATATGGTTCAAGATTGATGCCAAATCGGCTGCCAAAACCATGCGCGTTGAAGCTCCAACAAGTGGAGGGGTTATCGTTTACGATGGCAAAGGAATGCCTGTGTACTCCTCTATCGTGAATAAAGACAAATCCGTTGTCCTCCCGGAAGGCGGAATGATTGTTTTCGGCGGAGAGGCAGGGGATGTTTTTCAGATTAGTATGAAGAAATAGAGGCTTGAAAAAACAAATAGACCGCCCTGGGAGGCGGTCTATTTGTGCGTTATTAAACCTTACATATAGACATCGCGATGTTATGTCTCTTGTACCGCATGTGCATGATCCGGCGCTTTTTGGTTCATGATCGGCACCATGACCAGTGCGCCAAGGAAAAATAATAGTCCTGCCCCGCTATAGATCGTACCCAGCGAAAAGGCATCCTTTAACGCGCCGGCGAAAGACATGGAAACGACCATCATGCCTACGAACATCGGATTCAGAACCCCATTTACCCGGCCGACAATGGAGCTGTGTGACCATTTCAGAATCATTGTACTGATCCCGATATGAATACAAGGGAACACAAGCCCGTTCAGAAATTGAACGGTCAGCGTGACCGGAACGCTTGTCGAATACCCGACAATAATTGTGCAGACCGCGCCTGCCAGCATACCAATCGCCAGTAGGAGCTGCGGCGGAACCCGCTTCGCGAAGACGGCTACGACCCCGCCCCCAATAAGCATGGCTGCGCCATTCACCATCAGCAGATATTGCAGGAACTCCTCGCTTTTGCCCAACCGTTCCGTTACGATAAACAGGTTGAGCGCTTGGGCTACCCCAACTGCCAGTCCGGCGAGAATAAACGCGAGTCCGAGCATACGCAGCACTTGGCTGTGCCAGACATAGCGGAAGCCTTCAATGAAATCTTTACGGAACTGCCCTTTTGCGGCGGTCGTTTGAGGTTTCAGATTATCCTCAGGCAAACGAACAAGGACGAGTGCGGATAGCAGAAAAACCACACCCATTATAGCGATTGACGTTTCAAGGCCAAACGTGCTGTACACGAAGGTGCCGAGCATAGGGCCAAGCACCATAAAGATGGCCATGAGTGATTGGAATAAAGCCATCCCTTGCTGCAGCTGTTCTTCCGGCACATGATACTTGAACAATCGCATGCTTGAAGGCTGGGAGAACTGTGATAGAATCGCCGAGATAAATGCAACAAGGTAGACGGAATGCCAAGAACCGTAATGTACGGTCAGAAGTACTGCAAATACCGATACCGCAGATAATAAATCGCACCAGATCATCGTTCGCTTCGGCCTCCAGCGGTCGGCAAATGTTCCTCCGATGAACGAAAAAACAAAAATAGGTGCGAATTCTGCTACGCTGATTAACGAAATGGCGTAAGGATCATTGTTTGTCCTATCTGCAACATACAGAAGAATAGCGAAATTACGGACCCAAATGCCGATCTGCAGCAGCACACTAGAGAGTAGAATCGTCTGCAGGAACCGATTGCGGAGCAGGCTTGGTGCATTGGTGCTTTTTTCTTGCCTATTCAATTTTATTCAACCTCCAATTGTCTGCAAAGATGCCATCTTTGATTAAATGGTATGACTCTCCTTTCATTAGCCTCATCTTTTCGTTTGATCTAAGTCATTTTTGTCAATTATAATATATTTAAATACCTGATATTTCTTATTTTTTGCTATGTTGAGTAAAAACTAATATATTTAGATGATTATATCACAGGAGTGAAAGCTCAGATATTGTAACATCACTTTTTCCACTTCTGATTGTGGCTTTTTCTAGCAGACTGGTTCCATTCAAATCCAAACATCCCGCCAGTTAATTTCTGGCGGGACTTGAAATCTTCAGCGTGTACATCCGATTACCATGAGGCCGGAGAGCCGCCGAGTATTTTTGAAGGATTACACTTTCTTAGTGATTGCATTTTGTACAATAGAAAGCTGAGAGTTCTGCGGCGAATCGCATTCTGTTGTATTTCGTGCAGCAGATTTCTTGATTTGGAGTCAAAAGCGCCTTTTCTGCCCGATTCTGCTGTACAGAGTGCAACAGATTCGATTTTCCCGCTGATATAGGGATCATCTATTGTATAAAGTGCAATTGAATGCCGGCCAGCCCAGTCTGAGCTTCAATCGTTTCGATCAGGACAGCTTCGGTCTGACCCTCCAGTGTCTTATTCTCCTTGTCCAAGTTCGCTATATTGAAAATCGTCGCTTGCCGTTCGCCGGCTGTACTCGTTGAATCCAGCTCATACAACCGGTGCAGCAGCACTGCCGCCTCGGCTCGGGTCGTACCGGAACGGGGCTTGAACATGCCCTGAGCCGTGCCTTGCAGAAGCCCGGCTCGCTGCAAGCTTATCACGCTCTCCCTTGCATAACCCGCAATTGAGCCTGCATCGCTGAAGACTTCCTCCGGCGCCTTCTGCATGTACATGCCGTTTAGCCCGGCTAACGGGATCAAGCGGTACACCATCACGGCCATTTCCTGCCTGCTGATTGGATCGTTGACCCCGAACGAACCGTCTGTCCGGCCTTCGGCAATGCCCAGCAATTGCGCAGCCGTCACCGCCTGATAATACCGAAATGTCGGCTTCTCCTGCCGCAAGACGTAAGACGTCCAAGGCGCCCAACTTTTCATGTAGCGCAGTCTGCAGTGTCTGCAGCGGAATTTCCAGGCGGATTGAAGCTGCTTCCGGCGGCAGCACGGCCTCTAAAGTAAGAAGGCGGCCAGACATTGGGCTGAGCGCAGCAGCAATCTCCCCTTCGGTGAAACGGATAACCGCTTCTCCCTCTGCATTAACCTCAGGTATCGCCTTCAATCGTCCCGGCTCCACTTTAGCACCTGAGGCGGAGGCGGCTATGGCATCGCGCCAGGTGAACGGCATTCCGCCTGTCTTCGAATCCTCCCCCGGCTTTTCTTCCTCAGGCGACCCCGCATCTGTGCCCGGAGGTTCCGGCACTTCCTCCCGCGCCTCCACTTTGAAGCTGTACACGGCAGCCTCTTTAGCTGCTTCACTGTGCGCTTGCAGTTCGGCGGTCCCCGGGTTCACTGCGGTCAGCCACACGCTGGATAATCCGTTCTCCAGGTGATATACCGCTTCCGACACAGTGGCAACCTTAGGATCACTGACAAAGAAGCGGATCGGACCTGCCGCGGCTTCCGCTGAATGTACCGCAGCGGTCACCTGGAAAGAATCGCCAGGATACAGCACAGGCGGCTGCTGATAGGTGTCCATTGTGACACTTGCATCTTCCATCTGCGGAACGAGCCGCACCGTAACCGAGGTCTGCACCTGACGGCCGAAACGGTCTTCCGCCGTCAGTTCAATCCGGTTCACGCCTTCCGCAAGCGGAATGGCGAGCCGGAAAACGTTCAAATAATGAACACTGCACGGGGTCTCCAGGTCTGTTCCGTTATGCTTTACTTTTAGGATGACACCTTCGCCCGTTCGCCCTGTTATCTCATAGACCGGTCCCATTGAGTTCCCGCCGGACTGATCCAGTTGCAGCACCGGAGGCGGTGTATCCGATACGGTCTTGGCAGTATTCACATGTGTAGCTCCGTAAGGATCGGTTGCGGCCAGCGAAAATTTCACAGCATCGGCAACCGTCGTATTGGTCCCGTTAGTTGTCAATTTGACAGAGTTGCCAGTGCCTGCGGCGAGCGTATAGGTACCGATATACACCCACATGTTGTCATTGTTAGTCTGGTGGATTCTGGGGGCTGTATCTTTTCCTCCCTCATGCGTAATCTCCAGCGGAAGATTATAGCCCCGGTTCGGGCTGGCGTTCCACAGCATATAAACGTTGTATTGCCCGGGTACCGTGACATACGGTGTCCACTTCGCCCATTTGCCGGCCACATTGCCGTCGTGCAAATAATCTGCGCCAAACCGCGACGCCGACCAGCTGCTGCTGCTCCACTGTCCATCCGAAGCAAACCCGCTGTCCCGGTTGTCCACGATAATATCCAGCCGCTCGTCCGCAGGGGTAACTGCCTGGACTGGCGCCGTACTGCCCGAGGAATTTCCCGAGCTGTCCACAGCCTCCAGTTTATAATAATAAGTGCGTTTCTCCTCGATGCCTGACCGGTCCGCATAGGAATTGGAGGTAAGCAGTGAGGCGATTTTATTGGAGGCACCAGGGGTGAAATCAGCCGCAGTGCCGCGGTACAGATTATATCCCATCAGATCGGGTTCGGTATTGGCTTGCCATTCCAGCATAATACGGGATGCAGCGGTATCTGTCACCCGGAGGCCCTGCGGAAGGGCCGGAGCCTCCAGGTCCTCTCCTTTGGTCACCGCCCGGACCTGGACACTGGCAGCGGAAACATTACCGGCATAATCCAGCGCCTGCACTTGAAAGGCGTACTCCGTCTCCGGTGTTAAACCCGAAATGCTGTAGGAAGTGCCATACGTATCAGCGATGAAGGTACCATCCGCATACGACACCCGGTATCCTTTGATGCCCGATCCGGCATCCGTGGCCGGGTTCCAGCGCAGATCCACACTGGTGCGGCGTTCAATCGCAACTTCTAAACCTGCCGGTGTGGAAGGCGCTTCTTTGTCGTTCTCGTATACAGGTGCTTCTGTCTCTGCCGATTTGGCGCCGTACAAAAGCCCTGTGCCGTTGGTGCCAATGTACACTCTACCGTGCACTTGCCGGTCCCCTGCCATCGCGTTTGGATCATTGCCGGGAAAAAAGTCGTCATCGCTTATCTTTATCCAGGTTACACCCATATCGTCCGAGCGGAAAATCGCCTCTTTGGCATATCCCGCTACTTTGCCGTATACGAAGACGGCAGGGTTAAGACGGCCGGGAGCGTTTTTGCCAAAGCTGAACAGGAACGCCCGCTCTACGTTGGCGATTTTGCTGAAGGAAGCGCCGGCATCGCCGGAGCGGTACAGCCCTTGATCCCCCAGGCCGACCCATACCTCACCCATGGCACCGGGAGCGGCTTGCACGGTATGCCAGGCGACAGACTGTCCGGGCAGCGAAGATGCGTTTGTCCATGAGGCTCCCCCATTGGTGCTGCGGTAAAACTTGCCCGATTTGTCGTAAGCGTAAAAATATTGGCCATTGACCTTATCTGAGGATAATGGCTGGTAATAGTTGCCGAAGACATCACTTCCGGCTTGCAGCTCCGTGGGCAGGCCGCTGCTTTTCACCCAATTTGCACCGCGGTCCCGTGAATAATAAGCGGCGCTTTTTTGCGGAATCCACACCATATTGTTCCCGTCGGTTGCTGACACAGCCACTTTGCCGCCTTGGACGCCTTTGAAGGGCAAGGACGGGAAAGCTTTGTAAGTCATTCCGCCGTCCAGTGAATATCCCCCGTTCCCGGGATCAGGCAATGAGTCGCCGTTCCAGCCATATGTGCCCACTCTGACCGTAAAATCCGGCTGCGTCTCCTGCACATCAATACCTGTAGTGGTCAGCAGACGAATGTCCCCGCTTCCGGTAAAATAAGTGGACACCGGAAACTCCGTCAACGAAAAATGGTCAAAACCTCCGTTATCGGCAATACCGCTGTGAAGAAGCGCTTTTCCTCCGGGCGGACTGACCAGATTACCTACGTTCACTGTCGTTTCCAGTCCTGAAGCATAATTGGTCCATACGGAGGACGCCGCTCCGATATTGTCTGTCCGCCACACATAATACCAGTCGCCCATCCAGACACGCTGGGGATTAAACGGGTCAATGACCAGCGATGAGGTAGCTGAAGACCAGTGCCAGTCCGGAATCCAGGGTGTCGTAATCTCCCGCTTGATGTTCCCCTGATCCAGGGAAAAAGTTTTCCAGGTGGCTCCGCCATCCTCCGAACGGTAAATCGGATTTTTGTGGTCATCCAGTTTGCGCGAAGTCATTATAACGTTTGGATTGGCCGGATCGATCGTCACCGGACCAAAGGCCTTGCCTTTGTCGGCCGCAGGCGTAATATCCTCCCAGGCGTTTCCGGTCAGTCTGGCTAAACCGCCGTCATGGGTAATGTACAGCCGCCCGCCGCGGTCAAGTGCAGCCCGGAGCGGCTTGGCTGGACTGCCTTTCAGCAATGACCAGGTAACCCCGGCGTCCTTGCTTACGTACACCCCTGAATTATAAGCGCCTGCATAAAGGGTCTTGCTCGGAGATCCCTTGCTCCCGCTCGTCTGGTCAAAAGTGATGAAGGTAATCCCGCTTTTACTTGTGTCAGCGAAGGACGGGAATGAGCTTACCTTGACCCACGAGCCGCTCTCCGCCGCGCGGCTGCTGCGGAACAGCCCCTTGGTCCGGGAGCCGAAATACACCGTATTGCCGTCATTGGGGTCTACGGCAAGCCGTTCAGCCGTACGGGCCGGCCCGTTGGCGAACATCGGCACATCTGCTCCATCCGCCTTCAGGTTGGTGCGGGTCCACGTTTCCCCACGGTCAATTGATTTGTAGATGTCACTAGGCTTCCAGTAATCGTATTTGCCGAGCGCGGCATATACAATATCCGGGTCGGACGGGTCAATAGCTATGCTCTCCCCGCCGTACAAATTCACTTCGCTGCGGTCGGCAAAGCCCACAAGTTGCTTCCAGCGCTTGCCGGATTCCTCCCAGCGGTAAATGCCGCCTACATCAGTCCGTATGTAGGCCAGATTCTTCTCGGCGGGATGCACCAGCAGCCCAGTCACATAGCCTCCACCGCCAATGGGAACATTACTCCACGCATACGGCTCTGCTGCTATCGCTGCTCCCGTTTCACCCGGCAGTTCGGCAGCCCGGCCCGTTCCCGGGCCCCACACCAAAGTAATCACCATTGCACAAACGAGCAGCATGCTAAGTTTCTGCGTTCTCCCTATTATTTTCAAATGATTCCCCCTATTGCTGTTTGCCAGGAAATAAAGCGCTTTCCATAAATGTTGCGGCAAACCGTCATCCCCTGGATTCACCTTGAATCTTAACAAAAGCAGCCTTCCGCAATAATCATCAAATCTTGTGTCCTGCATGAACAAATCTAATTTTGCTGCGGTAAAGGGTACGTGATCTGGAACCTCCTCCCACTGAAGACTCGTGAACTAATACTATGTGCTCAAAGCAAAAAAGCCGCATGCATGCGGCTGGAATAAAGCCAATATAGGCTGCCGAATGGGAACGGCAGCCTACCTCCTTGAGACTGGTTAAGACGTAGTATGTTCCGCACCATACTCGCTGGAAAGCTCTTTCAGCGACTTGATTTTACCATGGGGCTGCTGATCCTGCTTGCGGGACTTCCACTCAGCTTCTTTTCTTTGCTTCGGCTGGCTCATCTCGGTAGCCTCCTCTGGAAATGCATCATGTATACTACAGTAAATAGGATGCTGAATATTGCGTTTATTCATACGTGTAAGTTTGCTTTCATAATTCATACTCCGCAGACTTCATTTTTCACTGAACATTAAAAGGGTCTGTCCCAAGACCAATTCATGGCTTTGGGACAGACCCTTTCCTAAATCAATTTTTTATTAATCCTGATTCAAAAACGTCCGGGTCCGCTCCAGCCTCGGGCTGCCAAAAATCTGCTCGGGTGTTCCCGATTCGGCAATTTCCCCGTTGTCCATGAAGAATACACGATCCGCCACATCGCGGGCAAAACTCATCTCATGCGTGACGATAATCATCGTCATGTTCTCTTCCGCAAGCTGGCGGATGACACGCAGCACCTCGCCGGTCAGCTCGGGATCAAGCGCCGATGTCGGCTCGTCAAACAGCAGGATGTCCGGATTCAACATCAGCGCTCTGGCGATAGCTACCCGCTGCTTCTGCCCGCCCGACAGCATGGATGGGTATACGTCCGCCTTATCGGCAAGACCCACCTTGGAGAGCAGTTCCTTGCTTTTAGCTGCAATCTCCTGAGGGTTCCCCCGTTTCAATGTTCTGGGAGCAAGCTCCAGATTTCCCCGTACGCTGAGGTGAGGGAACAGATTAAAGTGCTGAAACACCATGCCCATGGTCGCGGTAATCTCTCTTATGTCTGCATTGCCGGCATATTTGCCGTTCTCTATAAGCGGCTTGCCGTGGATATAGATGCTTCCTCCGGTAACTTCCTCCAGATGAACAAGACTGCGCAGCATTGTGCTTTTTCCTGAACCGGAAGGTCCGATCACCGCCACGACTTCTCCCGGTTTCACAGCAAAGGTAATCTTTTTCAGCACATCAAGGCTGCCAAAAGATTTCTGCAATTGCCTAACTTCAATCATACTACTCATAGTTGGACAGCCCTTCTACTCAAATTTGAAACGTTTCTCCAGTGCCTTGAAGAACAGCGTTAGTATCAATGTCATCAGCAAATAAATAACACCGGCTACTACAAATGGGGTCACCGTAAAATCACGGTTCACCGCCGTCTTCGCGTAATTCAGCAGCTCCGGTACGGCTACAGCGTAGAGCAAAGCGGTGTCCTTGACCAGGGTGATGGATTCATTGGCTACCGCAGGCAGAGCAACCCGGAACATTTGGGCAAGAATGACCTTGCGCAGGGTTTGCCATTTGCTGAGCCCAAGCACCTGGGCGGCCTCGTGTTGCCCTTTGTCAATCGACAGCAGCCCGCCGCGGAAAATCTCGGCAAAATATGCCCCATAATTAAGAATAAAACCAAGGCTGGCCGCAACGAAGCGGTCCAAAACCAGATACTGCCCAATCACCGGAATCTGTGGCAGGCCGAAGCAGAAGAACAGCAGCTGCAGCAGAAGCGGAGTTCCGCGCATGACGTAAATATACATGTGTGCAATCCACGCCAGCGGCTTAATGGAACTTTTAGCCATCAGCGTGACCAGCATCCCTAGCGGAATGGACAGCACGATGACAATCAGGAACAGCAGGACGGTTGTCCGCGCGCCTTCCAGCATCGGCCCGGCAATTTTTATAATATAATCAATATTCATTTCTTCAACCGACTCCTAAAGGTAACTATCTAGTTCAGTACTTTATTCTCTCCAAACCACTTCGTTGAAATTTCAGCAGCCGTACCATCATTGTTTAGTTCATCCAGAGCCTTCTGCAGCTCTGCCAGCAGCGCTTCATTGCCTTTCTTAATGCCGATGCCGTATTGCTCAGGAGCCAGCGACTCTTCCAGCAGCTTATAAGTGCCCGTCTCCTTGGACATATAATATCTTGCCACCACTTCGTCAATGACCACTCCATCCAGGCGTTTGGACTTCAGGTCCGTCAGGGCAAGCACATTGTCCGGAAATTCGGATACATTGGCAATTTTTGCTTTGAGCGGACTGGCATCCAGGGCATCGGCAGCGGACGACAGGCTTTGCAGTCCGACTTCTTTTCCGGCCAGATCATCCAGCTTCGTCAGTGCCGAATCCGCCAGCACGACAACAACCTGGCTGTTCTCCAGATAAGGCTTGGTAAACAGCACCTTTTCCTTGCGCTCGTCCGTGATGGTGTACCCGTTCCATATCATATCAATGCGTCCGCTGTTCAGCTCCGATTCCTTGGCCGACCAGTCAATCGGCTGGAAGGTAACTTCTTTGCCCATTTTTGCAGCCGCCGCTTTCGCATAATCAATGTCAAAACCGACAATTTCATTGTTGTCATCCCTGAAGCCCATTGGAGCAAACTTATCATCTATACCGATCACCAGTTTGCCGTCATCCCCCTTTGAACCGGAGCAGCCTGCTATCGCTGCAATTGCCATAACTACCAACAGAATCAATAATCCTTTTCTCTTCATCTCTCTACTCCCCCTAGTAAATAACAACATACGCATCAATCACTTTAGTTCGTTAACACGTTATCAGTTTATCATAATAACATATGATGTGAGCGTCGTCGATAGAGAAGAGAAACACTTCTGTGTCAATTAATAAAAAAAGCCAGCGCCTGTATTTTCAGGTCAGTGGCTTGAAATAATCCGCAACGACCTCCCGGAACTCCAGGGCAGTCTGCGAAATGTAGCGGCTCTTGTGCCATAACAATGCAATCTCCCGCACCAATTCGTGATTCTCTACTTGAAGATATTGGATCTGCTCCCGTGAGTTCCTTGCCGTACTTGGTATAAAAGCGATGCCGATTTCCGCCTCCACCAGTGCGCTCAGCCTTGCAGGTTCATCCCCCTCATATACATATTGGGGTTTGAAGCCAACCGATCTACATATCCTGTCTGCTAAATCACGGGTGCCATAACCTCTTTTTACACCGACAAACGATTCATCCTTAAGCTCTGTCAAGGATACGCTGGTTCGTTCAGCCAGCCGGTGCCCTTTGGGAACAGCAACAAGAATGGGGTCATTGTAAACGACCTGACATTCAATGTCCTCCTCTTCGACGGCGGGGAAGACAAGCAGACATCAACATCTCCTTGGTGAAGCAGCTTAACCATTTCCTGCGTGGTCAGCATTTGCACATGAAATTGGACATGGGGCCGCTTTTTACGAAACTCCCGAAGGATATGGGGCAACGCGCTTGCGGCAGTCACCGCCAGTTCGAGCGTGCCTTGTTCCGGGGAGGATAGATCCCTTAGCTCCTGCTTTCCCTGCTCCAGTTCAAACAAAGCCCTTTCTGCCCTGCGGAAGAATTTGTTCCCGTACTCATTAAGCCGCAGCTTCCTCCCTACCCGGTCGAACAGAGGGACTCCCAGATCCTCTTCCAGGCGTCCAATCGTTTTGCTTAGTGAGGATTGGGTCACGTGCAGGCTTCGTGCGGCTTCGGTCACATGCTCCAATCGGGCGACTACGAGAAAATATTGCAGTTGAAGAAGTTCCAATTCACATCCTCCATTCATTCCTTCAAGTCCATGAAATCATAACATAAAAAGTGTTGGAATAAATAATCAAATTCAAGTACGATGACATCAATACAGCTTAGGGAGGACTAAAAATGAATGCTCGCAGCAGGTGGTTGCTGATTTCCGTGGGTCTCGGGGTACTATTGAACCCTTTAAATTCTTCGATGATTTCCGTTGCTATTGCAAGGCTGCAAAATGTGTACCGCCTCGATTTTACTGAGGTATCCTGGATTATTTTTTCCTTCTACATTGCGAGTGCGGTCGCCCAGCCTATTATGGGAAAGGCCAGTGATTTATTTGGACGCAAAAAGATATTTCTGGCAGGCCTTGTTGTAGCCTTCGTTGCGTCATTAGCAGCTCCGCTGTCTCCAGGCTTCGGGTGGCTCATCGTGTTCCGGATTGTGCAATCCATCGGAACAAGCATGATGGTTTCTGTAGGAATGGCTATTGTGCGGGTTCATATTACGGAGAAACAAGCGTCGGCGCTGTCAGTGATGTCCATTTTCCTATCGGGAGCGGCAGCAATCGGCCCCTTTATTGGCGGGGTGGTTATCCACTGGTGGGATTGGCATGGTATCTTCTTAGTCAATATTCCATTTGCAGCGGCAAGCTTTCTATTAGCTTGGAGGGCCATTCCTAAGGACGAACCGCCAGTGGCCGCTCTGCGCAACATGTCTTTCCGTCAATGGATAACCATGATAGATGCGCCGGGTATCCTGCTTTTTGCAGCGGGGCTGGTTGCCCTGCTCGCCGGGTTGCTGTCAGCAAAATCCTCCGGCCATATTTTATTTGGACATGTTCTGACCGGAGGGATTGGCCTGATCGCATTGGTTGCTTTCGTACGGCATGAGTTAAAAGCGTCCTCACCCTTTATTCCGGTGCGCACATTCACCAAATATCCGGAGATGGCCCGGGTCAATGCCGAATTTATACTCGTTAATGTACTATATTACTCACTGTTTTTCGGGCTTCCTTCCTACCTGCAGATGGTGCGCCATGTCAGCGAATTCCATACAGGGATTCTCATGCTGAGCCTGGGACTATGCTCGCTCATTGCTTCTCCCATAGCAGGGCGATGGATCGATAGATCAGGACCAGGGCCGGCATTGTTTCTGTCCGCGATATTAATAGCCTTGGGGTCCGTTTGGATTGTGACAATGAATCAAAGTTCGCCGGTAATCAGCGTCTGTGTGGCTTTAGGCGCATTCGGTATTGGCAACGGATTGAATAGTGTCGGTATGCAGGCAGCCTTGTTCAAAAGCGCTCCAAAAGAAATCATCGGAGTAGCTTCCGGAGTATTTATGACCTCAAGATACTTGGGAACTATTCTATCCTCATTGCTGCTGGGCATCGTGATGGGCGATACCTTCAGCGCTGGAGGGTTTCGGCTGCTTGGGGTTATCCTCTCGGCAATCGCCTTGCTCTTAGTATTTATGAACTGTACGCGGCCGCTTTCACAATACGGTGATAAAAACCTACAGTGAGCACAGCAAACATCAGATAAATGAATGTGTATACCCCCATGGCCGCAACCGCAGGGAAGAAAAGGTCCGAGAACGTCAGTGTTGCGGCCGCTTGTACGGCGAAGATGGAATGCAGCAGTCCGATGGCCAGCGGAATGCCGAATACAAACAGCTGCCTGCGGATAATGCCGCCCATCATCTCACGCTCACTGATACCAAGCTGACGCAGAATTGTATAATGGTGTCTCTCCTGCCCGGCTTCAGTCACCTGTTTGAAATACAGAATACTGCCTGTGAACATCAGGAAGATCAGTCCGAGAAAACCCGCGGCAAACATAATAAGCCCGAACTTTTGCCGCGATTCTTGAGCGTAGGTGTAGAAATCCGTTGGGAACTCTTCTTGCTTGGCGTATTTCGCAAAATAACCCGAGGCCGCCGCACGTTCACCCGGGTCCATAATCTGATAGGTGTGGATGCGAAAGGCGTCCATCTTGGAGGAACCCTGCATCTGTTCGCGAATAGCCCTTACCGTCGCTTCAGGAACGACAAGTTGGAGGCCGCGTAAACCGTAATTCATCGCATATCGATCCATGACTCCGGTCAACCGGACTTCCGTTTGAACCCCGTTTGCAGTAAAAGCAATGGTCTGCGGATAAGCAGCATTGTCCGTTTTCTTGCTTAATGCTTTCCTCCGGCCCTTATACCATATGCCTTCGCCTTCAACCGGAATTGCAAGCTCCGCACCGCCTGCCTGAAGCTGCTCTGCCGCAAGCAGCATCAGGCTGCGTTCATCCCCGCCCCCTTGTCCAAATGTACCGGGTAGTCTAACAGCCTCTACCGCTTGATAGGTAAAGGTAAAGCCGCTTTTCTCCAGCTCCGCCCGAAAGGCTTGGGCAGCCTGCTCATTATGCTCAATGGTGAAATCGTAGGGCAGCATAGCCCGGGACTCCCGCCCGGCCGAAAAGTACAGCGAATAAGCAATGGACACCATTGTCAGTGTCACCGCAGACAGAATGGTAATCAGCGTCAGTGAGTTGGCATTGCCCCTCATCCGGTGAATGACCGGGGCCAGCGACAAGCTGTTTTTCAGCCCCAGATGTCCGTCCATGCCTTGGCGGACCCGGTAGAACACCCAGCCTATCGTTACGCGAAAAAGCAGATAGGTTCCAATTATAGTGAGGGCCAGAATCCCCAGCACCGGCAGGAGCAGCGCCTGGCTGCTTATTTTACCCGAGAGTAGGTAACCGGTTGCGATGAATCCGAGGCCGGACACCCCCAACGTTGCGGACAGGACCGGTCCCGGCTGTTTCGAATGCTCACCCTGCTGCTCTCCCCTGAAGAGCTCAAGCAGTGGAGTACGGTAAACCGTTAACAGCATCTGGACCCATGTAAAGCTGAGAAGCAGAGTAAACACGGCGGCAGTCTGCAGCGCTGCTGTGCTGGAGAAAGACCATGTAATTATATGGTCAGTACCGGCCAGCTTCATCAGGATGAGCATAAAAAACCGCGATACGACCGCACCGCCTCCGATACCAAACAGAAGCGCCCCCGCCCCCAGCAGCAGATTCTCCGCAATCAGCAACCCGCCTACCCTCCTTCGCGTCAGTCCCACCAGCTGGTATAAGCCGATTTCCCTGCTCCGCCGCTTAAGGAACATACCGTTAGCATAAAGGATGAATACCGCCATAATCATGATCAGCAATATCCCGGCTGCACTAAAAAAGGCCTTGAACTGAATATCCGCGAAGGTCCGGGCCATTACCGTGGAGTCATTCTGCAATGAAGCAAACACAAAATATAAGCTTGTGCTGAGAATCAGGGCGGAAAAATACAGATAGTAATGCTTGAGATTCGCCCGCATACTGCGAATGACCAGCTCAAACAGGGTCAATGCGGTCACCTCCCAGCACGGCCTGCACATTGAGAATATCCTTGAAGAAAGTCTCGCGCGTTTTGCTGCCGCGGTACAATTCGGAATAGAGCGCTCCATCCTTCAAAAAGACGACGCGGCTGCAATAGCTGGAAGCTAAGGGATCATGCGTGACCATTATAATCGTAATGCTGTACTCCCGGTTAAGCTCCTCCAGTGTTCCCAGCAGAGAAGAAGCCGCCTTAGAATCCAAAGCGCCTGTGGGCTCGTCTGCAAATACGAGAGAGGGCCGGTGGATCAGCGCACGTGCTGCCGACGTCCGCTGCCGCTGGCCGCCGGAAACTTCATACGGAAATTTATGCGCGATCTCCCCAATGCCCAGATTCGCGGCAATAGCCTGATACTCAGCTTCTGCTGCCTGTTTGTTCCGCTTGCCGAGCGAAATGGGCAGCAGAATGTTCTCTTTTACCGTCAATGTATCGAGCAGGTTGTAATCCTGAAAGATGAATCCGAGCTTTTTGCGCCGAAATGCAGACAATTCAGTGTTATTCATGGCCGCGATGTCCGTATCCTCCAGGAAAATTGCGCCTTTCGTCGCTGTATCGATGGTGGCCAGTACATTGAGCAGCGTTGATTTCCCGGACCCGGACGGGCCCATAATGCCGACAAACTCCCCCTCCAGTACACGGAGGTCTATGCCTCTGAGCACCTGCTGGACATTGCCCCTGGCCCCATATGATTTATACACCTGCTGTGCAAGCAGCACGGTTTTTTGAAGCCGGTTCTGCATCTTCATCCCCTCCCTGCCCGGACGGACTCGAACCTGTTGCTTACAGAAAAAGCGAGCTGCATGGATGTTCCTCTGTGCAGCTCCGATTGTACGGTCAGGGATATTCCGATTTTGTCCGCAACAGTACGGGCCAGATAGAGCCCCAGTCCGGTTGCCGCATTGTGCAGTCTGCCATGTCCGCCGGTAAATCCTTTATCGAAAATCCGCGGCAGGTCATGCGCGGCAATACCCGGACCTTCATCCGTCACCGTCATTCGGACCGTACCATCCCGCGCGGTCATGGACGACAGATGGATCGTTCCGCCTTCCGGGCTGTATTTGACCGCATTGGTCAGCAATTGCCGGATGATGAAACGGCACCATTTGCAGTCCGTATTGACCGCGGCCTCTTCTCCGCTGAATTCGACAGCTATATTTTTCTCCACACACCAAGAGGCCAGGTCGCGCACTTCCTGGGCGGCAAGCCGCTGAATTCCGGCCTGTTCCGGCATATAATCGGACTCCAGGGACGGCAGACGTGAAATGTGCAGCTGCTGGTCCATCAGCAAATGAATCCGCAGCCATTCAGATTCGATATTGCGCATAGCCGGGTGGACTTTGCCGGCATCAATAGTCAATTTCATGGCGGTCAGCGGCGTCTTCACTTCATGTACCCAGGCAGCCAGATCATCCTGCTCCAATGACCGGGCAGCCATGCCGTCAGAAAGCTGATTCCAGTACCAGTGGTTCACCGCTCTCAAGAGCTGATTGGTCGCTTCCTCCTGATAGAAGCCGGCAGCAGGCAGTGTCTCAATCCAGTCTTCATTCATCTCTTCGGCCAGCTTCGCCAGACTATGCGCATACTTCATTTCTTTCTGGCAGCGCCACCCAAGGAAAACAGCCATCGCCAGAATCAGCAGGAGGTTCAAATATAGAAGCGACTGCCCGCGGATCGAAATACCGCCGTCCATCCAGATCAGCAGATCCGCCAGCAGCAGGGACAGCAGATAGAAACTGATCCAGCTTTTCCTGTCATACAGATAGCGGAGTATCAAAGCCAGGTTCCCCCTCATAATGTTGCCGCCATATAACCAAGCCCCTTTTTCGTGACGATGGCCTCTTCCAGCTCAAATACAGCCAGCTTTTGGCGCAGCCGGGTGATGTTCGCAGTTAATGTATTGTCGTTGACAAAATGCTCATCATCCCACAGCTTGCGGATCAGCTCATGCCGGGAGATTATCTGATCCTTCGCCTGGACGAGTACCACGAGGATAAAAAACTCATTTTTGGTTAACAGGACATCCTGCCCACCCTTGCGGATCAGGCCGCGCTTCAAGTCAATGATGGCACCGTTCCATTCGATCAGATCGGCAGAAGATTCCTCAGCGTAAGCATACGTCCGGCGGAGTAACGCCTGAACTTTGGCCAGCAGGACGTCCATATGGAACGGCTTCGGGATATAATCGTCCGCCCCCAGGTTCATCGCCATCACCATATCCAGCGGATGGTCGCGCGAAGACAGAAACAGAACCGGCACTTTGGACACCGCCCGGATCTCCCGGCACCAGTGGAACCCGTCGTACATCGGGAGCTGGATATCAATAATCACTAACTGGGGCTGCAAGCGGATAAAAGTATGCATCACCTCATCATACCGCTCCGGTCCCGTAACTTGAAACGACCATTGCTCCAATCTTTCCTTCAAGGAACGGAAAATGGCAGCATCGTCTTCGATAATAAAAATGTTCATATCCATATCGTGGCTAGATCCTTCCCGCGGCTGCCGTGTGATTCCGGCACTAAAGCAATTAATCCATAGCTTTCTCCATCATACTACCCCAGACTGGATAAAAAAAGAAGGGCCAATAACGGCCTTCAGATTTAATCCGGCAGGAGCATCGTGAACAGCAGCGCCGCCAGCTCCTGTTTGTTCAGCGTCCGCTGCGGGCCGTAGTCGAAGAAGCCCTTCGACTCTGTTACTTCCGGCCCATGAAGCTTCCAGACGACAGCCGAGCTGACTGCCTCAACCGCCCACTTGGAGGTGCCGGGCACAAGCTTAGCTGTCGAATCCGGTGTTCTCATCCCCGATCCGGCCAGTAAGCGAAAGACGATAACGGCTGCTTCTTCACGGCGGATCGGACGGTCCGGTTCAAACAGGCCTCCCCCCGCTCCCTCCAGCAAGCCGGATTCGACGGCGGCTTGAATAGCCCGCCGGTACGGAGAATTTGCCGTGTCCTTGAACGCGGGCGGATGGGATGATTCCGGCAGGCTCCATACCGAATTAAACGCTTGGACAAACGCTCCACGGGTGACGGCTTGCCCGGGCTGAAACGGCTGGGACAGATCATCTGCCAGATAGCCAAGTGCCTTCAGGCCAAGAATGTATTTGGCATACGGATGATTCTCTGATACATCCGGGAACACGGCCGGATGCTCGGGTATTTTGGCTGCATAGCTGTATAAATTAGAGTATTTCAGATAATGGATGCGGCCATCGTTATCCGCCTTGAAGGCCAGCGGCTTGCCCTGCTCATCGATGAACAGTGTATCCTCCACTTGTCTCAGCTCGTGGCGCCCTCCCATCAGGTTACTCACAGTTAGAGTGCCTGTACCGGATACCTCAACCCGGGTCAGCAGTTTGACCCGCAAGTCGGAATACAACCCTGCAAATTTAGCGAGAACCTCTCTGGATTGCGGCCTGAAGCCTTTTGTTCCAAACGACGTCGGATGTCCGGAATAATAATGGTCCATAAAGGCGGCAAAAAATTCATCCCGCAAATCCTGATTTGCATTATAAGTAACGAACACACCCGTTTTACGGTCCGGCAAAAGCCAGAGCAATGAACTGAAGCCCAGGATATCGCCACCCTTGGATATTACGTTTTCGCCGTTTGTCTTGGAGGGAAGAGCAGGCGCTTCGAAGCCGTAAGTCATATCCGGCAAATCCGGATGAATGGCAATGTGGTAAGCTGACATTGCTTTGACCGATTCGGGCGACAGGATAACCGTGCCGTCAGCTGCCCGTCCACCGCTCAAGAAGGCCTTCATAAACAGGGCCATATCGGAGGCTGTCGAGATCATGCTGCCCTCCGGCCACTCCCTCGGCGATAAATCATACACCGGGATGGGGTTGCCCTCTGCATCATCGGATGAGGCCAATCGTCCAGCCAACTCCTTGCTGAGGCTAAAGCTGCTTGAAGACATGCCGAGCGGCTCGAACAGATGCTGACGCATATAGCTCCCGAAAGGCTCTCCGCTTGCCTGCTGTACGATGTACCCCAGCAGCCTGGATGCAAAGTTATCGTACATATATGACGTTCCCGGCTCGCGGACAACCGGGGGAAACTGCTCAAAGATACTTTCCTTCAGTGAGACCGGCTTTTGGGAATCATCCCTTACATAACTGGCATCTGAAGGTTCACGCACTTCAAAGCCTGTCGTATGCGTCAACAGATTCCCGATGGTAACCGGTGTGCCGAAGGGATTGGTTAAATGATAGCCGTCCAGATACTTTTCAATATTGTCCTGCAGCGAAATCTTTCCTGCCTGGACGAGCTGCATTACTGCGGCGGCTGTGAATACTTTGGAGACCGAGGCGATCCGGAAGGTGGTCCGGCTTGCATCCACCGGCGATTTCAGCGTCCGGCCGGTTAGTCCGTAGCCTTTAGAAGCAAGCACCTCCCCGCCTTGAACGACGGATACCGCGATGGCTCCCGCCTTCTGCCTGATGTCCTCCCTGGCAAAAAAAGCATCCAGGAACGCCTGCACTTCCTTCGCTTCACGCGGACCGTCCGTTTTAGCTGTCAAAGCCGCAGTGTCCCGTGAAGGAAGGGCAGCGCTGCCGGTTGAGGCCGCACCGGTGGCAGCTGTGTTCCATACAGACGGCGCTTCGGCATACACACTTGATTCTGCACCCAGGCTTGCCATCAATAGAACAGTCAGGAACCCTAACGTGCAGCTAGAACTCTTTTTCTTACTATTCAACCCAAATCCTCTCCTCTCTTTCATATAGACTTATCATAGGGGCTGGATCAGGCACTGTCGCTTGATTCAGATGATAAGAGGGAGCGGAATGTTACATTCTTGTCATGTTGAGACTCAAAATATTGTCGGCACCATTCCCCCATCCATACGGATAGGAGAACCTTTAAATGCGGAAGCATAAGGGCTGCATACAAATGCAGCCAGCCGGCCTATTTCAATCGGCTTAATAAACCGCTGAATTTCAGATTGCGGCAGGTTGGCAGTCATAAATTTTTTCTCTTTTTCGGAAAAAGTCATATCTTCATTAGCGTACACACCATCAATGATTTGTCGCACATTTTCAGAGAGTGTTGGTCCGGGCATGATCGTATTGACTGTAACTTCTGTTCCTCTTGTTAATTTGGACAAGCTTTTTGACAAAGATAAGAGCATCGATTTGGTCATGGTGTACTGCGGCATTTGCCCTGAAGGCATAATGGCTTCTTCACTCGCAATAAAGATAATGCGGCCATAATCTTTTTTCAACATTTTAGGTAAATAAAATTTGGATAATCCATTTGCCGCCAGAACATTAGTGCGGAAATATTTTTCCCATATTTCATCGTCAACGTCCTCATACAACATAATTTCATAAATCCCCGTATTGTTAACCAAAATATCAATATCCGGGTATTTTTCAAATAAAGCTTCTCTTTGCCGGGTATCCACTATATCAGCTGCAGCATTTTGAGGAGAGGTAGCCGGGAAATTGGACTTCATTTCATTTACCGTCCGTTCTACCTCTTCATAACTCCGTCCATTAATTAGTACATTAACACCTTCTTTGGCAAGTTCAACGGCAATTGCTTTACCTATACCTTTCGTTGATCCCGTAACTAAAGCTGTTTTATTGTTTAAACCCATATCCATAATTTATTTCTCCTTCATTTTTTGGAAGTATGTAATGATCAGCTCCTCTTCGAAATCACCCATTACAAGTGATTATGTTACCTTGTCTGGATGATTCAGTAACTAGCGCATTGCGCCAAAATTCTTGTTTTACACGCCAATTCGACGGAGTATCACCTTCCCAAAGCCGGAAAGCGCGGTAAAACGAGTTCTGGTCTGCATATCCAAGCATGAACGCTACTTCTTTAATATCGAGCGAGGAGTCTGCCAGGTACTCCAGTGCCTGCTCATGTCTGGCTTGTGTTAACAAATGCTTAAAGGTCGTATTTTCGTCAGAAAGCCGGCGCTGCAAGGTACGGTCGCTTATTCCCAGCTCTTTCGCAACAGCCTGAATATCGGGCCGTCCTCCGGTAAGGCTACGTTTCATGATCCATTTGACCATCAGGGAAATTGAGCGCTCGCGCTGCTGTTCACCCAGCGTCCGGTCCAGAGCCGGAGTCAGGATCTCCAGCAACTCTTCGTTGTATGAGACAAAGGGACGGTCCAGATCTTTTCGGTGCAGCGTCAACCGGTTGCATGGTGCACCAATCCGGACAGGACAGCCGAAGTAGGCTTCAAGGGCCTGTACATTGGCCATAACATCTGAAAATTCGACGAACCGCGCTGTCAAAGGCTGGCCTGTCCCCCGTCGCCCAAGCTCCAAAAGATAGGCTAGTGTGATACCAATCAACATCGGCGGACCAGGCTGCTCGGTGTACAGCCATTCCAGTGCGATGCTACAGCTCTCCCCCTCCTCGGTGATAAGCAAGTTTTCTGGAGGACACAGTTGTTTGTAGCGCGCCATTCGGTTTAGAGCATCACGGTAGTCACGGGAGTGGTATGTTGCTAAGACGGTCGGCGGGTACTTCGCGGTTTCAAAACCTGCCGCAAGCTCGATAATCCCCTTGGCAGTGTCACCAATGAGATCGGAATAAGCCTGCCAGACCGCGAAATATTGGGCGGTGGTGACTGCAGGTTCAGCAATAATTGTGAGCGGCTGCCCTGCTTTACGAGCTACATCGTGGGCAGCAATCCCTAAATGACGTAATCCTGCCCAGAATCCCGGCGGGATTTTAATAGAGTCAGAAGACTTCATACATCCCGGCCTCCTTTAGCTTTATTTTCAGATTGAGGGAAAGTTTCGAGATCCGATGCAGATTCTATCGCCACATCCATCTTCGCTTTCTGCAAATGGGTATGCAATTGGTTTTGTGGCGCTTGTGAAATGCTGAACGTTTTGATTTCCATCCCATCGTATACTACGAGTACCGTGGTTAATGCATTCATGAAAACCTCACCTCTGCATCCTAGTTTATCATTTTTTTGCAGGAACTAATGCGGGCCTCTTATGCCCGATCCGGGAGCAGAAGGTTTTTTACACCAAAAAAACCGGGCTTAAGCGTGAGCTTAATCTCCCGGTCTGGTTAAGCGTTATGCGTGATCACGTTGCCTTTGCCTGCATTGCCATGGAGGCGGGCCTGATCAACTTTTCTACCCACCTGCGCAAATGTAGTTTTTATTCCAGCCAGTGCCGGCTTCGCCGCCGCTTCTGGAAGGTTACAATTTCCCGCACTCCCGCCTGCATCAGCATCTCTAGCTGCTGATCTGTATACCCGCCGAGATCGTCAGGAAAATGGGCATCGGTAGAGGTGGTGAACAGCACGCCTTTGGCTGCCAGTACGGCCAGGAAAGCCGGGCTCGGGCACATTTCCCGGATCGGATAGCGGTACACCATTCCCGCGTTAATCTCCGTGGCCGTATCATGCGCGATCAGCAAATCCGCAATCCGCTCATACATCGGCAGCAGGCGTTGTTCATCCGGGCGGTAGTTGAAGGCTTTGAGGTTGTCGAGGTGGGCGACAATATCGAACAGGCGTGAAGACACCGCTTGGCCGACGATCTCGAAGAACCGGGCATACAGGACTTCCAGATCAAATTGTTCAAAATACATCTGGGTCGCCGGATTGTCAAAGCCCCAGCCATCTACAAAATGCACTGAACCGATAACATAATCATATGGCTGTTCCTTCAATATTCCGGCTAGCTCCTGTTTGCAGCCCGGGAAATAATCGGCTTCGATGCCAAGCCGCAGCTGCACCCCTTCACGCTGCCATTTTTCCTTTTGGGCCTGAATGCAAGCAACAAAATGCTCTGTATCCGCCATACACACCTGATCCAGCCACTCCCGCTGCAGACGGCCTATCAAGGTATCATCCAGGAGCATGTGTTTTTCATAATAGGCTTTATATTTCGTGAAACGGTACAGATGATCGACGATGCCCACCGTATGAATGCCGCGCTGCTTGGCCTGCTTCAGATACAGGTCCAGCCATTCCTCTGTAAAAGCTCCACCCGTCATGCGCCGCTCCAGCCGGCCGAAGCTCTCCTGCATCCAAGCCTGCGTATGGATCTGCTCGCTGCTGTCCGTCATCGCTGTGAGACTCTCCATCGTACGCTGCAGCCATCTAGGTGAATACGGTCCTTCTTCCAGATGGAGGTGAAAATCTATTTTCATTACGTATCCTCTCCTTTTGCGGTAACTACTCCACCTCTGCGCTAAATTACGCTTCCATCCTCCTGCCTGATCCAGGTCTCGAAGCGCCGTTCCCCTTCCTTCAGTTGAATGACCCTCGCCCCGCGCTGCAGTGACCCGTACGTGTTATGCCCGGTCACCCGGCCATAGGCCAGTGTTATCCCATGCAGCACACCTATGTAATCATTGTCATGATCGTGCCCGGCGAAGGCTGCCATCACATCCCCTGCTTCCAGCATGGCCGCGAACCAGCCGCTGTTCACTTTGGAGCAGCAGACCATTTCGCCTTTTCTCCCGGCTACACTCCCGGATTGCCATACCTCCTGATACTCAGGGATAGGAATATGCATAAAAGCCAGAGCAGGCAGCACCCCGCCGTTTCTCTCTTTGTTCTTGGCCGATTCCTGCGAATACCAGGCCACTTGATCGGAATGAATCCAGGCATACCCGCCGATGGCTGCAGGCGCATATTCACCCGAATCCACGAAATACAGTGCCGCCGACTCCCGGTCTGCAGTGTGGTTGAAAAGCGGCAGCACATAATTGCCCGTGCCGTGGATCTCTCCCGGTCCGGCTTCAGCCATACACAGCTCATATTCTGTCAAAATCGCCTGCAGCTCTTCCCGTGTAACCCCCTTCTCTGTATCGTGGTTGCCATAGATCACAGCAAAAGGCGTTCCTGCCTGTACGGCAACCTCAATCACCCGCCGGAACGCAGCCTTAGGGTCCACGGTCTCTTCGCTGTAAACCAGGTCACCGCTGAACACTACCAAATCCGGTTGCTCGGTGATCAGAATACGCTCCATCAGGGCCAGCGTCCGGGCATCACGCTCCGGTTCGATTCCATCCTTCAGATGGATATCGGTAAACTGTACAATTTTAAAAGTGCCATCTGCATGAAAAGAAAGACGTTGCTTCTTCATCTTGAACCTCCTCAAAGTAAAACTCATTGTTTTGTGATATTCATGTTGTTCTTTGTGTAATTGCGTTGTTTTTTGTGTTCTTTTACTTTAAAATAGCACTAACAGCCAAAAGGATGCAAGCGTTAATTTTACATAAGGGGGTTGCACGATGACATTACTCGCAGAAGAACGGCAGCAGCTGATCTTGCAGCAATTGGAGGAAACCGGAAAGGTAAAAGTTATCCCGCTGGCGCAGCAGCTTGAGGTGTCCAATGAGACGATCCGCCGCGATCTGGATGCCCTGGAGGAACAACGGAAGTTAAAGCGTGTGTATGGGGGCGCAGTGAAGCTCAGCCATTTCGACGGAGAGCCTTCGTATACGATGAGGCGCAAGCTGAACCAGGAAGGGAAGCAGGCGATTGGCCGGGAAGCTGCCAGACTGCTGCAGGATGGGGATACTGTGTTCATGGATACAGGGACGACTGTGCTGGAGATGACCCGCTGCCTGGCCGGAAAGAAGAACATTACTATTGTGACGAACTCCCTGCCAACAGCGTCTGCGTTGCTCCAAGCCTTGTCCCTTGAGCAATTTACGGGCAAAGTCATTATGCTTGCCGGTGAAATCTCCGTTCAGCAGCAATCGGTGAGTGGGATTCTCGCCCATGAGCTGCTGAAACAATTCACACTGGACAAAGCCTTTCTGTCCGTCGGCGGAATCTCGCCTGCCCAAGGCATCACGGATTACGATATGAACGAATCGCTGGTGTCACGGCTGGCCGCCGGGCAGGCCAGTGAAGTGATTCTGCTGGCAGACCACAGCAAAATCGGCAGCACGGCTTTTTGCCAGATCGCTCCGCTGCATAATGCCGACGTGATCATCTCCGATCAGGAGCTGCCGGGGGGCTGGAAGGAAGAGCTGGAACGCATAGGGGTAGCGTGGATCAGGTCCTGACAAAAAAACCGGTGCCAAGAGCAGCATGTGCTTCAAATCACTATTGGAGACAGCAGAAGATCATATATTTAAATAGTCCACTTGATTAGAGGATAAATCTAACTATCTATACAGAGGTGTATTACAATGAAGAGGTTTATTCCCAATCAGCACGGAGCCTGGTCCATGCTGGTTCTCCCCTTTTTGTTAGGGATGGCGGCCTCCCAGGCAAAACTTCTGCATATTCCCCTGTTCTTGTGCTGGCTGCTGATTTATTTATTCATCTTTCCCCTCCTTCAGGGGGTCAAAACGAGGCGTTTTGACCGGTATGGACCGCCGCTCAAAGTGTACGGTCTGCTGCTTTTGCCTTTTGCAGCTTATCTGATTGTTACAGAACCTAAGCTGCTTTGGTTTGCCTTACCAGCACTCCCGCTGTTTGCGGTTAATCTGTATTACGCCAGAACGAAGAATGAGCGGGCCCTCCTCAATGATATCGCGGGAATTCTGTTGTTTTGCCTGATGGTCTTTCCCGTTTTTTATATCGGCGGAGGAACAGACTGGGGAATAGCTGGTGAATTATTTATACTGGCTTTGCTGTATTTTGTGGGGACTGCCTTGTATGTAAAAACGATTATTCGTGAAAAAAACAATCCCCGGTATTATTACGCATCTGTGATTTATCATGGATTATTCCTGCTGGCGGGAGTGGTGCTGTTCCCATCGTTAACGGTCCCTCTGACGATCCTGCTGGCGCGCGCAACCAGTCTACCCAAAACAAAAATTACAGCCAAACGTACAGGAATACTGGAAATCGGCTTTTCTGTGATGCTGTACATATCTGTATGTGTCTTGTATTTCTAATATCAGGAATAGAGCAGGCCCGGAGTGCGGCCTGCTTTGGGTGCACTGTGAATGCATGCTGTCAGAAGAAAATAAAGTATTAGACTGATAATGCTTCATTATGCTAACGGGCAAGTTAATATAATTCGCTAGGGTTTGGAAACTAAATTATTTGTTGTTCGTAATATTAATCAGTCAATGAGAGATATGATTTCACTAAGTATATTTAATTAATGAGGTGGGGCTTTGTCATCATTATTCCTAGTGGTTTTTTCAATAAATTTTGCTCTCCTATGTTTGCACGAAATGGATGCAATAAGAGCTAAGGAATGGAAGATGTTTGTAATTCTTAAAGATATGGAAGATAAACGTGCATTCAAAGTTTTTACCATTCTACATCTACCGCTATATACGATTTTAATATTTTCATTTGTAAGTCATCAGCTTTTATCTTTCGTATTTATAGATCTGTTCATGATTTTTCACTCATTAGCTCATTTCTTCTTTGAGAAGCATCCAAACAACAATTTTAAAAACTTATACTCAAGAATGATTATATATCCAATGGGCATATTAGGGATCGTGCACCTTCTTGGATTAATGTACTCTTGAATATCGTTCCATCAAAAATTCCTAAAAGACAATCAGTCTAAAACTTTATTTACTTTGAACACATGCGACTGCAATCTAAGCGGCCGATTCGTCTCCGCCATGTGATGACCAATCGCGCAACAACGGCATTTCTGCCGTTGTTTCCTGCCATTCCGCCGGCGCTGAGCTCAATAACGGCATTTCTGCCGTTGTTTCCTGCCATTCCGCCGGCGCTGAGCTCAACAACGGCATTTCTGCCGTTGTTTCCTGCCTTTCTGGCAGCGCTGAGCGCAACAACGGCATTTCTGCCGTTGTTTCCTGCCATTCCGCCGGCGCTGAGCTCAACAACGGCATTTCTGCCGTTGTTTCCTGCCTTTCTGGCAGCGCTGAGCGCAACAACGGCATTTCTGCCGTTGTTTCCTGCCTTTCTGGCAGCGCTGAGCGCAACAACGGCATTTCTGCCGTTGTTTCCTGCCTTTCCGCCAGCGCTGAGCGCAACAACGGCATTTCTGCCGTTGTTTCCTGCCTTTCTGGCAGCGCCAGGTATGGCGGACCATTGCCCAAATCCGGCCGGTGGCAAACCTAAGCGGTATTTCCGTTCCGTTCATGCAGATGCCCTATGTCTCAAGCATACCTGCCGGCGACAGAGATATTACTACAAAAGCTTCGTTTATCTTGACGCTCAGGTTATTTGGCCAGTTAAATAAAGCCATTCTTATAGTACTTTTGAGTCATGAAAAAATATGCCGGTTGGGTGAGAATATAGGCAGCAGGCGGATTGACCTGAGTCCATAGAGAGGAGCAGCCCTAGTGAAAGAGCAGGAACGGCGTTATTCTGCACTGATTGCGGACCAATTCCCGGAATTGCACATTCGAACCGTGGAGTCGCTGGGCGAAGGCTATCGGAATTTTGCGGTACTCGTGAACGGGGAATGGGTATTTCGCTTTCCCAAAAGTCATCAAGGTGCGGATGAATTGAACAAAGAAATACATTTGCTGCCTCTGCTGTCCGAGCGAGTCAAGGCCGGGATTCCGAAGTTTGTATACAGAGGAACACAGGAGGATGGACGTCCCTTTGCAGGCTACCGGAAGGTCGAGGGGGAAGTCCTGGGGGAAGACGGAATCGTCTCTCTCTCCGGTTACGCAAGAGAGCGACTCGCCGTACATCTTGGGGATTTCATGAGTGACCTGAACGCATTCCCGGTTAAAAGCGCTATTCAGGCCGGTGTCCCCGCACTACAACTTGCGAATGAAATCCAGTCGTTGAAAGATGCTGCGGTGAGGCAGGTTTTTCCTCATCTTGAACCGTCTTTGCGCGACTATCTCCACCGGCGGTTTCAAGCCTATCTGGAGGATACTGCATATACCCGATATATTCCGGCACTGATTCACGCCGATTTGTCGCCGGATCACTTTTTGACGGATTCGCACCGGTCCGTACTGACAGGTATTATCGACTTCGGCGATGCCGCGATAAGCGACCCGGATTACGATTACTTGTATTTGCTCGAGGATTGCGGAGAGGAATTTACTCGTCAAGTGATGGCGCATAGAGGCGGGGCTGACCTGGACGCCCGCCTGCGAAAAATCTCCCTGTTCGTCACATTCGATCAGGTCCGCTATCTGTTGGAGGGCTTGGAGTCCGGGGACCCGGATTGGATTCAGGAAGGGCTTGAGTTAGTGGAACAGGATATGCAAATCAACAGGTAGAAGCAGCCGGAGACGGCTGCTTTTTGATCGTCTCCTGCGTTTAAGCCATGTATCTATGGTTCTTTGCAGATAATAAGGGGTATTATACCTAGGTAAACTAATCTGAAAGGGGATACTAACGATGGCAAAGGAAACTGAACCAACCTCCTTCTCAAGCCGCGAAGAGCGTGAAGAAATAGGCCGCCGGACCAATGCCGGCTTCGCCCGTGTGGAAAAGACAGAAGTTGAAGCAAACGCCGGCGGCATCCCGACAGGACCTGTGGCTCAAGATCTCTCAGAAGAAGAAATCCGCCGGAGAGTAGGTTCCGGAAACTTTGAAGCGGCGAAAAACGATCTTCAAACCGGATCAATCAATAGTTAGTGCGCCCCTATCCGCCTATATAGGACATGCTTATCTTTTTCCGGTCCGCTGCCGTGTGCTCCTGGCGCTCATCGGAATACCGGTCCGCACGTTTCTCCCAGACGTCTTTGATCACATTCAACAGGCTGCTGTCGTCAGCCCCGCTGCGGAGCAGTGCCCGCAAATCCGTACCGCCGGAAGCAAAAAGACAGGTGTAGAATTTACCGTCAGAAGATAACCGGGCCCGCGTACAGGATGAGCAAAAGGATTCTGATACCGAAGTAATAAACCCGATCTCTGCATCACTGTCTTTGTACCGGTAGCGCTGTGCGACTTCCCCATAAAAATCCTGCTCCAAAGCCTCCAGCTCATAAACTTCCCGGAGACTTTGGAGAATTTCTTTTTTGGTAACCACTTTTGCCAAGCTCCACCCATTGTCATTTCCCGCATCCATAAACTCAATGAAACGGAGTGTGATTTTGCGTTCCTTGAAATAGGCAGCCATCGGCAGGATCTCCGATTCATTTACGCCTTTTTGCACGACCATATTGACTTTGATCTCATAACCGATCTCCAGGGCTTGATCGATATGTTTCAGGATAAGAGACGGCTTGAGCCCTCTTCCATTCATTGTCCCAAAATCTCCGGATGCAGCGCATCCAGACTGATATTAAGCCGCCGCAGTCCTGCTGCGTACAATCCTTTAGCCTGCTGCCCCAGCAAAACGCCGTTGGTCGTCAAGCCGATGTCCTCAACCCCGTTAAGCGACCGGATTCCTGCCACAAGCTCCGGAAGATCTTTCCTCAGCAGCGGCTCTCCTCCGGTCAGCCTGATTTTGACTACCCCTAAGGATACAAACAGCCTGGTCAGCCGCAGAATTTCAGCAAAGGACAACAGCTCCCGGGCAGGTAAAAAGGCGTAATCCTCACCGAATATTTCCTTCGGCATGCAGTAGGAGCAGCGGAAATTGCACCGGTCTGTCAGGGAAATCCTTAAATCACGGATGGGCCGCTTCAGCTGATCTTGTATGGATGTAGTGTTCATGCGCCCCTCCCCTTTTGGCATGTGAATGCCCTCTCTCTACTTCCGCGTAATATCGCTGAATGTACCGACATAACGGATGTCTACCCCTGTCTCATCCTTGACGGCACTGATATTCAGAAGCTGCAGATACTCTTCACCATTCTTCCTTCTGTTCCAGATCTCTCCCTGCCACACACCCTTTGCCCGGATCTCGCTCCACATGCTGCGGTAGAAATCCTGGGATTGTCTGCCTGACTTCAGTACGTTTGGCTGTTTGCCGAGCACTTCTGCTTCAGTGAAGCCTGTAAGCCTCGTAAATGCAGGATTGACACTCTTAATGACACCTGCCGCATCCGTTACCAGAATCCCCTGGGCTGTGGAGTTGAACACCTCAGAAGTAAGCGCCAGACGGTCATGATACAAGAGCCATACCACAAGAACAAGGCTGGCAAGGGCCACTTGCGAAAGCAGCATGAACCCGATCGAATATTGGCCTGTGATGGAAAAAATAATCGAGAGCATGATCGGCGGGAAGAAGCCGCCAAGTCCGCCCATCATGGAGACAATTCCGTTGGCAATCCCCGCCTGCTTGTTGAAATAGAACGGAACTAATTTAAAAATCACGCCATTCCCTATTCCGGCACTGACGGCAATGGCGAGGCACCCCACCGTGTAAAGGCCAATGGAGGGCAGGAAAGCCAGGAGTATTGCAGCAACCGTATAGATGCTGAATGTTCCGATCAGCAGAATCAGAGGCTGGAATTTGTCTGCGAGCCAGCCGCCGACGGGCCGGAAAAACGTGGCAACGGCAATAAAACCGGCTGTGCGCATCCCTGCATCCACCTTCTCCAGTCCGAAATTAGAAACGAGGAAGTTTGGCAAATAAATTGTGAATGCGACGAACGATCCAAATGTAATAAAATAGAAAAGTGAGAACAGCCATAGCTTCTCATTTTTAGCAACACCCTTGATTTGTTCTATAATCGGTGTTTTCACCTTTGGTTCATGACGGTCTCCGAAAAAGAAATTCAGGACAATAAATACCAGAAGAAGAATCAGGTACAGCTTCACCGCTGTTGCCCAGCCGAAACGCGCAGCAATGATCGGGGCCGTAAATGTCGTGAGGGCTGTGCCGAGATTACCGACGCCATAAATCCCGTTAACGAACCCATGCTTTTCTTTCGGAAAATACTTGGGCAGCGAGGTAACCCCTACTGAAAAAACAGCTCCGCCAATCCCAAGAAACAAGCCGCCGATGATCAAGTCTGTATACGTGGACGCTTCGCTAATATAGAAAACCGGAAACAGCAGCAGCACGAAGCTGACGAGAAAGATGATACGCGCCCCGAAAATATTCGCATAATAGCCAATGGGGATTCGGAGTATGGAACCCAGCACTACGGGAATCGCCGTAACCATTGCCAGTTTTCCTGACGGAATTGGAATATCCTCGGAAATAAAAGGCATCAGAGAGGAGATAATTACCCATACCATGAAGCCAACAATCAAGTTTAATGTTTGTAACGGCAATTGCACTTTTTTAATCATATAACTCACCTTTTCCGCCAGTTTTGTCTGCTGAATGTATACTTCACTTCCTGTCCCTATTGTATCTGTCCTTACTCTGCTTGAGATATAGGGGAGTACCCTTTCCCTTAGAGGGGAATCCCTAAAAAAATGAAAACGGCTTCCCCGCCCCGATATGGACAGTGAAGCCGATTGCAGTTATTGAGTAATAAGGGTATTCATTCTGGAATACAGCCGCCTGGTATCCGGTTCGCTCAGCTGGCCTTCCGCCATTGGAAAGATGACCGTTTCTTCTTTTACAAAATGCACGGTTAATACTTCGAAAGCCTCTCCTGCATCTCTTACTGCGGAAGCAATCTTTGATAGTGGCAAAAGATCAATATCACCTTCCGTATGATAAAGAAAATGTCCGAGGTACCCGTCAATCTCGGTATGTTCCTGCTGGATTCCGACCAGCGGCCCTTGTTCAAAGCCGATATAGGTGCCCAGCAGCGGGAAAAAGTGTGCTTCCTCTTTGAGCGTATGTTTGGCCAGCGGAACTTTGAAATCAAGAATAAGCCTGCGCAATTCCTTGACCCTCCGCCGGCTTTCCTCCAAACTTAGCGGATCATCCTGTTCGAAGGAAAGAACAATGGCATGCCACTCTCCCATCAGGAATGACAAATAGCGATGCTCGTTCTCAAGAATGCGCATGGCCGGTGAAACAAAACGCAGCCCGGAAGGATCCGGCATGATGTACCTCCATTCAGCGCTAGAAATCCAGCAGCTTTTTTTTCAAGGCATATTCGACCAGTTCCGGCCGGCTTTTCAGGTTTAATTTCTCCATGATTTTGGATTTATGGGCTTCCACCGTCTTCACGGAGATGAACAGCCTCTCCGCAATTTCCTTGTTGCCGTATCCCTTAGCGATTAGCGGCAGGATTTCCAGCTCCCGCTTAGAGAGCAGCTCAAACAAATCTTCTGTAGAGGCCGTTTTGTCTTTTTTGATAAATTCACGCACCAGAGAGGTTGCCATCTTGGGATGAATATAGGTGCCTCCCTCATAGATGGTGCGGATGGCAAGCAGCAGTTCCTCATCCGGTGCGCTTTTCAGCACATATCCGGACGCTCCGTTCTTCAGGACATGAAACAAATATTCTTCATCATCATGCATGGTCAGGATCAATATTTTGGTATCGGGATAATCTTCTTTGATTTTACCTGTGGCGATCAGTCCGCTTTCTCCGGGCGGCATGCTTAGATCCATGATCAGAATATCCGGTCTCCGTTTCGCTACCATGGCATAGGCTTCTATACCGTCTGCCGCCGCCCCGATAACCTCAATGTCGTCCTGAAAATTCAGGATCATGGAAAAACCGCTGCGCACCATGGCGTGGTCATCTGCGATGACGATCTTCATCCGGGGATCATTCCTTTCCATTTCCATCTGCAACAGGAACTTGAATGATGATTCGGGTTCCCAGGCCAATGCCTGACTCTACACTGAAGGTGCCTCCTACTAATTCTGCACGCTCCTGCATGCCGTATAAGCCCAGTCCGGTACCGTCCGGCTCATCGCCCAGGTTGAAACCGACGCCCTCATCTTCAATAGTGAGCTTCAACAGCCGGTCCCGCTCGGTAAGCTTTACATGAACCAAGTCTACCTGCGCATATTTCAAAGCATTGAGTAAGGCTTCCTGGCAGACCCGGTAGACCACCGTTTCAATCTCACTGCCGTAACGTTTCTCTGACAGATCGGATTCAAATTCTATCATGAGCCCGTAGATTTGCTCCATCCGCTTAAAGTGCGACCGGAATGCAGCCTCCAGGCCGAAATCGTCAAGAGCGGCCGGCCGAAGCTCCACAGAGAGGTTGCGGATGTCACTTAAGAGCCGTGTCATAGAGACTTCAGTTTGCTTCACCTTTTTGAGCAGCTGTTCATCTCCGGTCATATATTTAAGCACCCGCAGATCGACCACAGCGCTCATAAGCTCTTGGGCAACACTGTCATGCAGCTCCCGGGAAATCCGTTTCCGTTCGTTCTCCTGGGCCTCGATGACATGCTTCATCATTTTATTCTGATAAAATTTCTCCTGCGTCTTAAACTGTCTCGTTAAATCCCGCAGCATGAGTACCCGTATTCCATTCTCTGAATCGATCGTATGAAAGCTGGCGGCAAAAGGGATCAACCCTTTGTTTTTGGTCTCAAGATATACCTGATAGGAGGTAAAGTCTTCAGATTCCGGCACATGAAAAAAGCAATCGAGACAGGTGCGCAGCTCCATGTCGCTGGTATACCCTCTGCATGTGCTGCAAAGGGCAAGGGAATTCCCTTGCTCCAGCTGCTTCAGAAAGTCGGTGTCGACAATATGGGCGGCTGCCGGATTCATCGCCAGCGTCCTTCCTTCACTGTCAAAAAAGAAAATAGCCTCCGTGCTGTTCTCAAACAGCTTCAGCATCAGCGTATTTAATGAATCCATCCCGGCTCGCAGCTTCAACTCAGCAACAGTTCCTTCCCGTTCAAGTCTCCGATGCCCCGGCGTGCCGTATTTTGCAGCTCGCGCAGCATCGTTTCATTCACCTGCCGGTCACCTCTAAATCCGCCGAGAAGGACCCCTGCCACGCGGGCGTCATTCCACAGCGGCACAGCCCCGATGCTCTTTAGCTTCTCTGAATTGACAATCGGATAACTAAACAGCATATCCTGCTTTACCTGTTCTTGCACAGAGTAGAGTAAAAACGGCTTTCCGGTTTTGAATACGATCCCCGCTATGCCTCTTCCGGACTGCAGCACAATCCGCTTATACCGTGAATTCGAGTTGCCGGAGGCGTATTTCCATCGGATCACATAGTCATATTCCGCAGGGTCCGCTAGTGCCAATGACATGAAATCATATCCAAGGGCTTGCCGGATCTGGTCAAGCTCCCGCTGGTAATCGACCTGGTTTTTCATCGTTTCCTCTCCTATTGAACAGGGAAAGAAGTCTGGGCTTGCTTTCCTTTAATTCGATTTATGTCTTCTGTATAGAATATAACTTCTGCCTACATAATTCAACGGAACACTCCATACATGAACTAGCCGGGTGAACGGCCAAAACGCAAAGATGGCAAAGCCGGACAGGACATGGATTTTAAAGGAAACCGGCACCTCTTTCATGAGAGACGGATCGGGACTGAACATAAACAAGCCGCGGAACCATATCGAGATCGTCTCCCGGTAATCAAATTCGGGCTGTACTGCATTTGTGACCAGGGTGGAGTACATGCCCATAAACACGATGAACAAAAGCAGAGAATTGACAATCAGATCGGAGGCGCTGCTGAGACGGCGGACGTTCTTTATTGTAAACCGCCGCGAGGTGAGAATCAGCATCCCGGCCAGTGTAGCCATTCCGAATATCCCCCCGATATATACAGCACCGATATGGTACAAATGATCGTTAACACCCAATGCCTCCATCCATGACTTCGGGACCGCCAGACCGCCGATATGTCCGAAGATGACCGGAATAATCCCGAGGTGAAAGAGAATACTCCCATATTTCAGCTGCTTTTTCTCAATGAATTCGCTGGATTTGGCCGTCCAGTTGAACTGATCCCTCCGGTAGCGGTAAATATGCCCGACGATAAAAACGGCGAGGCAGATGTATGGGAATATGACCCATAAAAATTGATCGAACATATTCATTGACTGAGAGCCTCCTGTTCGATGCAAGCTTTGAGTGTTTCCCGCAGTCCTTTTATCAGATGGAAATACGGACTTTCGTGTTTGCCCAGCGCCTGAAGCAAATGATACGTGCCGTCTTCAAAAATGGCTGTCAGCATCCGGAAATTCTCCGGCGCAGCCGGGTCGTTCAGCCACTCCGCAGCATACAGGAATTCACACATAAGCGGCAGGTAATCCGGCAGCTCACCTTCAGGCATTTCAAGACCGTACATTTCATACAGTATTTTCAGTTTGGCCAGGATTTGTCCGCGCTCTTTGGCATCCTCAAACTTAAAATAGGTCATATAAAGGGCGCAGTCCCGCTGAAAATCAAAGGTTGCGGCATAGTTCTCCTGAATCTCATCCAAGCTGAAGGTCTGCATGAGCGACCAATAAGCATGCACATGAGGGTAAGCCGGATGTCCGGCTTCAAATGCCTCTTCCAGAAAGGCCGGATGAAAATCCAGCTTTTCCGGATACATCAGCTGCAGGGCAAAATATCCGAAGGATTGCTTGAAATTATGGAGCTTGCTTAGATCAATCACGCCAGATCCCCCCGTAGAAATTCTCTTCGTACATCTCTTTTGCGGTCTTCGTGTCTCCGCCGGCAGAGCTTGCCGGTCCGCAGCCATCGCAGCCGGAGCCGAAACCGGAACCCATGTCCCCCATCCGGTTGCCGTATCCGGCGGAGCCTTGGGCGCGGTAAGGATTCATGGTCTGTTCCTTATGCGAGGTCGGAATCACAAAACGGTCCTCATATTTGGCAATGGCCAGCAGCCGGTACATCTCCTCAGTCTGGTGTGCCGTCATGCCAACCCGGTCAAGACGGGAAAGATCAAAAGGCTGATCTGCTGATTTCGCCCGCATATAGGAACGCATCATCGCCATCCGCTGCAGGGCTTCTTTTACAGTCTGCGTATCGCCTGAGGTCAGCATATTGGCTAAATACTGAATCGGTGTCCGCATTTCTTCAACGGCCGGGAAGATCATGTCCGGGTTCTTCAAAGAATCCTTGCCTTCAAAATAGTTCATAATCGGGCTGAGCGGCGGCACATACCAGACCATCGGCAGCGTCCGGTATTCCGGGTGCAGCGGGAACGCCAGCTTATGCTCAATCGCAAGCTTATAAACCGGTGAATTCTGTGCCGCTTCCAGCCAGTCTTCCGAAATGCCGTCTTTTCTGGCCTGAGCGATGACTTCAGGATCATGGGGATTCATAAACAGATCACATTGTGCTTGATACAAATCCTTTACGTCCGGTGTTGAAGCGGCATCAAGCACCTTGTCTGCGTCATACAGCAGCACACCCAGATACCGGATACGTCCTGTACAAGTCTCGGAGCAGACGGTTGGCAGTCCGGCTTCCACGCGGGGGAAACAGAAGGTGCATTTTTCCGCTTTGTTGGTTTGCCAGTTGAAGTACACTTTTTTGTAAGGGCAGCCCGTCATGCAGTATCTCCAGCCCCGGCAAGCCTCCTGGTCTACGAGGACAATGCCGTCCTCCTCCCGCTTGTACATCGCTCCCGAGGGACAGGAAGCAACACAGCTCGGATTCAGGCAATGTTCACAGAGACGGGGCAGATACATCATAAACGACTGCTCGAAGTTGAATTTGATTTCCTCTTCAATCTTCTGGATGTTCGGATCAAGGGGTCCCGTTACATGTGCGCCGGCCAAATCATCCTCCCAGTTCGGCCCCCATTCCAGATCCATTTTCTCTCCGGTTACAGCCGAATGCGCACGGGCCACCGGTGAATGTTTTTGTTCCCCGGCCTCGGTCAAATGCTCATAATTATAAGTCCACGGCTCGTAATAATCCTTCATTTCCGGCATGTCAGGGTTATAAAAAATCTTCCCGAGCGCTACCTTGGACAGCTTGTTGCCGGACTTCAGCTCAAGCTTGCCTTTGCGGAGCTGCCAGCCCCCTTTATAAAGCTCCTGGTCTTCCCAGCGCTTCGGATATCCGATGCCGGGTTTCGTTTCTACGTTGTTGAACCACATGTATTCCGCGCCTTTGCGGTTCGTCCAGGTCGTTTTGCAGGTAACACTGCAGGTATGACAGCCTATGCACTTATCCAGATTCATTACCATTGCCACTTGTGCTTTAATCTTCAAGCCAGTTGACCTCCTTCTTTAATCGCACGGCTACGTAAACATCACGCTGGTTGCCGATAGGACCGTAGTAGTTGAAACCATAGCTGAGCTGTGCGTAACCGCCGACCATCTGGGTAGGCTTCAGATGAATCCGGGTAGGTGCATTATGACTGCCTCCGCGGGTATCTGTAATCTCGGAGCCAGGCACTTGGATATGCTTGTCTTGCGCATGGTACATGAACATAGTGCCTCTTGGCATCCGGTGGCTGACGACAGCGCGGGCCGTAACCACGCCGTTGCGGTTATAGACCTCCAGCCAGTCGTTATCTGAGATGCCGTGCTGCTCCGCGTCCTCGTTGTTGATCCACACGGTTGGGCCGCCGCGGAACAAGGTCAGCATATGCTGGTTATCCTGGTAGGTCGAGTGGATATTCCACTTGCCATGCGGCGTTAAATACCGCAGCACAAGCGCATCCTGACCGCCTTTCACTTCCCTGTCGCGCGGACCGAAAACCATAGGCGGCAAGGTAGGCTTATAGACCGGCAGCGCCTCGCCAAACTGCTGGAAGATCTCGTGGTCAATGTAGAAATGCTGCCTTCCTGTCAGGGTACGGAACGGAACCAGCCGTTCAATATTGGTGGTAAACGGTGAATAACGGCGGCCTTGTTTATTGGAACCGCTGAACACCGGAGTCGGAATCACTTCCCGGGGCTGTGCCGTGATGCTCTGGAACGTGATTTTCTCTGCTGCCCGGTCCGCCGAGATATCCCTCAGCACAACGCCGGAATCCTTCTCTGCCTGCTCGTAAGCTTTCTGTGACACACGGCCGTTGGTTGCTGATGACAGATGAAGTATGGTATCAGCCACCTGGCGGGCGGTTTGGATTTTGGGAAGCCCGTTTTTGATGGATTCATCATAAAAGACCCCGTTGAGCCGCTTAAGCTCCTCGTATTCTTCAGCCACGGAGAAGCTGATGCCATGAGCGCCTGCTTTGCCAACGACCAGATTGGGTCCAAGGGAGATGTATTTATCGTGGATCTTGGTGTAATCCCGCTCAACAATGCTTAGATTCGGCATCGTTTTGCCGGGAACAGCTTCCACTTCCCCTTTGGCCCAATCTTTGACCAGCCCCATCGGCTGGGAGATCTCACTGATCGAATCATGTGCAAGCGGGGATGCGACAAGATCCTTGTAGACTCCCGGCAGCTCTGATTTCGCCATTTCCGAGAAAACCTCCGACAGCTGGCGGTAGATATCCCAATCTGAACGGGATTCCCACAGCGGATTCACCGCAGGATTAAACGGATGCACAAACGGATGCATATCTGTGGAGGACAAATCCGTCTTTTCATACCAGGTCGCAGCCGGGAGTACGATGTCCGCATACAGCGGAGTAGTTGTCATCCGGAAATCCAGCGCAACCATGAGATCGAGCTTGCCTTCCACATCCTCCCGCCAGACGATTTCTTCGGGCTTCTGCTCTTCATTCGGCTGGGCAAGCAGCCCGTCGGATGCGCCCAGCAAATGCTTCATGAAATACTCCTGTCCTTTGGCGGAGCTGGAAATCAGATTGGAGCGCCAAATAAACAACGAACGCGGAAAGTTCTCGGGTGCTCCGGGGTCTTCCACCGCAAAACGCGTCTTTCGTGATTTGATCTCCTCCAGCGAATGGGCAATGATGTCTGCATTCGACTTCTTGCCCTGCTGTGCAGCTTCTTCGGCGAACAGGAGACTGTTCTTGTTGAACTGCGGGAAGGAAGGCAGCCAGCCCAGCCTTGCAGCAAGCACATTGTAGTCAGCCGGGTGCTGGTAAGCTACCTCTCCTGCTGTCGGCGACTTCAGCGAATCGGTACCGCTCTCCTCATAGCGCCACTGTTCCGTTGCGAAATAGAAGAATGACGTGGCATTCTGCTGCCGTGCCGGCCCTTGCCAGTCCTTAGCAAATGCGATGGTAGACCAGCCTTCAATAGGGCGGCATTTCTCTTGCCCGACATAATGCGCCCAGCCGCCCCCGTTCACCCCTTGGGATGCCGTCAGAACAACAAGGTTCAGGATCGAGCGGTAGATGGTATCGCTATTGAACCAGTGATTAATTCCAGCACCCATAATAATCATGGAGCGTCCGCCGGTATCGAGGGAATTCTGGGCGAATTCACGGGCAATCTGGACCACTACGCTGGATTTCACACTTGTAATCTTTTCCTGCCAGGCGGGGGTATAATGGGAGCTGCTGTCGTCGTAACCCTTGGCATTCCAGGGACTTTCCGTTCTGGCAATGCCGTATTGGCTCAGCATCAAGTCATACACCGTTGCGGCGTATCGTTCCGTACCGTCGGCCAGCCGAATTTTCATCGCCGGGATGATACGCTTGAACGTTCCGTTCCCCGCCTGATCAAAATAAGGGAAGACGATTTCTTCCCACTGCCCGCCAAGGCCTTCTACAGAAAGTGCCGGATCAATCTTCGTCCCGTCTTCCTGTTCGAGAATAAGGTTCCATTTCTTGTCCGTTTCCCAGCGCTGCCCCATCGTTCCGTTAGGCACCATCAGCTCGCCGGATACTGTGTCATAAATCACCGGTTTCCAGTCCGCATGCGGAGAGGCTTCGCCAAGATCGCTTGCCCGCAGGAACCGGCCGCCCTTTAGGCTGGACTCATGCGGGTCCAGCAGGATGATAAACGGCATGTCCGTAAACTGCTTGGCATAATTAATGAACATGGGTTCTTCACGTTCATTGTAGAACTCCTTCAGAATTACATGTGTCATCGCTTGCGCCAAGGCGGCATCCGTTCCGGGATTCGGGGCGAGCCAGTTGTCAGCGAATTTGACATTTTCGGCCAAATCCGGCGCCACCGACACCACTTTGGTTCCTTTATAGCGCACTTCGGTCATAAAGTGGGCATCCGGTGTCCGGGTAAGCGGCACATTGGAGCCCCACATCATCAGATAGCCGGCATTATACCAGTCGGAGGATTCAGGAACATCCGTCTGCTCGCCCCAAATCTGCGGTGAAGCCGGAGGCAGATCCGCATACCAGTCGTAGAAGCTGAGCATCTGCCCGCCTAGCAGCGAGATGAACCGCGCACCTGAAGCATAGCTGACCATGGACATGGCCGGAATCGGAGTGAAGCCCGCAATCCGGTCCGGCCCGTATTTGCGGATCGTATAGATCAGCTGGGCCGATATAAGACGGAGCGCATCCTCCCAGGCAACACGGATATGGCCGCCTTTGCCGCGGGCTTTTTTGTAGGAACCGGCTTTCGCAGGGTCTTCCACGATGCTTGCCCATGCATCCACAGGATTGTCATGCTCAAGTAATGCGGCCTTCCACAGCCGCCACAGCTTCCCTCTCATATAGGGATATTTCACCCGGAGCGGGCTGTATTCGTACCAGGAAAAGGTCGCCCCTCTGGGACAGCCCCTGGGTTCAAACTCCGGCATATCGGGCCCGCAGGACGGATAGTCAATCTGCTGGTTCTCCCAGGTGATGATCCCGTTCTTCACAAAAACCTTCCAGCTGCAGGAGCCTGTACAGTTGACCCCGTGTGTAGTGCGGACTACCTTATCATGGGACCAGCGCTGGCGGTACATATCCTCCCAATCCCTGTTTTTTTCCTCCAGAATGGACCAGTTCCCGGAATAACTTTCGACCGGTTTAAAAAAGTTGAGACCGTATTTTTTCTTCATTGCTTACGAACACTCCTTTGCAGAATGAAGGACATGGAAGAGTCACACTCACTTTTCATTCGAATAATTTCATTATGGAGGTCCGGGGCATGAGTTCCCATTAGGGAATGTCCTATAGTCCCGCGGGAAATCCCTTGATTCCGCCAAAAGCAAAAAAGCCCGCCTCTTCAAGAGGTAAGCTTTTCGCATGTTATCGTCAGAAAGGATATCCGCTAAGCCGTTAGGGAGTTCCCTCTTTTTGCACGGGGGATGTCCTAACCGGAATTTTCACTGCTTTTCTATATGCTATACTGAATATACTCAGAAAAAATTGGGGAGGATGGACAATGACAGGACCCTCATTACGCCAGCTGCACGCCCATCATGCGATTCATCAAGGCGGGCTGTCCGGAGCAGTTGCCAAGACGGAAGAAGTTGAGAAGCTGCTGGAGATTCACGAATTAGAGGTCGCGCGCCAAGCGGCTGATCACCTCGTCGAGTATTGGGAAACCAGGATACTCAGCCACGCGGAAGCAGAGGAAGAAGGATTCTACCCGGAGATGGCAGCTAATCACCCAAGTCTGCAGGATGCTGTAACGAAGCTAACCCGTGATCATGAGCTGCTTCGCACAATCGTTGCGGATATCAAAAGTATGCTTAATGAAGACGGCCTTACACCGGAGGTTATTCAGCAGTTTCATGCCCTTTTAGTGGTGAACGCTATTCATAGCCGGGATGAGGAAAGGCTGCTGCTGGAGGAGCCGTCAGTATAATCGTTATCGTTACTTGATTCTCTTTGAAAAATAGCCTGCAGATCATGCTTATTCAGCAATAAATCCTGTAATGTATATTCACTGAGCACCTGCAAGTAAGCAGCCAATGCTCTGCCAAGCACTCCCTTTAATCCGCACGCCGGAGAGATCGGACAGTTGTTGCCGGAAGGGTCAAAGCATTCTACCAGATGAAAATCATCTTCCATCCGGCGCACAACTTCTCCAATGTTAATCAGCCCAGGCGCCCTGGCCAGCCGGATTCCCCCTCCTCTGCCTCTTACCGTTTCAATATACCCTGCTTGCCCAAGTTCATGGGATACCTTCATCAAATGATTTTTGGAGATATGATAGGCATTTGAAATGTCTTGTATGGTTGAGAGCTCACTCCGCTCTTTCGTCCCGAGATACATGAGGACCCGCAAAGAGAAATCTGTGTACATGGTTAGTCTCATTCGATCCACCATCCCTTAGTAGCAGTATGTGATCTTTGTTACAAATAATACCATAAAAATTGTCGATTTTGTTAAAGTGGTATTTTAAATATATCTTTTGACTATAAAAGAGTATATATTAAATTTGTAATAATGAGAGGAGTGAACGGTTATCTTATCCAAACAAACACGCGATATTGTCAAATCCACAGCCCCTGTATTAGCGGAACACGGCACAGCCATTACATCGGTGTTCTACCGGAACCTGTTTGCGGCCCATCCAGAACTTCTGAATGTATTTAATCATGCCAATCAGGCCCAAGGCCGGCAGCAGGCAGCACTCGCGAATGCGGTGTATGCCGCAGCAGTTCACATTGACAACCTGGAAAATATTTTGCCGGCGGTTGTTCAGATCGCCCACAAGCATGTCAGCCTTGGCATTAAGCCGGAGCAGTATCCGATTGTCGGCGAGTTTTTGCTGAAAGCCATCAAGGAAGTGCTCGGCGACGCAGCAACGGACGACATCCTGCAGGCCTGGGAAGAAGCCTATGGCGTGATTGCCGATGCCTTCATCGGTGTTGAAGCGAATATGTACAAGGAAGCCCGGGAGCAGGAAAACGGCTGGAACTTCTTCAAACCGTTTACGGTTGTCCGCAAGGTACAGGAAAGCGAAAGTATTACATCCTTTTATCTGAAACCGGCAGACGGTTCCGGCGTGCCGGCGTTCAAGCCGGGCCAGTATATCTCTGTGCGTGTTCTGATTCCGGGTGAACAATACACCATGATCCGCCAGTACAGCCTGTCCCAGGCGTCAAAGCCGGATGAGTTCCGCATCTCCGTGAAGCGGGAAGCCGACAATGATCCAAATGGTGTAGTCTCTGTCTACCTTCACACACAGGTGAACGAAGGGGATACGGTGGAAGTAAGCCCGCCTGCCGGTGAATTCCTGCTGGATACTGCCAAAACCACACCGGTCGCGTTTATCTCGGGCGGTGTAGGAATCACGCCGATGATGAGCATGCTCGAAACGGTGGCCGTGTCCACACCGGACCGTCCTACGGTTTTCCTGCACGCTGCGCGCAATGAATCGTTTGCCGCTTTTGGTGAGGATATCCAAAAACATGCTTTGAACATGACCAACATTCAATATAAAACCTATTTCTCGGACGGCCCCGATGGTCAAATCACCCGTGAAGCACTAGAGGCGTATGTTGATCCTACAGGTGATGCCTATGTGTGCGGACCGGTTCCCTTCATGGAAGCTATGATCCGCAGCCTGCTGGCAATGGGGATGAAAGAAGAACAAATTCATTATGAGTTTTTTGGTCCGGCCCTGCAATTAGAACATGCATAATTACACGATAACACAAAACAGGTACACTGTCCGGTGATGGACGGTGTACCCGTTTTTTTAGGATTACAGTTCAATCCATGTATTTCTCCAAGGAGGGCCGGTTCCGTATAACCATCCGTTTGTTGCCGATCAGTTCAATCAGCCCCAAGTCTTCAAAGATAGCAAATTTCCGGCTGATCGTTTCCCGGGTGACCCCTGCATAATTTGCCAGCTCTTCACGGGACAGCGGGAGATCGATATGAATACGGCCGCCGCGCATTTTACCATAGATATCGCTAAGCTCCAGAATCATGTAGGCGATGCGGATTTCCGGGTCCTTGGTTGCCAGACTTTGCGCCAGATTTTCAGTATGGGCCAGTCTTTTGGTAACCGTCTTTAGCAGCTTGAAGGCGATGTCCGGATTGTCCAGCATGATCCGCTCCATATCCGCTCTGGTCAGCATACAGATGCTGGTGTCTTTCAATGCATAAGCGCTGAAGTTGCTGAGTTCATCGCTGTTAAAGATGCTAAGCTCACCAAAAAAATCGCCTGCGGTTAAAATGTGCAGGATCTGCTCCTTCCCCTGCGGCGTCATTTTGGACAATTTAACTTGCCCCTGCTGGATAATGAACAAGGTATCGGTCGGCTGCTCTTCCAGAATCAGCGCCTGTCCCTTGGCATATTTCCGGTGGATAATCATGGCGCTGATCCGGGAGAGGTCGGCACCAGACAGCGAAGCAAAGATCGGCACCTTGCGGGTACAGGGCTCTGCGGCATTTTGACAGGAATGTTCCGGCATCTCGCATCTCTCCTTTTTCGTATTTTTTAAGAAATGGGTGAAAAATGGCTGGTGTCTTCTCCGCAGACCGGGCAGACCCAATCCTCCGGCAAATCTTCAAAAGCAGTGCCCGGTGCCACATCCTCATCGGGGTCGCCAATTGCTGGATCATAAATATAACCGCAGGGTTCACATACATATTTCTTCATCAGGTTCATCTCCTGTTTCGTTAAGGTTAGTTGGGCAATCTCGTTTGAACTTCCGACATGATCGCTGAGAGGCTGCGGGAAAGATCAATGCCTTCCAGACTGCAGCCCGTCTCAACGGCAGATTTATATACCAGTGAAGCAGCGGCGCCTTCCCAAGAAACAGCACCAATTATTGTGTGATCTTTCACAAATATCTGTGTGTAAATGCCGTTCTCTTGCACAGACACACTCAGGTCGCACTGTGATTCATCGGTCATTCCAATGGAAAAAAGCGATATTCCAAACGCATTAAAGTAGGTAACCGGAACCGCTTTACGGTAAGCCGCAGGCTCACTCGCTGCCATATTGTTGCCGGCGACCCGCCCTTGCTCCATAGCTCCTCCCCACAAGCCTTCAACCTGTCCGTTCATTTCGGCGATATCCCCGGCAGCATATACATGGGGAGCGCTGGTCTGCATATTGGAGTTAACGATAATACCTGAACGGGTATCAATCGGTGTATCCTTCACAAGTGTTGTGTTCGGTACGATACCAATCGAGTAAACCACATGATCACAGGCAACTGTAGTTTCATCGTCAAGTGTAACTCCAGTGACGGCCTCTTCTCCCGTGATCGAGGTTACGCCGGAATGAAGAATGACTTTTACCCCAGCCTGCTCCAGGGTTTCTTTAAGCATCTGTGAAGAGGTTTCATCCAGTTGTCTGATCATCAACCGTGGTGCCGCTTCGACAACGGTCACTTCGTATCCGGCTTCATGTAAGGCCCATGCGGTTTCCAGCCCCTGCACCCCACCGCCGATGACAACGATACGGTTCCCGCTTTCGAGGCTGGCTTTCAGCCGGTCGGCATCTTGTAAATCCCGGAGGGTATGAACGTTCTTCAGCCCTGCACCTTCTACAGGGAGCGCACGGTTTCTCGCACCCATGCAGAGCAGAAGCTTATGATACACAATCTGTCTGCCATCTGCTGTTTCCACCTGCCGACGGTCCGTATTGATATGAGTGACCCGGGTAGAAGTGTGGACGGTGATACGGTTGTCCTTGTACCACTTTTCCTTTTTGATCAAGACCTTATCGCTGTGTAAATCGGTGAACAACCCCTTGGTCAGCTTAATCCGGTTATACGGAAGATGTGCTTCCTCCCCGAAGATGGAGATTTCGGTATCCGGGTCCTGATCCCGAATCGCCTTGGCGGCATGAACGGCTGCCACTCCGCTGCCTACAATCACATAATGTTTGGACATGAACGTTTGCCCCCCTTAATAAGCGCTGAGCAGCAGATCCGAAACAAATTCCGCAGCATTTTTAATTTTTTGTACTTTCTCGGCATCCTTTGGTGAGAAACGCACCCGGATCGGAAATTCCACATGAATCATTCCTGTTGACTTGATGACTTCGGATGTACTCTGTACCGTCATGTTGGTAGTGTTCAGATAATCCTGAATAACCTCTATGGCTTCCCCGCTCCATCCGTAGGAACCAAAAGCAGCTGCGAGTTTGCCTTCCAGATTCATATTTTTCATTTCTTTCAGAATAGGCTCCAGGTTGCCGATCATATCCGCATATCTGGTGGAGCTTCCGACAAAAACGGCATCGGCTGAAGCGATGCTGCTCAGAATTTCCGCTGTGCTGCTCTTGTCAGCATCCCACACCTCGGTCTCGATATGATTTTCCTTAAGGCATTCCTGCAGGATGTTCGCCATTTTTTTGGTATTGTTCTTGAGCGTGGTATAGACAATCGCCGCTTTTTTGCCTTCAGTCGTTTCACGGCTGAGGACATCGTAGAGATCAATATATTTGCGGATATTTTCCCGGATTAAGAACCCGTGGGAAGGTGCGATCATCTTGATGTCCAGGTCTTGGACGGCCTCGATCAGCGTTCTGACATATCTGCGGTGAGGGTGAATGATCGCACTGTAATAGCCTTTGAAGTCATCCGTAATATCGAAGCCGGCCTCATCGCTGAACAGCTTCTCTACCGCAACATGGGTGCTGAAGATATCACAAGGGAAGAGGATTTTATCTTCCACACAATAGGTGATCATCGTTTCAGCGGTATGAAGATACGGTGTCTCTCTGAACAGCAGCGTTTTGCCGCCGATATCCAGCGTATCCCCATCGTTCACAACGAGAAAGTTCCGGCTGTGGAGTTTGTACATTTCCTGGAGTTCCGGCACTGCAATCGCGGTGCAGACAATAGTAGCATTCACAGCCCGTGAAGCCAGCGCAGCCAATCCCCCGGAATGGTCAGGCTCTGTATGGTTGATGACGATATATTCAATATCCATGGGATCTATAAATTGGCTGAGCCGCTCCGCATACTCACGTCCAAATTCCATATCCACGGTGTCAATCACAGTCGGTTTGCCGGTTTTCAGCAGGTAGGAATTATAGGTCGTTCCTTTCGCCAGAATCAGACGATGAAACGGGACTTCACGGTTGTCAATTTTACCGACCCAATACGTATCTTGTGCAATCTTATATTCTGTGTTCATAAGCTCGCCTCCTGAATGATAATGTTTATCAACAACTTCATTCTATAATGGAGGCTAAACGAAAAGGAGGATTACAATCACATTTTGAAAATTTCCAAAGAAATATTCAAAACGAGTTTCAAAGCAAGCTTCAAGCGAATTTTAAAGAAAGTATGAAAGTTTCAAACTTTATCTTATATAAGTTGACTATACACCTTTGCAGCCAAACGATTATGCGTTGGATCACTTTTGATGTGAGGCCCGAATGAACAAAATAGCGTCTCCTCACCTTTCAGTACCGTTTGAACATCCTTTCCGCCTCTTCCCGGACCCGGCGGCGGAGAGACACCGGTTCCAGCACTTCGGCATCTCCGCCCCATGAGAGGATATAAGGCAGCAGCTCCTCCAGCTGCCTTATGCGAAAAGTAACCAAAAGACCATCCTCCCGCTCTTCGGTAGTCTCCAGATAATAATTAACGGTCTCGATCATTTTGTCGGCAATATTCAGGTTCACCCGAACCACTACGCGTAAGTTACGGTCGTCGGGCGGGCGGTAACGGCTCAGGTTAAATCCGGCCGGAATGGAGAAGCGCTCTTCCAGCACCGCAAGCTCTGTCATCCGCGACAACCGGAAATGGCGGATATCCTGCCGGAGACCGCAGCGGGCGACCAGCGTCCAGTTCCCCTGGACGAGCGCCAGGCCATAGGGGTCAACCTCACGGCTGCTCTTGCGGCTGCCGTCCGCTTCCGGCATTTTTTTCAGATAGGTGAAGCTTAACCTGTGCCGTTCCAGGATCGCGCGCCGGATTTGACCGAGATAGTCCTTTTCCTTCCGGCCGGTTACAGGTTCTCCAGCATGAAGAAGCCGCATCGTATCCCGTACGCGTGCCGACTCGGCACGCACCGGCTCCGGCAGAACCGCTTCAATTTTGCGCCTGGCAGACTTTGACACGCTGCCATACTCCGCATCCAGCCTTTGTTCAATGAAATCCGTACCCATCAGCAGGGCTACTGCTTCTTCGGCCGTGAAGCCTACCGGCGGCAGGAAATACCCTTCCATCAACGAATATCCCTGCCCGGGAGCTCCAATAATCGGAACTCCCGCTTCGCTCAGGGCCTGGATATCGCGGTAGATCGTCCGCACGCTAGTCTCGAATTGAGCGGCCAAATCTTCCGCTCTGTGCACCTTGCTGCGCTGAAGCTCAAGCGTAATGGCAAGCTGCCGTTCGGTTTTGTTCATCTTCTTGTCCCCCGCTGCTGTAAAGTCTGTTACATCTTATACTAAAAACGGCGGACGGACAAATCCATACGGGTGAGATGCGGAGAATGCCGTCTAGCCTCTGGGTATGGAACACTATTCTGCGAAAAAAACAGCCTGTCCAGGGAGAATCCGTCCTTGGACAGGCTGTATGGCTGAAACGTAAAATTAACGGACATCATTTAATATCTTGAGAATGCTTAATGGCTGCCCTTCAGATACACCGGCTCAGAGCGGTTGCCGGCATAGTCCTCCATCACGACATACACAACATTAGCTGTCGAGCGGAAGCTGAGAGAAGCTTTGGTGGTCCGTCCCCGGACAATCATCGGCTTATTGCCGGAGCTGTAGGTGGTTGCAAAAGATTTCGCCACCCCATCCTCATACACATACAGATACCGCCAGTCTCTGGTGTTCGGCATCGGCAAATTCAGGATGTCCTGATTCCAGGACCAGGCTTCGGCATAGGGTTCGGCGATGGTGTCCATAAAACGCCCGCTCACCGAAACCGGATCTACAGTGCCTGCCGTAACGGTAACAATGTAATCATCGCCGTTCACCGGCATCCCGGTGAATTCTGCCGAGGTCGAACCTGCAGGAACAACCTTTTGCTGCTGCACCGGCTCCGCCGTAGTAGTCCAGTTCACGGACTGCACGCGGACGGTAATGCCCCCTGCCGTACTGCCGGTATTTGACCAGCTAACGTCAAACCTTCCGTCTGCTTGGGAATTCACTTTCAGATTAGAGACAGCCGCATTCAGGTTAAAATTCAGGGTTGCGGCATCGCCTTCCTGCCCATCTGCACCGACAGCCACAACTTTGAGCCTCCCGGATTTAGCCGGAAGCCGCTTGAGGTAGAACACCTCATCATATTTTCCGCCCATATATACATCATTTACATAGACGTTATATTGCTTAACTTTATTGTAATCAGGGTCCAGCTTCCAATGAACGACCATTTCACTCGTATCTGTAAACGCATTGGCAATCGTAAGGTCAGCCGGAGCCGCAGGTTTCACGGCAGTACCGTCGGTTATCCGGAGCTGTCCGATGTTCATCTGATAATTGTTCACAACCCCTTGGCCGGGATTAAAAACGAGTCCAAACGCAGCGATCGTCCGGCCTGCATAAGCACTCAGATCCAGCTCCTTCGTCACCCAGCCGCTGGTTTTGCGGCCGCTGTCCGGAACCGGCACTTTGACCACAGTATTCGGATCATCTGCCAGAATGAGGCCTACCGACATCGACGATGAATTCGCAGCCGACGGCTTATTGTAGCTAATGGACAGCTTGGAGCCTGCCTTCAGGCTAAGCTCTGTTTTGTATAAACGCAGGAAGTTCTCTGCATTCAGATTTCCGTTCACCACCAGCGAGCTGCCGCCGTTAAACCCACCGATCTGCTTATACTTATAGCGCTCTGTGCCCGAGAGATTGTATTCGGGTCCATAGTCGAAATCCACAGTAAGCCTGTTGCCTGTTGTCTCCTGCCACCATTGCCAGGTAACGGGAATGTCCTGCAAACTCATATTGGACCATTCCTCATTGTTGGAGACCGTACCGTTCACATAATACGACAACCCGTGCCCGGTATTGAAATTAGTATAAAAGTTATTGTCCTGAATGACCGAACGTTCTGCAATCACAGAAGAAATCCCCGGCCAATAGCGGTTGTCGGCATAGACATCCGAGACGGTGTTGGCGGCTGGCTTCGCAGTATTCTTTGGATTCACGTTGGGTCCCGACCACCACAGCTGCTCACGCAAATGCGTCATCCACTGGTAATCATTCTCCGACCTGTGGGAGACGGGATAGGACAGACCCATATCCTCATCCAGACCAGCGTGTACAAAATCGGCACCAAGCGTTGCCAGACTAAGTCTCGGCAGACCGGCCGCATCCACCTTGGCCGCAAGTGCTGAACCATTAACCGGCTTGAACCGGTCCCGTCCTGCTTCCAGGCCTGCATACCCCACATCATACAAGCTGTAGCTGGTGCCCAGGCTGCTATTCAGATTGGCCAAATAATTGTTGGCACCCGTAATCTGGGTGTTGCCAGCTCCATAATCAAAGAAAAAGGAGTTGGACACCGGCTCCTTTGTGCTTTTATCGACCAGCATGGAGATGTTGGAATCATTCAACGTCCGCGCGAACGTGTTCGCGCCGGTCTGGGTATTCAGCGAATCGTACCATTGGACATACAGCCCGCCTTTTTGCAGCGCTTTCATAAATGCGATGTAATCCGGGATATCGGCTACTGCCACATTCGGGCTCATTTCTTCCTGGTTGATAAAATAACCGTCAAAACCAAAATACTGTGCCATTGCAATCAGCTTTTCAGCTACCGGGAACTTTCCCTGCTCATCCCGGACAATCATTTGCTTGTAGGTCTGCTGGCCGCGGTCGTTGTTGGAAAAGAAAATGCCGGCTAAGGACATCACGCCATTTTTATGCGCCGCATCAGTATAAGTCGGGTTGGGGATATTCAGCATCCCGAATTCGAACCATTTTTGCTGCCAGTCCTTCTGGGCCAGCTCATCATAATATTCCGGCGGGGTATACGCGGTTGCCGTGCCATGCCAGTAGGAGTAATAATCGATATACTGCCAGAAGTTAAAATGGTACTGCGCAAACTTGTTCGTATACGGCGCATTCTCAATAAATGCGTTGCCGTAGTCGCCTGACACATTCATCATCCGCGTCTGCGGACTGAGCGCCGGATTCGCCTGAGTCGCAGCAAAAGGGGCGATTCGCTCCTGCAGCGGTACGCGTGATCTAAGCAGTTCGGCATCCGGATCAGTCTGGGGACTCCAGTTGGCAATATGGCTGCTGGTATAACCATGAACATTGGGCTGGTTGGCACCAGGAGCACTGTCTCCTTTAAAAGGCCATGTGTCGCCGGCATACGCCGTCAAGGGAAGACCTGAAACTAGCAAAGCAGCAGCCAACAATGCAGATGTCAGCTTAGGAAGTGATTTGGTACCGGTGGGAATATTCATCCTTCCATCCTCCTCGTCTTCTGTGGTTTCGCTTACATTTCATCCATGCATCCTTCAAAGACAAACCTGTTTCCTGCAAGTGCTGCCATCCCTCACCCCTTTTTTGGCATTTTGCTATCCCCCAAATCTATCCCGAATCTTCCCTTACAAATAGTGGAGAAATTAAAGATAACCTGGACATATTAAAGTTTCTGATGCGGTTATAGACCTGAAAGAGCCTCGGAAGCACTCTTGGCAAACCAAAAAAACCGCGCCAGGCGCGGTTTCCAAATCAATGAGCTCATGAGTCTGCTTAACTGCTCTCCGCAATGGATTCACGGAGGCTTTTAGGAAGCTTTTTGACTACCAAATCATACGAATGGCCGATCATCAAAAAAATATCCTGCTCCGGCACGGAACCATCCAGTGTGATAGAATTCCAGTGTTTTTTGTTCATATGGTACCCTGGCCGCACATTATCATATTGCTCCCGCAAATTTGCCGCGATTACAGGATCGCATTTTAGATTAATAACCGGTTGGCTGGCTATATTTTCAAAAATAAGTGCGAACATTTTCCCTTCAACCTTGATCACCAGCGATTCCGGCCCAAAAGGATGCGTTGGGACCGCCCCCTTCTTTTTCAGGCAATATTCTATTATGTTTTGTTTCATATTTTTCATAGCAGCAGCTTTCCTTTCTAATATTTTCCTTCATTTTAACGGTTCCGGTTAATAATATAGTCCAATAAATGGTTCAGAAAAGCAATTTTGCGGGGAACCGCATTCAGCGCTTCCACGGCATGACAGTAGTGATCCCACATTTCGATTCTGGCGGCTTCCGGACCAAGGACAGACACAAAGGTCGAATTGTTATTTTCCATATCCATCCGGGTGTTTTTGCCCAGCACCTGATGATCCCCTTCCAAATCAAGCAGATCATCTTTGATCTGAAAGGCAATGCCCGCATGGTAGGCGTATTTCTTCAACGCGTTGATTTCGGCTGTTTGTACCCCGGCCAGTATGGCTGGCATTACCAGAGAAGCTTCAAACGCTAACCCCGTTTTGTAAAAACACATCATATTCAATTGCTCCAGGGTCATCGCTTTTCCTTTGGAGTGCAAATCCATCGCCTGCCCCATGCACATATCCTCTGCCTTTTCGGCCGAATATTGCATCAGAGCCAGCACAGTTGCAGGATCAAAAGCCTGAAGCGAAGCCTGCTCCTGAATCGCCTTTTGAATCAGGTACAGGCCGGTTAATTCCGCCGTAGCGCTATTATGCACCTGATGCAAGGTCGGCCGCCCTCTGCGGGTGGACGCATTATCCTGGGAAGGCAGATCGTCAAAAATCAAGGATGCGGTATGCATAAATTCCAATGATCTCAGAAGCGGCTCGATCGCAGCTGCCTGCATGCCATACACCTCAACACCCAGCACCCAGGTTAATATTGGCCGTATCCGCTTCCCGTCGCCGGTCAGACTATAATTCGCCGCCTCAATCAGTGATTCTTTCATCGGAGGGATTCCATCCGGCCTGGGAATCTTCAGCAGACCGTTGATTTGATCGCGGACAGTGCGGACGGTCGTCTGAAACTTCTCCTTTTCCTTCCGGCCGTTTTTCAATTGGGCATTGATCTGATCCCGGAGCAGCTTGTCGAAGAAATCCACATCGTCTGCTTTTCGGACCATATGTTGTATAAGGCGGTTGAACTCCGGATTCCCAGACGCAAAAATCTCCATGATTTCGTTATACCGTTCTGTACCTACCCGTTCTTTGCAGCGTTTCAGTCCGTTGATTGCCCGGTCCATAATCACCTCAAGGGTCTTGGCATCGGAATGATATACATTATGGATCAAATGGGAGATTACCGTCCAGTATAATTCATAAGGATTGATCAGATCGGGACGCTGCTTCCGGTATTTTAAATAATAGGTATATGGGGTGACGGCCCCATCCTTCATATCATCGTACATATCCGCAAAATCATCAGCCAGCTGGTTATAGATTCCATAATAAAAGGTCCGCTCCTCAAAACCTTTATCCTCAGCAGCACTAATCACCGAACGGACAATTAATCTCGACGAAGAGGATTTTAGAATAATAGGGATGTACAGCTCTTCGTTGGTGTATTCCGCATTAGCCAGATCCTTGTTGCGGTCGATGTCCTGGGAATGAAAAAACACATAAGACTGTTCAAAAAAGGTTTTCTCTGTTTCGGGCTTCTGCAGGCTTTGGATATATTCAAAAGCAGTCCGCAGCTCTGTATGGACGTATTGAATGATTTCCATATGGATTCCAGGCCACCCGCTCAGCTCCGGCACCTTTCCCGTCAGAAGGGCAGTCCGTATCATTGCGGAATATTGTTCTTTTTCGGGAGCCGTTAAGACCTGGGAATCCAGAAGATCGTCAATAAAAGGGTAAGTCAAACCATAGGAATACCCGATCCGGATGGCTTCATCCAGCCTACGGGTGCGTTCAGCGGGCGTGGTCTGTTCATCCATTTCTTCTACCACATGCAGAATAACCCCGACGATGATTTTGATGAGTTTACGTTCGGCTTGCTCGGCATCCATTTCCTCCGGAATATGGGAAGAGACATTCTTAAGTTTGTCTATCACCCAAATCGCTGCAGCTTCGATTCCTTCCTTCTGGGCCCAGCGGTAAAATCCGGCTATACTGGACAATCCGGTTAATCCGGTCTGGTCCTCCTGCTCATTTGCGCCGGAATGCATCAAGTGTCTTTTCAAGTCCGTGACTACCCGCTGAATCCGGGTCTTGGTGCGGGGATCATCCAGCGCTTTGCCCAGATCCCTCATGTAGATATAGGACACACTCCGGTCTAAATAATTATCCAGTTTGCCTGTATAGTTCAGCCATTCCAGATACTTCTGATTATCCCGTGTATCCCCTGCTCTCTTCCTCCGTGTAAAAAAAGACAGCCATGACCGTTGATGGATATGGTTCTTCTTCCACGACTGGATATCTTTTGTCAATGCAGGGACATAAGTTTTGTCCGTGACCTGCATATTCAGGGCTGCAAAATACTGGGCTGCCTTATGCTCCGCCAGCCGGTACACCGTATCGCCCTGCTCTGTAAAGTTCTCATTCATATGCATTCGTTTACCTCTGCTCGAATTTTTGTTTGGGCCTCATAATCATACCCCTAATACGGCCAAAAATCTTTTTGGTTACCTATTGGCACTCCTATCATGCTTCCATCCGTCTACAAAAAAAGAAAGACTCGGTTTATAAACCAGGGCCTTTCTTTTTTGAAGTAAGAGTGCTTACCTGTTGTTTTCATTCAGCCAAAAGAGTGAACGGTTTTTCATAAATGCTGATTGCATAATCAGATTTCATTCCGGCTTTTTCATAGAGGCGGTATGCACCCGAAGGGTTGGTTGCATCGACACCCAGCGAAACGAGCATTTGACCCGCATGATAGGATGCCCTGAACAGGCACTGCAGCAGGGCCAGGGCAAGACCGCGCCCACGGAAAGGCCGGCGTACTCCAACCTGCTCGATGAAGAGCAGGTCTTCGCGCATGCGTCCGAGCGCAAAACCCGCAACATCCCCGTTCGGGTCCCGGGCGATCAACCACCAGCGTTCCTCAAAGGTAGGCAGCAGTGTCTTTTCGGCCCATTTCTCGAAAGGAGGCACCGCAAAATCCCAGTGATCGGCAAACGACTCTACATAAGCCTCATGCACGGCTTGTTCGTCGCGCCCCTTCATAAACGGCTCAATGGTGAAGCCTTCAGGTAGAATGGCCGCAGCCGGTTCGGTGTCCAGCCGGATTCCCATTCGCTTGAAGTAACGGACCGGCGCAAAGCCTTGCGCCTCAAACAGCCGGACAGCATCTTCGCATAATGTCGGGATCATGCCTTGCAGACGCTTCGGGACTCCTGTTGCATTCCGTAGTTCTGAGGCCCGGGCTTCCAGCGACTTGACGAGCGACGCACCCACGCCCCGGCCCCGGGCTGCGGGCAGCACGCAGCCGTAGCTGAACAGCTTTTCTTCACTATCCTCCTCAAGAAAAGCATATCCGATTAATGACAAGTCTGTGTCTTCAACGACCCAGACATTGTGGTCCAGATCGAAGCCGGACCACATGTCCAGGACATCGTCGAGAACGATGTCGGGTGCTCCGAGGTCTTCGGTATCACAGGCAGCCACCAGATCGCATACCGCCTGAGCATCATTTAATGAGGGGCGGCGTATGCGGAAGGTTGAATTCGTCATCTAGAATAACTCCTTAACGGGTGATCAAACGCAGATCGCAGATTATTGATCCCTCTTTTACTAAAAAATGTATTACAACCATTTTAGCAGAAAAGCCTCTCTCTTCCCATTGAGTAATCATTGCATACGCCGTCTGTGCACCGCATCACCTAAAAAAGCAGGCACCCCTAACTTGCGGGCGCGCCTGCTTTGTATGTTGACACATTTATTGGACGGTACCCTGGGCCTTTTCTATACGCTCATAACTCAGCTTCTGCCGCAGTAATACTGCCAGTTCTTCAGCCGTGTCCCATACGATGGGACGGATAGCCTGGACATGTACATTCAGTTCTTCTGCTATGCTGTTGTTCACAGTCCAGATTACCGGGATGCTCAAACCAAGTGCATACCCTGCCGCAAAATACACTTCAGGAGACTGCCCGGTTAAATCTGCGATAATAAGTCTGCTGTCTGCGATTAGCGCCAAAGAATCGTGATCATGGTTCTGCGTGCTGTCTTGGGTAAGCAAGCGCGGCAGATAACCGAACTGCTCTATTTTTGGCAAAAGCATTTCCTGCCACTCCAGGCGCAGTTCCTTTTTCTCTGCGGTCAGAATGAGGCACGGCTTCAATTTTTTGCCTCCGGCGCTCGCCGCAGCCTCACTCCAGCCTTTATCCGTAAGCTTAAAGGTCATGCCTTCCCGTATAAGCAGCTGCTCATTAATGAGCTTATCGATGATATATACCAGCTCCTGCAAATTGGGGGAATACGTCAGATTATAGCTGCCGGAGAGCGGCTGAATAACAACAGGATCTCCTGCACTCCCGGAATGCCTGTACAAATATTGCAGCAGACGGTTCCCTTTATCCTCAATCGTCACTGGAATTTTTGGGGAATTTGCGATGGTCTCCAAATCGTTGAACGTTAGCGTAACCTTTTCTTCACAATCAGTCAGCTCCCGGATATAGCCTGATATCAAATGGAGTACGTCGCGTTTCTTGGGGTGCGGGAGCGCATTGATAGATTCGTAGCTGTCTCTCAGCAGATTATAGTACCCGCCGGGCGAACAAGAACAACCGAGATATCTATCGTAATCGCCCTCCGCCACAATGGGGACAATCTCATCGCAGAACAAACAGTGTTTCTTCGTCATAACAACTCTTCACCTCTTATTCATTGCTACCCCCTACCTTAACAATTTTCGTTTGAAAAGTAGACAAGAAGATATTTCCTGTAGTGTGCACATCTATAAAATAAGCAGCTCAACCGGATGAGCCAGCATGCCAAGTATGTAGCATCTCTTGAGCCTTTTGCGGATCGTCCATGAGCAGAGTCCGATACTCCAGCATCTTGTTAAGGGTGTCCAGCATTTGATCGTATTCTTTCTTCTTGCTTTCGATCTCCTTTTTCTTGCCGCGAATCCAATCGATAATCTGCAGGTTAGTGTGCGCATTAGCGTCGTGGTCCTGCAGAACTTCCTTCAGTTCAGCCAGCGAACAGCCGATAGACTGGAACTTCTTGATGAGCTTCAACCGCCCGACAGCCTCTTCCGAATAGTTGCGGTAATTGTTGCTTTCCCGCCGGACATGCCGATCATCAAGCAAGCCTTCCTTTTCATAAAAGCGGATCGTATGGATCGTTAATCCCATCTTGTCTGCCAGTTCCTGAATTCTCATAATCATTTCTCCTTTGGACGGCTTGCCCTAGAGTTCACTTCATAGTTTATACTTATCATGCTCAAGCAGTCAATTCATGAAGGAGGATATCATTATGCATGTTTTTGTTACAGGAGCAACAGGGTATGTCGGTTCCGCGGTCGTCCGGGAGCTGATCAGCGCGGGACATACGGTGACGGGCCTTTGTCGTTCTGAAGAGAAAGCTGCGGGATTAAAGTCGGCGGGAGCCGAAGTACTGTACGGCACGCTGGACGATCCCGACACTCTGCGCAGCGGGGCCGAGGCTGCGGACGGCGTGATTCATTTGGCGTTCACCAACGATTTTTCTGACTTTGAAGGTGCACTGGCGCTGGATTTGCGGGCTGTTGAAGTTATGGGAGCGGCGCTCGAAGGCTCCGGAAAGCCGTTCATTACCACGGCTCACGCAAATGGGCAAACCGTGGATCAAACAGTGCTCGCCATGGCAGAGCGGGGGATTCGGACATCCATTGTCATGCTTGCACCGTCCGTGCACGGTCAAGGCGATAAGGGCTTTGTGCCAATGATGATCAACATCGCCCGGACAAAGGGCTTTGCCGCTTACATCGGCGACGGAACAAACCGCTGGCCGGCGGTTCACCGCCTGGATGCGGCGGTTCTGTACCGTCTGGCGCTGGAATCCGCTCCGGCTGGCTCACGGCTGCTTGGCGCGGGCGATGAAGGCATTTCACTCCGCGAGATCGCTGCTGTCATCGGGCGGCAATTGAACGTGCCGGCGGTCAGCATACCACCTGAAGAAGCTGCCGCCCATTTCGGCTTTCTTGGCACCATTGCGTCATTCGACATCACGGGCTTGTACAACACTACGCAAGCGAGTCTGGCAACACGGGAGCTTCTCGGCTGGAAACCGGTACAGCCCGGACTGATCGCCGATCTCGAAGAAGGGCATTATTTTGCCTAAATTAAATATCGAACAATCCTCTTCGAATCAAGTTTGCGGTAACCGGCTGCTTACCCATTTCCCGCGACCAAATCGACAATTGGCCGAAATGGTGGATCTCATGGGCGAGAACATGCCGCATAATCTCACCATATCTGAAGCTCTCCCATTCGCCCGCAGCGTTCTGGTCGGATAAAATGCGAGTTTCCATGCTGCTATCCCAAGCGTAGATGAATGGAGCGATTTCCGCATGGCAACGCGCTGAATAATCTCTTATCTTTTGCACACCGATATAGTCCTCGAACGGAGGCTCTTCAGGCATCGGCTTTCCTTGCAATGCGGTTATCCAACTGTACTCGCACTCTACAATGTGAAACAGCGTATAGAAAATGCTGCCCGGACCGCCTGTGCGTCTCTTCAGCAGTTCTGTCTCGTCCACCGAGTCGCACCAGTCAAACCATTCTTTGCGTACCTGCCAGTTATACTCGAATAACTTCAACATGGGAGCAGCCTCCTCCTATAACTTTGATATTTCTACTTTCAATAAGTATTCCAGAAGTTATCGCATTATCCTGCTCGTTCGCTTAACGACGACTTCGGCGCTCCAACAACTTTGGCACAAGCATATGACAAAGGGCTGTCCCAGCCGTAGAATTAAGTACCACCGGGACAACCCCGTTTTGTATAAAACAATTTACTCTTGAAAAATGATGACGATCAGGCAGCAAATTTACTACAAAATATAGCATAGGAGTCACCGGATATGAACACAAATGATTTCAAGCTCAAGCCTGAGCTTGAAATCATTTAATCAAATCCGATTCCTGCGCTCCGGTCAGGACGGAAACAATGCTGTTCCGAAGCTGCTCCGCATTTCGCGCCTGATAAGGGTCAGCATTGTAAATCACAGCATCGGCGATATAGCCTTCGGCAATCCGCCCCAATTCGCTGCCGCTGCCCAGAATCCCGGCAGCACTCTCTGTAGCAGATTTCCACGCTTCTGCCCGGGTCAGACCGTAATCCATTAACGTATCCAGTTCTTGCAGGTTGTATCCGTGCAGCGCAGGTGTGGCATAATCCGTACCGAATCCTATGCGGACGCCTGCCTTTTTGGCGTAGCCGATGGCTGTCGAGTGGGCTTCGGCAGCACGCGCAGCCCGGTCGCAAATCACCGGATTCAGTTCCAGCACCCCCTTCGGATCGGCTGCAATACGGTAGATCGAGGTGGTGGGTACAAAGGCTACTCCAGATTCAGCAAGTCTGCCGGCCTGCTCCTCACTCAGGAACATCCCGTGCTCGATGGATTCCACACCAGCCACGATAGACCAGTCTATCGTTACTCCGCCCCAGGTGTGCACCAGAACCTTTTTATGGTGCGCATGTGCATTGCGGACGATAAAGGCAAACTCTTCTTTCGAAAAATTCGGTTCAAGCACTTTCTCGGTAGGTGCACCGAGGCCGCCTGTAGCCATAATTTTGATCCAGCCTGCTCCGGTACCGAAAATTTGCGCCATCCGTTCACCCAAATGCTGAACTCCGCAGGCATCGGCGGCTCCCAGCATATCGCTGCTGGTCTGCACCCGCAGGGGCTGCTGATAGTGCTGAACAAGATGCCGGATAGTGCTGGGCAGAATCCCGCCTGCATCGCGTGCCGTCGTGACCCCCGTCCGCAAAGTAGCAGCAAAAGCGTCAGCCTGCATCGCTTCGACCTCGCGGCTGTCGCGTTTCAATTGATCTTCATGGTCAAAGTCTGTCCAGGCCAGATGCGTGTGAAGATCAATGATCCCCGGACTTATCCATAACCGTTGATCCGGGTGAGCAGGCTCCTCCAGTTGCGGCTCCGTTTCAATAATGGATGTGAAACGCCCGTCCTGGATTACAATGTCGAACCGTTTGCCCTGAATACCGGTGATATGAATACCGCTAAAGGTCTGAAGGGCGGGCCGTTTATGGATCATGCTCATTCCCCCACACCTCCCGGACAGCCTGCAAAGCCTGCGCTGGTTCTTGCCCCAATAAACGGGCCAGCGCTGCAATGGCTTTTTCCACACTGTCCCGGGATGCATTTGCCCCAAAATGATTGATCCGCAAAAGCTGGCCGAACAGCTCGCCGTCCCCGGGCGCAACAATCCCGGTCGGCTGACGGATCAGCAAGCCTTCTTTCCCGGAGATCCGGACCGTCGTAGTCAGAGTAGAATAATGTCTGCTGTCCTTCTGCCACGGCTCAAGCTCCAAGGCTCTGATCCCTGCCACAGCTGAGGCTGCGGCGCGTTCATGGCGCTTGATAACCTGCTGCAATCCCTCTTCTTCCACCTCTGTGAGGGCCGCAATCAGTGCTCTGGCTTCAAGGGTGGGAATGTTGGGTGGAACCCGCAGCGGCGCAGCCCCGTCCGGGGCCGGTTTCAAATCCAGCAAAGACAGAATGGAATTGCGCGGGGCCGCAGGATTGGACTCAAGAAATTCCCAGCCACGCGGTGAAATGCTCACCGCACTGACGCCATTCGGTCCAGCCAAGGCTTTTTGTGCACCGATCACTGCAAAGTCTACTCCCCATTCATCCACATTCAGCGCTTCTCCCCCGACTGCTGAGACAGAATCCGATACGGTAATGAGCTTATATTTCTGTGCAAGCTTAAATATGTCTTGAGCGGGATTCGATCCGCCGGTTACCACTTCAGCGTGAACGAAGGATAACGCATCCGGCTGATATTGCTCAATCGCTGATGCGATCATATCCGGCGCAGCAACTTCATCAAAAGGGACCTTAACCTCCACAACCGCTGCCCCGCCCCGCTCCAGCCATTGTCCAAACAATCTGCCGTATGGGCCTGTCACCACATTTACAAAAGTACGGCCAGGCGCAGCTATCCCGGCAGCAACGGCCTCAATCCCCAAAATCGCCTCACCCGGGATAATAACCGGGGGCTGCTGTGTGTACAAAAGTTTGGAGAGCAAACCGGTAAGTGTGTTGAACTCTGCCAGTGACAACGGCACAAATCCTTTATGTTCTGGGTTCATAATAACCTCCTGCTGTAGTGGTGTTCGGCATTTTGGGAACCGCGGACAACAGCTCGCGGCTGTAATCATGCTCCGGACGGGTAAAGAATTGGTCCCTGGAGCTCTTCTCTACAAGCTTGCCTTGCCGCATAACGGCTACCGTATCGCTAATGGCATGGATAACTCCCAGATCATGGGAGATGAACAGCATGGTAAGATGAAGCTCGGTTTTGAGCGTTTTGAACAGTTCAAGCACACTAAGCTGCACGGACACATCGAGTGCGCTCGTCGGTTCATCCGCAATCAGCAGGCTAGGCTCTACACTTAATGCACGGGCAATCGCAATCCGTTGGCGCTGTCCGCCGGAGAATTCGTGAGGGTACCTGTCGAGCGCCTTCGCCTCCAGGTGAACACGGGCCAAAAGCTCTTTGCATCGCTGCTCCACCTGCGGCCGGTGCACAATCTTATGAAACAACAGCGCTTCGGATAGAATCTGCCGGATGGAATGCTTGGGATTCAGCGAAGCATCCGGATTCTGAAAGATCATCTGGATCTTTTTATGCTGCTCCCGGCTTCTCTTTTTCCGCAATTCCTGTGATCCCAGCAGAATCTTTCCGCCGTCTGGAGCGATCAATCCGGCTATAACCCGAGCCAGCGTTGATTTCCCTGAGCCTGACTCCCCTACAAGCCCGAGGGTAGTATGCTCCTCCAGCTGAAGGCTGATATCATCCAACACAGTGAACCCGCCGTACCGGACCGTTAAATTTTGAACTTGCAGCGTACTACCCATTCTTTCTGCCCCCTTCCAGCTCCGGCAATGGAAGCACTGAATCCATGAGCATTTGCGTATAAGGATCTGACGGATGCTGCAAAAGATCAAGCGTATCTCCGTGCTCCACAATCTCCCCCGCCTTCATCACATATAGTCTGGAGCACAGGCTGGCGGCAATCGCCAGGTTATGGGTGACAAAGACCATGGCGAATCCGAGTTCCAGCTGCAGGCTGGTGATCGTCTCAATAATTTGCCGCTGAACGGTTACATCCAGCGCCGTTGTCGGTTCATCACAGAGCAGGATGCCCGGTTTGCAGGCCAGCGCCATGGCGATGACGATTCGCTGGCACTGACCGCCTGAGAGCTGGCTGGGATACCGGTCCGACCGCTTCAGAGCGTCCGGCAGGCCAAGCCTTTCGAGCAGCTCCAGCGCGATCCGGCGTGAAGCCTTCCGGCTCACCTGCTGTCTGTAATACACCACTTCCGCCAGCTGCTTCACCACCGGACAGAGCGGGTCAAGCGCACCTCTCGGGTCCTGGAACACCATCGCGCTGTTTACCTCGCTCTTAATGACGCCACCTGTCTGTGTGACACCGCGCGGCAGCAGGCCGAGAATAGCCCGCAGCGTAAGCGATTTGCCGGAACCCGACTCCCCGACTAGCCCCAGGCTCTCCCCTTTTCAAGCGAAAAGCTGACATTATGGACTAATGTCTCATTGGACTTTGCCGCCAGCGAGAGTGCCTCTAATTCCAAAACCGGTTGTGTAGACATCATTTTTTCCTCCAAATATCGGCCAATCCGTCCCCTACGAGAGACAAAGCGATCCCTGTATATACTACTGCGAATCCCGGCACTGCCGAGAGCCACCAGGCTGTCGTAATGAAGGGTTGTCCATCTGAGATCATGGTTCCCCAGTCCGGAGTGGGCGGTGCAATGCCTATGCCGAGATAACCGAGTGTAACAATGGCGACAAGCAGACCGATCATATCGGTCATCAGGACAACAACCGCTTGAGGCAGCGCATTGGGCAGCAGATGACGCAGGATAATTCTTACGCCGGGCAGACCCAAAGTCTGCGCGGATGCAACCCACTCCTGCTTGCGGAATGATGCGCTTAGACCTCTGACGACACGGGCAAACACGATCCATCCAACCAGCATAAAGGTGATATAAATCCCCCGTTCTCCTGCCCCGCTGGCAAAGGCCACGATAATTACAATCAGATAAAAAGGAAAGGCAATTAATGTGTCCGTCAGCAATGAAATAGCGGCATCGAGCCATTTTCCGTAATACCCTGCCAGCATTCCCAGAAATATGCCTGTGCAGAATGGGATGATCTCCGCCAAAACCATGATTTTCAAGTCTGTACGCGCTGCATAGATCAGTCTTGTAAATAAATCACGACCCAGCTGATCGGTTCCCAGCCAATGTGCTGCAGACGGAGGCTGCAAAAAAGCGCTCAGATTCTGCTCAGTAGGCGAATAGGGACTTAAGTAAGGAATGAATACAGCCAGAATAATCAGCACAAGAAACATAAGGCTGCCCACAAGCAGTGAAGGTGCATTCCATATTCGTTTCAAGCGGTAGGCCATTCTGCTGCCTTTATGCAAGTCTGGATCTAATGGTATAGGGTTCATTGTTTTCCTTTCGTTCTGGGATCAAGCCACCAGGAAATGATTTCAATCACTAAACTGATGATCACCACTGAAAGTGCACAGTACAGGGCTATGCCTTGAATAACCGGGAAATCCCGCTTGGAGATGGAAGTGAACAGCAGGCTGCCAATGCCCTTGATGCCATACACCTGCTCAACAACCAGTGTGCCGCCAATCAGATAAGATATATTGACTCCAAGCAGCATCAGTGTAGGAAGCGCCGAGTTGCGCAGCACATGCTTAAACAGAATAACGCTGTTCGGAATTCTTGCAGCCCTCAGGGTCACTACAAAATCGGACTCCAGCACTTCAAGCATTTGCGCTCTTAACGACCGGACAAGCGTCGGGATTTGTGAAAAAGCGACCGTTACCGCCGGAAGCACAAGACTGTGCAGGGTTCCGCTCCATCCTTCTCCTACACCGCCAACCGGAAACCAGCCCAGCCGGACACTGAAGAGCAGAATCAAAAGAAGGCCAACCCAAAAGATTGGCATACCCAGAGTGATTGCAGGAAATATACGGATCAAATGATCGAGCAGCTTATCCTTATGCGTGGCTGCAAGCGTAGCAAGTAGCAGCGCTATGATGATTGCCAGCACACAAGCGAGCAGAATAAGCAGCAAAGTAATGGGGGCGCGCTGTGCAATCAGCTCTCTGGCCGAGGTCCCCGTAATGATGGAATTTCCGGTATCCCCTTGGGTAAAGAGAGTGGTCATAAAACGGAGAAATTGATCCCATAAAGGGAGGTCAAGCCCGAGAGCATGATGCATGCTCTCGAGCGCCTCAGGTGTGCTGTATTCTCCTAAAATCATTTTTGCGGGGTCTCCCGGCACAATGCGGATAATGAAAAAGACCGCCGTCATTACGCAAAGGATCACGGCCAATGCTTTCACAAGGGCTATCACGAGCCACTTGTGAGAAGCATTACCTACCGTCCGCTCCGTCGGCACCAGCTTGGATTTCATCATTTGCTGATGCTAACCGCTTCTAGGCGTACGCTGCCGTTCGGCAGAACTGTCAGGCCCTGAACGGAAGAACGGGCACCGATCAGGATATCAGGATAGTACAGCGGAATGTACGGTACTTCATCGGCCAGGGTCTGCAGCAGCTTGGAGTAGATCTCTGCACGGCCATCGCCGTCCGCTGTTTTTTGTCCTTCATATAGAAGCTTGGTTACTTCATCGTTAGTATAATGGGTCCAGTACGATTTACTGAAGCCTTCAGGGTCTGTCTGGAAAGCAAGGATCGAGTTCGCTTCCGGAGAGTCTGCCTGGCCGCTGTTCAGCATTGCTGCAAAATCGTAAGCGAAAAAACGTTCCCGGAAGGCGGCCAATTCAACCGATTCAATCTCAATCTTGATGCCAATCGTCTGGCCTGCCGCCTGAATAATCTGCGCCTCTTGCGCTCTGGTGCTGTTGCCGGAAGCTACGAGCAATTTCGTGCTGAACCCGTCAGGGAAGGGGGATTTGGCAAGCTCAGCTTTGGCTTCATCCACATTGAAATTCAGCGGCTTGATCGTATCATTGCCGTTATAGGGAATCGTTGTCGGCAGCAAAGAATTTGCTGTCTGTGCGTAACCAAAGGTAAGCGCCTTGGTCAGCCCGTCACGATCCAATGCCAGAGCCAGGGCACGGCGGACATGGACATCCTTGAAATGCTCGTCCAGTGTATTGAAGAACAGCTGCTCGGTTACCCAGCTGCCATTCGTCAGTACTGCAGTGTCAGTACCATTTTTGATTTCATTGGCATTTTGCAGCGCCAGGGATTCAATCGCGTTCACTTCTCCAGCTTTTAACTGGTTGATGGCCTGGCTGTCATCTTCGATCAGCTTGTACACAAGCTTATCGATATACGGTTTGCCTTCCTGCCAATAGTTCGGATTCTTGGTAAACGTCAGATCGCCTGCCGGGTCCCAGGACTCCACAACGAAGGGCCCGGTACCTACAGGTTTTTTGAAAAATTCGGCTTCGGTCACTCCGCCGAAATTGTTCGGAAGAATGCCGTTGGAGAAGTTGGACAGCTCCGAGATAAACGGTGTGTATGGCTCTTTAAGCGTAATGACCAGCGTTTGCTTGTCCTGCGCTTTGACGGTATCAACCTTGGCGGAAATCTCCAGCGGGCCGCCCACCTTCAGATGACGATTCAGTGAAAATACTGCATCTTCAGCCGTTACCTCCGTCCCGTTCGAAAATTTCAACCCGTCGCGGAGTACGAACGTATACGTCAAACCGTCTTCACCGATGCTGTGCGACTTGGCAAGCCAGTCCACAATTTCGCCCTTGCTGTCAAAAGCAACCAGAGATTCAAACACTTTATCAATGGCAAACGCATTGTTCGACGTAATTTCATTATGAAGATCGAACGAGGTTACCGCAGCGGGCCGACCATATACAAAAGTTCCTCCCGTTGCCGGTTCCGCCGCAGCGGCACTCTGAACCGGTGCCGGACTGGCACTTTCCTGAGCAGTATTCGCCGAATTAGCTTTGTTGCCCGACCCGGAGCATCCTGCAAGCAATACCAAAAATAGTACTGCCAATGTCCCTAACCCCACCGATTTTCTTAATGCCTTTTTAAAATTTGACACCTAGGACCCACTCCTTCATATAAATCATATATGTTTAGTATGGATTGAATTATGGATTACTCGACACTATCTGTCAAACAAAAAATCATCACTGGACTCTTCTTAGTTCTAATTATTCCAGTACAGGAAATGAATTCGCTTTTTAATTCTGTTTTCCCGCATACAGCTTCCCTTCTTCTATATTTTCCAGCAAGGAAGGTTCCCCCAAAAGCAGGGAAATTTCATGCAGCACCCCATGCTGATTATTGCTCACCGTATGATAATTGACTACAGCCTTGACTTCCGGCGAAGCATTCTCCATCGCGTAACTGTATTTGCACAGCTTCAGCATTTCAATATCATTGCTGCTGTCTCCAAATGCTGCGCATTCATCCGGCCGCACACCATAGCGCTTCAGCAGGCGTTCAAGCCCCGATGCCTTATGGCAGCCAGGGATGATCAGATCAATACATTGATGTCCGCTGGTCACCGGGTCAACCACTCCCTTCAGTTCTTCCATTAACAGGGGCAGATATTTATCAACTCCGCCAGCAGCCAGGTCAGGAGTAATTAAGGAAAATTTGAAAATCTGGTCGTTAACCTGCTCAAATGCGCTTACCTTCTCCAGCCTCGGATAATAATGGCACATGAGCTCATAGAATTCCTTGCTGGCGCTTTCGAGCACATACGCTCCATTCACACCGCACATGACCGCAGAAATTTCCTCATATTGACTCAGCTTCTCCACGATTAGCTTCACCTGCTCCGGTGTAATTTCACCGGTGAACAATACTTCGGTCCCATCGATGACATAGGCGCCATTCTCTGCAACATATGCGAGTTCATCCTGGATACCTTCAAAAATCGTTTTCAGCTTATAGTACTGGTTCCCGCTCGCCACCACAAAATGGACGCCTTTAGCCTTCATTACAGCGTATAGCTGTTCGAACCATTTTTGATGGTAATTCTTTTTATCGTCTAAAAATGTACCGTCCATATCAACCGCGATTAACTTGATGTTCATAGTATGTTCTCCCCATCTCTATTTATATTGTCTCCTTTACTGTAAATGATGAAATGCATTTCATGTCAAGCGGGCCAGTTTCCATAACAAAAAAGCGAGCCGCCCAACATCAGTGAGCCTCCCGCCTGTTGTCATTGTGCTAAAGATTCGAATTCACCTTGTGCAACAATTTCATGAGCGTCTCCGCTTCCTCTTCCGTAAGGCTATCGGTGATGCTTTTTTCCACTTCTGCAAAAATCTCATTGAACTCTTCCACCAGAACCGCTGCTTTGTCCAACAGGTATATTTTTTTCTGCCGCTCGTTTTCTTTCGGAATCACGCGTTTGATATACCCCTTTTTCTCCAGACCCTGAAGCATGCTGGTGATGCTGGCTTCCTTGCGGTTGAAATGCTCCGCCAGATCCTTTTGAATCAGGCCTCTGTCCTCATGCTCTGCAATGTAGCCGATCATTTGTCCCTGCTGTGCATTAAGGCCCAGCTCGGCTAATCTGTCATCAGCGTCTTTTTTCTTTTTTAGCCCGATTTCCCGGATCAGATCTGAAAAAGGCGTACTCGGCATTCGTTTACTCATGCAGCTGCTCCTTTACTGAAAATAAATTAGATATCTAATTCTATGGAAATCTTACACTTCACCACTCTAACAGTCAACTTCAATTTACTAATGATTCCATAAATATTATTTTTTTGATTTATTTATCATTTATTATGATTTTAATCACAGTTGATATGAATCTCTATAAATATAATGAGAATACTATAATTACATTTTTTGCTATATCTACAATTTTCTATTGGTAGATTAAGAGTGTAGTTATTAGTTTCATGAAACACGAAAGGGGTTGTGTCCGCTCTTCTTTACATCCCAGATCGCAGCTTGAGTAGAGGCCAGATAAAAAATGACTGCAGGAACTCGGCACTGATTAAAACCAACTTTTTAGATCGGAGGAGTATTTATTATGAAAAAAAGTTTAGCATCCCTTCTTTCTGGCATTGTAGCGTTAGGTTCATTTGCATCCGTTGGTATCGCAGCCGAGAGCACTGAACGCAGTCAACCCGCTGAGCTATTCACTGGTTCTTCCCCTATATCAATTACGGACCAGTCGTTGAAAACTCCAGCGGGTGATGGTTCAGAGGAACAGGTATATAATTACCTGGAAAGTGTCAAAGGCAACCTGCATCTGTCCTCCAAGGATAACATCCGTGGGAAATTTCAAATTAAGGAGCAGCAGACAAACAGCAAAACAGGCAGCCAGCACTATCGGTTAAGCCAATATATTAACGGAATACCGGTGTATGGAGCGGATCAGACACTTCATATCGACAAAAGCGGCAACGTTACTTCACTGCTCGGAACTGTAGTTGAAAATGTATATCAGACCATTCCGCAGCCGCTTGTTCAGCTCAAGACCATATCCGACACCGAGGCTATCTCCGCTGCCGTAACTGATGCAACCCAGCAGTATGGTCCGCTTGGCGAAGCGCAAATTACGCCTGAAGCAGATTTGTATTATTTTATCGTGGCTGGTGAGCCGAAACTGGCTTACAAGACTGAAGTTAATGTGCTCGAACCCGAGCCGCTGCGGATCCGGTACTTCATCTCTGCGGAAGACGGAACCGTACTGTTCAAATACAATATACTGGAAGATCTGACCGGTACGGGCACGGGGGTCAACGGCGATACTAAGACTTTTGAGACGCGGCTTTCCGGCTCGACCTATCAGCTGTATGACAACACACGGGGTAAAGGCATCGTTACCTACACGGCCAAGAACCGGACCACTCTTCCGGGTTCTTTGCTGACCAGTTCTACAAATGTATGGTCGGATAGAGCTGGTGTCGATGCCCATGCGTATGCGGAAAGAACCTACGATTATTATCTCCAGCACTTTGGGCGCAACAGCCTAGACAACAAAGGGCTGCAGATTCGATCCAGTGTCCACTATTATACTTCCTATAACAACGCATTTTGGAATGGTTCCCAGATCGTCTTTGGGGATGGGGACGGTACTGTATTTACTCTTTTATCCGGGGACTTGGATGTTGTGGGGCATGAGCTTACACATGGCGTAACCGAAAATACAGCCAATCTTGAATACTACGGCGAACCGGGAGCTCTGAATGAATCCTTCTCCGACATCATCGGAAACTCCATCGAAGGGGAAAACTGGCTGGTAGGTGATAAGGTCTATACACCGGGTATACCAGGTGACGCACTGCGTTCACTGGCCAATCCAACGCTCTACGGACAGCCTGACAAATACAGCGACCGGTATACCGGTACCAGTGATAACGGCGGTGTGCATACGAACAGCGGCATCAATAACAAGGCCTTTTATCTGGTTGCCCAGGGTGGTACGTTCAACGGAGTGACAGTAGCGGGAATTGGCCGCGAGGACGCTGTTCAAATCTATTACAATGCACTGGTCTATTACCTTACCACCTCTTCTGACTTCTCCGCTGCCCGCGCAGCAGTCATCCAATCTGCAACTGAGCTGTTTGGAGCAGGCTCGGCTCAGGTTACGGCTGTAACTCGAAGCGTATAATGCGGTTGGGGTGTATTAATCGTTAAAAGAACAGGCCAAATGATCAGAAATGATCACTGGCCTGTTTTGTTTTTTATATACTAAAGCTTTTCCAGAAGGAATCCAGCAGCGCCCGGATGGCTGCTTCATCCATCGTCAGATAATGGCTCAGCGAGGCTTTGACGGTATATACGATAGACCCGTAATGCATTTGTACCATGAATTTAGGCTCCATAGGCCGGAACAGCTTAGCTTCGATGGCCTCCTGGTACACTTTTTCCAGCGGCGTACACCAGCCTTCCTCATATGCTGCCTGTTTCACTTCGTCATAGATATATGGGGAAAAAGAATATTGCTCGATGAACTGAAAGCCCTGCGGGTACTTCAGGGATACCCGGATCAGATTCTCCCATGCCCGCTCCAGCCGCGTACGAATCGGCTCATCCGTGAAGAAACCTTCCAGCACCACTAGACCGTTGAAGCTGACAATGCCCTTGTACAGCTCATTGATAATGGCTTCCTTGCTCTCAAAATAATGATAAATGCTTCCCGTAGAGATCCCGGATCTCTTGGCAATCAAAGACATGGATGTAGCCTGGAGCTCCTTCTCGATAATCAGCGCAAGCGTAGTTTCAAGAACGGCTTTCTGTACCTTGTTGTACTTGTCGAACAAAAGGCTTACCTCCTAATTAAAAGATGAACGTATCATTAGACAGAACATTCATTCTAATTTAAGGCATGACCTTCCCCTTGTCAAGCTGTTTACTTGTAACCCTGCGCGATAGTCTCCAGATATTGCTCAATGGGTACCGAATTCCGCATGGCGAGAAGGTTATTTCCGTCTTCTCCAATGACGGTACGGAATTTGCTGCTCTCTCCTGTCGCCAGAGCTGCTATCGCATCGACAATGATCTGCGGATCATCAAGCCGGCTGCTGTCTGCATGCTGCATCATTCCTGCAACCTTGCCGATCATTTCATCATAAACGTTCACATTCGGGTCCTTGTTCCATACAATATTGTTCTGGAAGTTGTTGCCGGAGGACCCGCCCTGTTCAATCAGCCGGAGTTCAATATTCTGGGGCTTCAGCTCATAATACAGCCCTTCAGTTAAGCCTTCCAGCGCAAATTTGGACATGTTATACAAAGACCCCAGCGGTACTGCAGTAGTTACACCCATAAAAGAGCTGATGTTAATGAACATCCCTCCGCCGCTTGCTCTGAAATGGGGGACGAACTTGCGGATGATGTTAATCGGACCCCGCGTATTTACGGCAAACTGCCAATCGATATCCTTTTCCTCGGCAAGCTCCAGCGGTCCATAGGTGCCCATTCCCGCATTGTTGACCACCACATCAATCCTGCCGAATGCAGCGATTGCCTGGTCTGCAGCCGATTGAACCTGGTCCACCTTTGTCACATCCAGCTTGAACAGCTTCACATTCCCGTACTGCTGAAGCTCCTCCTCCCGTTCCGGCGTACGCATTGTTGCGGCAACATTCCAACCCAGCTTGGCAAAATGTATTGCGGTCAGCTTCCCCAATCCGGTGCTTGTTCCAGTAATAAAAATTGTCTTGTTAGCCATTATAAAACCTCCTTATATCATTAGATCGAATGATCATTCTAATTTTGTGCAAAAAAATATCGCTCACTAGAACGATCATTCTATCCCATTATGCGCATTCCGCAGATTTCTGTCAAGCAGCCATCGGCGGCCAGCAGGGTTCTGATGTTGACCTTGTGAATACGATGTTATGTTTATAGTCCAATGAATGGTGTCGATCAATGATCAAAATGCCATTTCCACCAATCCATCCGCATAGATATCAACCCGCTGGGTGCAGAGCAGCATACCAATACTGTTGGCGGTGCCCTTTTCTATCAAATCTTTTTGCCGGCGCTCCCAGATCTCCCTGTCATGAATAATATCATAGAGATAGTATTTCTCAGAATTGGCAGCATCCATTTCTTCAACGAAGATGAAATCGTCTGCAAACAGACTGCGGAACCAGGCAGCGGCCTCTTCGTGGGAGGTAAACACAGGCAGGTCATCCGCAAAACGCTGCTGTAAATATCTCTGTTTCAGCCGGCCAATCCTGACATAGTACTCTTCAAGCGTCTGTGGCGTAATCATATTCAAGCCCCCTCTGGTTCATTCAAAACTTTTGAACAAAGTATCATGTTCGCAACCGGAGGGATATGACATTCTTCATTAAAGCTCTGTTGATAGGCTTCAAGGGCGTGCAGGCAGGATCAATAGCAAGTATTCATCACCCCTTTTGTCCATAGCAAAGCAAAAGCACCTCCTAGAATTTCATCGGATAAACCAGGGGTTTGTTCCAATGTTAATTCTAGAGGGGTGCTATTCAAGTTAAATATCTTTCTTAACAAAAAACCGTAACGAAATGAGATAAGAGCAATAGAGCAAGAATAGGTAGGCCACACCGCCGATAGCCCACAATACGATATTGTCCTTGGTTCCCGAGTTTATCCAGTCAAACAGTCCGGGTAATTTTGGGGTTACACTGGATAATGCAGTGAAGCCGAACATGACCAGCATCATGAAGATCATATTTACAATTTGCATCCCTTTTTGCCCCAGCCAGTAGTATAGTGGTAAATAAAACGCAGCAAGAAGCGGGAAACATGCGATCATAAGCAATAAATCTCTCCAGGCAATCGGTTCAATAGCTCGCCCTGTTGCAACCCCGGCCAGATAAATAAGCAGCGTACTGATCAGACTGATTGCAGCATACGGCAGCAGACTCAAGTATTTGGCCAGCACGAGCTGATGACGGGGCAGTGGAAGACTGACAAGGAACCGCTGGTTATTATGCTGCACATCCAGGGAGCAGGCGTTCATCAGCATCAGCATGGAGGGGAGCAGCGCAGACACTATGTAAGAATCCTGATTCGAATAGCCTATAACCATATAAAAGAGAAGCAGCAGCAACAAATACTTGCGCGTCAGGATAAAATCCTTGCGGATCAGATAGAACGAGCTATACATGAGCTTCACTTCCTTTTACGGTAAAATACATGATCTCCTCCAGCGTAGGAGTCTCGCAAATGGCAGTATCCTTGAAGTAGCGTTCCCCTTCCACCCTGTTGCCAATCAGTCCTTCAAACCCCACTCCGCTCTCGCGGAGGCCGATGAACCAGCGCCGGACGTCCCGGTCAAGCAGTTCCTTTCCGCCTTTAACCAGCAGGTACTTCTCTGTGAGCGTCTCCCTCATCTCGTTAAAGACAAGGCGTCCCTCATTAATAAAAACAATATAATCTGCAATCCGGTCCAGATCCGCTGTGTTATGTGTGGAAAACACAATCGACTTCTTCTCATCCTGGATATGCTCACTGAGCAGTTCCAGCAGCTCCCTGCGGAAAATCGGGTCCAGCCCTGAAGTGGGCTCATCCATAATCAGCAGATCCGCTCCATGTGACAGGGCAACCGCAAGCGAGAATTTGATTTTCATCCCTTTAGACAGATCCTTGATCTTCTTGCCCGGCGGGAGCTTGAATTTCTCCTGGTACTTCTGGTATGTATTCTCATCCCAGCGTGTATAGAATGGGGCGGTGACCCGCTTCATATCTTTGACCGTAAGTTGCTCGTAATAGATATTTTCATCAGACACATAGCCAATCCGATCCTTGTTCGCCGCCTGATGCTGCATATGGTTCTGCCCGAACAGCTGGATTTCACCCTGGTCCGGATAGACCATGCCCATAATCATTTTGATCAGGCTTGTTTTGCCCGCCCCATTCGGGCCGATCAGCCCCGTAATATAACCCTCCTTAATACCAAGCGAAATATCGCGCAGTTCAAAACGGTCATAGCTTTTGCTTAAGCCCTGCAGCTTAATGACGTCGCTCATTCTTTTTCCTCCTCATAGAGCAGTTTAAGCATTTCCGCAAGCTCGGTATATTCCATTCCCAAAAGCCTGCTCTCGTCGATAATTTCCTTCAGCTTCCCCTCCATAATCCGCAGCCGTTGTTCCCGGATGAATTCCTGATCTGCCCCGGATACGAACGATCCCTTGCCGACGATAGAGTTAATGAGCCCTTCCCGTTCCAGCTCTTCATATGCACGTTTGGTAGTGATGACGCTAATCTGCAGCTCTTTGGCAAGCTGGCGGATGGATGGCAACGGCGTCCCGGAGACCAGTTCACCTTGAAGAATCAGTTGGCGGACCTGTCCTGTAATCTGCGCATAGATCGGCTCGCCGGAAGTACTCGAGATCAAAATGTTCATGTTGCGGCATCAGCACCTTCTGTACTTACTGTATTTAGTGTATATATTTAATATATACATTATTTTTTTGCTTGTCAAGATTAAGCCCATAACTCCACATACCAAAAAAGCCTGATTTCTCAGGCCTTTTCCTTTCCAGATCTGTTGTCCAGTTCTATTTAAACTCCGGAAGCCATTGGCCATGGGCAGCTATCAAATCGTCGCACATGGCTACAATATCATCCATCGACAGCTCGGCGGATGTATGCGGGTCCAGCATCGCCGCGTGGTAGATATGCTCCTTCTTACCGGTTATAGCCGCTTCAATGGTCAGAAGTTGCGTATTAATATTTGTGCGGTTCAGTGCAGCGCATTGCGGCGGCAGATCGCCAACATAGGTGGGAGTGACTCCGCTGGCATCGACAAGACAAGGCACTTCTACACAGGCTTCCCGCGGGAGATTTGTGATCAGTCCGGTGTTCAGCACATTGCCGCCGATTTTGAAAGGGACATTGGTTTCGATGGCTTCCAGAATGTACGAAGCATACTCATGCGAGCGTTCATGATGCAGCGTTGTATCATGAACCAGCTCCTCGCGCATCTTCTTCCACTTGCTGATCTGCTCCACACACCGGCGCGGATATTCGTCCAGCGGAATTTGAAACCGTTCGATCAGCTCAGGATAGTTCCGTTTGATGAAATAGGGATGATATTCCGCATTATGCTCTGAAGATTCCGTAATGTAATATCCGAATTTCAGCATCATTTCGTACCGCACCATATCATGATGGTGCTCTTTTTGCTTCTCAGCGGCACGGCGCTTAATTTCCGGATACAGATCCTCGCCATCCTTTGTAACTTCCAGCAGCCAGGCCATGTGATTAATGCCGGCGATCTTCGCCTGCACCCCTGTCTGGTCCATTCCTAGCGCCTCGAATAAGCCGGGAATACAGTGCTGCACACTGTGGCACAACCCGACCGTCTGCACTCCGCCATAGGTGTTCATTACATTGGTCAGCACTGCCATCGGGTTGGTATAGTTCAAGAAAAGAGCATCCGGGCATACCTCACGGATATCTGCGGCAAAATCAAGCATAACCGGTATGGTGCGCAGGTTGCGGAATATGCCGCCAATGCCGACTGTGTCCGCGATCGTCTGCCGGAGTCCGTATTTCTTAGGAATCTCAAAGTCTGTAATCGTACACGGATCATAACCGCCTACCTGAATCGCATTGATCACGTACTTGGCGCCGCGCAGCGCTTCCTTCCGGTCCGTGTAGGCCTTCACAATACAAGTGCTGCCCGTACTGGCCTTGAGATTATTCAGCATCCTTCTGGAATCCTCAAGCCGCTCCAAATCTATGTCGAACAGAGCAAGCTCAAAACCCTGCAATGCTGCTGTCCCCATGCAGTCACCCAGCACATTCTTAGCAAAAACCGTACTCCCCGCACCGATAAATGTAATTTTGTTCATTCCTGTTTCTCCTCCTCATTAGTTGCACTATTCATTAATAAATATAGATGCTAGCGTATACAATGAATATGGAGAAAGACAAGAGAAGTATGGATAATTGTTGCATTTTTGATTTTCCTGTTGTAGCCTGACAATAGTGCGTCTCAAGCTAATAAAAAGGTGGGCTGCCCATGACTCCTGAACATTATGACTTTAAAGCCGGATTCAATCTGCTGCCGGAGGAACAGGACCTTGCCGTTCTGTTCAGCGGCGAAGGCAAGCCGTATCCCGGCCATAAAATCGGCCCTTCCGTGCATGATTATTATCTGCTCCATACCGTTTTGGATGGCGGGGGCAGCTTTCAGAGCAGTACGGTCACGCAGCAATGCCGGAAGGGCGATACCTTTGTGATCTTCCCCGGTTCGCTTTTCAGCTATCAGGCGGATGAGCATAACCCCTGGCATTATGTCTGGGTGGCGCTCCAAGGCACAGCTGTATCCGGACTTCTCTCCGATATCGGCATTACGCGGGAGCGGCCGCTGCTGTACACAGAGAATACATCCGAGCTGCACAGCTTGTACGAACGAATCCGTATATGCTTCAAGCAGTCTGCATATCCCCGCCTGGAAAGTCTGGAGGCCTCGGGCTGGACAAGGCTCCTGCTCCACCATTTCGGTCAGGACAACCTTGCCCTCCTGCCCGCCAGGCCAAAGGAGCTGCCGGAAATCATCGACCGGCAGATTGACCAGGCTATCCGCTGGATCTCGCTGCAGTTCCATCAGCAGATCAGCATTGATCATATGGCGGCTACGCTCGGTTACCACCGGGCGCATCTTTCCAAAGCTTTTAAACAGAAGACAGGTCTGTCCCCCAAGCAGTATCTGCTGAAAATGCGGCTGGACAAAGCCAAAAGCCTGCTCACCGGCACGCTCACAATTGATCAGGTGGCTTCATCCGTCGGCTTCAACGATGCCTTGTATTTCTCCAGGCAGTTCCGCAAATTCAGCGGCATGTCGCCTAGTGAATACCGCTCGATGCTGCGGCAGGAGTAGACTGGGCTAGCCCGTTTATACGGTACGTTCTTTTCTCCGCCGCACCAGCCATAGAATGATCAGGATAACGACAGCTCCGCAAATGGCATAGCTTACCGGGCGCATGTACTTCTCAACGATTGTCCAATTGTCTCCCAGCCGGTATCCCAGATAGACCAGCGCAATATTCCAGGGCAGAGAGCCAAGTGCGGTAAAAAAGATAAACTTCCCGGTCTTCATTCCGGCGATTCCTGCGGGCAATGAGATGAAGGTGCGGATAAAGGGCAGCATTCGGGTGAAGAATACCGTACTCTCCCCGTAGCGGTCGAACCAGCGCTGGGATTGCTCCAGGTGACGGGAGTTAAAGAGAATATATTTCCCGTACTTCTCCAGCAATTTTCTGCCGCCATGCATCCCTACATAGAAAGCTGCAATCGAACCCATCAGATTCCCCAGCACTCCAGCAGCTACCACCTCTGGAAAGGATAACGTTCCTCTGGCAATCAGCAGCCCCCCGCTGAGCATGATGACCTCGCTGGGAATGGGAATACAGGCGCTCTCCAGCACCATCCCGATCCAGATCCCCCAGATTCCCAGCGAACTAACAAGATTTAGAGCAGCATCGGTTATAGCGTTCAATAATTGGTGCATGCTATCCCTCCTTATCCTACCTTATTGCTCATCTCCCACTTCAGAACCATCCATTGGGCTTAAGCCTCTGTACAATGGGAAAAGTGAGTGTTACCGCCGTTCCTTGCCCGGGCTCGCTGGCTATTGCAATGCTGCCGCCGTATTTTGCAACCAGGCGCTCAGCGATAGCCAGCCCCAGGCCGCTTCCCCCTTGTTCCCGGCTTCTGGACTTGTCCACACGATAGAAGCGTTGGAATACCAAAGGCAAATCCTTCTCAGGTACTCCAATTCCGCTGTCTTCAACACGGATCTGAACCTGTGATCGCACCACCACTCCATTCAATCGGATAGCCCGCAGCGATCCGGAATATTTAACGGCGTTGTCCAGAAGGATCAGCAGAATTTGCTCCAGATGATTCGGTAAAATGTGAATGACTGCCCCATCCAGCTTATTCAAATCCTGTGTGAACTCGAAATCGGGATGCAGCAGGGCAAAATTCCGCAGGGTGTATTGAAGAGTGTCCTGAACTTCACATGGAAAGTCATGCGGCTCCCTGCTCTTCTCTTCAGCCCGGGTAAGCTCCAGCAGTTCATTGACAATTGCTTTCAGCCTGCCTAATTCCTGTAACGATACTTTCAGCGACTCTTCAAGAATCTCCGGATCATGTTTGCCCCAGCGGCTAAGCAGTGAAATATGACCCTCGATAATGGAAATCGGTGTCCGCAATTCATGGGAGGCATCCTGGGCGAACTGTTTCTGGTTGTAAAAAGAGGTTTCGAGCTGCTCCATCAGATCATTAAACACTCTCGCCAGCTGTGCCAGCTCATCATTATTGCTGCCCGGGACGCCCACCCTCTCCTGCAGGCCGTTCTGCTTAATGCTCATCATGGTGTCGCTTAACGATTGTATCGGCCGCAGCAGCAGCCTGGACAGAAAGACGCCGCCGGCAGCGCTAATGACAATGGCCCCAAGCCAGCCGGCAATCATAACGCCCAACAGCAAATCGCTTAGTTGATCAGAGCTTTCCAGGTTGTTCACAATCTCAATCGTGCCGGTGAAGTTGGCTGTCCGCAGCGGACTTCGGATCAGCAGCAAATGTTCTTCCTCGTGCCAGACACTTGTTGTATCGGTTATAACAGCTGGCTGTGGCTGGACCCAATCCTCCGGCAGCTGATCTGATACCGTTAATATCGGTTCCATTAGCATTCAGTATACGGATCATCTGATGGCTCTCATTGATGCTTTCAATAAAAGAGCGGCTGCCCGCAATCTTTCTATACCGTTCCACTCCCTGCTTTGAAATACTCCTGAATTTCCTCCACATTCTTATGGATAGCATCCTGCATCCGATGGAACATCCAGTGGTTAATCACAAAATACTGCACCCCGTTATAACCGAGAAACAGCACGCACAGCAATAAGGAGACCAGATGGCCAGCTTCCAGCGGACCGACAGCCGTGAGAGCAGCCCGGTAAGCCTGTTCATTTGCGGATCACGTATCCCAAGCCGCGCAGGGTCTGTACGATGCTTGGCTCTCCGGGCGTGTCGATTTTGCCCCTCAAATAGCTGATATACACGTCAACTCTTTCATATCCACATCTGTTTCATAGCCCCATACCGACTCCATCAGCTTCTCACGGGTCATCACACGTCCCATATTCTGCATCAGCACCAGCAGGATATCAAACTGGCGTTTGGTCAGATCAAGCGCTTCTCCGCTTTTGGTAAGCGTCGTGCCCAAGGGATCCAACTGAAGATCCTGACATACCAGCAGTTGCCCCTGACACATGAACCTGTTCTCCGCAAAAGCGATCTCATACGTGCAAGCAGTTCCTCTATCGCAAAGGGTTTGGCGGATGTAATCATCCGCTCCGCTGTCCAGTCCGTTGATTTTATCGACAATCCGTACCGGGCTGTAATCATAATGACCGGAGTTTGCTTCTCCTGGCGGAGACGCCGGCATAGCTCTATTCCGTTCAGCCCCGGAAGCGTCAGATCGACAAATCAAATCCCAGGCTTCCTCCAGGGCAAGCCTCAGACCACTAGCCCGTCCTGCACGAGTGTTACCGAATAGACACATGCCGCAGCTCCAGCTCGATGAAACGGGCGAATTTCTTTCACCCTCAATTAATAATATTCTGTTCATAAGCAATCCCCTCCGGGTAATTCCATTCCCTTGCATACAGGTCCGTTTCAGTGTAACTCCCGATCCTAAAGATCATTAATTTATGGATGGATACGTTAGAATTTCTAAGTCAGGATTTGGAAGCACGCAGACAGTATGAAGACCGCCAGAAGTATCTGCATGACGAAGCGTCCATGTATGAAGCAGCTGAGACAGCAGCAAGACGAGCGCGTGCTGAAGGTGAAGCCCAGGGAATGGCTAAGGGAAAGACTGAAGGAGAAGCTGAAGCCAAAAAAGAAGTGGCCAGAAAACTGCTTGCTCTCAATGTCGATCCGTCTGTAATCGCAGAAGCTTCAGGTTTATCAGAGGATGACATAAAGGCGTTAAAGCCATTGCAGTGAAAAAAATAAAAATAGAGCCAACCCATAGCGGTCGGCTCTTCTTCACTAGGTCAACCCGTCCAGGGACCTATCACTAAGATCAACAAAACGCATACAAAAAGGAGCATCGGGGGAAATGCTCCTTTTTGCCTTGCAACTTCAGTCGGTTGAGGTGATCCTTGGGCTCCAATTGAAGCCCAAACTTATATCTATAATTTACCATCAAACTCACATAAATACAAGTAATTCCTATCCATGGAATGAAAATGGTTTATTAAAGAACTTCTCATCCGCCCTACTTGTACATTTTCAGTATAGGGTGCTGATTATTCAAATAATATGTCCAGCCTTCCTCAGAATAGAATGCACTACCTCTGTCTTCCCCTCGCAGTAAGCATCGATGTCATAACGGAACTGTTTGGCCAGCTTCACCTTCACTTCCTCATATTCCCTGGCGGCTGCCGGGTTGAGCCTCATATAGTCCCGCAACGCGATATGCTCCAGATACCCTTTGCCATCCTTGGGGCATACATACAGATGATATTTCATGAAGCCGTCTTCCTGCTCGCGCCGGAAAGCTTCCCTGCCCTCAATTCCAAGATCGCCCTGATGAACATATCCATATTGGCTTAACCTTTGAACAATCTCCGGGAAAACCTCGTAGCTTTCCATTACCAAGTCAATATCGATGATGGGTTTCGCCGACAATCCCTCGACGGAGGTGCTGCCGACATGTTCAGCAGCGATGATTAAATCTCCGGTGATTTCCAGTAAATAGTCGCGCAGCCTAGTGAATTCCTTTTTCCATGCGGGATCATATGGAACCACTTGGACAATTTTAGTTTTTTCAGCGATGTTCTTCACCCTCCTTGCGTTTATTTCTCAAATCGCCCAGGTTGTATTCGGAAATATATTATAGCAGCATCATTCATATAGATAATACCCCAAAGCCCCCTGTTCAAGATGAACTGGAAGCTTAGGATAAAATACAAAACACCGTCTCATACTAAGTTTCAGAGATGGAGGTGAACGTCATGCCCAAAAACAGTGCAGATTCCAAGTACGACCGCGCCAATAACCGTGCGGATAAGAAAAACAATCAGCAGAATCACGATCATCTCACCGAGGAGCCTCAAATGGTGACCAACAATAAAGCCGCTGACTATGTGCCAAGCTTAAACGGAGTTACTAAAAATGAAACGTAGTTGACAATAAGCTGCACTTTCGTCCGGCAGTGACGCAGGTGCAGTTTTTTTCATTGATGCGCGGATTAGATCATTTTCGACAATATTATTGAAGTCATGAGCATGATTTTGTAGTAAAATTGAGAAGGAACTACATAGATCAGCCGATATAAAGAAAAGACAAATTAACGCATCTCCGGTTGGAAAATATTATATAATACACTGGAGCATGGGTTCACACAAATTTTTTAAAAGGAGCTATTACATGAGTTATCAACCGCCGCCATTTGGAAATCAGGAGTATTACACACCGCCACCCCCGCCCGCCAAGACGAACGGCAAGTCGGTTGCCGCGCTGGTGCTCGGGATTTTGTCGGTAGTCACCCCTTATATCGGTCTATTATTCGGAATTATTGCCATTATCCTCTCCGCGATTTCTCTCAAGGAGATCCGCACCCGTTATGAGCAAGGCAAAGGCATGGCTATCGCCGGTCTGGTCTGCGGGATTGTAGGCACCATTATTTATGCGGTTATTATTGCGCTCATCATCGTTGCTGTTATTTTCTTGAACGACTACGACGGTGGCTTCAATACCTTCAACAGCTTCAACAACATCTAGTAATTCTTATCTTTACAAAAGGAAGCAGAAACCGGTTTCGAAACCGGCAGCTGCTTCCTTTTTATATGCCCCCGGCCGGGCGGGTTCTATTGCGGCGGCGTTCCTTTGCTCAGCAGAATATTGATATTCTGCTGCTGGCGGTACTCTGTAGGCGTTAACTGGTATCGTTTGCGGAACATCTGGGTAAAATGCTTCATGTCCTGGTACCCCACCCGCTCAGCGATCTCCGCCAGCTTCAGCCGCGGATTAAGCAGCAGCAGCTTGGCCTGTTCCAGCCGCAGCGAGGTCACATACTCTTTGTAGCCCTGCCCGGTCTTTTGCTTGAACAGCTGGCTGAAATATGCCGGATTCAGGAACACCACGGAAGCCATTTTCTCCAGCGACAGGTCTTCATGGAAATGCTCCTTGATATAATGCAGGGCAACATCTATCGCTTTTTCACCGCTCCCCTTCATCGGCTCAAGCTCCAGCACCTGTGATGCCGAGGCTTCTCTCATCCGCTTGACGACCTGCGGAACCGTGCTGAAATCGTGGCTAAGACCAGAGTGGATCACTTGAAAAGGAATTTTTAGATAATGGGTAAGATGCTCCTTGACCTCATTCTGGAACTGCTGAATCACCGCATCCTCCCGCAGGGTAATGAGGCCCAGCAGACTCTGCCGGTCATAGCTGACGACGAACCCGCGCCCGTGCAGCTCAATGAGTTCAGACAGCACATTCTCGACAATGAAATGCTCCAGCCGGATGCTTCTGTCCTCCGCATCCAGCTGCACCATCACCATATAGAAATGCTTGTAATCTTCAATGAAAGGCTCAATGTCCAGATTCCCGATATCCAGCCCTGAAGCCAGACGCTGAAATACGCCTTCCCTCAAAAACCGCAGACTCGCCTTCAACCTCTCGCCCTGCCTGGATATATCATTGTCCTGCTCAATTTCAGCAGTCAGGTTATTGATCAATTCCAGCAGCTTATTTTTGCCGATGGGCTTAAGCAGGTAATCCCTTGCCCCGAGACGTACCGCTTCCTGGGCATAAGAGAATTCGCTATGCGCCGAGATCACAACCCATTTTACATAAGGATAACGGCGCTTTGATATCTTCATGAATTCAAGGCCGCTCATCCCCGGCATCAGAATATCGGTCAGAACGATGTGAATCCGCTGTTCTTCCATAATTCGGACCGCTTCTTCGGCTTTGGCCGCCACAAAAACCTGATGATCCGGACTGATCTGTCCGATAGTACGTCTGATGCCTTCACGTATTACCCGTTCGTCATCGGCTACGAGAATATTCACGTAAATGTATCTCCTTCCAGCCTAATCGGCAGCACAATGGCCACCTGAGTCCCTTCTCCGGGAAAGCTCTGGATTTGCAGGCCGTATTCCTCTCCGAACATATGCTGCAGGCGGCGGTGCAGATTTTGCAGGCCGATGCCGCCTTTGCCGCCTTCTTTGGGACTGTCCCCGCTTAGAGACAGCAGCAGGCGCTCCAGCTCACCGGTACTCATCCCTTCTCCATTGTCCTCCACAATCAATTTGAGGATGGAATCCTCTTCACGGGTGTAGACCTTCAGTACCCCTTGGCGGCTGAGGGATTCGAGCCCATGCTTGACGGCGTTCTCAATAACTGGCTGGACGGTCATCTTCGGAACGCGGATATTTAACCAGCGCTCGTCGATGTCCATAACAATCTTCAGTCTTCCTTCCAGACGGATGGAAATAATCTTCAGATAATGTCCGATCTGCTCCAGCTCTTCACGCAGCGTAACCGCTGCGGCATCCTCCCACTGGCTGCTGTAACGGAACATGGAGGACAGGGAGAGTACCAGCTCGCCCAGCTGCTCATTCCCCTCCTCATCCAGCATCCAGTAGATCATATCCAGCGTGTTATAGAGGAAATGCGGATTGACCTGGGACTGCAGCGCGTGCAGCTCGGCATTTTTTTCACTGACGGAAGACAGCTTCATGCGTTCGATCAATTCCTCAATCCGCCGGACCATCCGGTTAAAGGACGCGACGAGAATATTGATCTCTTGATAGGACGACACATTGACCATCCCCCGGAAGTTCCCGATCTCCACCTGCCTCATCTCGCGGATCAGCTTCTTCAGCGGCGAGGAAATGGTCTTAGAAACCATGGAAGCGATTAGCGTTGAAACAATGATCAGAATCGAGATCACGATCAGCAGATAGCGCTTCATCTCGTTCAACTCAACGTTGAGATCCTGATCCGGTGTAATACTCATAACCCACCATCCCGAAAAGGACAGCTTCGAGGCCACCACCAGACGGCCCGCTTCCTGCCGGACAATCTGATGCTGGAAGTTCTTCAGGGAAGGCAGTGTTTCCAGCACAGGCGCCGGGTCCGTTGCCGAAGTCACAAACCGTCCATCCTCCGACATTAGATACACCTGGCTGTGCGCACCCAGCTTGAGGTTCTCCAGAGCGTCCAGCACAGGCTGGGGATTTGTTTCGTAGAGAACAATGCCGATCGGCTTATGTTCATTCAGATCATAGATCTGCCGGCCAAAAGCAAACACCGGGCTATCCTCCACCTGGTCGATCAGCGAATGCTGATATACGCCGAGCCAGACCATTTTTCCGGATGAGGCTTGAAGCTGCTTGTACCAGTCCTGACTGTGGTAATTGGGGTCGACTACATTCATGTAATTCCCATAATTATAGATTTTGCCCTTGTCTGTAATGACATGAATACCTACCAGGTCGTCCCGAGAATAAAAAATCGAGCCGATGATATTGGTAATGGTCTGCTCGTTGATGTAGGCTACCGCCGGTTCATCCGTTGTTTCATTAATCAAACGAATCATCTCGAAGTTGTTGCTGAGTGATTTGGAGAGTGAGTCATACCCTTTATAGAGCAGGCTGAACAGCCCGGCCGTCTGGGAGACATTTTTTTGCGACAAATCACTGATCTTCTCATGCAGCTGCACAGTAGTCCGGTTATAGTACAGCAAGCTGACGATAAGCAGAATACTGGACATGCAAAAAAGAAACAGCAAGAACAACCGATGATGGATGGAATGAAAGCCGCTCTTCAATGGACTCTCTCCTTTCAACACCCTGTCCTGCCGTTCCTTATTATAAATCCATGATAATTTCATTTGCAATGGCGGTTAGCCTTTGACCGCACCTGCTACCATCCCTTTGGTAATTTTGTTCGACAGGAAGAAGTAGATCAGGATAACCGGCAGTGCGCCCATGACCAGGAATGCCCCGATGTTGCCGTAATTGACTGAATATTGGCTGACAAAAGTGTACACCCCAAATGGCAGTGTCTTGAGCTTCTCGGAAGAAATAAAGGTTGCCGCCAGGATATATTCATTCCAGATGTTGATGAAGGTCAGAATGCACACCGTCATCACCGGCGGGATCGACACCGGCAAAATAATGCTGCGGAAAATCCGGTATACACTCGCTCCATCGATAAACGCCGATTCCTCAATTTCATGCGGGATATCTCTCATGAACCCGGAGAGGATGAACACGGCAATCGGTGTGGAAAAGGCAATGTAAGGCAGAATCAGAGATAAATGCGTGTTCAGCACGTGAATATTTTTGAAAATAATCATCAGCGGCAGCAGGGTCGCCTGCATCGGAATCATCATGCCCATCAGGAAAATGGTCATGACGACATTTCCGTATTTCCAGCGGAAACGCGAAATGGCATAAGCCACCATGGAGGCCAGCACAATGACGCAGATCATTGTAACACCGGTAACAAACACGCTGTTGGACAAGTATTTCAGATAGCTGCCGGAAGTATAAGCTTCACTGTAGTTATGCCATTGAAAGGATTTGGGGAAGGAGAAAAAGCTGCCGTCCATAATCTCTTCGTTGGTCTTCAGTGAATACAGCACCAGCCAGAGCAAAGGATACAGCTGGGTAACCACAGGAATTGCGAAAAGAAGATACACGATTCCTTTTTTGAATTTTCGCATGATCGCGCACTCCTTTTCTAATTGAATTTGCGTTCGATTCTATTGAATATCGTATTGATGAATCCGGTGAAGACCAGACAGACTATAACCAGGAAGCTGGCAATCGCACTGCCGTATCCATACTTCAATGACATAAATGAGCTGTTGTACATATGCGTAGAGATGACGTCGGTTGCATGAGCCGGACCCCCGGCGGTCATAACCATTACCAGATCGAAGGCCTGCAGGGAACCGATAAACGCCAGTACAATCGATATTTTGAAGATCGGGACAATCAGCGGAAGGGTGATATAGCGGTCCGCTTTGAATCCGTCCGCCCCGTCGATTTTTGCCGCTTCATAAAGCTCGTCCGGAATATTCTGCACGCCGGTGTACTGGATCAGCAGATGGTAGCCGAAGAACTGCCACAAGGAGACGAAATATAGCGCAAACATGGCAATTTTGGGCTCGGTAAGCCAGTTATGTGTCCAGCTGTCCAGTCCCAGCGAGATCAGAACGCCGTTAAGCATACCGCCCATGGACGCGGGGTTGTAGACCGTTTTCCACAGCTGCCCAATAATGACGACAGACAGAATGACCGGTGTGAAGTAGATCGAAACCAGGGTGTTTCCTCTTCTAACATAACGGTTAAGCAGAATAGCCATACCCAGGCAAAGGGGTATTTCCAGCATAGATGCTACAGCGTAGAGCAAGGTTCTTCTTACCGACGGCCAGAACACAGGGTCATTGAAGAACATATCTTTGAAGTTGCCGAATCCGACAAACTGGGCAGACGTTAGGCCGTCCCATTTCAATAAACCGGTGTACAGTGAAACCAGTATGGGGATAAACACTAGGCACACATACAAAAGCAGACATGGCAATACGAAGACGGCTATTGTGCGTGCTGGCACCTTAAGTACTTTCATCGTTCCCGCCTCCTAAACAAGCAGATTCTTTGTCTATAGCTGATGTGATTTCTTGTGATAAATTTGGTGCGAAGAAGCCGGAATCAGCTTGCTTCGCACCGAAGGTGAACGTTTAGGTCTGCTTATTTATTAGCTTCAAAAGCGGTTTGATGTTCTTTGGCTACGGCAGCGGAATCCATTTTCTGCACGAACAGGTTCTGGATGCTGCTGAGGTGCACCTGCGAGGTTGCCGGGTTCATGGTGTTGTCGAACGAAAGGTCGCCGCCTTTCACCTGGTTGAACAGGCCTGCGATAGTGATCGCCAGATCGGAGTAACCGGCTGCTTTGAGGTCGCCGTCTACTTTTTGGCCCAAACCTACAGCGTTTTTCAATTCAAATTGTTTCTTAGGCAGATTGCTGGCGAAGAAATTGAGGAAATCTTTGGTTTCCTGCAGATGCTCACTGCCCGCGGACACCGCGAATGCGCTGCCTGGTGCCAGCATGAATTCGTTCGGGTCGCCTTTGCCGTTCACTGTAGGGAATTGGAAAGCTCCTACTTTGCCGGCTACGGAAGAAGCATCAACTGCGCCTGTTTCCCATGAACCGATGACCCACATTGCCGCTTTACCGGATTTGAAGATGTTGCCGCCGGCATTGGCGTCGATGGAGGTTGCGCCATCAGGGAATGCGCCCGCTTGAACCAGCTGCTGGAAAGCGTCTACTGCTTCTACAAAAGCAGGATCTTCAAAAGTTTTCTTGCCATCCATAACGTCCTGCAGGAAACCGGGGCCGCCGTTGGTGCGAAGCAGAATGTTCATGAACAGGAAGGAGCCCGTCCAGGAATCTTTTTCACCGATGGCCAGTGGCGTAATGCCTTTGTCTTTGAGGATTTTCACATCTTTAAGCATTTCTTCAAAGGTGGTTGGTGTATTAGCGATTCCAGCCTGAGCGAACAAATCTTTGTTGTAGAACACCACTTCGATATTGTTACCGTCCGGCAGCGCGTATACATTGCCGTCAAAGCTGTAGTAATCCAGCAGTCCCGTTTGGTAAGTGTCTTTCAGTCCGTTCTGGTCCAGCATGTCGTTCAGCGGAGCGAACAATCCGGCATCTACAAACGGTTTCATTTGTGCAGCCGGGTTCACGATGGTAATGTCCGGGACCTCTTTGGAAGCCGCCTGGGTTTTGAGCTTCACCTTTTGCTGGTCGGTGTTCAGCGTATCCAGTTCGATCTTGATGTTCGGATGCTCTTTCTCGTACTGCTCACTCAACTCATGCACCATTTTGTAGGACGGTGTGGTAGGATCGGGATAAATGTTCTGGAAGGTAATGGTTACCTTCTTGTCACTCTTCGTTGTGTTCGTTGCTGTACCGCTGTTGGTCTTGTCAGGTGCTGCGCTTGACGCCGCATTATTCTTGCTGTTGTCGTTGGAGTTGCCGCATGCCGCAACGCTTAATGCCATTGCAGCTGTAAGTGCGACGGTGAATGTTGTTTTCATTTTTCTGTTGACCATGAATCAATGCCCCCTGTGTTCGTGATAGGTTCATTATCTTCTGATTAAGCGCTTCCAACAAGGTGCGAACTACAGAAATAAGGTTTGTTTTTTCTAGGAGTATATGGAAAAGGGCTGGCCGCTGGGCCGGATGCTCTTGCGCCGAATACAGCATCAAGTTATAACACAAAAAAAGAACTCCCGGATATCGGGAGCTCTCGCAATGACTCAATACGCACAGACAGGCTTTTTTGGTACCTCAATTACTCAATACCGCATAGACAGCCTTTCTTGGTGTTCAGCATGTCTGCTTAATCCACCCTCACCCATTGCTTCAGCACCTCTACCAGCCCCGGAACGTCGAGGCCGTCGAGGGAAAAGGCTTTGCGCAGCAGGTCGTGGGGGATGAATTCATCGTATTTGCCAAGGTAAGGCGCTTCATCCGGTCCCAGGAGAGCAATCGGATCAGATACAGCAGCGGCTTCGGCGATAATCTCCTGCTCCAGCGTTTCTGCATCTGTCTTCCCGGAAACGACCATATAATAAGGCTCCATGGGGGTTACAGAACGCAGGCCCAGCGGGCCTTTGAGATTATTCTTCAGCAGCCGTTCCAGCGTCCGGAACTGCCGGCTCCCGGCCCAGGGCAGAATGAACATTGAATCGCCTCCGGCCGGAAGCACCGAATGCTCGAGCAGTCCGCTCTCCTTCGCCAGACGGCGGGCACGTTCCAGCCTTGCTGCCGCGCTGGGCGCCAGATAGGGATATAGTGCCGTAGCTCCCAGCACCTCACGAATTTTGTTCATAATACGGGTATGCACATCCCCGCCTGCGCCCAGCCATAAGGTATCTACTTTGCCGCGCGAGCCTTTGACATATACGGCTTTATGGCGGTTATCCACCTCTTCGACCTTCCACAGCTTGCCTGCAAGAGTGAAGCAGTACCCCGGCGGCGGGACAGTGGTTATTGAACCAATCTCTTCGGTGCCATTATATACCACATGTTCCTCGTCGTCTTTGAAGACCGCATAGAAACGGAAGTTATTGACGATCTTCTCCCCTGCCAGCCCAACCAGCAGGCTGCCTTCATCCATGGACTCAATATGGCCCATGCCGATCATATATTCCATGAACGCATCATAATCGCCCGGCTCGATGCTGCTGAACGACGGGAGGCTCAGCACGGCCGCCTTCAGATCCTCCGGCTCCGCTTCGCCCATACTCTTCAGGATGCTCATCGTCTGATGGTAGAGCAGCCCCACCGGAAGCTGGCGCACAGCCAGCGGCTCGACCCACTTCTCGCGCACGTAGAGCTCGATGACGGCGATAGCCCGCAGCAGCGTCCACGGCATCCGCGCGGGAAGCTGGGCTTCTTCGTCCTCTTCCTCCGGCGTGACGAAGATCATCTCTGAAGCGGCGTCGCCCCGCCGCCCGGAGCGCCCCAGCCGCTGCACGAAGCTCGCGCAGCTGTAAGGCGCACCGAGCTGCAGCACGCGCTCCAGCTCGCCCAGGTCAATGCCCAGCTCCAGCGTCAGCGTGGCCGCGGCCACCGCCGGTCCGGGTCCCTGACGGAGCGCAGCCTCCGTCTCTTCACGCAGCATCGCGGAGATGCTGCCGTGATGGACATGGAACACGTCGCGCTCCCCGCGCTTCGCAGCAAGCCGCCGCATCTCCAGAATTGCCTCCTCGGCATCCGTGCGGCTGTTGGTGAAAATGAGCGCCTTCTTCAGATGCGTATGGTCATAGATGAAGCCATAATACGCCTGCCGCGCCCGCTCCAGATGCTCGGCCTGCACTTCGTCCCGTGCATCCGGGAAAGAAAAGTGCTCCACGCTGAGGCGCAGCTTGCGCCCGCCCTGCGGTGCGGAGACTTCCACGCTCTCGCGGGTGCCGGCGGCCAGCCATTCCGTCACGGAAGCGTAGTCGCTCAGCGTGGCTGACAGTCCGATCCGACGCGGATGGCAGCCGGCCATACGCGAGATCCGCGCCAGCTGGCTAAGCACCTGAATGCCGCGGTCCGCTCCCATGAAGGCATGCACTTCATCCACTATAATGAAGCGAAGATCATGGAACAGCGCCGGAATAGCATTGGGGCGGTTCATCAGCAGCCCTTCCAGCGATTCCGGGGTAATCTGCAGCACGCCGGAGGGGTTCTGCATCAGCTTTGTCTTGTCGGCCTGCGGCACATCTCCATGCCAATGCCAGACTGGAATGTTCCCTTCGCGCAGCAGGTCATTCAACCGGGTAAACTGGTCGTTGATCAACGCCTTAAGCGGTGCAATGTAGAGGATGCCCACTGAGGCGGACGGATCTTCGTACAGCTGGGTAAGCGCCGGAAAGAAAGCAGCTTCTGTCTTGCCGGATGCCGTACCGGAAGCAATGAGCAGATGATGCGGCGTATCGAACAGCACCCGGCAGGCATCCACCTGGGCTTCGCGCAGCGTCTCCCAGCGGTTCTTATAGATAAACTCTTTGATAAACGGTGCCAGCCTGTAAAACGGATTGCTGCTCATAGATCAAACTCCGCCAGGAATCCGTCCAGCTCGTTCGTCTCTGCCTCGGCAGGCTTGGCCGTCCGCTCGCCTACAAGCTTCTCGAACGACATATCCGGATGCTGATGCAGGGTGTGCAGCAGGTCCATGAAATCCCGCACGACCTCACGCGCGGTGAGCAGCTCATCTGCACCCAGCCGGCCTACAGCTTCCTCCATGAAATGCACCAGCTGCTCCTGTGTCAGTTTGGCTTCATACCCGTAATGAAGGGCATGGATATCCCGCAGCTTTTGCAGCAGCACCAGTATTTCCTCATGGGAGAGCATCTCCAGGGCTATAATCGGCCCGGTAAAATTATTCAGCCCCGTCCCGCCGTAACGACCGGCGACGAGCCGTGAACGCAGGGCTTCATAGCTGAACAGACCGCGCCGGTTGTCTTCGACAAACTGCGGTGTCCCGCCGATAAAGATCCCCAGCCGCTCCGCCTTGCCTTGCATCGTATCATTGAACATGGTCAGCAGCTTCTCATAGTTGCTCTGGCGTGAGATGCTGTTGGTGATCTTATACAGGTTCACGCCTTCATCAATAAACAGCAGCAGCCCTTTATAGCCGATGCTCCCTATGAACTCTGCCCATAGCTTCATATAATCGTACCAGTTATCATCGTCGATGATGACCCCTACCCCAGCGCCTTGCGCGCTTCGGTGCGGGTAGCGAACTCCCCGCGCAGCCAGCGCAGGGCATCCTGCTTCAGCCCGTCATCGGCAAGCTTGTGGCCGTTCCAGTATGTTGCCAGCACCTTGGCAAAATCAAATCCGTGCACAAGCCCGCGCATTTCGGAAGCTACCGAATAGATCCCCTGCTCCACCTCTTGTCCAAGCTGCGGATCGTCAGGGCCGCAGCCTTTCTCCTGCATTACGGCTTGCTGAAGACTGATGATCCATTTCTGGAGGATCATCTCCAGCGCTCCGCCGTCCGGGCGTGTGCGCGTGGAGAGATGGCTCATCAGCTCCCGGTAGGTGGCCAGGCCCTGCCCTTTGGTTCCAACCAGCCGCCGTTCCGGGGACAGGTCGGCATCCGCGACCACAAAATCCCGGTCCATGGCATAGTTGCGGATAATCTGCAGCAGGAAGCTTTTGCCGCTGCCGAATTTGCCGGTGATCAGCTTGAAGGCAGCTCCGCCTTCCGCGATGTTCTCCATATCCCGGAGTATGGACTCGACCTCGGGCCTGCGGCCAACCGCGATATGCTCCAGGCCAATACGCGGCACTACTCCCGCAGTCAGAGAGTTCACGAGCGCGGTCGTCATCCGTTTTGGTATTTTAAGCTCACTCATCGATCATTCACCCCACCCAAGTATTGCAGCATCGGCATAAATTCCCCGTTCAACTCTTCTTCATCTATAAGCAGATCACCTAGCAGATTCATGGCAGTCTCATTAATCCCGTCGAATAACAGCTCTGCCATTGTTCCGCCTGCTGAAGCCAAATGCTGTACCGCTGCCATTCCCCTGCCTTCCGCCAGCGCATGAACCGCCTCCCACTCCAGTGGAGTCAACGCATTTGCAAATGAATCCCATAGCGCAGCAGCGCTATTGCCGGAATCCTGCTGAGCCTCCGCCACAACGCCGCTTGCTTCCACAAATGAAGCCGCTTCGGAACCGGCAGACAGCTTCACAGCTTCATGCCCAACCTCGGCTGACGGTGCTGCATCGTCTTCAGCTCCCGCCGGATCAGCGTGCTGAACTTGCGTACCAGGCTCATCTGCCGCCGGTATATGCGTCCGTCCCATGCTATCCCCGTCAGCCTCTGCCCCGGCAGGCGGTCCCTCTATTTCCCCGGTTTCTTCAACCGTAAGCAGCGTCCTCACAATGTCGGAATCGTTCTGGAGCTGTTCAAGCTTTTTAGCATCAATGACAACCGCCGGCCCCTTTTCCAGCTGCTCCGCTTTGCGGAATTCGCGCTGCAGGAACCTGGTGATCAAATCTTCCATATCTGCATCAACCTTAATATCCTTCAATCTGCCCCGGTAGCCCATCAGCTCCCGCAGCTTGTTCTCGGTCAGCCGGAAAAGGCGGGTGATCAGACTGCGCAGCGGAGGAGATTTGCTGATCCGCACCACAGGCACTAGCACGGAGTAGCCATACAATGAGATGTCATACACCGCACTGCGGAACAGGTAACGCTCCCGGACCACCGCCGGACCCGGGGGAAACATGCCGATCAGATTGGACCCGTGCTTGCGGGCCACATAAGCGTCAATCAGCGCCACTACCTGCGGGATATAGCGTTCCGCCGCCGTTTTGCCTTCACCGGTATAGAATTTGGACTTGCTGATATCGTAATCCGACATCACGGTCAGCACTTCAAAAGTCAGCTGCTCCGGTGCAGCGGTCAGGCAGCGCATCAGCTCAAGCTCAGCCAGATCACCGGCAAGACCGCGTGAACGGGCGACAATCCCCGACAGCGGAACGTCCAGATGATGGACAAAGGAGAAATCCGCAATCCAGCCGCCCAGATATTGATCCAGTCTTTTATATTGATCCCGGTAGGCCTCCCATAACAGATTCAGCTGCCGGTATCCATCCTGAGGCTCGTCCCACCCTACACCGTTGATCAGCTCATAGACATGCAGAAAGATATAAGACAGATCCGTTTTTGGATATCTGCCCTGTCTGACCTCATCCCGCCAAAAGAAATACCATCTGCTCTGCGCCCCGGTCATGTGACCATAGGTGGGCCAGTAACTTTTGAAAGGAACAAACAGCGATGCCGTCTCTTTGTGATCCACTAACTCCCTGGCCCGGACCACGAACTCGCTCTCCGTTGTCGTTACCGGCTCCTGCGTTTCCTCCATATCCCATAACTGAAGCTGTACAGTGGCTTCTTCAGGAGCTTTTTTCTTCGGTGCGGCTGCCGGGGGCTTGGGAACCTTGAGGTCAGCCGAAGCACGCGGAGGAATCGGCAGATTCTGCTCCGTGCTCTCCCACACCAGCTCTGTAAAATGCGGCTCTTTTCCGTCTCTGCTCAAGTCTCTCACCCCGATTACAATCTTACGAAAAAACGGTCCTGTTCACAGAAGTGAAGGAACCGTTTGTGTTCTTCCGGTATGAAATAACGCTGTCTATAATCTACTACTAATATTAGCATTCTTGCCTGACCAACATCAAGCCTCAAGTGGAGAATGATCTCTAACCCAGTTCAAGCCCTTTCGTCTCTTTGCCTAAGAACAGCACGGCTAAAGCCCCGATAATAATCGTCACAAAAAACAGCATGAATATCGTGCCGATCCCTACCGCGTTGCCTACCATGACCCCTACCAGCGTAGGTGCGATAATCCCGCCAATCCGGCCAAAAGAAGTCGCAAGACCGGCTCCCGTTGAACGGATAGCTGTGGGATACAGCTCCGGTGTATAAGCGTACATACCGCCCCATGCCCCAAGATTGAAGAACGACAGGCAGATTCCGGCAGCCATCAGCATGCCCTCCGTCGTGGAGTTCCCGAACCAGGCAGCGCTGGCGGCTGTGAGCAGCAGATAAATTACCAGCACAAACTTGCGGCCGAATTTCTCAATGAAATAAGCGGCGGTGAAGTAGCCCGGGAGTTGTGCCAGCGTCATGATCAGCACGTATTCAAAGCTTTTGACAAGACTGAAGCCTTTGATCACCATTACTGTAGGCAGCCATAGAAACATGCCGTAATAAGAAAAAACGACCGTAAACCACAAAATCCAGAGCATGATTGTCGACCGGCGGTATTCCCCGGACCAGACCGTGGCAATACGGCTCCGCAAAGGCACAGGCGCTTTCTTCCGGATTTCTGCGAATCTCGGAGAGTCATCGATCGCCCGCCGCAGGTACAGTGCATACAGGGCAGGAACCGCACCGATAGCAAACGCTACTCTCCAGCCGTAATCCGGAATCACAAAATAAGCAATTAATGCCGAGGCGATCCAGCCGACCGCCCAAAAGCTTTCCAGCAGCACGACCGCCCGGCCTCTTTCCTTGACAGGCATGCTCTCCGAGACCAGCGTTGAGGCCACGGGAAGCTCTCCCCAAGCCCGAACCCGGCGACAAAGCGCAGGACACACAGCATGGCATACCCGGCGGCAAAAGCCGATAATCCGCTGGCGAGCGAGAAGATCAGGAGCGTCCACAGCAGCACCGATTTGCGGCCGAAACGGTCGGCCAGAATACCTGCAGCCGCCGCGCCCACAGCCATGCCTATGGAGTTGATACTGGTCAAATATCCGATTCTTTCCGGTCCGAGGCCCCATTCCTTGGCAAGCGCCGCTACCACAAAAGAAATCATTCCCACATCCATCGCGTCGAACATCCAGCTAAGCCCTGCACTGAACAGCAGCTTTCTTTGCTTCGGATTCCGCAGCAGCGAAATATCATTCATACATCAAGCACCTCTTCCCTAACTCCGGCTGTCCAACCTGGTTTATATTGCCTGTTTTACTTACACATTTTATGGTCGCGGGGTTCAAAAATCAAGGAATAACGCCGCATTGCAATATTGGCGGGCCAAAGCCTGGAAATAACAGGTCTGTACCGAGATGGCGGCAATCATCAGCATATTCCGCACGGCATGCCGCTGGGACCTGGTCAGATGGTTCAAACGCTGCATCATATTTTCGAGCGAAACCTTTAGCACCTTATCAGCTCTTGATGAATACATCTGCTGTGCGCTGAGGTCTGCGAGTCCTTGAACCGGCATCACAGGACTGCTCTTGATCTCTTCGAACAACTCTGCATATGCGTGATACAGCTGGGCGGGTTCGACTAGATCATCATCGTCCCGCTCCGGTGCCAGGAAGAGCAGCCGGAACAGCTGGCGGATACTCTCGAAATCGAGGGCAGCCTTCAGATCATCGATCATAAATAAAAGCGCAGCCTGATTGACGGAATATTTTTTCCCTTCTCGGGGGGAGCCCAGATATTCTTTGAAGTCGCGTTTTACCCAATTCTGCATAGAAGTGGCAGAAAGTGTAGAATACTCAATCAGGTGGCCCAGGGTGGCGATTTCTCCAAGCGACAACCCCTTTACAGGGCTTCCTTTTATCAGCTTTTGCAGAATGGGTGGAATCTCCGTGGACAGAAAAGCCGGGAGAGAAGCACCCTTTTCCACCTCTTCATAATGAAATTTTGACCATGCATCCTGCAGGATATGCAGCGGCTTTCGTTCAATAGTACTGTTCAGGGACAGCAGCAGTTCGGACATTTCGATCCGGCTGAGTGTAAAAGCTTCCATATATGGCACCCCTTCGCCATTTGATTTTCTATTGAAAAGTTCGTACAATGAGTTCATGTGAACTCATAATATGAGTATAACCTATTTTAACGATGAGAGGGATGGTAAAGATTATATGGGTATAGGACTTAGTTTGACGCTTGTGGCAATTTTGATCATTTTAACCGCATTTTTTGTAGCGACGGAATTTGCATTGGTACGGCTGAGAGGCAGCCAGATTAGCCAGATGGTGCTTGAGGGCAAAAAAAACGCCCTGGCGGTTCAAAGGGTTGCAGCCAACCTTGACGGCTATTTGTCTGCCTGCCAGCTGGGGATCACCATTACAGCACTGGGGATTGGAGCCTTGGCGGAGCCGGCTTTTGAGCAGCTCCTGATTCCATTGTTCGACCTTGGGAATATCAGCCACAGTGTGAGTGAGCCTATTGCTTTTGCCTTGGCATTCATTATTGCCACATTCCTGCATGTCGTAGTCGGTGAACTTGCCCCGAAGACGGCCGCTATCAATATTCCGGAGAAAATTGGTCAGATTACCTCACCGCTGATTATTTGGTTCTACAAAATTTTGTACCCTCTGATTTGGCTGATGAACGGTTCCGCTAATCTGCTGGTCCGCATGTTCGGGATGAAGCCGGCAAGCGAGCACGGAGATGCGCACAGCGAAGATGAGATCCGCCTGATTCTCTCCGAGAGCTATGAGAGCGGTAAAATCAACAAAGCCGAATATGGCTATGTGAACCGTATCTTCACCTTTGATGAAATGCTGGCTAAGGAGATTATGGTGCCGCGGACGGATATGGTATGCCTGTTCACCAACCATTCTCTGAAAGAAAATCTGGAAATCATCCGTAAGGAGCAGTACACCCGCTTCCCGGTTGCCGATGGCAGTAAAGACAATATTATCGGAATGATTAATACCAAACAGCTGTATTTGCAATATGACAACAATCCGGATTTCGATTTCAAAAGCCTGATTCTGCCGCTCCTCACTGTATCCGAAGTCACTCCGGTCAAAACACTGCTGACACGGATGCAGAAAGAGCGTGTGCATATCGCCCTGCTGCTTGATGAATACGGCGGAACCTCCGGCCTGATTACCATCGAGGACATCCTTGAAGAGATTGTCGGTGAAATCCGCGATGAGTTTGACGGAGACGAACGCCGCAATATCGAGAAGCTGAGTGATTCCCATTATTTATTCGACGGGAATGTCTCCGTCCTGGAAGTCAAGGAGCTGACAGGCTTTGATCTGCATGATGATGAAGTGACCACAATCGGTGGATGGCTGTACAGTCATCTGGAAGAACCCGCTATCGGTAAAAGTATAACCCATGAAAATGTGACCCTTACCGTCCGCGAAATGAACCGCCACCGCATCCGCAGAGTGGAGTTTGAACTTGCACAGCCCGGATCTGAAGATTCGAAATCGTTGCCGGAATAATCGTATATATAGAACAAAAGGCGCTCCGCATTTGGAGCGCCTTTTGTTTTTGAATTACATAACCTCAGGTTCGCCTGGGAAAATTCTGCTCATATAATACTCATCTACCCATTTGCCTTCGACCATCAATGATTTGATCTTGGTTCCTTCAATTTCAAAGCCGTTTTTGGTGTACAACGCCAAAGCACGGTCATTATGGACCATAACAGTAAGCTCCAGACGAATGATCCCCGTTTCTTTGGCCCATTTCTCCAATTCCTTGAACAAAGCGCTGCCAAGCCCCATTCCCTGGAATTCCTTTAGGATGCCGGTGACAATATACGCACTATGCCTGTTGCGCCTTGCACTTCCGCCCCTGACCGAGAGGAACCCGGCTAATCGGCCGCTGGCTGCGGCTCCGATCAGCATGGAATTTTCGGCACTCGCAAAGCTCCGGATCATTTCCTCTGCCTGCTTGATTCCTGTCTGGCGTTCACCCGACTCCAGCAACATAAACGCAGATTCTTCGTCCAGGCGGTACTGCAGACTGAGCAGGTCAGCAGCGTCCTCCGGCACCAGTTCCCTTATTGTTACTTTCATTGCTAATCCTCCTGCTTCATGTTACCTGTTCAATATGTCTAATGGAGGGGGCACCCTCCGGGACTACTTCTCATTGAATTTTGAATAAACCCCTCCCGTTATTATAATTAATGCAATTAATAATCTGCCATTATTAACGTTATTAATTATATAACATTGTTAATTCCATTAATTAATTTCCACATCGTCTAACACCGGCAGATCATCAATACATTCCCATCCGGGTCCTTGAAGTTGAACCAGTGGTCATGCTCAATATCGGTCAGCAGCTCCGCTCCGGATTCTTTGACAAAATCATAGGCGGCATCAATATCCTCAGTGTTCAGATGGAAAGACGGAACCTTCAGTACAGCCGCCGCTGTGAAAATTCTGCTGTCCAGCACAATGCCGGGTCCTTGCATCGGAATCACGTATAGATGTCCGAACAGCACCTCACCGTCAAGGGGAAGCCCCAGCAAACGGCAATACCAGTTTTTCGACCTTTCAATATCACTAACCGGAATAAAAACAGCGCCAATCTGATTCAGAATCGGACTTGTCACAGCCAGTATGCCTCCTCTATATATCTTGTAAATAATCGAGCCTCTTTACCATTTCGATAAAATATGTCAATTCCCTCCCTATTTATTGGACAGATCAAAAGATATGGTATAATCTTGTCAGATTATCTTCAGACGTCAGGAGAATGAGAATTGGCTATTGTACCCTTCGCGCATCAAAAACTGACACCACCCAAAATACTATCTTTGGGGTTCATGGTGCTGATTGCAGCCGGAACGATTCTTTTATGCCTTCCTGCTGCTTCCACCGGAGCGAGAATCTCTTTTATTGATGCTTTGTTCATGGCGACTTCAGCCACCTGTGTGACTGGGCTTGCAGTCATAGATACAGGAACTCAGCTTACTGTATTCGGACAGATCGTGCTGCTGGTATTGTTTCAATTCGGCGGTCTGGGTTTCGTTACAATGGCTACTTTGATTACACTTGTGCTCAATAAGCGGATCTCACTCAAGGAACGGCTGCTGCTGCAGGAATCCATGAACCAGAATTCGATGCAGGGTATTGTCCGGCTGATACAGCGGGTGCTTATTTATTCGCTGGTCATCCAGCTCAGCGGAGCCATCCTCCTTGCCGCCAGATTCACTTTGGATATGTCTTTCGGCAAAGCGGTGTATTACGGACTATTTCATAGCATTTCGATCTTCAACAATGCAGGTTTTGACCTTTTTGGAGATATACACGGTCCCTTCAGCGGCCTCACACGGTATGCCGAAGACCCGATTGTAAATATTACTTCCATGCTGCTGATTTTCCTTGGCGGAATCGGTTTTATTGTATTGTCGGATCTGATTGACTATCCCAAACGCAAACGCTTAACCCTGCATTCCAAAGTCGTGCTTTCAACATCTGCCGTTCTGATTCTGGGCGGGGCTGCGGTCTTTTTCTGGCTTGAACTGAATTCTACCCTGAAGCCGCTGCATGCCGGAGGCAAAGTCATGGCGTCTTTCCTGCAAGCGATCACCCCGCGCTCCGGCGGTGTTACAACCATTGAGATCCCGCTTCTGCGCGAATCAACCCAGTTCCTCATGATCCTGCTTATGTTCATCGGCGCTGCTCCCGGTTCAACCGGAGGGGGAATCAAGATCACCACTTTCGCCATCCTGGTCGTTACCGCCTACACCAAAATCCGGGGCAAGGAGGACATCGTCATGTTCCGCCACCGGATTTCCAAAGAAAATGTGTACCGGGCGATAACCCTGACCCTGCTCTCGCTGATGCTTGTGGTGTCCGCGACGATGCTGCTGTCGGTCACCGAAAGCGCCGATTTTCTCACCGTGCTCTTCGAAGCAGTCTCTGCCTTCGGCACCTCAGGCATCACAATGGGGTTGACACCTAATCTAACCACAATAGGCAAGGTACTTGTGATTATCCTGATGTTCGTCGGCCGTACCGGGCCGCTGACCCTGGCCTACGCGCTCAAGCCGAAGAACAGCAAAGAGCTTTACCGCTATCCTGAAGGCAACATTACTATAGGCTGATACAAGAGGAAAACGGCTTCACCCTACTCCTGTAACAAATATTCACAGCAAAAATGCGACCCTTTTCCGGCATCCCTGCCAAAAACGGTCGCATTTATCTTTCTACTCTTCCTCAACCTCTTCCGTAAGCTCTTGGGTATCCAATGCAGCATCCAGCAGCAGATTGTAGACATCGTCATCATTTTCCAGCAGCGAATCGGTTTCCAGGAACTGCTCCTCACTCCCCGGCTCGCCGGCAAAACTCAGGCTGTAATCCCATTCCGTACCGCGTTTGCTGAAAAATGTGATTTCATAGGGGGAGTTATGATTTTCAAGGGTAAAAACCGTTCTCCCGATAAAGCTTCTATCCTCTTCGCGTTTCATTTCTGCTTTTATAATTTCTACGTTCATGTTCTGTCCTTCCCTTCATCATATCCTGGCTATTTCTTAGTATATCATGAGATATGAGCATTTCCCTACCTGTAGGCAAGCCAATTGACTTTTTTCATCCGGCGGTTAATAATTTAATAAATCAATTGAAATGGAGGAATTCTAATGCCCCAACTGCAAGCACAGCTTAGTAAATATGCGGATTTGGCGGTTCAAATCGGAGTTAATGTTCAACCCGGACAGACCCTGATCGTGAGCGCGCCTATTTCCGCTGCAGAATTTGTGCGGCTCATTACCGCCAAGGCCTATGCCATCGGCGCGAGCCAGGTTAAGGTCAACTGGAGCGACGAATTCATTACCCGCCAGCAATTTGAGCATGCCGCGCCGGAAGTGTTCACGAAGCCGCCTACCTGGTTTGCGGGTGAAATAACCGAGTTCGCCGAGAATGGCGCAGCTTTCCTTCATGTTATCGCCGAGGACCCGGACGCGCTCAAAGGCATCGATCCCGAGCGGATAGCGAACTACCAGAAAACCCGCGGAGAAGCTTTGACCAAATTCCGTGAACTGGAAATGTCCGATAAAGTCAGCTGGAGCATTGTTGCCATTCCGTCGCAGGCTTGGGCAGATAAGGTATTCCCGGATGTTCCGGCAGATGAACGCATAGACAAGCTTTGGGAAGCGATTTTCCACACCGTACGCTTGGACCGCGAAGATCCTGTAGCCGCCTGGCAGGAACATTTGGATACCCTTGAACAAAAAGCCAATGTCCTGAACGCCAAGAAATATAAAAGCCTCCATTACATAGCACCCGGTACTGATCTTAGCATCGAGCTGCCTGAAGGACACTTGTGGGCGCAAGGCGACAGCATCAATGCCAAGGGCCATTCTTTTGTCGCCAATATGCCAACTGAAGAAGTGTTCACTGCCCCACTCAAAACCGGTGTCAACGGAACGGTCAGAGCCACGAAGCCGCTTAGCTACGGCGGGAACATTATTGACGGCTTCTCCATTACTTTTGAACAAGGCCGGATCGTTAGTGTAGCAGCCGAACAGGGCCAGGAGGCGCTGGAATATCTCATCGGGCTGGATGAAGGTGCAAAATATCTCGGCGAAGTGGCGCTTGTCCCGCATAAATCTCCAATTTCGGAATCCAATATCCTGTATTTCAATACTTTGTTTGATGAGAATGCCTCCAACCATCTGGCCATTGGCACAGCATATGCCTTCTGTCTTGAAGGCGGTAAAGAAATGAATAAGGAAGAACTGATTGCCCATGGCCTGAACACAAGCGTTACCCACGTCGATTTTATGATCGGCTCAGCGGAGATGGACATTTACGGTATCACCGCTGACGGCACCAGAGAGCCTGTATTCCTGAAGGGGAACTGGGCGTTCTAAAGCAGGCTGGACAGAGATATTAAGAGGAGTGGTACTATGCTGAGTTTTAAGCAAAAGCTGGAGAATTACGCACTGCTGACGGTCAAAATCGGAATTAATATTCAGCCTGGACAGACCCTTGTGGTCAACGCTGATATAGCTTCGGCAGAACTGGTGCGGCTGGTAGTACGCAAAGCCTATGAAGCCGGTGCAAAGCTGGTTAAGGTGAATTATACGGATGAACTTGTCACCCGCACACGTTACGAGCTGGCGCCGTCCGAAAGCTTCCTCGAACCGCCAAAATGGCAAGCCGACGAGCTGGAGGACCTGGCTAAAAACGGAGCAGCCTTCCTGTCGGTCATTTCGACTAATCCGGATCTGCTGAACGGGATCGATCCCGTACGTATTGCCGATAATCAGCGCACAGCCGGTCAAGCTATGATGCCATACCGGGAACTGCTGATGGGCAACCATGTCAGTTGGAGCCTGGTAGCCTACCCCTCGCCTGTGTGGGCGGCCAAGGTATTCCCGGACACTCCGCCAGAACAGCAGGTAGAACTGCTGTGGGATGCCATCTTCAAGGCTGTCAGAGCAGACCAGGAGAATCCGGTTGAAGCCTGGAGCCTCCACCTGGCCGGTCTGAAGCAGCGCTGTGATATTTTGAATGCGAAAAAATACCGCAAGCTCCACTATACCGCACCAGGCACTGATCTCATGCTTGAGCTGCCGGAAGGCCATATTTGGTGTCAAGCGGGGGCTGTGAACGGACGCGGAGTACCTTTTCTGGCTAATATCCCAACCGAAGAGGTCTTCACGGCACCGCTTAAGACAGGTGCAAACGGTACAGTGAGCAGCACGAAACCGCTAAGCTATAGCGGCAACATCATTGACCGTTTCACCCTTACCCTGGAGAATGGGAAAGTTACGGATTTCACTGCAGAAGTGGGCCAGGATGCGCTAGCATCTCTGCTGGCGATGGACGAAGGTTCTGCTTATTTTGGGGAAGTCGCCCTCGTTCCCTACCACTCTCCGATCTCGGAAAGCGGCATTCTGTACTTCACTACTCTTTATGATGAGAATGCTTCCTGTCACCTGGCTCTGGGAGCAGCTTACGCTTTCACTCTGGAGCAAGGTACGGCGATGACCAAAGAACAGCTTGCCGAGCACGGGATGAATCAAAGCCTGACCCACGTGGATTTCATGATGGGCTCCGCGGATATGAATATCGACGGGATTACGGATGAAGGCCTAGCCGAACCTATTTTCCGCAACGGAAACTGGGCTTAACTTTTACCATCTTGATAGCTTGACAAATTGCATTAATACACTAAACACCCTATAGATTCTCTTAAAAAAGAGCGTCTCAGGGTGTTTTTTTGGCTATATAGCTATAATTCTGTAAATTAATAGCCCAAATTTGAAGATTTGTTCATAATTAATTCACAATATTGTTGAATTTCATTCACAAATATGTCACAATACAGTTAAGGATTCTATTTACAAGGAGGTTATTCCGATGAAAGAATCATTCTCCCACGACCTGGACACAGTTAAACCGGATCGTAAAGAAACCGATGCCCCTACCGACTCCAGCATCGCCGCTTCCAATGCCATCAAGTATACGGCCTATATCATGCTGCTGTTCGGATTTCTGTATTTTCTGATTGCCTACCTGGCCCCCATGTTGTAAGAGGCTCATTCAATGATATATACTCTCGAAAGCGCTTACGGCTGACGCCTACTCTTACGGGTACGGTTCAGCCGTTTATTCGTTATTCCGTCTTATTGGGGATGGCAAAACCGGTGCAGCTTACCAGGATAAAACTTTGCCCAGCCAGCTTACAGACGCAGGATTCCATTTCCCTTCCATCCGGTTGCGCAGCCACGCCACGGCCTCATCTCTCGTTCCCTTAAATTCCGGAATATGATTCTCTGCCATCCAGTGGCCGGCGGTTTCAAATGAGGTGCTGTTCCAGCCGTTTTTCTCTCCCTCGGCATTATGGCGTTCCTTCACTCCTGAGATCACAATATCCAGAGTGCCTTGCAGTTCCGTTACCGCATTGTCAAAAGCAGTTTTCTTCTCCTTCGCCTTCATGTCAGCCAGCTTACGTAGTTCACGTGTCTCAATGCCTTGATTATCACGGATGATCTGAAGCAAGGTTAGTGCTTCTCTGCTGCAGAGTCCACTATCGTAGCGTTCCTCCAAGGATTGTGAACTGCCCGCAGCAGCCGCATAAGCCGGGAACCATTCTCTGGCGACCAGGACCGCTTTTTTGCGGATAAATTTCCCGTACGCAGCCAGACCTTCACCGGGAAACCGGGCACGCCAGGCCCAGGGGTCAAGCTCTGTATCGGTATGCCAGTTCTCGGCTTTGGTCAATCCGTTCACAGACGGATGCCCAGGTATCAGTGCAGCCAGCGGGACAATGCCCAATTGGTCAATCACCTCTTTCATTTCTTCATAAGTCGTTACCATCCCGTGCTCTTCCATGCTGCTCATCAACTTTCCCTCCTGCGGTTTATATTCTTGATCCTCTACTGCCCAGTTCAGGTGCTTGAACTCATGCTGCGGATGCCGGCAATGAAGGTGCTGATCAGCCAGTTCAAGCTGATATTCGTATCCAAAGGCATCCCGAACCCCCCCTTATTCTCCAAGGCAGCGAATCCGTGCAGCAAGCTGCGCAGACCCCGGACCGCATGCAATTCACCTTCTGCATCCAGCTCATAACACGACAACAGCCTAATAATTGAGGACAGCACCTGTTCGCTTGCCCTCACTAGCTCTGAATTGCCTTCCTCCGGTGCCCGCAGCGTAGTTTCATACAGCCCCGGATGTTTCCTGGCAAAATCCACATAGGCCTGTCCCATGGCATGTATTGCTGCATCTCCCTTCAGCCCCTCCGAGGCGGCGGCTATTGCTGCATTCAGCAGCTCAAGACCGTGTACGGCAAGCAACGAGCGCAGCCCCTGAAGACCATTAATGTGATTATATAACGACGGTGAGCGGACGCCTAGTCTGGCTGCGAGCGCAGCCAGGGTTACTTCTTCAATGCCTTGCTCATCGGCAATTTCTGCAGCTGCCAGCACTAATGTGTGTGTGTCCAACCCTGCTCGTGGCGACATTTTCAATTCCCCGCTTTCTTCTGAAGCTGTCCGGCTTGCTCTATCGCGTATTTCATGTGTTCAATTGGGGCATGCAGCAGATTGCCATGTCCCACAGCAAGCACCTTCGGTGACAGCTTGAGAAGCTTAACCGCACTTTCCAAGGCACTGGCCTTATTCCAGGTAGCCATAGCGGGGAAAGGAAAAAACGGCACTACAGTCCCCGCGACAGCTGTTCTACGGAAAGTCTGCAAAGCATCTCCGGCAATTAGCGCTCCTGTACGCTCATCCAGAAAAGACATCGAACCCGGTGTATGCCCTGGCGTAGCGATCGCTGTTAAGGAGCCTACCGTATCGCCTTCCTGCAGCAGGATATCCGGTACAGTGGTGATTTTGGTTGGCACACTGCCTTTAATGGGTGTCTGCGGCTCGCCCTCTCTCAGGGAAAGATCCCCTCGAAGCAATGCCGCATCCCGTTCCGAAATGTATACCTGGGCTGAAGGAAGCCGCTGCTTCAGTTCATCCAGCGCTCCGACATGATCACCATGGGCATGTGTCAGTATAATGCGGTTAATGGGCTTATTCAGCTTGGCCGCCGTATTCAGAATTCCTTGCACACTGAATGACATAGCCGCATCGATCAATGTCAGTCCGTCTTTTTCTTCAACGAGGTAACAATTTACGGGAAATAATCTTGGCATCCAGGTAAGCTGCAGCAAATGGCCTTCTTGTATCAATCTCATAGGGATCCCTCCAAAACTAATATCATTAGTTTTAATATAAACTAATCACATTAGTTTTTCAAGTATTCCCTATTCAACTTAAGATTTTTAAGGATTGTTATTCCCGCCTCGCGATAATAATCCATATATTGGATTCATTGTTATTTTAAGTACTACTCTTTCCAATCATAACGTGTTATCATACATTTTATATAATACACTTGTATTAAATAAAGGAGACATGCTGTATCATGAACCAAGTCAAATCTGAGAAAAAATCATCAAAACGAAAATGGAAAAAGCTGCTGCTAATTGTTTTGTCAGCCATAATCCTCCTTATTGGATCAGGATTTCTGTACGAAGCTATAGCCTCAAATGCCGCCAAAAAGCAATATCCACCGCCAGGAAAACTGGTAGATGCAGGGGGCTTCAAACTGCATATCCATAAACAGGGTGCCGGGAGTCCCACCATCATTCTCGAATCGGGAAGCGGTGAGACCAGCTTATCTTGGAGAGATATCCCTGATCAGCTGGCTAAGTCCGCTACTGTGGTCAGTTATGACCGGGCTGGTTATGCCTGGAGCGAGTCATCCCCTAGCGAACGCACCGGCGCTAATATCGTCCGTGAGCTGCATAACGCACTTATGAACGAAGGATTACCCGGCCCTTATCTGGTTGTAGGCCACTCCCTGGGCGGAATGTATGCCCGTCTCTTTACTCAGACTTACAGGGATGACGTCATGGGTCTAGTACTGGTTGATGCCAGACCGGAGAATGATGAACGGGAGACGGCAGCCATTCTGAAGGCAGAGAAATTCGCCGGGAATCCATCCGCTGCCATCCTCACCATTCTGAAGCGCTCTGGAGTTATGCGGTTGTTCCAGGACAGCCTGCTGGAAGGTATGGTAGCGAAGGAAGACCGGGGCAAATTCATTAACGTCATTTCTACACCAAGCTATTTTGCCGCCAAGGAGCAAGAAGGAAACTTGGCCAGCTCCACCGAGGATGCGATCCGCGGGCAAAACTTCGGCGCTCTTCCGGTACGCATCATTGCCCGGGGGCTTCCGCAGGACTATGCTTCATTCGGATTCTCCGAAGCGGGCGGCAAGCAGCTTGAAGCAATTTGGCAGGCCGGACAGCGCAGCATGCTGCAGCTCTCTACTGACAGTAAGCTCACTATTGCCGAAAAAAGCGGCCATATGATAATTCATGACCAGCCGGAGCTGGTGATCGAGACAATACTCAGCTTGTTGAAACAGAAATAATCAGTTGGCAACGGAGTTATAATCGCCACCCCCACCGCGCCCCTTCCGGGGCTCTTCCTGTGGGACCAGGATCCCTGCATATCCCCAAATCTCCATGATTACATCCCGTTCAAAATTTATACGAAAATAACTTTTCCGCTTCACAGCTCGAAAGTGAGTTTCGCTTTAAAGATTCCCTAAATCGGAACTTCATTTTTTTAAAAAGTGGTTATCATGTGGTAGGCGTCAGTTCCACTTGGTAGCCTAGCTTTTGAAGTTTTTTAATCAGGTAGTTTGCGGTCTGCTCTGGGGTGTTCAGATATTCCGTCCCGAGCTCTGTATAGGGGACTTTATCCCGAAGCATCACATACATGATTCGGATCATCGCATGGGCTAATGCGATGATGGCTTTCTGTTTTCCTGCCCGTTTCACGATCCGACTGTACATGGCGGAAAGCCGGTTATTCTTGGACTTACTCGCCGCCCAAGCACACTGGACGAGTACGGCTTTCAGACCTCGGTTCCCGCGTTTGTTCTTTTTACTTTTTTTTTACCGGCACTCTCATGGTTGGCTGGACACACCCCCACCCAAGAGGCCAGGTGGGCTTCGCTTGGAAAAGGAGACATGTCGGTACCCAGTTCCGCCACGATGCTCGCCGCCGCATCGGTGCTCACGCCTGGAACGGTATCCAGCAGTTCAATTTCCTTCATGTATGGCTGCACCAGTTCCTCAATTTCAGCTTCCAACGTCTGGATTTCACTCTCCAGATACTGCAAATGTTCCAAATGACGCCGGATCATCTTCCGGTGATGCAGGCGCAGTCGGCCGTTCAATGCCTCCACAAGGGAAGGCACCTTCATCTTCAGCCGGGTATGAACCAGCTTGCGGATCTCATGCACATCCAGCACTTCGCCATTCACCATCGAGTCCAGTAGCGCACGCCCGGAAACGCCAAAAAGATCGGAGACATACGTGGTCAGTTTAATGTTGGCATCTTGTAGAATTTTGTGAATCCGGTTCTTTTCTTGCGTCGCGTTTTGCTTAAGTTTGCGCAGATACCGGGTAAGGTCACGCAAATCGCGGATGGGCTCGTCCGGGACAAAGCTTCCCTCAATCAAGCCACAACGGTGGAGCTTGGCGATCCACTCGGCATCCTTGACGTCAGTCTTCTTCCCGGGCATATTGCGGATACGATGCGGGTTGGCCAGCGTGATCGTACAGGTGCTCTCCAGAATGTTCCATACGGGTTTCCAAAAGACCCCTGTACTTTCCATGGCAATCTCGGTACATCCCTGCTGCTCCAGCCACTCCTGTAATCTCAAAAGCTCACGGGTTGTGGTTCCAAACGTCTCGGTCACCGACCTGGGTCTCTTCTCCAGGGGGCCACTCAGCAGACAAACCACCACTGTCTCCTGATGAATATCCAACCCGGCACAACGTTCACGAATGGCATCCATATTCCCTACCTCCAAGCCAAAAGTATGCGTGGATCATGCAACCTAAAGAGATAAAATTTTATACACGTGCTCGTGGCAACACTCGGCGATCCTCGTCGTTGCAGTGGGTCAGATTAGGTTTCGGGATGTTTCACCAATATTGAATCGACCTCTGATCCACGGCACAATTTTACCAAATATACACTCTGACTTCACCTGATTTTCATGACCGACGGTGGCCGCCAGGCCATGGGTGATTAGGTTTACTTTTTCCACTTCACTCTCAGGATTTCTTGATTTTCGGAAAAATAAGTTCCCTTTTTCCAACTATCACCGCCTGACGAAGACGCCGGTAAGCGAATGCTGGCTGGAATTAGGATATCTAGACCGGCTACCCCCTCAGAACTCGGCCTTCACCGCCCCAACAACGGTATTTCTGCCGTTGCTCGTTACAAATTCGTCCAACCACCCTGACGGGAATAGCAACCCGAGGCTTATGGCCGCAGGGATTCCCAACTACTTCAAAATCAACGGGGGCATACTGAAGACGGATCATTGTATTATCCGCCAGCCGTCGCGGACAGGAGAGCCTTTATTTTGCCGATTCAGACGGTTCAGTAAGTTATACGGACTGAGATGCCTTTATTTGTCCCTTTCCCCTTTATTTCAGGCTACATCGAACGAAATAACGGCTCCTAAGTCCGTAACTGCTGAAAAAGTAAGGTTTTTGGCAAAATAAGGGCTCCTCGGTCCGCTTCAGTCCCCGGATGGAGCCCCATCCTTCTGCATCGCTTATATCCTGTGAGGCTTCCAATATATCCACATTTTTTTACACTGTATAATTTCCCATACAATATAAAAAACAGGTAAAGCTCCTTACCATGTAGGAGCTTTACCTGTTTCTGATAAATCCTGTAATCAGCCGAAGCGGCCCATAATATATTCTTGGGTCATTTGATTCTCGGGATTGCTGAATACCTTTTCTGTTTTGTCATACTCCACAAGTGAACCCAGATAGAAGTAAGCTGTAAAATCAGAGATCCGCGCGGCCTGCTGCATATTGTGCGTCACAATAACGATCCGCAGTTCCTCCTTCAGCTCCTTAATCAATTCTTCCACTTTGCCGGTAGATACCGGGTCGAGCGCAGAAGCGGGTTCGTCCAGCAGAAGAATCTGCGGATTAACCGACAAGGCACGGGCAATGCAGAGACGCTGCTGCTGCCCGCCGGACAAGGCGAGCGCCGAATCCTTCAGCCGGTCCTTAACTTCGTCCCACAGCGCGGCGCGGCGCAGACTGCTCTCCACGATTTCATCCAAAGCCGCTTTGCCTTTGATGCCGTGATATTTGGGACCAAACGCGATATTGTCGTAAATCGACTTATAAAACGGATTGGGCTTCTGCCAGACCATGCCGATTTTTTGACGAAGCTTGATGACATCCGTGCCGGGAGCATTGATGTCCACACCGTCGATCCAGATGCTTCCCTTCGTTGTCGATCCGGAGATTTCATCGTTCATCCGGTTCAACGAGCGGAGAAAGGTCGATTTGCCGCAGCCTGAAGGGCCGATCAGTGCTGTAACTGTATTCTGTGCAAAGGGAAGGCTAATCCCCTTAACTGCCTCATATGTCCCGTAAAATATGCTCAAATCCTCCGTTTGAAAGGATTCCCGCACCACCGGTTCCGCTATACCCATATTGTACTCCTCCTAATAGTCCATCGTATACTTGCTTTTAGCTCATTCTTTTGGAAGCTGTAAGCTTGCGGTAAATTACGCGGCCGAAGTAACGCGCCGCCAGATTGAATATAAGCACCGTAATGACGAGTACAGCCGAAGCTCCGGCTGCAATCTGTGCGGCATCCGGGGCCAGGCCTTCACTGTTGATCTTCCAAATGTGCACAGCCAGCGTTTCGGCCGGACGGAAAGGATTGAGCGGTGAAGTCGGGCTGGACGGATTCCAATTGGAGAAATCCAGACGCGGACTGCTCATACCTGCGGTGAACATCAGCGCTGCCGCTTCACCAAAGACACGCCCCGCCGACAGGATGGTTCCGGTGATAATGGTCGGCAGTGCGACCGGAAACAGCACATTGGTTACGATCTTCCACTTGGATAACCCAAGGGCAAAACCTGCCTCCTTCTGTTGCTTGGGAACTGTACGGAAGGCCTGCTCCGTAATTCGAACCATTAGCGGCAGGTTGAAGAAGGTCAGCGCCAATGCGCCGGAGACCAGGGAGAAACCAAGGTCAAACGTGTTAACGATCAGCAAGAGACCGAACAAGCCGACAACGATCGAAGGAAAAGAAGACAATACCTCCACGATTAGACGGATGAAGTTGGTCAGCTTGCCGGGGCGGGCATATTCCGCCATGAAGATTCCGGCGCCAAGGCCAAGCGGGACGGTAATGATCAGTGTCAGCACCAGCAGGTAGATGGAATTGAACAGCTGCGGTCCTACGCCCCCTCCTGCGCGGATCTTTTGAGGTGCCGAGGTTAAGAAATCCCAGCTGATGTGGTTCAGGCCACGAACGAGAATGTATCCAAGCAGTCCGATCAGGATGGCTACTATGAGCAATGCAAAAAATACGATAAGCGCTGTGGCAATTTTGTCTGCGGTTCTCGGCTTCAAATTTTATTTCTCCTTTCAAGCATTCTTACGAGGAGGACAAAGACAAATGTCATCAGCATAAGAACCAGCGCCATACTCCACAGCGCGTTATTTTGCGGTGAGCCCATCGTGGTGTTGCCCATGCTCAGTGTAATTACACTGGTCAGGGTCGAAGCAGATTCAAAGAGCGATTTCGGTACGAAAGGCGCATTCCCGATCACCATTTGTACAGCAAGGGCTTCACCGAACGCACGGGCCATCCCCAGTACCACCCCCGTCATAATCGCCGGGAATGTAGTCGGGAGAATCACGCGGGCAATCGTCTGCCAGCGGGTGGCACCGAGCGCAAAAGAAGATTCTTTCAGGTTTTGCGGCAATGAAGCCAGCGCGTCTGCAGCCACGCTTGTAATCGTCGGCAGGATCATAACCGACAGGACAAGCGCGCCTGCAGCAACCCCGATGCCCTGACCAGGGAACGTATTACGCAGAAAAGGAACGATGACGCTTAAGCCCACGAAGCCATATACGACGGACGGAATGCCCGACAGCAGCTCAATGACCGGCTGCAGCAGCTTTTTGCCCCAGCCTGGGACAATCTCAGTCATGAACAATGCGGCACAGATGCTTAGCGGACTTGCAATCAATGCCGCAATCAGCGTAACCAGGAAGGAACCGGCGATGAACGGGAATGCTCCATATGAAGGCGCGTCCCCTTCAGGCGACCATTTGGTGCCGAACAGGAATTCCGTGATTTTGACATCTCCGCTGGTGAAAGTAGAAATACCCTTGGAAGCTACAAAATACACCATTGAAACAATAATTACGATTAACAGCAGTACACAAAAGGACATATAAGCCCGCCCTACAAAATCTTCCAGATGATGTTTTTCGATCTTGTTTTTCTTTGGTTCTACCCTCAAGCTGCTCCCTCTTTCTAAAGTGAAAAGAGAGGCAGAAGAAATCCGCCTCTGTTCACATGAAGTTCTAATGGATGTTACCTTTTAATGTGTGTATTCGATTACTTCTTAGTAACCGTTCCTGCCACATCACGGGAAACCTGCATTTGCGAAGCCGGGATGTATCCCAGTTCCACTACATCGCCTGTTTGCACTTCAGGGGTCATGATATAATCGAGGAATGCTTTTACAATTTCATTCGGCTCGCCGTTAGTGTACATATGCTCGTATGCCCATACCGGATATTTGCCGGAGATTACGTTATCAACGGAAGGTTCAACGCCGTCATATTTCAGTGTTTTAACTGAATCGTCCAAGTAAGACAATGCCAGATAACCAATAGCTCCCGGAGTTTCGCCGATCATTTTCTTAACTGTACCGGAGGAGTCCTCCTGGATCGAACCTTGAAGATCTTCTGTCTTGGTTCCGAGCGCAAAGCCTTCAAAGGTAGCACGTGTGCCGGAGCTGCTTGGACGGTTGATGATCTGGATTTTTTGGTCCTTACCGCCAACCTCTTTCCAGTTCGTTACTTTGCCGGTGAAGATGTCGACAAGCTGTTGTTTGGTCAAAGAATCCACACCTGCATCCGGATGAGAAACTGCTGCAATCGCTACAACCGCTACCTGGTGGTCAACGAGAGCTTTCGCTTTTTCCGCATCAGCATCCTTCAGCTTTTCTTCAGCAAACACATCGGAGTTCCCGATATCCACTTGCTTTTCGGCGACCTGAGTCAGACCCGTACCGCTGCCTCCGCCTTGCACCTGAATGTCTACATCTTTGTTGGTTTCCATGAATTTCTCAGCTACCTGCTCAACCAGCGGCTGAAGTGCTGTGGAGCCTGAAGCCAGAATAGATCCGCTCAAATCTGCGCCGCTGCTTGTTTCTGTTGGTGCGGTTGTGGCGGTTGCGTTAGTTCCCCCATTATTGGTTGCTGCATTGTTTCCTCCGTTGCTGCTGCCGCATGCCGAAAGTGCTACTACACTTGTTAATGCCAAAGCCATGACCCACGTTTTTCTAAATTGCATTTTTTTGTCTCCTCCTGAGTGTTTTGTATAACATGTGCTGTAGTGACAGCTGTATGCTATCCCTGCTTAGCAATGCTATGTTTTGTGAGTGTCTGCTACATGTAATCTCTTCGTACAAAACTCACCTTTGGAAGCATCAGACGGTGTCCGTGTCACATCTGACATTTCTTATTCTAGAGCCCGTTCGTCAGGGAAAAGTCTTAAGTATGTAAAACGAAGGATAAAAAACATAATAGAAATTGAATATTCTCATAGATATAATCTATAATATGAATTACAAAACTAATAAAACGCTATCATTACCGGGGGTTCATCATGAATATTGTTAAACTTCAGATTGTAGTACTGATTGAAAAATATAAAAAAGTCACCGATGTCGCCGCCGAGATGGGATTGAAACAGCCTACGGTATCTTTTCATATGAAAAGCCTGGAAAGTGAGCTGGGCACCCCACTCTTTCAATACCGGAGCGGACGGGTGCTGCTGACCGATGCCGGACGCACGCTTTACCAATATGCAGCCAGAATTGTCGCGTTAACGGCTGACGCAGAGCGCAGCATGAAGCAGTATTCCACTCTCGCTTCCGGTCACCTGCAGGTGGAAGCAGGATATGTGCCTGGTACATATCTTTTGCCCAAAACGGTTTCGCAATTCGTCCGTCAATATCCGGATCTCGATATTTCACTGACTGTGCAGCCCGAGACTGCGATTCGCGAGCGGCTGCGGAGCCGGGAAATTCAACTGGCGGTTCTGCACAGTACAGAGGGGCAGGACAGTTCTTTTGAGACGCGAAGCTTCGCCCGCAATGAAGCTGTTCTGGTGTTCGCCCCAGGGCATTCATTCGGAGAGATCAAGAATTTATCGGCGGAGCTGCTTGTGCTGGAGCCATGGATACAGCATGAGCCCGCCTCGTTCCTGCGCGGTATCGCTGATGAGTGGGCCCAGCTGAACGGGGTCAGGGTGTGGGGGCATGCGGTGCTGAATTCGCCGGAGGCCATCAAACGAATGATCCGCGAAGGCAGCGGTGTCGGGCTGTTCTCAAAGGCGGGAATCAAAGCCGAGGCCGCTACAGGGAGCTTGCGTTATCTGCCACTACCGGGTGTCCAGCCGGATCATGGCGAATTCGTGCTGGCTTGGCGGAAGGATCATCCCTTGACCCCTCTGCAGCAGGCTTTTGTAGAGCTGGCTGCCGCTCCTGCCGAAGAAGAATAGTACAAAAAACCGGTACAGCGCCTGGGTCCGCTCTTCTGGAGCGCCAGGGCTATACCGGTAACTTCTTGGAATCCGCTACACGGTCTCCGCCACCAAAGCGAAGGTCTTGGGAATTCCTTTGTCATATATATCGGAAGATAAATTCGGCTCTTCGGCTAATTCACGGATGACCAGGCCGCTTCCGGCTGCGGCAGTCACAATCTCACCCAGCGTCCAGCGCCGCCAGTGAACAACACTGTGCCTGCCGGCTCCCTCTGCTCCCCCCGAAGAAGGCAGATATTTCGAATAGGATACCTTCTTTTCTTCCAGCGCCGTGTCAAAATAATCGCCGCTCACCTTATGCTTACGGACTTTGGCAGTAGACCCTTTCGAGGAAATCAGCTTCGTCGTCACCGGATGGAAATCCCGCAAGACGAACCGGCCTCCGGGAGTGAGCAGCTGGCATACCGTATCCATAAAAGGCGCCAAATCCGTAAAGTAATGCACAATCCCCATTTCGGCAAAAACAATATCATATGTATGGTTCAGCAATTCCTCCGGCAGCTTCAGCACGTCGGACACGGTATAGGCCAGCGGAACACCCGCTGCTTCCGCCAGTTCGCCGGCATAGCGGGCATTGGCTTCCGAGAAATCGGCCACACTTGCCTCTGCTCCCAACAGCCCGAGTGCCACGGCTTTCATGCCGTTCGAGCCCATGAGATTCATTATTTTTTTACCGCGAATCTCACCCAGATAGTTCAGCAAGGGATAAAGTTTGGCAGCAGGATCTTTCATAAGCTTTGCCGCCGCTTCTGCAGGACTGCCAAAACGGGTAGTCCAGGCCGTATAGGTATCCTCATTCCACAGCTCTTCACTGGATGGGACAACCGGTTGTTTTTCTGCCTGGGCAGCTGGATGTGAAGCATTTGAAGCTTGTTCATGTTCGTTCATTCAATAGAACCCCTTTTTCTTATATCATGTCTCAAGATGCGCTCTGAAGGGATTCATTAACCTTCACCGCTTTTTTACGTCCTGATAATAAGTATACGGCAAGTCCGCCCATCACCAGCACCCCGCCGGTCCATTGCAATCCGGTCAGCTGCTCACCCAGCAGGAAAAAGGCCAGCATGCTAGCTCCCACAGGCTCCCCCAGGATATTCATCGAAACGGTAGTGGCCGAAGTAAACTGCAGCAGCCAATTGAACAGGATATGTCCGAATACAGTTGGCACCACAGCCAACAAAACAAAGATGCCCCACTCCCGCAGAGGATAATCGAAGAAAGGAATGCCGGCCAGCAGATTATAAATTGCAAAAACCACGGCCGCGGTAATAAACACGATCAGGCTGTAGAGATACGAGGGCATACGTGCCACAAGCTTCTGTCCGATCAGCAAATGGCCGGCAACCGCGACGGTTCCGCCAACAGACAGCAAGTCACCCTTCAGGTTATCCGAAGAAAGACCGATGTCCCCCCATCCGATCAATACAACGCCAAAAATAGCGATTGCTAAACCCAATATAGCTGCTCCGGTACTTCTATCCTTATACAGTATGTAGGCTCCAAGCATAATAAATACCGGCTCCAGTGCCATTATCATGGTCGAGCTGGCAACAGAGGTATATTTCAGTGAGCCCATCCACAGCAGAAAATGCAGGGCCAGCAATACGCCTGAAGCCCCAAGCAGCATCCATTCTTTACGGCGCAGGGCAAAGGCGGCTCCGCTGTATGGACGGGCAAAAGGCAGCATCAGCAGCGAGGTGAAGAGCAGCCGGTACATCCCCTGAACGGAAGCCGGCGCCGCCGACCATTTAATGAAGATCGCAGAAAACGAGATAGCCACAATTCCAACCAGCATCAGCAGCGGGACAGGAACGGGCGGTTTTGTAGCATTCACGGATAGCTTCCTTTCTTGCTTTGATTCAATCACACAACAACAGCATGAACCCGCATAACCGGCGAAGATTCATGCTGCCTTTTGCCCTCAGACTCCAATCTCATATTAGTCTACGGTTTAAGCACAACCTTAATGCAATCCTCTTCCTTGTCATCAAAAATCTTGTATCCATGCTCCGCTCTGCTGAGCGGCAGCCGGTGCGTAATAATATCCGTCGGGTCAAACACCTGATCTTTGATCATTTGATATAGAGCCGGCATGTAATGAATGACGGGCGCCTGTCCCATCTTCAGCGTAATGTTCCGCTCAAACAACTGGCCCAGCGGGAACATATTATAATTGAGGCCATACACGCCAACCAGCTGAATCGTTCCGAACTTGCGCACAACCTCGGTTGCAATCCGGAAAGCCCCAAGGGAGCCGCCTTGCAGCATGAGTGTGGTCTCCACCTTTTCCACTACAGTCTTTTTGGCATCCAATCCTACACAGTCGATGACGACATCCGCTCCGCCGCGTGTAATTTCTTTCAGGTGAGTCTTGATATCCTTGGTTGTCTCAAAATTGAAAACTTCCACATTGTTGGCCTGTTTGGCATGCTGCAGCCGGTACGGGACATGATCCACGGCGATTACGCGCGACGCTCCTTTGATCCAGGCGAACTTTTGGGTCAGCAATCCAACCGGTCCGCAACCCAGAACAATCACCGTATCCCCGGGTTTGACCCCAGCGTTCTCTACACCCCACCAGGCTGTCGGTACAATGTCCGAGAGGAACATCAGCTGTTCATCCTCCATCTCGGCATCTTCCGGCACGACAAACGGGCCAAAATTGCCATAAGGTACACGCAGCAGCTCCGCCTGGCCGCCGGCAAACCCGCCATACGTATCCGAATAACCCAGAAAGCCGCCGGTATCCTTCGCATCATTGGCATGATCACACTGGCTCTCCATCTCATGCTGGCAGAAAAAGCACTGGCCGCAGGCTACATTGAAAGGAATAATCACCCGGTCGCCTTTCTTCACCTTGGTGACTTCCGGTCCCACGTCCTCAACAATCCCCATTGGCTCATGTCCGATAATATAATCATCATGCATCCCGGGAATCTCTCCATTGTAGATATGGAGGTCCGAGCCACATATTGCGGTAGAGGTAACGCGTACAATAATGTCATCCTTTTTCTCAAGCTTTGCATCGGCAACATCTTTGACTTCTACTTTTCTTTTACCCTGATAAGTAACTGCTCTCATGGTGTGGAACACTCCTTTGGAAGTAGGGATATGAACCCAGCTGGCCTTTCTTGCTTCAAGCCATACTATGTTATACCCCCAAATCCTTCAGGACTATCCATTTAGCAATGGGGAATACATCATGAGCGCAACGTTTTCTGCAACCGGTTCATCGCGTAGAACCTCACCGGTACTTGTCATTACCTTGCGCCGGATGCGGTTGCTGCGGATATAGCCGCCCCAGGGCTCCAGATTGATCCTGTGATCCGCCTCGTAAATTTCGTACTCATAGAGTGGCTGTGCATCACAGCGCCATTCCCCATGCAGGTGAGTATCATCCAGCCACAGCTTAAGCTGATACGTTTCTTCCGTCTGATTCAGCAGCTGCAGGTCCAGATAATTATAGGCGCAGGTTGCTCCGCTGCCGAAAGGCTGGGTCCGCTGCTCATCCGGAAATACATCATAGCTATGCCTGTGCCGTTCCGTTACACTCAGCGGAGTGTGCAATGTCATCCAGTAGATCAGATTGGACAACTGGCAAAGCCCGCCTCCCGTACCGGAACGAAAACCTCCGTAATAGAGCACCATTCCATCCAGGTATCCTTTGCGCCGGGTCGGCTTGCCGATGCTTTGCCAATAAGAGAAGGTCTCGCCAGGGCGTATCACAAGTCCGTTCAGCCTCGAGACCGCAAGCTTCAGATTTGTTATTTTGTTATACTGCAACTGCATATCAACATTCCGTAGACTGCGCAGGAGCGGCGTGGCGTGATCAGCAGTGGTATATTGAAGGTCAGCTGCAAGATACGTCTTTGCTCTCTTGTTCCGCTGCATTAGCCATTGTCCGTATCTTTTCCAGATAAAATAACGCTTCCCTGCAAATTGTCTTAACCGGGACCGGTGAACCGGCTTCATGGCAGCTTTGGCAGTCTCCATAGGTTAGAATTCCACCTCTTGGGCTTTGCACAGCTTGGCAAATCTTCCTCCGAGTACGGAGTTGTGATGCTTCACAATCTGGCCGCCGCTTAGACTCCCATTGTCAAAAGTGCTGTTGGCATCCTCCACCAGAACACTGGAGTAACCCATACTGAACGCGCGCCGGGTAGTGGAATCCACGCAGAACTCGCTTTGCATGCCGCAGATCACCAGATCGGTAATTCCCCGCTGCTGAAGCTCCTCATGCAGCCTTGTCTGATGGAATGCGTCCCAGGTCGGCTTTTCGATGACCAACTCCCCTTCCTGCGGAGTGATACGGCTGCTGATCTCCCAGGTGGAAGTGCCTTTGGTGTATTCCTGATCCTCGGTATGCTGAATATACACAACAGTTGTACCTGCTGTTCGGGCTTTATGCAGAAGTGAAATTATTCTGTTCATCACACCCTCTTCATCATAAAGCTTCATGTCAGGATAAGAGAACATCGCCTCTTGCACATCAATAATAACCAATGCGGTTGAATGGTCAGCCACTTCTTAATCTCTCCTTTGCATATTGAATTCGTTCCACTGCTTGTTCCTCTATGCTAAAGTATACCAGATCAGCACCGGGTGAGAATTCCTTTTTGTGACCCCCTTTTCCAGAAAAAACGAACCTCTGCATCATCGCAAAGGCCCGTTCTTTATCTCCGTTTATTTTCCGCGTTTATTATGCCAAATGAGTGCATGCAGCTGCGGGAGCACCCGCGCCTTATTCATTTCAGGATCGGCAATGACCAGGTTGAACAGCCATTCCAGCTTCCCCAGGAGACGTACCGAGATATCTCCCTCTTCCGTTACATCCTCGTTGCCCGGCTGCAGAAAAAGCGGTACACCCGGATAGCGGCGGTGAATGCTTTTGGCGTACTGGTAGTCCTCGTCGTTGAACACGACCACCTTCAGGCTGTGGGCCGCTCTGCCTTGCGCCTTCATCTTGTCCATAATACCGTCAAGCATGTTCCAATCCGTCTTCATCCCGGAGCTTGGCGGCTTAGGGCTGACTGTCAGCACATCGACATCGTAGAACCAGTCCTGCCATCTGCTGCCTTGCGTTTCTATGGCTGCCTGAATGCCGCGTTCATGCAGCAGCTGTATCAATATGCCCATTCCCTCACCAATCAGTGCCGGGTTGCCCCCAGAGAGGGTCACACAATCAAAATTATCTCCGGCCAGCGCAGTCAGCTCATCCATAATCTCCTCTGGAGCAAGCATCCGCACCTTATCCTTCGCCGAGCCATCCCAGGTAAAAGCGGAATCACACCAGCCGCAGCGGTAATCGCAGCCGTAGGTGCGGACGAACATCGTTTTGACGCCGATTACCGCACCTTCACCCTGGATCGTCGGCCCGAAGATCTCTATTACCGGCAGCTTACTCACAGTCACACCCCCCATACAGGCGGTAGGCAGGACCATCGGCAGGAATATCCGCAGCCAGCACCTCCGCCCAGGAGGTTGGCGTTTCCCACAGCTTGACGGAATACAGCGGCATTGAAGCCTGTATCAGCTTGTAGGCAATATATGCCGACATATTCTCCACTGTTGTCCGGAACGAGAGCAGAGCAACCTTTGAACCAGTGTTCTTCAGGGTTTCCAGTACAGGCTCGTTGCCCATAGCCAGAAAAGCGTGATCCAGATGATCCAGCAGGCTCTCTTGCACCGTTGCCTTGATATCGCTGAAATCTGCTACAAACCCTTCGTCGGAATGGCCTTCCTCTGCCAGAGGTTTGCCCTTCAACACCACCTCCAGCTTATAGGTATGGCCGTGGAGGTTGCTGCACTTCCCTTTATGTCCGACCAGTTGATGAGCCGAGTCAAAGGTAAAGATTTTACATACGGATACCTCGCCAAGCATCAGGAACCGACCTCATTTCGTTCCGCTTCATACTGGTCCAGGCCCCGTTGGCGCAGCAGGCAAGCCGGGCAGGTACCGCAGCCGCTGCCAATAATTCCGTTGTAGCAGGTCAGCGTATGCTCACGGATATATTCAAAGCAGCCGAGCTCGTCGGCCAGCTTCCAGGTTTCTTTTTTATCCAGCCACATCAGCGGCGTATGAATGACAAACTCATAATCCATTGACAGATTAAGGGTAACATTCAGCGATTTCACGAATACATCCCGGCAGTCCGGATATCCGCTGAAGTCCGTCTGGCATACCCCGGTAATGATATTGGTGAACTGAAGCTGTTTGGCAAGAATCGCCGCAAAGGACAGGAACAGCAGATTCCGGCCATCTACGAACGTGCTCGGAAGCTCCTCCCCTTCACCGGCAGCAATCTCTATATCATCGCGGGTCAGCGCGTTGGGCGCCAGTTGATGGAGCAGGCCCAAATCGAGGATATGCTGCTTCACGTTGAATTTTTTGGCGATTTCCTTGGCCACTTCAATCTCAGCCGCATGCCGCTGATTGTAATTGAAGGTAACTGCCTGGACCTCTTCGTAGTTCTTCAATGCCCATACCAGACAGGTTGTGCTGTCTTGGCCGCCGCTGAAGACCACAAGTGCTTTGTTGTTCATTGTCATGAGTCTCCTCTCAGTTCCTCGGGATTAACGGTTGTCCACTTTTTCAGGATACAGGTCATGATTGATCAGCCGGTGCTCGGCCATCGCTTCATATTTGGTCCCGGGACGCCCCCAGTTGCAGTAAGGATCGATGGAAATGCCGCCGCGCGGGGTGAATTTGCCCCAGACCTCAATATACCGCGGCTCCATCAAGGAGATCAGATCGTTCATAATAATGTTTACACAGTCTTCGTGGAAATCCCCATGATTGCGGAAGCTGAACAGGTAGAGCTTCAGTGACTTGGACTCGACCATCTTGTGTTCAGGAATATACGAAATGTACATCGCGCCGAAATCCGGCTGACCGGTAACGGGACACAGGCTGGTAAACTCCGGACAGTTGAATTTCACAAAATAATCACGTCCGGGGTGCTTGTTGTCAAACACCTCCAGAATATCCGGGTCATAACCGAATGTATACGTTGTGCCTTGGTTCCCCAGCAGGGTAACCTCTTGCATTTCCTCTTTCAATCTGCCTTCTGACATGACAAAAAACCCCTCTCTTTTCCCCGGCTTGCTGCCGGAAATGGAAAGAAGAACGAGTTTCGAAAACTTGTCTCTACTTAGTTTTTTATAGAGGGAGTTTGCGAACCTCTCCTGCGGCTCAAAGCGCAGAATTCTTCTTTATGCCTATACTTGCGAAATGAACTATACCATGTCCGGCGGCAGGTTGACAACCCTCGCAGCTGATCCAAAATCAGAGAACACAGCATGGATTCAATTCCGAAGAAAAGGGTAACTTAATGTCTATAATCTCCTTGATAAAGGTGGGATCATCTAATGGATCAAAACGTATTGAAACTTATGGATTGGCTGACCGCCCAAGCTGGCGAAACCATCGTGATTAAGAAACAGGAGATGAATGACCTGGACACCGTCCACTTTAATCTGGAAACCGTGGATTACCGTAACACCGAGGATGTGATTGATGAATATTTGGACAGCGCGCTGATCCTCCGGGGTACGGGCAATACCCTGAACAGGGACGGCGAGCTAGTACCTCTTCCCCAGCAGAATTATGAAATTGCTGTCAGCGGGCTTCAACTGGATAATGCCGATGACGGGCAAGTGGAACTTCGAACAGAGCGGGCGAAATACTCCATCTCCAAAGCCTGAGTGAACATGTCTCACAATCAAAACCACCCGTATAACGGGTGGTTTGCTCTGCGGCTGAAAGCCTTTGTTGCTGGCCAGCCCTAAAAGGGCATCGAATGGTTCGCCAACTGCACTACTTTTTCGGCTACCCCTAAAGGGGTTCTATTTCTTCTTCTTTCGATTCTCTTTGGTTACTTCTCCTGTAAATGGATCGATGTATTCCGCCATTGTTATTTGTTCCGCGACGATATCTTCCTGCAATTGGTTGCGAATATATTCTTCAATCACTTTCTTGTTTCTTCCGACGGTATCCACGTAAAACCCTTTGTACCAAAACTTCCGATTCCCATACCGATACTTTAGGTTGGCATGTCGATCAAAAATGACATCTGTATTCCTCCTTTTGTGCGATAAATTCGGTTGGCGAACCAAATTTATTGTAACACTGGGAGGAATTTTTTTGGTACATCGCTGAAAGCTCTCCCGAACCATACGCATAGCGTATGGTTTTCTTTTGATAAAAAAACAGGACGCGGCATGTGTGCCTGCGTCCTGTCCTGTCATTCTTCGCCTATAATCTCTACTTCCGTCTCCAATTCCACACCGAACTTATTCTTTACCGTAGCCTGAACATGCTGTATCAACCCGATATAGTCCTTCGCCGTCGCGTGATCTGTGTTCACGATGAAGCCTGCGTGTTTACGGGATACTTCAGCTCCGCCGATCCGGGTTCCCTGCAGCCCGCTCTCTTGGATCAGCTGCCCTGCGAACCTTCCGGGGGGCCGCTTAAATACACTTCCGCATGAAGGATATTCCAGTGGCTGCTTGGATTCACGCTGACGGGTCAAATCATCCATAGCCGCTTGGATTGCCGCCGGATCACCCGGCTGTAAGGCAAATCTGGCCTCCAGAACAATAAATTCACTGCTGGCAAAGACGCTTTTGCGGTAGCCCCATTCCAGCTCCTCTCCTTGAAGCGTCACAATCCGCCCGGCTTTGCTGATCGCAAGCGCACTTTCCAGCACATCCTTGATTTCTCCGCCGTATGCGCCGGCATTCATGTATAAGGCCCCCCCGACCGTCCCCGGAATTCCACAGGCGAATTCAAGACCCGCAAGCTGCTGCTCCAAGGCAAATCTGGAGACATCGATAATTTTTGCGCCGCACTGCGCATAAAGCACATTGTCCCGGAGTCCCATTTCAGTCAAATCGGAAGTCTGGAGAACAATGCCGCGGATTCCTCCATCACGGATAATGACGTTCGAGCCGTTCCCCAGAACGGTCAACGGAATTTCATTTACACGGGCATATGTAACAATAGATTGAAGCTCTTCATATGTCGCAGGCGCCGCCAGGATGTCGGCCCGGCCGCCGATGCGGGTGAACACATGACTCTCCAGCACCTCACCACGTTTAACTATTCCAGTTGGAACCAACTGCTGCAGATCCTCATATATTTTGCTGATATTCATCTTCTTTGCTCCTTTGATTCTATAAAAATAATTATCCTTGATTTGCTGATTTAATCATGCTCCGTTGTTTATATGCAATGAAATAAGAAGGAATTTAACCAGGGCAACCACAACTTTAACAACGAACAGGCTCCCTTGTCAATGACGGGAGCCTGCAGCTTGCTGCATATATCATCTTTATGAGTCTGATTTCATGATTATAACCTTTCCCAGACTCCTTACATTCCGACGGCTGAATAAGCCGCCAATTCATAAGGAAGGCAGAGCGGCACACCCGTGCGCGGATCAGGAACAATATCCGCTTCGATCCCGAACACCTCACGCAGCACACCGGATGTCATAACCTCAGAAGGAGCGCCTTCGCTGATCACGCTTCCGGACTTAATGGCTACCATATGCTGGGCATACCGGGAAGCATGATTCAAATCATGCACTACCATAATGATTGTGCGGCCTTCTTCCTGATTCAACTTCTGCAGGAGCTGGAGAACTTCCAGCTGGTGAGCCATATCAAGAAAAGTTGTTGGTTCGTCCAAGAACAGAATATCGGTCTGCTGGGCCAGAGCCATAGCGATCCATGCCCGCTGGCGCTGCCCCCGGACAGGCGGTCAATCGGGCGGTCGTGGAATGCTTCCATCCCCGTTACCGTAATCGCATTGGCAATAATGCTGCGGTCTTCCGGAGTCAGTGTACCGAAACCCTTCTGATGCGGATAACGTCCGTAGCCGACCAGCTCGGAGACAGTAAGCCCGTCGGGAGCGGTAGGATTCTGCGGCAAAATCGCCAGCTGCCGGGCCACCTCCTTGGTCGACAGGTTGTGGATCGACTTTCCGTCGAGCATGACGCTGCCGCTTTTGGGCTTCATGATCCGCGCCATAGTCTTGAGAATGGTCGATTTCCCGGAGCCGTTAGCCCCGACCAGCGCAGTGATTTTTCCTGTAGGAAGCGACAGGTTCAGCCCTTTGACTATCATCGCCTCAGCATACCCGATACTTAACTGTTCTGTATTCAAACGTTCCGACATGATCTTCACTCCTCAAAAGTTTTACGGAGCTTTGCTCCTCTGAATTTACTTCGTAATAAAACTTGCTTCGAGCATGTGCTTGAGTTTCATGGAGCTAATGCTCCAATAGGGAATCAGGCCTTGGATCTGGCCAGCAAATATAAAAAGTACGGAGCCCCTATGATAGCTACCACAATTCCTGTCGGAATCTCGGAAGGCTGGAGAATCCAGCGGGCAATCGTATCGGCAGTCAACAGCAGCAATGCGCCGACCAAGGCGCAGGCAGGCAGCAGAATCTGATGCCTCGGTCCTACAATACGGCGGGCCAGATGGGGGGCGATCAGTCCCACAAAGCCGATCCCCCCGCTGACTGCGACACAGGAACCGGCTAGTGCAACTGCAGCCGCCATCAGCAGAACCCGTTCTCTCTCCACAGGCAGCCCCAGTCCCGCAGGGATCTCATCACCCAGGTTAAGGACATTAAGAACCCGTGCCTTGTAGAAGGCAAACGGCACCAGGATCAAGATCCAGGGCAGGAGCGCCATAACAAACCGCCAGTCGCCGCCCCAGATCTTCCCTGCCAGCCAGGTGGCAACAAATTGATAATTTTCCGGGTCCAGCCTTAAGGATAAGATCAGTTGAAACGCATAGATGCCTGCGCCAACGGCAATCCCGATGAGAATCAGTCTTGTCGGTGACAGACCGTCTTCACGGCGGAAGGCCAGAACATAAATCAGCGTTGCGGTAAGACCGGCCCCGGCCAGCGCCATCAGCGGCAGCATAAAGATTGGAGCTGCAGTTGTTGCCGGGACAAAGGAAATAAAGATAAGTACAGCAAAGCCTGCTCCGGCATTAATGCCAAGGGTTGAGGGCTCCGCCAGCGCATTGCGCGACAGACTCTGCAGAATACAGCCTGCTACCGCAAATCCGGCTCCAACGAGCAAGGAAATGACGATCCGCGGCAGACGGAAGTCAAAGAGAATCAGCTTTTGTTGCTGGCTGCCTTCTCCCAGCAGAGTATGTATAACTTCCGTTGGCGACAGCCGGATAAGTCCGGTGTTCATACTGATGATGAACATGGCAACGATCAGAACTGCCAGGAGAGATAATATGGCGGTTTCACGGGTCCGGCGCTTTTTCGGTGTGGAGGACAGCTGGCTGCGGCTCATGTCAATCCTCCCTTGCGCTTGCTGGCCAAATAGATAAAGAACGGCACCCCGATTACAGCAATCAATGCACCCAGCGGCGTCTCATAAGGAGCATTGATCATTCTGGCAGCAATGTCCGCAAAGATGATCAGTACGCTTCCAAGCACTGCCGAGCACGGAATAATCCAGCGGTAATCCACCCCGACAAGAAATCGTGTAACATGTGGGATGATTAATCCGATAAAAGCAATTGGCCCCACTGCGGATACCGCTGCTCCGGCAAGCACGACTACTATAAGGATTCCGGCAGTCTGCACCAGACGGGTTCTCTGCCCGAGACCAGCTGCCACGTCACGTCCCAGACTGAGTAGTGTGATGGAACGCGATATCATCAGTGATCCTATAAGAGCTGCAGCAACCCAAGGAAACATGATCCGCAGCTGTGTCCAGCTTGTCCCCCCAATCCCTCCCGCCATCCAAAAAGCGATATCCTGCGAGAGATGGAACAGAATCGCAACACCCTGGCTGATGGCGAGCAGCAAGGCGCTCACCGCAGCTCCGGCGAGTGTCAGCCGCAGTGGAGTCAGTCCGCTATGCGACAGCGAACCAATCCCGAAGACGAGAAGAGAAGCCGCTGCAGCTCCAATGAAGCAATAGAGCATGATATATATGAATGACATTGAAGGTGCAAAGGCAAAAGCCAATGCCAGTCCAACGCTTGCGCCTGCATTCAGGCCAAGCAGTCCCGAATCCGCCAGCGGATTCCGTGTCATGCCCTGCATAATCGCTCCTGCGACTGCAAAGCAAGCTCCGACCAGCGCTCCGGCCAATGCACGGGGAATTCTCAGTTCCCGGATCACCTGATGCTGCGGCAGTTCGGGATTGAAGCGAAATACCGCTTCCCATACGGATGCCAGCCGAATATCCGCCGCACCTACCGAAACGGAAAGCGCCAGACCGAACAGTATAGCCCCAAGTCCTGCAATCAATATAACTACTGCTGCAGCAGGGCGGGATTTCAGCTGTTTTTCCCCTTCCGGATGAGTGCGGGATTGTGAGTGTGTGGATGTGACCATAAGCCGTCCCCTTACCAGGATAATTACTGATAATCTAAATGATAACAACTATCATTCTCATTATCGCAAATCTGTGAATGATGCACAAGCATTCAATTCTCTAAAAAAGGTGCAGGGATCGCGTATCCGGGGATACAACGTCCTGCACCTTCCACATGTCCGGGAGTTTCACCCAGTTGATGAGGATTTCTTATTTCACAAGACTGTTCAAGACATCGTCAATGGTTTTGGAATTGGCTATCGCTCCGCTGTACAGCCAGCTGTGGTTGGAGGCAAATTCATGAACATTTCCCGCCTTAACAGCAGGAATGCCCTTCCAAATCGGACTGTTCAAAATTTCTGAACCTTCAGTCTTGTCGCTGTTAACCAGGAAGATATGGTCTGCAGTGAGCTCGGCCAGCTTCTCAAGAGAAATCGGATTCCAGGTTGCTCTGGAAGCCGAAGGAATCTCTGTAACAAGATTAGGCAGCTTTAGACCGAGGTCACCGTATACTACCGCCCCGCTGCTGCGTGTTTCGTCTACAATATAGAAGTTCTTTTTAATAAGCCACAAGATCGCAACAGAATCATCTCCAATTACAGTGGAGATTTTTGCTTTGGCATCGGCAGCTTTTTGATCATAAGCGGCTATCGCCTGCTCAGCTTCAGCGCTCTTGTTCAGCAGTTCACCGATCTTGAGCAGAGACTTGCGCCAGTCTTTGCTCATCTCATCGCCCAGCACATAGGTAGGTGCGATTTTGTTCAACTGGTCATAGAGGCCATTTTGCACGCTGGATTCCGATTGTACAATATGAAAATCCGGCGCGAAGCCCATTACAGCCTCAAGGGGAAGATCAAAGCTGATCGTTGGAACATCCTTCAATTCATCTGCCAGATAATCCTGAACTCCGTTGGTTACCGACCATTGTGCTACCGGAGTTACCCCAAGCGTTACCAGATAATCCTCCAGGTATGAAGCCAGCACGCGTTGCGGATTAGCCGGAACGGTTACCTTGTGCCCCATGGCATCAGTTACTGTTTTCTCTACCGCAGGAGCAGTTGTTGCTGCCGGAGCTTCTGAAGCAGGTGCTGTTGTAGCGTCCGCTGAAGCTGCGGGTGCATTGGCCGCACCCCCTGTTGAATTTGCGCTGTTGTTATTGCCGCAGGCGGACAAAATAAGCGTCAGCGTCAAAAGCCCGATTGAGGCCAGCTTCCTGTGGCCTGCTCTCTTTAATTTAAACGAATACATGGATACCCCTCCTGTATATGTACAATCTGAAATGGTCAAAGGTCTTAGATGCCTTGGCCTTACCCCATTAAATGATATTGATTCTCATTCTCTATGTCAATATAATTATTTTGCTTTTGCAACTATTCACGTTTTGGCTAACGGATTCATTTATATATGAAAAAAGACTGCTCCCGGAATCCGGAAACAGCCTTCATGTTGGCAGCCATCTGTCTATTTATGCAAATGATAAGGTACGGTTGCAACGACGATGTCTTTTTGATTCATTAAATATGAACGGATGAACAAGCTGGTCTGATTGTGCAGGACGGCCTGCCACCAATGCTTAGTGATAAACTGCGGAATGAGTACAGTAATATGATCGGTTGAAGCAGTCTTCCACTCTACTGTATCTATGAATTTAACCAGCGGACGGAGAATGCTGCGGTAACGGGAACGGAGGACAATCAGGCGCACGCCCGGATTCCATTCCTCCCATTTCTGCTCCATTTTGTTGATCTCTTCTTCATCAAAGCCTACATACACAGCCACCACATTATCCGTTAAGGACTTGGCATAGCTGATCGAATGCAGCACCGCGCGTGTTACACCAGCGACAGGTACGACCACTGTACTTCCCTTGATGCAGGGTTTATCCGTTGCCGGACATATCCGCAGCTGATCCGCAGTATTCAGGTAATGGTGATGAATCCTGTGGAACACGAACATTACAACCGGCAGGAAGATAAAGGCCATCCAGACGCTGGAGAATTTGGTGATAATGAAGATTAAGGTAATGGTCAGAGTCGTAAGCATCCCCACCGTGTTCACCGCAAATTTATTTTGCCACGCTTTAGGTTTGGTTTTGTACCAATGCACCATCATCCCTAGCTGGGACAGCGTAAACGGAATGAAAACGCCCACCGCATATAACGGAATCAGGCTTTCCGTATTTCCGTGAAAAGCCGTGACCAGCAGAGCGGATAATACGCCCAAAAAGATAATGCCGTTCGAGAAGCCCAAGCGGTCCCCACGGACCATAAATGCATGGGGCAGATACTTGTCTTTGGCAAACATAAACGCCAGCAGCGGGAACGCCGAGTAAGCTGTATTGGCAGCCAGGAACAAAATAACCGCTGTGATTCCTTGTATGAAAAAGTACAAACCGCCGCGCCCAAACGTAGATTCGGCGATTTGTGATACGACTGTAGCTTTTTCATCCGGCGTAATTCCATACCAGTAAGCCAGCAGCGTGATTCCGGTAAACATAATCCCCAGGATAAGCCCCATCATCATCAGGGTTTTGGCCGCATTTTTTTCCGCAGGTGCCTTGAAGTTCGGAATGGCATTCGATACAGCCTCTACCCCGGTCAGAGCCGAACAGCCGGAGCTGAAGGCCTTAAGCAGCAAAAACAAACTGACATTCGACACCGCAGCCCCGATTTCAGGGACATTGGCATGTGCTCCGCCGGTTGCATATTTGAATACCCCCGCAATGATCAATACGAAGATCGATGCCACGAACAGATACACGGGAATAGCAATGAATGAGGCAGATTCTGTTACCCCGCGCAGATTGATTATCGTCAAGAGCAAAATCACGGTAACAGCGATAAGTACGCTATGATTATGGAGACTTGGAAAAGCGGATGTGATCGCATCTGTACCCGCCGATGCACTAACCGCAACGGTCAAAATATAATCCACCAGCAAAGATCCCCCGGCGAGGAGTCCGGTTGGAACACCCAGATTGCTTTTGGCTACGATATACGCGCCACCGCCCTGCGGATAAGCAAAGATGGTCTGACGGTAGGATAAAATCAGTATAGCCAGCAGGCCCAATACGGCTAATGCGATTGGCAATGAGTACCAGATAGCTGTGAAGCCTGCGGCCACCAGCACAATCAGGATTTGTTCCGTTCCGTAGGCTACAGACGAGAGCGCATCAGAAGACAGGACAGCCAGTGCTTTCACCTTGGATAACTTTTCATGATCGAGTTCGTTCGACTTCATCGGACGCCCGATCAATAGTCGTTTTACCTTGCTTACCATTGTAGTAACAGTTCCTCTCTTGTTTAGGTTGAAACGGTAGTACCGTGCGCTGTTTTCATAGGTGGATTTTCATAAATGCAGGCACAAAAATAAGCATACGGAAATGATCCGCATGCTTACGCATCGTCACTATCCCACCATTGCTTACGAGGTTAGCTGGCGGATTCGGGCTGTGGTAGCCCTACGGTTACAGCCCTTGCGGACCGTCCCGATTCACCCCGTTGGCGCTTAGGCCAATGTTGGTTCCCCCGTTTTTCCATCCGGAAAATTCAGCGCATATTCAACTTCTCACAAGGTCTAATGATAGTCTACAATGGCCCTTCCGTAAAGCGGTGAAAAAAATGAAAAAAGAATGAAAAATGATCCATTTTACGCAAAACCACGATGAGGGATATATGGATCTTTCATTCTCTGCGATTATCCTCTCAACGCTTGTTTTTTCAAGGTTTTGAACCCTAATTGTGTCAAAAATTTCAGGAATGGTTAGAGATGTCCTCTTTGCGTCCGGTCCAGAGCAAAATTGCGATTAGCGCAAAGGCAATCAAGGCCAGTAAAGGGATCGTAATAAACCCGAAATAATTCAGATAATCCTTGTTGCAGGGTACGCCAATCGTGCAGGGAAGCACCTTGCTGAGTGCCGGTATCTTCTGCTCCGCATAATGATAGATTGAGATGCAGCCGCCAATGAGACTTAGGGGCAGCACATAGGGAATGATCTTTTTGTCATTCCGGTAGGTGGCAATGCCCAGCAGAATAAGCTGCGGGTACATAAAGATCCGCTGGAACCAGCATAACTTGCAGGGCTCGTACTTCAATACCTCACTCAGGTACAAACTTCCCGCTACTGCGATAACAGACACAAACCAGGCCAAATAGAGACAGTGGCGTCTGCAGAAAGCAGCGATCTTCATCATTCGGCACTCACAGCTTCGGAAGCGGATTTAATCTGAGCGTCAATAGCTTCCATGTCGAAAGGCTTATCTACTTTGTGTCCATTAATGAAAACAGTAGGCGTAGAGGTTACACCGGTATCTTTGGCGATGCTGATATCATTTTGCAGCTCACTTTCATAAGTTCGTTCCTGGATATCTTTGCGTAAAAGATCCAGATCAACAGGCAGCTTCTCCTTCTCCGCGAGGCTCACCAGGAAGTCCTCTGTGGCCCACTCTGCATTCTCATCCCCCTGATTGGCGTAAAGCGCATCGTAGTATGTCCAGAAAGCGTCATTGTTCTGATGGTAGACTGATAGTGCCGCCAGCGAAGCCGTTTCGGAATCCGGGCCGATAAAAGCCATATTTACGAAGTAGAAGGCTGCTTTATCCTGATTCACATACTCCTGCACAATCTGCGGCTTGATGACACCTGTAAACTGGGCGCAGGCCGGGCATTTGAAATCACCGAACTCGACAATTTTGACCGGTGCATCCTCTTTCCAAGTCTTCGGAACCCGCTGTAATTGAAATCAACCGCCTTGCCTGAACCTGCCGTTGAAGAGGAATCCTTCGATGCCAGCATGAAGAGTCCGGCAAAAATAATCACTACGATTGCGACCGTACTAATAATTAGAATTCTCGTTTTCTGTTTCTGCTGCTCCAGCTCAGCTCTGCGTTTCTCGGCTTTACTTAACCCAGAAACCGTGCCATTGTTTGTTTTAGATTTGCCCAAAAGAGAGTTCCTTTCTGTCCTGGAAGGACTGTTGTGAGGATATCATATTCTTTAAAATTATATAATTAAAACTCTCCGCTTGGCAAACCTCCGTTCAACCCACTTCCGACTTTTCCCGCTTCTCCCGGACTCCCTGTTCATTGGAATACGCTTCCCGCGGGAAGGTATCCATAAGCTGCAGCGGGATCTTAAAAAGAAGTCCGTCCCGCCTTCCCTGGCCTTTTCCGTCCAGATGCTGCCATCCATTAGCTCAACAAGCTTTTTGCAGATCGCCAGCCCCAAACCAGTCCCTTGGTACTTCCGGTTATGGGAGGCATCCACCTGTGAGAAGGGCTGGAACAACAGCTCCAGCTTGTCCGGCGCAATCCCGATTCCTGTGTCACTGACTCTGAACAGCAGTCCCAGGGAAGTCCCCTCTTTGCTGTAGGGCTCAATTGTAACTGTTATGCCCCCCTCGTGGGTAAACTTGACTGCATTGCCAATCAGATTTACCAGGATCTGGCGGATTCGCGCACTGTCCCCGATTAATTGTTCAGGAATGGACGGGGCGATCTCAAGGTTCAATGCAAGCCCTTTGTGGCCGGCCGCAACCGCAAACAGGTTTATGCATTCCCGCAGCAGTGCAGGAAGCTTGAACGGCGCTTTTACCAGCAGCATGTTCTCGGCTTCAAGACGGGAAATGTCGAGCACATCGTTCATCACACTCAGCAATGCAAGACTGCTCGTATTCTGCAGCTTTAATAATTCCTGATGGTCCGGTGCCGTGATTTCCTCAGCGAGCAGTTGGTTAATGCCAATAATGCCGTTAAGCGGGGTCCGGATTTCATGACTCATCGTCGCTAAGAATTCACTTTTCATCCGCGCAGCGCTTTCAGCCGCATTTTTGGCGATCAGCAGCTCCTGCTGTTGTTCCGCCAGTGCCGTGATGTCTTCAGCGATAATGTACACATAATTTTCTTTGTCATTCACCAGCGGAAAAACGGTTGTACTGCAAATCAGCCTGGCTCCGCTTTTGGTTTTGACGATTATTTCCAGCTTTCCGGACTGTCCCCGCGCAGCGCGTTTAACGGCTGCTTTGAGGGCCTGTTCATCCCCGGTGCTGAATAATATACTTTTATAGTCACTCAGTTCCTCTTGTCCGTAACCTGTGGTTTGCCGGAGTGATGGATTGGCGCTGATCACTTTTTTGCGCACAGGGTCGATACACACTACCATATCGGGGCTGAACTCGAATAAAGCGGTGTAGCGCTGCTCATTAAATTGTGCCGTGAACAGCACCTGCTTCCGGTCCTTGTACATAAGCCCCAGCACAACGGCCACTACCAGCAGGAACGTGCAGGCTAGAATCATTCCCAGCATTGAATCATTCAGGAGCGGAGTCCTGCCCACATAGATATAAGGTCCCGTATCTACATATGAGGCTCCGGCCATAGCTATATAATTTGTTCCCGACAGCACAGCAGTCAGTACAAGGATAAGCAATAATTTTTTGGCGGAAAACATATTATAACGCTTCGCTGTCCAATTAGGGTGATAGGAGGCTGTAATCGCAGGGACCGCTAATGAGAGTACCAAGGACCCCAGAATCGAACCCGTACTTTGCTCAAAAGCCGCCGTATACCGCACGCTCATCATCCCGCTGCAATGCATGATCAGAAGGCCGCAGCTGAACAGCAGCCCGCCAAACCCAAGGGCCGCCTTGCTGCTCCGCGTGCGTGTGTTATTGAACAGCATCAGCAGCACATAGGAAGCCGCAATGGGTACAAACAGTGAGAGTAACAACATCGGGATATAATAGGACGCCGTGCTCTCATGCTTCATCGCGATCATGCTGATATAATGCATACTCCACATCCCTATTCCCAGAGCACCGGAGCTGAACAAGACAAAAAACACACTTCTTTTATAACGTACCATTCTTTCCGCGAGATCCACGGCTATGAAGCTGGATAAACATGCTATGACAATAGAAAAGAGGACCAGCAAATCCATATAAAATGGGTGCTCAGACATCGGCCTCTCTCCTTTCTTTTTTTGAATGAACTACTGCTGCCAGATACACTCCATTTACCCGCCATGAAACGCCCCGAATCCGGAATCCCGACCTAGCGGCTGAGGTAATCTTTGTATAAAAAAAGACATAGCGCCGAACCTGACGCCATGTCTGGAAACATCCTTATGTTATTGTCAGGCTCCCGCCTCTTCAGTCAAAAACTGCACCTTCATCACTTTAATACGGGATATCCGTTTGTTGTCGGTTTCTTCCACCACGAATAAGTGGCTGTCAAATTCTACGGTCTGGCCTTTTTGCGGCGGATTCACCTCTAGCTTGGAGTATAACCAGCCGCCGATCGTATCATAATCATCTGTCTCCATATTCAATCCAAGCCGGTCGTTGATTTCTTCAATCAGCATCAGACCATCAATGGAGAATTCGTCCTCCCCCAGTTTCTCTACACCCGGCCGCTCTTCGTCGAATTCGTCCTGAATCTCACCGACGATCTCTTCCATAATATCTTCGAGTGTAACCATACCGGAGGTCCCGCCGTATTCATCGATCAGAATGGCAATCTGCGTCTTTGCACGCTGCATGACCTTAAGCAGGGCACTAATCTGTATCGACTCTGGAACGGTAAGAATGGGACGAATCAGTTCACTGTATTTGGGCGCATTATCCCGGATCAGATCCTTGATATGAATGAAGCCGAGAATGTGGTCCTTGTCACCGTCACAAACCGGATACCGGGTGCGCATCCCTTCAAACGCAACCTCCATGTTCTCTTCAACCGTCAGATGATTGTTCAGACAGATCATTTCAGTGCGCGGGATCATAATTTCACGGGCCATGGTGTCGGCAAATTCAAAAATATTGTCCACCAGAGTCATTTCCGTGTTGTCGATAAGTCCGCTCTTGTTGCTTTCCTGCATAATGATGCGGATTTCTTCTTCCGTATGTGCTGTAGCCAGCTCCGAGGCAGGCGCTAAGCGGAAAACCCGCAGCAGCCCGCTGGCCAGGCCTTTTACGATCCAGATAATCGGATACATAATCCGGAAAAAAACATTCATCGCACCCGCGGTTAGCAGAAGTACCGCTTCGGCTTTGTTCACAGCGATCGTCTTGGGAGCAAGCTCTCCGAGTACGATATGCAGAACGGTGATGAACATAAACGCAATAATTAGCGAAATTACATAAACCGAGGTTTCGCCAAATCCTAGGCTTGTTACAATCGGCCCCACAATCGTTGCGACAGCCGGTTCCCCCAGCCAGCCAAGTGCCAGTGAAGCAAGGGTGATGCCCAGCTGGCAGGCGGACAGATATCCGTCCAGATTGTGTACGATATTACCTGCTGCCACTGCTCGTTTACTGCCTTCCTCTATCAGGGAATCTATGCGGCCGCTTCGTACTTTTACCATCGCATATTCAACCGAAACAAAAAAGCCATTCAACAGCACCAGCAAAATAATAAGACCTACATGTAATATACCGGGTAAAGGGTCGCTCAATTTATACTCCTATCCACCGTCTCCACGATTCAGGCGGATAGGCCCACCTCCTTCGTTTGTTCAAAATGTCGGCTTGTGCAGCAGCTGTTCCTTTCCATATCAATTTCCCAATGCTTTCATCTCCTGACTGAAATCACGAATATAAATATACACATTATTATAATATTTCTTTGCACATAAAAACAGATGCGAACAAGCGTAAAAATATGATCTTTGTTTTTGGCGAATAAACTTTAGAGAGAAAAGGAAGCTTTTTTCTGTCTATTCCTGTGTAATAAGGTTAAATCGAATGCACCCTCTTCGTCAACTTTAGGCGGATTTCGAATCAATTGTTAACGGCAATCCTATTAAATGACGCTCCCCGGCAACCAAAAAAGCCGCCTGCCAGGGCGGCGGTTTTTTGGCGCCTGCGATTCTATTTCAGCAAAATTTTCACAGCGGCGTTCAGTCGTTTTATTGTTTCTGTGCCAATCCATCCGCCTGCACTTGCCAGGATCACATTATGAAAAATCTTCATAGCCAGAGAGTATGTCATTGTCCCGATTATGATCTCTACAACAAAGAACCGCATAATATCTCCGGTGGTAATAATGTAAACTTTAAATTCCTGATTATGAAGCATGGGTTATATCATCCGCCTTTTAAAGGTTTTTTATATAACCCATATGCTTCAAGTTGATTGTCCAATGCCAGATACATTTGGATGATGAATCCTGACTAATCCGGCGAATCTATAACAGCTATTACCGACAGTTTCGTGTTGTCGGCGGATTGCCAATGGTGCCTGGGTATTGATAAACAAGGGGTTCATCGAAGGTGGCATAATCGAAGTTCACCATCAACAGCACAATGCGTTGTCCGGTGGCCTTGTCGCTGATAATTAAGTGGTCGCGGCCCGCAGCTTCCAGCACACCTGTGTAGACCTTGGCATTCCAATCTTTGTTGTTCTCGTATGTGAAGTAAAAGGTGCCGACTTTGCCAAGATTCAGCCGAAAAATGTTTTCGATGTATGATTGTTCAAATACTGGAGCGGTAGTCGTTACGACGCCGCCTGTTGGAGTCATTGGGCTGCCGCTGCTGACTTGGGGAGGCGTTCCCCCCATGGTACCCATATTGCCCATACCCATAGGACTCATACTGCCCATACCCGTAGGGCTCATACTGCCCATACCCGTAGGGCTCATGCTGCCCATACCCATAGGGCTCATGCTGTGCATGGCGTTCATATTATTCATATTACTCAAGCTGTTTACGTTGTTCATGTTGTTCATGTTGTTCATGTTGTTCATTGCACCTGAAGGGTTGCTGCCGATCGTATAGGTTACGGGGCGGTAAGGTTGAGCGATCATCTGTTAAAAACCTCCTGATAATTAGTATGCAGGCTGTTGTCAGCCTTAGGCAATGTGACTGGTTTCCAAGCTAAAGGTCGCTGAGAGATTCTGACCGGAGAAGGACTGCAGTGGGCTGTTGAAGCGGGCCGCCAGACTTTTTGGGCTGCACCCGCATCTGTCACCCCTAAAGATCTAGTATACTGCTGGACATTCCCCACTAGCTGGGGCAAAGAAGCAATGCGCTTTGTACCTTCCGGTATTTTGCTGGTCGTACCAAGTGGCCGGACACTCTCCGACCGGCCTGAAGAACCAGAGCGCATTGGACGCCGGCCTTGTTCTTTCACCCGCGATGGCGCGTCTGGCAAGGCGAATGTCGGATTCCCTGGCACGCTGGTAGAAATAGCCCTTCTGCGGGGCTTCGAACCCGCCCGGACTTTGAAATACCATGTCGTTGACATTGCGGATGTTTCTGAAGTCCAGGCAGTTTCCAAGTATCCGGTTGACGCCGACATTGCCGACCATCAGCATGCCGGAATCCCCGTCTTCCTCGGCTTCGGCCCGCATCAGCCGTGCAAGCGTCCTTACATCTTCCGTGTTTGCTTTAATTACGGCCACGCTTTCTCCTCCTTAACCAACATCTTCTCAACTGCTCGCTGTATTGTATGTGCATTCGCCCAAGAGGTGACAGTCCACGCCCAATTTCCGGATCATCCCGTTTAACATCTGATTAGTGATCGCAAATGATGTTACATGTCATCCCGCCAGCATTCACCAACTGCGTTCAGCTTTCACATCATACAAAAATCCCCTTGCTCCACTAACGGGAAACAAGGGGATTGTAGAAAATACAAAATATAATATGAACAACGTATACATTTAATCTATTCTGCCGTTGAGTAGTGAGGCTGCCTCCGAAAACCGTGGTACCTTGTGCCCTGATACGTAAGAACTCCTCGGTCCCCTTCAGCGCTCATGCCATACTCATTGCCGTCCACTTTGAATTCCATCCTCTCTCCACGGTCCGACTCATAGGTTAAATAGTAGGTTGTGCTGGTGCGGCTGTTATTGCTGTCATCCTGCAGCTGCTGCTGCCGGACCTCACTGCGTTTGCTGACGATGCGTGCGGGGATGGTCATGATGGGCGATTTGTTGTTCCGGTTCCACTGCAGCAGCCCCCGGCCCGCAGATACAGCAATTATGCCAATAACAACGGCAAGAAAGATCGGTATTACCGTCCCCGTTAGATCAAACATCCAAGATGAATCCGGGCCCATTCCCATGACTTTTCCCCCTTATTTCCCATGTTATCCTGCTTCCTGCAGTGATACAGGCACTTCTGTACATGTATATGCCCCGTCTATTCCATACAGCACAAGCAGATACGGCTTTCGTCCTTCCAAGGACAGTATCGACAATCAAAACCACCCGTATAACGGGTGGTTTGCTCTGCGGCTGAAAGCCTTTGTTGCTGGCCAGCCCTAAAAGGGCATCGAATGGTTCGCCAACTGCACTACTTTTTCGGCTACCCCTAAAGGGGTTCTATTTCTTCTTCTTTCGATTCTCTTTGGTTACTTCTCCTGTAAATGGATCGATGTATTCCGCCATTGTTATTTGTTCCGCGACGATATCTTCCTGCAATTGGTTGCGAATATATTCTTCAATCACTTTCTTGTTTCTTCCGACGGTATCCACGTAAAACCCTTTGTACCAAAACTTCCGATTCCCATACCGATACTTTAGGTTGGCATGTCGATCAAAAATGACATCTGTATTCCTCCTTTTGTGCGATAAATTCGGTTGGCGAACCAAATTTATTGTAACACTGGGAGGAATTTTTTTGGTACATCGCTGAAAGCTCTCCCGAACCATACGCATAGCGTATGGTTTTCTTTTGATAAAAAAACCACCCTATTCTCTGGGGGCAGAGATCAGGGTGGCCTTCATTAACGTCTATACGACAGTCCTATTAAGCGTGTACGAGGTCTAATAATTGCTTAGTTTCATCATTTTCTTCAGGCAGCATTCCATTATCTGCCCAGCAGGCTCTGCATTGTTCTTCTGTTTCACAGAGATGTGCATCATCACAGTTGTAGCACAGTTGCAGCAGGTTTCTGGTTACATAATCCGTTTCGAAAGTTTTCATTATAATCTCTCCTATTCGGGATGAAAGTTTGTGAAAAAATGAACATGTTCTCTATGTGTTAAATATATCACAGGGAGATTCATTTGTCATGTGATTTTTTTCACATTTTTAAAGAAAATTTTAAATAAGATTTTATTTTAATTTCACAACCAAATTCCTTATAAAAGAAGGTGTGTCCGTCCAACCTTGAATCGGCTTTCCGGACACACCCTTTAGGTTTTACATCACCCGCCAGCTTACTCCACCGTTAGTGGTCTGCAGCAGAATCGACTTGCGGTCTTCTTTCTTCTCGATCAGCAGCCAGCCTACTTCACCGGATATGAATTGCAGCTTCACAATTTCCGGATAATCCACAAGTTTGGATCGCAGCACACTGCTGGCCGGAAGCGCCGTCCAGGTCTTGCCCTGGTTGGTAGTCTTATATAACACATCCTGCTTCAGGGCCCAGCCCACTTGGGAATTCAAGAAGGTTGGGGGAACATGGCGGTTGATCCCCGTCAGGGGTCCCAGCCCGAAGGATACAAATTTCCAGTTCTCTCCCCCATTGGCCGTGAAATAACCATTATAGGTGATACTGCCTTCTTTGTCTTTTTGGCATCCTACGGACATCCAGCCGTTCAACCTGCCTTTATCAAAAAAATCAGGCTCCCCAGTAATCACCTTGTCACAATCCCTTAATTGATCATTCACAAGAAACTCCGGACCCGGATTCCAGGTTGCCGCTCCGTCCTTGGTCATATAGATCTTGGGCAGTGCCCCGGTCTGCATAGTCACAAAGCCATGGCTGATGTCCTTGAATATCATCCCTGTAATGACACCCGAGATCGGGATCGTATTATTCGGCAAATTCGGATTATACTGTTCATTTTGCATCACCAGGCTCCATGTAGCGCCACCGTCGCTTGTTGCATACAGCGCTTTGCTCTCTTTGGTAGCTTTGGCATCCCAGGAAGTCATCAGCCAGCCATCCTCAGGGGAGTTGAAATAGATGGAAGAAATAGCGTTCGCATCAGGAAAAGAAGAGACTTTCCAGCTGCTTCCCCCATCTGTTGTACGCAATACAACCGTTTCTGTAAGCCCTGAGGCGCTGCGGATAATCCAGCCATTGCTGGGATCGGTGAACAATATGTCTTTTCCATAGACAGGGTTTGACAAAAATTGAACATTGGCTGACGGGGAAATATTGCTCCACGTTTCGCCGTTATCCTCGGTCATGTAGATCCGCAGTTCATTTTTGGTCACGCCCCAAGCCAGCCCCATGGAATCATTTAACAGTCTGAAATCTGTAAGCCGGGTCTGAATCTGGTATTTCGCGGTTTTCTCGTTGTTAACGTTCTTGGCGTCCGGTGTAATCAACGTAATGGTCTGCCCCTCTTCCGGCGCTTCCGTCGGCTGTGGGGGCTGGGAAGGCTCCGGAGGAGATGAAGAGCAAGCCGAGAGTATAAGCAGGGTCAGGAATACCGTGAATATAGCCCCCAGAACCCTGAACCCCGTAAGTTTATATGACAAAGCTCTCTCCTCTTCCTTCATTAATTATTGGTTATTATTCAGCTTGCTGTGCTTGTAGCCATATAATCCGTAAATGAGCAAACCGATGGCCAGCCAGATCAGGAAGCCAATCCAAGTCTCTCTCCCAGATTATACATCAAATAGCCGCAGGCCGCCGCACTCAGCAAGGGCACAACCGGAACCCAAGGCACTGTGAAGCCCCGTTTCAGATTCGGATGGGTATACCGGAGAATGATAACTCCGAGCGAAACGACAAGAAAGGCGAACAGTGTGCCGATACTGGTCAGGTTGGCCAGACGGTCCAGCGGGACAAAACCGGTGAGCACGGCAATAATACCGCCTACCAGCCAGGTGCTGCGCACAGGGGTATGCGTCTTCCTGCTGACCTTGGACCAGGCTTCCGGCAAAAGCCCGTCACGTGATATTGCGAACAAGAGCCGCGTCTGGCCAAACAGCAAAACGAGCAGAACCGTAGTCATTCCAGCAATGGCTCCTACGGAGATCAGCCCGGCGACCATATTCTGATCCACAAAACGGAGCGCAAAGGAAACCGGATCGCTGACATTCAGGCTCTGGTAAGGAACGATCCCGGTAAGTACCAGCGATACAACGATATAGAGCACCGTACAGATGGCAAGGGAGGAAATAATCCCGATCGGCAGATCACGCTGCGGGCGCTTGACTTCTTCTGCTGCAGTAGACAGGGCATCAAATCCGATATAGGCAAAAAATACAGTAGCCGCCCCATTGACTACACCATGGAACCCGAAGGGCATAAAAGGTGTCCAATTTTCCGGTTTCACATAAAAAAAGCCAGTGACAATAAAAAGAATAACGACCGACAGCTTGATTACAACCATAATGGCATTAAAACGGGCCGTTTCCTTGACCCCCGGGTCAGCAAGTAGGAAATCAGCAAAATGATGATAATCGCCGGGAGGTTGATAAACGTTCCTTTGTCCGCATTATACGCCCCGGAGAGTGCTGTGGGCAAATGCAAGCCAAAGCCTTCGAGCAGGCCCTGGAAATAACCAGACCACCCGCTGCTCACTGCAGCTGCAGCCACCCCGTATTCCAGCACGAGATCCCAGCCCAGCATCCAGGCTAACAGTTCGCCAAAAGCCACATAGCTGTAAGCATACGCACTGCCGGACACCGGTAGTGTGGAAGCAAATTCGGAATAGCACAGCGCCGACAGCACGCAGGCTATACCTGCCAGCACAAAAGAGAGCACCAGGGCTGGTCCTGCATGCTCTGCAGCTGCTACTCCCGTCATTACAAATATACCGGTACCAATGATTGCTCCCACACCAAGCAAGGTCAGATCCAGTGCACCAAGTGTCTTGCTGAGCTTGTCTCCTCCGGAGCTTACTGGAGCGGTCAAAGGTTTTTTGCGGAATAAATCCATTCGTAAATTCTCCCCTGTCTTCTGAATAAATAGATAATGCTTTTGAGAAGCGGCCGGCCTTTTAAGACCCGGCGCCAATAATTACAAGAAACGTGGAAATACTAAACATTACTTGCTCCCTTCTTCCAAAATCCTTGTTAACTTGCCCAGTTTCGGGTAATGGATTAAAAGCAGACCGCTTGAAAACACTAACCTTAGCGATTATGATGGATAAGATTGGACACAAAAACTTCAAAAACTCAGGAGGAGATGTAACAATGGCCCCCCATTCAAACCCAATCGTGTCGTAGTGATTGGCACAGGTGCTGTCGGTACGACAACTGCCTATACTTTGCTGCTGCGCAGACGCATGCAGGAACTGGTACTTATTGACGTCAATCATCAGAAAGCACTTGGTGAAGCACTTGATATGAATCATGGCATGCCTTTTGTCGGTGGTGTGAAGCTCTGGGCAGGAACCTATGAAGATTGCCGCGAAGCAGATATTATTATTGTGACCGCTGGCGCCTCCCAGAAACCGGGCGAAACCCGGATTGATCTGCTCCGTAAAAACATTTCCATTTTTAAAGACATCATCCAAAAAATCACGAAATACAACCATCACGCGATCCTGCTGATCGCTACCAACCCGGTGGACATTCTGGCTTATGCCACCTTGAAGATCAGCGGTTTCGACCGCAGACGTGTTATCGGCTCGGGTACAGTGCTTGACAGCGCCAGATTCCGCTACCTGATTGGTCTCCACAAAGAAATCGACCCGCGCAGCATTCACGGTCAGATTATCGGCGAGCATGGAGATTCCGAGCTTCCGGTATGGAGCCTCGCCAACGTTGCCGGAATCGATCTTGGGTTTGACGATGCGGAACGTAAGGAAATCTTCGAGGATACCAAAAATGCCGCTTACGAGATCATTGATGCCAAAGGTTCAACCTCCTATGCGATCGCACTAGCACTGGACCGGATCGTGGTCTCCATTCTGCATAATGAAGGCGCCGTGCTGAATGTCTCCACTCTGCTGAACAACTATAATGGAGTATCCGATGTTTTCCTGGGTGCCCCCTGCGTAGTTGACCGTTCCGGTGTCCGTGAAGTGCTGGACCTTCCGCTGAGTGAAGATGAGAAAACCCTGTTCCAGAAATCGGCTGAGAAGCTGAAGAGTGAAATCTCTAAGCTGGAGCTGTAAGACAAGCTCAGCAAGAACAGAGACTATCTCCCCTCACATCGAGGGAGGGGATAGTCTTTTTGTCGTGCTGCTGAAAAGTGGCAAACAAAGAAAACGCCCTTCAAGTAATGGAGAATAACCCCCATACTGAAAGGACGGAGCTTCTGAACTTAACAAATATAACATGAATCGTCATGTCTGCCAATGAAATAGGTCCTTGCCCCGTTACAGCTTTCCGGCTTTATGCTGTCCCCGCATTAAAGGTCCCTCTGAACGGTCGCCGTATATAGAATGCAAAGATTACTCCGGCATGCTGATCTGCAGCCGGGCCATCGCTTCTTCCTTCTCCCGGTTAGTGATATGCGTATACACGGTAGTGGTCTGGATGGACGAGTGGCCCAGCAGCTCCTGCACGGTCCGCAAGTCTGCCCCTTTGCGCAGCAGCATGGTGGCGAAGGAATGGCGCAGCTTATGGCTGGAGTATGGCCTGTGGCGGGCAGCGGGAACTTCTGCCTGGAAACGGCCAAAGGTATCAGCTGCAATCCCCTGGATGGCCCGGATGGAGAGTCTGCGCCCTTTTTGCGAAATGAACATAGCTTCCTCCTTGCTGCGCCAAGGCTCCAGCCGCTCAGACAGGGCTTGCTCCAAAAAAGGAGCCAGCTCCGCAGGCACCGGAATATTCCGCCATTTGCGGCCTTTTCCGAAAACACGGAGCGTAAGGCGTTCCGCATTATAATCGCTTAAGTTCAGGGTATGCACCTCCCCTACCCGCAATCCCATGTAGGACATGAGCAGAAAAACCGCCAGATTCCTGCTTCTGTACTTGCCTTCAACCGCAGACAAAAACCGCTGCAGTTCATGTTCCTCCAGGTAGACGGGCTCACGGTTTTTTTCGGTCTTGGATTTCTTGATTCCCGCAGCAGGATTGGCGGCCAGCAGCTCCAGCTCCATCAGCGCCTTGAACAGGCAATTGACCGAAGCATGCTTGCGGTTACGCGTAGCATCACTGACCCCCGCTCACGGACCGAGGTAAGATAGGAGATGATATGCAGCTTCTTGACGTTCTCCAGGCTTTTGCCGTTCAGACTCCCCAGGAATTCCCGCACATCGGCGAGATAGGACTTCTGGGTATAGGGGGTAAATCCGGCATCCTTCATCCAGATGACAAAAGCCTCCAGCTCTTCCTCATAGTCAGGCTCTGAATCATTCATGTCCTGTCTCCTCCCCGGGATCATAATGGTCTATTTTACGATTACCATAGAATAAGTTCATAGAATTAACTGGATAACAGGTTCGTTTGTGCAGTGAACGATGCCCCATTTCTCCACTCTGCCGCATGTTTCTGAATAGTGGACAGGAATTCTGCAAGCGCGGGCGATTTCCACTTTTTGTGGTGGTAAGCGATTTGGGTAGCTACCCGCTGCGACTCGTCATTCCAATGGAGCCGGGCCAGCTTGCCTTCAGCCAGCTCACTCTGGACCGTAATCATCGGTAAAAATGACAGGCCCAGACCGGCGGTCACGCACTGCTTGATTGCTTCAACGCTCCAGAATTCCAGTTTCGGATCGGGGAATACGCCGTGACTGTTCAAATGGCGCTCGAACAAGGTCCGGTAGGTGCAGCCGGTTTCGGTATGGAGTATGGTCTCATCTTTCAGATGATGCGGCAGTACCTCAGCGAGCTCCAGAAGCGGATGGCCCAGCGGAGCAACCAGCGCCATCGCCTCCTGAATGAGCGTCTCCGTGTGAAGATCCTTATACTCCGTCTCCGGCTGCAGCAGAAACACCAGATCCAGCTCTCCGGAACGGACGAATTCGGTAAGTTCCCAGCAGACACCCGGCTTCAGAGTAATTTGCACCTGAGGATAGCGCCCGCGGAATTCCTTAATAATGCCCGGCAGTCGGAATGCGGCCAGCGACTCCGGTGCGCCAATGCGCAGTGCTCCGGACAGTTCAGTATCCGAACGCAGCGCAACCTCAGCCAGGGTATGCATCCGGGAGATTTCCTGGGCGTAAGGGAGCAGACGGCGTCCGGCGTCGGTGAGAATGATCTTTTTGCTGATACGGTCAAACAACGGCTGGTCCAGCTCTGCTTCAAGCGCCTGGATCTGCGCAGTAATGCTGGACTGCGCATAATCCAGCTTCTGGGCGGCACGCGTAAAGCTTCCGGTTTCCACTACGACTAGAAACGTGAACAGGTGGCGTGATTCCACTTGACTTCCCCCTTTGCTAAGCTATATCATCGGTTTTTTGAATGGATGTCATCTGATAATTCCGTTTTTCCAATGGATCTATTATCTGATAATCTATACGTAAATACAAGGAAAGCGGGCCATGTTCACTATGAAAGAAACTTTACAACGCAATATCGGAATGCCGCAGGCCATTGCCCTGTACATTGGAGCCGTGCTGGGGTCAGGGGTGCTGATCGTTCCCGGGCTTGCAGCAGAGATGGCCGGTCCGGCCTCCCTGCTCGCCTGGGGATTCATGACCCTCCTGATTCTTCCCCTGGCTCTGTCGATGGGTCTTCTCTCCGCCCGGTTTCCGAATGCGGGAGGCGTCTCCCACTTCGTCACGCTGGCTTTTGGCCCGAAGGCCGGAGCCCTGGTCGGCTGGTTCTTCCTGATGTCAGTACCGATTGGCGGTCCCGTCGCCGCATTAACCGGTGCCGGCTACATGACCGCAGCTATGGGCTGGGGCGACAGCGCCAGAATTGCCATGGCTGCAGCCATGCTGGGAATTGGTCTGGTTACGAACTGGATTGGAATGCAGGTAGCCGGGAAGGTACAGATAGCTGTGGTAATCGCCATCGTCGCCGTATTGGTATTCTCCTTCGCCGCCGCGCTTCCCCGGATGGAAAGTGCGCACTTCACGCCTTTCGCTCCGCACGGCTGGATGAGCGTCGGCCAGGCGGCGGCAATATTGTTTTGGTGTTTTATCGGCTGGGAAGCCGTGTCCCACCTGTCTGAAGAGTTCAAAGACCCGCAGCGGGCTGCAGTCCGGGGCGTCACCATCGCTGCCATTATTGTAGGTGTCTTGTACTTTCTGTCCGCTCTTGCCACCGTCGGTACCCAGAGCTATCTGCGGGGCGGAGCAGATTCCTCCCTCATCTGGATCATCAGCCAGCCGCTGGGCTCCTGGGGCGGCTTCATTGCCGGACTGACCGGACTCTTCATCTGCACCGCGACCATTATCGCATATACCGGAGCGGCTTCACGGGTAGCGTTCGCCCTATCCCGGCAGGGCTACGCCCCCAAATGGATGGGCCGCTTGTCCAGCCGCTATCAGACACCGACAGGTGCCATCGGCTTCCTGCTGCTGTGTTTTGCCGCTGTGCTGTTTCTTTACGGAAGCGGCTTGCTGTCGATTACCACCTTGATCCAGTTTCCCAATGCCACCTTCATTTTGACATATATCGGGGGCTGCGCGGCAGGAATCAGGCTCCTGAAAGGCAACCGGCTGGGCGTTATAATCAGCTGGATTTCCTTCACCGCAACAGCGGCTGTGTTTCCTTTTACCGGCTGGGCCATTGGCTATCCGCTGGTCATTGCCGCCCTCTTTTTCCTGATTGTGTATACCAGAGGCAACATCAAACACCTTCGTCCTGAGCTAGCGCCCCATGATCCGCAAGAGGCTGAGCGTCAAGCGCTTTAGCTTTATCGCAGTGTATGTATCATAGTGACTATCTATATAGCCACCACGCACCAAACAGCAGGCCGCAGCCGTCCTTATTCCCAAGGTCGCTGCGGCCTGCTGATTTTACAATTTCACTTCATCTTTATCCCACTCCAAAGGAACTTGAAATTTGAACCTCTGTACTTTATCGGAAAGGGTAATGGGGTATACTGCAATAGCAACTGCCTATTTTTGCCCAATGGCGGAAACTTCAGCTTATCGCTGCTGGTTCGAACGGGTTCCATACTTCCTTCACGCCAAACCGTTCGCTTTTCATTCAATAAAATTTCCAGACACCATTGATTAGCAGCAGCGTCTGACGTTTCAGAAAAGGCAAACCTGGTTATGAATGAAGGGAGACTGCCCAAATGGGATAGAAGGAGACGATTGACCATGTCAAAAGATAATAAAATCATTCTTGAAGCGGCAGCCCGGAAATTTGCCGACGACAATGCCGAACCTCCATTTCTCCCCGACCTGGGACCTGAAAAAGGACGCGAAACGGTGAACACCGTACAGTCCAGTGAGATTTACAAACCGGAAGCGGATCTTCAGGACCTCACGGTTCCTGGCGGACCAGGCGGAGAGGTTCGGGTGCGGATTATCCGCCCGGTGAACACTTCAGGTGAAGCACTGCCTGTCATTCTGTATATCCACGGGGCGGGCTGGGTTTTTGGCAACAGCCACACCCATGACCGGCTGATCCGGGAACTGGCAACCGGTGCCGGAGCAGCAGTCGTATTCCCGGAATACAGCCTCTCGCCGGAAGCCAAATACCCTACAGCCCTTGAAGAAATTTATGCGGTGCTGACATGGATTGCTGAGCATGGCTCTGAATATGGCTTGGACACAAGCAAATTAACCGTAGCTGGCGACAGTGTCGGCGGCAACATGACTGCTGCCATTACCCTGATGGCCAAGGAACGGAGCGGCCCGGCGATTTCCAAGCAGCTATTGTTCTATCCGGTAACGGACGCTTCTTTTGATACCGAATCCTACCATCTTTTTGCAGAAGGCTACTTCCTGCAGCGGACCGGGATGAAATGGTTCTGGGACCAATATACCACCAGCGAGGAAGAGCGCGCCCAGATCACTGCCTCCCCGCTGCGGGCCAGTCTGGAGCAGCTTAGCGGCTTACCCGAAGCTTTGATTATAACCGCCGAAGCCGATGTCCTCCGGGATGAAGGTGAAGCCTATGCCAATAAACTGCGTGAAGCCGGAGTCTCTGTGACCGCGGTCCGGTTCCAGGGGATTATTCATGACTTTGTGATGCTGAATGCCCTGGCTGAAACCAACGCCAAAAAAGGAGCATTGCTGCTTGCTACCAGCTGGCTCCGTCAATAGTTGGTTTGACATTTACCTCTTATAGAAAACAGGCCTGCATTGGATATTGTCCGGTGCTGGCCTGTTTTTTGATCCTGAGGCAAACATTTGGTTCACATACTTTATATTATGTTAACTTGTAATTGTTATTAAATTTCTTTAGCAAAGCAGCAAAGCCAAACCCTACGAAACCAGTCTCTAACACCATCGTATTACTCCATAATGCTGAGATTACAAGGTTGAGGTGAGACATGTTGGCTCTAGAGTTGTTATATCTGAATACATCACGTGGGAAGCTGCAATACAATATAAGCGGGAACCACAAACCTAATGTTGTATTAATCAACGGCGGTTCTGGGCCTATAGAAGGTTGGATGAAGATCCTGCCGGAAATTTCAGAGTTCTGCTCTGTTTTTTCCTATAACCGTTTCGGCGTTGCAGGCAGTGATAAGCCGCGGGAACCCCAAGTTGGGCTAACGATTGTTGAAACATTACGGGAAGCATTAAAAATCGTTGGTTTTGAGCCTCCATTCTTGCTGGTTGGACATTCCTTAGGCGGATTATATGCAAACTTATATGCCCGTCGTTACCCAAGCGAAGTAGCGGGTGTTGTGTTTCTGGAATCGAGCCACCCGAAAGATCTAAGTCTTGGGGATTATCAAGGTAAAGCCGTAAAAACCATTAACAAAATGTTAACGGTATTTGATTTCTTATCTCCACATAAAAAATTTAATGAAGACAAATATGTTAAAGAAACAGTGGAACAAATCGAGGCAGGCGCTGAGTTCCCCGACATCCCTGTATATGTGATCACTGGCGGGAAAGAAAATCGCATGATCCCGGAGATCGTCCAAAAAAAACGGATGCAGCATCAAATGGAACTGCTCTCATTGTCCAGGTACAGTAAACATGTCTCCGCTCCAAATAGCGGACATTTCCCTCAATTTTCTGAGCCCAAAATCGTCATTGGTACAATTAAAGAGGGTTTCGAACAAATCAAACGTAACCTATAGCACCTCCCTGCTGTACCAAATCTTCACCCGTTTGCTCTATGCTCATAGGTAAGGACCCTGCCGAATGCAGGGTCCTTACCTATGAGGCCCTTTTCTAAAGTATTGTTGCCCACTGCTTTGCTCAGTTTTAAACTATCTTCTCCCTTAGTTGAACAAGTTGCTATTGGAATTGTTCTGAATATATACCCTCAAGGAACTCGATTGAGACGCGTTCTGCTTCCTTCCTAGGTGAAATTTCCGAAACTTGGCGTAGACGTTGGTACATCTTGATTGTATTTTTTAGCGCGTGGTAGCAACTATCGAAGCTGTGAATGGGAATTGTTCCTTTTAGTTCCTCCAGTTCCTTGAGAGCGTATTTCTCGAGCTTTCGAACCCCTCTCGGGGGATGGCCGTTGCAAATGAGTACCAACGGGCCCAGCACTACATTGCGCATAAATGTTAAAGTATCGATTAATTCGAATAATTCGCCTCTCCCTAATTTTGTAGCGCAGTAATGCACCCATACCCAGAAGCGGTCTTCAATCCATTGAGGATGAGGGGAAGGGAGAAACGGACTTGTTTTACTGATTATCTTTGTAATATCAGAACCTCTTTCCCATAGAATCAGTGGATTCTCAATTCGGGATTCGAGCTCTTCCAGTTGTACAAATTTAAGGTCGACATGAAGTGGGGTTGGGCCATATAAACAAATAAGCAATCTGGGTTCCCCGACATGCTCGCCTGTGAATGCAGAAAGTAAGTTGCCGAGCTTTTCGGCAATTAGGAGCCGTTGTTGCATGATCTCGCTTCGGAAAGCAGGTTTGTAGACGATTATTAAATCCAGATCACTATACTCATCCATTTCACCGTACATCATAGATCCGCCTGCGAGGAGACCTATAAGTCGTTGATCTTGCCTCACATGCTCAATTGCTTGCTCAATGAATCGATCGTGTAAAGGTAACTTCATGTCAAACGCTCCTTAAATAGTGACCCATAAAATGGGTATTATTAAAGAATAACATTTACAAAGAGTGAGCGTCAACCGTGTGTGGATCAATTACTCCCCCCTTCTATTTCTCTCTAAAATAAAAAAGCCATTCAACTTTTAAGTTACCATATTAATTGTTATGTAAACTATATCATCTTACTTATTTTAGCAACTAAAAACCGATTCATGCGTCTAACTCTTTAGAATAATCTCAAGGAGTGGAAACCTTTGCCACAAGTTAAATCTATTAAACCTATACTTTCTGCCTTTCTCTCCCTTTCCCTGTTGTCTTCCGGTATCGGCCTTTCATTGCAAGCCATCCATACTGGTACAGCACACGCAGCCTCCGCAGGCAGCACTGCTGCTAAAGTCTCCAAAGACTCCCTACTGCCTCTGAAGTGGCAAGTCGCAACGGATGGCATGGGCATGTATGACACCACACAACCGGTTATGAATGGAATTCTCTATTTTTCTGCCAAAAATACGCTTTATGCCAAAAATATTGCTTCCGGCCAAATCCGGTGGTCGTACAAAACTGGCGAACATCCGCAAATCGTTACGAATAATTCCGTATTCTTCATTGACAATAATGAACAACTAGTAAAAGTCTCCGCTTCGACCGGTAAGCTGCTCTGGAAGGTAAAAGTATCTGAGCGCCCTATGGAGATTGGCGGGCAAGCCCAACTGATGAACGGCAAAGTCTATTTCGCCAATGAGAGCGGCGGCGTGGCCGCCTACCATCCGGCTACCGGCAAGAAATTATGGGAGAACAAAAAAATCCCCATGTACGTTGGCACCCTGCATGGAGAATACAAGGGCGTACTCGTAGTTTCCAGTACAGTCGATAATATTCGTAGACAATTTTTTGGCCTTGACCCCGCTACCGGCAAGCAGCTCTGGAGAACCGAAGGGATCTGCAGCATGGTTGCTTATCAGGATGGGCATTTTGTGCTGCGGGAACAAGCGAAGGCCGAATATGAAAATGGAAAAGCTCCTGTACCGGGCCATCTATTGACACTGGTGAGCATGGATCCCGCGACAGGCAAAGTGACCAACAAGGAAAACTACCAAGCTCTGGACGACATCTCCAGACAGGGAAATTTCTTCACTTCTATTCAGAAACCTTATGTCTATTCAGTAGACGGTAATCTGGATAAGGATGAATATATTCTAACGCGCTTTACACGTGGAGCGAATGCCGGCACTGCCCCAAAAAGCTATGAAAGCTTCGGAAAATGGCTGGCTGGCCCTGCAGATGGAATGGCATTTTTTCAAAAAGGCACTCAAATTACCGGCGTTCATCTTGCCGACGACAGCGTCGTTACATTCGACAATCCGGCAAGCAAGGTAGAACATCTGGAGCGGGTTGGCAAGGCTGTATTCGCCATTTACGAGAACGGGTACATCTCCATTAATCATTCCGATACCGGAGCATTGCTGGGGATGATTAAAAGCGGAGCCTCCACCCCCTATTTTGGAAATATCAGCATTGTTAACGGAACGGCACTGATTCCAACGGAGCACAATCTACTTGCGGTAGCCTTGCCAAAAGAATGGAAATAACGCTCCAGAAGATTAGCCTATTCTACGCAGATACTCCCCTATTCTCCGGGCGGCTTCCAAGAGCCGCCTTTCTTCTTCTACCAGCGCAATCCGGACAAATCCGTCCCCTTGTTCCCCGAAAGCATCTCCAGGAATAACTGCTACCCCTGTTTTCAATAAAAGGTCACGTGCGAAGCTGCGAGATCTTCCTTCTTCCTGTCCGGCAGTGTAAGCTTCAGGCAGCGGCGCCCAGATAAACATTGTCGCTTTGGGTTTCGGAACTGCCCAGCCTTGCCGGGCTAACTCCGCAATGAACACATCCCGGCGCCGTTCATACACCGGGGCGACGCCCCCATCCGATCCGGCTTTCATCGCCAGCTCCAGCGCAGCCACGGCTGCCTCCTGGATCGGGTCAAATACGCCATAATCCACATTGCTCTTAAGCTCCCGCAGCGCATGTACCGCCTCGCGGTTGCCAGTCATAAAGCCGATACGGCAGCCGGCCATGTTGAAGCTTTTGGAGAAGGAATGGAATTCAACCGCGGTATCCAAGGCCCCCGGCACCTGCAGTATACTAACCGGCTTATACCCGTCAAAACCCATTTCCGAATAAGCCAGGTCGTGAATGACCAGCACGTTCCATTTGCGGGCCAGCGTAATTAATTTCTCCATATAAGCCAGATCCACCGTTGTCGAAATGGGATTGCCGGGAAAGCTGAGCAGAATAAATACCGCTTCTTGCCAAATTTCATCGGGAATGCTGTCCAAATCAGGAATAAAGGCATTCCGCTCCAGCAGAGGCAGCGTCCACGCTCTCACACCGGCTATTGCGAGCGAACCGGAGTAAATCGGATAACCGGGGTCAGGCACGATCGCCAGATCACCCGGATTGCAGACGGCAAGCGCCAAGTGTGCGAGTCCATCCTGTGAGCCCATTAGTGCCACGATTTCGTCTTCTGAGTCTATCTTTACACCAAACCTCGCTTCCATCCAGGCCGCTGCCTGCCTGCGGAATGCCGCGCTTCCCTTCGACGACGGATAGGAATAGCTATTCTCTCTGAGTACGGCTTCACTTAGAACCCGCCGGATTTCCGGAGCGGGCGCCTGATCCGGACTGCCGATCCCCAGATCAATCACATCCAGGCCGGATTTGGCCGCCTCCCCTTTCCATGCTGCCACTTCGGCAAATATCGAGGAACCGAGCCGGGATAACTTGTCCGATCTCCAGTTTCGTTTGGAACTGCTATACATCAACTAGTCCACCTACTTGTTTTTTGAATAATTATAGCACGGTGCAGCAGTAGTTGATTTCGAAACTTTAGACGGAAGTCGATAAGTTCAATATAATAGGTATTTTTTAACTAAAACATTATATTTCCCCTTTTTGATCACTTGATTCAGGTCGTATAAGTGCCCTATTTCTCAAATAAAATCGCTCTCATGCAAAACAGCGTATAATTTATGTTATACGCTGTTTTTTTGGCGTTAAATAGACTATTTGTACATACTCTCTAATTCTCCAATTGCCGGCAATCATTTGGATTTCTCTGATCCGACACCTTGGTTCAGCAAATTCCAAAATTGTTCAACCATGACCGATGCCGGATATGGCATCGAACGGATAATCCACCATTCCAATACACCTACTGCCGCTGAAATTAAAAATTGCACTGTAATGTCCCTGTTCAACTCCCCATCGAGGTTGATCGAATCCAGATGCTCGCTTAGTCTTTGCCGGAACATTGACTCCATTTGGTTTCGAAAAACCGTGTTTCCCTTGCTCTTCAGCATTAAGGAATAGAAAGAAGCATGCTGCTCCAAATATTCAAACGTGCGTAATAGCGCGGTTTTGGAAGGGAGATGAACCATGTTATCTTCAGACATACATTTATGTAGTAACTGGTTAATTTGAGCTTCCAAGTGTTGATCGCGCAGATCGTACTTGTCTTTGAAATGCAAATACACCGTTCCCCGATTGACATTCGCTTCCTCAGCAATTTGATTGATCGTTATGCTCTCGAATTCCTTTTCTGACATCAGCCTCATAAAAGCATCAATAATCGCTTGCCTCGATTTTTGAATACGCCTGTCCATATTCTTCTCCCCTTTATCCTATACAGAATAAACAAACCGAAGCCCTCTGTTGAAAAATCAACAACGGAGCTTGTTTTAACCATTGAACACCATTTATCGCTCTGGTACATTCACTATATAAAACATATGTTATTAATTCAACATATGTTTAATTTAAGAGAAGGTATACAAAAAATCGATAATTTATATTAAATCAGGAGGGTTTACAAAATGAAACTTACAGGAAACACGATTTTCATTACAGGCGGCGGTTCGGGAATTGGACGTGCGTTAGCAGAAGCTCTCCACAAGCTTGGGAATAAAGTTATTATCTCTGGCCGGAGTAAAGAGCGTCTGGAGGAGACAATCCAAGCGAATCCCGGCATATCCGCAGTGGAATTGAATGTACAAGATCCTGCCAGCATAGAGGCGGCCGCTAAACAGTTAATCGAAGAACACCCGGATTTAAATGTCTTGGTGAACAACGCCGGCATCATCCAGCCCGATGACGCGGGGGCGTGATTGATGAGGATGTTTTGGTTTCGACTGTCAAGACAAACTTGCTAGGCCCAATTCGTATGACTTCTGCATTGATCGAGCATTTGAAGTCCAAAGAAGAAGCGGTTGTCATCAACACGACTTCGATACTTGGATTTATGCCATTAGCGGCAACTGCTGTATACTCCGCGACGAAGGCAGCACTTCATACCTATACGCTGTCCCAACGGTACATGCTTAAAGACACATCGGTAAAAGTATTAGAAATTGTGCCGCCATGGGTTCAAAGCAACAACGATGAACCGCGTGCGATGCCACTTGCGTCATTCATTGAAGCAACGATAAAGGTACTTGGTACGGATACAGACGAAGTTCTGGTTGAAGAAGCAAAAATGTTTCGAAATAACCCTGGCCCGAACGAAGGTGTTTTTGTGACCCAGTTTAACGATTCGATGAGGTCTCAACCTCCAAAGATTCATTGATCCGCCTATAAGACACCTCCCATTCTCCCTTCGTCTCCTTTCACGCTGCCCTCGATTTGGGCATACGATAGGATATCAAGCGCGAAGGTGGAACAGAATATGTCTAAGAACAAACGCGGCAAAGCCTTATGGCGGACTCCCTCCCGGAGCAGAGGCACCTGCCCGATCTGCGGCAGCACAAGAATCAAGCTTTTATATTTTGGCAAAGATCCCTCCGGCGGCAAGCTTGCGGTCTGCAAAAAATGCGATGGGAAACAAGTAGGATAAGAGCTGACAAAAGAACCTTTCAAAAAAGGGAATGCTGCTTTCGCAGCACTCCCCTTTTTTGAAATATAAGAATTTATATGTTTCACGCTATAAATTATCCTTCTATTTCTCGCTGAAACACCCCGTCCTTTAAAAGGACGGCGTAGCCGTTTCCACTTGTTTATTCCATTAGTACCTATTGAAAAAGTTAATCATCCGTCTGCGGCTCCCAGTTGCGGATGCCATTATCCTCCAGAATTCCGAGCGTAACATCCGAGATGTGCGGGTCTGCCAGCAGTTTTTCTCTGACCTTGAATTTGATATCATCCGCATCGGCCAGGGTCATCCCCTTCTTCAGCTCGATCAGCCCCTCGACGTGATAATATCGCTCCTCCTGCAAAATACGCATTTGGTAAATATCCGTCACCTGCGGTTCGTCGAAGATGATCCGGTCGACCCGTTCTTCAATCTCCGGAGGGGCAGCTACACCGATAAGCCCGACCATATTGTCATATCCCACGCGAAAAGCAACCCCGATCATCATAAAGGCAATCAGAATGCTGGACAAACCGTCAAGCAGCTTGAAGCTGGTAAAGGCGGTCACCAGCACGGCGAGCATCGCCAGTGCCCCGCCGCTTGTGGCTACCAGATCTTCATAGAACACCAGGCGGGTCGGCGGTGCGGCTCTTTTGACATTTTTAAGTGATGCGGTGAATTTCCTCAATCCTTTGGCTTCGATTCTCGATTCATTTCTATCACATGCGGGGATAGGAGGCACCTGTTAATTTACTCCGGGTCCGGCAGGTTGAGCTGCCAGGTCACGCCGAACCGGTCGGCAACCCATCCGAATTTGCGGCTGAAGGGATATTCACCTAATGGCATCAGAATTTGCCCCCTGAGATAATTGTTCAAAAACAGCATCAAGCTCTGCTTCACTCGCGCAATTGACATACAGTGAAATAGACGGTGTGAAAGAAAAGCCGTGCTTCACGTGGCTGTCAATGCACATGAAGGAAGCTCCCTTGATCGTAAATGAAGCATGCATCACCGTTCCCTCTGCTCCGGCTTCACCTGGGCCATAACGCTTAATGCTGGTTACTTCCGAACGGTCGAACAATGAAACATAGAAATTCATCGTCTCTTCAGCCTGTCCTTCAAACATCAGAAATGTGCTGATTCCTGGTTGTGCATGGTTCATTTGCCCTCAGCTCCCTTTAGTCATTGTGCTTGCCCTATCTTATTCTACCGAATCGGAATTGGACCTGCCAGTTCCAGTACCGGTTCCAATGCTGCCTCCTTGCGCTGTCTCTGCAAATCCCGTTTTGATCCACAGCCTGGAGATATCAAGAAAACCAAAAGAACCGGTATGCAGGCCGAACAGGCTCTGGTTGAGCTGCGCTCTTTTGTTCAGATGGGAGCCGTACAGAACCCAGCAGTTGTCACGAATCAAGGATTCCGCACGCTCCAACAGCAGAATTCCAGCCGCCTCCGGCACCCCGGCAAAATCCTGCAGCTGCGCTTCGATCTCGTCCCGCTGGCTCTGCTGCAGCAGCGAATAAAAGTGATTGGACCGGTTCATGAAATAGTTAATCATCCCCCATTGCCAGTCGTCCTCCAGCACCTCCTCCGCAAGCAATAGATCGGCCTGCCGAAAAAGCTCTCCCATATTAAAATTGTAATAGGGTGCAAGACGGAGGTTCAGACCGATTCGTGCTCCGCGCTGCTGCAGCCACTCCGCTTCTTCCCGTTCTTCTTCCCGCCTGGATGCATAGGCAAGCGTGATCTCTTCTCCCTGATAGCCGCTGGAACGCAGCAGCTTTTCCGCTGCTTCAAAGGAAGGCCGGTTCCACAGGGTGCGGCGGCTTATCCAGGGCAAAAAACTGTCCGCCGGTGTGATCCGGTTGCCCCCCAATTCACGCACCAGCGCTTCCGGATGGTACAGCATCCGCAGCACCTGCCGGAACAACGGGTGATGCTGCCGCCCATTCCGGCGAAAGTTCATCATAATATACCTGCAGCCCAGTGCCGGATAGTCAATGCTGAGATTGGCACACTCTCCCTCACCGGCGCCGGTCCCACCCGGCTCCGTGTCCGGCAGCTGATAAGTACGGTCATTATAGCCCAGCTCCGGCACATACCAGATTTCAACCCGGTCGAGCAGCGGCCGTATCGCATAATAATCATCAAAAGCTGCCAGCACCAGAACCTTCTCGTTGTAATCCAATAGGCGGTAAGGGCCTGTACCAATCGGCTGATGCAGGAAATCCACATCATATGGCACTATGGACATGTGCACACAGCTGAATAAATGCAGAAAGAACAGATTGGGGCGCGCCAGATCGATGCGGATACGGTGATCCCCCTGAAGCTCGACCGATACAATATCCCGGTAATGCCAAGAGACCGGACTTTGCCCGTCAGTCAGCCGCAGCAGCGTCTCTTTCACATCTTTGGAGGTCAGAAACCTGCCGTGATGAAAACGCACTCTCTTACGCAGATAGAATATATAGCTGGTATGCTCCGGATTGGCCTCCCACATATGGGCCAGTCCCGGCAAAAAGCTGTTGTTCTTGGCATCATAGATGACGAGCGTGCTGCAGATCTGTTCGATCAGGTAGGATTCAAAGGCTCTATACACTGAAGCGGGGTCCAGCTTCTCCATTCGCCGGTTGCGGATGATGCGCAGCGTATCCAGCCCGGTAATGGATTCAGTCTCACTGTGGTAGCCCATATGCATATTTAAAAGCGACAAGAGGCGCTCCTGCAGCGGACCGTTCACCTCGGGCAAGCCAATCAGCTCGATCCCCTGTTTGATTTTCCCCTTGCCGGTAAGCTCTTGAAGATGCTCCTCCAATACCTCTTCCACGCTCCGCATAAAGGCCATCCCGGATTTATGTCCTCTCCCCCGCCCCGGCTGCCACTCTATGCAGCCTTTGTCTTCCAGCTTGCGCAGAATGAATTTTACATTACGGGGAGTGCAGCACAGGACCGAAGCCAGCAGCTCTATAGTCACCGGAATCGGCTCCTGGAGTCTGGAAAGGGGATTCAAGGCCGAAGCCAACCGCAGAAAATGTACGATATTGTTATCCATATTGAGTTCTCCTTTAAAGGTGAAAGAGAGGAGGGAAAGCTTACACTTTTATTTCCCCCTTTTATCTGTACAATTATACACATGCAGACACGCCTGTGTCATATCTATCCGTATTTTTTGAACAGTCCCGGTAAGCTTTCACCCCAAAATTCAGCAATCAGATTAGGAGATCCGCAATTACATGAAACAGCATTTGCAGCAAATCCATCCCTTGGCCTGGACAATTATCATTGGCACCATGTTCGGCCGTCTGGTAACCTCGATGAGCATTCCTTTTTTATCCATTTATTTAACCCAGGTTCTTGGCGCATCACATTCACAGACCGGTATAACCGTTGCAGTCAGCTCATTGGCAGGCGTGCTGATCAGCTTCTATGGCGGGTACATTTCCGATGTCTTCGGCCGCAAAATCGTCATGCTGGTCTCTGTATTCGGCTGGGCATGTGTCTTTTTCGGCTTTTCCACAGCGCAGCACATCTGGGTCTTTTTCCTGGTGAATACGCTGAATGGCCTGTGCCGTGCCGTATTTGAACCCACTTCTCGTGCGCTGCTCTCGGATATTACCCCGCCGGATCATAAACTGCTGGTCTTCAATCTGCGGTATGCAGCAGTTAATCTGGGTGTTGTGTTTGGCCCAATCATCGGTTTGCAGCTGGGTTCGGCGAAATCCACCTTCCCGTTCGTGATCGCCGGAGTTGTATATATTGCTTACGGAATCGTACTCTTTATGCAGTTCTCGGCTCATCGCGCCAGTCTGCCTGTACGTTCGGAAGCACGTGCTCCCAAGCTGCGTGAAGCGCTGGCCGTCACCGGGCGGGACCGGGTATTTTTGCCGGTGCTGGTGGGGACTGTCTTTTGTGTGCTGGGCTATGGACATTTCAGTTCCACGCTGGCACAGTATCTGGCGGTCGACACTCATTTCTCGAATGGCAGTCAGGTTTTTTCCTACATGCTGTCGCTTAACGCAGTCACCGTACTGGTGGTCCAATACCCGATCGTCCGTACAGCCAGCAGATTTCCGCCGCTTGTTCCGTTAATTCTGGGAAATATTTGCGTGGCGCTCAGTCTGGTCCTGTTCGGAGTTGCTGGCGGGGTAGCCCTGCTGATGTTCAGTGTGGTGCTGTTCACCATCGGAGAGGTCCTGCTCTTTACCATGATGGATATGCTGATTGACCGGATTGCCAAGCCGGAATGGAAAGGCACGTATTTCGGCACGATAGGCTTCAATAATCTGGGTAACGTGATGGCCCCGGTTCTCGGAGGGCTGCTGCTTGATGAATTCGGCGCCACGAATGGTCCGGCTGTATTTATTCCGCTGGCTCTAAGCACAGCACTGGGCCTTCCCTTCCTCATTACCGCACACAAACGACTGCATGCCAGAGAACGTGCCGAAGCAACAACCGCCTCTCAAAGCGCCTGATACAGGAAATGCTCTAGTCTGAACCTCATCATTAGGACCCGCTAGCAGCCGAAACGCTTGGCGGGTCTTTGTTGAGCGGGATTTTGCCTTAAATAGATTAAGTTAAATAGATTAGGTTTACATAATATTTAATATGTTATCTCGCTCCATGAGCTTTGTTAAACATACACCTTTTGCAATAATACAAGCTGCTCTTTAATATATTCCCTGATCTCAGGAGGCTGCATGATTTCCGCATCATTCAGCAGATTCATTACCTGCCTGCACGCCGATTCATAGCTGTACAGATTCAGTGTAAACTCCAGGTGTTCTTCGGTTTCTTTGACTTCGGCGATCTCATACTGTCTTAAGCCCTGCTGCCGGTCCTTGGCTGCCCGCACTACCACAGGGTAGAACTCATCTTGCTTACAGTTTTGCTTAAAAACATCATTCCCGCGCAGCCAATATTCCTCCAGGGAGAAATCTGCCGGGACTGTATATTGCCCATCCACCGCTTCAACGGATACAATCCGCTCACATTTGAACGTACGAACCTCTTCCGCTGCCTCGCAAAAAGCGGCCAAATACCACTCTCCCTGCTTCACAATCATTCCATAGGGATGCAGAATGCGGGAGGTCAGCTCCCCATTAACCTTACGGTAATGAATGCGGAGCAACCGGCATCTCCAGACGGCTGAGCGAAGCTGCTCCAGGCAAGGAAGCTCGGCCCGTTCCTCCCACCAGGGGGCGTTATCATAATAAAACCGGGTTTTGGCTTTGTGAATATCCTTCTGATAGGCAGCGGGCAAAGTATTTTCGAGCTTGAGCAGCGCGTTTTTTAGCTTCAGCCCGGATTCGGTCTGAGCATCAAAAGGGATACCCATCCCTGTCAAGTACAGATTGATCACCTCTTCACCGTGCAGCTTCTGCAGGTTGACTGAGTAACCTTCCATTAGAGAGATCCCGCCTCCCGGCCCAGGGGTTGTTACCATAGGAATCCCGGATTCTGCCAAGACATCAACGTCTCTGTATATGGAGCGAACTGAGGTTTCAAGCGCGTCCGCCAGCTCATTTGCCTTCATTTTCCCTCTGGATTCAATCAGCAGAAGGATTGCAATCAAGCGATGCAGCCTCATATTTCCCCCCTCATGCGATAGTAAAAAAGTTTTGCCATGGTCACACTATTCTCGCCACTCTGTTGTCAACATTACTTGTGTATGATGAATGTATCAAAGAAAGGAGCTGCTGTAAATGAATATTGGCATACTGGGAACAGGCTTTGGAGCCTATCATGCAAGCCTATTGGCGAAAATGGAAGGTGTCACTCGCATCGTCATCTTTGGCAGAAATGAAGCCAAGCTGGACAAGCTGAAGGAGGAACTCGGAGTTGAAATTACAACCTCCATTGAAGAGATTATATCCGATCCCTCGCTGGATCTGATCGATATTTGCCTGCCATCTCATCTGCACAGTCAATACGCCATCCAGGCGCTGAAAGCCGGAAAACATGTATTTTGCGAAACTCCGGTTTGCCTGAGCAGTGCGGATGCATTGGCTATGCGGCAAGCAGAGGAACGTTATGGAAAGCGGATCATGGTCAATCAGTTCATCAAATTTGATCATGCCTATACCCGTTTGTATGAATCCGTAAACAGCGGACAATACGGCAAGCTGCTGCACGTAACCCTGAAAAGAGAAACCGCACCCTTATGGGGCGATCTGGGTCTGGGTAAAATTGCGGCAAACCTCATGATCCATGAACTGGACATGGTAACCTGGCTGCTTGGCAATCCTCCAATCTCCTCCATCTGGGGAAGCAGCAGCAAAGACGGCCAAGCGCTGGTCCATGCGGATTTTGACACACCACAATTTTCTGCCGAAATCCTTGTTTCCTCGCAAATGCCAGAAGCTTATCCGTTCACGGTGGGATATGAAGCCTATTTTGAACAAGCTAAGCTTGTGTTCCATGAAGTAGATTATCCGGACGGCAAAGTGGAAGCCACGTTGTACGAATATGGACCGGCCGGTAAACAGGAGATTGTACTGGATCAAGGCAATCCTTATGAAAAAAGCTTGCGCTACGCGCTCCAAGGCTTCACCAATGGCACCCCCTCCATTATTTCACTGGAGCATGCCGCAAACGCCGCTGAGGCTGCTTTTGAGATCACCCGAAAATTGGCTTGACATTACATAGCTGGTTTGGGAGCCGGGCACCCCCACCTTTTTCTGTTTTTAAGTATACAAGGACCGCTGTATGGTGTATTTGAGCGAGGTTGGTGGTTGGTGGGTGGTGTGTGGTTTTTGCTTTGTTATTGTGAATTTTTCATATGTTGTAATATTCATTATATGTCTGTTTCGAGCTGAATTCTTGAGTCGTATCGGCTGCACAAAAGCTGTATTTTGTACATATGTAGACTAAATATAAACTAATGACATAATAAAAGCCGCCGCCCCTTATCGGTGGACAAGAACATGGTCCCATTGCCGACAAAGCCCCTTCTGACCACAAAAAAAACAACTCCTTAGGAGTTGTTTTTAATAAGAAACGTACTGTCACCTACTTCAACAAAAGAACAACCGGGAATGCAGCCCAGAATATTCTGATTAAATTGGGCTTTGAGAAGGTTTATAACCTGTCTGAGGGCAACAAGAATTATCAAGTATATAGTCGTTACCTGAATTCATCTAATACGTAAAGAACGGATTACAAGCTCCAATTCCCAATTTATAGGACTTTTCGACAAAAGTACAGTCCTATAAATTGGGAATTATTTTATACCTACTACGCTCTCAAAACACCTCATCTATCGTAACTTCAGTTCCTGCAGCTACTAGTTCTTTACTGGCTTGTGCAGCAACCATCTCCTCTAACTGAGCAATGCTTGTCCATTCAAGCGCACCTTCAGGCGGAACTTTACTATGATCCAGAAGAGCATCCAGCAGTTGTTCCACCTTTTCGAATCGTTGCTCATTGTGTTGCAAATGAATAATTGCATTGTAGGGTTTCTCACTACCTACTTCCTCCCCAAAATACGCTTTCTCAAAATTCCCCAGTGAGGCTAGTAGCCGAACATTTGAAGTATGCGGACGATCCTGTATCGCTGCATATATTTTTTCGTTATGTGCCCATGCTGGATTTTTTATCGTTTTTCCTTTTCTAAGGGTTGTTGGTGTATCACTATCATGCAGGACAGAATAACGAGAACCGAAATGATTTAGTATTTTGACTAATGCTCTAATAATATGCACATCCTTATATATTCCCGGCTTTGTTGCCATGATGTGCTTAAACGCCGTATATTCCGTGTCCCCTTCTACGATAATGCAGCGTCCCCCAAAGAAGAATTCGGCAACATAAGGGTCAAAAATGTTCATAAGCTTTAAAAGGGAGCGGTCTTCATCATCTAATTTGACTCTCTCCGGACGAAATACCGTTGTTCCGGAAATTTGTCCATTAATCTGTTCTACTCGAATAATGGTTGTGTTATCGCGAGAGACGTCAATAAAAGCAGGAGAGTGTGTTGTTACAATCACTTGCCAGTTTCCCGTATTCGGTAAATCGTATAATACTCGGCAAGCCTCGAGTTGCTGACTGAAATGCCTTCCATGCTTCCTGTACAAAACCGATAACCTTAGCTTTTTCCATGAGTATCATCCACCTTATCTAAAATGTAGCTTGCTGGTGAGACTCGGCTCCCTCTTTTCCCCTTCGCAGGGCCTTTTTGACGACACGGCAGGATTCACTTGATATTGCGGCCTGGATTGTTGCTCGCCCAGTCTCTGACTGATACTTTTGTCGATGCGCTTTTACACACAGATTTTTCCATATGCAAGCACCCTAGCTACAAAGGTGGCTTGGCCCCTCCCTTGGTTGGATTTTCACCAACTAGATAATGCGTGCCTCTGGGCACGCCCACAAAGAAAGGGGCCGGGATGGCTCCCGGCCTTGTCCTTTGCACTTCAGTTCATTTTCCCTTTCGTGCCACCGGGTAACCCACGGTTGCGAAGCGTGAGCACAGCAAAAAAGCCCAATGGAACGGCAGGCTCTTCGTCGGTCGCTTGGGCTTTTAGTGGGTGGTGGTTTTTTATAAAAGGCAGCGTAGCAGATGCATCAGTTCTATGACTTTACCACTAGAAGTAAATCGCTATTGTCTTACACTATAAAGGATTAACCAGTTCTAATCATTTTCCCCAGAGGGATACTTTTTTTTAAAAAGTTCGATAAGTTCAACTTTCATACCTTGGATGGCCTCTTCTTTGGGCACCCGCATGAACTTGGATAAACGAATAATATCTTGTTCATAAAAATCGAGCAGTTTTAAAGTTGCTATTTCATCATTTTGTTCCTGTACAAGAAATAAGAGCTTCAAAAATTCATTTTCTGATATAATTCCTGAATCATTTTCTTTTTCCATTTGCTCACCGCCTGCTGACTTATTTGTAGTTCACGTGCAACTTGAGTTTCAGTTTTATCGTTTATGTAAATCTCGAAGATTACCTTTTTACCTAGTTCAGATGATAATCCGTTTAGATATTGTTGCATGACTATTTTATTTTCCGATTTTTCAGAAAAAGAAGGTTCCATTAACTCGGGAGTCGATAATACAGAAACTTCACGTTTAAAATCTCTTCTTGAACGATATTGCATCCGCCAAGCGATTCTATTCAGCTCTTGTCGATAATAATCAATCACGCCCATATGATGGTAACATCCCCCTTTTATTGCATACGTTTATATTAAAGTAGGAGTTTTCTAAATCTCTTCTACAACCAAAATTAGGAACAAATGTTCCTATATTTAATACGATAGCACAATATATGTGTCTGAATTAGTAATTAGTGTAAGAGTTGTATTTTCACTTCCTAGTATTATAAGGGGGTGAAAATATGAATATAGACGAATTAATTTCCTTGCTTACGAATGTCGGTTTTCCAGCAGCTATTTGTTTTATTCTGCTTCGGTATATGCTACAAACCATGGGAGATAAGCTAGACAAATTAGATAATTCTCTCAATAGGTTGACGAAAGTCATTCGGGAGTTGGACTCAAAGAGGAAAGGTAAGTACGAAGAATTAGATAAATTTGGAGACAGTCAAAAAGAGAAAAAAAATTCAAATAGCTCCTAATGACATGACAAATAACCTCAAGGCAAAACACTCCTTGAGGTTATTTGTATTCAATCCATTTGGCGTGTATGTGACGGCGACCGGATCATGAATCTTCAGCCCGCTCCCGGATGAAGCCTGGATGCCGGCAGGCGGTGACAGCGGTGGGATTCAAACTGAAGGGGACTCTTAAGCTGCTTCTAGGATGCAGCTGGGCCTTGATGACGGCTCGCCTTTGACGGGGTCCGGACATGGTAGCTGTTACTCACATTCACCGTGCTCCACGGCTTACGCTGCCTCCGGATACATTCGTCGCCTATGAGCAGTTGTAGTGCCACCATCAATTACAGGCTTTTTGGTGATCTTAAGCGATTGGGTTGATGTTTAGTGAAACATTATTGAATAATAAGCGTCTAATAAGAAGAGAAAAGGATAATAATGCCATAAGTGGCTTTGCAGCTCACTAGAACATAGGAATTCCCAGCTGTAGTCCTTGAAAGGGTGGAAATCGAGAGATGAATAAGATCGCTAGTTTTTCTATTATTTTATTGGCCTTGACCTCTATACTGGGTTGTAACAACAACGCTGATGTAAAAGAAGCGACCAATCAAAGTAACGTACCTCAAAATAATGTATCCCAAAGTAAAAATGGGAATTCAATTCCTCAAAAAGTTGAGGACAATGAGGCTGCAGGAAGGAATTCGTTTGATTCTTCGATATATTATGCTTCAGAAAACAATCCAACGATAAAGAATTCTGATAACCAAATTGTTTGGAAAGAAGAGGATGTAGTGCTTACCGCCGCAATTTCTAAGGCGGAGGGGGAACAAGTTTCCCAGTCCAATACAGTGATTAGTACTATAACGGTAGAAAGTAGTAACGGAAAGTATACTATTGACCTTGATAAAAAACCATTAGGTATTCAGTCGGTGGGCTTATCGAAAAACAACCAGTTAGCTGTTCATGTAAGAGATCATGAAGGATCAAGATTAATTATATTAAGTCTTTCAAGCGGAAAACAGATTGTGCTGAACGACCTTCCCAATAAAGTGGCTTTTAGTGAAAAAATAGATAGTTACAATTGGTCCCCCGATGGGAATACAATTGCTTTTGGCATTGGTGACATAGGTTCCAGTTACATTGCATTGTACAATACAGAGGATAACACCTTTTCGAATCTTTCTGAGAAAGACTTTACACTGATTACATCGGTAGTTTGGCATAAGGACGGTCAAGGTTTCGATTTTTTAAGTCAGACAGATGATGCTAAGAATCCTGTAATTCTTTACCAGTATACATTAAAAGATCATTTGATCAGCAAGGTGACGGATAATCTCACCCAAACGTTAAACGCAGCATATGCATGATCTCTGATTCCCGGCATGATAGTTTGAGTTCTACTCTATCATCGCTTTCCAATTCAAATTCATGCGTATACGGCGAACTCCTGAACCAAAACCCATTTCATAACTCCGCCCCCTTCCTGAACAATATGCGACTACGTTTCAGTATCTTCGAACTATTCAATAGAGCCAATGAGCCGTTTTGCTTGAATCTGTATCATGGCTAAACCTAGTTCTCAATAATATTATAGTTTCTCTATTAAAGTATCCCATGTAAGTTCAAGAACCCCTGTCATATTTTGTGGTTCATCTGAAATATATGTTATAACTGCATTCTTCTCTGGTAGCATTACAACATATTGACCATATAAACCATCCATACGATATGAATTAGAATATGAGTTCATCCATATTTGATAACCGTAACCTTGATGATGGTCTGCCGTAGCAAAATACGGGGTAAAATCATTGGTTTTTATTTGGACAGATGTTGCTTGTTCAATATAACTTGAAGGAATAAGTTGCTTACCCTTCCAAATTCCTTTATCAAGAATCAATTGACCAAATCTTGATAATTGCTCCGCTGTTAAATATAGCCCTGAAAATCCTTGAGAAATTCCTTTTGGACATGTATCCCATTTAGGTTTCGGTATATCTAAATGTCTGAATATTTTTTCATCCAAATATTCATTTAGGTTACTCCCCGTAGTACTGCTTATGATTTTTGAAAGCATATATGTTGAAGCATTGTTATATGTAAAGTGAGTACCTGGTTTGAATATAATCGGTTCATAAAAGAACAATTGAGAAATATCCCATTCTTTACCGTTACTCCAATCTGCCTTCATAACTGGGCATTCTGCATGTCCAGTTCCCATACAGAGCAAATCATGAATAGTCATCTCTTTTAGATATTCATTTATTGGTACATGTTGAATATCTGGGAAAAAATCTATAACGAGGTCACTAATTTTAAAGTAACCTTCACTAATAGCAATACCGACTGCCATTGATGTAAACGTCTTACTTACTGAATACAAGAGAGTAGGCTTTTCTTCTTTAAAATCATGTTTAGCAATTATATTACCATCTTGTCTAACAATTACATTCAGCACATGAAGATTCTGACTTTTTACGGACAACACTAAATCATTCAATAATTCATTATTCATATTGTAACCTCTCCATCATTTATATCTTTTTTGACAAACCTTAATTCATATAATCTTCGTACTGCGTAAAAATTTTACAGAATGACACCGCTATATGATCCTAGACATTTGGTGCAAAGTTGCTGAACACTTTGGGGTGTAAGAGTCGTCAGTGCGCACCCTTTTTTTAATAATTCTTCTTGCGTATAATTTCAATTGTCTCTCGTTTGCTATTGCACAAGGGGCAGACAATACGCCATTTTACTCGTGTATCCACGTTTCCACCTTTCTTTTCCTAAGCTATATGCGTCTACAATTCATTAAGTCCAGCTGATCGACTCGACAGCTGCTTCCAGATCCTCAACACCAGGAGTCGTATAAATCATAGTCATTTCGATATTCGGTGTGCCATCTTCCTTGTAATGGCCCATGAGCATGGCCACTCGATCAAGGGGAACCGGCGGTTTCGCAGTTGCCAGGTCATGCCCAAAGGTGTGTCTTAAGGCATGACAGGTCAGGTGAGGGATTTGAGTCCGCTGCCGATATTTTTCGATCATATGCTGTATTCCGCGTTCCGAACATTTTTCGGATCTTCTTGACACGAAAAGGTACGGGCTGGAGGAATCCCTCTCTTTTAGGTAGTTCTGCAGCACAGCCCGCAGTTCAGAGTTTATGGGCAGCTCCCGATCCTTATCCCCCTTCCCCCGGATGTAGGCTGTTCCCTTCCTGTCGCTTAACGTGAGATCAGTAATTTGCAGATCACAAAGCTCATGCACGCGGAGCCCTAAGCGAAGAAAGGTCAGCACAATCGCATTCTCCCGTTTCCCCGCCAGGTTCCGAACTTCCCGCAGCAGCGCATTCTGCTCATTGCGGGTAAGCCACTTTGGAGCACGGCGAGCTCTTGCTGGCTTTTTGATCGATCCAACCGGATTGTCAGCGATGTATCCTTGTTCGGCAAAAAAACGAAAGATGGCGTTGAGGTGCACGAACGTGAGCTGATTGGTTGCCGGCGAAGCCGGCTTGCCTCCTCTTCCCCTGCAACCAACAGATGCCGTTTGAAATCAGCGATGTCCCTTTGGGTCGCATAGGCAGCCTCGATCGGATGATCCGGTGAAGTAGACTGCATCCAGGTTTCAAATCGTTTCCAGCTCACACTATAGCTTTTTACCGTTTTATGGGAAAGCCCTTTTATCTCTAGATGATGTAGAAATTCTTCAAGCATATGTATCTCCTTCCCAATTATATAACACGACGAAAAAATCCGCTCTTATCAAACGGTGGAATGCGGCTTTCACTCTTCTATTATATCCTATTTCGTCGTGTTATGTATAGAGAAGACGACGAAACGGTTTTTCAGTTTTATCTCCACGCCCCCCTATAGCTGCAGCTCTTATTCCTTTACTTTCAAGGAAAATACCCGTGCACACCTTTGGAACTGAGCTGGTTGCTTATCCTGTGAACTTCCTTTTCTTAGCCATTTAGCACCGCCATTTCGGAGCTGGATTCGGTAATTTTCCGCAAAATAAAGTTATATTTTTAAATAATTTTATTTAAAGTCAAATTATTACATATTACTTGATTTGGTTTTGATAGTATATACTTATACATAATTTGGTGGAGGTAATAAATTGTGGTAAAACACAGAGGAATCTGGAGCAAATGTTTAGTTGCTTTAGTTGTCTTGATTGTTGTGTATGATGTTAAAACGTCTGGACTCAATGTACGAAGTGGTCCTGGAACATCTTATCCAATCATTGCTCAGGTAAGCATGGGAACTGATCTTGTTAATTATACTCCTAACGGAGGTGGTACTCCGCCGATCTCCGCAGATAATCAAGAATGGTTAAGAAATTACTATCCTAATCCAAGTATTGGGTATTACGCGAATGCTGCTCTCGGTTGGTCTGCTTATTATAATACAGTAGGACCAACAGTGTTCAATTACAGTGACGCATATGTTGCCAAAACCAGCCGAGTTACCATCATGTACAGCTCTTCATGTACCAATTTATCTGGAGCTATTAAGGGGTTCAGCGCTAATTATTATTTGCAAAACTTTGATCCAGAATTAAAGGCTGATACGTGTAATCCAAATGCATGGAGATTGAGAGATTACCAAGGCAATATGGAGTCAGGCTATGTTAATGGATGGGATTTGAAAGCCGAATAAAAAAGGAGGCAACCTTCATGAAAAATAAAAAATTAGCAGCTCTTATAACTGTTCCTTTAGTAATAGTAGTAGTTGTAGCCACGGGATATTTTTATCCTAGTACACCAAATGTGGTAAGTGCACAAAGTGTAGTCACCGCTGCTGCAGATAAAGCGGCCAGCAGCAGTAAAATTGAATATATAAAAGTAACCTCATCAGACGGATCTTACACCGTACGAATCCGTGATCGAGAAAGCCTTACAGAAGTTACCGAAGAGTATCGGAATAACAAACTCCAAAGTAAAATCATTATCGAAGATAAAGGGAAAAAGATCACTTCCATTGGTCGGGATATTGAGACTGGCAAACTGGTGGGGAGAACCTGGACCATGCCAGAGAACTTATCTGCTGAAAATGAAAAATTACTTGGAATTTCATTACTTGAAAAACAAAAAGAAGAACTCCATAGTCAAAACTGGAATATTGTTGAGTCCAACTCTCGTTCCTCCTCTGCTGAATCTGATCTCACACAAGCAGTCTCAGAAGATAAGTTGCATAAGGAAGTGGTAACTATTGATAAAGAAACTGGTCTCCCTATCAAAAGAGAGATTTTCGAAAAAGATATACGCGGTAACATTATCGGCAGTTCCTCTTCAATAGAAGAGTATAAATATCTCGACTCCAACCCAAACGAAATCCACAGCTTAACTTCGGGTGAAGCAGTTGAAATGCAAGAAGTGCCAGCCCCTGTTATTGAGGATAGAGTTCTTGGAGGATAATAAAACCATTGTATAGATGGATCGAATTCGTGCTGGAGCACACATAATCGTTGTGAAAAGACTACTTTATTATTGAAGTATCTGATGTAGGTATGTATCCATGTAGGCCGTACAGGTTAACATCACATCGCGGTTATTCGTGGAGATGGAGTAAGTCATCCCTTGTAGCAACCAGTCCATCCTTAGGTGGTACCAGCCACGCTCAAGTTCATATGTTGCCAGTTGGCAGCAGAGAAGAGTATATCGGCGCAATGAGCTGGAAGAATGGTAGTATGAATGATTCTCCAATACTTCGGCTGCGTTCGCTCGACAAAGGTCTACATAGTTATTATTATGTTAACTATTATATTGAATGTTGATTATCGGATGTTGAGAATCATGGATATCCAGACAGAATTCTTGACGTTTTTTTGCTATAATAAGGTAATTGTATGGTTGGGAGGTATGTTGATTGAAAGAAGATAATCACCAAAAAGAGGTAAGTTATGAGGAAATCATAAAAAGCCCAGATCCGAATATGGCAGGTCTCCCCCACTCCCCCCATGGTATAACGCCGGAAAATATCGTCTGGCACAAAGAAACCATGAGCGTCGACAGTCTTCATGAAGCATATGAATGGACTACAAGCGGTCCACTTTTGGAAATTCGTTACCTTTATTCCGGCTATCAGACGACCGACTGGATGCTGGCTCATGTTCTTGCCTTTGAACTCACCCGGCTGAATACGATTTCTGTTCCCCAGTTCCTTGTCCATGCGGATTATGATCTCAACAGTGAAGGCATACTCTACAAAATCTGGGTGACGCCGCTGTCCCCACTGCCCGCACATAGCGACGGCGAAAAGCCTGAATAACCCCTTCATTGATGGGTTTATTCAGGCTTAAGTGATTTTCCGGCCTAACTAATGTTAACTTCCCGTAAGTGTCTCATACAAATGTTTCACATAAGTTTACATAATATTCATTACGTAACTAGATTAATATCAATCAATATTGGCTACCTTCCATTCGCCTTGCTTGTTGCGCAGCAAATAGATTCCATAGTTCTGATCCGCCTGGTAGCCTTCATCCGTCATGAACTGATAGCGCACATTAAAGGTTGCCCGCTGCGTGCCTTCCGCAGCAATTCCCTCATACGTCAACTCTGTAAAACGGTAGACTGTTGAATTCTCAACGAAAAACAGCAAATACTCCCCGATTTCGGGTGAATGCATCGTGCTCAGAAACTTCTCTTTGTCATGCGCCACAATAGCTTCGAGACAGTTCATTACCTCCTTCAGCATCTGCCGGTTCTCTTTGCTCTTCCCGACATCGGGCTCCTGAACAAAAACCCCGGCCACCAGCGGCGGCTGCTTCTTCATGTACTGCACTTCTCTCAGGACATTCACGAACAGAGGCAAAAGCTCTTTCCGCTGCTCTGCAGTGGTTCGGATTTCTGCCTGGTAGACTTGTTTTTGGGCTTGGATTTTGAACACGTCCACCCTGCTGTTACCATCGGAATAGCCGCCCTGGTATTCCTTATACTGTTGCAGGACAGCATCGCTGCCGGCTATTTCTGGCTTGTCCTTCCCGGCTTGGGCGGACTCGTCCTCATTTGACACACGAAATGATATCCAATTTTCTTTGTCGCTGGTCCCCCATGCGGTTCGGCCGTTCTGTTCAAAACGGCTCATATTCTCCGGCATAAAAACGGCCAGCGGCAAGCTCTGGTCGGCAGAATATTTCGCCTGCAGCTCCGTGCCTGTAACCAGATATGACCGCCCGCTCCCATCGTATTCAGGGACTTCACCCTGGATCAACGCAACAGACTTTGCAGCAGGCAAAGGGGAGGATTCAGCAGTAGGCGAAGCTGCCGGGGCTGCAGTTGTTGGCGCAGCGGCGGGGACCGTTGCCGGCTGTGCCGGACTGCTTTTTGCTCCCGGAACGTTAGAATCTGTGATGTTGCTGCAGCCTGCACTAATGGCGGCCATTGCAGATAAACAACCAATCCAGACGATTTTTTGGATATGGGGCATGATCAATCACCTCTAAGTACAGACGCTGGAAAACTCTACAAGTTGCACTTTTTTTCATGCCGCTGTTATTTCTCCATAAAAAGCTCGATCATCATTCCGAGGCGTTCTCCTTCAATCTGCGCGTCCAGCCTGCCGCCATGCAGCCTGATAATCTCCGCAGCAATGGACAGGCCTAAGCCTGCACCTTCACCAGTCCGCGACGAATCCCCTTTGTAGAACCGATCAAACAGCCTGTTCAGCTCCCCGCTCTCCATCGTTTGGGCCGGTGTGCTCCACAATTCCAGCTGCAGCAGACATTGACGGCGGTTCTCCGCCACCGGTTCCCGGAGGCGGATGGTAAGCTCCGTATCTGCACGGCTGTATTTGAAGGCGTTGGAGAGCAGATTTTCCAGCACCCGGACGAAAAGGTCAGCGTCAATCTCCACATGCACCGACTGATCCGGCAGCAGCAGAACCGTCTCAATACGCCTGTCCTTGCTTTGGGGATGATACCCCTCCACAACCTGGCGCAGCAGCTCCTGCATGTTCACCCTGCTCTTGTTCAACACCGCGGGCTTCCATTTCAGCTGCGAAATTTCAAAAAACTCGTCAATCAGCTTCTTTAAGTAACCTGTCCGCTCCTCCAGAACCTCAATGTACCGCTCCTTTTCCGGCTCATTGTCATACGATTTTTCTTTGAGCAGACTGAGAAAGCCCATGATGGAAGTTAGCGGCGTGCGCAGATCATGGGAAATATTGAGCAGAAAATCCTTCTCCTTGCTCCGGCTTGCTACAATTTGTTCCGCCATATCATTCAGCGCTGCAGCCATTGTAGAAAGCTCGTTGTTGTATTTTAGCGGAATGCGGGCCTCAAAGTCTGTTGCGTAAAGCGCATGCGTGCCCCGTTCGAGAGTACGCATATACCGGATTCTCCCCCGGACACCAAGATAAAAAAGCAGCAGAAACACAACAACACCCAGCGCAGATACGGGATTCTCAGTATAAGTAATCGTGCTTGCAGCCACCAGATATAGCCCGTTCCCCAGCTTCCGGGTTTCCTGCAGTTTTGTGCCGGAGCTGTTGTTATAACTGATGTTGATGCCTTCTTGGGGTGTAAAAAATGATATTGTAGACCTGCTCCTCCTCCGGATTGCCGATCACGAAACCACCAGCTTCCGGCGCAGGGGGATATTCTGTGGCTGAATGCAGCGCCTTGCCCCCGGCAATGAATCCCCGGAGCGGACAATGACAACATTTGAATTGGCTTGCAGCAGTTCCCCCTGCTCGTTTACCACAGACACGACTACTTCCTCTGCCGCCCTAAAGCTTTTGCTGTAGCCGGGGGAAACTTCTCCCGCAGCTCCTGCTCCAGCTGACGGGGAATAACGGCCTCGTCTGCCCGGGCATCCAGCCAGGCCGCGAGCGGGTTGCCAACCTTCTCCCGGTAGTTCATAATCCGTTCCGCATCGGTCTGCACCGGATAAAATAACGCCGAGCCTTTCAGAAAATGAGCTGTTAATGAAACTGCGGCCAGCGTGGCAGCCAGCGACAGAATAAAAATCAGGACCAGCTCCCCGACCAGTCCTGTTTTAAACTTCTTTGTCCACTTTATAACCAACACCCCAAACCGTTCTGATGTACTTGGAATTTTTGACGGTATCACCCAGCTTTTCCCGCAGATTGCGGATATGGGTAAGCACGGTGTTGTCGCTCTCCAGATAGGCATCCTCCCAAACGAGCTCATAAATATCGCGTGAGGTAAACACCCGGCCCTTGTTCCTGGCCAGCAGCAGCAATATTCCATATTCTTTGGGCGTCATGTTGATCTCCACACCATTTTTGGACACGGCATGTTCCTCCGGCAACAGCGTAATATCCTTAATCTGCAGCTCCCCCGGAGCTGCAGCCGGCTGTTCAGCGGCTGCCGGCCTGCGTTTTAGGATCGCCGAAATCCGTAAAGAAAGCTCCGTCAGATCAAAGGGCTTCGTCACATAATCATCGCAACCGGCAATGAATCCCCTGATTTTATCCTCCTGCTGATCCTTGGCAGTCAGGAAAATCACCGGAACCTGCGAGATTTCCCGAATCCGGCTGATCAGATCAAAACCATTCATGGCCGGCATCATAATATCCAGCAAAATGAGCTGAAATGCCTCCGTCCGAATGTGGTCCAGCGCCGTCACCCCATCATAGCAGGACGTAATGCTGTACCCTTCCCGTTCAAGAAATATGGATAAAAAGTCCACAATCGTCCGGTCGTCATCTACAATTAAAATCCGGGCGCACATCTCGGCCAGCCGCCTTTCTTCCCTGTCTCTCTAAACAAAGAGCAGCAGCTTCATCAGATACATGTAGAGGATCGCGCTGGCTCCGGCCAGTCCCAATCCCAGAATGACTGCTGCGTCATAGAGATGCAGTTTTTTGCTTCGCCCATATTTTACCGTAAATCCCGCCGAGCACGCTATGCCTGCTGCGATCCCCGCTGCAAGAATGTTGGCTGCAAGCAGCCAATGGCCCTGTACCGCACGGCTTTCAGAGAAAACGCCGAGCAGAGTGACTGCTGCCGCGCCAAGAATAAGCGGAGCGATAAGATAGGCAGGAAGCCTGTGCCGCAGACGCATTCGCTCCGCTCCCGTTTTTTTGCGTCTGCAAATGGCAATCACTCCGGCTATAAGGCCCAGCAATGCACCGGCCAGCGCTATTTTCCAAGCCAGTCCTCCGGCCCCTGCTTCCCAAGAATCCAGCTTAACAAACGCCTGGTAGGGTACTGTAGTGTCGAGCACGAGATATTTGCTGCCGCTCTCCCCTTCTTTAAGCACAAGATATTTATTGACCTTTGGATTGTAGAAAATTTGCTTGCCAATCTGTGTGTATTGCCCGTTCAGCTCCTCACCCGCGGATTTCAGGGTAACCTCCCCTTGCGCACTGACGGTCACTCCGGGTGTCATCATCCGGTACCGCAGCTTGGAAACTCCCGGACCCAGTCCTTCGCTGATCACCATGGCATATGTACCGGCATAGGATTGAATGCTTGCAGCGGGTTCCGGTGCCTCCCCGGTCGATGTGGCCAGCGGCTGATCCATACTTACTCCGAAAAAGGAGTAGAACTGTTCCTCAAAGGCATCCCGCAGGGTTCCGCCGTCTCCCTCGTATTGGGAGTTGCAGCCGATGAAAAACCCGATTCCTTTGGAGGGCATGATCGATACCAGGCTGGAAAAAGCCTCTGTATCTCCGGGATGAACCAGAATGGCGGGGTTTTTATAGTTTTGAAAAAAGCCGTAGGCATAACCGGCCATAAAGGGATGCGCGGAATATTGCGGCGAGTGCATCTGCTTAGCGGTATCTTGTTGTAAAATCGCGCTTTCCCCTTGCCCTCCACCCTGCAGATGGGCCAAAACAAACTTGCCCATATCGTCAGCGGTTGACCAGATGGAGCCGGCGGGATAGGTCAGAACCTCCCCCTGCTTCATTTTGACAAACCCTTTATCGTAAGAATATCCCTGGGCCAATTGCTGGTGCAAACGCTCCGGCGTAAGATAGGACAAGCTGTTGTCCATATGCAGAGGAGCAAAAATATGCTGGCGGATATACTCATCGTAAGACAGGCCGCTTGCTCTTTCCACAATATATCCGGCGAGTGTAAATCCTTCATTGCTATACTGCACCGCATCTCCCGGTGCCCTCACCAGCAGCGGCAGCAGCTTCTGCAGGGTCTGCTCAAGCGGAACCCGCTGCACCGGCACCGTGTCCGACCAGGCACCTTCGCGTTGTTCGGCATTGCCGAACCCCCCGTATTCGTCAGCAAACGTTTCATGGTCAGCGGAGTTTTGTAAGGGTTGGCCACTTGCAGCGAATCTGGCAAATAGCGGTTCACATCCGCATCCAGGTCCAGTTTTCCCTGCTCCGCCAGCTGCAAGGCAGCTGTAGCCGTAAAAACTTTGGACACCGAAGCGATGCTGAAGCGGGTCTTGTACGGGTCTACCGGAACCTTGGCCTCCACATCCGCATATCCGTAGCCCTTCTCCAGCAGGATTGCACCATCCTTGACCACCGCCAAAGTTACGCCCGGCACATGGTACTTGTCCATCGCTGTCTTCATAAATTCATCGGTCTGCTGCTCCAACCGCTCACGTTCCCGCATAGCGGCTGCTTCTTCGTGCTTCTCCGGCGGGGTGTCCGCTGCGTGCGGCAGCGACCGCACCTCCTTTGGCGGTAGCTTCGCTGCCTGCACCACCGTTTGCTCCGGCTGTACCTTCACCGCTTGTGCCTGTGCAGGCTCTGGCTGCATCGCCGCCGCTTGCGCAGATATTGGCTGCATCGCCGCCGCTTGCGCCACAATCGCCACCGCCAGCCCCATTTTCATCCATTGTCTCATTCTCATGCTCCCACTCCTGTCTCTTTCAACGCCTTATGGGTTCATGATACAACAGCAATATGGAGAAAAAAGCGGCATAAATCTAAAGAAAAAATAAAGCTCCGTCCCTGATTCAACTGGATCTTTTTATTTATTCACTCTGTTAATACTTGATGTGCTGAAATATTGACTGGGATTGCCTTGCTTGGGATTAAAGCGTTCTTTGAATTCTCCGCCCGTATACGCACCAATGACCCGGTGCCAAAAATTGCGTGCAGGGGTGTTGGCCCGAATCTGCGAAACTTTCCAGTCGCCGGGGAACATATCGAACAGCCGGTGAGCCGCCCATGTGCCTACTCCGCTGCGGCGGTATTTTTGCATCACAAAAAACTCGGTCATATAGAATTGTCCCTCTGAACTGCGAAGCAGCCTGTCCACCAGCGCAAATCCGGCAATATTATCGTCCACGGTAAACAAATAGGCGAATTTATTAGTACCGCTGTTCCAGTAAGCCTCCAAACCGGGATAGGCCGGAAAGGCGCCGTCACGGTCCACCTCAAGCTCCAGATAGCGGGTAAAGTCATATAAATAAAACTGCATCAGCCTGCTGATGATATGGCGCTGCTCTTTGGGAACCAGCTCGATTCCAAGTTCCATTAGGTCACCTCTTGGATTCACTTTTATTACACATTCTATAACTTTGCCACTTCAGGAGCAAGGCAACCCTGTATGCCACTGTGAAATCCGGCCAAAAGCCATGAAACATGATAAAATAGGAAGCAGCAAGGAAGGCAACTCCGCAGATGATCAGCAACCATAAGGCAGGTGAACAAGTTTTTGAGTATTCAAAAAAACAGCGACCGTAAGCTTTTAGACGAAAAAGTGCTGCTCATGCCCTGGTTCGTACAGCAGTTCATTGACTTCAAACGGCCAGACCTCTCCCCCTCTACTCTGCTGGAGTACATCCGCGATTATGAATCGTTCTTCGGCTGGCTTCGTGCCGAGGGTCTTACCCAGGCCGCCAGTCTGGCGGAGATTACTTTACTGGATCTGGAGACGCTGCATATGGACAGCATTGTCGGTTACCGCCTGCACCTGACCACCCGTGCTGAGGGAACCAATACCAGAGTTACGGTCTCCCGCAAGCTTTCGGCACTTAGTTCATTATTCCACTATTTAAGCCAGATTGCTGAAGACGAGAATTTCTATCCTTTGCTCAAACGCAACATCATGGCCAAGGTGGAGATCAAACGCATTCACAAGCCCAAGGATACAGCGGCCAAGCTCAAAGGCAAAATTCTGGAAGACGAGGAGCTGCTGGAGTTCGTAGGATACATTTACGATGGATATGGGCGGGATGTTGAAGCGAACAAGCAGGCCTACTACTCCTTCCAGCTTAACCGTGAACGCGACGCCTGCATTGCCAGCCTCATTCTGAACTCCGGCCTGCGTGTCTCAGAAGTGGTCAATCTGAACGTGGATGATCTGGATGTGAACAATAAGCTGCTGTATGTTTACCGCAAGGGGAATAACGATGAAACGTTCAAAACCCCGGTCTACTTCAGGGAACAAGCCAAGGATGACCTCTCGCTCTATCTGAGCCTGCGGCAGTCCCGCTACAAAACGCCCAAGAAAGAAAAAGCGCTGTTCATTGCACTGCCGAACGGCAGCCATGAAGGCAAACGGATGACCAAGCGGGCGATTCAGGAGATGATTATCAAATACGCCAAGCGGTTCGGCAAGCCCTATCTTACCGTGCATAAGCTGCGCCACTCTTTTGCTACAGACTATTATCTGCAAAATGATATCTACAAAACGAAGGAACAGCTCGGACACGCCTCAACTGAAACTACCGAAGTCTATGCGCATCTTACAGACAAAACGATGTCTGAGGCGATTGAGCGGCGTCTGGAGAACTGATCCCCTTATCCTGAAAGGAGTTATTGTCCTAAATGTCTTACCCCCAAGAATTGCTGTCTGCTTCACTTGATCAAAACCACATTCATTTACAGTCGAATTGTGAAAGCTGCTTTGGCCTATGCTGTGCCGCATTGCCCTTTGCCGTATCTTCAGACTTTGCCATCGATAAAAATGCCGGCCAGCCTTGTCCTAACCTGCGGAATGACTTCCGCTGCGGGATTCATACGGGTCTGAGAGCCAAGGGCTTCAGGGGTTGTACTGTGTATGAATGCTTTGGTGCAGGGCCTAAGGTTTCCCATATTACCTTCAACGGCAGGGACTGGCGCGAGGCTCCGGAAACCGCTGCTTCAATGTTCGAGGTCTTCCCGGTGATGCGTCATCTTCATGAACTGCTGTGTTATCTGACCGAGGCACTGCTGCTGCCGGCTACCCAGCCGATTCACAGCCAGCTCTATTCCGCCCTTGAGCAGACAGAGCGGCTCACCCTGCTGCCGGCTGAAGCCCTGCTCAAGGTGGACGTCCATGCTGCCCGTGCAGAGATCAATGAACTGCTGCTGCGGACCAGCGAGCTGGCACGCGAAGCTGCACGGCGTCAGCTGCACAATGCGCCCAAACGCCCCAAAGTCTATCGGGGCGCCGACCTGATCGGCGCCAAGCTCAAAAAGGCAGATCTGCGCTGTGTCAGTCTGCGTGGAGCTTATCTGATTGCTGCAGACCTCAGCGGAGCAGATCTGAGGGGAGCCGATCTGATCGGGGCTGATTTCCGCGACACCAATCTTTGCGGCGCTGACCTTAGAGGCACCTTGTTTCTGACCCAATCGCAGCTTAATGCGGCGAAGGGCGATGCTTCAACCAGGCTTCCCGATAGATTTGTACATCCTGAGCACTGGATGATGGTGTAGAAGCACCGCCGCAATTGCTGCTCTTCGTTCCCGGAAGCCCATACAGCAGCAGAACAGCGGCTCCGCACTCCTTCAACTGGTGAGCGGGGCCGCTGTTCTTTGAGACGGGGGTTATAGTAAAGTAACTTTAACGGGAGTTGTTACACTCTGGAAGTTCAAAATTGTGAATTTTTCATATACTGAAATTTTGAAAGTAAGATCGTTGCTGCCACAAAAGGTTGGCTATTTCCAGGCTATCGTTAACAGCAAACCGGTGAATGCCCGGGACCTCCGGCAATTCCATTCCCCGTATGGAGTCCCAGACGGCCATTGCGACTATATTGCTTGCCTCTCCCAGCAGCGGGATATCCTCTTCACGGCGGAGCAGGACGATTTTGGGGTAAGGTTCCTGTTTGAAGCCCTCTACCAGTACATAATCATAGCCGGCAAAAGCTTCAATCAGCTCCGCCAGACTGCTTGTCCGTTCCTGAATCACCGACGTCCGGGCAGCGCTGGTGATGGCAACCGCTGAAGCCCCGGCCTGCCGCTGCTTCCAGGTATCCGTTCCCTCATGGTCCATCTCAAAATCATGGCCGTCATGCTTGATGACCGCTACTGTGCAGCCTTTTTTACGCAACAGCGGAATCAATTCGCAGAGCAGGGTCGTTTTGCCGCTGTTTTTATAACCCACGATCTGGCACACGGCAGGTCTGCTGCTCCCTTTTTTCAAATATAAGAATTTATATGCTTCACGCTATAAATTTTCCTTCTATTTCTCACTGAAACGGTACCGTCCTTAAAAAGGACGGCAAAGCCGTTTCTACTTGTCATCTTTTGTTGTCTGCGCCGCCTCATTCCAGCAGCCTCCCATCCAGCATTACCTGTCTCAGGCCGATTTAGCCCCGAATTTCACCAGGCAGCTTGAGTACTTTCACAGAATCTCCCGCAGTTATTCCCCGTTCCTCCGGCGGGATCACGATTAGGCAGTCACTATCCTTAATCGTTACCATCACAGAGGATTCATCAATGGCGGCCGGATAGGCATAAAGCTGCCCTTCATGAATCTCCAGCCGGGCACGGACAAAGCGGGTGTAATTATTCACTTTGTTATAATCTGCTCCCAGCACCGCTGTCCATTCCGGAAGGAATGGCTGGTCAGCCCCTTGCATCTGCAGGATGGCAGGCCGGGCGAACAGATGAAATCCAACAAAACAGGCACCCGGATTGCCCGACAACGCCAGTAAAAGCGTTCCTCCCCGGACAGCAGCCGTTGTCACACTTCCAGGACGCATCGTCACCTTGTTGAACAGCATGTCCCCGCTGTTCTCGCGGATCAGATCTCCCATGATGTCATAATCCCCGACAGACACCCCTCCAGTGGTAATCACCACATCATAACTTTCCAGAGCGATCTGCACCTTGCTTCGCGCCTGTTCAATATCATCCACAATTGCCCCAAGCATCACCGGCTCCCCGCCACACTCACGCACCAGCGCTTCCAGCATAGGAGAATTGCTGTTTCTTATTTTGCCGGGAACAAGCGGTTCGTGAACGTCCAACAGCTCGGTTCCGGTTGCAAAGATGCCTACCCTGGGTCTGCGTATGACTTGTACCAAAGGGATTCCGAAAGCAGCCAGGACTGCAATATCGCCAGCCTTAATCATCCTTCCGGCGGAAAGCACAAGCTCTCCCTCCTTCAGCTCAAAGCCGCGCTGTGTCACATTTTTGCCAGCTGCCTGCGGCTTGCGGATACCCACCTGAAGCCTTCCGCCTTCTTCCCTGCTCTCCGTAGCTTCCAGCATCACCACCGTATCCGCGCCTGCCGGCACCTGGGCTCCTGTCATAATGCGGGCAGCCGTCCCTCTCCGGATATCGGCAGCAGGTACGGCGCCGCAAGGAATGTTGTCCACCACGTCCAGCCAGACCCGCTTGCCTTCCCCGCCTCCTCCGTGTCGGCGGCCATAAGCGCATAGCCGTCCATACCTGAACGGTTAAAGGCCGGGAACGGATGAGGCGCATAGACGGGCTCCGCCAAATAACGTCCCACACTCTGGTCCAGAGGCACCTTTTCCATCTGGAGCAGCTTGGCATATTCCATAATCCGCGACTGGGCTTCTGCAACCTGGAGCGCTTTACGGTGAAATTTAGAATCTTTTGCTTCCTCTTTACTGTTCATGTGTACCCAACCTCTTCATCTCGTTTTGTCATCAATTATTCTGAGTTGATCCACTGGCCATACAGGACTATTTTAACATGGCAGACCTTAAAGAGTTCAAAAAATAGATGCCACGCAATCAAGCGAAAGCATCTATCATTATAGAGATCTTCAAGTCCGCTGAGTTCAAATGAAACGGCAGTATTTGGCGGCGCGTTGTGCCTGCTGAATCTCCGGTACCTGCTAGGCCCGGATGACTTTAACGTCTCCAGGAATGACTTTTTCACCTTCATACAGCATAAACCGGCCATTCTGCCACTCTACCCGAAGCAGCCGGGACTCATCGGACTGGTATTGCCAGACATGCTGCTGCCCGCCGTTCGTATAAGGAGTCTGACCGGTGACGGAGGCATATCCTTCATATTCCTCTTCCAGATAATACGTGTAATCATCCAGCTCCAGGGTAGCCGGCACCTCGGCAGGATTATCCAGACGCCCGTCAATCGGCTGATACAATGCGTACTGGAGCTGCTCTCTTTGTTCTATATACAGATACCCAATGCTGCTGCCGTCGCGCAAAGTCAATACCACAGCATTGCGGCCGCTGGTTTGCGTTCGCCCAGTTACCTCGTAGGTTACCAGAGACACCTCGCAAATATCGCCCGGGGACAAGTCCAGCATGCTTTTGGGTGCAGCCGGAGCCTCAGGTTTGGAGAAAATATTACCAATACGTTTCCAAATACTCAAACTCATCATTCCTTTTAAAGGTTTTCTAACCTCGAATAAAAGCCGCAATAATCAATGCACCGGTCACATGAAGGGAGCCTGCCAGCACGCCGTAGCCGATTTTGCCCAGTTGGGTGCCATGGTCCAGATCCAGCTTCGCCCAGGTGAACAGGAGCAGACGCACTATTTTTTCCAGGAAAAATAAAAGAACAAAGGAAACTATGGAGACCACCAGTGCATCCCCCAAACTGTTGGAAGAAGCAATGGAGGACGATAGAATATAGCCTTGCGCCAGCAGCTTAAGCACAAACCGCATGGTAACCGCCATATTGCCTGCTTTGATCTCTTCCAAATCGTTATAACGGGTAAAAAGCGAATCCACGTACATCAGCACACATAGCAGTACCGAGCCGCTCACCGTCCATACCACCATGGACACCAGAATATGGAAATCCATTGCTTAGCCCCCGATAATCAGTTTGCCTGCCCGCTGCGGGCAGCATAGAGAAGGCGAAGAAGAAACGTCCGATCTGTCTCCCCTTCGCCTGTGGACATTAGCCTTGAAGCCTGGGCCTATGCCAATATGTTATTGTTTGTCGTATTGCTTCATCAGCGCGGCCAATTCATCCTCTACCGCCTGATCCTTGCCCAGCTTCTCAAATTCGTCATCCAGCGATTTGTTGCCGGAGCTCATCTCGTTGCTGGCTTCAGCCTGTGCTTCCGCGGCCAGCATTTTGTCCTCCATCCGTTTCAGTCCTGCGGAGGCGGAATCGGAGCTGAATCCGCTCATGGCTTTGTTGATTTCCGTCTGGGCCTTGGCGGCATTGTAACGGGCAACCAGCGTCTCACGTTTGTTTTTCATCTGGGTAAGCTGTTTGCGCATTTCCTCCAGCTTGCCGCGCAGATTATCCGCAGATGCCTTATTCTGGTCAAAGCTTGCCTTGTATTCTACCAGCTTGGCTTCCGCAGCCTTCTTCTCTTCCAGAGCACGGCGGGCCAGATCGGCATTGCCTGCCTGAGCAGCGGTATGCGCCTGCTGATTGCGTTTGCTTACCAGCGCTTCCTGTTCTTCGTAGAGCTGCTTGAACTTTTTCTCAATCGCGATCTGGGCTGCAACAGCTTTTTCCGCATCCTCCAAATCTTCAGTCATGTCACGAATGTATTGGTCCGTCATTTTGACCGGGTCTTCCGCTTTGTCGATAATCGCATTCACATTGGACATGGTCAAATCACGTAATCTTTTAAAGATAGACATTGGTTCATTCCTCCAAAATAAAAGTTAGTTGCTTATTTGTTATCTTCTACGCAGGGAGTGGCATTATCGTTTCAAATTTTGCCCAAATAAATATTGATCTACTTTGAAATTCACAATGTCCACAACCCGGGCTATGCCTTCCTTGCTTAAATCGTCGTAATGAATGCCCATCACTACTGTAACCGTCCGGTCAAGCGCAGCGGCAACCCGCGTGGCAATAGATTCGGAGACCGTATGCTCCTTATGGTGAGGAACCGCCGACGTTGATACCTTAACGTTCCCTTCCTCCATATAAGCCGTACTGGCAGCGCCAATGTGCCGGACTCCTCCGCCAATCAGCAGCAGCAGGTCCCGGCCAACCTCGATAGCAGACAGTTCAATGTCACCCGGATGAAGCTGTGAAGAAGACATCAGATACTCCCCTTTCCCATTATATTAACCATAGTACACGAAGATATCTCAGGAAGAGAAGACCTGGGCCTAAATCCTTCACTAGATTCAGATGATGCCGCGGATTTCCTCCAGCGATGATATGTTCTCTTCAATCATGAACTGCTGCAGCTCTTCTACAAGCGTACTGCCTGCCCGCAAATTCATGAAGTTATATGTGCCTACCTGAATCACCGTTGCACCGGCCATAATAAATTCAATGATGTCTGTAGCGGAGGTAATTCCCCCCATGCCAATCACCGGTATGGATACCCGCTTCGCCACCTGGTGCACCATCCGGAGCGCCACCGGTTTGATTGCAGGACCGGACAATCCGGCATACAAATTATTGAATACACTGCGGCGGCGGCGGACATCGATCTTCATGCCGGAGATCGTATTGATCAGCGAGATGGCGTCAGCGCCTTCCTCCTGGCACATTACGGCCATTTCCGCGATATCCTCGGCGTTCGGGGACAGTTTCACCGCTAGCGGAAGCTTGGTTGCCGCTCTTACAGCACGCACTACTTCCTGTGCGGCAGGTGTTTTTACACCAAAGGCGATGCCGCCTTCCTTGACGTTGGGACAGGAAATATTCAGCTCAATCATATCCACCGCAGGTTTGCCGGCAGCGCTGCGCGCATCGGCATCCCGCTGAATCAGCTCGGCCCCCCGCACATAATCCGCCAGCGTGTTCCCGCCGAGGTTCACCAAACGTGCGGTATCCAGCGTCTCCCAATAAGGAAGCTCTTTGGCGAGAAACGCTTCTACCCCCGGATTCTCCAGCCCTACGCTATTCAGCATGCCCGAAGCTGTCTCATAAACACGCACACCGGGGTTGCCGGCCTTAGGGTGAAGGGTAAGGCCTTTGCCGGAGATGCCCCCAGCAGTGAAACATCGTACAGCTTGCTGTATTCACGGCCGAACCCGAAGGTTCCGGAAGCCATGATGACCGGGTTCTTGAAATGAACACCCGCTATATTAGCCGTCATATTAATCATGGAAGATCACCTCTTCCGCGAGGAATACCGGACCGTCTGCACAAGCCTTGCGCTGTCCGTCACGGCAGGAGACGCTGCACACGAGACAGGCGCCGATTCCGCAAGCCATGCGGTTCTCCAGGGACAGATACACATTTGGTCTTTTGCCAGCCGCCTGTGCTGCTATCCCCTTCAGCTGCGCAGCTTTCAGCATCGGATGCGGTCCGCAGACAAAGATATGGTCATAGCTGGTAAAATCGACGCTGTCAAGCACCAGGCCGCCCACATTGACTGTCAATTCAGCGGCCAGAGGACGAAAAGCCTCGGTGCGGAACGCCTCACGGCTGAAGCCCAGATAAATATCGCTGCCCGGCAGCTCCTGCGCACAGTAGTACAGAGGGGCGATCCCGATTCCCCCGCCTACCAATGCAACCTTGCCGTCTACAACCGGAAATCCGCTGCCAAAAGGCCCTTCGAGCTCCAGGGAATCTCCGGGCTCCAGTTCAGCCAAAATCTTCGTGCCCTCACCCACCACATGATACAGAAATTCCACACCGTTATCGTTAACTTGATGTATGCTTAGCGGTCTGGACAGCAGTGGAAAGGCTCCCCATGCCCGCAACATGTAGAATTGCCCCATTGCACCACCGTAATCCCCTTCGACCCGAAGGTGATACACTCCATCTGCCAGCCGCTCGTTACTAATCACCGTCGCCACGTTATCAAGCTCCTTCAAATTTAATCTTATTAACCATGCCTTAGAAGGAACTTAAAATCTGTGATAAAGTTCACATTCCTCATTGCCTATTTTTGCTTCCAGACCCCGCGTTCATATGGCTTGGGCACATTCACCTTATCTACGCCGCCAAGCGCCTCTTCGGCGTGCAGTGCCCAATAGGGGTCGCTCAGCATTCCCCGGCCCACAGCGACAAGCTCCGCCTTCTCCCCGGTGACAATCGACTGCGCCTCCTCATAGGATTCCAGGCGCCCTACAGCAATCACAGGAACCTGAAGTCCGCTGCGGATGTACTCGGCAAGAGCGACCTGGTAAGCCGGTCCAGCACCAGGTCCGCCGTTTGATCCAACGGGTCCTTCGCCTCCTGAAGACACATGGAACATATCCACTCCAGCAGCCTTATAGCGGCGGCAGAACTCAAGCGCATAGTCTTCATTATATCCGCCTTCGACGTATTCTTTGGCGGATACTCTCATAAGGAGCGGCACCTCAACAGGAAGCACCTCACGTACGGCACGGGTTACCTGTTCCCCGAACAGAATCGGGTCTGCCCCATATTCGTCCTCTCTGACATTCGTCAGCGGCGAGTGGAACTGATGGATCAGATACCCGTGTGCTCCATGCAGCTCAACAGTATCAAAGCCAGCTTCTACTGCCCGCCGCGCGCCTTCACGGTAGGCCCCAATCAGCCCGGCAATCTCTTCTGTACTGAGCGCCCGGGGCGTCTTGGACTTAGCGTCGAATGGAATGGCCGACGGGGCAACGGGAGGCTCCGCATCCTGGGCCTTGCGGCCGGCATGACCAAGCTGGATGGCAATCCTGGCCCCTTGAGTATGTACCGCATCGGTCAGCCTCCGGTAAGCTGCAATATGCTCATCGCTCCAGATTCCCGTATCCTGATTGGTGATCCGGCCATCCGGATGGATTCCGGTCATCTCTACAATAATGAATCCGGTACCGCCCACAGCCCGGCTGACATAATGAACGAAATGCCAATCATTTGGGATTCCATCCTGCTTGTCTACAGCGTATTGGCACATAGGGGGCATTACAACTCGATTTTTTAAGGACAGGGCCTTCAATTCATAGGGTGCAAACAAATCCGGCATTACCATTCCTTCCTTCCCGCTGCGTTCTCATAATAGACAGGACTTTTTCCCCGTCAAATGTAGTATACACGTATTTTCGGCATTGGAGGCATGGAGATTCAGCATAATTCTGCCTCCGGCAGGGGATAACAAGAGAAGTATGAAGCCAGCGGAGTCATTCAGATTAATAAGGAGGCGAGACTCGATGAAATGTCTGCAGATGAGCCTAAGGCTGCTCATTCTGGGGAGTATCTGTATAACAATGCACATTCCTGTGTCCTCCGCTCAGCCTGCAGCTGCCTCTCCGGAGATTCCAGGGCCGATTCTCCAGCTGGGCAGCAGCCAGAAACCAGAGGCCAATCCCAAGGATGAGCGAGCCATCCCCGCAGGTTCTTCTTCCCGCAGCGCGGCACAATCGCAAAAACGCACCAAAACACTTACCCTCAGCCAATTGCTCCGCAAATATCCTGAAACGATCAAGACCCGGGGGCCTCACCGGAAACAAATCGCCCTTACGTTCGATGATGTGCCGGACCCCCGGTTCACCCCGCAGGTGCTGGACGTTCTGCGCAGGTATCATGTACATGCCACGTTTTTTATTGTGGGCAGCCGGGCTGAGAAGCACCCGGAGCTTGTGGCAAGGATGATCAGGGAAGGCCACACCGTCGGCAATCATTCCTACAATCATCCGCAGTTCGGGAAAATCAGCGTAAATGCGTTCCGCACACAGATTATCCGCACGGAAAATATCATCAAGACAACGGCCGGTTATAAACCGCGGCTGATCCGCCCGCCCTACGGGGACATCAGCGAACCGCAGCTGAAATGGGCTAAAGCCCACGGCTACAAGCTGGTGAACTGGAATGTGGACTCGCTCGATTGGAAGGGGCTGTCCAAATCACAGGTGCGGAATAATATCATTGCCAATGCCGGCAAAGGGGCCATCATTCTGCAGCATGGCGGAGGCGGCCGGGGCAGCGATTTGCGGGGAACCATTCAAGCACTGCCGGAAGTGATCAGCATCATGCGTAATAGAGGTTATACCTTCGTTACCGTCCCGCAGCTGCTTCAGATCAGCCCAAAAAAATAGAGAAATAGAAGAAGATTTTATAGTGCGAAGCATTTAAAATATATAAAAAAGGAAACGGAACTGCCGGGCACCGGCATGCTTCGTTTCCTTTTCAGTCTATAGCCTATTCAATCATGTACAGCTGCACATATTGGAACCCGAAGTCCGCAACATAGCTTTGGCTGCCGGGGATAAAGATGTCAATGCGGTTTCCTTTGATCGCGCTGCCCATGTCGGTTGCAGTTGCGATGAACGCCTGCTTGGGCAAACCCGGATGGGAATAGCCGGTTACGAGCACTTTCGTGCCAAGCGGGATCACACTGGGATCGACTGCAATGGTGCCCAGCTTCAGCGGGTTGCCAAAATAGTCCACAGCCCCCCATTTGCCGTTCTCGCTGACCGCTGAAGAATACGCTGTTGCTTTGACCTGAAGCACTTTGTCATAGCTGTATTCCTTACCCCAGGCTTGAACGGTGTTGGTCTGCGGCTCTACACTTAAAAGGGAGGCTTCTCCGGATGCCTTGGCTGCGGGTTCGGCAGCAGCCAAGGCCTGTGCCTTCACAATCCCCGGAATGGCCAGCTTCAGGCCCGGATAAATATTATTGGCTGCAATATTGGGATTGGCGTTCATAATCTTATCCATGCTTATGCCATAATGATTGGATAAGGTATAATAGGTAGTAGCTTCTCCTGCGATATGTACGCTGTCAGCCTGAACAGGTGCGGCCTGCACCAATGTGCTGATGCCAAGGGCTGCAGCCAATGCTGCAACCGCTCCAAATTTGATTTTCATAATATCCTCCTTCATTATTATCGCATTCCGATGGGGGTGTCCCGCTCTTCCTGCTTCACAGTAACTCCGGACGTATGTACCTTGTATTTGCCCTGATGTGTTGTTTTGTAAAACTAACAGTAATGAATATATCACAATTTTGTAACCATTGCCTATGAAATTGTTACCAAACTGACAGAAATGGCATTTTGAAGCGTTATCAATCGGGAAAATGATTACATATTTTTAATGAATTATTTCAACACTTCATCATTTTGCAAAAAACCGGTACAAATTCCCGGCAGATTTTACACAGCGTTAACATTTCTCTCTTTAGCAAATAGTAGAATGATAGAAGAACACAAAGACATTGAAGCACTTGGAGGGTCCATGAACGTGAACGAAGAAGAAAAAAAGAATAACCATACCAGCCCGGCAACCGCCTATCTGAACCGTGACTTAAGCTGGATCGAATTTAACCGCCGCGTACTCCAGGAGGCGCAGGACCCGGACAACCCGCTGATGGAGCGGGCCAAGTTCCTGGCGATTGTGTCCAGCAATCTGGATGAATTCATCAGTGTCCGCGTGGCAGGAATTCAGGATCAGATCCGGGCCGGCTATACCAAAAAGGATTTTACCGGCTATACCCCCTCCGGTCTCTATAAACGCCTCATCAAGCGGGTCAGCAAAATTATTGCCGATCAATACCGGACATTCCGTGACATCTCCCGCAGTCTGCACAAGGAAGGCATCGTGTTTGTGGATTATGAAGACCTGACACCGGCACAGGAGTTGTCCATTGAACAGTATTACCGGGACATTATATTCCCTGTTCTGACACCCATGGCGGTAGACCAGAGCCGTCCCTTTCCGCTGGTGCACAGCCAGTTCATCTATCTTGCCGTCGTGCTGACACGCAAGGACAGCCAGGAGGAAGAGCCATATTTTGCGATTCTGCAGATCCCTTCCAATCTGCCGAGATGCATTCCCCTTCCCCATCGTTCCAACAGCAAAAAACGGCAGTTTGTTTTTATAGAAGACGTAATCCGCCATCATATCCAGACGCTGTTCAGCGGTTATGATCCCGTTGCCGTAAGCGAATTCCGGCTAACCCGCAACTCCGACCTTACGATTGACGAGGAAGGTGCGGAGGACCTGCTTGAGGAGATTGAAAAGGAGCTGCGCAAACGCCGGCGGGGCGTCCCTGCCCGTCTGGAGGTCCAAAAAGGAATCCACCCTTATGCATTGGAGCAGCTGCAGGCTGAATTCGAGCTCGAGGATTTTGTCTTTGAGATTGACGGACCGCTGGATCTTGGTTTCCTGCGCGGCTTCGCCGGCAGCCTGAAGGGCTTCAGCTACCTGCATGATGCGCCGATTGAACCGCTCTACCCTGCCGAGTTTGATGAGAATGAGGACTTCTTCGAAGTGCTGCGCGAACGCGATGTGCTGGTGTACCATCCTTATGAATCCTTTGATGCGATGACCGATTTCATTACACAGGCCTCTGAAGATGAGCAGGTCATGGCAATAAAAATGACGCTGTACCGTGTCAGCGGAAACTCTCCGCTCATCAGTGCCCTCGCTGTCGCCGCTGAATCCGGCAAGCAGGTCACTGTCGTTGTCGAGCTGAAGGCACGCTTTGACGAGGAGCGCAATATCGCCTGGGCGCGCAAGCTGGAGCAGTCCGGCTGCCATGTCGTGTACGGGCTGGTTGGCCTGAAGACCCATGCGAAGATCACACTTATTGTCCGCCAGGAAGGGCCTGAACTGCGCCGCTATGTGCATGTGGGAACAGGCAACTACAACGACAGCACGGCCAAAGCCTACACGGACCTCAGCCTGTTCACAGCGAACAGCGAGATTGGTCTGGATGCTTCAGAGCTGTTCAACCAGATGACAGGCTATTCGGCCAATCATGACTGGAATGCCTTCGTTGTGGCCCCGACCAGCATGAGCCTGTCGCTGCAAAAGCTGATTCTGCGGGAAGCTGAACATGCCGCTGCCGGGCGTCCATCCCGGATCATCGCCAAAATGAACTCTCTGTCGAACCAGGAGGTCATTGACAATCTGTACAGCGCCGCCCAGGCAGGAGTGCCTATTGATCTGATTGTGCGCGGTGTCTGCTGCCTGCGGCCGGGGATAGAAGGCCTAAGCGAGCGGATCACGGTCCGCAGTATTGTAGACCGTTTCCTGGAGCATTCCCGGATCTATTATTTCGAGAATGGCGGCAATCCTGAGGTCTACCTGTCCAGCGCCGATTGGATGACACGCAATCTGACGCGGCGCATTGAACTGATGTGCCCGGTGAAGGACCCGGTAATCCGCAAGCAGATTGTCAAAATTCTTGAGATCACTCTCAAGGATAATGTGAAATCCAGCTTTTTGCAGCCGAACGGATATTATGAACGTGCAGACGACAAAAAGGCCCCTTTCCGGAGCCAGTTCGCTGCTATGGAGGTTACGCGTTGGAAGGGAAGCCGAGCTTTACCTTCAGCCCCCAAACATTCCTGAACGCCTTGAGGGCGTTCTCGATGTCCTCCAGCCCGATGAGGAGCTCACCTGCACCCTGCAGCTCCAGATCAAGCGTATTGCCGTGCAGGCGGGCTTCCAGCCCGCTTACAATGCCAATCTCGGTACTGTCCAGAGCAATGCTCAGCTGTACCAGTGTACCGAGCTTATGAATCCATTCCTCGTCGGAAGCCAGCAAAATGTCCTTGTGCGTCTGGGACAATTTCTGCTTCCGGCTTTTTGTGCTGTAAGAGGCAATCAAAGCGCCCAGAATCAGCTGGCGGTGGGTAAGCCCGCGGATCGGGGAATTCATCAGCCAGTAGCGCGTATGCCGCTTGGATTGATAATAATTGATATTGGAGCCGGTCCGGTGCAGCATGATGGACACATAGATCAGCATCCGCTGCTCGTCCCGGTCCCCATCAGCATCAAAGGCGTCAAACAGGCTCAGCGCCAGCTTGTAGATGTGGTCCAGATGCCGCTTCGAGGTACGGATGTCAAAGCGGACAATCGTGTTCAGGCTGAATTCCAGGGCACTGTCGCGCACAGGCTGCCCGGGATCAAGCAGATCATGCAGCATGCCTTCCCGCAGGCCTTCTCCGCTGATTATGGCCTGGCTGGCCCCGAGATACCGGTACACCGTGTGAAAGATAATCAGGCCGGAGACGATGATATCCCCCGGCTCTTGGAGAGCCCGTCCAAATCCTTACGTTTCTCATACGGTATGGAAGGCAGCGTCTCCATAAATTTATCAATGGTCTCACCGGAAAGAGTATAGCCGTGTGAATTCGGCAGTGAATAATCCCGCAGCTTCTGGTCCAGCTTCCCCAGGGAGCGCAGTGTCCCGCCAAGCCCGTAGAGCGGCAATCCCGGCCCGCTGTTCAGCCAGTCATGCTCCACCAGCCTCCCGGTCACATAGGCCTGAAGCTTGCGTACCTGATCACTGTTCCAATTGCCGTGGTGGCCGAACATCAGATTCGTATTCACCGCGCCGAACGGGAAGGAGATGCTCTGCTGGTAGCGCCGTCCCCGGAACAAGGTGATCTCCGTGCTTCCGCCCCCGATATCTATCACAAAGCCATCCTGAACATCAAAGGCGTTGATGACGCCCAGAAATCCAAAGTAGGCCTCCTGGTGTCCGCTGATGACTTCAATATGAATCTCCGATGCCTCCGAAAGGCAGGCGACAATCTCCGTTGAATTCGCCGCATTTCGTATGGCCGCAGTGGCGCCGGCACGGATGTTATCGACCTCAAATTCGCTGCAAATCTCCTTGAACTGATGCAGGACTGGCACAATCGAATCCATGTCCCTCCGCTCCAGTCTGCCGTCCTTGGTAATTTTCTCGCTCAGACGAGCGGAGTATTTGCACTCCTTGATGATTTTGTAGCCTCCTTCCGGCGTCGTATCATAGATCACAAGGCGAATGGAGTTGGAACCAATATCAATGATGCCAATCCGGCGAAGATCATCTCTCATCTGTATGTACTCCTTTTCAAGTTGATTGGCCATCTATATACTATATCACCCATTTCCCCCAGGCAAAAGCAAAACGGCCGCCGAATCAGGTTCGGGGCCGTAAAAGGGCTGTTCTATAGGACTTTGCTTAAAAAATCCTTGGTGCGGGCATGCTGCGGATTGCCGAATACCTGAGAAGGATCGCCTTCCTCCACAATAATGCCGCCGTCCATGAACAGAATGCGGTCGCCCACTTCACGGGCAAAGCCCATCTCATGGGTAACAATCACCATCGTCATGCCGTCTTCCGCCAGCTTCTTCATGACCTCCAGAACCTCGCCGACCATTTCCGGGTCCAGGGCCGAGGTGGGCTCGTCAAACAGCATCACATGCGGCTGCATGGCAAGCGCCCGGGCGATGGCAATCCGCTGCTTTTGCCCGCCGGAGAGCTGGGCCGGATAAGCATCGCGTTTGTCGGCAAGGCCGACGGTCTGCAGCAGCTCAAGGGCGATTTTTTCCGCTTCCGGAGGCTGCTGCTTTTTCACTTTCAGCGGGGCCAGCATAATATTCTGCAGCACGGTTTTGTGCGGGAACAGGTTGAACTGCTGGAAGACCATGCCCATTTTTTCCCGGGTCACGTTGATATCATGCTTCCTGTCTGTAATGGACGCCCCTTCAAAGGTAATTTCGCCGCCTGTAGGCTGCTCCAGCAGATTGAGGCAGCGCAGGAAGGTGCTTTTGCCCGAGCCGCTGGGGCCGATAACAACGACAACTTCCCCTTTGTGAATCTGCAGATCAATCCCCTTCAGAATTTCCAGCTTGCCAAAACTTTTTTGCAGGTTCTTAACGGCGATCATCCGTGTTCAGCCTCCTTTCCAATAAGCCCAGCACCTTCGACAAGGTGAAGGTAAGAACAAAATACATAACGGCGATCACAATTAAGGGATTCAGCCCCTCATAGGTTATGGTTGTTACGGATCTTGCCTCGAAGAGCAGATCTGCCACCCCGATCATGGACACAATCGAAGACTCTTTAATGATCGTAATGAACTCATTGCCGATGGCGGGCAGCACGTTTTTGATCGCTTGGGGAGAACAATATAGCGCATGGTCATCCCCTGCCGCATGCCGAGCGAACGCGCTGCTTCGACCTGTCCGCGGTCCACCCCCTGGATACCGGCACGGAAGATCTCAGCCAGATAAGCGGAGCTGTTAATGGTCAAAGTGATAGCCCCGGATTGGATCGGTGTAAACTCCAGGCCAAATTCGGGCAGCCCGTAATGAATTAGGAACAGCTGCACCAGCATAGGTGTGCCGCGCAGGAATTCTACCCAGGCCGTCGCAATAAAACGCAGAATCCACAATTTGGACATCCGAAGCAGGGACACAATGATCCCAAGCACAAAACCGAAGAATACCCCCAGCACTGCCAACAGCAATGTGTACTTCAAACCGGAAAGAAAAAAATTGCGGTACTCATAAGCGATATCAAATACATTCATTTTTGGCATAACCTCCTGTCTGCAAAAAAATAGAAAACAGCGGAGCACCGCCATTTTCAGATCATTCCCAATGATTTATGTCTTCCCTGCAGCAGCGGCTGCAGGGATTAAACTACTTATGACTACTTCAGGCCCTGAGAATTACTTCTCGGCCAGCTCGCTTGCGGCTGCAACATACTCATCGATTTTGCCTTCGGAGTTCAGACGGGCCAGCGTCTTGTTCACCTGACCCAGCAATTCGTCGTTGCCCTTCTTCACACCGATCACATATCCGTCATCCTCTACCTCAGGTTTGGCATCAGTGATGGCCAGCCCCTTGACATTCTTTACGAAGGATTTGGCTACCGGACCTTCCATGATCGAGGCATCCACACGGTTCGACTGCAGCTGCAGCACGATTTCGGAAATTTTGCCCAGCGAAGTCAGCTGCGCGCCTTCAATCCCCTTGGCGATGTCTTCCTGAATCGATCCGGTCTGCACGCCCAGCTTGATGCCCTTCAGGGAATCCATGGTCGCAAACTTATCCTTGTCGGCTTCACGCACAACCACCGCTTGTTCGGCTTTGTAATAAATATCGGACAGCCCTACCGCCTTTGCCCGTTCCGGTGTTGGACTCAGGCCCGAAATCACCATATCCACTCTGCCGCTTGAGAGCTCATTCAGCAGGGAATCGAAGGACAGATCCTTGATTTCCAGCTTAGCTCCCATATCCGCTGCAATTTCCTTGGCGATCTCAATGTCAAAGCCCACGATGGTATCCTTGCCGTCCACCACTTTGTGGAATTCATACGGAGGAAAATCGGCACTGGTTCCCAGTGTAAGCGTCTTTGTCGCAGTGGTGCTATTCGCAGGCGCACTGTTGCCGGTAGCTGCGTTATTTTCCTTGTTATTGTTGCCGCATCCGGTCATAAGACCTGCCACGAGCAGCATTCCTAATGAAAGTTTACCCCATTTGTTCATCTGTATATCTCCCCTGTTCTGTTCAAGTTCTCCAGTTGTTCCATTGACCGATTTATTATAAATCAACACGTATGAATATGCAAAGACAAATTTGTGACAAAGACTGTAAAAATGCGGAAGAAATCCACGCCGATGCTTGACTGCTTGTGCCGCTTCATTATGCACATCCATTTAAAAGAAGTATATACTAGGTACTATCTCCAATAGATCCCGGAATAGCAGAAATGGTTCATGCTGTCTCTTCGGGTGGTATTAACTTGCTAACGGGCTCACAAAACTTAGCCTATGCTTACGATGCGGGTTTTATTTCGCAGTCGTTCACAGTGGTGATGCTCCACAACACTTTTAGGAGGTGCAATCATGCTTTTGGAAGCTATGTACCATGTTCCCCGTGACAAATGGGCTTATGCCTACGATGCAATGACTATACATCTGCGTGTTCGCACCAAACGGGATGATGTGGACTGTGTAGTCGCGCTCACCGGGGATAAATACAATTGGAAAGACACCGCTTACGATATCATGATGGACAAAGCGGCCTCGGACGACAAGTTCGATTACTGGGAAGCCGCAGTCCGGCCCAAATATAAACGCCTCAGCTATACCTTCCGTGTGAGCAAAGGCAATGAAAGTGTATATCTGCTGGACAACGGTATCCAGACGGAATATCCGGCTCCCCCCAACCACTACTATGAGTTCCCCTACATACACCAAATCGATTTGTTCCAGGTGCCGAACTGGGCCAAGGATGCGGTGTTCTACCAGATCATGACGGAGCGGTTCGCCAACGGCGATCCAGCGAATGACCCGGAGGGGACGGAGCCATGGGGCGGAACGCCGAAGCTGGATAATTTTTTTGGCGGAGATCTGCAAGGCGTGCTGGACCATTTGGACGATCTGCAGGAGCTCGGGATCAATGCCATTTATTTTACCCCGCTGTTCGTCTCCCCTTCCAACCATAAATACGATATCGTGGATTATAAAAGGGTCGATCCCCATTTTGGCGATAATGAGCTGCTCAAAACCGTTGTCGAGGAATGCCACTTAAGAGGAATCCGCGTGATGCTGGATGCCGTGTTCAATCATTGCAGCGACAAGTTCCCGCCGTTTCAGGATGTTCTGGAGAAGGGGGAGTACTCCGTATATAAGGACTGGTTCCATATCAACTCCTTTCCGGCCGAAATTGTCGGCGGTATTCCTACGTATGACACCTTCGGTTTTTTTGGCAATATGCCGAAGTTCAACACCGCCAATCATGAGGTAAAAACCTATCTGCTGGAGGTGGCCGAATACTGGATCAGTGAAATCAAGGCGGACGGCTGGCGGCTGGACGTTGCCAATGAAGTGGATCACCATTTCTGGCGCGATTTCCGCAAAGTGGTCAAAGCTGCCAATCCCGAAGCCTACATTGTGGGTGAAGTATGGAGTGATTCCTTAACCTGGCTGCTGGGCGACCAGTTCGATTCCGTGATGAATTATCCTTTTTCCGGGACCGTATTGGAATTCTTCAACGGGGGCATGGACGGCATTACCTTCGGACACCGGATCGGCGCCCTGCTCATGCGTTATCCGCAGCAGACCAATGAAGTGGTCTTCAATATGCTGGGCAGCCATGATACCCCCGGCTGTTGACGGTGGTGGGTGAAGACAAGCGGAGGCTTAAGCTGGCTGTTGTTTTTCTTTTTACTTTTATGGGGACTCCTTGTATTTATTATGGTGATGAAATCGGCCTTACAGGCCATGAAGATCCCGATTGCCGCAAGTGTATGGAATGGGATGAAGCAAGCCAGGACCGCGAGCTGTATGACTTCTATAAGATGATGATTGCCCTGCGCAAGCACAACAAAGCGCTGCGCGAAGGCCGCTTCCGTATTCTGCAGGCGTGTGAGAATGACCCGTGCATCGTCTATGAGCGTGCGGATGATGTGATTCATTTTACGGTGTGGATGAATAATTCGCCGGAGCCCCGCATCCTCAGCCACCCGATGGAAACGGATGATTGGCAGGATGCCTTGACCGGAGACCCGGTTGCACCCGAAGAAGGGATGATGCATATCTCGCTCGACCCGTACGGATACCGGATTCTCAGCCGGGACCTGGGTTAAATCCAAGTAGAAACGGCTTTGCCGTCCTTTTTAAGGACGGTACCGTTTCAGCGAGAAATAGAAGGAAAATTTATAGCGTGAAGCATATAAATTCTTATATTTGAACAAAGGACGTTCAGCAAGATCCTCCGATCTGCCGAACGTCCTTTTTCGCTGCCTGTATCCTGCTGTTTTATGACTGTTCCAAAATGCGGTTATAGATATCCATGTACTGCTGTGCCGATACATTCCAGCTGTAATCACCGGCAAACGCGTTTTTGGTCACTTTTTTCCAGTGCTCGGGCTTGTGGTAAAAGGACACCGCCCGGCGGAGCGTGTACATCATGTCGTGGGCGTTGTAATCCTTGAAGGTGAAGCCATTGCCCTCTCCGGTTTCTTCATTGTAGGAATGAACGGTATCATTCAGCCCCCCGGTTTCCCGGACGACCGGAATGCTGCCGTAACGCAGGGCCAGGAGCTGGCCGATTCCGCAAGGCTCGAATTTGGACGGCATGAGGAACAGATCGCTGGCCGCATAAATTTTGCGGGACAACGCGTCACTGAACAGAATCTGCGAAGAAAGCTTGGTCGGGTAACGCCACCCGGCTTCACGGAACCAGCGTTCATAAGCTTCATCACCGGTCCCCAGCAGGACAAATTGAATATCATCATAATAGAGCAGCTCATCCAGCACACGGGTTAGCAGGTCCAGGCCTTTGGAGTCGACGAGACGCGTGACCATCGCTACCAGCGGAATGTATGGGGCCACCGGCAGTCCCAGCTCCTGCTGCAATGCAATTTTGTTCTCCGCTTTTTTGGCCAGATTGGTACGGTAGCGGGTATAGATTTGCGGATCGCTGGCCGGGTTGTAGATCTTCGTGTCAATGCCGTTGACAATCCCGCTCAGACTGTCCGCCCGTGAAGAGAGCAAACCATCCAGTCCATAGCCATAATATGCTGTACGGATTTCTTCAGAATAGGTCGGGCTGACGGTAGTGATGTGATCGCTGTAGACGATGCCCGCCTTCATGAAATTCACATTGCCGTAATACTCCACACCCAGGAAATAGCTGTCATCCAGTCCCAGCAGCTCACCAAGCACAGAATAAGGGAATACTCCCTGATACAGCAGATTATGAATGGTAAATACGGTCCGGATTTCAGCGTAAAACGGATTATGGCGGTATTGGGCCTGCAGCAGCATCGGAATCACTGCAGCATGCCAGTCATGGCAATGCAGCACATCCGGTTGGAAATCAAGCGTCTCCAGACACTCCAGCACCGCCCGGTTGAAAAACGAAAAGCGCTCTCCATCGTCCATGTATCCGTAAATGCCGTCCCGCCCAAAATAATATTCGTTATCGATAAAGTAAACGGGAATGCCGTCATATATAATCGTTTCAATGCCGCAATATTGGTTGCGCCAGCCGACCGGCACACTCAGAGCAGCAACATGCTCCATTTGCGAGACAAATTTCTCCGGGATTCCCCTGTATTTCGGCAAAATCACCCGCACATCCACACCAACGCCTTTCAGCGCCTTGGGCAAAGCTCCAATGACATCGGCCAGCCCTCCTGTTTTGACGAACGGATGAGCTTCGGCTGCAGCAAATAAAACCTTCATCTCTCGAAATCCCCCTTATGTGTATGGACTGCGATTCCTATTTTACCGCCTTGCGGCCTGCTTTTTTCAGCACCAGGAAGCTAAGCGGAGGAATGGTCAGTTCAATGCTGTTCACCTGGTTGTGCCATTCTTTTTTGCTGCTCTTCATCGGGGCATTATGCACACCGGAGCCGCCGAATTCCGTATTTTCGGAACTGAACAGCTCTTCATACGTCCCCGGCCGCGGGACTCCGACCCGGTACATGTGACGCCCCACCGGCTGGAAGTTGATGATAATCAGCAGGGTATCGACAGGCCTTTTGCCCCTGCGGATGTAGGAAACGATGCTCTGGCCGCTGTCGTCGGCATCGATCCATTGGTACCCTTCCATCTCATGGTCAAGCTCCCAGAGCGCTTTTTCATTCACGTAGAGCTTGTTCAGCGCTGCCGTGAACGCCAGCATCCGGCGGTGGCTCTCATAATCGAGCAGCAGCCAATCCAGCTGTTCCTGATCCTTCCATTCGATAAACTGGCCAAACTCTCCCCCATGAACAGCAGCTTTTTGCCGGGATGGCTGATATGGTAGCCCAGAAGCAGGCGAAGTCCGGCGAATTTCTGCTCATAGGTGCCGGGCATTTTGTCCAGCAGCGACTTCTTGCCATGCACCACCTCGTCATGGGACAGCGGGAGTGTGTAGTTTTCCGAATAGGCGTAACAGATGGGAAAGGTCAGCAAATTGTGATGATAGGGTCTTGCCCCAAAATCATGTTCTATGTAGCCTAATGTGTCATTCATCCAGCCCATGTTCCATTTGTAGTTGAACCCCAGTCCCCCCTCATGCACCGGAGCTGTAACCCCCGGCCAGGCGCTGGATTCCTCTGCCATCATCAACGCTTTGGGATAATAATGAAAAATAGTCTTATTGAGACGCTGGATAAACCGGATGGCCTCCAGATTTTCCAGCCCCCCGTTGGCATTTCTGCGGTATTCATGCCCTTTTTTCTCAAAATCCAGTCTGAGCATACTGGTGACCGCATCTACACGCATCCCGTCAATATGGAACATCTCGAACCAAAACAGCGCATTTGAGATCAGAAATGAGGAAATTTCCGGTTTGCTGAAATCAAAAGACAATGTTCCCCAGCCCGGCTTCTCTGCCAGCATGGGGTCGGCATATTCATACAGCGCCGTTCCGTCGAACATTCTCAGGCCATGGGCATCTTTGGCAAAATGAGCCGGTACCCAGTCCAGCAGCACACCGATCCCTGCCTGATGCAGCTTGTCGATCAGAAACATCAAATCCTTCGGGTCCCCATAGCGGCTGGTTGCGGCAAAATAACCCGTACCTTGATATCCCCAGGATAAATCGTAGGGATGCTCGGCCAGCGGCATGAACTCAACATGGGTATAGCTCATTTCCACCAGGTAGGGAATCAGCAGTTCACTCATCTCCCGATAAGTGTATAATCCGCCATCTTCCTTTTGGCGCCAGGTCCCAAAATGCATTTCATAAATGTTCAAAGGTGCGTTATAAGGAGCCCTGCTCCGCCGACGCCAGGCCGCATCCCCCACACATAGCCGTCCAGATCAGCAACAATGGATGCCGTTGCCGGACGCACCTCTGCCTGGAAGGCATAAGGGTCCGCTTTGAGAAAGTTTGAGCCGTCTGGGCCCACAATCCTGTATTTGTAAAAAGTTCCCGCTTTCATTCCCGGAAAAAAACGACTCCAAAATCCTGAATCGGGTATCTTATATAACGAGTCCACGTCTTCGGTCCCATCCCAGCCGTTATGATTACCAGCCAGTCCTACATATGTCGCATGAGGAGCCCACACGGTAAAGCGAACGCCAGGTATTCCTTCTTCAGCGGCAATGTGCGCGCCCAGCATCGTATAGCTGCGATAATTCGTGCCCTCATGGAACAGATAAATATCATCAGATGACGGGAGGTTAGCTGTTGTTGATGTATTGGCCAAATCATCACCACCTTATTATATAGGATGCACCTTTAACATTACCCGAATGTGGAGGTTTTGAAAATGATTTCGGGCAGATTTCCGGGTTCTGAAAAACAAAGAAAATAATTAATGTAATTTTTACAGAAGCGGGGCAATATATTTCACCTATGCGTTTCAAGTGCTTGCGCAGCGTGTATATTACAAGCATTGACAAAAAAATGGGAGGGATAACAAATGAGTAAAAAAGAATGTATCGCCATGCTGCTGGCAGGCGGGGAAGGCCGCAGACTCGCCCCCTTGACTTCCACCATGGCTAAGCCTGCAGTCCCTTTCGGAGGGCAGTATAGAATCATTGACTTTCCCCTCAGCAATTGTGTAAATTCCAATATTGATACTGTAGGGGTTCTGACTCAGTATGAAGCCAATTCTTTGCATAACCATATTGGCGAAGGTGAGCCATGGGGGCTCCATACTCAGTCGGGCAAAGGGGTAAAGCTGCTTCCCTCCGGCGTTGAAGGCAAAGACAGCTACACAGGAACAGCCGATGCCATTTATAAAAACATTGAATTTATTGACAGCCACCACCCAGAACATGTACTTATTCTGTCGGCGGATCATATTTACCATATGAATTACCGGAAAATGCTCGATTATCATCTCAGCAAAAATGCAAAAGCCACCATCTCCGTGATGGAAGTGCCTTGGGATGAGGCCAGCCGTTTCGGGGTAATGAACGTGAATGATGAGCTTAAAATCTCAGAATTTGCCGAAAAACCCAAGGTTCCGAAGAGCAACCTTGCTTCTATGGGGATTTACTTATTCGAATGGAAATACCTCAAAGAGCATCTGCTGCAGGATGCAGCCGATTCAGCCTCCAGCCATGACTTTGGCAAAGATGTCATTCCAACGATGCTGGATGGCAACGAAGATTTGTTCGCCTACCGTTTCAACGGGTATTGGCGGGATGTAGGTACGGTTGGCAGTCTGTGGGAAGCGCATATGGATCTGCTGCACGAAGGCAACGGCTTCAAGCTCGACAACTCCCGCTGGCCGATGTACAGCCGGGCCCGCCGGACAAAGCCGGTTGTGCATAAACCGCGCATACAACTGCCTTCTGCCGACAGCCTTGTGAATGATTCCTGCCTGCTGGAGGGCAGCCTGAACCGTTCGGTCGTCTTCGGCGGGGTTGAAGTCGGCAAGCTGAGTCTGGTGAAACAGAGTGTCATTATGCCCGGGGTAAGAATCGGACGGGGTGTGCTGATTGAGAATGCCATTATTGGCGAGGGGGCTGTCATTAAGGATGGAGCCGTGATCAAGGGCAGTCCGGACAACATTGTAGTTGTTGGCCCGCATGAGATCGTTGCCGCCAAACCGGTCATTAAGACCCAGCCTTCCCGTCTGTTGCAGGAGGTCTATGAGAAAACCGGACGCCTGCGTGCGGAGGGGCTTCCTTCTTAAAGGAAGCTTGTAAGGAACAAAACGGCTGTGCTGCCCACCACGGGACAGCGCAGCCGTCTTGGTTTTAGCATTACCTGGAGAACGACCTCCGGTGAACCCTACGGCAACTCTTTAAGTGGAAAAAGGTACACTAATTTGCCGGTGTACATTATCCTTGGGTAGCGTCAAGAAGTTTGTGTAAGAAGCGTAGAGTATCTTCTCGAGTATTCGTTTTAGGTGGTAGGGGTGTTCTTGGGGGTGGGGGTTCCCCCACCCCCAAGAACAAGAGAAATGGGCTACTTTTCCTGCAATTCCTGGGCAGGATATCGTGCCTCAAACATCTCATTCAGTTTCTTCTTTACCTCTAGATCCCCAAAACCGCGAATCACTCGTTCGGCAAAGCGCTCGTTATACTCCACAACATCCAGATAAACAATCTTCTCTGCCGCATCCATATTGGTGAGGCTGTTCATGGGTTTGAGGCGCTTCCGAATTTCCTTATTCATTCGTTCAATGGGATTGGACGTGTAGATGGCTTCCTTAATGAGCGCTGGATACTTGTAGAACGTCAGTAAGGTCGCTAATTGCTCTTCCCATGACTGCATCTCTTTCGGGTAGAGCTTGCCCCATTTGGCCTTCACGGTATCGAATGCAGCCCGGGCCACATCCTCATCGGCTGAGGTGTAGATCGTCTTTAGATCTTCAATGACTTCGGTTTTGTGCTGCACCCGTATTTTGGGAAAGGTCGACCGAATCTTGTGAACCACACAGTGCTGTACGTCTGCCTTCGGATACGTTTCGCGGAACGCTCCATCCAGGCCGGGGAGTCCGTCAAACACGCCGAGCAAGACTTCCTGCGCTCCGCGGTCGTAAAGATCCTTCAGGACCTCCCGCCAGCCATTGGCGCTTTCTTGGCCCCCCACATAAAACCCGAGGATTTGTCGGTGGCCTTCTTCGTCAATGCCCATCGCGAAATAAACCACTTCTCCGCCGACGGTGCCACGTTTGAGTTTGACGTATAATCCGTCCAGATAGATGACGGAATAACGCTTTTGCAGAGGGCGCTTCTGCCACTGGTGAATGTCTTCGAGGACGGTTGCCGTAATGTTGCTGACCGTCGTGGGAGAATAGTGACTGCCGAACATACTTTCAATGAACCGGGCCACATCCCGTGTCCCCATTCCGCTTTTGTACATCTGAATGACGGCCTCTTCTAACGAACCGTCCCGCCGTTGGTAGGGCTCAAACAGTTGCGTCTGGAACAGAGCCTGACGGTCACGAGGAACCTTAAGATTCTCCACATTTCCGTATTTCGTGTGCAGATTGCGCGGGTAATATCCATTGCGACTGTTGCTTGGACCGGACTCTTCCGTAGCCATGAATTCTTGGATTTCTGCTCGCATGATGGACTCTAAGTTCTCTTTCACAAATTGAGTAACAAGATTTTCAAATAGATTATTCAGCATATTTTCGGGTACAATAGTCATTGAGTAGGGTTCCTTTCTTGGTGGTGTCGTAATCCCGAGAATACCCTACTTTTTTGTTGCCTACTAGGCCCCAAATCTTGGTACACAACTTATTTTACGCCATCTATCCTTGGGCAGATGAAGTGGAAAAAGGTACACTAATTCAGCTCTTTTCCCCATTATTCAAGAAAAGTGGCTCAATTAAGTTTACTTTTTCCACTTCAATCTCAGGATTTCTTAATTTTCGGAAAAATAAGTTCCCTTTTTCCAACTAGCACCTGCGGAGAAGCCGGTAGGCAAGTGCTAGTTGGAATTTTTTCGCTTCTCCCAAAACATATAAATTATCTTTCAATAAAGGGATGCGTCGCTGTTATTGACAGTGCGCATCCCTTTTTCTCTAGGCCTTTCTGGCCCGCCATTCTCTGTCCAATATACTCAGTTGTATACAATCGATATAGTTCTCCCCGAACAACGCCGCTTCACGTTGAATGCCTTCGCGGATAAATCCTGCCCGCTCATAGCACTTCAATGCAGCCTGGTTAAAGCTGAAGGCACCCAGAGACAGCCGGTGCAGCCGCAGTCCATCGAATGCGATCCGCAGCAGCTCCTGTATCATTCGCTGGCCAATCCCCCGCCCTTGCTGTGCAGGGTCAACAATCACGCGGCTGATTCTGGCCGAGCCGTTCGCTCTGTCAATCGCTGACAGGCTGATATGCCCCACAACCTGATGTTCTTCCCCTTCAACCGCACAATAGATCAGCTTGTCAGATTCCGCCGGATGATTGGCACCTTCCAAATAATTTGTAAGCTGCTTATGGTCCAGCGGATAGGTGAAGGAAGGGCCGGCCCACTGTTTGAGAAAGTCCGCCGATAGGCTCCAGCGCTGCAAATGCCCGAAATCCAAAGCATCCATATAGCGGAGACGCATAGAATGACCACTGGCAGAACCATACTCATAGAGATTCACCAACCGCCCTTCACCCACATCGCGTGTCCCCATATATCGAAAACCCATACTTTGATAATAGCGGTTAAGCTTCACATTATGAGCTGCCGTATCCAGCCTCAATCCTTTACGGCCAAGCTCCCGCGCTTTGAGAACGGCAAAGCCAATCATCTGCCGCCCCAGTCCGCCGCCGCGGTGTGTTTGGGCTACGGTAAGTCTGTGCAGATAGACATATGACTCGTCATTCTGTTCACCCCAATACTGAGCATCACTGAACTGTAGCGTGAACATCCCGGCAAGAGCATTTCCGTCAAGGGCCAGGTACACCTCCCGATCCGTGAAATAGCCTTGAATATCCTGTTCGACGAATTGACCGGGTGTCCACTGCCGGATTCCTTTGCTCTCCATCCAGCCTGCTGCTTCACGCAGCAGCTTCAGCACATCCTCTGCCCATTCAAAACTGCCCTTATGGATCCTATAACCGTGTTGTAGAGCAGGGAAATGCTCCGGTCTTTGTTCTTCCTCTCCCATCCTTTCATCCCCTACCCTCACTTTATTCCTGACCAGAGCTAGAGCAGATTCTCTGCCTGCGGAGCCTCCGGCGGAAGCTCTTCCGTCATCGGCAAGATTACGGTCACCTGCGTCCCCTTGCCAAGCTCACTGTCCATTTCCAGCTTGCCCCCGTGAAGCTCGACAATTTGCTGCGAGATCGCAAGCCCCAAACCTGTTCCCCCATTCAGGGCATCCACCTGAAAGAAGCGGTCGCGTACTCTGCCGAGATGGGCCTCACTGATGCCTATCCCGCTGTCCCGCACAACGACCGCCAATTCACTGCCTGCCAGCCGGTGTGCAGACAGGACGATGCTTGAATCCTCGGGAGAAAATTTCACAGCGTTGTCCACCAGATTAAGGAACACTTGCTTCAACCGGTTGGCATCGCCCTTGATAAAGAACGTCTCGTCACATTCCAACAGCAAATGAATCCGTTTTTTCTCTGCTTTGGCCCAGATATTCAGAATGGTCTCCTGCAGCAGCACTTTGATATCCACACGTCCCATGGACAGCTTCATTTCATTCTGCTGCAGTTTGGAGAAATCGAGTATTTCCTCCACCAGCCCGATCAGCCGGTCACTTTCCTTGGAGATGATCCCCATGCCCAGCTTGGTTTCCTCCGGATCATATCCCCCGGAAACGAGCGTTTCGCTCCAGCCCTTGATGCTGGTAAGCGGGGTCCGCAGCTCATGCGAGATGGAGGAAATGAAATCATCCTTGATCTGGTTGCTGCGGATAATCTCATCTGCCATATAATTCAGCGTCGAAGCCAGATCACCGATTTCGTAGCGATAATCGCCTTTGATGCGGGTAGTGAATTTGCCCTTCGCCATCTGCGCGGAGACAGCGGTGATATTCTTCAGCGGTTTGACAATAGAATTCGCCAGACCGAAGCTGAACAAAACGACAATCGCCATAACCGCTGAGCCAATCCCAATGGATACCAGCGTCAGGTTCAGCAGATCACTGTCGATTCTTTCCATCGAGGTAACGTAACGGATAACGTATGTCTCGCGCCCGTTGATATGCACCAGCTTGGAGACGGCCATTACGCTTTCGTTCGTCCCCGGCTGGCGGCCTACCCAGCGGCCGACACTTCCCCCACCGCTTCTGGAACATCACTGGTCGTAATGGTGCGGTCGGGCTGAAATCCGGTGGAACTGATCAGCATATTCCCATCCTGCGTCAGCACCTGCAGTTCCGTATAGTCCATTTCGAAGAAATCGAGCAGCTTTTGCAGTTGATTGGGTGAGCGCTCTCCAGAAATCTCATATTTCAGGAAATCCTCTGCCGTCCCGATATGCGTTGTGATTTTACTGTAGACACTGTCGTAATAATACGTCCGGATCGCCAGCAGGAATATAACCTCAACGAGGAGAAGCGCCACAAAGACGACAAAAATATAGTGCAATACAATCTGTCTGCGCATCCCCTTCTTGATCATTGTCCTTGGCCTTTCCACTTATAGCCGTGGCCCCACACGGTCTGAAGATATTCCGGCTCCGACGGATTATTTTCGATTTTTTGCCGCAGCCGGCGGATGTTAACATCCACTATTTTGGGATCGCCCATATATTCCTTGCCCCAGACATGATCAAGCAATGAATCACGGCTGAGCGGGGTATTCTCCATCTCCAGGAAATATTGCACCAGTGAAAATTCAGTCGGGGTCAGCTCAATCGCCTCTCCGCTGCGTTTGAACTGCTTGGAAATCAGGTCGAGCGTAAACGGCCCGGATTGAAAAGAAACCTTGGCTGACTGCTCGCGGTGCACATTGACCCGGCGGAGCAGGGATTGGATGCGGGCAATCAGCTCTGTAGGGCTGAACGGTTTGCTTACATGGTCATCCGCTCCTACTGAAAGTGCATAGACTTTGTCCTGCTCCTGGACCTTTGCGGTCAGAAAAATAATCCCCAGCCGCTCATTGGTCTCTCTGATTCGTCTGCATACCTCAAATCCGTCGATCCCCGGCACCATTACATCCAGCAGTGCGATGTCAATATCGGGCACCGTTGTCAGCTTGTGGAGCGCCTCATTCCCATCTGCGGCCTCCAGCACCTCAAACCCGTTGCGCTTGAGGTTAATCACAATAAAACTCCGGATGGATTCTTCATCCTCCAGGATTAGTACTTTACTCATCGATTCCCTTCCTTTCAATAGGCGAGGTAATTTTATTGCTGTCTCCCCCGCTTGTATTCTGCTCCAGTTCTCCCCGGTAGCCGATAATTTTGTCCAAATCGCTTCCGAGCATCTCCCAGCCTTCGTTTTTCTCCCGGTCCCATTCCGCAGGAGTAAAGAAAGAAACCTCAGCAACCGTCTCTCCGGTGTCCAGCATGATGAATCTTAAATATTTATCCTGGACAGACTTGGTGTCAACCGTCACCTTCTCATACCATTTCGGTAAAATGTTAAGGGTGAACCGGTCCGACGGGTCCTGGTACAGCTGAGCGGAGAAGGTAAGTCCGTTCTTGCCATCCCATTTATAATATGAATTAAAATACGGAATGGTCTGCGGATCGAAGTATTCCCAGCCCTTGGGAGGCTCAAGCAGACCGATCTCCAAAATGCCGTCCCCGTCGATGTCTTCACTGACAATCTTACGCTCTTTGAAGGTTCTGGCGTCCCCCGGAACAACCACACGCAGCTTGTTGTTCTCCATCACCACCATGGTTGAATAGGCCGAATGGGAATCAATCGCGGCATCCAATATGATACCTTCTTTATGTTCGGCTACTTTTCCTGAGACAATATTGTAATAATTATTAAAATACGGATCCAGATCATCAAGTTCATCCAGAACCTTGAACCCGTCGCTGTACTGATAGGTTGCAATCGTGGCAAATTCATTGCGTTTGAAATTTACAACGGTAATATCTTGAATTCCATCTTCGTTCAAATCGTCCAGTAAATATTTGGTGTACGGCTGCGTCAGCATTTCCTCCAGAACCCCGCCTGAATAGCTGTACACCACCATGCCTTTTTCTTCACCGCGCGAGTAGCCTGCAATGATATCCAGCTTGCCGTCACCGGTAACATCCTGAATATTCACAGAGTCCAGCCCGGTTCCGTTGCCGTCAAACACCAGCTTCTTCACCCAGGCTTTATCGTGCTTCTCCAGGATCATGCCGTGAATCTGCACCGTTTCATTCTTCGTCAGATAGAAAACAAGTGTCTCCATGGTGCCGTCCTTGTCCAGATCCTCTGTAAAAATGGCGCTGTCATCATTATTGGCCGGACGAATCAGCGTGGAGCCGGCAGGCTTCAGCGTATTGATCGCTGTCTTCAATGACGCCTTATCGGCGGACAGCTGCGGCGCCCTCATCTTCGAAACAGGATCGCTGATGAAGGTGCAGCCCGACAGCACAGACAGTGACAATGACACCGCCGCCAGGCGCTTCAGAACTTGTCTATTCAACTTCATCACTCTTTCCCGGTTGCCTTCAGTTCGGTTCATTACAGCCTGGCGCGCTCCTGCGAGGTCAGTCTGCGGCCCTTCACATCATGTTTGATTCTTCCGTCTTCGAGCACCCAGATCCGGGTCGCATAACGCTCCGCCAGCTCGACCGGGATCACGGTAATCACCGTAAGCCCGGTTTCCTTGCACAGTTTGCGCAGGGTCTCCAGCACATTCTCCGCTGTTTTGGGATCAAGGCCGGTGACCGGCTCATCTGCCAGTATAACCTTGGCGCCATGCACTAATGCGCGGGCAATGGCCACACGCTGGCGTTCTCCCCGCTGAGCTGGCTGGTCTTCAGCTTAGCCTTGTCGAGCAGACCGAGCAAATCCAGCTGGTCCATGGCGCCCATGTAATCATCCGACCGCACCATGCCGGTCACCATCCGCCACAGCGGAGTCTGCGATGACTGGCCAATCAGCACGTTCTTAAGCGCCGTCCGGTTCGGATTCAGCTCCGCATTCTGTTCCAGGTATGCCCATTCGCGGCTGATCTTGCGTTTGCCGGCAAAGGCGCTTTTCATAATATCCATTCCATCTACCCTGAAGTTGCCCCGGTCCCATTTCTCCTTAAGCGCCAGGCAGCGCAGCAGCGTCGACTTGCCGCTTCCGCTCGCTCCGAGCAGCACTACCAGTTCACCTTCTTCTAATTGAAAGCCAATATCCTGCAGCACCGGAATTTTGTCTTCCCCGACTGCTTTGGCCAAATGTTCAACTGTGATCATTGTTCAGCCTCTCCCTGTCTTCATCTCTACTCTACTCTATAGTGTACTCTGAAAGCGGGATCAAATTCCATGCGAGCACTCGTTCTTATCTTACCTCAAATCGTCTGCCGTGGCGAGAATAATAACCCGGCCAGGCCGAACAAAATATATAAAATTCCCATTAGCAGAAAAACCCCGCCGCCCCAGCCGAATTGCAGGAGCAGGCCGCCGAGGCCCGGTCCGATAATACTGCCGATGCTATAGTGAAAAGAAGAAACTACATTGGCGGCAGGCAGCAGGTTACGCGGCAGGATATCTGCAGCATAGCTGAGCCCGAGCGAGAAAAAAGAGCCTACAAGCCCGCCGGCTGCCATGAGCAAGGCCAGGGTCCACAGGAACCGGTCTTCCGCCAGCGGCAGCAGCGCAAACGCCAAACCTCCGCCCACCCCGGAGACAATCAGAATTTTCTTTCGGCCGTAGCGGTCGCTCCATATGCCTAACGGCATCTGCAGCAGCAGTCCTCCAATCCCTGCGAACGGCAGCAGCGCTGCGATCTCATTGGCGCTGAAGCCGATGCGCAGCCCGTATACCGGGAAGTTGCTGTTCAGGCTTGCTTCCATATACCCGTATAAAAGAGCCGGGATCAGCGCATACCATGCCAGACTGTAGCTGCGGACGAACCGGCGGGCCTGGCCCTCCCCATGCTCTGCCTTGTCCGGACGGGAGCCCGGGAGCTTGAATAAAACGAGGAGCAGCACGAGAAGAAACAGCAGTGCAATGGCCGCAAAAGGCGCTGCCTGCCCGAACCGGAGCAGGCTTATGCCAAGCGGCCCTAGACTGAAGCCAAGCCCGTAAGACATTCCGTACAGGGAGAGATTGCGGCCACGGTGCGCGGCAGGCGTCATAAGAAGCACCCAGAGCTGGGCAGCATAATTGATGGCCGAATCCCCCGCGCCGACAAGCAGGCGCAGCAGAAACCAGGCTTTGACCCCAGGAAGCAGCGGAAATAAAATGAGAGACACCAGTACAAGGCTAATTCCGGCTGCGATTAATTTTTTAAAACCGATCCTGCTGAGAATCCGTTCCGCCACCAGCGTCATCGCAAAGGAGCCTACGTACAGCGCGGCGGCATTCATGCCGTTGAGCGAGGACGAGATCCCCTTTTGCTCCAGAAGAATGGATAATACCGGAAGCAGCAAGCCCTGGCTGAGCCCCGCGGCAATAATAACGGTAATCAGAATGAAGTAATTCAGTTTACTGCTCTGAGTCACAGTTGTAGCGGTACTGTCTGGCACGGATGAATCCTCCTATGTATTTCTATGATTACGAAAACTTACGCCGCCCTGGCAAACACCGAACATTATAGTGGACAACCTTCTTCAAAACAAGAGATAATATATAGAAGTGACCGATTTCCTGGGGTGCAAGCTCGTGAACTATAAATTAGAAATTGATGTATCGCCCGTATACGAACTGCTGGACAGTTTTATGTTATATGTAACCCGAAAATGGATCTCCAATCTGGACATCGGGCCCGATTGGATCCGCGATGTCGACAGCCGCATCGCCCCGCAGCAGATTTCTGCGCTGCGCCAGGCTGCTGAATGGCCTTTTAGTGACTATGATGTGCTCTACGCCTGGGCATACAGCAGAGGCCCCGCTTCCAAAGTCACCCAATTCCTGGATGAGCTGGAGGCCTGTCCGCTGGAGGAATGCTTTGAGCGGACTGCACCTTTTTCGAATCGTTCACCCTGGAAGAATGCGCCCGGATCAAATACAGCTACACTCCGCTGCTGCGGCTGTGGTACGACCAGTATTTCCGCCATACGGAGCAAAGGATGCTGACGCTGATGATCGAAGACGCCTCGGAGAAAAAAATGCTGGAGAGCAAAATGGATATCGTCGCCCTTATTGAATATGCCTCCGGCGGCATGGTCATCGAGGATATTCCGGAGCTGGAGACCATAGTACTGCTGCCCACCGTCCACAACCGTCCAATCAATACCTATTGCTTCTATAAAAAATTGATGCTGGTGCAATATCCTGTCGATGTGCCGCAGGACAGTGAAGATGAACCGCCTATCGTGCTGCTCCGCTTAACCAAGGCCCTCTCCGACCCGACCCGGCTGCGTATGCTGCGTTTTATCGCCCATGAGCCCAAGACGATGTGGGAGATGCAGTCCGAGCTGAGCCAATCGAGGGAAATGCTGATGCACCATCTGCTCATCCTGCGCGTCGCCGGCCTGCTGCGGGTGCATTTGCGGGGTGAAGGCACGGAGCGCTACAGCATCAGGCCAGACGGCGCTTCGGAACTTCAGATGTTCCTGGAGTCCTATATTCGTATATAATAATGATTCAGATATAGATACTTATTAGGAGTGAGCGTTATGAAATATTTGACACAGCAAGTGATTTTCGATCTTGATGACACCCTGGTGCATTGCAACAAATATTTTGACCTCATTCTGGGGCAATATTTCGAGCTGATGTCCGAATGGTTTGGCGAGTATGGCGGGACAACCGCCGAATTCCGCAGCAAACAGGTAGAAATTGATGTGCAAACCGTAAGCACAAGCGGACTCGCCAGCGATAATTTTCCGAAATCCCTCATTGCGACGTACCGTTACTTTTGCATCAAATACAATCAACCTGCCGATCCTTCTCAGGAACAACAGCTGATGAAGCTCGGAATGAGCGTCTATGATCAGGAGGTTGAGGCCTACCCCGGCATGGTGGAGACACTGGACACTCTGAAGCAGGACGGACATGCGCTGTACCTCTACACCGGCGGGGACGATACCATCCAGCAGCGCAAAATCGAACAAATGAAGCTGGATGTTTATTTTGATGACCGGATCTACATCCGCCAGCACAAAAATGTGGAGGCACTGGAGAATATCCTGAACACGCATAAATTTGACCGCAAAAACACATGGATGATCGGCAATTCCCTGCGTACGGATGTGCTTCCAGCCTTGACTGCGGGCATCAACAGCATCTACCTGAAGCAGCAAAATGAATGGCTCTACAACCTCATTGAGCTGCAGCGCGAGATGCAGCAGTCCGTCCAGACGATCACCTCCATCAGCGAGGTGCCGCCGGTCATCCGCTCTGCTGCCCTGTACAAAAATCACGGGTGATGCGCTTCTTCATGGCTTGTTACAAATGACATATTCAGCCTGCTGCGGGTGTGATTATACTTTATTGAGTAGATTTTCATATCACGCAGGAGGTCCGCGAATGAACAAGAAAGCAAATCCCCACACCTCAGGAGGCAACAGGCGATTATTGCCGATGCTGCTCGGCGCCGTTGTCGTTCTGCTCATTGGAGTCCTTGTCTTTGTCACAACCAGAGGCACAGCCAGTGAAACTGCCGAACTCGACGATCTCCCGAACTACACGGATGTCAAAGGAACCATCGTTGTTGACGGCCTGAAATACGAGAAGCAGCCGCATCTGGGCAGTGAAAATGCCAAGGTGAAGGTCATCGAATTCGCTGATTTCAAATGCCCCGCCTGCAAAAAATGGACCGAAGCCTATCTGGATACCTTCATCAAGGATTATGTGGATACCGGTAAAGTGCAGTTGTACTTCATGAATTTCGCCTTTCTCGACCGTGACTCCTATCTTGCCGCCAGTGCCGGTGAAGCCATCTACAAACAGAGCAATGAGAAGTTCTGGGAGTATTTGCATAAGCTGTACGAGAACCAAGGGGATGAGAGCAAAATATGGGCCACCCAGAAATTCATCCTGAGCTTCGTAAAAAAGAACATCGACGGTATTGATTACGCCAAGTTCGAGCAGGATCTTAAGAACCAGACCTATATGTATGATGTGAAGGAAGACTTCAAAATCGCCGGCTCCTATGGTGTAAACGGCACGCCTAAGTTCATGGTTGACGGCGTATTGCTCCCTGACTCCTCATATGAGGGGCTGACCGCTGCGATTGAAGCCGGGCTGGCTAAAGCCCGGTAGCAGCCTGATCAGGACAAGTGAGTGTGTCAGATTATTCAAAAAGGGAAGAGGATGTGCCCGGCCTTCATATTGCTGGCCGGGCACATCCTCTTTTGTCATGGCATCGGCAGCCTGCCCAGGACAAGATGGGGAGAGCTGAAGATACCTTTACTCGATGCCGAGCTGTCCGGTGTCGCTGCTCTTCAGCACCAGCTTGCCCTCCAGCGGTGAGCCATCCTCCGCAGTGAGCTTCAGCTTGCCGGTCTTCCCCTTTTCGATCAGCGCCTTCACCTGGGCATCGGTAAGCGTCCGGCCATACGTTTCTTTCCAGATGACGAATTTGCAGCCTTCCTTGTAATGAGAGCAGCCATAACCTTTGCGGCCCATAAAAATCATGCCGCCGCAGCCCGGACGCGGGCAGACCCCAATGATTTTGGGTCCGGCATCCGCTGCACTTCCGGCTGTAGCCTGCCTGCTGCGGGCAGGCTTCACGGCAGCCGTCTTCCCCTCTTCCCCGCTGCGCTTCCCCGGCGCCGCTTTTCCGGCCGGCTTGCTGGAACCAGCGGTACTCCGGCCCTTGGCTCCGCCGCGGAGCGAAGGCGTCTCTCCTTCGAAGGAGGTTCTGTCCGCCCTCGACTGCACGCGGACCTTATCCACAATCATAGAAGCGAAGCGTTTCACATTCGCCATGAACTGGCTGTCTGCCGCTGTTCCTCTGGCGATTTCATTCAGGCGCCGCTCCCACTGCCCGGTCATTTCCGGCGAGGTCAGCAGCTCGACGCCGGCACCGCGGATCAATTCAATCGCCGTGCGGCCCTTTTGGGTAATGGCTATTTTTTTACCCTGCATCTCCACATAACCGACATTCTTCAGCCGTTCAATGGTTGCCGCCCGGGTAGCCGGCGTGCCCAGCCCTGAATCCTTCATGGCATCGCGCAGCTCTTCATCTTCAATCTGCTTGCCGGCACTCTCCATGGCTTTCAAGAGGGTACCCTCGGTATAATGCTTGGGCGGCTGGGTGTCCTTTTCTTTGACCACGGCATCGCTGCAGAGCACACCGGCATTCGGATCTATGGAGAACGGCTCATTGACCTCAATTTCCTCTTCTTCGTCTTCCTCCTTGCCTTTGCCTTTGGCGGGCTTCTTATCCTTCTTCTGATCGGCGTAGATGACCTTCCAGCCCAGACTCAGAAGTTCCTTGACCGTTGTCTTGAAATTTTCGCCTTCCACCTCAGTAATGACTGTATGCACCTTATACTCAGCAGCCGGATAGAACTGTGAGAGAAACCGGCGGACAATCAGATCATAGAGCTTGGCCTCATCGGCGCTCAGTCCGGAAGCCTTGCGGTTCGTCGGCAGGATGGCATGGTGATCCTCAACCTTAGAGGGGTTGCAGATGAATTTGTTTCCTTTGTGCACCAGATTCCGGTTCGCCCCTTTGACCCACTCGTCATAGGTTGTCCCCTGAAGCGCAGAGAGCGTTTTATGCATTTCCGGAATATTCTGTTCGGTGACATAGTTCGAGTTGGTACGCGGATAAGAAATCACCTTATGCTTCTCGTAAAGGGCCTGGGCGAGATCAAGCGTTTTTTTAGCCGAAAAAGCATATTTGCCGTTTGCTTCCCGCTGCAGCAGCGTCAAGTCATACAGCTTGTTCGGATATTCCTTGGTCTCCTTCACCTCATAGGATGCGATCCTGGCCGGCTTGCCCTTGACCTTGGCCGCGAGCGCTTCAGCCTTGGCTCCGTCGGTCATCCGCTCCCCCTGCCACATCCCTTTGTACACCACTTCATTCTGGGTAAAATGCCCTTCAACTTCAAAAAATTTCAGCGATGAGAAGGCTTCAATCGTCTTCTGCCGGTCATAGATCAGCGCAAGCACAGGGGTCTGCACCCGGCCTACCGAGAGCAGCACATTATGCTTGGTTGTGAACGCACGCGAGCCATTCATCCCAATCAGCCAATCCGCCTCACTGCGCGCCTTGGCGGCCTTGGTCAAATTCTCATATTCCGAGCCGTCCTTCAGCTCCTGAAACCCTTTGCGGATGGTTTCCGGCGTCAGGTCGGAGATCCACAGGCGCTTCACAGGCTGGCTGAGCTTCAGATGCCGCTGAATCAGCGAAAAGATATGCTGCCCCTCACGCCCGGCATCACAGGAATTCACCAGCAGATCGCTGCGTTTCGCCAGCTCGCCGATCACCTTCAGCTGATCCAGCGTACGCGCATTCGGCACCAGCTTGAACTCCTCGGGAATGATCGGCAGGTCGTTAATGTTCCATTTTTTGTACTTTGAATCATATGCTTCCGGTTCGGCCAGACCGATCAGATGACCGATGGCCCAGGTAATAATATACTGCTCGCCTTCCAGATAAGAACGGTAGTTTTTGGCCTTCGGTTCTATTGCGGCGGCGATATTCCGCCCCATATCCGGTTTCTCCGCAATAATAAGTGTCTTCAAAAAGTATCGCTCCTTAGCCTCAATCTTCCAAAATACGTCCAGTAGTCTATTATACCATCAACTCCGCCGCTTTTTAACGTATTCCCGGAAACTTTAACCCCTCAGCGGTTCCGACCGGCAGTAACCCGCGATACCGCTTCTGCTATGTCAATGACCTCTTTGCTGTTCGATCTCCGGTCCATAAATTCCACCTTTCCTTCGGCCGCAGCCTTGCCCACAACAATGGTTACGGGTATCCCCATGAGGATCGAGTCTTTGAACTTCACGCCTGCGCGTTCATCCCTGTCGTCAAGCAAGACTTCAATCCCAAGCTGGGCAAGCTGTTCATACAGAGCTTCCGCAGCCGCTGTCTGCACCTCGTCTTGGACGGACATCAGCAGGATATGAACCCGGTAAGGTGCCAATGCCGCAGGCCAGATAAGCCCCTGCCCATCGTTGTTCTGCTCAGCCACTGCAGCCAGCAGCCGCGAAATTCCGATACCGTAGCAGCCCATTATCATCGGTTTGCTCCGGCCGTTGGCATCCAAAACCGAAGCCCCAAGCTTCTCGCTGTATTTCGTCCCCAGCTTGAAAATATGCCCGATCTCAATCCCCTGTTGAAAATGCAGGACACCTTTTCCGCATACAGGACAGGTCTCCCCTTCCTCTGCTGTGCGGAAATCCGCCACGTGTTCCAGAGCGAAATCCCGGCCAGGCACGACATCCCTCAGGTGGAAATCCCGTTCTCCGGCTCCGGTAATCCCGGAAGTCATTGCAGCCACCGCCCGGTCAACCAGCAAAGTCACAGGAAGTCCTACCGGCCCGACATAACCGCTCTCAACAAAGGCCGCCGCCTGTACCGTCTCCGAATCCGCCAGAGCAATCTCGCTGGCTCCGATATAGTTCCGGACCTTGACCTCGTTCACCTCATGATCCCCGCGAACGAGCACGGCAAAGGTTTTGCCGCCGCCCTGATAGATCAGTGTCTTCATCACCTGATCCGGTGCGATCTGCAGCTCCTGCTCCAGTTGATCAATCGTTCGGAGGCCAGGGGTGTGGAATTTCTCAGCACCAGGCTGATTGCTGACGTTCCGCTGCACCGCCTCCGCCTCTGTATGGACTTCAGCCTGCTCCAGGTTAGCGGCATAATCGCAAGCCGGACATACCGCAATCGTATCCTCGCCTATGCCCGATATAGCCATGAACTCATGGGTTTCCCCTTGCCCGCCTATCGCCCCGGCATCGGCGTGCACAGCCCGGTAGACAAGACCGCAGCGTTCAAAAATCCGCTGATACGCCTTGTACATTCTGCTATACGTGTCATCCAGCCCTTCCCAGCCGGTATCAAAAGAGTAAGCGTCTTTCATCAGGAACTCTCTGCCCCGCATCAACCCGGAACGGGGACGGCGCTCATCGCGGAATTTGGTCCCGATCTGGTAGACGGTAATTGGCAATTTCCGGTACGAGCTGACTTCCCCCATTAGCGAAGTAATTACCTCTTCATGTGTCGGCCCCAGCACAAATTCACGGTCATGACGGTCGCTCAGCTTCATAAGCTCCTTGCCGTAGACCTCATAACGTTCTGACTCCTTCCACAGCTCTGCAGGCTGCATCGAAGGCATCAGCAGTTCCTGCGCACCGGCTGCATCCATTTCCTCCCGCACGATAGCCTCAATCTTGCGCAGCACCCTCCGCCCCAGGGGCAGATAAGTATAAATTCCGGCTGCCAGCTGGCGGATATAACCGGCACGCAGCAGCAGCTGGTGGTTAACAGTCTCCGCCTCCGCAGGCGCTTCCCGCAGGGTGGTTGCTAACAAATGACTTTGGCGCATATTCATCAACCTCTCTTAAGTAAATTCAAGTGAAAGACAGTGCCTGGAATGAACACAAAAAAAGACACATCCGTCAGGGACGAATGCGCCGTGATACCACCCTGTTTCAACCGCCGCACCAAACCCGGCAGTCCTCCATTCGGATAACGGCCGATTCCGGCAGCACGTAATGCTGCAGCTTCCAAGGCAGGATATGCTTCTCTCGTTCTGTGAGGGACCTTTCAGCCGGTGAATCCCTTCTCTGTACTAACGATCCTTGAAACATAGATCCTCGGTCAATGCTGTTCGGTATAAATCGTGTTTTTAATCTATACGATTTTCGGGGCGGCGTCAAGCTTCAACAGTTTTTACAAAAAGCAATGCACAAATTAAATAATTCTCATCTAGCGCATTAGATATGAAATTATTGTGTCAATCAACCGAATATATCAATAGAGTTTATCAAAGAAAGGCTGCGAAGAGATTGAGCGATCATTTCTCCGTATCCAAAGGGGAGACACTACTATGAACACTATTCAACGACTATTTCAAAAAGCCGCATCCAGATCACTTCAGAAGCGAATGATGCTAATCTTCACTCTGATGCTGGTTATCCCCATCCTCCTCGTGAGCTATTTCTCCTATTCCAGTTCGAAGAAGCAATTGGAACTGAAGATGCAGGAATCTACACATTCCAGCGTAGAGATGCTGCAAGGAACGATCAATGAAACCATCAGCGCCGCCGAACGGAATGTCCGGCAGCTAAGCCAACAGGTTACCACCGCTGACATTGAAGCCAAGAAGCCGGAAACCCGGGCGCTGATTGATTTATTCATGAAAGAGCACCCTGAACTTGAGATTATTACACTAGGAAGCAAGAGCGGTGCCTGGATGAAAGCACCCGATCCCGGTAAGCAGGAGTACGATCCCCGGACACGGGACTGGTACAAGGCAGCCATGGACAACGCAGGAAAGGTTACCTTGATTGATCCTTTTGTCTCAGCGACAACAGGCAATTATAATCTGTACATATCCGAGACACTTAAAGACGGCCAAGGCGCTCTCACCACAAGCCTTGCGCTTGGTCATATGAGCGAACTGATTAACAGCATCAAGATTGGCACCAACGGTTATATTTTCGTAGTGGACCGCAACCAAAAGTTCGTCTCTCATCCGGTTAAAAAAGCGGGAGAGGATGTTCCTGAAGACGTAATTCAATTGCTGGACAAGGATAGCGGAGCGTTGGCCTACACCAGTTCAACTACAGGTCAGCAGATGCGCGGATACTATACTACCGACAAAACTACAGGGTTCAAAATTGTCGGAGTGCTCTCCACAAAGGAGTTTTCGGATGCTTCCCTCCCGGTTCTGTACAATGGTCTGATCGTGTTGGGTGCAGCTCTGGTTATCGCCCTGCTCATGATGTTCTTTATTATTAAGGCTATCACAAAACCTATTTTGAGCTTGAACCGGTCCGCCCGCCGTGTCAGCGAAGGTTATCTGAACGAAGAGATCCGGATTAACCGTACCGACGAGATCGGCCAGCTGGCCCAGAATTATAATCTCATGGTTGGCTCACTCCGCAATATCGTTGTTGATATCTCGGATACCTCCGGCATACTAGCCTCTTCAAGCCAGCAATTGACCGCTACAACCGAAGAAAACTCCAGGGCGACAGGCTATGTTGCCGAGCTGGTGCAGAATTCCTCAATGGAAGCCGAGACCCAGACAGCTGCGATGGCAGAAACTGCCCGGGCGATGGAAGAAATGTCTTCCGGCATTCAAAAAATTGCCGAGGCTGCCGCCTCTATCGTTGATTCGTCCGCAGACACCGACGCCGATGTATCGACAGGCAGCCGGAAAATCGCACAGATGAGTCTTCAAATGGATGCGATCCGCCAATCTACCCATCAATCCTCTGAGCTGATCAGCCAGTTGAACGGACTGAACAGCCAGGTTTCGGAGATGAGCAGCGCCATTTCCAATATTGCCGTCCAGACCAATCTGCTCTCATTGAACGCTGGCATCGAAGCTGCCCGGGCCGGTGAACACGGCCGGGGCTTCGCAGTGGTAGCTTCAGAGGTCCGCAAGCTGGCGGATCAGTCGAAGACAACGGCCGGAAATATCCAGGACACCATTGAGCAGATGACCGAGCTCATTGACCGCACGTATCAAGCCATTCACGTCACCGTGGCTGCCGATGTGGAACTTGGCATTCAGGCCACGACTGAAGCCAAAGAGGCTTTTATCAGCATTGAACAGTCGACCGCAAAAATCAACGGCCAGATCCATGACATCTCAGCCATCACCGAACAAATGTCGGCCGGAGCGCAAGAGGTGGCAGCTTCTGTACAGGAGATCTCCAACATCTCCCGTTCGACCTCCGATGCCTTCCAGAACGTTACGGCAGCGACGGAACAGCAGCTGGCCTCGATGGAGGAAATCTCCGCCTCCTCAACCGAGCTGTCCAAAATGGCTGCTGACCTGCAGCACAAAATCGAGCGTTTCAAGCTTGAAGAGTAGATGTACACCCAAGTAGAACGGCTACACCGTCCTTATTAGGAGCCTATGCTTCCTAAGCAGCGATACAGAGTATCGCTTTCAGGTACCCGTTTCAGCGAGAAATAGAAGGATCATTTATAGCGTGAAGCATATAAATGCTTATATTTAAAAAAGCCGTCTCAACCGCGTATAGCGGTTGAGACGGCTTTTAGTTTGCAGCATCCGGGCTTAGACCAGAACAGTCGAGCCCATCAAATATTTATCCACTTCACGGGCGGCTTCGCGCCCTTCATTGATTGCCCATACCACCAGGCTTTGCCCACGGCGCATATCTCCGGCAGCAAACACTTTATCCACATTGGTATTGAACTTTCCATAGCGGGCTTTCACGTTGCTGCGGCGGTCCGTGTCAAGCTTCAGCTCTTCAATAATATCCTGCTCCGGTCCGTCGAAGCCAATGGCGATCAGCGCAAGCTGAGCCGGATACACAGCCTCAGTTCCAGGAATCGGCTGATAGATCTTCCGTCCGGTCTCATCGACCATACGCTGGATTTGCACGGTGTGAAGCTCCTTCAGATTTCCTTCTTCGTCACCAACGAATTTGGTAGTCATGATAGAGAACTCACGGGGATCATCACCGAAGACAGCCTTGGCTTCCTTCTGCGCATAATCCAGTGTATATACATTCGGGAATTGCGGCCACGGATTCGCGATGGGATCACGCTCCAGCGGAGCCTTTTCATGGGTTCCGAACTGGGTGATGCTGCTGCAGCCGTGACGCAGCGCAGTCGCTACACAGTCAGAGCCGGTATCGCCGCCGCCAAGCACAATTACGTCCTTGCCTGCCGCAGACACATAATTTCCATCTTCCAGCCTGGAATTGAGGTAGCTCTTGATCGTTCCGTTCAGATAATCCATTGCGTACATAACGCCATTCAGTTCACTGCCTTCTACATTGAAACGGCGGGCCTTGGTCGCTCCACCGCATAGAACCACAGCGTCATATTCATCGACGAGCTGCTGCGCGGGAATATCCTTGCCGATTTCGGTGTTTACAACAAACTTCACACCTTCAGCAGCCAGCAGATCCACCCGGCGCTGAACCACACGTTTATCCAGCTTCATCGTTGGAATACCGTAAGTGAGCAATCCGCCAATGCGGTCGCTGCGTTCAAATACCGTTACGGTATGCCCGGCTTTGTTCAGCTGTGCAGCAGCAGCAAGACCGGCAGGGCCGGAGCCGACGATGGCAACCGTTTTGCCCGTCCGTTTCTCCGGCGGATTCGGCACAACCCAACCTTCCTCGAATCCTTTATCGATAATTGCCAGCTCAATGGTCTTGATCGTCACCGGCTGCCCGATCAGACCGACGGTACAGGAGCCTTCACAAGGCGCAGGACAGATGCTGCCGGTGAATTCGGGGAAATTGTTCGTCTTGTGCAGCCGCTCCAGCGCTTCCTTCCACAATCCCCGGTATACCAGATTGTTCCACTCCGGTATAAGATTGTGAACCGGACAACCCGAAGTGCCGCCGCTCATATCAATGCCGGTATGGCAGTAAGGAGTTCCGCAGTCCATACACCGTGCACCCTGTGTCCGAAGCTCGTCCTCGGTTAAATGATGGTGGAACTCTTCCCAGTCTTTTACGCGCTGCTCAGGATCCCGATCACCTGGGAGCTGGCGTTTATACTCCATAAATCCAGTAGGTGTAGACATATTTACGATTCCCCCATCCGATCTCTTCGTGTTGATTGTATAGTACATTGTAGCATATTGCGGCATCCATATGTTTTTCAGCGCAATGAAGTACCTGCACATTCTATATTACTTAAACGTTTAGCATTTCTAATTTTAATAATTATAGTAGCATCCAACACTTTCGCACTGTAATGGACTAATTTGCTGATTATTTGTACTATTTCACATGTTGTGTTAGAGAAAACGCTTTTTTTCAAACCGGACGTTCATAAACATAGAACCGGTAATCATACGGATTCTTTTCATCCCGGATTCCCGGGCTGTTAGAGATTTCTCTCCACTCGCTCCAGTCGACCTCCGGAAACCTCGTATCCCCTTCAAAGTCCTTGGCAATCCGGGTTACCAGCAGTTTGTCGGCATAGGGCAGCATCATTTTGTAAATCTCTGCACCGCCTATAACCATCAGTTCATCATCCCGGCGGCCTTCGGCCACTGCTTCTTCCAGGGAGTGCACAATTTCAGCCCCCCCGGGAGCAAAGCCGCGGTCTCGTGTGAGGACAAGGCTTGTTCGGCCTTTTAACGGCTTGCCGCCCAGTGAATCCCAGGTTTTGCGGCCCATCAGCATTCTCTTTCCCAGCGTCTGCGACTTGAAATAGTCAAAGTCACGTGGCAGATGCCAGGGCATATCATTGTCCTTGCCAATTACCCCGTTGGCTGCCATGGCCCAAATCAGGCTAATGCTCATGCAGCTCCTCCTCTACTCAAGAATCTCTTTTCCCACCGCAAAGGGTTATATCGCAACCGGGGCTTTAATTCCCGGATGATGTTCATAACTGACAAATTCGAAATCCTCGAAGGTATAGTCAAAAATACTCTCCGGCTGTCTGCGGATCACCAGCTTCGGCAACGGATACGGCTCTCTCGCCAACTGGGTGGCCACCTGTTCGAGATGATTTGTATATATATGCACATCTCCCCCGGACCAGATGAATTCTCCCACCTCAAGCCCGGTCTGCTGGGCTACCATATGCGTCAGCAGCGCATAGCTGGCTATGTTGAAGGGCAATCCCAGAAAAGTATCCACGGAACGCATGGTCAGCATGCAGGACAGCTTGCCATCAGCCACGTAGAACTGAAATACAAAATGGCAGGGCGGCAGCTTCATCTGCTCTATTTCACCCACATTCCAGGCGCTGACGATATGGCGGCGGGAATCCGGGTTGTTCTTAATCGAATCAATCACAGCGGCAATCTGGTCAATGTGGCGGCCATCCGCACTCTCCCACGCCCGCCACTGAGAGCCGTAGACAGGTCCAAGCTCGCCATTGGGGTCGGCCCATTCATCCCAGATCGAAACTCCATGCTCTTTCAAATAGGAGATATTGGTATCCCCCTTCAAAAACCAAAGGAGCTCATGTATTACCGATTTCAGATGGATACGCTTGGTGGTTACCAGCGGAAACCCTTCGGCCAGATCGAACCGGAGCTGGCGTCCAAATACAGATAATGTGCCGGTTCCTGTCCGGTCGCTTTTGGAGGCGCCGTGGTCCAAGATATCCTGAAGCAAATCCAAATATTTACGCAATTGTCCAGCACCCCTCTCCACTTTTTTCTTTTATCAGTTTACCATGACCTAACGGTCCTTGTAACTTGTTAACACTTAGAAAATACAAATTCCTTTATATGCCGGTCTCCACTCCCATCTGATTGCATGCACTAATAACTATATTATATCTCAATATTTCCATGAATGAAGCGATTCGTTCATCCGCAAAATAAAGACCGGGCATCATATTTAGAACAAATTCGGCAAGAGGGGTGAAATGGAATGCGGTGGATGAGTTCCTTACTCGGAAGGGTAAATAATCGAAGTACTGTTATGTCTTTACTGGCATTAGGAGTCGGTGTTATTAGCTTTTGCGTTGCAAGACGGCGCAGAGTAAATGGAAATGTCTGGCGTCAGATGGTTCAGCCCGTACGAAGAATATTCTAAGTACAATTTACAGCAGCACACTTAAACAGCCGGGCAGCTGATACACCGGCTGTTTGTATTTAGGCGGAATGCATGTTTATGACGAAGACAAATCGTTAATGTGAAGAAGGTGTTATCCAATGCCCCAAACCTATATCAACGGATACAGCATGTATTATGCAGATTGTGGACAAGGAACACCGATTATATTCATCCATCCTCCGGTATTGACATGTTTGAATTTTCTATACCAAATGAAGCCATTGTCGGCGGATTTCCGAACGGTTTCTTTTGATATCCGCGGTCACGGCAACAGCGAACCTTCCAGGGAAGAGATTACTTATCCGTTAGTTGTAGAGGATATCCGGCAGTTAATGGATCAGTTGAAGATCGAAAAAGCATTTTTGTGCGGTTACTCCACCGGCGGCTCGGTTGTGCTCGATTTTCTGTTAACCTGTCCCGAGCGGGCACTGGGCGGAATTGTAATTAGCGGGATGTCGGAAGTAAGCGACAAAAAGTTAAGAAACAGAATAGCAAGAGGACTCTTCTTGTCCCGTATCGGCGCGGTCGGTGCCATTGCCCTTTCCATTTCGTGGAATCAAGCAAAAACTAAGCTGTCATTATTGCGCTCATTATTTAACGATGCTAAAAGAGCAAACGCTAAAAACGCTGCGCAGTATTATCATTACAGTTTGCATTATAACTGTACTGCCCGATTGGGCAAAATTCATCACCCTGTCTTGTTGGTTTATGGTGAAAGGGACACACTATTCCATCCATACGCCCAGCTGCTGCAAAAGCGATTGCCAAGAAGCGAGCTTGTTTTTATAAAAGAAACCAAGCACCAGATTCCTACGAAAGCAGCGGGTCAAGTGAACGGGTTAATCAGCCAGTTTATTCACCGTTATGAGTCTTCTGTGTCAAAAGGCTAAGCAAATAAGCCTTTAAGTCGACCATTCGTAAATATTCGGGTTTTTGATCCGTTCCGCCGATAATTAAAGGAACAAGGGATTCCATTTTTCGGATGGAACCATGCCCTCCTCCGCCTTTATGCGTCGGTGAAGCTTTGTCTGCCAATTCATATCCCGGTTTTGCGGTAACCACCAAAAATTCGCCTTTGTGCGAATGGAGCGCACCTGATAGTCGCTTCAACACATCGGGATACTCATTGTAATCCAGTGAATGAGCTGCAGCATTCACCTTTATATCCAGCACCTCACTGTTCTGTCCGACAGTCCATGACTGCCTGTACTCATCGGTCAGGGTGCCCCCTGCTTTGAATTTGAGCAGTTTGGCTGTTGATCCCTGCATTACATTGACCCATTCTTTTTCTTTCCAGGCAATGAAATCGATGCGCGGGTCATCTTTCAATACAGCTGCAACATCACTAAGGGAACGGTCTGCTTTTAATGAATACACATAGGCCATGGTTTCATTGACAGCCAGAATGATTTCTGTCTCCTCTGACACGTCTTCACCCGGACGCAAAACCCGGGCATCTGCGAGCAAAGCCGGCAGGTCGATTACCGGATTTTGTCCAGCGGGCAGAATTGGTGTCATTCCGCTGTCCCCTATGACAATGATAACCGCATCCTTCAACGCCTTTTCCGGTGAACCAAACGTTTTCAACAATGAACCAAGCTGCTGATCCAGCTTTTTGACCCCATTTAAATCCGTGGGGCCTTTTTTATGCAGCTTTTGGTCCAAATCGGGTAAATAGACAAATAAAAAATCCGGCAATTTATGGGTTTGTATCAAATGCTTCACGGCATCTATAGCGAAATTATTATTCATCCCCAACCGGTTCGTTAGTCCATCGGGCAAATTTTCCACCCCTTCAAACGGGTTGGACAACGAACCCAGAGATAACAAGTCCGGTCCTTTCACCTGAATTTCTTTCGGCAAAGAAGCCGTGCCTTGAATCCAGCCAGGAATCGACAACTTATGATCCGATGCTCCCCGGTAAATCAGGCCATTTATTGACCCCGACTTCAATCCTTGCCGCGCTAAATCTTCATAGATGGTAGGCACATTCCGGTTCAGATGGCTCCCGTTCAAATGAATCAGCGCATCGGTCAGCACCGGATGAATTCCGTGTCCGAGCACTTCCAGCGGTCCAGTCCCGTAATTGATGATTTTCTTACTCTCCGCAGAATACCAAGTCAGACCCGGTACACGGTGAACATCCGGATACTTTCCGGTGAGCAGCGAACTGTCGATCGTGACGGACATCGTAGGAAAAGAACTGACCAGGTCTTTATAATATTGCCCGTGATCGATCAGGAATTTCAAGGCAGGGAGCTCTTGAGCTTTGATTCCTTTGTCGATTGACTGAGCCATTAAAGTGTCTGCCATTAGTAAAATAACTTTCTTCGTATTTACATCAGCAGCGGATTTTATCCGCATTAAGTCTTGTTCTTTAGGTTTCGGGTTTTGGCATCCAATAACTATGGTCAATATAAAGACCGACAGCAAAATCCGGCTCATTTTTTTCTTCATAACAGTTCACCTACTTAATGTTTATTATGTCATGAAAATCCTGGTGTTATTCTGACCATGTTAGGAAGATTGATTCCTTGTATTATTCTGGGACATTCTAAGTAAACTATATTCAAAATCAATGAAATGGCGGTGAGTTCAACCTTATGTATTTGTCCCCGGGCTTGTATCACAGGTTTGTACGCCCACAATGGTTCACCAATAAATATATTCACGAGCGTATCAAAAGCCGTTTCTCATTAGAAAATAAAGCCGTTCTGGATTTTGGCTGCGGAACCGGAGCAAACTGTTCCATATGCGATGCAGATCATTATTACGGTATTGATCCGGATGCCAAAAGAGTACAATTTGCCAAACAGTTGCATCCGAACCATACTTTTATGGTTTTTGACGAAAAGCATATCCCGATACCCGATCAAACTGTGGATTTTATTTTCATCATCGCGGTGCTGCACCATATTTCGAACGAACAAATTACCGGGTATCTGAATGAATTCAGCCGAGTAATGAAGCCTGAAGGAACAATGATTGTCATCGAGCCATATTTATGTCCGCAGCACAAACTCAACAACTGGTTCATGAAGCAGTATGATAACGGTGAGTTTATCCGCAGTGAGGATGAATATCTGCAGCTGTTCAAACGTCAGCAATATAAATATCAAGTGATTACAAAGTTCAGGAAAGGCCTTCTCTACAACGAAATCTTTTTTACAGCCGCGCTCAAACATAAGCCTATTCAAAAAGAGGCAGAATCGTTTGCTTCAATCCCGGCAGATCTGTCCGTTCACGTTGCTGAACACCCCGCGGCGAGTCAAATGCTTGGTGAAGAAGCTCTAAGCTCAAGCACTATAAACTGATTCCTGATGAAGAAAGGGACTGTCCGTAAGTCATCCATGACTTAAGGCAGTCCCTTTTGATTTATCCAAAAGTTCGCTTGCTATATACCCAATTTGCCGCCGAGCAGGCAACCACATGACGGCTTGTATGCAGCGGACGGGCAGATGTTAAACCCTTCTTTTTCTGAAGCTGTTCGAACGTCAGGCTTTTTTTCCTTACGGCTTCGTCAAATTCCTTCTGCGCTGTCTGCTTCGCTTTAAAAAGCATCATCTGCACCCGGCTGTAGACGTTGATAGCACCATCGCCTGTTGTTTCGATCGGCAGAAAGATGGCATCGGGATATCTTTCGGTGATCAGAGACTGCACCCCGTCAGAAACGCCGGAAGACGGCATGCATCCGAAAGGCTTGACTGAAATCGTCATGTTCGCCTTCTGCTTGGCTACATTCAGGATCAGCTTTCCCACCTCCATATGCCCTTCTCCGCCGCGCAGATGATTATTATAGTGTTCATGGGCAACCTCGGCGATCTCTTCCATATCGGGCAGACCGTAATGATACAGGCCGATGATTTGGGCATAGGTCTGGAACATCACACGAAGGACACGGTCAGCCAGCCCTAACATATGCAGATGCAGGAAGGGGTGCTTTCCTTTTAGTCCATTTTTCCCGGCATCGGCTTCACGCAGATGAATTCTCTTTAAGGTATCAAAGCGGCCTGACCAGATGAGGAACAAGATCCAAGCCGTCAACGGCTGCACCTCCACCTCGGCTCCCTCGCTTTCTAAAAAGCGCTGCAGCTGGTAGTTCCCGTCTCCCTCGGTGGTCATCGCCCAAAACTCGCCAATAATGCTTACCTTCGGTTTGACTCTGCTGCGGTCCACCCGTACGGTCTGCAGTTCCCTGCGGCTCCTAATCAACGCCGGCTCCAGCCGCTTACGCTCGCTTAACGCATCATATATATACTGTTTGCACCGTTCCAGAGCTGCGTCTGTTGAACCCGGCTCGACCTCATAAGGACGGATACGGTAAGCCAGCGCATTGATAATATCCCCCAATAAAACAGCCTTCAGGAGGCTGATAAAAAACGGAATATTGAGCTTCAGTGCCGATCCGCTGCCGTGCACCTGTTTTAGCCCATCCGTCTGTTGGAAATGCAGCACCCGGAATCCCTCAAATCCCGCATCGCGCAAGGCCTTCCGGTACTCCGTGACATAGGTGCCGAAGCGGCAGGGGCCGCAGGAACCGCTGGTAACGAGGAGGTAGCTGCCGATAATCTCTTCCTTCGATTTGCCTTCCACATCATGAAGGTAATGCAGATATTTAATTAAATTGCCTACCGTGAAGTAGTTCGGGTTGCATTGCCCGCGGTTGCCGAACTCTTTGCCGTAGCGCAGCGACTCATTGTCCGGACATTCCAAATGCTTCACCCGATAGCCTAATCCTTTTAGCGCCGCCTCCACCAAATCATCGTGAACCATCGTCAGCCCTCCGAAAAGAAGGGTCGTGGCGGATTTATCTTTGGCCATAAATGGATGCGGAACGGGATCAAACCACTGGCTTCTGTTTTCAAGACCCAAGCCTAACGCTTCTTCTTGTTCTTTCTGAAAGTTCGATAGCTTTTCTTCGGGAGCAGACATCATTGATTACTCCTTCATCCGTTTTGTACTCTGAATAACTCCAGGCGCTGCTGCAGCTCTGCTTTTTTGCGGGCCAAATCCTGCAGACGCTCTTCATGAAGCCCCAGACTGTGAGCATACGTCTTCACCCGGATTTTGATCGAACCGCTCGGTTTGTTGGCATCGATATCATGCAAAGCCGAGTACGGAGTCCCCGCAGCAGAAATTATCGAGTCGATCAGCCCGTAAGTGGGGGCATCATGCCCGCATTTGAAGCTGGACAAGTCCAGCACAGCCACATGGGGATGGCGCGCAGCGAACTTGGCCGCCCACACTTTTTGCACGCTGTTGGAACTGAAATTTTCCGGCCATACATCGCTGACTTCAAGCGCTTGTTTCACCCGCCCGCTGTTCAGATCATCGCTGAAAAAGCGGTTCTGCCACGTCTCGTCTTTGGGAATGGAGCGCATGGACAAAATGGGATAGCCGAGTACCTGAAATTCTTCAAGCACACTGTGATTCAGGCCCGGATCGGAGTGGTAGGGACGCCCGATCATCAGAATGGCAAGGCGGTTATCCCGCTCAACCTGCTCCAGAATGATGCGGCCCTTCTCTTGCATTTCTGTATCGAACAACTCCATCGCGTTCCAGCCCTGCATTGCGGCAAAGTCGCTTTCATCCCGGGTGATTTGCAAGTGTTCTCCAAAGGCTTCATACAACTGACTCTTTAACAAGTTCGGCTCGGTGAACGTAACCGCCGGATCCAGATAGACCATTCCTCTCGCCCTGAAGAAATCCACTTCTTTGGTAAAGGCAGCCTTGATCACATTCGGGGCCCCGGCGGCTATTGGACAGCTGGCCGAATCCATTACATTTTGTACATACGTCGGGATGTGGGTGATACACGGGAAGAAGATATAATCCAGCGATTGCTGCTCATGGTGCTTAAACAGCAGATTGTGAACATGGGCTTGGGCCACTTTCGAAGGGTAGCATGGATCGATCGAGCCGTATTTACCGCCTTCCTGCCACATTTCCCCGCTCGTTTGATCGCTAAACACAATATTGCGGCCATCAATGCCCAATGTCTCGAAATAGGACCGCCAGAAAGGTGCAGTAGACCAAATGTTTAGTACCCGCGGAATCCCGATACGGATCCGGCTGCGCCGCTTCATTGCCCCGGTGGAAGAACGCGCAAACGGACGTTGATCCGGTCTTGTACGCCTTCCGCCGAACTGAGGCCAACCCCGTTTCAGCCGGACACCATCCATCGGCAAGCCCGGTTCCGGAAGAGGCTCCGCATCGTAAAAATGCTGAAACATGCGGCGGGCCTCGTATTCCACAAGGTTGGGAAACTGTTTTTTCAGTTCCTGCCGCTCTCTTGTGATTTTGATGACCGCTTCCTTGTCTTCCACCGTCCCCTTTTCACAGGAGAAACCGGAAATGTACCGCGCCGTTTGCCCATCCGGTGTCTTGGAGTCAATAAAGGTGCGGCTGCAGTGGTTGGGACAAAATTGACAGCGGGTCGATTCGTCATTGCGGCTTTCATAACGCAGATCGATGACGGTATTCAGTCCCAAGAAGGTGGAGTACCCCCGGCGCTTCACCACGCGCAAGGTTTCCATGGCCGCGCCAATGGCCCCCGCTTCTCCCGGATGCGGATGGACGTATATTTCGGCACCCGGAACCCGCTGTTTGATATAATCAACCTGGGCCTTGACTGCAGCCAAATTGTATTGGGTTCCGCCCTGCAGGACGAACTTGCGGCCAAGTTCAGCCATACGCGGAATCTGGACCACATACTGCCATATATTTTTCGGCAGAACCAGAGCGAGTCCGGCGAGCATTTCCTCTTTGGAAAACCCCTCCTTCTGAAAATTCACCCGGTCCGCGTCCAGGAATACTGCACAGCCATAGGAAAATTTAGGGCTCAATGCTGCGCCAAAGGCCGTATCCGCATACTCCTGAACCGGAATACCGAACTGATCCGCCATCGCCTGCAGCAGCATCCCGTTCCCGGCGGAGCATTGATTAGACAGCTTGAAATTGCGGATATCCCTGTTTTTCAGAAAAAGCACCTTAATGTCCTGCCCGCCGATGTCACAGATCACATCGATGTCGCCGAATTGGTGAACGGCGCTTGTCATATGGGCAACGGTCTCCACTATATTGACGTCAGCCCTTAATGTCTTTTCCAGAACATCCGCAGCATAACCCGTGGCGCCAAAGCCGATAATCTCCAAATCGGCTTCCTGCCCCTCTACCTTATCCCGGATCCGCTTTAACATTTCTTTTGTATCCTCAAGCGGATTCCCTTTGGAGAGCTGATATTCTTTCAGCAGAATTTCTCCCTGATCATCAATCAGAACAGCTTTGGATGAAGTGGAGCCACCGTCAAGACCGATCACCGCTTTCACCTTCTGCCCTGGGGTGAAGGCTGCCATTGTAAATCCGGGGATGTTGTATTGCCGCTGAAATTGTTCGAGTTCGTTGCCGCTGTTCACCAGCGGCGGACCGGCTTTCCCGCTGAGTCTGGCTTGCCGCCCGTGGGCAATAAATTCCTTAAGCCCTTTTACTCCCAGATAGGCACCGGTATCCATGGGCTCGTACATCCCGTACAGGACCGCCCCGTAGGCTGCATAATACTGTGAATGCTCCGGAACATAAATCAGCTCCTGGACGGGGATGTCTTTCGGATAATCGTATCCCCGTTCCTGCCAGGTCTGAGGGATCCGCTTACGCCAGCATTCCTGCAGGAAGGTTAAGTAGGTATTCGGCCCGCCCAGCAGCAAAACATGGTGCCTCAGGGTATTGCCCCTGGTGAGAACGGAAAGATTCTGCATCACGATGGCATCCGCCAGCGAACACATAATCTCTGGTGAAGGAATGCCGCTTTTGACGAGATTGACAATATCCGTTTCGGCAAATACCCCGCATTTTGCGGCCACATGGTGCAATTTTGAATCGTCAAAGTGCAGCTTTCCCATGCTCCCCATAGGCATCCCCACCTTGATCAGACATTTGTCGATCATGGCACCGGTGCCGGATGCACATTTATCATTCATAGAGGTATAAGCTTGCTTACGGCCTGTTTCCTCATTTTTTTTAAAAATAATGATCTTCGCATCTTGTCCGCCAAGTTCAATCACGCTGCCGGCGTCAGGATGAAGCTGCTCTACAGCCATGGTAACCGCATTGACCTCCTGTACGAATTTCGCTCCGATATGGGGAGCAATAGGCCCGCTGCCGGAACCCGTCGCAAACACGCGAATGTTCTCCTGCTCTATATCCGGAAATTCACTCCCAATGTCCATTAACATTTCCAGAACCTTTTCCGCCTGTTTTGTATGATGGCGCTGATAATCCGACCACAGGATTTGCTTGCTTTCAGGATCTACCACTGTGGCCTTGACGGTCGTTGAGCCTACATCAATGCCAATAATTAGAGAATCCCGACCTTGAATCATGTGACTCATATCATTACTCCTTATCCAATTCACATCCTGCTTAGTTTATACAATAAATGCTTTTTTTATAATACTTGGATGGTTTGGATTATAGAGGGCAAAAATAGTTTGAACGGTCCGATACATCAAACACTTTTGAAAGGGAGATCTCACCATTGCCTTGGATCATTCTGGCTTTCTTAGTATTGATCATCCAAATCATGGCTATTATCATTACCGAATACCGCCGCCCGGACAAAGCAGTAGCTTGGGTAATGATCTTATTTATGATCCCGTTGGTCGGCTTCCTGCCGTATTATTTTATTGCCAAAAGATATACCCGCCACCGTATCCTTAGCCAGAATGAGTATAACCAGCGGGAATCGTTCAAAGCAGAGCTCATTTATCGATGCAACCAGCGGATACCGGCTAACGGGCTGGCGGAAACGGTTTCAAAAAATAAAAAACTTCAACATATAGTCCAAAATAAACTGAATCTCCCCATCACCGCTTGCAATGAGACAACAGTATACGCTGAATCCGAACACGCCTTTAAAGCGATGCTGGAGTCGATTGCTGCGGCCAAACATCATATTCATCTGGAGTTCTACATTATCCGTGATGATGAGCTTGGTATTCAATTTAAGCAGCTGCTGATTCAAAAAGCACAGGAAGGGGTTTACGTTCGGCTTTTATATGACGGGATTGGCAGCAGACGTTTGGGAAAGGCTTTTATTAAACAGCTGCGGGAGGCTGGCGTGGAAATCGGTTGTTTTTCCCCTCCGCTGGTCACTTTTTTTCAAAGGCAGCTCAACTACCGGAATCATCGTAAAATCGTCGTCGTCGACGGGAAAATCGGTTTTTTGGGCGGTTTAAATATCGGAGATGAATACTTGGGGAAGGACCCTTCCTTTGGTTATTGGCGGGACACTCATTTCAGTATGAAAGGCGATGCCGTTCTGTGGATCCAATATACCTTTTTGACCGATTGGTATGTGGTTAAGGGTCAATTGCTCACCGATTCCAGTTATGTTCCCGTACAGGAAAGCCACGGAAGAGACATTGTACAAATCGTGAAGAGTGGTCCCGATGAAACAATCCTGGAGCTTATTTTCACACTGATCATTTCGGCGAAGCAGCGAATTTATATAGAAACGCCATATTTCATTCCTGATCCCGGTGTCCTGTTGGCCATAAAAACAGCCGTCATGGGTGGTGTTGATGTTCGCATCATCATTCCCGGCACCCCTGATAAAAAACTTGTTTATAACTGTTCTTTATCCTATGTTCAGGAACTGCTCCAGGCCGGGGTGCGCTTTTATTGCTATCAGCAAGGATTTCTCCATGCCAAAGTATTGATTTCAGATGACCTCGCCTGCTCCGGCAGCACAAATATGGATCTGCGCAGCTTTTGCGACCAATTCGAGTTGAACGCAGTCTTTTTCGACAGGAAGATCGTGAACCGTTTGACGGATGATTTTTTTACAGATCTTAGTGTAAGCAATGAGATTGTACAATCTGAATTTGAAAAGCGGCCACCCCAGCAAAAAATGAAGGAAGTTTTCGCCCGGCTGCTTTCGCCTTTTTTTTAGAAGAAATAAGATCCGTCCTGCGCCAATAGGGGTTAACCCCATGATATGGAAAAAGAGGATGCTCCCAGCAGCCCATTAACGGCTCTGAAGAACATCCTCTTTACTCTGCTTGTAGACAAACGTGTAAATTATTATTTCACGACGTGAATCGGGTGGCCTTCTACCAGTTCAGCGGCTTCCATAACGATTTCGCCAAGGGTCGGATGCGCGTGGATGGTCAATGCGATATCTTCGAGCGTAGCGCCCATTTCAATCGCCAGTCCCAGCTCAGCAATCAGGTTGGATGCTTCAATACCGACGATTTGCGCGCCGAGTACAAGGTTGTTCTCGCTGTTAGCCACAATCTTGATGAAGCCTTCCGGACTGTTCAGGGATACCGCACGGCCGTTGCCTGCGAACGGGAACTTGCCGCTCTTTACGGTGTAGCCTTTGTCCTTCGCTTCTTTCTCAGTCAGGCCTACGCTGGAGCATTCAGGATCTGTGAACACGACAGCCGGGATTACTTTGTAGTCCACTACGGATTTGTGTCCGGAGATGGCTTCTGCAGCAACTTTGCCTTCGTAGGAGGCTTTGTGCGCCAGAGCCAGACCTGGAACAATATCGCCGATCGCATAAATGTTAGGGATGTTGGTACGGCCCTGATGGTCAACCTTGATCAGTCCGCGTTCGTCCAGTTCAATGCCGATCAGATCCAGACCCAGTTCTCCATCCGTGTTCGGACGGCGGCCAACCGTAACCAGCAGGTAATCTGCAGTAACTTCTTTGGACTCTCCGCCTACGGAGTACTTCACAGTAACTTCCTTGTCGTTCTGAACCGCACTTTCAGCTTTGGCATTGGTTACGATCTCGATGCCTGTTTTTGCCATGTTTTTGGCAACCAGACGGGTCATATCCTTATCAAAGCCTGGCAGAACGGTATCCAGACCTTCAATGATAGTTACCTTAGTGCCGAACTTCGAGTACATTTGACCAAGCTCTGCACCGATATAACCGCCGCCGATCACGATCATGCTCTTCGGAATTTCCGGCAGCTCAAGCGCTTCGGTTGAAGACAGAATACGTCCGCCGAACGGGAAAGGCTTCAGCTCAATCGGGCGCGAACCTGTAGCGATGATGCAGTTGTTGAACTTGTAGCGCGGGGACTCATGCTCATTGAACAAACGGGCTTCGTTTGCGCTGATAAACATGGCTTCACCGCTGAACACCTCAATTTTGTTGCCTTTCATCAGGCTGGTTACGCCGGTGGTCATTCTTTTGACCACGCCGTTTTTGAATTCCTGCGTTTTCGCCCAGTCTACTTTGACGTTCTCGGCAGTAACCCCGAAAACCTCACCGTGCTGTGCTGCTTCATACTGATGTGCTGCTGAGATCAGCGCCTTGGAAGGGATACAGCCGCGGTTCAAACATACGCCGCCGAGTTCCGATTTGTCCACGATCAGGACCTTTTGGCCGAGCTGGGCGGCACGGATTGCCGCCACATACCCGCCGGGACCTGCACCAATAACCAATGTGTCGATTTCGATTGAAGCGTCTCCGACTACCATTTATTACACCTCCATAACTAACATATCAGGATTTGCAAGCAGGGTCTTAATGTAATTCATAAAGTTCTGTGCTGTTGCGCCATCGATGATCCGGTGGTCAAAGCTCAAGGACAGTGCCATTACAGGAGCTGCTACGATCTCGCCATTCTTAACAACCGGCTTCTCGGTGATGCGTCCGGTACCCAGGATCGCCACTTCAGGGAAGTTGATGATCGGAGTGAAGAACATACCGCCGGCAGAACCGATGTTAGTGATCGAAATCGTGCTGCCTTTCATCTCGTTCGGTGCGAGCTTGCCGTCACGTCCGCGCAGAGCCAGATCCGTAATCGCGCTAGCGATCATCCAGATGCTCTTGCGGTCAGCGTCTTTGATTACAGGCACGATCAGGCCGTTGTCTGTATCAGTTGCGATACCGATGTTGTAGTATTTCTTGTAGACAATTTCATTGGCCGCTTCGTCAATAGTGGCGTTAAGCGCAGGGAACTGACGGGAAGCTGCAACAAGTGCCTTCACGATGAACGGAAGGTAAGTAACCTTCACGCCTTTCTTCTCGGCAACTGGCTTCATGCGGGCACGGAAAGCTACCAGCTCGGTAACATCCACTTCGTCCATGATGGTAACATGAGGTGCAGTGTATGCCGATTTAACCATGGCGTTGGCAATTGCTTTGCGGATGCCTTTGAACGGAACCCGTTCTTCTTCCAGGCTAACGTTGCCGGAAGCTGCTGCTGCCGCTGGTGCCTTGGCTTTTGGAGCTTCAGCTGCCGGTGCTGCCGGAGCAGAAGCCGCTGCTGCCGGAGCCGCCGCTGGCGCTGCAGCACCGCCCTTCAGGAAGGCTTCCACATCTTCATGGGTAATCTTGCCGTTTTTGCCGGTGCCGTTCACCTTGGAGATGTCAACGCTTTGATCACGGGCAAACTTGCGTACACTTGGCGTAGCCAGCACATCACGGTTAGGCGCTGGAGCCGCTGCTGGTGCTGCCGCTGCTGCCGGAGCTGCTGTCTGGGCAGCAGGAGCTTCAGCATGGCCGCCTTCCTGCTGTGGCACATCGCCTTCTGCGGCAATGATGGCTACCACTTCGCCTACACGGCAGACCTGACCGTCCTTGGCGAATACTTCCAGCACCGTGCCGTTGACCGGGGAAGGAACTTCCACTACTGCCTTGTCATTCTGCACTTCCATGATGATATCATCGTCGGTAATTTTGTCCCCTGCTTTGATATGCATCTTGATAATTTCGCCTTCATGCAGACCTTCACCAAGCTCAGGGAACTTATATTCAAAATTCGCCGGGCTGCTTGTAGCTGGAGAAGAAGTAGTGTCTGCTCCGCCTTTGGCTGCATCCGCTTCTTGAGTGGACTGGGCTTCAGCATGGCCGCCTTCCTGCTCAGGAATATCGCCTTCAGCATCAATGATGGCTACCACTTCGCCTACGCGGCAGACTTGGCCGTCTTTGGTGAACACTTCCAGGACTGTGCCGTTGACCGGACAAGGAACTTCCACTACAGCCTTGTCATTCTGTACTTCCATTACGATATCGTCATCGGTTACTTTGTCGCCGGCTTTGATATGCATTTTGATAATTTCGCCTTCATGCAAACCTTCGCCCAGCTCAGGGAACCGGTACTCAAATTTTGCCACCTTAATGACCTCCTAAAAGTTTATGAACACTGCCGCCCTTACATAAGGACGGCTGCAGAAGTATTCTTAGAATTCCATTACTTTCTTCACAGCTGCGATTACACGTGCAGGGGTAGGAATCCAGGTATCCTCGATTTGCGCGAACGGATAAACGGTATCAGGTCCTGCAACGCGAAGCACCGGAGCTTCGAGATGGAGAATAGCTTTTTCATTGATTTGTGCGATAACCTCGGCGGCTACACCGGAGCTCTTCTGCGCTTCCTGAACCACAATGGCGCGGTTCGTCTTCTTCACGGAAGCGACAATGGTGTCGATGTCAATCGGGCTGACCGTGCGCAGGTCGATAATTTCGGCTTTGATGCCGTCTTTCTCAAGCTGTTCGGCCGCTTTGGTAGCAGTATGTACCATCAGACCGTAAGTGATGATCGAGACATCGGAGCCTTCGCGGACCACATTGGCTTTGCCCAGCTCAACGGTATATTCACCTTCCGGCACTTCTGCGCGGAATGCATGATAGAGGTTCAAATGCTCCATAAAGAATACAGGGTCATTGTCACGGATAGACGCGATCAGCAGTCCCTTGGCATCGTATGGATTGGAAGGAATGACTACCTTGATCCCCGGGCTTTGGGCGATCAGCCCTTCCAGGGAATCAGTGTGAAGCTCGGCCGCTTTGACGCCGCCGCCAAATGGAGTGCGGAACACTACAGGAGCATTGAATCTGCCCCGGAACGCCAGCGCAGACGGGCTGCCTGAACGACGATTTGGTCAAGTGCCTCAAAGATAAAACCAACGAACTGGATTTCGGCAATTGGACGGAAGCCTTGAACACCCAGACCAAAAGCCAGACCGCCGATTGCGGATTCAGCCAGCGGAGTATCAAATACGCGATCCTCGCCAAATTCTTTCTGCAGGCCTTCCGTTACACGGAATACGCCACCAACGTTACCAACGTCTTCCCCGAAGATCAGAACGCCCGGGTCACGGTTCAGTTCAACGCGCATTGCGTCACGAATTGCTTCTTTCATATTCATTTGTGCCATTGCCTGATATCCCCCTTATTCAAAATCGGCTTTTTGTTCTTCCAGATGTTTCGGAGTTACCTCAAACATGCTGTCGATCAAGCCGGGAACGGTCATTTTTTCGGTTTGCTCTGCTTTCTTGATCTGCTCGTTTACAGTAGCCTTCGCTTCTTCTCTGACACGCAGCGTGTCTTCCTCGGTCCAGAGGCCCTTCTTCTCCAAATACTTGGCAAGACGGGCAATCGGGTCCTTCTCGTTCCACTGGCCTTCTTCTTCCTTAGAACGGTATTTGCTGGCGTCATCGGACAGGGAATGCGGACGGAAACGGTAAGTTACAGCTTCAATCAGCGTAGCGCCTTCACCTTTGCGGGCGCGTTCTGCAGCTTCTTGAACAGCAGAGATAACAGCGAAAACGTCCATGCCGTCAACCTTGATGCCGGGAATACCTGCTGCAACCGCTTTGTGGGCGATCGACTTGGCAGCGGTCTGTTTCGCGAACGGTGTAGTAATGGCATAGCCATTGTTTTGTACGAAGAAGATTACCGGCAGTTTGAAGCGTCCGGCATAGTTCAGGCCTTCGTAGAAGTCGCCTTCGGAGGAACCGCCGTCACCAGTGTAGGTGATGGCAACATTCTGCTGCTTCTTCAGCTTGAAGCCCATTGCAATCCCTGTAGCGTGCAAAATCTGCGCACCGATGATAATCTGCGGCATAAGCACATTTACACCTTCAGGAATCTGTCCGCCATGCTGATGGCCGCGTGAATATAGGAAAGCCTGGTATAATGGAAGTCCATGCCACACCAGCTGTGGAATATCACGGTAACCCGGGCAGACAAAATCTTCCTTCTGAAGCGCGAATTCACTGCCGATCATAGTGGCTTCCTGGCCGGACACCGGCGCATAGAAACCAAGGCGGCCTTGACGGCCCAGATTCACGGCGCGGTCATCCCAAGTCCGGGTAAACACCATACGATACATGATTTCTTTCAATTGATCGTCGGTAAGTGCAGGCATTTTATCCTTATTGATAACTTCTCCGTCGGGGGAAAGCACCGAAAGGGCCTCCACGTCCTCTGTGTACACTTCGTAAGGAACTTTAGTCATCATCTTCACCTCAATAAAAAAATTTGAATATCAGTGTCCTCTGTTATAGAATTATTATACACCTGTTTTATCTGTTTCGTCAAAGAAATACGCATAAAATTTATGTTTTCATAAATTTTGTATGTATAACAGGATTATAAATGTTCTATAACAGATAGACATTTATTTAGCAAGTAAATGATATTTAACACATCTACTGCTTGGGTAATTTTAACGCAACCCGAAGACTAATGCAAAATTCGACAAGAAAGGTGACGATTGAGCAATGAGCGAGCCTGTTTTTCTGAAACGTACAATTGTGAAACAAACTGTGTGGAGCGAGCATCTCCAGGAAGAGCGCAAACTGCGCATCTATCTTCCGCCCGGTTATAATGAGGTTCTGAGTTATCCTGTGATCTACTGCCAGGACGGGGAAGAATTTTTCAACTTCGGCCGGATCGCAACCCTTGCCGGCCAACTGATCCTGGAGCAGGATATTGAACCCTTCATTATAGTAGGCGTTGAAGTGAATGTAGCTGTGCGCACTCAAGAATACGCCCCCTTCGGGAACCGGTTCAAGCAGTACCTTTCATGCTTTGCCGAAGAGATTATTCCCTTCATTGAACATAATTATCCGGTCCGCCGCACACGGGAGGAACGGATTATCGCAGGGGATTCGCTTGGCGGCAGTGTCTCGCTGCATCTCGCGTTGGCCTACCCCAGCCTGTTCAGCCGTGTACTGAGCCTTTCTGGCGCCTATTATCCGCAGACACGCGAAATCCTTGCACAGGAAGAAGACCTCTCCTGGCTGGATATCAACATGGTGGTTGGACTGCAGGAAACCGAATATACCACCGATACGGGCGTCTACGATTTTGTGCAGATGAACCGGGATACCAGGTCTCTGCTGGAGTCACGCGGGGCAACCGTTTCTTACCGGGAGAAAGACGGCCGCCATCTCTGGGGATTCTGGCAGAAGGAGCTGCCGGAATCGCTACTCTATTTCTTAAACAAATAAAACAACTTTGAAAGACAAAAAAAGTGAACATCCTAAGGACGTATGTATCTCCCCTGCATGTTCGCGCTTTCATAAAGGATGGGCACAAGGTGCCCGTCCTTTATTTTTAAGGACGGCTTCTTATCAGCATGGCACGCTCACAAGTATTCTTCTAGAGCTTTTCCTTAATGATCCGATTCAGCAGCACATCACAGCCGGCAGAGATCAGCCGGTAGACTTCCTCGAAATTCCCGGTAAAATAAGGGTCAGGCACTTCCCTCAGCTCCTCCTCAGGCAACAGGTCCATGAAAAACAGCAGGTCCGCGTTCCGGCCGCCGGGAATTTTGCGCACATTCTCTCCGTTGGACTTGTCCATACAGATCATATAATCAAAGTCCCTGAAATCATCACTGCTCACAAGACGCGCCTTCATATTCTCGTAGCTGATTCCCTGCTGATCAAGAATACGCCGGGTTCCTTCATGCGGCCCTTTGCCGACATGCCAGTCCCCGGTACCCGCTGAATCTACAGCGATTTGTTCTGACAATCCCAGCTTCAGGATCTTATGGCGAAGAACAGCCTCAGCCATCGGCGAGCGGCAAATATTGCCCAGACATACAAACAGCACGTTAACGATTCTTCTCACCTCCGGCAACGTTTTTTATTCTCTTATATGTACATAATATGTACTGTATTTATTTTAGCGCGGCGGGGCGCAATTGTACAACTATTCGATCTGCATTATACTTGGTCTTTGGAAAACTAACTATACAGTCACCAATAAGGAGGTTCCTATGCCAACCAAACGGGTTGTTATTTTTGCCGGGGGAGATCTGTCGGCGGAGTACTTGTCGCTATTAGATGAAGAGGATTTTGTAATCGGAGCAGACCGGGGAGCATTATTCCTGATTACGCATGGGGTTGAGCCGGATATTGCAGTGGGTGATTTCGATTCCGTCCCCCCGGAGGCTCTTCACCAGATCGAGGCGGGAAGTAAAAAAACCATCACATGCGATCCCGTTGACAAGGATTTAACAGATAGTGAAATGGCGCTGGATCTGGCACTCGGAACCCAGCCGGAATCCATACTGCTGTTCGGAGTGACGGGAACACGGATTGACCACACCCTCGCCAGTATTCAAATGATGACAAGAGCGCTGCAGCGCCAGGTACACTGCTCGGTGATGGATACACATAACTACATTACACTGACCGGCTCCCACACAGAGATTCATGACTTGGGATATACCTATGTTTCCCTGCTGCCGCTGACACCCGAAGTGACTGGTATTACGCTTGAAGGCTTTCAATATCCGCTGACAGGTGCCACTCTGAAACTGGGGCAATCTCTGGGCGTGAGCAACATTCTGACGGCAGAACGCGGAACGGTCTCTATCGAAAGCGGACTGCTCCTGATTATTCAAAGCAAGGATTGATACATACATTTGAAGACAGCGCTGTAACCTTTGTTTCAAAAGTGTAAATCCGGGAATCCCCTTGCTCCATGGGGCTTTTCCGGCTTTTTTTGACTTGTATATACTTAAAAATATTAATATTTTGTAACTTTTAATGAGATTTTAATAAAGCGCTTCCAGTTCAGTCCCCGCCTGGCTTTGAGCCCTATGCTCCAAAATATAGGAGATTCATAACCTGCTATACTACGAACAGGCAAGAAGATAGACATTTAGATATTAATTGGGAGGAATTACAACATGAAGAAACAGCAATGGTTTAAGCAGGCAATTGTAGTAGGGATGTGCACCACGATCGGCCTGAGCACTCTGATGGCTACTGGAGCCGGTACAGCACCGGTTGCTGCCGCATCCGTGTCCTCCTCTACAGGACAAAAAATTGTGAATCTCGGTAAAAAATATATGGGCGTGCGTTATGAGTTCGGTGCATCTACTTCATCAACCCGTACTTTTGACTGCTCCTCGTTCACCAAATATATTTTCGGCAAATACGGCGTGAAACTGCCCCGCACTTCTTCGGCCCAATCCAAAGTCGGAAAAGCCGTGTCCAAAGCAAATTTGAAGGTCGGCGATCTGGTATTCTTCTCCAGCGGCAGCAGAGCTAACGGTTCAAATGTAACTCACGTAGCCGTCTATATTGGAAATGGTAAAATTCTTCACACTTACGGCTCACCGGGTGTAACCATCTCCGATCTTAACTCCGGCAACTGGAAAAGAACCTACCTGAAAGCACGCCGCGTACTGTAACAGCTCGTAAGAGACCCCTTTCAGATCTTTTACAGCGGTTCAAAAAGCGGCCTGCATGGATCAGAGATTAGTGTCAGCATCTGGCGCGCCTTCCGGCGCGCGCAGTACATACCCGGTTCCGCGCACGGTATGAATCAATTTATTCTTATGGCCTTTGTCCACCTTTAGCCGGATATGTCTGATATAGACATCGACTACGTTGGTGTCCGGATGAAAATGATAATCCCAAACCTGCTTTAGAATATCTTCCCGGGGACAGACCTCCCCCAGATGCATTGCCAGATAATAGAGCAGGTCAAACTCTTTGGGCGTCATTTTCAGCTCGGTCCCATCCCGCAGCACCAGCCTGCGTGTAGGATCAAGGACCAGGCCATCTACCTTCAGCAGAGATGAAAGGCCGCGGCGGCGGCCTGTAAGTCTCATTAAATTATCCACTCTGCATTTGAACTCACCGGTATGTACGGGCTTCACCATATACTCATTGCCACCCGCCTCAAAAGCCGCTGCCGCCTCCTCGCCATATCTGCCATCCGAAAGCACCATTACAGTAAGCCGTTTCCCCTGTTCCCTCAGATCCGACACCAAACTCCATCCAGCCCACGCTGCAGCATGATTCAGATCCGCGATCAGCAGTGCAGGCTCCACTCTGGACAGCAATAAGCGAAGATCCTCGAGATCTTCGCTTATTGCCGTTTGGACGCCAAGCTCCTGCAGCGCCTGCTGCAGCTTCATTCGTTCTTCCCTATCCCGGCTCGCTTCCAGGGTTTCACGGACATCAGCCGGCTGCCGGGGTACAAACCAGGCAATAATCTCATTCACGGTAATCCCCCGCATCCAATCAGCTTTGCAGCCATGCCGCTGCAGAATGGGCTTATTGTTCCCCTAATGCAAAAAGACCATTCCGGGGAATGGTCCCAATTGGCCTGAATCATGTTGAATGATTTATATTAGCCAAAATACCGGTGATAAAAGCTGCGGGCAGCTGCAATATCACTGGTTCCATGAATCAAGGCCCGTCCATCTCCAAAAACGACCATCCGGTAAGGCTCTTCCGTAAAAGATACTAAATACGGATTGCTCTCAACCTTGCCGCTGCCGAGCCCTGCAAGCCTTGCAGCCGTTTCCTGCAGATTCAGCTGGCGGCGCTGCGCCGGGCGGATTTGCACGGTATCCCTGCCGCACAGCACATCACTGCGCTCTGTATTGGCCGCCGTCAGATACGGATAAACCGGATGGCTGCCGCAGGAAGGACAGCTGTCCTTTTTGGCGGCCTTGACGCCGATCTCCTGATGCTCATTGCGCCATACATCGAACGACAGCAGCTTGCCCCTGAGCTGCTCCGGACGGCCCCCAAGCAGCTTGAGCGCCTCTGCAGTAGCATTCGCAGTCACCAGCTGCACCGCCTGGGGCAGGATGCCTGCTGTGTCACAGGTATCTCCGCCAAGCGGCACAGCACCGAGCAGACAGTTCAGACATGGCGTTTCACCCGGCAGAACCGTAAAGGTTATGCCATAGCTGCCGACACAAGCTCCATAAATCCAGGGTATGCCGTGCTTCTGGGCCATATCGTTGATAATCAGCCGGGTGTCAAAATTATCTGTGCCATCCATGATAAGATCCACTCCCGGAAGCAGGCTCTCCAGTTCTTCGGCGCGCACATCCAGCACCCGGGCTTCAATCGTAATTTCCGAGTTGATGCGCTCAAGCCTCGCCTTGGCCGCAGCAGCCTTGGGCATGCGCTCCCGGGCATCCTCTTCCGTATAGAGCTGCTGGCGCTGGAGATTGCTCCACTCGACGTAATCTCGGTCCGCCAGGATAATGCGTCCTGTACCGCAGCGTGCCAACGTCTCGGCAATGCCTGTCCCCAGGGCCCCCACTCCGATGATGAGCACGGTCGATTGGGCAAGTCCGGCCTGCCCTTCCGCTCCAAAAGGGGTGAATCTTACCTGGCGCGAATAGCGGCCGTCCCGCCCGCGCTCCCGGGCAGCTGCAGCTTGTTCCTGTTCCATCTGACTCATTTCAAGGCACCCCCATATATTTAAAGCCCGAGAGGAGAGGCAGGGGGCCGCTCTTCTCCGGCTTCAGCTCATACTAAACTGTCTGTGCCGACCACTGCTCCACATCCCACACCTTGGTGACCCAATCTTCGTAGAAATCGGGTTCGTGGGAAACCAGCAGAATCGTGCCTTTGTATTCCTGCAGCGCCCGTTTCAGCTCCGCCTTGGCCACAACGTCCAAGTGGTTGGTAGGCTCATCGAACAGAATCCAGTTGCTCTCGCGCATCATCAGCTTGCAGAGGCGCACTTTGGCCTGTTCGCCCCCGCTCAGCATGCTCAGCGGACGGGTGATATGCTCGTTTTTCAGGCCGCAGCGGGCCAGATGGGCACGCACCTCATGCTGGTTCAGACTGGAGAACTCATTCCATACATCGTCGATAGGCGTGAGATTTGCAGCCTTAACCTCCTGCTGGAAGTAGGCGGCATTCAGATAGTCGCCAAGGTAGGTTTTTCCGCTGTAAGCAGGGATTACACCAAGTATGGTCTTCAGCAAAGTGGATTTGCCTATCCCGTTGCAGCCGACAATGGCAATTTTCTCGCCGCGCTCAATCGTCATATTCAGCTTCGGCAGCAGCGGCCGGTCGTAGCCAATCTCGAAGTCCAGGCCTTCGAACACCGTTTTGCCGCTGGCCCGGCTCTCCTTGAACGAGAAGGAAGGCTTCGCAGCTTCCTCTGGCCGGTCAATCCGCTCCATCCGGTCAAGCTGCTTCTCACGGCTCTTGGCCCGCCCTGATGTGGAGGCACGCGCTTTGTTGCGCTGGATGAAATCCTCCTGCTTTTTGATGAACTCCTGCTGCTTCTCATAAGCATCGATATGCTGACTTTTGTTCATATCAGCCATTTCCAGGAACCGCTCATAGTTGGCTGTATAACGGGTCAGCTTGGCAAACTCCAGATGATAGACCACACCCACGACTTTATTCATAAATTCAGTATCATGGGAAATCAGGATGAAGGCATACGGATACTGCTTCAGATAGTTCGTCAGCCAGTCAATATGCTCCACATCGAGATAGTTGGTAGGCTCATCCAGCAGCAATACATTGGGCTTCTCCAGCAGCAGCTTGGCCAGCAGAACTTTTGTGCGCTGTCCGCCGCTTAATGTCGATACATCGCGGTCTAGTCCAATCGCCGACAAACCGAGGCCGTTGCCCATTTCTTCTACCTTGACATCAATCAGATAGAAATCACCGATATCCAGCTGTTCCTGGATTTCACCCATCTGCTCCAGCAGCAGCTCAAGCTCCTCAGGATCAGCCTCGCCCATTTTCCCGGTAATGGCCATCATTTCATTCTCAAGCTCAAGCAGCGGCAGGAAGGCCTCCTTCAGTACGTCACGTACAGTTTTGCCGGGGGTAAGAAGCGTATGCTGATCCAGATAGCCATAGCGGACTTTCGGGGTCCATTCCACTCTGCCGCTGTCCTTAAGCAGCTTGCCGGTCAAAATATTCATCAGCGTAGACTTGCCGACGCCATTCGCTCCTACCAGTCCTACATGCTCTCCGGCCAACAGCCGGAAGGATACATTCTTGAACAGCTGCCGGTCTCCGAAGTTATGCGAAACGTCTTCTACTGTAAGTAAACTCATAAATTCTCCATATGCTCCTGTCTATATTCTATGAAGCGGTAATCAGTCCTAACTGCACATACAATGATTCATTCTAGCACATGTAAGCGCCACCCTGAAACAGGAATATGCTTAAAAAAGCTAGGTCCGGCGAAAAAACGGTTAGTTTTTCAGCTTTTTCTGAAAAAACCACTACGCTTTGCAAACATCCATCCCGTTGTTTGTTCCTTCAGCAGCCGTTCAAGTGTTTCTGTCAGCTTGCCTTTTTGCTGAAATGGGTCCTGCTGATACGGCAAGGTGTGTACCGCAACGCCACCCAAGGCGGCCCCCAGCAGACCGGCAGCGGCCTGGCCGGAGAGCGGCAGGCAGATTCTCCAGTTCGGCTGGGGCGCAAGCCCGCTGCGGGCCAGCCAATGCAGGGTGTCCTCCAGCCGCCAGTCCGCGCCGGAAGCCACGAGCAGCGGGATATCACTGGCCGCAAACTCTTCAACCGCCCCCGCATAGCCGCCTGTGCCTAAATCAAGAATCACATAACGATACGATTCTCCCAGCAGGGAGCTAATATCACCTTCAGGCGGTCGCTTATAGTAGTGGACCCCTCTCCACGCCACGGGGCTCCCGCCGGCTCCATGGACATGGGCTTCTTCTGGCCTGTCCAGCAGATTGCAGATTCGTTCATATACAGCGGAAGCAGGATCATAATCCACCCAGGCGGCAGCACCGGACCGGGACAGGCAGCTGCCCGCGGCCAAAGAAGTATGGGTTGTACCCAGACCTGAAGCTGTCCCAAGTAGGGCAACCACCGCCGGTTTCCGTTTGGGAGGGTGTACGGCAGAAGGGCTCAGCTTATATTTGGTGCCGGATGTCCGCTCAGCTTGTACTTCAATCGGCTCCAATGCAAGCAGGACAGCTTCCGCACTTGGATACCTCTCTTCAGGATGCTGCCGCAGCAAGCGCCGGATCACAGGAATCAGTGCATCCGGCAGTCCGGTTCGCCGCAGCTTATCCTCCAGTCCGGGCTGCCAGCGGCTGAATTGGCCCCCCGTTGCCATATACAGCAGCAGAGCCCCCAAACCATAGAGATCGGAGGCAGGCTCGCTTTGCCCTGCTCCATACTGTTCCGGAGCGGCAAACCCTGCTGTCCCGAGTTTTTCCGTGTCTTCATTCCCGCCTTTTCGAAGCCTGCGCGCGATGCCCAGATCAATCAGCTTCAGCTCATCGCAGCCGGTCAGCATGATATTCCCGGGCTTCATGTCGCGGTGGACAATGGGCGGTTGATGCCCGTGCAAGTAATGCAGCACATTCAGCAGCTGCTTGGCATAACGAAGGATTCGGATCGCCGGCAGCGGCCCGGGGTTCGCCAGAAGGTGTTCGCTTAACGTGACACCCTCGATATAATCCATCACGAGATAGCAATACCCCTCCCCGTCCGGCGGGAAGAAATCAATAACTCCCGGCAGCAGCGGATGGCTCAGCGAAATCAGCAACTCGGCCTCCGCCTGGATATCCCCATAGGACCCCTCTTTATCAATACTCTCCTTCACCGCCCAGCATTTCCCCGGCAGACGCAAATCCTCTGCGAGAAAAACATGGCTCATTCCCCCTATTCCGATTTTACGGGCAATTCTGTATCTGTCCCCTAGTATCATTCCAGCCCTGAGCCTTGTTCCAAAATTCATTTTCTGCTCCTCCATTCTCTGATCAGTAACAAAAAGGGAAAGCTCCCCGTTATCCATGCAACAGCGGCATACAACCGGCTGCGCGGATAACGGGATGCTTTCCCGTCGGCAAAGATTTATATAGTTAATATTTAATCATATAAAGAGTGATTTCGTCCCGGTTGTGGAACAACTGCTTGGCCCGCTGAATTTGCATCCGCTCGCTCTCGAACATAGCGATAATTTCCTTGATTACCGCCATCGGCTTCTTATGCATCAGCTTCACGGTGACAATAGCCGTTCCACCGGGCGACAGACTGTGCAGCAGCCCGGTGACCAGCTTGGCCATCAGCTTGGGGCTCCAGCTCATATCGCAGACGAGCAAGTCAAATTCATTCTCCGGGAATTTCACGTCTCCGGCATTTTTACGCAGGATCTTCAGCGCAGGATTCTTGCGGAGCGACTCGTGCATGAGCGCCGGGTCCACGGCAGTCACCTTAAGCCCCCGCTCCAGCAGAAACGAGGTCCAGCCGCCGGGAGAGGCACCGATATCCACAGCATTCCGGAAGCTGTGAAACGGAATCGCGAACTCCTTTTCCGCCTCCATCAGCTTGAACTTCGCCCGGGATATCTGCCCATCCTCTTTGCGGAAGCGGATCATGCCTCCATTCCAGCTTGACAAATTTTCCTCTGGACGGGATACACCCGCATACAGCGCCCCGCCGTCCGCATAGACGGAAATGACCCAGGCCGGGTCCTGGACGGTGAACTCAGCGCCCAGGTCCTGCAGCCGCTCCTGCAGCCATTCGCGCAGTTCTCCCGGACTGTCCGGCCAGAAGGAGCTGTGGCCTTTGCGGACATGCAGCGCCACCTTCTCGCCTTCAAGCCCGCTGCGCCGGCTCAGGTAGACAGCCAGCCGGCCCAGCGCAGACAGGTCCCCCTGGTCCTGAAACTGCACCGGCTGAATATGCCGCAGGAAGATCGGCGGCTGGCCGGCCAATACCCGCGACACTTCTTCAGGCTCCGCTTCAAGTGTGGCCAGGAAAATTTCGCCCGGCAGCAGCAGCGTGCTCTTCACCGCACCGAACAGGCGGCGGAGCTCCTCCTGTGCATATGGGGCAAAACCGTGGTTAGCGGTGCAAATATACCGCGAATGTGCTTTTCCTTCCGGGGCAGAGGTCTGCCCGGGGTTGCTTCAGTAAAATCGTTCAAAGGATTGAGCCTCCAGGTCTTATTTTAATCCAGGGACGACCGCTATCCCATTCAATATCAGCTGGAATATCATAGGTAGCCAAGATCATTTCTTTCGTCAGCACTTCTTCTTTGGGACCGGAGCCGGCCAGCTTGCCGTCCCGGATCAGGGCCACATGCGTAAACAGCGGCACAATCTCTTCAACATGATGTGTGACATATACAACTGATACATCACGCTGCTTCAGCTTGTCAATCTCGGCCAGCATCTTTTCACGTTCATACAGGTCAAGTCCGGCGCAGGGCTCATCCAGGATGAGCAGCTTCGGCTCAGCCATCAGGCAGCGTGCCAGCATCGCCTTTTTGCGTTCCCCTTGAGACAAGGTTCCAAACGGATGGTAAGCCAACTCCCCAAGATTCATGTCCTCCAGCAGCCGGATCGCCTGATCGTGAACGGCATGCGGAATATCCTGGTAGAAACGCAGGTAGGCGTAGGCACCCGTTGCGACAACCTCCCATACGGGATCGGTCAGCGACAGCTTTTCCATCAATGATGGTCCGATATAGCCGATCTCCTTGCGCACCTCGCGCAGATCACACTGGCCGTATTTATAACCAAGCACCTCGACGGAACCCTTGCTTGGAAACAGGTAGCCGGTCATCATCTCCAGCAATGTTGTTTTGCCTGAGCCGTTGCGGCCCAGAATCACCCAGTTTTCGCCTTGCTTCATTTCCAGCGACACATCGTCCAGAATCAGGCTTTGCTCCCTGCGAAGGGTCAGATGTTGTAAAGATATCATTTATGAGGTCACACTCCTTATGTAGTCCAGCACCCGTTCTACAGAGCCCATTGAATAATAAATATGCGGAGCCTTGCTCCGGTCTGCGGGGGCAACCAGCAGTGCAGGCACACTGGATATCCGGTATGTATTCACCAGCATTGGCAGCATGTTCACGTTGCCTGCGGCGATCAACAGCTCTTCCGGCAGCAGATGCTCTGCGACCTCCAGCATGCGGCGGGCAGCTTTACAGGTTCCGCACAGCGGAGTATAGAAAAATACCACCAGCGGCTCCCCCTTCCGTTCCAGCGCCTCCAGCAGTTCCTGCTGATTCATCTCCTTCATCGCCAGCCCCCCTGGGCGGCAATCTCCAGTAACCCGGATATGAACAGGCTGATCATAGCTGCACCTCCGCTTCATACCATTTGCGTACTGCGGCAATTTCCTGCCGGTGTGTTCCGTCGGGTCCCTTCCCGGTCTCCAAGGCAATAGCCGTCCGGCCAAAAGGTTCCGCAGTCAGCAGCGTCCGCAAGCCCGCGTCACCGATACAGCCTTTGCCGATCTGGGCATGCCTGTCCTTGCGCAAGCCGAACGCATACATGGAATCGTTCAGATGTACGGCCGCAAGATGCGGCCAATAGCCAAGCGCTTCCCCACGCTGCAGGAATTCCCCCGTATGCTGCGGGTTCCAGATCCCGGCGGCGAACGCATGGCAGGTGTCCAGGCAAAACCCGATTTTTTCCGGATAACGGCTGAGCTCACGGATTTTGACCAGCTCTTCCAGGGTCATGCCTTCCTTGCCGTGATTGCCGGCCTGGTTTTCTATCAGGAGCTTGGCCTGCCCGTCCCAGCTTTTCAGCGTATCATTTATACATTGTATAATATTTTGGTAGCCTTGTAATGGCTCGGTCCCGGAGAAATGGCCAAAATGAACCACAATGCCCAGCGAACCGCAGGCTTCGGCAATCTCCAGGTCGTTGAGCAGCGATGCCACCATTACCGGCCGGGGTGTCGCCCCTTCACTGGCCGCTGCCAGATTAGTGGGATAAGGGGTATGCGCAATGGACACCATTCCCTTCTCCCGGCAAAAGGCAGCACAGCTAGAGGCATCCCGCTTGTCGAGCGGCTTCACGCGCAAACTGCGCGGATTCTTTGGAAAATATTGAAAACATGTCGCACCGCTCTCCCAGGCGAACCGGGCAGCCTGCCCGTATCCGCCGCGAATGCTGACATGTGCCCCGATTTTGGGACTACTCGTCATGCTGGCAGTCCGGGCAATAAAACACTTTGCGCCCGGACAGCTCTATTTTGACAATCGTTCCCCCATCACGCAGGCAAGGTTCGCCCTCACGATCGTACACTTTACACTTATCATTATAGGAACCGGTAACTGTATCTCCGGCCATGAACGGCATTTCCATATAGCCCCCGATTTCAGTGGCCTCTGTCAGCACCTTGCGGACACTGTCATACAGCCGTGTCACTGCTTCCGGCGTCAGGTTCTGCACCAGCGTCGTCGGCAGGAGCCTGGCCTCAAAAGCAATTTCATCCGCATAACAGTTGCCGATCCCCGCCATAACCTGCTGATTGACCATCAGGCTCTTCAGCGCACCCCGGCGCCCTTTCAGCAGTCCCGCGAACCGTTCAGATGTCATGCGGCGGTCCAGCAGCTCCGGTCCCAGCTTGCCCATTGCCGCCTCGCTTTCCTTGACGGACAGCAGGTGCAGATATCCCAGGCGCAGCCCCATGAAATACAGGATGTGATCTCCAAAAGCAAGCTCAACCTGTGTAGAGCGCTCAGGCCGCTCTGCCTCCGTACCGTAAAACAGCAGTCCGCCCAGCATCAGATGCAGCAGCAGCCTGCGGCCATCGTGAAGATGGAACAGGATATGCTTGGCACGGCGCTCCACAAATACAATGCGTGCTCCAAGGAGCGCTTGGGTGAATTCCGGGGTCTCCATGTTGATGGTTTTCTCCCGGTTTACGGTTACGCCTGTAATTGGAACATTTATAAGATGCTGGCTGAGCAGCTTTCGGTAATTCTCCATTTCCGGCAATTCCGGCATATTGGCATCTTCCCTTCGAAGGTATCATAGATAAGTAAATTGCACACCTTTGACATTATACACCGAGTGTCACCATAAGTTCAGCTAAATCAGCACAAATTTCATCCGGCTCCACTCCGGTTAGACGCTGATAGTCTTCCAGATTATCCCTTGTAGTCAGCCCGGTCAATACCAGAATGGTCCGGCAGCCTGCACGGGCTCCTGCGGAAATGTCTGTCCGCATGTTGTCCCCGACCACAACGGCCTCGCCCGGATCAATACCCATCAGCGATGTAGCATACGCAATGAGATGCGCTTCGGGTTTGCCGATGACAACGGGCGGAATCCCGCTTGCCGCTTCAATTGCAGCTCCCAGTGAACCTGCACCGGGCATGACGCCGTCATCGGAAGGAAGCATCAGGTCCGGATTCGTCAGCACAAACTTCGCCCCCTCGCGGACCCAGCGGGAAGCCTTTGCCAGGGAATCGTATGTAAAAGACCGGTCAATGCCCTGTACAACATATTCCGGCGCTTCGCTCACCAAGCGGAGTCCGGCTTCGCGGCAAGCCTGAATCAACCCCTCTTCCCCAAGTATCGCCACGGTTGCTCCCGGCGATTCCCCCGCGATGTAGCGGGCTGCAGCCAATGATGAAGTGCACACCTCCTGAGCTTCTGCTTCGATGCCCATAGCGCACAGATGCGCCGCCACACTCGCCGGGGTCCGCGAAGAATTGTTCGTTACGAACATAAAGGGAATTCCTGCCGTACGCAGTGCCGCGACAAGCAGATCTGCCCCCTGAATCATCCGGCCTCCATGATATAGAGTTCCATCCAAATCGATCAACAATCCTCCAACATGGTCCATTGTGTTCGCCCCCATTACAGCGGATTTTCTTTTAATCACATTAATTATTATTTATATTAAATTTCTTTACCAGCAGTTATCACATGTAAATAATCCATGACCTGCTCATCATTTATTGCTGGCTTCATGCTCATTTCCCGACGGGCAGGCACCGTTGATTTTTCGCCAATTTCTCTACTGCTTCGTTGCTTTTTCATCCAGCTAATCCTTTAAATTTAACACACTTCGTCGAAAGCTAGCGAACCCCTGACGGGGCCGTCTTTTTTTGGCATGCCCCTGTCATTTCCTGCGCTTTCCCGGAAAATAATTCACTTTCCCGGGTCATTTCCCGGCGTTCTCCGGTACACGGGAAAGGTGCAGAATTCCTCGGCCAGCAATGTCTGCGGAAAGATTTCCTGCGCCTCCGCCAGCAGCGGAAGCAGCTCTTCCTGCGTGGTATAACGAGAACTGAAGTGGGTCAGCAGCAGCTCACGCCCGCCTGCATCACGCGCCAGCTCAGCGGCCTGCCGGGCTGTGCTGTGATGATATTGATGAGCCATTTCCTTCAGATCATGGCCAAAGGTTGCCTCATGAATAATCAGATCTGCATCCAATGCAAGCGGTAAGGTCCCTTGGCAAGGTCTGGTATCGCCCAGCACAGTTACAATCCGTCCACGCTTTGGAGCATTGACCACCTCCGCTGCGCGGATCAGAACGCCTTCCTCGGTCGTTACATCCTGCCCTTTTTTCAAAAGGCCATAGAGCGGCCCCGGCTTCAGACCATAGCTCATCAGCAGCTCCTTATTCAGATTGCCTGGGCTGTCTTTCTCCGTCACCCGGTAGCCGTAGCTGTCAATCCGGTGCTCCAGCAGTCCGGCCTCCACCTTAAAGCCGTCATCCTCGAAGATAAGTCCTCCGCTATGCTCAACAATCTCCAGCGGGTAAGGAATGCGGGACTGGCTGACGGACAAGGAGATGTCCAGATAGGCTTTGAGACCAGGCGGTCCGTACACTGTAAGCGGGCCAGTGCCGCCCTGATACCCGCGGCTGGACAATAGACCCGGCAAGCCGAACAAGTGGTCACCGTGCAGATGGGTAATGAACAGCTTCTCCAGCTTCCCCAGCCGCAGCGGGGAACGGAGAACCTGGTGCTGTGTACCTTCTCCGCAATCGAACATCCAGAAGCTGCGCCGCTCTTCCAGCAGGCGGAGTGCAACCGAGGTTACATTCCGCTGCAGCGTCGGTACCCCGGCATTGGTACCCAAAAAGTATATTTCCATAGTGCTCCTCCTCTCTTCATTTTACCCGGGAATCATTCATTTTCCCTTCATCTGAATCTCATGAAGAGAATTTTACCCTTTTTAGGACAAAAAAGCATCTTTCGGTCCCCTGTAAGCTCCAGCAAAAAACCTCCCGTTACGGGAGGTTCCGCTCTGAAGGACGTTGTCCCTACAGAAGGAGTGTATGGGAAGGGAAGCTTACTGCTTCTCCACATTAAAATATTGCGCTTCAGGATGGGCGAACACCATCGCCGACACCGAAGCCTCCGGCTCCATCATGAAGCCTTCGGTAAGCTCGACACCGATATCTCCGGGCGACATCAGCTTGAACAGCGGCCCCTGATCCTCCAGATCCGGGCAAGCCGGATACCCAAAGGATACACGAATGCCCTGATAGCGGGCTCCGTGTCTCTGCTTCATCGTCATATCCGCCGGGTCCGGGAATCCCCAGGTATCCCGCATCATATGATGGACACGTTCCGCCAGACCTTCTGCGACCTCCAGCGCCACCGCCTGCAGGGCGTGGGAGCGGAGATAATCGCCTTTGTCCCTCAGCTCGGCTGACATTTCACGTACACCGTGACCGGCAGTCACTACCAGGAAGCCGACATAATCCATAATTCCGCTGTCCACGGATTTCAGGAAGTCAGCCAGACATAGATATGGCTCAACATTCTGGCGCGGGAACGTGAAGGTATGAAGTACCGTGGCTGTATCCTGCGGGTCATAGATCAGAATATCATTCCCCCTGGATTGCGCCGGGAAAAATTGATACATGGCATGCGGAGTCATCGTACCCTCCAGCATGGCATGATGGAGAATTTCATCCACAGTCTCCTTCAGTTCGACTGTGCGCGGGTCACCGGCTGCAAGCTGGGCTTCTACCGAGCCCTTCAGTCCAAGATGATGACCCAGCAGCATCTGCATATTCACATAGGGGATAATATGCCCGAGCGGATAATTGCGCAGGACATGCCGTTCCAGATCGGGAGGTGTAAACACAGGCGCATCCGGCGAAATCTTCGAGCGGACGGCCCTGGTCAGCACGGGAAGCTCCTGCTGCGGAGCGACAGCTACAGCGGCCTCCGCTTCAAGGCGAACCTCCTCTTCGATCTTGACCCGTTCCTCCGGATTCATCAGCCGGTTGGCGATATCCAGACCGTCCATGGCATCTTTGGCATAGAGCACCAGCCCGTCATATTCCGGACGGATACGCGTCTTGGTGAACTTGCGGGTCAACGCCGCACCGCCAACCATGATCGGCACATCGATACCGGCTGTGCGCAAATCCTGGGCAGTCAGCACCATCTGCTGTGCCGACTTCACGAGCAGGCCGGACAGCCCGATCGCATCGGCTTTTTCCCGCCGGAATGCTTCGATGATACTCTCCGGTGGTACTTTTATGCCCAAATTGATAATCTCGTAACCATTATTGGAGAGAATGATCTCCACCAGATTTTTGCCGATATCATGCACATCGCCCTTAACGGTTGCCAGCATGATCTTGCCCTTAACCGAGGTTTCATCTTTCTGCATGAACTGCTCCAGATGGCTGACAGACGCCTTCATCACTTCAGCGCTTTGCAGCACTTCTGCGACAATCAGCTCATTGTTGTTGAACAGCCTTCCGACTTCGGACATTCCCGCCATCAGCGGCCCGTTAATGATCTCCAGCGGTCCTGACTTGGTTAGAGCCTCATTGAGATCAGGGATCAAGCCTTCCTTCGTCCCCTCCACCACATAGGATGCGAGGCGCTCTTCCAGAGAGAGATTGGAGATCTTCTCTTTCTTCTCCACCTTCTTACCGCGAAAAGCGGCTACAAAGGCGGAAAGTGTATCATCATTCGTATTATAGATCAGCTGCTCGGCCAGATAACGTTCTTGTTCAGGAATGGAAGCATAGCGTTCCACCTTTTCCGTATTCACAATGGCATAATCCAGTCCGGCTTTGGTGCATTCATAGAGGAACACGGAGTTAAGAACCTCGCGTCCTGCCTCAGGCAGACCAAACGAAACGTTGCTGATGCCCAGAATCGTATGCACTTCAGGAAGGGCTTCCTTGATCAGCCGGATTCCGTCAATCGTCTCCTTGGCGGAGCCGATATATTGCTCATCCCCGGTACCTACAGGGAATACCAGCGTATCAAAAATCAGGTCCTCCGGGGCCAGTCCATATTTATTAACCAGCAGTTCATAAGAACGTTTGGCAACATTCAGCTTATCTGCAGCCTTTATAGCCTGTCCTGACTCGTCAATGGTCCCCACAACAATTGCCGCCCCATACTTATGGATCAATGGTGTGACCAGTTCGAACTTTTCTTCGCCATCTTCAAGGTTAATGGAGTTAATGATTGCTTTTCCCTGGCTGTACTGCAGCGCCAGATCAATCACCTTCGGATCGGTGGTATCGATCATTAGCGGAACTTTGACCTTTTTGACTACCAGCTCCAGAAACTTCGTGATATCTGCACTCTCATCGCGGTCAGGGTCCTGCACACAGACGTCAATCACCTGCGCACCGCTCTTCACCTGGGCCCGGGCGATTTCAGAGGCCTCCTCATATTTGCCTTCCACGATCAGCCGCTTGAACTTCCGCGAGCCGAGCACATTTGTGCGTTCACCCACCATGTAAGGGCGGTTGTCGCTCTCGATATATACAGGCTCTATCCCTGAAAGCGCAGGCGGATGCTGCCCGTCGAGTCCCCGGGGCGGATATTCCGCCAATACCTCAGCCATTGCACGGATATGATCCGGCGTTGTCCCGCAGCAGCCTCCGGCAATATTCAGCCAGCCCTTCTCCGCAAATCCCGCAAGCTTGCGGGCAAGCGAATCCGGCGACTCATGATAATTGCCGTTCTCATCGGGCAGTCCCGCATTCGGATAGCAGCTCACCGCTGCGGAGGAGATCGCCGAGAGGGAACGGATATGATCGCGCATAAACTCAGGTCCGGTCGCACAATTGAGGCCGATGGAGATCGGCTTCAGGTGCTCGAGCGAAATGTAAAAGGCTTCTATGTTCTGGCCGGCAAGCGTAGTCCCCATAGGCTCAATTGTCCCCGATATCATAACCGGAAGGGTGATACCCGACTGTTCAAAAGCATTGCGGATACCTATGCTTCCCGCCTTCACATTCAGGGTATCCTGGGACGTTTCGAGCAGCAGTGCGTCTACTTTGCCTTCGATCAGCGCGGCTGCCTGCTCCTCATAGCTCTGCACAAGCTCCTGGAAGGTGACCCCTCCGGTTACTGAGAGAGTCTTCGTTGTCGGGCCCATAGCTCCAATCACATAGCGGGGCCGGTCAGGTGTGTCATATTTGTCTACGGCATTCCTTGCAAGTCTGGCTGCTTCGAGATTAATCTCACGCGCCCGCTGCGGAATATCATATTCAGCCAGTACAACAGAGGTAGCACCGAAAGTGTTGGTCTCAATTAAATCCGCACCGGCTTCGAGATATTTCTCGTGGATGCCCTGTATTAGCTCAGGCCGGGTAAGGACCAGCATTTCATTGCAGCCGTCAAGCTCCTCCCCGCCAAAATCGGCACCGGTAAGCGGCACCTGTTGAATCATCGTACCCATTGCTCCGTCAAGAATCAGTATGCGCTGCTGTAAGCTTTCAGCAAGTGTGAATTTAGCCACTTTCTATCCCCCAGTAAAACATTAGAGTAAGTTTAGCAGAATTAAAGGATTTCGAAAAGCCTTCCTTTCCTCTCTGCTTTATCTGTAATTGCTGACGGCAGATTCCGTCCAGGTTTCTATCCTATTAGGGCTGGACCACTAGCTTTTTGCTGGGCATGGAATGCTGTGTCCGTGCTGTTACGTGGGAGGTCACAGTAAACTCCCCCTCGGCTTCCATCGTTCCTTCTGCTTTATATATACCATTCCCTGCTGACTCGCCTGTGAATTCAAGCTTTGACTCTGTATTATTGTTGCTGACGATTTCAAAAAGAACTTCTTTCGCATCATCCACCGGTTGGCCGTTTTGTGTAACCAGCGCCTCAAAGACCACCTTCTGGCCCGCTGCAACCTGCTGAGGACTCCAGGACAGTTCTACTTTTATAGGCTCCATGGATATATTTGACTCAGCATGCATATGATTCATATCCCCATTGCCGCCAGAGCAGCCAGAAAGAGTTGCCGCAATGATTAACGATAACAACGCAGTCAGTTTCCTTGGGTTCAACATTTGGAGTCCTCCCAGGTAATTGGTAGATTTCATGATAATACTGACATCTTGTGAAGCATTCTCATCTATTATACACATAATATTCGAATTATCAGTAAATAAACTCATTTTTCCGCACTATGCCGTGATAATGGTCACATACACTTCCTTTTTCAATAAAAAAGCCGCATCCCAAATCAGGATAACGGCTTCTTGGAAGCGGTGCTATAAAGTTTCTACAAGCGGCAGAAGCTCGCTGAGATGTCCAATCTGATAATCCGGTGTGATCTCCGGGTCGGATGCTTTGCCGGTGCGGTTAATCCATACGGTTGTCAAGCCTGCTCCAAGTCCGCCAAGAATATCGGTTGTCAGTTTGTCACCCACCATAATTCCTTCCTCGGGGGTGATATCCAGCAGATTCATGGCATGTGTGAAGATCCCCTTGTCCGGTTTGCCTTTGCCAAAGCTCCCCGAAATCACAACATGGTCAAAGTAAGGAACCAGCTCCGGAACTCCGTCAAGCTTTTCCTGCTGCAATGCAGGACAACCGTTCGTCAGGAGCAGCAGCTTCACCTTCCCCTTCAGCTCATCCAGCACTTGCAGTGTTTCTTCATATATATACGGGCGGCTGCGGCGTTCTGCGGCAAACTTAGCCGCCAGCGTTTCGGCAAGAGCTTCATCCTCCACACCCAGCGCGGCCAGTCCGCGGCGCCAGGATTCCTTGCGGTAGACAGGGGCAAGCTGCTCCATTTGACGGAATTCAAGCTGTTCACCGGCCGTAAAATTTCCCCACAACGCTTCAAAAGGGTTGATTCCTATCAGCTTGGTGAACGGAAATGTCTCATACGATTCATACAGATTCCTTGCTTCCCTGCGGACCGCTGCTTCCAGCTCCCGGGGATCGACGGAGTCTCCTGCTGCTTCACTGGCATAGCGGAATGCTTCTTCTACGCTCCGCTCATCCCAGAGCAGTGTGTCATCAAGGTCAAAGAGTACGGCTGAAATCGGCATTGTAGTTCTCCCTCTCCCTATGCTGGTCTATATCTTTACTATTCGTTCACTATTTCCACATGATTCTGCTTGGCGAACTGCTCCAGACGCTCTGTCATAGCCTTAATGTCATAACGGTTGATCAGTCTGGAGAATACCCACTGTGTGCGCTTGCCTTTATACTTGATAGAGACTGTGCCGCGAGTAACGGTAATTTTCTCAATATCTGCTGCCGGCAGCAGACGCTCCCGGTTATATTTAATGGTGGACAGTCTGGCGCGTTCAACCTTCAAATACGGACGGCGGAAAAACAGCAGTGCCGCAAGCAGAAAATACAGCACTACTCCCAGCCAGTTGGCGAGAATGCCGCTTCCTTTTGCTTCATCAATGGAGCCAACTACCCAGAACATAATGCCCAGCAGCATTAGCACGACGGGAAATACGATGTTGCGGCCTTTGAAAACATCGCTGCTCTTGGCAGCGGCAGAAGAGGTTGAAGCATAGATGGATTCTTTCCCTTGCTTCTTGCGTTGCTTGTTGACTTGCTGTGTGTTGCGTTGAACCATTCTTTCCCAAGAACGGGCCATGTCAGTTCCCCCTAGTCATCCTAAAATATCTATGAAAAGGAACAGAGCATCATTAACTCCTGCCTTGTTGCCTTGTTCATGCTCTTATTTATCCACAATCTCAATGTTGTTGAGCTGAGCGCGGAAGTTGCTGCGGATATTGCCCAGGTAGATCTCGCGCAGCTTGGCTCTTTCCGCAAGCTCCTCTTCATTCAGGCCGTCACTCTTCTGTTTGCGCGCCAATTCATTGATGCGGGCGACCAATTCATCAATATTCAATGTGTTTCCCTCCTCTATAAATTCATTCTAACTGTGCCATGAGAAAAAGAGCTTGTCAAGGTCTGCTCCCTGAAAGCTCTTAGCTCCATCTATGGGTACTGTTTCAGTATGAATATACAGGTAAAGTAAGCACATCTCCGGCTTGGATATTGCTGTTCTCCAGGCCGCTTGTTCGTTTGATTCCTTCTATATATACAGCCGTTTTCATATCAGCCGGTTTATTCTTCAGTGCAATGCTCCATAGAGTATCCCCACGTTCCACTACGACCCTCTTTTCCTGCTTGGCCGAAGACACTGATCCTGCAAACACATTGCCCACCACCGTAAACCCTGAGATCACCAGCAGAACAATCAAAGCCAGCTTTACAATATGATCTGTCCGGATGAATCTGCGATTGCGATGTGATGATATTAAAGATAAAAGCAGATTCTTAATATTTAGTCTATCCATTGAAGCTGTATGGTCTTCATGAACCTCATCGTAAATACTGCGGTATGTGCTGTACTTTAACATATTAACCAGCCTCCAAACACTTGTTCTTACTTTCGAAATCAATATAACACGAACATGTGTTTTGAGCAATAGTTTTTTCGAACAATTGTTCCCTTCTTATGCACAACCCTTTTTTCACGGATTATGACAGCTCAATTCACAAATCACCGCTATTTCCGCCAACGTTTTAGAACTTATGTTTGTACGAACGGAAGTTCTATGTTATAATTTTCCCAAACATAGTATATGGGGTTGATTCCGATGTCAAAGATTTCGAGTCGCCAACTGGCGATCCTGGAATTTATTCGTAACGAAGTCCGCAGCAAGGGTTATCCGCCTTCTGTCCGGGAAATCGGCGAAGCTGTAGGACTGGCTTCCAGCTCCACGGTACATGGCCATCTGGACCGGCTGGAGAAGAAAGGGCTCATCCGCCGCGATCCGACGAAACCGCGTGCAATAGAATTGCTGGGTCAAGAGGATTCCGAGAATGTTCATCAGTTCGTTCAGACGGTAACACGCATTCCTGTCGTTGGGAAGGTTACTGCCGGGGTACCGATTACAGCAACTGAGAATATTGAGGATTACTTTCCACTGCCTACTCATTATGTAGGAGACAACAAAGTGTTCATGCTGTCCGTCCTTGGCGACAGTATGGTAGACGCAGGCATTATGAACGGTGACTACGTGATCGTCCGCCAGCAGCAGACTGCGGATAACGGCGATATCGTGGTTGCCATGACTGAAGAAGATGAAGCAACCGTTAAGACCTTCTACAAAGAGCGCGACCACATCCGCCTCCAGCCGGAGAATCCGGCATACGAACCTCTACGTCTGAATCGTGTCACGATTCTGGGCAGAGTTATCGGCCTATTCCGCGATATTCATTAGCTTTCCCCCTCTATTAAGACTGCTCCGCTGGAATTGGCGGACAGTCTTTTTTCCTTTCTCCTATTAGACCTTTCCGCGTAACCTATTTTGCTCGCCATCCAGTCTTTCCATATGCCCTTTTTACCCGATGGGAACATTTGTTCCTTTTAACTCGCCGATGCTAATTATTTCAGAACGCTCCATCCTCTCCGCTCATATCCTGATCATAAAGGAGTGCTGATCACGATGCCCGCCTATCGAATCATTATTGATCTGTCACAGCGGATGCTGTATCTGCTCGACAATGACACTGTTATTAGAGGTTTCCCTGTAGGGATTGGCAAAATGTTAACGGTCTCTCCGGTTGGAGAATACACCATTATCAACAAACAGCGTAACCCCGGAGGCCCGTTCGGCGCCTTTTGGATGGGCCTGTCCAAACCACATTACGGGATTCATGGAACCAATGACCCTTCCTCTATCGGCAAAATGGTCTCCCGCGGCTGTATTCGTATGTACAATGAGGATGTATTGTGGCTCGCAGCTACCGTTCCAGTTGGAACCAGGGTAACCATTCGGGAATAACAAACGTAAAGGACACCTATGCCAGACGCGCAGCAGCGTCTTCGCAGGGTGTCCTTCATGTTCTAACATTTATTTTGCGTACTAACAGGAAAAGTGCAGTAATATGTCGAAACTTGTACATTGTAAAATTAAATCTTGAAAGGAAGTGCCTGGTTTGAATCAATCCAAAGTCAGAACCCACGTCGATTTTAAAGTCGAAGCACTGGGTAAGCTCTCTAATCTTTTGCTGAACAATAATCATGGAGAACGCAAAGTGAATCTGCTTACCGCGTTCGGCAGCATCGAAGGCAATGTAGCTACGAATACAAGCAGCAAGGAAGATGTTTTTAATTTCAAGTCACTGATGGACGATGTTATCGTAGACGAATACATCTCCTACCTGGGTGCTGAGCATCCCGAAAAATCATTCAACTACAATTTTGTTGTCCTGGACAACGTGGTTGTACGTCCTTTTGCTAATTATGAGACTGTAATTGAATATAAGCAGCTTATTGTTTATGCGGATCAAATTACGGCCTTTAACTTCCTGTAAAGCTGTACAAGTACATCTCTACATATTGGAGCAATAAACGACTTGTGCCTCCTGGTGAACATCACCATGGCCCGCAGACTAAAATCACGGAGGCACTCAGCTTTATTGCTGCGTCTGCTCGTATCCGAGTTCATCCAAAATGCCTTCTGCCAGCGCAAGCTGAACCTCCTCGGGTTCCTTCAGCTTTCTGGCATAAACCACTGCGCTTTTAACCACTTTTTCGATCAGCCGCCGACCCTGTTCTTTGGTAATGGACACTTCCACCTCAGAGCGCCCCACCACCTCCGCTAAGCAGCCCCAATCGCTGCCGCAAACCTTCTTCCATTCCCGTCATCCTCCAGTTATGTAGGTTATGATACATCGCAACCTTGAAAAGGCACCCCGAAGGATGCCTTGAAATGCAGAAACTACTGCTCCCACTCCCCAAGCTAACTACAGAACACTGCGGAGTAACCGGATCGCAGCAGTATTTAAGCGCAATGCTTCACGTATGGAAGCTCTTGCAGCCAGCAGCTCGCGTCTCGCCCGGCTGGGATTCGGCACCCGCCGCAAATTTTCATTGATTTCTTCCAGTCTCTCCAGCAAAATAGCTCTTTGCGTCCGCAGCAAATTCAGCGCTCTGCGGATTCTTGCACGCTCGCGTTCTGTCATCATTTACACCCCTTTTACGTTTGATAGTATAAGAGATGCAATTGATGCCGCATTGGCATGTGCGATCAGGCAGTAAAATTGAAGACAACAAATGAGCCGCTTCTCAGCAGCTCACAAGAAGAATGGGAATACTCCCATCCAAAAGAAGGCTGGACCATCGATTATTCCTGTTTTTTCGGAACACGGACTCTGAACTCAAATCCATCCCGGCTGTAACACATTCCGGCTACAAGCACATCATCCGGGGTCCATCTCTGCACAGGTCCGGCATAGTCTGCTATAACATGCGGCTTGCCTTCGATTAACTGAACGACGTATACCTTCACTTGAGCAAGCGCCGCGGCGAACAAATCGGCATCGCTCGTCAGAACTTTATACGTTGACTTCAAAAAGGCACCTCCTTATCGGCTGGTTGATACCCACTCAGGCAATCCCCTAATTTTTTGGAATCTATGTATAACAAATTAACAGACTCTCCATTTCAGAGAGGAGAATTTCCATACATAGGTAGTATACAGCGGTACGGAACTATATGTAAACGAGTCAAGCTGTTTATTTTCCATAAAAAAGAGTGCATTCTGTTAATTATTTAGAATCTGGCATGAAAACAATCTTTTTAGCAAGTGTCATTTTTATGACTTGGCTTGCCTTTCCCTGCAGGATTTGGTAAGACTAATTTAGTTGAGAACAGACTGAATTGTAAGGAGGAAGCACTTTGGAGGAAATAAGAATTCAGAAAAAGGACCGCGCCGTCAGCTTTAGGGTGAGCGAGGAAGCAGGCGAATTTATCGTTTTTGACATGTCACTGTCTAACCCGGCCGGCAGCCGCACCAATTATAGCGGGAAACAGTTCCGGGAAGCCTGGAAGGCAGTAGAATCCATCCTTGGGGAAACGGCGATTCCTAACGAAATCATCAAGTATGCAAACTCATAATCTGCAGCAAAAGCCCCGGCAACGGGGCTTTTCTTTTCAACTAAATAACTGATCGTGATTGCTATGTCTTCTTGGGTATGTCCAATAACAAACAAAGTCTCAGATGAGTCCGCATACGCCTGGTAAACAAACTTTTTCGCAAAATAAGGCCATCTCTGTCCGCTTTATTCCGCCGATGGAGCCTATTCCGCCTGCACCTCCCTATTCATCTGAAGCTTCATAGATATCCACATTGTTTAGCATTGTATAATTTTCCAAACTATAAAAAAAACCCTCAACGCTCAGAGCGTTAAGGGCTGATTCATTCTAGTAAAGCGTCATGTACTGATCTCTTTCCCACTCATGAACCTGAGTACGGTAGATGTCCCATTCAATTTCTTTCAGCTCATAAAAATGAGCCAAGGCATGTTCACCGAGGGCTTCGGTAATGACATGACTGCGGATCATTTCGCCCAGCGCTTCCTTCAGATCGGACGGCAAGCTTGGAATACCTTCTTCGATCCGCTCTTCTTCCGACATCACATAGATGTTGCGGTCGATAGGAGCCGGAAGATCGAGCTGGCGCTTGATGCCGTCGAGACCTGCCTTCAACATGACAGCAAGTGCCAGGTAAGGGTTAGCCGCAGGGTCCGGATTACGGACTTCGATGCGTGTGCTGAGTCCTCTGGAAGCTGGAATACGGATCATTGGACTGCGGTTGCTGGCAGACCAGGCCACGTAGCAAGGTGCCTCATAACCTGGAACAAGACGTTTGTAGGAGTTCACTGTCGGGTTAGTGATGGCTGCAAAAGCACGTGCGTGCTTAAGAATGCCTGCCATGTAGTACCGCGCCGTTTTACTCAGACCCAGTGTGTCGCTTTCGTCATAGAACACATTCTCATTGCCTTTGAACAAGGATTGGTGCGCGTGCATACCGGACCCGTTCATCCCAAAAAGAGGCTTAGGCATAAAAGTAGCATGCAGGCCGTGCTGGCGGGCAACCGTCTTCACGACAAGCTTAAAGGTTTGAATTTGGTCGGCTGCCTTGATGGCATCAGCATATTTGAAATCAATCTCATGCTGGCCGGAGGCAACTTCATGGTGAGATGCTTCAATTTCGAAGCCCATCTCCTCCAGAGTCAATACGATTTCACGGCGACAGTTTTCCCCAAGGTCCATCGGCGCCAAATCAAAATATCCGCCCTGGTCATTCAATTCTGTTGTGGGATTGCCTCTTTCGTCTGTTTTGAACAGGAAGAACTCCGGCTCCGGTCCAACATTCATCGCAGTGTAGCCCATTTCTTCGGCCTCCTGCAGACAACGCTTCAGAATGCCGCGCGGATCACCGGCAAAAGGTGTTCCGTCAGGCATGTACACATCGCAAATCAGACGTGCTACCCGGCTGTCCGTTACCCAAGGGAAAATAACCCATGTGCTCAGATCAGGGTAGAGGTACATGTCAGATTCTTCGATCCGCACATAACCTTCGATGGAAGAACCATCGAACATCATTTTGTTGTCCAGCGCTTTTTCCAGCTGGCTGACAGGAATCTCAACATTCTTAATTGTACCGAGCAAATCGGTAAATTGCAGACGAATAAAACGGACATTTTCATCCTTAGCGATACGCAGGATATCTTCTTTTGAGAAGCTCACTTTACCCTCTCCCTTTCACGTCTCTTTGTATTATTTATTAAAAAACCGGGAAAGCTCGCCTTGAATAAGAGACACTTGTCCCGGTCTTTTACCGGAAACCAGTTCCTGCTTCAGTAAACGGTGCAGCTGTGAATCAGACAACTCTCTACGTCTAACCTCTGTGTCAGGGGTAATGACTGTAGCTTCTTCGGATTCCTTCGAGACGGGATTCATTACCTGCTTGATACCGGCAATATTAACCCCCTTCTCAATCAATGCCTTGATTTCCAGTAGGCGTTCCACATCATTAAACGAGAATAAACGCTGGTTGCCGGATGTGCGCGCGGGCACGATCAGACTGTGCTGCTCATAATAACGAATTTGTCTTGCCGATAAATCAGTTAACTTCATTACGATCCCTATAGGAAATAATGCCATATTTCTGCGGATTTCATCACCCATGACTCATCCAACCTTCCAATGATCTTTTTCTCATCTCATTGTACATTTCCTTATATGACGTGTCAATGGTGTGTAAGATATTCTTACAGGATTTTATGTAACCTTAAGAATTCAAGTAAAGTGAGTGTAAGCTAAAACATAACACGACCTCCGAAGTATATCACAGAGAGCGATGCACAAGCAAAACTTACAGCGCTTTCAATGACCTTAGTTCAAGCAATAACTCAAAAGACAAAAAAAGTACCCACCAGCCTGGCCGGTGGGCAAAATTACGGGATGGCATGTACTGTTCACTCCACAAAAAAGTTTTGTATGCAGTGGTTAAAAGTTGCAAGATTCTTGATTTAAAAGATGGAGCATTATATAAATCCGATTCAGCATAAATTACAGCAATTTACGGTCCCTCATGCTCTGCAGCGCCATCAAAACTCCATATTTTACGTGGGAATACGTTAATCCGCCTTGCATATAGCCGATATACGGTGCACGGATCGGGGCATCCGCAGATAACTCCAAGCTGCCGCCCTGGATAAAGGTTCCTGCCGCCATGATGACAGGATGCTCGTAACCCGGCATATCCCACGGCTCGGGAACGACATGGCTGTCCACAGCTGCGGCGCGCTGGATTCCCTGGACAAAAGCAATCAGGTGCTCTGGCCCGTCAAAAGACACGGCCTGGATCAAATCCGTCCGCGGTTCATTCCAGGCCGGCTTCGTCGTAAAGCCGCAGCGCTGGAAGACGGCAGCGGCAAAGATGCTGCCTTTCACTGCCTGCCCGACCGTATGCGGGGCCATGAACAGCCCCTGGTAGAGGCCGCGCGTCGTTCCCAGCATGGCGCCTACTTCACCGCCGATGCCCGGCGCTGTAAGCCGGTAGGCCGCAAGCTCCACAAGCTCCTGCCGTCCGAGAATGTAGCCGCCGGTTTCAGCGATACCGCCACCGGGATTTTTGATCAGGGAACCCGCTACCAGATCGGCCCCCACCTGTGGCGGCTCAAGCTTTTCTGTAAATTCGCCATAACAGTTATCCACAAAAACAATGACATCCCGTTTCAGCGATTTAACTTTCTCCACCATTTCACCAATTTCAGCAACCGTGAAGGAGGAACGCCAGTCATAGCCGCGCGAGCGCTGAATGCCGATGACCTTGGTCTTGTCATTAACAGCCAGAGCTACCTCTTCCCAATCGATCTTCCCTTCAGCCGTCAAAGCCGTTTCGCGGTAGCCGATGCCGAAATCAGCCAGAGAGCCTGTCCCGTCGCCCGGTTTGCCGACCACCTTGTGCAGCGTATCATAAGGTCTTCCAGTGATGTACAGCAGCTCATCTCCGGGACGCAGCACACCAAAAAGCGCCGTTGATATCGTATGTGTGCCCGAAGCAAAATGAGGCCGCACCAGCGCCGCCTCCGCTCCGAATACCTCGGCATAGACAAGATCCAGCACTTCCCGGCCCCGGTCATTGTAGGCATACCCGGTGGAGCCGGCAAAATGAAAATCGCTTACCTGCTGGCGCTGGAAGGCTTCAATGACCTTCCACTGATTATGATCCACAATCCGTTCAAGCGATTTCACCGCACTTTCAATTTCCTGCTCTGCGGCCTCTGCCGCCTGTAAAATATCCTCCGCAAAAACTGCCATTCCTAATGTTCTCTCCTTATCTGTACCCATCTATATAAGTTGAACTTTAGTTTTACATTGTGGGGTATAGTCGTAACTGCGGGGAATGTTTGGACTTCCAGCCGCTGTTGTCCCCAGATTTCTTGAATGGAAACCGCCTTTAGCGGTTGAAATCCGGTGACAAAGGCGGACGCTACCGCTCTTCCAGTTCCAAACTTCCCCTCCGCACTTCTACCCTTTTTATGAAATTTTCTAGTTCAACTTTTAAAACGCCCGGATCTATTCCTGCTCCACATATTCCGCAAGTTTGTAGCTCCATTTTCCGTAATCCTCTTTATTCAGACGCACTTGATATAAAACGTCATTGTCTTCCACATTCTGTTCCAGCACCTCTCCCACCCGGTAAAGCAGTGAGGAAAGATCCCCGCGGTCTCCGGGAATACGGAAGGTCAGCGTATCTCCGGCCAGCTCGTCGGCAATCATTTCGGTGATCCGGGTCAGATCGTCCGGGTTAAAGGCGCTGATCTTCAGAAACCCCGGACCCGAAGGCAGCATCTGCAGCTGCTCAGGCCGGCAAATATCACTTTTGTTAAAAAGTACGATTTGCGGTTTCCCCGCGGCCCCGAGATCCTGCAGAATGGACTGCACAACCTCCATCTGCTCCTCCCTCATCGGAGAAGAGGCATCCACCACATGCAGCACCAGATTGGCCTCATTGACCTCTTCAAGCGTCGCACGGAAGGAAGCTACCAGGTCATGCGGCAGATTCTGTATAAATCCTACGGTGTCTGTCAGGACTACTTCTTTGCCTGCGGGCAGCTGCAGCACACGCGAAGTAGGATCGAGAGTGGCGAACAGCTGGTTCTCAATGTAAACATCGGCATCTGTAAGCTGCTTAAGCAGCGTAGACTTGCCGGCGTTGGTATATCCGACCAGCGCAACCTGGACAGCGCCGCTCTTCCGCCGGCGTTCCCGGTGCAGCTCACGCGTTTTGACCACTTCGTCCAGCTGGCGTTTCAGTTCGCTGATCCGGTCACGGATATGCCGGCGGTCGGTTTCCAGCTTGCTCTCCCCGGACCTCTGGTTCCGATTCCCCCTCCAAGCCTGGACAGATTCTTGCCATGGCCGGATAAGCGCGGCAGCAGGTAGGACAGCTGCGCCAGCTCCACCTGAATAATGCCCTCCCGCGTTTTGGCCCGGCCTGCGAAAATATCCAGAATCAGCTGGGTGCGGTCAATAATCTTCAGGTCCAGCGCCTCTTCCAGGTTCCGTACCTGGGCACCCGAGAGCTCCTGGTCAAAGATAGCCGTATTGGCCCCGAGTCCGTCAGCGGCCATCCGCAGCTCCTCTACCTTTCCTTTGCCAATGAACCACTTGGAATCCGGGGTTTCCTTGTTCTGGCGGAGGACATCCAGCACTACTACTCCGGCTGTCTCGGCCAGTTGGACCAATTCCTGCAGCGACAGCTCGGGATCAACGCCGGTGCGTTTGATTTTGTCTGTAACCAGACTGACCAGAATAGCCCGGTCCTGTATTTCTGTTTCGGTATCGTGGGTGGTGATTGCCATGAATTACATGCTCCTTGTCCTGTACACTAAGTTGTGTATCGTCCGTGGTGAATAGCTGCCTACAGTTTAAAATCTTCTGTGCGGAGTGTCATCAGCTCCTGCTTGCCCGGGCTGTTGCTCTCATATTGATTCAGCAGCCGTACCGCTTGGGCTCGCACCGCTTTTTCTATAGAGTTGCGAACATAACGCGCGTTGCTGAAGGCATGAAGGCTCTCTGTCTTCTCCAGCAGCAGATGCTGCTTTAGTTTGAGTATGGCCTGCGGCATCAGAATATAATCGCGTTCTTTGGCCATCAGCTCCGCAATCTGCAGCAGCTGGTCTATGGTGTAATCGGGAAATTCCACCTGAATGGGGAACCGGGAGGGCAAACCGGGGTTGCTCATCAGAAAATAATCAATTTCACTGGAGTATCCCGCCAGAATCAGCACGAATTGGCTGCGGTGATCCTCCATGGATTTGACAAGCGTGTCAATGGCCTCTTTGCCAAAATCCTTATCCCCGCCCCGGGCGAGACTGTAAGCTTCATCAATGAAAAGAATGCCTCCGAGCGCCTTTTTCACCAGGTCCCTTGTCTTCTGAGCCGTATGCCCGATATATTCGCCAACCAGATCCGCTCTTTCCACTTCGATCAGATGCCCTTTGGTCAGCACACCCATCCGCTGGAACAGCTTGGCGACAATTCTGGCTACCGTAGTCTTGCCGGTTCCGGGATTCCCTTTGAAAACCATATGATACGCCTGGCCGCCGCTGGCAAGTCCCGCATCGCTGCGCATCTTGGCGATCTGCAGCAGGGCATAGATCTCGAATACCAGCTCCTTGATATTTTCCAACCCTACGAGTGCATCCAGTTCCCGGTTAAGCTCCTGAAACCATTCACTGTGTCCGTTGTTTTTTGGGGGTGCGGCCTGAGCAAGACTGTCTGCAGCCGCGTGGCTTACCGCTGGTGTATCCTGATTCCGCAGCACAATATTGATTTGTCGTGACGGTCTGCCTTCCTCCCGTCCGCTTGCCGCCGCTACGCGTCCGTTCACCTTGTTCACCTCATTATCCAGGGCTGACTTTACCTATACCTTATATCAAGTCTATTCCGCTAATTAAGGTCTTATTAGCAGTTTCAGAAACTTCCGGACAAATAGAGGCTCAGGAATCAGGAAAGCAGCGCCAGGCTTGACTTTTCACAGAAAAAGCTGCTGCATCTTCCATTTCGTATAAGCCAAAATTTCGCGGGTCTTGTACTTTAGCATCGACATCACCTGTGAATCGGTAAGCCCCAGCTCAGGACGGTTGTAATGGAGTTCCTGGGCAATCTCAAGTGCGCGCTGTCCGTGAAAAGTATGTGTAATAATGACTGCTGTGTTTAAGTCTTTGGATTTCATCAGCTTTTGACTAAACCGGAGATTCTCATAAGTGCTGGTAGACTTGTCCTCCAGAATGACAGCGTTCTCCGGAACACCGTGCTCCACCAGATAGTTCTTCATTCCCTCTGCTTCGGTATATTTATAATCTGCCCGGTCCAGACCGCCAGATACAATAAACCGGGGGAATTTGCCTTCCCGGTATAGTTCCAGCCCATAGTCAAGCCTTTCCTGTAATCCGGGACTGGGCTTGTCTCCCCACATCGCCATACCAAGAATAATGCCCACATCCGCTTCCTGCATAGGATTCGTCGTTGCTGCGCTGTTGATCCGGCCAAAGACTGATGCGCACCAGAGCAATCCGGCGGCGATACAGACCGCCAGTACAATGAGCAGATTGCGCTTCATCCGGGAACGGCGGCCTTTGCGCGATACTTTGCGAATCGGGGATGAACCTCTTTGATAGACATACCAATCCATTTTTTATTTCCTCCTGAATTCTCCGTGATGGAACAATTCGGCACGATGCTTCAAGGAAAGGGAGAAATAAGGAAAAGCATGAGCATCTATGCTGCGAAGAATACTGCTTGCTGTAGCCCAGGCCAAATTATAGTCACTGTCCGTAATATCCTCACGTTCCAGGGCTTCCTCCAGCTCGTCCTCATCCAGCAGAAATACCTCTCCATTCCACAGCACCACAACATCCAGATACAGATCATCGAACCAGGGCACGCCTTGGTCGGTGACCCCTTGAACCTTGCAGGTGTCAATGTACCACTGCACGATGTTTTGCCGCTCGTCGAACATTGCCGTCACAATATAGTGGCTGTCTTTGGGAAAATACTGCAGCCATGAGTACCCTTTGTCCGCTATGCGGTATGTATGCCTGCCGTAGCTCTTCCACAGCGGTTCCTTCAGCCCATAAATGGTATACAGGGTGATGTATCCGCTGAATTCCCGGCTCTCCACATAGCGGCAGGCAAAATGGCGGCGCGTAATCCGGCGCCAGTTGGCCCGGTCTCCGAATTTACGTTTCATATGAATGACCCTCTCAAGAAATGGTGTATTCAGCTTAACACATTTGCCAGATACACTCAAAACATCCCTTGCAAATTGCGGCAGATGATGCTCTTGAAAAAGGCAAAGAAAAAGCCCCGCCAGCCGAAGTCTCCGCAACATCCAGGAGAATCACAGCTGCCGGGGCAGGTGGATTTCATTTGTTTAGTTTGGGATTCAACTACTGTGTAACATTGCCTTCATCCACGAAACCCGCGGAAGGATCAGTGACGGGATCTGTAGCCCCCTCAGTACCCGCGTTGCCGCTGCCTGCACCGGTCGTGACAGCCGGATCAGTAGGCGGAATAGTTGCCGGAGGAGGTGTCGGTGAGGCTTCAGGAGTACCGGAAGGAAACTCTCCGCCGCTGCCGTTATCACCAGGGTTGCCGTTGCCAGGGTTGCCATTTCCTTGATTCCCGTTGCCCTGGCTGCCATTTCCTTGATTTCCGTTCTCCCCGCCGTTTCCATTCCCGTTGCCATTCCCGTTGTTTCCATCCGGATTTCCATTATTTTGCCCGTTTCCATTATTGCCGCCATTACCCGTTCCGTCGGTTGGAAGATTCGGATCAATCGTTGCCTCCGGCTCCTGTGTCGGTTGTTCGTCCTGCACCTCAACCGTGACGGTTGCAGAAGGCTCGCTTTCCACATCCAATGCCGGATAATAAGCCGTGACATAATATTCATAGGTCAAGCCAGGCATTGCACTGATATCCCCGACATTTGCGGAAACGGTATTCAGAAGCGGGCTGAACTCTGCTTCCGAGGTTTCGCGGCGGTAGATCCGGTATTCCACTCCTTTTGCAGAGGCAGGCTCCCAGCTCAGGTTGACGGTCATGGTTGAAGCATCATAGGCTGCATTCAGACCGCTGACTGGCTCCGCTGCTTCCGGTGTAGCCGTCGGTTCCGGCTGGTCAGTACCTTCCGGCTGCGGGAATGACTTCTCCGGAACGCCTTCCAGGGCTTCCTCCATGACCTTGCCCCAGAATGCCGCTGCGAGCGGACTGCTGTTCTTGAGCAAATGTTTTTTGTTTGGCTTGTCATAGCCCATCCAGACCGCAGCCGTCCATTCCGGCGTATAGCCGACAAACCAGACGTCCCGGTTCGAGCTGATGCCATCGTATCCGCTTTGCGTGGTGCCGGTTTTACCGGCTACCGGACGGTCAATTTTTGCTTTTCTACCTGTGCCGTCTTCTACGACCTTCTGCATCATCTCTGTCATCTGGTAAGCCGTATTCTCGCTCATGACGCGTTCCGGTTTGGTATTTGCCTTGTAGACGGTATCTCCGTCGCTATTGGTTATCGATTTGATCGAATAGGCCTCGCGCAATTCACCGCCATTGGCAAAGGCACTGTAGGCTTGAGCCATTTCCAGAGTATTCGTACCTTCACTCATCCCGCCAAGTGCCAGCGAGAGGTTTTTGTCCTCGTCCTTCAGTTTGATCCCGAGCTTTTTGGCGAACTGGAAGCCGGTATTGACCCCAATTTCATTCAGCAGCCATACAGCCGGGATGTTCTCCGACTTCGTCAAGGCCGCCGCCATGCTGATGGTTTTCGAATAGCCGTGCAGGTTGTTTGGACAGTAAGTGCCGAAGCATTGCTTTTCGTTGCTAAGCACGGAATTATTGGTGAATTTTCCGGATTCGAGCGCAGGTGCGTAAGCAACCAGCGGTTTGAAGGATGAACCCGGTGAGCGTCTGCTGCCGTCCACGCGGCTGTAGCCTTTTTTCTCATAATTCCGTCCGCCAAGGAGGGCCACGATGCTGCCGTTCTCCTGGTTGATTATCGTCATCGAGCCCTGCACCAGCTCATCGTCGGCGCTCTTCTCAAAGTTATCGCTGTCGGCAAAAGCTTTCTCCACCGTCTCCTGGGCATGTGCGTCCATGGTCGTATAGATTTTGTATCCGCCGATATTCAGATCGTCCTCGGTCAATCCGAACTTGTCTTCCGCTTCATCAACTGCATAATCAATAAAGGCCTGGTAACGCTGTTTGCTTTCCGGCGGCTTGTAGTTGTAGTTCACCACTTTGGCCTCGTCCATCTGATCCTTGGTAATGTAGCCCTGCTCATACATCAGCTGGAGCACCACACCGCGCCGTTCCTTCGAAAGCTCAGGATTGCGCAGCGGGTTGTAGCGGGATGGCCCCTTAGGCATTGCAGCAAGCGTGGCCATCTGCCAAATCTTGAGTTCGTTCAGATTACTTTGACCAAAATACCGGATGGATGCCGCCTTGATCCCGTAAATGGTGCCGCCGAAGTTGATGCGGTTCAAATACATCGTAATAATTTCGTCTTTGGTTTTCTCGTTCTCCAGAGCGACGGCAATGGACACTTCGGTCGCTTTACGGAAGAAGGTCTTATCCCTTGTGAGGAAGATGTTTTTGGCCAGCTGCTGGGTAATCGTACTTCCGCCTTCGACCATGCTCCGCGCTGCAATATCCTTCACAGCCGCCCGGCCGATTGACCATAAATCAACACCGCTGTGTTCAAAGAAGCGTTTGTCCTCTGTAGCGACAAATGCGTCGATCAGCAGTTTCGGAATATCCTTATGCTCCACCGGCTCGCTCTTCTCCAGCGCCAGCTCGCCGATCAGCTTCGCATTCCGGTCGTAAATCTTCGTGGTAGGGTTAATCGTAAGTTTTCCCTCGTTCGCATCCAGCAGCTTCTGGCCGTTCAGCATGATGAACAGATACCCGCCCAGCGCGCAAAAAATCGCCAGCGCCGTGGAAAAAAACAGCGTCCACAGCACACGTCTCTTGGTTAAAAATTTCTTCTTTTTCTTGGACTTCCCTTTGGAATTAGAATTAGAATTTGAACTCGAACTTGATGACTGCCCTCTGTTTCTATTGCGGTTCGTCCTGGATATATCGTCTCTGGACATGGTGCCTCCTGACTCCCTTTCGGAACGTTCATGATATTGAGTGCACGAATGAAAAGAACAACCTTCACAGGTTGCTCTCTCGCACTCTCTATTCAAACGATTTATAAGCAAAAAGGTTTCGCTTTAAGACTGTAAATCTTATTCTTCGCTTCCACTGTCCTGCATCAGCGATACGCTGCGCTGCGGTGTAAAGGTGGAAATCGCATGCTTGTACACCATCTGCTGGCGGCCGTCACTGTCGATGACAATAGTGAAGTTGTCGAAGGCTTTGATGATTCCCCGGATTTGAAAGCCGTTGGTCAGATATACTGTAGCAGGGATATTCTCTTTGCGCAGTTGATTCAAGAACGTATCTTGGATGTTAATGGACTTGTTCATATGACGTACCCCCAATGGTTCAATTAGATTGTTCAGAAGTATATTCAAGACCTGAGAGAAACTTTCCTGCTATTATAGCACGGATTTTTTCAAAATTCTCTGAAAAGTTTTGGCTCTCATCGACGTTGATCCACTGAATCTCCTTCATGTGGCGAAACCATGACAACTGTCTTTTGGCGAATCGGCGGGTATCGCGTTTGAGAAGCGTCACAGCCTCGTCCAGCGTCATTTCTCCCGCGAGGTAAGCGGCAATTTCCTTGTAGCCCAGTCCCTGCATGGACACAAGGCTTCTGCTGTAGCCGCGTTGCAGCAGTCCTTCCACCTCTGCGACGAGTCCGTCCGCCAGCATCTGGTCAATTCGGTCTTCAATACGTTTATATAGTATTTTCCGGTCCATTGTCAAACCAATCAGGCAGAGTTCATAGGGAGATTCCTTTTTCTGGTCTGCATGGGATGCCGAAAGAGTTACCTTGGTCTGATGATGAATTTCCAGCGCACGGATGATCCGGCGGCGGTCATTGGGGTGAAGTCTGGCTGCGCTCTCCGGGTCTACTTCAGCCAGCCTGGCATGCAGCGCCTCAGCTCCATGGGCCTCTGCATAAGCGTCCTGCTCGCTGCGGAAGGCTTCATCCGCTACAGCCTCCGAGAAGCGGAAACCGTAGCACAGGGACTCAATATAGAGCCCGGTTCCGCCGACGATAAAAGGAAGCTTGCCTTTGCGGCTGATCTCTTCGATCAGCTTCGTCCCCTGCTCCTGAAATTCAGCAGCGGAATAAGCATCCCGGGGATCATGGATATCGATCAGATGATGGGGGATTCCCAGCATTTCCTCTGGTTTGATTTTGGCTGTCCCGATGTCCATCCCCCGGTACACCTGCATCGAGTCGCCAGAAATAATCTCTGCGTCATAGGCCTCAGCCAATTCAAGGCTTAACCTGGTTTTGCCAACAGCAGTCGGGCCAAGCAGCACCAGAACCCTGCGTCTTGTCTCAGTTGTCAATGGATATCACCCCGTACGATGTTTTGGCGCTGGCCCGCAGCAGCTCGGTAAAACCAAGCCGGGAGAATTCGCCGCTTAAGGCTTTTTCTTTCAAAAGCACGGTTTTGCGGGCGACCCGGACAGCCTCGGCGACACTCTCCGCCCTCAAGGCAGCGGCATTTGCGAACTGGCGCAGCGGCGATATTGCTGCCGAATCCGTCAAAGGCACACGGAACATGGGATCAAAATAGACAATATCTATACTGTTGTCCGGCTGCTCCCGCAGGTAAGCAAGATGGTCGCTGTGCACCACACGCACGCGGCGCAGGGCCTCATTCACCTTCTCCTGTCCCGAGATATAGTGGCTCATGCCTTCAAGCAGGAGCGCACAGAGCGGCAGGGAGCTCTCCAGCGCAGTAACGGTGGATGCCTCTCCGCCGTACACTGCAAACAGCAGGGAATCGCTGCCAAGCCCTGCCGTGCAGTCCAGCACACTGTCGCCAGGGACCATGCGGGCGGCCTCCAGCATCGGGTCCGGCTCCCCGCGGATAATCCGTTTGGCCCGGACAAAACCCATGCTGGGGTGAAATTCCATCGGCGGCATGCCCGGTGTAATCAGCCGCACTGACTCTTGCAGCACGACCAGGATCTCCCCGTCTTTGTAGCGTTCCGCCATTTTGGACATGGACAATCTGCCTCTTGGCGCATACATAGTACCGGTTCGCTCTGCAAGGCTTTTGGCCCGCATTTCGATGGCCGGGATCGGGTCAAAGCCCGTTGTTATAATCATGTTGCCTCCGTTCCTGCTCACAACAAATGCAGATAGATCAATTACATTACACGCTTGAACAGCTTCTCCAAATCGTAGGAGGAAAAGGATACTACAATCGGCCGTCCATGCGGGCAGGTATACGGCTGACGGCAGGCTGCGAGCCGTGAGAGCAACGACTCCACCTCATGCTCCGTCAGCTTCTGGTTAGCTTTGATCGAAGCCTTGCAGGAGCAGAGTATCGATGATTTCTCGCGCAGCTTAGCAAGGTCAATCGACCGCTCGCTGAGGACCCATTCCGCCATCTCTTCAATCACGGCTTTCTCGTCCCCCTCCGGGAACCAGTAGGGCAGGGAACGGACCAGGAAGGTCTGTCCCCCGAAATGTTCAAGATACACCCCCGCCTGCTGGAACCAGTGCAGCCGCTCGCTGAGCTGTTTGCTCTCCGACGGCGTGAACTCCAGTGTAATCGGCAGCAGCAGCTCCTGCGAAGCGTCCTCGGGGCGTCCGAATTTCTCATAATAGTACTCGTAATTCACCCGTTCATGCGCCGCATGCTGGTCAATCAGATACAGCCCGCTGTCATTCTGGGCAATAATATATGTTCCGTGATGCTGGCCGATATAGTTCAGCTCCGGAAACTGCGGCAGCCCGGCATCCTCTGTGCCGGGGGAGCATACAGCTCCTCCGCCGAGGGCATCTGCCCCTTTGCGGGATTCACCGGCGGGAATTGGCGGTAGCTTTCGCTGCCCGCCCCTTCCCGACGCTGAGCAGCGGCCTGCGGAGCGCTGCCGCTGTATGCAGCCGCCCGCTCCCGCGACTGGGAGCTCAGGCCGGAGCTGCTGCTATACGGCGCAGCCCCGGCTGCGGCTGCGCCAAACAGCGGCGCGTCATTGCCGCCGCTGCGGCCCCCATCCAGGGGCGGCAGCGGCAGGCCGCCGAGCGCCCCCGGGGAACGGAGCGGCTCGCTGCCGCCCGCTCCGCTTACAGGCACAGCACCTCCGGGCGCTGGAGCTTGCCCGGTCCGCGGATAGCCGGGCTCTGCGGCGCTCCGGCCCAAGGCCTCTTCCTGAGGCGGAGGCGGAACCGCGCCCTTGGGAAAAGCAAACTGCTCCTGGATAAAGGAGCTGCTGCCCTTGGCGCCAATGATTTCTTTGCTTGGCCGGGGAATAAGGCTCTGTCCCAGCAGCACCTTGCGGATTTCCTGCTCTACGAAGGCATAGAGCTCCGCCTCCTTGCTGAAGCGGACCTCCAGCTTCGCAGGATGAACATTGACGTCGACAAGGGACGGGTGCATCTCCAGCTGCAGAACCAGCAGCGGGTAGCGGTTGATCGGCAGGAGCGTATGATAGGCCCGCATAATCGCTGCATTCAGCCCGTTGCTGCGGATGTAGCGCCCCCAACAATCGTAGTGACCGCATTGCGGTTCGAACGGGTCCACTCCGGGCGGCTGACATAGCCGGAAATCCGGTAATCCGGGTCTTCCGCAGCAAGCGGCAGCATCGCCTTGGCCGCAGAGGTGCCGTACACGGCGGCAATGACCTGCAGCAGGTCACCGTTTCCAAGCGTATGCAGCAGCTGATTGCCGTTATGATGCAGCGTGAAGGAGATGGACGGGTGCGCCAGCGCCACGCGGTACATGGTGTCGGAAATATGCCCCAGCTCCGTTTGTACGCTTTTCATATATTTCAGCCTTGCCGGAGTATTATAAAATAATTCCCTTACCGCAAGATCACTGCCCTTGCCCGATGGCTCGTCCTCATTGCGGATCAGCTTGCCTCCTTCGATGTCCAGAGCCCTGCCCTTGCCGTCCTCATTGCTTGAAGTAAGCAGGGACAGCTTCGACACGGAAGCGATACTGGGCAGGGCTTCCCCGCGAAATCCGAGGGAGGTGATTTGAAACAAATCCCTGCCGTTCAGGATTTTGCTTGTTGCATGACGGTAGAAAGCCGTTTCGCAATCCTCGGGATCAATACCCGAGCCGTTGTCCTTCACCCGGATGCTTTGCAGCCCGCCTTCCTCTACAGACACTTCAATGCGGGTGCTTCCGGCGTCGATGGCGTTCTCCACAAGCTCCTTAACGACCGAAGCGGGCCGCTCCACCACTTCCCCCGCAGCAATCTGGTTGGCAATATGCTCATCAAGCACATGAATTTTGGCCATATTCATTTCACCTCGCGATTAAGCTGTTATAAATCTCTTTTGTATCACCCAGCGATACCTGATAACTGCATTTTCAGCAATTAAAAGGATGCTTAAACTGATATTTTCAGTTATAAATGTACTCGATGCAGTTAAAATTGGTGGAAAACCTTTTTTACGCAATAACTTTCTAAATTAATTGCACGGATTGCAACTAAACGGGTCTCAGCGCAAAAAAAGCACCTTTTAGTTGTATGAAATACAGTTAGAATCTCTGAGAAACGTAAAGTGAACACGCAAGTATTCACTTAAGCGAACACGCAGCCCTATAGCTCCTTCGCCTTCATCTTCAACTCGTTCAGCAGGCCCATCGCCTGCAGCGGCGTCATATTCATGAGGTCTGCGCTCTGAACGGCAGAGATCAGCTCTTTAACCAGCGGATTCTCCTTGACCGCCGGAGCGGCTGCCCCGCCCTTGCGGTTCTTGCGCGGCTCTTCCTCGCCAAAAATGGAGAGCTGAACAACCTCATTGTCCTCCTCCGCTGCGGAAGAGGCAAGCGAAACGGCCGTTTCTAACCGGACAGCCGCCAAGGAAGCATCGGACGAACCGCCGCCTGAATGTACTGACCCGCTGCGTGTGGAGGCATAGGCTTGGCCTCCGGCGGCCGGGCCTTCTCCGGAATTCGGCGGCACAGCGAGTTCCTGCTTCTCCTGAATACCCTGTCCGGTATGTTCAGTATAGCCTGAGCCATAATTGAGCGACACCGTTCCCGGAGGGGCTGCCTGCTCAATACTCTGAAGCAGTCCGTACGCCCGGTCAATAATGCCTTCGGGAAGGCCTGCCAGACGGGCGCAATAAATCCCGTAGCTGCTGTCTGCCGCTCCCGGCACGAGCTTGCGCAGAAAGTTGACTTTGTCGCCGCTTTCCTGTACTGCCATCGAGTAGTTGCGCAGTCCCTGGAGGCTCTGCTCCAGATGGGCCAGCTCATGAAAATGCGTCGAGACCAAGGCCTTGCAGGCGATGGTGTCATGCACATATTCAATCACCGCCTGGGCAATCGCCATCCCTTCGCTTGTTGATGTGCCCCGGCCCAGCTCGTCGATGATGATCAGACTGCGTGCCGTTGCTTTTTCGGTCATGACCTGGATATCCGCCATCTCCACCATAAAGGTGCTCTGTCCGCCGATCAGATCATCCGCAGCACCGATCCGCGTAAAGATGCGGTCGATCAGCGGAACCTCCGCACTGCCTGCCGGAACAAAGCAGCCAATCTGGGCCAGGATGCAGATGAGGGCAACCTGGCGCATGTAAGTGCTTTTTCCCGCCATGTTCGGGCCGGTGATCAGAAGTATATTGCCTTCATCCTTGCTGAGCGTGCTGCCGTTGGCAATAAAAGCCGCATCCTTCAGCACCGCCTCCACTACCGGATGGCGCCCGCCCGTAATCCGCAGATCATAGCCGTCCGTCAGCTTGGGCTTCACAAAGCGGTGTTCGGCGCTGACCGCCGCCAGGCACTGGTACACATCGATCTCGGCCACCTTTTCGGCTAATGCCTGAAGCCGGGGGATCTGCGCACTGATCCGGTCACGCAGCTCGATAAAAAGGCTGTATTCCAGATCGGTCATCTTGTCCTGTGCTTCCAGGATCAAGGCTTCTTTCTCTTTCAGCTCCGGTGTAACGAAACGCTCGGTGTTCGCCAGCGTCTGCTTGCGCTCATATCTTCCTTCCGGCAGGGAAGACAGGTTGGAGCGGGTGATTTCAATATAATAGCCGAAGATTTTGTTATAGCCGATCTTCAGGGATTTGATCCCAGTGGCCTGGCGCTCCTTGGCCTCCAGCTCGGCAATCCAGCGTTTTCCGCTGCTGCTGGCCTCCCTCAGCTCATCCAGACGTTCATGGTAGCCTGCACGGATAATTCCGCCATCCCGCACCGATACAGGAGCTTCTTCAACGATTGCCCGGTCGATATCCTCGCGCAGCTCGGCACATACATCCATGCTGGCGCCAATCTCCCGCAGCGTCGCCGAGCCGGATGCCATACACATGTCCTTCAGCGCCGGAATCTGGGCGAGCGACAGCTTCAGCGCATTCATGTCACGCCCGTTGGCGCTGCCGAAGGCGATCCGTCCAACCAGCCGCTCCAGATCGTAGATCTCTTTGAGCGCTCCGCGCAGATCCTCCCGCACGATAAACTGGTTGTACAAATAGTCGACCGCCTCCAGCCTCCGTTCAATCGGCGCACGCTGCAGAAGCGGCTTGTCAATTCTGCGGCGCAGCAGACGGCCGCCCATCGATGTTTCGGTACGGTCAAGCAGCCAGAGCAGCGAGCCTTTTTTGGAACGCTCGCGCACGGTTTCGGTCAGCTCCAGATTGCGCCGGGTGAACGGGTCCAGAATCATATAATTCCCCGGTTCATACGGCGAAATCTGGCTCAGCTGACCCAGGGAGCGCCGCTGGGTTTCGCTCAGATAGGAGATCAGCAGCGCCAGGCACAGGCCGCGCTCTTTCTCCAGACGCACCCAGGCGGCTTCACCGAACTGGCGGCGGGCCAGCTCTTCTTCGCGCTTCTCCCACGGAGTATAGACAACCGGCTTCGCGAGCAGCGATGCTTCACTCCGCAGCATGTCCAGCAGCGCGGCATCCCCGATAATCTCGGCCGGCTCATAAATGCCGATTTCATCCCTCAGCCATTCGGCACCCGAGAGCACAGAAGTGACATACAGCTCACCTGTGGTCAAATCACAAGCAGCGAGTGCCATCATCCCGTCCTCTTCAGTCACACAGACGAGGTAATTGTTGTTTTTGTCGGCAATGATCTTCCCGTCCATCACCGTTCCCGGTGTCACTACGCGGACAATGTCGCGCCGGACCATCCCCTTCGTTACTGCCGGATCATCCAGCTGCTCGCAGATGGCGACCTTGTAGCCTTTTTCAATCAGGCGCTGTATGTACCCCTCGGCGGCATGGTAAGGCACACCACACATGGGAATGCGCTCTTCGCCTCCACCCTCGCGGCCTGTTAATGTGATCTCAAGCTCCTTGGAAGCAAGAATCGCATCCTCAAAAAACATTTCATAGAAATCGCCCAGACGGAAGAAAAGGAAAGCATCCTTGGCTCCTTCCTTCACTTTCAGATATTGCTGTATCATCGGCGTATAATTTGCCATCGTTAACCTCCATGCCTACTTCATACTGTTCTCTATTATAGCAGAAAGTGGTCCGGCAAAGTTACCCCGGCCGCGCTCTTCACAAGAGCTGCCTTGCCGGGTACCGGAAATGCCCCAATGAAAGACAGGCCGAAAAACCATGTGAAATCAATGGAAGCCCAATGCATTAAGGTTTAAAAGTGTGCTTTTGATTCAGGATGCAGTAAAATCACTATGTACGCTAAGTAAGCTAAACTTCCAAATTGACCAGCAGAAGCAGCCTCACCGTCCTTCTATATAGATTGAATTTGAAAATATCCAAACAGGGAAAAGCGGCGGAAGAGAAGGCTGGAACTCACAATCTTCCATATCAACCCGTGTGTTACCGTTTCTCACTAAAGCTTGTCTGTAAAGGAGCGGATGCGTTTGCCTGAAAGCTTCCCGTAGGAAAGCTCGCTATCTTCAGCATCGGCAGGCTGCGGATTTCCACCGCGAACAGCGGGTTACAATCAAGAAATCTGCAGATGGGCAGCGGCCGGAAGTCCAAACATTCTCTGGAGTCATGGCCCATCCCAAATAGAAAAATCACAAGTTCAATTTATATAGTGGATAAAATCATTTCAACAGGATAGAGTTGCGATGTTCGCAACGCGCACAATAATCTCCTGGCACGCGTTGTACTGAACCACTGGGCATATATCGCGCAGTACGGCGGACTGGTCAGTGCCTGGTGCAATTCTGAAGTTTAACGTAACTAGAATGGATTCAGAGATAACAAGGAGGAGATCGGATGATCCGGAAGCTTGGGGAAGCTGACCGTGCGCCGCTGATGACGCTGGTTAGCAAAGAGCCCGCATTGAATTTGTTTATCATCGGGGATGTGGAGAATTTTGGGTTTGAACAGGAGTTTATGGAGCTGTGGGGCGACTTCCGTGAGGAGGATGGCCAGTTAATTGCTGTATTGCTGCGCTTTTATGGAAGCTTTATTCCTTACGCCGACGGACCTTTTGATGCGGCGGGATTCGCGGAGCTGATGCAGGCGGGCCCGAAATTTGAGATGGTATCCGGTTCAGCAGAAACAGTCCGGGCTGTGGCGGAACATTTGAACATCCGCAAGGAAAAGCAAATGCGGTTCGCCGAGCTGCGGGAGCTGAACAGCACACCGACCACAACCGCAGCATCCGCACATGCCATCCGCCAAGCAACCACAGACGATGTCGATGCAATCTGTTCGCTCACCGACCAGATTGAGGAATTCGACAACAACCCGGAGGATTCGCGCAGCAGCCTGCGGAAAACACTGGAGACCGGCACGGGCCGGACCTACTATATGGAACAGGATGGAAAGGTGATCGCCACAGCCTCTACTGCAGCAGAAAGCTCGATGTCGGCTATGGTCGTAGCCGTTGCCACACACCCCGCATACAGAGGGCAGGGACTGGCCAGCCGATTGGTTGCCCGCCTAAGTGCCGATATGCTGCATGAAGGCCGCACCCCCTGCCTGTTCTACAACGATCCGCAGGCCGCTCTGATCTACCGCAAGCTTGGATATCAGGATATCGGGTTCTGGACGATGCTCTATGTTTGATTGCCGGTGAATCTTGGTTTTTAAAAAAATGGGGTTGTTTCCAAAGGCATCCAATACCAGAGTCCTTACCCTTACCTTAGTCTGGAAGAGATGCGTCAAAGGTAAAAATACCTTTGATTTGACTGCACCGGGGCACTGGGGCGCTATCAAAGGTAAATTACCCTTGATTCGCCGGTCCCGGGGAGTTGGGGGTGCAATCAAAGGTAAATATGCCTTTGGTTTCGGCAACGGGGATGGCCAAGTGGAAAAAGGGAGCTTAATTTCCTCATAAATAAACAATCGTGAGGATTAAGTGGAAAAAGGGAACTTAATTCGGTAATATTCCCTTATTTAGAGCGAAGTGGGCTGAATTAGTGTACCTTTTTCCACTTAGCTGCCCGGGTTGCTTGATGCTCAGACAAATTAGTGATACTTTTTCCACCTAACCAGCAAACGAAGTGTCGGGAAGAAACTATTCTCTATACACAACCTTCTTGACACTACCGTTGGGGCGAATCAAAGGTAAAAATACCTTTGATTTGACTGCAGCCGGGGCGTCTGGGCACCTTATTGCGCCATATCCTGCTCACTTGAGCGCAGTTTGCCGCACCACAGCCCGCGGATGTCGCGGGACTCATCCCAGGTCTGTTCAGCGGCAATATAGCTGAACAGCGGCTCTATATAACGCGCTGCCTGCGCATAGCCAGGCAGTGCGCGGAGCTGCGCCGCAAGCGGAGGGAACGCGGCGCGCAGCGGCGGTTTGTCGCCGCTATAGTAGGCGGCATGCAGGTCTTCCCGGTCGAGCGGCCGCAGGGTGAGGTCTTCATAGCGGCTCACAATCAGGTGAGCCAGGAAGACCGCACCTTTGGCGATGACCGGGGACACCAGGAAGCTCGGCAGGGTCCGGTATTCAAAGCCGCCATGCGGCTGAAGCCGGAAATCGCCGAGCCCCCCGTACCTCGGACGCCGTGCTGCCGCACGGGCGTCCTCCAGCAGCAGCAGCGGCAGCGCGAGGTAGTTGTCGAGCGCGCGCAGAAGCGGCGCGCACAGCGTCACGCCGCTGAAGTGCAGATGGCCGCCGAGGGCCCAGCCCGGCAGCGGCATGCCTCCCGCCCGCCAGCGCAGCGAGCGGTCTTGGATGAGCCGGTCCGCCGTGCGCGCGGCGGACATCAGCTGCGCCAGCAGCGCGCGCGGTTCCCCGCGCGGTGCAGGGCGCAGCTCGGCGACCGGGAACGCGCCGCGCGTTCCCGGAGGCCCGGCGTCGCAGCCGGCGACGCCGTCCATGGGCAGGTACCGCGACGCCGGCACGGCGCGGCCTGTGGATTCCCGGAGCAGGAGGAACTCCGGGTCCATGCCCATCAGCAGCCCGGGACGGCCGGGCTGCTCCAGAGCCAGGGAGCGGGCCAGCGCCAGCGAGGCCGCGCGGTAGGGCTCCGGCAGCACCCCGCCGGAGCCTGCCCGGAGCGGCGTGACCTTGTCGACCCTGTAGCGGCGGCCGCCCAGGGTCTTCAGCAGCACCTCGCCGCTGTCCAGGCCAAGGGTGTACAGCGCCCGCACCGCTGTATCCCGGATTTTCCCCGCCGCGCCGCGCTGGCGGCCGGAGGATGCCGGGTTTGCGGACCGGCTGTGCCCCCTTGCGGTTCCCCCTCCGTCAGGGGGTGCGGAATCCGCTCTTGACCGTGCAAGGCTATATCCGCCAAGGCAGTTCCCTCACCCACTGCATTTCCCCGCGCCGCCCCCGCACGGATGACAGGAGGCAAAGAAGCCGGCTTCATTGCTGCCCCCGTTCCGAGCGGCCGGATTTCCAGCACCTCCAGGTTAAATACACGGACCCGGTAATACTGCTTGTACGAACGGGCCTCCGCAGACTGTCGGGTTGTCCCCTTCCCTAGTCCTGAACCTTCTGCCGGCACCAGCAAAGTTTCCAATCCGCTGCGCCGAAGCCTGTCTTCCCGCTGGGCAGCGGACCATAGCAAGTATGTAGGGAGCCCCTCATTCATAACTCCTTCTCCTCCCGGATTCTTACCGCGGGCAGGGCAGCACCTTCCTTTTCATTGCACCGCTGCCCCTGGCGGAAAAATAAAAAAAATAAAAAAGGAGGGCATTCGCCCTCTTCACCGCCGCCCCTACTACATATAATGGATTAAAACCCACCCGATATCAGTTGGCGGCGGCGATGCTCTTCCTTACAGCTCATCATCCAGGGCGTCAGGGTCCAGATCATCATAATCGAAGCTTTCCCCATCAAAATCATAATCCTTGTCTTCCGGATCATCGCTTTGATCGGTGACATACACGCGGACCTTGGTCTCAGCCACCAATTCCGCCTCGAATTCCCGTTCCACCCGAAGCGTCACACTGCCCCCGCCCGGAGAGACGCCTGCTTCCACACAGTTGGGTTCCTGCGTTGCCTCCGCAGAGACCTCAACCGTGGCGGCACGGTGTCTCGGGTCCAGGTACGACAGCGGAATGAGCTCCACATAGGAGACCGTTTCCTTGGCAACCTCCGTCTGCTTGTTTTTGTCGTACGAGTACCAGATGTTTACATCGTAAGTACCGATTACTTCGATTCCGTTCCCGGCGGCAACCGCTTCGTACTGGTGGTTGATAATCCAAGCCCCCAGAATACTCGTCGGATGGTGTGGCGGAGTCACGGTATGGGTTGCTGTAGAGAACTTACGACCTTTGCCGCAAATTGCCTTCGTAATGATCTCCCTTGTTTGACGTTTATGGCTTAATGACATCTTTGAACCTCCTCCATACAATCATTCACTATCAAGTGTATGCACGTTCTGGGCATTTGTTGATTGTTAGAGTAGAAATAAATTTGGGTAAGCCCTCAGCGGAGCTTTTTTAACAAGAGTCATAGTTCATTTTATTGTGAAATTTCCCCGGATATGAATAGATCAGTTAATCCTATCGCAAAAAAAACCCCTGTAGATCCTGGTCAAGCCCCTATTTTGTAGACACTGAAAAAAGACCCTAGGCTGTAAGCTGCTTCCGGTACTCCACCGGAGGCAGCTTATTTAGTCTTCGTTGCGGTCGATACTGGTTGTAAAATTGAATATAGGCTTCAATTCGTCTTTGTGCCTCGTCCAGATTTCGGATATCATAAGGGTAGAGCCCTTCCGTTTTGAGATGCGAGAAGAAGCTCTCCATGGAGGCATTGTCATAACAATTTCCTCGGCGGGACATGCTGATTCGGGCGCCAACCTTTGGCAGCATGTCATGGTATGCATGAGACGTGTATTGGAATCCCTGGTCGCTGTGAACGATCAGTCCGGTCACGTCTTTTGTCTTGTTAAAGGCTTTCTCAAAGGTCTGTAGAACCAGTGGATTGTCATTTTTCTGACTCATGTGGTAGGCTACAATTTCATTGTTAAACAAATCTTTCACCGCAGAAAGATAGAGCCACGATTCTCCCACCCGGTATTGAGTCACATCGGTAACCCATTTTTGGTTAGGAGCATCCGCCTTGAAATCTCGCTTCAGTAAGTTTTTAGCGACTCGCCCTCCGTCCGAAGATGCGTAATTACAGCGATGTTTTCGCCTTATTCGTGACCGGATTCCAAGTACCTGCATGAGCCGTAGCACCTTCTTATGATTCATCCAGACTCCATGATCCTGCAGCAAGAATAACTGGATCTGTCGGTATCCGTAAACTCCGTTGTAGTGCTCGTAAACCTTCTTCACAAGTTCTCTATCTTCTCGGTCCCGATCGAATGCTTTGCGCTTTAGAAAGGCGTAATATCCGCTTCTGGAGACCCCAAACACTTTGCACAAATGACGAACCGGATATTCACTTGAGGCTCTCTCAATCGTTACATACCGCTCTGTTTCATCTCCTGCATCCAGATTTCCAAGCACTTTTTTAGCATTTCGTTCTCCTGTTTGAGCCATTTGACCTGTCTTTCTTGATCGACATATTGTTCTCGCCGTCCTCGCTGGTCCACAAGTCCGAACTCTCCCAGTTCCCGGTATTTCCTCATCCATGTTTTCAACCGATGTCTGTCTGTAATTTCGAACTTCTCCATAATTTTACGATAGGTCCAACCTTCGACCATATGAAGACGTATTGCCTCCAGCTTTGTTTCATAAGAATACGTTTTAGACTTCTTTCCTTTAATCGCTGGCATAAAAAATGCACCCCCTAGAATTCATCGGATAAACCAGGGGTTTATTCCAATGTCTATTCTAAGGGGTGCACTTCAATCCTCTACAGGGGCTGCTGCTGTTCAGGGCTATTGCGGGATTACACGCACAATCCCAAGATGTCTGTTCTTGCTGAGATCGATGAAATCCTCCCCGATGTTCACCAAAGGACGAAGCGGATCATGCGCCAGAATCATGATGATTTTGCCCATCCGTCCGTCTGTTAACAGCACCTCGTTGCCTATCATTGACTGCATAAGCTTACTAATAAAAACACCGCAAATATAAGGATCAAGCTTCCCGAAGGAGTAGTCCTCCATCTGAGTCAGAACTTCATAGAGCGGCGCCGCCTCGCTGTAGAACCGGTCTGAAGTCATCGCATGAAAAATATCCGTAACGGCTACTATTTTGCTGAAGTCCGTAATCCGGTGTCCCAGTACTCCGAACGGATAACCGCTCCCGTCCATTCGTTCATGATGCTGCAGCGCGACAAGCGCCTGCATATGCGTCGTGCCCGGTGTATCTCTGACCAGCTCGTAGCCATGCGTCGTGTGCTTTTTCATGATATCAAATTCTTCATCCGTCAGCGGCCCCGGCTTGGTTAAAATTTCGGCCGGAATCATAATTTTCCCGATATCATGAAGGGTTGCAGCAATGGTCAGCATGCCCAGCTCTTCCCGGTCCAGCTTAAGCCACTTGCCCAGAAGTGTTGATAATATGCCTACAGCAACGTTATGCCTGTATGTATAATCATCTTTGGTCTGCAGTGCAGCCAGGATTCCGAAGAAGTCATTCTTCTCGCTTACTTGCTGGATAAAAGGAATAACTTCATTTTTGAGCTCAAGCATCGGCAGCCGCTTGCTCTTGGTATAGCGCAGCTGATCAAAAATATTCTCCATAGCTGCCGTACAATCATCCACGGCCAGCTGATAGAATGCTTCGCTGTCTAATTGAATGACATCATGGGGCTGAAGGATAATCCGGTGCTGGGTGATTAACCGGACATGCTCCGAGCTCAGAAGCGTCATTGCGGGCAGTACAAATACGCCATTGTGATTAAAGAGGTTGTCTACTAGCTGTTTGCCGATATATTGTTCATTGCCGTTGTTCACCTTCGTCACCTGCCAGTGCAGAATTCACACCCCGTGAATTAGCTGCTGTAATTGGAATATGTGCCGAACCATTCATTGATAATATAGTATATCCTGGTTTCCTTAAGCCTATATGAACGCAGCACAAAACAAACACTCACATTTTGTCATATATCTCTTATCGTAATTTCATACCAAAAGATGAATACCTAATTCTTCCTTCTTGCCATCATCGCCTAAATTCTTTCTAGACACGTGTATTTCCTTTTGCCGGCAAAGGCCGTTTTACCGGTTTGATATCGACCGGCATCTTATATCTCTTGGCTATGTTGAGATATAACGAGAGCTCGCGGCATAGCTGCAAAATAGCTGAACGGACCTCGAATTCCTCGCGGGTTTCCGGCAGCTCCATCCCCTGAAATTCCTTTTCCAGCCCATCAAGCAGTTTTTCTGTCCGGCCGGTATATTCTTCAGCCAGCACATCATTGCTCAGCTGATCGAACAAATCCGCAACCATGTCCCCGTGAGGGAGCTGGCGGTAGACCTGCGAGAGGAGCTGCATCATGTTCTGGATCGATTCCAGCTGTTCCTTGCGCATGTAAAAATACACATTCCAAGCCTCATCCGGATGAATGACATGGTTCTCCATTTCCCTGGAGGCAGCCGTAAGTCCACGCTGGACCGCCTCTCCTGCGCCAATTAGCTCCTTGCCGTCCCAGAGATACCCGGGATCACGCAGCGTACGCGCCATTTGCGTAAATATCACCGAAAAATAACCGTCCACTTCTTTGCGGATTCCAGCAATAACGCCGCCGGTCTGCGGCATATAGATCAGATTGACCAGTCCGGCCGATCCCAGGCCTACGAACAATAGCTCTATCTGCTGCAGCAGAACATGTACAGACAGCTCGGCTTGTCCAAAAACCCGGAAAACAATAACGGAACTGGTCACGATTCCTTCCTTGTAGCCCGATTTCACAATCATGGGAAATCCGACCAGCACATACAGGCCCAGCACCCAATAATGAAATCCAAGGAAGAAAAACAAAATGCAGCCGAAAAAAAGTCCTACAAGGGAGGCCAGAAAACGCGCCGTGATGGTGCGCAGACTCCTTTTTCGTGTGGTTTCCACCCCCAGAATCGCGAGCAGACCCGCACTTTGCGCGTTGGGAATGCCCACAGCGGCTGCCAGCAGGATCGACAACAGAGTCGCAGCCGCCGTTTTGATAACTCGAAATCCCATGTAATACCTCTCCTTGCGAGCTTGATAAGTCCTGTCTCCTCTGGGGGCTTCATCCGATTCACCAGTTGGAATAGCAGGCTTATAATGTTGTCTATATAGTTTTCAGGTAAAGATATAGACATGGTACAAGATTTTGCGGATCGGCACAATATGACATATTTCTCACCGCCGCGACAAAATCAGCTTTTCCACATAAACCACCAGTTGATACATAGCTGTAGCCACAGCCGCAATAATCAGCAGACTGGACATCACCAGTGTAAAGTTGAACACCTGAAAGCCGTAAATGATCAGATACCCAAGCCCCGATTTGGCCGCCAAAAATTCGCCTACAATCACACCTACCCATGACATGCCTACATTGACCTTCAGCGTGGAAACAACAGTGGGAAAAGAAGAAGGCAGTATTACCTTGTTGAATACCTGCACCCGTGAAGCTCCGAACGACCTTGCCACTTTCACCAAATTCGGATCAACATTGCAAAAGCTGTTGTACACTACCAGGGTGGTTATAATCACCGTGATGGACAGCGTCGTCACCACAATCGCCGTAAAGCCCGCACCGAACATCACAATGAAAATAGGTCCCAGCGCCACCTTCGGCATACTGTTAAAGACGACCATATACGGATCAAGCACTGCAGACAAAAACGGCGACCACCAGATGACAATGGCAAGAAGTGTGCCAAGCAGTGTCCCGAGCAGAAAACCCACAACCGTTTCCGCAACCGTCATGCCCAGATGCGGCCACAGGCTGCCGCTGGCTATATCGCCCCAAATTTGCCCGAAGACCTTGGTGGGATAACTGAACAGCAGCTTATCGATCCAGCCCAGCCGGGCTCCGGCCTCCCAGAGCGCAAAGAACAGTACCAGCAAACTGCCGCGGACAGCGGTTACCCGGTTGTGCCAGCGCCGTTTTTTCTTCTGGTGTTCACTATGCTTCTCTTCCAGCCACAGCGCACGCGAGGCTGCGGTTTCAATTTGTTCAACCGACTTCACAACTCCCCCCTCCCTGCCAGCTCCATTTCCTTCCACACCTCATGGAAAAGCTCCGCAAACCCCGGCAAGTCCCGCGCGTATAGCGGAGGTGTGCTCCGGATCGCTTCGGGCACGGTAAATATTTTCCGGATCTTTCCGGGATTCGGCTGCAGCAAAATCACCCGGCTGCTGACAGCAATGGCCTCGGACAGATCATGGGTAACAAGAATTGCCGTTGTGCCGCGTCTGCGCAGCGTCTCCGACACCAGATCCTCAAGCTGAAGCTTGATTTGGTAATCCAGCGCTGAGAAAGGCTCATCCAGCAGCAGCAGGCCCGGATCTGTGGATAGTGTCCGCACCAGCGCCACCCGCTGGCGCATGCCCCCGGACAACTGTGCCGGGTAGGCATGCTCTTTGCCGGCCAGACCCATCTCACCCAGCAGCCCGATGGTTTTCTGCCGCGAGCTTTCGTTCAGACGTCCAGTGAGCTCCAGCCCGAGCAGGGCATTATCCAGAATCGTCCGCCACGGAAAAAGATAATCCTGCTGCAGCATGTAGCCCACCTCAGGCGAAGGGCCGCTGACCGCATGCCCGCTCACGAACACCTCTCCGCGCGAGGGCTGCAGAAGTCCGGCGATGATCGACAGGAGTGTGGTTTTACCACAGCCGCTGGGGCCGACCAGACTGACGAACTCTCCGGCTTCCACGTAAAGGCTGAAATTCTCGACGGCAAGCGACGCCTCGCGGTCCCCCAGATAGGCATGCGTCACTTCCTTTAGCTGCACAATGGGAAGCATATCGCCCCTCCTAAAAGTTTTATGGAGCATAACTTCTTGATTCTCTTCGTCATAAAACTCGCTTCGGAAGCATCTGCTTAAGTTTTATAAGCTTTCGCTTCGGAAGCATTTGCTTAAGTTTTATGGAGCATAACTCTACTGCAGGTATCCGCTCATTTCACGCTGGCTTCTGCTTTCTCGGCAAAGCTGTTGTCGACGATTTTGGCTTCCGGAACACGGGCCTTTAATTCACCGGCGTTATCCATAACATCCAGCAGATTGTTCCATTCTTTGCCGTCAATGACCGGATTTACTGCATAGGTGTCCTGCTCTTTGTAGCGCTTAACCGAAGAGATCACAATATCCCGGTCGGTATTCTCAAAATAAGGCAGGATTGCATCGGCAATCTCCTCCGGGCTGTGCTCCTTCACCCAAACCTGGGCGCGCTGGATGGCATTGGTGAATTTTTGTACCGTATCCCCGTTTTTGCTGATATAGCTTTGTTTGGACATAAACACCGTATAAGGCAGATAGCCGCTTTCCACGCCAAAAGATGCTACAACACTACCGCGCTGTTCACGCTCAAAGATGGAGGCTGTGGGTTCGAAAAGCTGCACATAATCCCCCGTCCCGGAGGCAAAAGCACCGGCAATGTTGGCAAAATCAATATTCTGAATCAGCGTAAGATCCTTTCCGGCATCAATGCCTTTCTGCAGCAGGGTAAAAGCGCCGGCCATCTGCGGCATACCGCCTTTTCTTTGCCCGAGGAAGGTGCTCCCCTTCAATTTGTCCCAGTTGAAATCCGCATCCGCCTTCCGCGCGAACAGGAATGTGCCGTCACGCTGGGTCAGCTGGGCGAAATTGATGACAGGATCATCTGCCCCCTGCTGGTACACGTAAATTGAAGTTTCCGATCCCACAAGCGCCACATCAATGGCCCCGGAGAGCAGAGCCGTCATCGTTTTGTCTCCGCCTGGGATCGTCTGCAGCTCTGCCTCCAGCCCTTCATCCTTGAAAAAATTCTGGGATAATGCCACATATTCAGGCGCATAAAAGACCGAACGGGTGACTTCGCCGATCTTCACCTTCACCGCAGCCGAGTCACTGCCGCAACCGGCAAGGACAGACAGGCACATGGTGAGGATCATGAGCGGCAGCGAGATTTTTTTCCTGAGATTCATCCTTCATTCTCCTTTCTTCCCGGGTCTTCGCCCTTGCTTAAAGCATATGCTTCTGCCTAAAGATTGGTTAACTGACATGAAGTGCAGCGCACCATACTCATATCCAGCCTGAGATGCGCAACTATAAAGCGCTTACATAAAAAGGCCTCCATGAATCAAGGCGAACCCACACTTCCACCTTGTTCAACGGTTATTCTCCATTAGATACCTCTATGGGCTGCAGCAGCCATTTATAAAAGATAGAGCATAGCTGAGGTCTGGTCAGCGGCACCGCGATCATCCAGTCTTCTGCCGGCCTGCCGCTGACGCGCACCAGCCAGCCCCCGGAATTGTTCTCCATATACAAGGCGCGCTGAAAAGACCAGATACCCTCATGCAAGGAACATAGCTTAAGCTCTCCCTCTGCAGTCGGGCTCTTCATCACGCTGGCCAGCTGTGGGGAATTTACAACATCTCCCGTCTCGGCTGTCAGCCGTTCAGTCAACACGTATAAAGTATAAGCGTCTGACTGCTCCCGTAGCTCTTCATACTTGCGTCTGGACATCAGCAATGCAGGTGAATCCGAAAGGGTGCTGTATGTAAGCTGAAAGCAATTCAGCAGATAAAAGGACGCACGCTTGATCTCTTCCGGTGTCTTCAGTTCACAGTCGGAGGCATCCGTATCTATCAGGTGGGATAACAGTATTGTATCTTTAAAAACCTGCAGACATAAATCCTGCGTATATTCCCCTTCGCTGAATTTCAACCTGCAAATTCTGTCCGCAGAGGCTGCTCTTTGCAGCACCCCTTCAACTTTTTCATTACCTGATGTTTCAGGGAACAGAAAATGCGCTAAATATAACTTATCATTGTTATTCACATCAAGGTTTCCTTCCCGGAAAGGCTTCAAGCTATAAAACTTGTAATCTTTATGTTATCATAAGCTAATTTTAAGGTAAAATTAAGAAAGTAAGGGTATGATCTATATCATGAAATACTTGTAGCGAGGTGATTTCAAATGAGAATGCTCATCACATTTCAGAACAAGATTGTACCTGTGTACTTCACTACAGAAAATAAACAGCCTACACAAAAAGTGCTTCGATTGCTAAACAACACGCTGGAACTTAAAATTCAAAAGGGCAAAAGCGCCCTGCAGAAATGTTTGAATTCTCTGATCAGTATCGAAATTAAAGGCTCTGAAGCTATATTGCACAGTTACAGTGAAAATGATTCATTGGCGTTATCCCTCTATTAATAGAGGGATATTTTTTTGCACAGGAAAAAGAGCACCTCCCTTACATAAGGAAAATGCCCCATTATATATATTGCCGAATGCCCGCTTCACTAACTGGCTGGTTAGCTGATTCGCTCAGGGGTTTTATTCTCTTGCTTTTCCGCCTTTTGAATCCGCAGCTTGAACAGCTTTACCAGATTTCGCCGGGTATGCTCTTCCTGACAGCTGTCCAATTTTTTAATGATGAACCGGTCAATGGACATGTCACTCGCTCCTTTGTTATTGGATTCTGTTACAGCCGGAACGGAGAGGAAATCCTTTCCTTATTCCTTGTAACACCTATATAACCGGGTCCCTGCGACCTTAAACCCGGGCCAAAAACACAAAAATAACCGTGCGAAACCTGCGGTACTACATCTTGACCTTTCAAAGTAAAATAGCTGCCCACTGCCCGGAGATATGGTAGCTGCGCAAAGAAAAGCGCATTGGTGTCGAGCGGATAATTTTTTTATCCGACGGATATTTACAAACAAATAATTAAATGCTATATTAAATATAGTTAATAAATATTAGATACTTAAGGAGAAATCATAATGTCAAAAGTACTTTTCGTTAAGGCTAACAACCGCCCGGCAGATCAAGCAGTGAGTGTGCAGCTTTACAACACCTTCCTGGCAAGCTACAAGGAAACTCATCCGCAAGATGAAATTACAGAACTTGATTTGTTCGCTGAACAGCTTCCTTACTATGACAACACATTGATTACCGGGATTTACAAAGCTGCTCAAGGGTACGAAGCTACTCCTGAAGAGGCTGCAGGCGCTGCTACAGTGAAGAAATATGTGGATCAATTCCTGGCCGCTGACAAAGTAGTCTTTGCTTTCCCGCTGTGGAACATGACTGTTCCGGCTGTACTGCATACCTACATCGATTACTTGAGCCAGGCAGGCGTTACATTTAAGTACACTGCTGAAGGTCCGGTTGGACTGGTAACTGACAAAAAAGCAATGATTCTGAATGCCAGAGGCGGCGTTTATTCCGAAGGACCGGCTGCCAGTGCAGAAATGGCTGTTAACTATGTGGCAGGCATGTTGAACTTCTGGGGCTTCAAAGAAACGACTCAGGTCATTATCGAAGGACACAACCAGAATCCGCAGCAATCTGCAGAAATTATCGCCAAAGGCCTGGAACTGGCTAAAACTGCCGCTGCATCGTTCTAAATGGCCAGAAGCGTTAAAAGTCCGGTTCTTTTTTAGACATCCGCACTTTTTACAGACATCTCCTTTTTACATCAGCCGGACTTTTATTTATATATAGTTTGGCAGAGTGCTTCTTCAAGAAGCTTCGCCGGACGCAAGATAAGGGACACCCTGCAGCTGTTATAGGCTGCAGAGTGTCCCTTTCGATTTTCCTCAATATTCGTCCAGCTCATGCCGCCAGTTAGAGTTACGGGTACGTGAGCCCGCAGATTTTGTTGCAGCAGCAGTTTTCCGCTTTTGCTTCACCTCTTTGCTGCTCTGATACTGCAGTTCCCGCTGGGTTTTCCGGTAATTCAAGAGCCGTTTCTCCTCCAGCTCCCCGCTGGCCACAGCCTCAAGTACAGCGCAGCCTTCTTCATGTTCATGCCTGCAATCACCGAAACGGCATTCGGCTGCCAATCTGGTGATGTCGCCGAAAGCAAGATCAAGTCCGCCTTCATCCTCCCATAACTGCAGCTCGCGCATTCCCGGAGTGTCCACAATGATGCCGCCATCCGGCAGAACAAACAGTTCCCGGTGGGTAGTCGTATGCCTGCCCCGGCTGTCATCCTCTCTTACATCCTGGGTTAGCTGAATAGCCTGGCCACTGAGCCAATTGACCATCGTTGATTTGCCGCAGCCTGAGGAACCGGTAAGGGCTACGGTCTGCCTTATGCCGATATACGGCAGCAGCTCTTCCCGCCCGTCGCCCAAGAGCGCGCTGACCGCATGGATGGCTACACCGGGTGCCACCCGCTCCATCTCGGCGATTTTATGCTCGGCATCCGGGCACAAATCGGATTTGGTTAACAAAATCACCGGATTGGCCCCGCTGTTCCACGCCATGATCAGATACCGCTCCATCCGCCGGACATTGAAATCATCATTAAGGGCGCTGACCAGAAATAATGTATCCACATTGGAGGCAACAATCTGCTCCTCCAGAGTATTTCCGGCAACCTTTCGTGAAATCACGCTGTGCCGGGGCAGGACACCGTGAATGACCGCATGCTCCCCGCCATCCTGCAGCGCCAGAACCACCCAGTCCCCGACAGCCGGGTATTCTCCGGAGTCTGTCAGCGAATGTCTGAGTTTGCCGGCCAGTTCCCCCATGTCTCCCCGTTCTCCGCCATGACCCGGTATTTGCTGCCAAAGTCGCCCACGATTCTTCCCGGAACATACCCCTTCCCCTCATTCCCTGTTATCCTTTCATTCCACTTGCTTTGCCAATTCTTATTCCAGCCGTATTGTTCTATTGTCATTATTGCCTCCTGAATGGTTTAACTTTTTGAAATTTCCGCATTACAACCTGTCTGATTCTGATTCTGATTCTGATTCTGATTCTGCTTCTGCTTCACGCATTTCCCGGAACACAAAAAGCCGCCGGAATTCCATTCCGGCGGCATCCCTGCAGAGCCTCTCTTCAGCCACAGGCAAAAGAAAAGCTTACAGAACATATACGAAAAGTACGGCCTCTTCCCCATGGCGGGACAGGCCGGTAATTTCCGTGCGTGCACAGGTACAGCCATACCTAAGTGCTGTATGCACACGCAAAAAAGCCGCCGGAACCGATACGGTTCCCGGCGGCTCTAAAAGGCAACATAGAGCTGGCCCGCTAAGCTGCAATTCCTACACTGCAGCCGCTGTTCCCGGAAGACACGTATCACAAGCAGTATTCAACGATAACGAAATAACCGTATAAACTGACATATAACATCGTCTCCTTCCGAACTAATATGGTGTAATGATAAACGGAGCTGCATTATTTTGTCAACCTGCAAATCTCATCCGTCTATAAAATAGACTTCAGCTCATCCAGCTCTTGAATGGTTTTCCACGGATGTGCATCCAGCTTCTCATCCCACGGATGGTTGCGCTTCAGCCATATCGTCTCCATCCCTGCCTTGGCTGCACCCCAGATATCATTTACCGGATGATCTCCGATGAACAATGTTTCCTCTGCCTTCGTCCCGAGACACTCAAGGGCAAAGCGGTAGATCTCCGGATCCGGCTTACTGATCCCGGCCTCTCCGGAGATGACGATGGCCTTGAAGTAACCCCGGAGCTTAAGCAGATCGATTTTGCCATACTGGATATCCTTCTTGCCGTTTGTGACCAGTCCGAGCGTATAGCCGCGCTCCCGGCAGTATTCCAGCATCTCTACGGCATGCTTCATAAGCGCTCCATGGGTGATATATGTTCTGTCATAATAAGCCCGAATATCCGCAGCGGTCACTTTTTTCTTCCAGGGCAGCACATCGCTCAGTTCGGCAAAAAAGCCATCCTTATCACGGTATCCGTCCGCATCTCTGACGATAATATCCTCTACGGTGCGCTCCGCCTCTTCCGGGCCCATATGCCCGAGGAAATCCTGTACGAACTTCCTGCTGAAGCTGCGGAAAGTATGGTCGCGGTCCATTAATGTGTTGTCCAGATCGAACAGCAAAGCTTGTACTTCTTTCATTCCAAGTTCCCCTTATACCTGAATTTCATTCCGTATCCAGTCAGAAATCCATTGTACTATGGGGGAACACGCAAAGAAAAGACCATTCCGCAAAAAAGGCCTCACACCTCCTTCAGCTGAACAGTCTGCAGATACAGAAATCAGGACTCAAAATACTCCGGCCGGTGCGTAAGCATCATTTCTTCCTCAGTAATATACAATGGAAAAGGCGGCGTCTCCTTCAAATACCGTTCCGTGGCCAGCAGCCGGTAGTGTACCTCGGGCAGCCAGGCATCTTCAACAAGCGGAAGCTTGCCGGTATCGCTGATGTAGTTATCGACAGCCGATTGAACCAGGTCAAGATAATAAGGCACGAGCTTGTCGGACTCCTCAAAAATCTCAAAGGTTTCGCGTGACATATAGAACTTTTGCTCAGGCACTCCGCCTAAGTAACGTTTGAGCCGGCTTAAGTCAATGCTTTTGTCTTCCATAATCAGGGCCGTGCGGTTGATGGGAGCGGGCATATCTTCTTCAAATTGCCTTACAGCCTGTTTGATCTGCGGCAAGGTAACAGTAAGAGGGACGGTGGGCGTATTCTTTTTGGCGCGCTTGAATATCATACTGAAAGTCTCCTTTCGAAGTATATGTCAGACAACGCTTACAATTCCATTTTATTCGTTAATCAGACATTTAATCAGCTTGCCCGCCTTTTGTCACAAAAAATACCCAAATTTTAGATCATTATTTGACATTTTCCCAATGTGTCCACAACTCCGGCGGGTTCAGCTCATAGTGATCGTTCTCGCGGTACATGAATTGATGCATAATGAACTCGCGGCGAATGGTAGCATAATCCTCGTGAAAGGGCTTGATGAACTCATTGATTTCCTTCTCGGTATAGACCACACCAGGCTCCAGCTTCTCGGCCATATATTGCAATGCGATCAGCTTCTTCTTGTACTGTGAGGGAATCTGCCGCAGGTGGCCGTCCTTGGCAAAAAAATTGCGCAGCACGGATTCCTTCAGCCTTGCGTCCGGAGACACTTCCTCCATCTCTTCCACTCCCTTGGCAAAAATAAATTTCAGCGATGCCTCTGAACCGGCCTGGATGAACTCGGGATTCAGCGCAAAATAAACCGTGTTCTTGTCCCTCCGCTCTTTGATTAACGCAGCTTCCCGCAGTTTGGCGGCATGATGGGTAACCGTGGGCTGCGACAGATTCAGCTTCTCGGCCAGGGCCTGCCCGTGAACTTCCCCCTTGGACAGCAGCAGCAGAATCCGCAGACGCGTAGGGTCGGACAAGGCCTTGTGGTAATTGACAATTTTCTCAAGCTGCAATAGGGTCACTCTCCTATAAATACAGGCAAATTTTATAAAATCAATAATTTAGATATATATCTAATTATATACCATCCAATGAACCACAGCAAGCAAATTCACCAGAATTGCCGGGAGGAATGGCGAAAATTTAATATTTAGGGTACGCTTTATAGTAAACGCAATTTATACTTCGGGAGGTTCATCGTTTTATGAAAGATGTCATCATTATCGGTGCAGGCCCTTGCGGACTATCCGCAGGCATTGAATGCCAGCGCCGCGGGTTGTCCAGCCTGATCATCGAAAAGAATTTTATTGTCCATTCCATTTATCTCTATCCGACCAACATGCAGTTTTTCAGCACAACCGCACTGCTGGAAATCGGGGATGTGCCTTTTACTTCACCGAATGACAAACCTTTCCGCCATGAAGCACTCGTCTACTACCGCCGCGCCGCCGAACAACACGGGCTGGACATTGCCGCCTATGAGGAAGCCCTCTCCGTGAAGCCGCTGGAAGACGGGACCTTTGCTGTACATACCCGCAACAAACGAGGGGAGACTTATACCCGCACGGCTGCCAACGTCATTATTTCTACTGGCTATTTCGATCAGCCGAACCTGATTGGCATTCCGGGAGAGGAGCTTCCCAAGGTCACCCATTATTTTGGGGAAGCCCATCCGTACACAGGGATGAAGGTTACCGTCATCGGGGGCAGCAATTCCGCTGTCGATGCGGCACTGGAGCTGCTCAGGGTCGGTGCCGAAGTGGATATGATCTACCGGGGAGCCAGTATTTCTGAGAATATCAAGCCTTGGGTACGGCCGGTCTTCGAGAGTATGGTGGCGAAGGACAAGATTGTTCTGCATCTGGAATCACGGGTAACTGAAATCACACCGGGCTCGGTGCATATCACAGGGCGGAACGGCAAGGTGAAGGAGCTGGATAACGATTTTGTACTGGCTTTAACAGGATTCAGGCCGAGCAGAACGCTGCTCTCCTCAGCCGGAGTAAGCATGGACGAGACCCAAGAGAAGCCGGCCTTCAATCCCTCCACTATGGAGAGCAATGTGCCCGGACTTTATATCGCAGGAGTCATTGCCTCCGGGCGCAACGCCAATGAGGTATTTATCGAAACCGGGCGCGGGCACGGCAAACTGATCGCAGACCATATTATTTCCAAACGTCTCGCCGACTAGCATCCGGGTTTCATAAACTCCGTGTCCGGTCCATATGATAAGCATTGTGTGTATCTCAGAAAAGGAGTGTACCGCCTCCATGGATATTACCTCTTTACTGCTGCTCGGTTTTGCGGCACTGGGCATCATCAGCAAAAATTCACCGGTCACGATAGCGGTGGTCGTCCTGCTGCTGCTGCGTGTGCTTGGACTTCAACAGACATTTCCCTGGCTGGAAAAGTACGGACTGACAGCCGGAATCATTATCTTGACAATCGGCGTAATGACACCTCTGGCCAGCGGAAAAATATCATTAGACACCATCTGGCACTCCTTCCTGCACTGGAAGTCGCTCGCGGCCATCGGCATCGGCATGCTGGTCGCCTATCTCGGGGGCCGTGGCGCTCTGCTGATGGGCAGTCAGCCCACCGTTGTCGCCGGGCTGCTGATCGGCACCGTACTGGGTGTCGCTTTCTTCAAGGGGGTTCCGGTCGGGCCGCTGATTGCCGCCGGAATTCTATCTCTGCTGATCGGCAGAGGATAAAGGCTGCTGCTGACTATAAAAGGCTGCCCGGACGCTTCCAAAAGCGCCAGGCAGCCTTTTAACCTTTTTTAGAAAATAGTATGGTTATCCCTCGATGCTGTACTGCTTCTCCAGTTCCGACCGGAAATGGGGGTCGTAACGGATTATCCTTCCGGGTGTGCAGTCAAGCGGCTCTTTGTTGCCATGATCACTAGGATGATTTTTCCTACAACGCCGTTCTTTAACTTTTTGGACGATCTCATTATCCATGGAGGGCGGCTCCGCCTCTTCTTCAGCTGCGATCATTAGAGGAACAGCAAATGATTCGCTCCGTTCCACGCCGCCCGCCGCTATGCAGGACACAGTAAAGATAAGCTCTGCCAGTCCGGGGCTAACCGGCTGCAGCGTATACATCTCCAGCAATAGCTTGATTGGCGGATTTGAGGACTCAAGTCTAATTTGACTGTCTGCATCAATAGGGTAGACTCCCGCATCTTCAGTCCAAAAAATTCCTTTAGGAAGCTGCAGCCGCAGTGCTGCCAGCTTCACCCCGGCAAGCGGTTCGAGCTTGATCCACAGATGATTGATTCCTTCCTCATGCTCAAGGTAGGACTTGGCGAAGCGGAATTCTACCTGGAATGATTGTTCGGTCATAGCTTGTTCTCTCCTCTCAGCAGCCGGGTGACCGCTTCAATCATCTCTGACCTCTGTTCCGGCGTGATCTGCGGACTTACTGTAAGCATCACATCGTCGTTAATCACCAGCGTCTCGTGCTGCAGAATATGCTGCGGCTGGTAGAATTTTAGCCGGGCACCAAGGCCGGCAATTTCCTCAGGGGAGAGCGCTTCCAGCTTCACTTGAATATCCGCCAGGCTCTCACCGCTTTTGGATAAAGTCAGGATAGCCCGCAAATATTCCAGATGCCTGCCGGTATATACCCTTTTATTCCCCACCAGCTCCAGGGGCGGCAGCATGCCTATCTGCGTATAATACCGGACTGTCCTCAAATTCATGTCTGCATCCTCCTGCTGAAGGATATCAGCCAGTTGCTTGCCAGTATATACTTCCATCTGGTTCATCTCCTGTTATGGTTTGATTCTCCTCCACACGTTACACTTAAGTGTATTGGTTACAGTATACTGTAACAAATACTAAAATACAATATCCTTGCCGAGAAGATCAAATGGGAAAAGAATAAATAACCAGACTCCAGAATCTCAGGCATCCAGCCGCTGCACATTGAACAGCCGGGCATAACTGCCATCCAGAGCCATAAGCTCTTCATGGGTGCCACGCTCGGTTATCTCTCCGTGCTCCAGCACGACGATCTGGTCAGCATGGGTAATTGTGGACAGCCTGTGGGCCACGATTAATGTGGTCCGCTCCGAAGCCAGCGATTGCAAGGCCTGCTGAATCAAGTGCTCCGACTCCAGATCGAGCGCCGAGGTGGCTTCGTCGAGGATCAGCACCTTGGGGTCCTTCAGGAAGACCCGGGCGATGGCGACACGCTGCTTCTGTCCTCCCGACAGCTTCACTCCCCGTTCGCCAACCTCGGTGTCATACCCGTCCGGCAGCTGCATGATGAAATCATGGGCATTGGCGGCCTGGGCTGCTGCGATAATCTCCGGTTCCCCCGCTTCAGGATTGCCGAACAGAATATTGTCCCGCACCGAGCCGCTGAACAGGAAATTGTCCTGCAGCACCATCCCCACCGCCCGCCGCAGGCTCTCCTGTGTCAGCGTTCTGACATCGTGACCGTCCATGCGCAGGCTGCCTTCGGTAATATCATAGAAACGCGGGATGAGGCTGATCAGTGAAGACTTCCCTCCCCCGCTCATCCCGACAAAAGCCACCGTCTGTCCCGGCCTGATACTTAGCTCGATATTTTTGAGCACCCAGTCATTTTCGTCGTTGTATTTGAACCACACCTTCTGAAACTCTATGGCTCCAGCCGGTGCCGCCAGCGGCTTTGCACCCGGCTCATCGATGATATCATACGGCTCGTTCAGGAGTTCCATCACCCGTTCCAGCGAAGCGGAAGCCTGGGTCAGCACCGTCGAGGAATTAATCAGCCGCCGGAGCGGCGCATACATCCGGTCCAGGTAGCCGAAAAAGGCCACGAAGGTCCCCAGCGACAGATTTCCGTGAATGACCTGGTATCCTCCGTATCCGATGACCAAGAGCGGCGCAATGTCCGTCAGCGTATTGATAATGGCGAACGTAAAAGCGTTCCAGCGCGTCTGGGCCATCGCTTTTTCCAGGAATTTGCCGTTGATGTCTTTGAACTGCTTCTTGTCCACCCGCTCCATCGTGAAGCTGCGGATGATCGCAATTCCCTGTATCCGCTCATGCAAATAACCTTGAATCGCCGCCAGGGCCTGGGAACGGTCTTTGGTCAGCAGCTTAAGCCGCTTGTAAAGCGTATTCACCGCAATGCCGTACAGCGGCAGAACAGCAATGGATACAAGGGCCAGCACGGGATTCAGATAGAACATAAAAGCCAGGGCGAACACCAATGTGAACATATCCAGCCAGACGTTCATCATCCCGACTTCGACGAGGTTTTTGCTCTGCTCGACATCATTGATAAACCGGGAGATCGCTTCACCGACTTTGGTATTCTGATAATAGCGGAGTGAGAGCCGCTGCAGATGTCCATACAGCCTGTTGCGCATGTCAAACAGCACTCTGCTGGTAATCAATTGCGCAAAATACTGGCGGTAATACTCCACAGGTCCCCTGATGATTACGAACAGCACAAGGGAGCCGCCGAGTACCATCATCAGCTTCGACACCCTCTCCGTGACGGAGAGGACCGGATTGTTGAGCAGATCATCGACCACATATTTCAAAATGAGCGGCAGAGTCAGCGGAATGCTGAATTTGATCATGCCTATGAACAGGGTGAGCACAATCCATTTCATATAAGGCCGTACAAAACTATAATAGGATTTCCATTGCTTCACAATATATGATATCCTTTCTCTTTACCGTGTTGATTGGGTACTGTTGACATTTGCGCTCCACAGTGTTTTTATAATTTTAAGTCCATAGGTACCCGAAATTCAGGAGGATAACGATGTCCAGACAATTTGTGACCGAAGCCGTCATGATGGCGATTTACGGCCAGCTTCTAGTTCCGCGGAGCCCCGTAGAATATATAGTGCCTTACACTACCGTGATGGAATTATACGAACTGCGGGACAGCGACGAACCTCTGATGAGCCATGCAGAGGATGACCAGCATGTGAAGCTCAAAATCCGCGAACTTATAGCCTATTTCGAGGAGCCGCTGAATTCCAAGAAAATCAACCGCTGCCTGAACATCCCCTGGGCCAAAAGCTCCGGCATTCTGCTGGGCAGCCACGCACAGATCACTATTATCAACAGTGTTGATAACGCAACTTATGGAGAGACATTCGATCCTATCGAAACAGAACTGCTCCTGGCCTCCCAGCGGGAGAAGGTGCCCATTCTGACCGATCAATTCGAGCTGATTCAGCGCATCATTGAAGGCGGAGTTCCTGTTCAGGTGTATGATATTGACGATTTTGACTTTGCGATGGAGGAAGAAACCTTCCGCAGCTCGCATTAATGCGTCAGCCGTTCATCACGCGAAAGGCGCCATACAAAAAGCCCTGCCTTGTGGCAAGGGCTTTTTGTCATGTAAGAAAACAGCTTTATTCCTTTAGCACCCCGGCTGCCGCTTCCGGCACATAGACATAGTCAATATCATCCTCGGCCTCCGAATACACAATCGACAGATTATAACCCTCCATATACCAAAGATCCTGCTCCTCCATATAAAAGACAATTCCCGCCCGCTCCGTCTGTACAGCTTGACGGCCAGGAGGTTCATTCGCAATCCCCAGCGAGAAGCCCGGATGCAGTCCGCCTCCCGAGCTGTAGCGGGGAAATAAACGGATATTTGCCCCTTCCGGCAGCGCAAGTTCCCGCTTGAACCAGGCGGCGGCCTCATTGCTGATTAACATCTCCATCTTTTTAAGCACCTCCTGTATGGTCTAATCATACTGAAAATATGGCAATATTCCAAATGATTTAAGCGGATATCATTCACCGGCTGATTTACAATCTATCCAAAATTACATTTGACAATTCTTTAGGCCGGGTGATAAACTCGGAACATAACGAAGCGTCTTCAAGTTATTACCAAAATTAATGAAAGGGGTGAGCGCGGTGTTTAACCTTGTACCTGTATATTTTTACACTATTGTCGGCAGTAATACACAACAGAATACCGAAGCAGCCCCGGCAGTGGAAACCTCCTGAGACTCTAGCGTGTTACGCGTACCGCTCTGAAATCAGGCCAGGCAACTCTCCTCCATGTCTCTGTGCTGCAGTACAGCACCGTGGACATGATAGCTGATGTTAATTACAGGCATATCATCCGTTACCGGATGGTATGCCTTTTTGTATGCTGTGACGAATTAACACTTTCATTAATCAACCGTCAAAACATGATTTGCTGACAAGCCGACAACATTTCAACACGAAAGGAAGGGATTTCCCTTGTTCTCCGTTCTCCGCAATCTCGGCTGGTTTTTCCGCCGCGAAAAGAAACGCTATGCTATTGGACTTATTTTACTGATTGTCGCAGGGGTACTGGAGCTTCTGCCTCCCCGTCTGCTGGGCAATGCCATTGATGACATTGTCAACGGTTCAATAACCGCAGGCTCGCTTATGAAGTATATCGGCTTGATTGTACTCATGCTGCTGATAATCTATTGGATCACCTACATATGGATGCACAAGCTGTTCGGAGGGTCCAACCTGGTAGAGCGTCTGCTGCGCTCCCGGTTCATGAATCATCTGATGACCATGACCCCTTCGTTCTTTGAACGCAACCGGACCGGTGACTTGATGGCCCGTGCCACCAACGATATCCGGGCTGTCTCCGCAACTGTGGGATTCGGGATGCTTACACTTGTCGATTCGACGATTTTTCTTACCGTAGTGCTGCTGGCCATGGGTTTCCTGGTCAGCTGGAAGCTGACGCTTGCCGCTGTGCTGCCGCTGCCTCTCATCGCAATCGCCATGATCTTCTACGGCAAAGCCATTCATGACCGCTATAGCCTGGCGCAGGATGCCTTCGGCGATATGAACGATCAGGTGCTGGAATCGGTATCCGGGATTCGGGTCATCCGTGCCTATGTGCAGGAACGCCTTGATGAGAAGCGTTTTGGGGAGATTACGGAGGATGTGTACCGCAAGAACATGGCTGTAGCCAAGGTCGATTCGTTCTTCGAGCCAACCATCCGGCTCTGTGTGGGACTGAGCTATGTCATTGCTCTGACTTTCGGTATTTATCTGGTCTTCCGCAATCAGATTACCCTGGGCGACCTGGTCTCCTTCAATATGTACCTCGGGATGATCGTCTGGCCGATGTTCGCCATCGGCGAGCTGATCAACATTATGCAGCGCGGCGGCGCTTCTCTGGAGCGGATCGACGAAACGCTGAATTCGAAGCCGGATGTGCAGGATGCCGCCCTGCCGGTACCAGTGGCGCAGCCGACCTCCATCGAGCTGAAGGACGTCACGTTCCGTTATCCGACCTCAACGATAGATAACCTTACCGGGGTCAGCTTTAAGCTCACCCAGGGTCAGACCCTCGGCGTGGTCGGCCGCACGGGCAGCGGTAAATCTACACTGCTTAAGCAGCTCCTGCACGAGTATCCGACCGGACGGGGCGAAATCCTCATCTCGGATGTTCCGATTGACAAGATTGCACTTGACCAGCTCCACAGCTGGATGGGTTATGTGCCGCAGGAACAGATCCTGTTCTCCAAATCGGTGCGGGAGAATATCCAGTTCGGCCACCATGGCGCCAGCGATGAGCGGATTATGAATGCAATTACAGCAGCGGCATTCCAGAACGATCTCGGCACCTTGTCCGACGGTCTGGATACCCTGGTGGGTGAACGCGGCGTGTCCCTTTCCGGGGGCCAGAAGCAGCGTGTCTCCATCTCAAGAGCTTTCATTGCCAATCCCGATATTCTGATTCTGGATGATGCGCTTTCCGCTGTTGACGCACGGACCGAAGCCAGGATTATTGAGAATATCCGTGAAGAACGGGCAGGCAAAACAACATTAATCTCCACCCACCGCCTTTCCGCTATCGAGCATGCCGACCTGATTGTCGTGCTGGATAACGGGAAGATTATCGAACGCGGCACCCATCAGGAGCTGCTGGATATGAACGGCTGGTACCGTGAGCAGTTCGACCGCCAGCAGGTGGAGAACAACCTGACCAACGACTAACCCTATCCATTAAACCAACCATTACGTGTAACTTATGCCTATCAATGCCGGTTCGGTACAAAGTGGTATCAGAAGTTACGCTTACAACACTTTCAGGAGGTGTCACCGTTGACACAGAGTACAGGCAAACGCCTGCTGCAGTATGCTTTAACTGCCAAAAAGACCTTTATCGCAGCCCTTTTGCTGCTTTCCATCGGAGTGGCGGCAGAGCTGGCAGGCCCTTTTATCGCCAAGAGCATGATCGACAATCACATGCTGGCCATCGAAAAACCATACTTCCAGACCTCCTCCTCCGAGGAAGCGGCTGAGTATAAGAACGCCTATTACAAACGCGGTGACCGCTTCGCACCGGATGAAGCCAAAGGCCAGGAAATCCGCCTGCTGCAGGCAGGAAAAAGCTTTTATATCATCAATATGCCTGTTGCCCAGCCCGAGGGGGAGCGGACCTTCCGCGAGGGAAAGCTGCATATCCAGCGCGGGGATACCGAAGCCGTCTACCCGGCGGTGAAGCTGTCGGCGGATGAGCTGTTTTCCTTCTACAAACCGGAGCTTCCCGGAATCTACGAGCTTGTAGGCTTGTACGCTTTATTCCTGGTCATCTCGATCTTTGCCGAGTTCGGCAAAACCTACTGGCTGCAATCCTCGGCCAATCAGGTCATCCGGAAGCTGCGGACCGATGTGTACGCGCATATCCAGCGGCTGCCGGTATACTTTTTTGACAATTTGCCTGCGGGCAAGGTGGTGTCCCGGGTGACGAATGATACGGAAGCGGTAAAAGATCTGTTCATCGCCGTATTATCCAATTTCAGCACCGGGATTATCAATATTATCGGCGTATATGTCGCCTTGTTCCTGCTGGATATCCGGCTCGGCCTGGTCAGTCTGTTCATCGTGCCGATTGTGATTCTCTGGATCGTGCTCTACCGCAAAATCGCCACCAAATACAACACGATTATCCGCTCGCGTCTCAGTGAGATCAATGCGATTATCAATGAATCGATTCAGGGGATGTCGATCATCCGTATTTTCCGCCGCCAGAAGCAGAGTACTGAGGAGTTCGAGAAGCTCAACGATGATTATTTGAAGTATCAGAACAAAATGCTGAATTTGAACGCCTTCACGTCCCACAATCTGGTGAACTCGCTGCGCAGCCTTTCTTTTGTGCTGGTGCTGTGGTATTTCGGCTTTGGCAGTCTGGGCGGCTCCACCTTTGTGTCACTGGGTGTGCTGTATGCGTTCGTTGATGTGCTCGGACGGATGTTCCAGCCGATTACCGGGATGGTCAACCAGCTCGCCAACCTTGACAGTTCCATGGTTTCAGCCGGACGTGTGTTTACGCTGATGGATGAACCGGGCGAACCGGTGACAGACGGAACCATGCCGCGTTACAAGGGGAATGTAGTATTCAAGGATGTCTCTTTTGCTTATAAAAAAGACTTCGTCCTGAAGGGCATCTCCTTCGAAGCGCGCCCTGGCGAAACCGTTGCCCTCGTCGGCCATACCGGCTCCGGCAAAAGCTCGATCATCAATCTGCTGTTCCGCTTCTACGATCCGCAGCGCGGAACCATTACGATTGACGGCCAGGAGGTCAAGAGCATACCGAAGCAGTGGTTGCGCAGCCACATGGGCATCGTCCTGCAGGACCCTTACCTCTTCACGGGCACCATCGCCTCCAATGTTAGCCTGGGAGACGAACGGATCTCCCGTGAACGTGTGGAGCGGGCGCTGCAGGAGGTTGGCGCCGACAAGCTGCTGGCCCATCTCCCCCATGGCTTTGATGAGCCTGTGGTGGAAAAGGGCAGCACGCTGTCGGCCGGACAGCGCCAATTGATTTCCTTTGCCAGAGCGTTGTCCTTTGATCCGGCGATACTGATCTTGGATGAAGCCACCTCCAATATCGACACCGAAACGGAGAGCCTGATTCAGGATGCGCTGGAGGTGCTCAAGAAGGGACGCACCACCTTCATCATCGCCCACCGCCTCTCCACCATCCGCAGTGCCGACCAGATCCTGGTGCTGCACCACGGGGAGATTGTGGAACGCGGCAGCCATGATGAACTGATGGCCCTCGGCGGAAGATACTTCCGCATGTATCAGCTGCAGCTTGGCGCTGGAGCAGGCGGCGGAACCGAGCTTCCGGCTCCTGCGGCGGTTCAGGTATCCGGTGCTCCCCTGCGGCCATCGGTCAAGCAAGTATAACGCAACAGCCGTTATCCCGCCCGCAGCCTGATCTTCACCGTGAAGATCTTTCTGTAAGCCGGGAATACGCGAAGGGTTATCAGCAGCTATACTCCCCCTGATGCAGGAATCAGCATCAGGGGTTTTTATTTGCTTGTGCTGAGAACATTTGTTCCGTATAATGGAAATATATTATAAGATCGGAGTGGAAAACGTGACCACTTATCGTCTCAGCAAGCGGCAAGCCCGGCTTTTCCTGCTTCAGCATCAGCGGCTCATATCCGGAGGCCTGCCCCCCGGCAAAGGGGCCATTTACGACTTCGTCCGCCATGTAGGCTGTATACAATATGATCCGCTCAGCATTGCCGGGCATAATCATGAACTTGTCCTGCAGGCGCGGATTCCCGGCTTCGTCCCGGAGCTGGCCTCGGAGCTTCTCTACAAGGACAGGCTGCTGATCGACGGCTGGGACAAAAATATGTCGATCTACTGCACGGAGGACTGGCCGTACTTTCAGCGGCGCAGAGCGATGGCGGCAGAACGCTATCAAGGGAAAGAGGCACTCGGTGCCATGGTGTCGCATGTCCGGGAAGAATTGACCCGGCGCGGTCCCCTCTCCTCGCTGGATCTGGAGAGCACTGACAAGATTGATTGGGCCTGGGCCCCGGCACGCCTATCCCGTGCTGCCATGGAGAGCATGTATTATTGGGGCGAGCTTTCTGTACATCATCGGGTCCATACACGCCGCTACTATGATTTCAGTGCGAAGCTGCTGCCTGGGCATCTGCTTGACGCTGAGGACCCTAACGTGACACCTGAACAGCACTTTGACTGGTATGTGCTGCGGAGAATCGGCAGCATCGGCCTGCAGTGGAACAAATCCGGAGACGGATGGCTTGGCATCGCAGGTCTGAAGAGCAAGGAGCGGACAGCCGCGATTGAGCGTCTGCTGCTAAGCGGCTCCCTCCGGGAGGTTCGCGTTGAAGGGGTGAAGCATCCCCTATATATGCGCACAGCGGATGCGCCCGGACTGGAAGAGATTCTGCTGCGCGGAGATACCGCTGATACAGCCGGGGCTGACACAGGTGCTGACTTCGCCGCCGCACTGGCCCCGCTCGACAACCTGCTCTGGGACAGAGAGCTGATCCGGCAATTATTCGGATTCACCTACCGCTGGGAGGTGTACAAGCCGGTTGCCGAACGGGAGTACGGCTATTATGTGCTGCCGCTGCTCTACGGGGACCGTTTCATCGCACGGTTTGAACCGGTAATGGATAAGAAGAACGGGATACTGAATATTCTGCGCTGGTGGTGGGAGCCAGGCACGGACTTAAGCGCGGAGATGATCCCCGCGCTTACAGCAGCTCTTGATTCGCTCGCAAAGTGTACGCGGGCATCGTCGGTTAGGTTCGCTCCCGGAGTGGCAGAGAGCAATGGGCTTCGGGAGCTGGAGGCGAGCCTTCAACCTTAGACTGTCCATTGAACAGGCTGGTGAAGCAGCGGGATGTCCGGACATCCAAAATATCAACCGTATTTACGCCGTTATCCCCTCCAATCAAAGCGATATCCTCCAGGATGCGCAGTCCGCGATCCTTTGCGCACTAGGGAATAGCATCCGTGTGTGCTGCCTTTCCAACGACGTCCCTGATCGCAGCGATGACCGCGTCCGGGCGTTCTAACTGCATAACGTGGCTGGAGTCGGTGAGGACCTGGTGGGTACTGTTGGAGGACCAACCGGCTTCCTCGGCTTGCATGCTGGCCCAAGCTGCTTCCGCACGATTGAACTGTTCGCGCGTGAGTCCACCTGCGGCCCGTTCGGCTTCGCTGAAAGCGCTCCAAGGCTTTCCCCTGGAGAGCACGGCCAGGGGCAGATGGCCAAGAGTGCGGAATGTGCCGGCCTCACGCAGCGAGTCTTCGAATACGGCTGCCTCCGCGAAGGCGGCTGCAAGGGATGTCGGCTGATAAGCCGTGATGGCTTTCGCCGTCTGGGACGGCAACTCCGGAACCTCGGCAGCAGGCAGCACTAGCCTCGGCAAACCGGTCCACGCCACTGCGGCGAGAGCGCGGAACGCGATTGGAATCGGATTGCTCGCTGGCTCGCCGGTGGCCTGAGCGAGACGCGCGGTCTGGTCAGGGTGCGAGGCGTCGACCAGAACCATCCCGGCGACCTCTTTTCTGTAGTATTTGGTGAACGTCATGACGTACGGGCCACCCATGGACGCACCGACTAAAATATATGGCGGTTGTTCATTTGCAGCACGCAGGACTTTGTGAAGATCTTCGGCAATCGCGTGACTGTTCCGCCGACCCTTGGCCGGATCGCTCCACATAATGCCGGCCCGGTCATAGGAGCAAACCCGCGTGAACCGGGCGACCTGTTCCTGGACGGGTTGCCATAGCGCAGAGCCGCTTGTATCTGCACCCGCCTCAAGCACGACAAGCGGTGTGCCGCGCCCCTGACAATTCAGATGGATCTGGCGGCCGCCTATGTCCACAAGCCTTCCGGGCGCCGGGAAATCCTTAATAGCCCGGCTGCGGGCCGCCTGTTCATAAATGCCGCCGGTCGAAACTAGCGCGATTCCAAGGATAGAGCCGGTGATGGTCACACGCTTTACCCAACTTCTAATAGATAAACGCATAATCTTTCCTCCCACTGTAAAAGTAATGTTTCTCCTGCTTTCTCTCCGAATGACCCCGGTCCAGCCGCGATGCACGTAGACTATGGCCGGGGTGGAGGAACCGGTTAGCTGATTCATGCAAGCTCTCTCCTTTTCATTCATCCAGAGACACTATACCCGTCTGATTTGAAATGAAGATGAACGGAGCGTTACAAAAAAACAACCGGGGGCCAGAGGGCCTCCGATTGTGATTAAATCAGATAACATAAGCAGCTATACGGTTGTTATTAGCCCTTCCTGAGCGGCAGCTTCACCGTGAAAACCGAACCCCCGCCGGGCTCTTCATCCGCCCGGATTTCCCCTTCGTGCAGCTCCACGATAAGCTTGACGATGGACAAACCCAGTCCGTTTCCGCTGACGGCGCGGTCGCGGGCTTTGTCCACTTTGTGAAACGGCTTGAAAATATCCGTCCGCTGATCCTCCGGTATTCCGATGCCGTTGTCCGTTATGCGGACGACCGCCGACCGGCCGCCGGCATAGACGCGAATGCAGACCCTTCCGCGGACCGGAGTGAATTTAATGCTGTTGCCCAGCAGATTCGTCCATACCTGGCTGAGTTGATCCTCGTCTGCACAGACGGTTACCGGCTCCAGATCCAATTCGACGGCGATCTCTTTACCGGACCATTGCGGCTCAAGCGCAATGACGGCCTTGCGGAGCTGTTCGTCAAGCCGGAAAGCTACCGGTTGCACGGGATGACGATCATGCTGCAAGGAAGAAAGCCGCAGCAGGTTTTGGCTGATCCTGGACAACCTCTCGCTTTCTTCCTCAATAATCGTCAGATAATGCATCCGGCTTTCCTCGCTCATCCGTTTCTGCTTCAATGCCTTGGCGAAGCCGGAGATGGACGTCAGCGGCGACTGGATCTCATGCGATACGTTCGCCACGAATTCCCGCCTCATCCGGTCCAGCTTGGCAAGCTCCTGCGCCATCTCGTTAAAGCTCGTGTTTAGCTGTCCGATCTCATCCTTGCGGTTCGTCCGAAGCTGCATGTCAAACTGCCCTTGAGCCATTTGCCCGGCCGCATCTCTCAGCCGAAGAAGCGGCTTCACAATTGACCGGGCGGCAGCCAGTACGAGGAAACTTCCGATCAGGAAGACGGTTAACAGCTCCGTGTTGACTTCTTTGCTCGACTGCAGCCACAATTCGTTGCTCTTCAGCATGACGAATAAGGCATACGACTGACCGTCAACCGGGAATGGAAGTCCGACCATCGGATACCGCCCTTCGTGCTCGATGTTCCTCGTCACACCGCCGGACAGCACGTGACGAATCCGTTCCGCGCCGGGAACGACAGGCTCCGACCTGTCTTCCAGCAGCGGATTGCCGGAGGCGTCGAATAGTTGAACCGCATAAATGGATATGCTGGAAACGTTGTTCATGAAAGGAATCAATTCCGTTCCAGCGGACGAACGGTAGGTCTGAATGATCTGCTTGCCGTTCGACAGCAAGCTGTTCTCCAACGTGTGGGCAAACGGTTCACGGAACAGGAGCGTAGACGCGATGGAAGCGATGATGAGACTGGCAACAATGACACCGATGAAGGTGAGGACGATGCGGGTATACAGCGATTTAATCCCGGTACACCTCCAGACGGTAGCCGAGACCGCGCAGCGTTACAATGCGGAAATCAGACTCGTGTTCGGCGAAGCGCTCCCGAAGCCGCTTAATGTGTACGTCCACGGTCCGCTCATCTCCTTCGTAATCGATGCCCCAAATCTCCGCGATCAGATGATTCCGGGTGAACAACTGCCCGGGATAACTCCCGAGCTTGTAGAGCAGTTCAAATTCTTTCATGGGCAGGGTGAGCTCCAGACCGTCCTTGTTCACCACCTGGTAGCTTTTGCGGTCCAGCCGCAGATCGCCAAGGCGTATCGTTTGAGAATAGGCGATCCGGTAACGTTTCAACAGCGCCTGGACCCGAAGCGCAAGCTCCATCGGGTCGAACGGCTTAACGAGATAATCATCGGTACCCAGCTTGAAGCCTTTAATGCGGTCCGCCGGCTCGCCTTTGGCGGTAATCATGAGCACCGGCATGTCTCCAAGCTCGCGGAGCCTGGCACACAAGGCCCATCCGTCCATTCCCGGCATCATGATATCCAGGACAACTAAGTCCGGCGGGTGGTTCTCGGCGTATTCCAGCGCTTCGGCACCGTTTCCCTTCTGTACGACTTCAATCCCTTCATCTTCGAGGTAGAGCCTCACCAGTTCACGGATATTTGCATCATCGTCTACAACCAGCACTTTGGGCATCTGCCTCCCCCCTTTCGGCCTATGCCGCCACATTTTACGACAACTGTATGAACTCAATATGAACATTAACCCCGTACTTCAGGAAATTAAGGTATATCGAATTGGTTTACACAGCAAGTCTACCATTTCGGTGAATATTCTGCGATATGGCATCGGCTTCCACTTATCAAGATGAGCCGCCATGCGTTTATTCGATGAGATGATTGGGCGGATAGCAACACGAGGCTTACGGCCGCAGGGGTTCCCCACCGCTTCAAGATCAACGGGGGCATGCGGAAGACGAATCGTTGTATCCTTCGCGATCTATCCGCAGCCGTTACGGACAGGAAAGCCCTTATTGATAGAAAATTCGTCTATTCCGCAGGACAGCGGACTGAGATGCCTTTATTTGTCCCTTTCCCCTTTATTCCAGGCTCATTCGAACGATATAACGACTCCTGAGTCCGTACCCGCTGAAAAAGCAAGATTTTTAGCAAAATAAGGGCTCCTCAGTCCGCTTCAGTCCGTTTCTGTCCGCTTCAGTCTACGGATGGAGCCCCATCCTCCTGCATCGCTAATATCCTGTGAAGCTTCCAAGATATCCACATTTTTTTACACTGTGTAGTTTCCTTTTACAATAAAAAAGCCACCCCATAAATCATTTCGAGGTGGCTTTAATCAGTGAAAGAGTATAAATAAGGGGTCCGCTCAGATTAAATTCTCTTCTTCAAGTCCCAATTTGCTGTACAGCTCGGTGCAGTAACCCTGGAGCTTAATCTCTAGCCTGCGGGCTTTATTCTTGAACCGCTTCAGTTCACGGATCATATGTGCCCTGCCGGCCGGCGTGAAGGTTTCCTGAATCCGTTCCTTGAAATAATCATGTACAATATGGTTACGCTGCTTCCATACGGCCTGCAGCTGGTTGGTTTCCTCTTCTGAAAAGGGGAAGTGATGCTGGATTTCTTTGATGAGCTGGCCGAGTGAATTGCTCAGCTTGCGCTGATACAGTTCCGCAAGATCCGCTTCTGTTGGCGTTTCCCCCTGAGACAGCTTCGTAAGCAGCAGCAGGTTGGTCAACTGCTGCTCCAGTGCCTGGCAGTAATAGACGGCCAGACCGAAATAAGCAAATAACTCTTTGGATTGTTCACTCTCCGGTACTTGCGTATCCTTCATCGTTCCTCCCGTTCCTCCTTCTTTCTTATAATTTAGTGTCTCACAAGCTTTTGCGGTCATCCATCCGGCTGGAGCGGTATAGATAAAATCCGATTAACAGCACTATATAGACCAGTGCATGCACAAAGGCTCCAATCACCCGCATTAAAGACAAGTTATCGGCATTCATCAGAACATCCATCACCGGAGCTGCCGGTGGAAGCAGAAGATGTACATAAGGACCTGGAATGATTGCGCTCATTTTGTTCGCCCCTATGGAGATTATAAGAACCGTAAGCAGAAGACCGGCGGCGTAGCTGGTTTTGGGTACCCAGGAAGCCTGAAGATACAGAGAGACAGCCGTACCTAACAGACCCAGCAGGAAATGTCCGGCAAAGGCGAGTGTCATTCTGTATAAACCTGCCGGTTCATCAAACTTTCCGGTAAACACCGGAAAGATCACAATCAGCAGGGCAAGCAGCAAGATAAACAGACCCAGGGTAAGCAGTGTACCGAGGTTATATCTCATCTTGCTCCTTGCCTGAACAATCGATACCTGCCGCTGTACCGGATGCTCGTGATTCAGAAAGCTTAGCCCCAACCAGGCAGAACCGGCAAAAAGGATAATGGCTGTGGCTGCATAGCTGTTCATTACAGGATTAGGGGTATAGGAATAGAGGATCAATACCGCAATAATCGTACCAGCTATAGGCCCGAAATACCGCTGGGAAACCGTATAGCTGCGAAGCAGATAGACCATTAACGCCCTCATTCCGCAGTTCCTCCTCTGGCCGGCTTGGGGTCCATCCATTGCTCCAGGCCACCTGCACTCAAACCGCCACAGGGTTCAACAGACACTACCGATCCTCCCGCCTTCAGCACCCGGAGAAGATAGCCATCTGCCGCTGCAGCCTCTATAGTCACTCCAAAATCGTCCCCGGAAACACCATCCGGTTCATTATGTATGTTAATAATCCCGGGCATCCCCAAAATGTCCTCTTTACATTGCTCTGAAATATTATTACAAATTATGTAAGCAGCGGGCGCAACCCGCATATTTTCTTGGCCATAGATAATCTTGACGGTTCTGCCAGCCTGCAGCACATGTACGTTGTCTGCCAAGGCTTCTACTGTCTCTGGCTCATGTATGGAGAACACCAGCGCTGTCCCCTCGCGTTTCAACTCCTGCAGCAGCCCGATCACTGTATGCTGGGCGGGAAGATCCAGACCTGACATCGGCTCGTCCAGCAGCAGCAGCTGCGGCTGTGTAAGCAGACTTTGAATCAGATTCACTTTTTGCAGCATTCCTTTGGAGAATCCGGCCATACTCTGCCTGCGGAACTCTTCCAGATGAAAGACCTCCAGCAATTCTGTCACTCTGGCTTCTGCTGCCGCAGCGGCAAGACCCGCGAGCTTGCCCATACAGAGCAAATATTGCTCGGCCGTAAATTTCAGCCCCGGAAAAGCTTCAGGGGCATATCCTATGGTTAGTCTGCGTTCATACCGCACCAATGTACCGGACGAAATCTTCGTCAATCCGGCAAGGATGGAGAGCAGTGTGCTTTTGCCGGAACCGTTCCTTCCGATCAGTGCCGTTGCCGTTCCGGACTCCACAAGCAAGGACACTTCATTCAGCACAGGACGGCGTCCATAAAACTTCGTGGCCCGGGTAAGCTCAATAAGCGGCGAAGCCTTGCCCTCATAGTGCCTCTGTGTACTGAAACCTGCAAGGGTCATCCCATTATCATCCCCTAAACGTTCTTCCTACACTTAATTCGCCGGGGCTGCAGCAATTTCCTTTTAAGATAAACAGATTGATTACTATTAAAGCAAAAAACCAGATGTCCACAGTATAAGCTGCCGGAACTTCTGGTTTTGGAATCATGCTCTTAGACAATATATAAAAGGGTTGGGTAACAAATTAAGCGTAGACTTCTACCGTATCGCTGATCAAACGGCAGGCTCTCGCAGCAGCACGGCAGGCGTTGATGCATTCCTGGCAATGAGTGTGTATATGCTTGCTGCTCTCATCGGCACAGCGTTCACAGATCTCTGCACACAGGCGGAGAATTTCTGCAACAAACGGGCTTTGCCGGGTCATGGCCTGAACAGCAAAAGAGCAGATATCCGCACATTCCCGGTCCAGTCTGATGCTTTCACGAAGCGACGCAAGATCATATTGTTTCAGGCTTGAGACGTAGCTATAGTTACAGGCGTTCATAGTTTGGATACAAGCGTCGATGCACTCCTGATATTGAATTCGGGTCATAGCCTTTAACCTCCTGCAATTTTTATAGGGTATGCCTATGTATTAACCTGCAAGATAAGGAACGAACCACTGCCTGCGGGAGGGGCACACTGCTACAAACTCCTCTTTACAACAGCCGGCCTGGCCAAAATACGCTTCTCCAGCTGGAGAAGTCGGGTCCGCAGTTCACTGGAGGAAAAGTGCTCTCCGATGAAAACCGCTACATCCGGCACATCCCCCTGAGGGGTGATTTTCATGAAATCCGCCTCTCTGTAGGCGAACTGGAATAGAAAGCGGCTGGAGGTATCACTGAACGTGACAATCCCCTTCGCGCGGTACACATCCCGTGGCAGCTCCTTCACGAACTGCTCAAATTCCTCACTGTTCACAGGACGTTTGAAATAGTGGGTATAGGCCATTACATGGTCATGGGAACCATTCACCGCAGCCCCCGCTTCACTGGAATCGCCGGCATGCGCAGCCTGCATCTCATCGTCTTCCTGGAAGCGGGCTTCGGCATGAATGCCCCCCATTCCTTCAAGCAGCGCTTCCGGCTCCAGCGCACAGCGCACCGCAGGCCGTATTTCCGCATAGGCATTCCACTTGCGCAGGATCACGGTGATCTCGTCTGCTTCCTGTGGAGTTACGCGGTCGGTTTTGTTCAGGATCAGCACCGAAGCGCAGCGGATCTGCTCCTGCATCAGCCGGTAGGTCGCTCCTTGCTGGGACCGGTACAGCCCGATAAGGTGGGCGGCATCCACGACCGTGATCAGGCCTTTCAGCTCCACCAGCTGATACAATGAGATTTCAGTAACCGCATCGACAATCTCCAGCGGGTTAGCGGCCCCGGTTGCCTCGATCACCACAACATCCGGTGACTCTTTTTTGATCAACGTAGCCAGCTCTGTGCTGAGATCGCCGCGGATAGAGCAACAGATGCAGCCCCCGAGCATTTCAGCCATCGGCACAGACTGCTCGACCAGCAGTCCGTCCAGATTCACTTCTCCCAGCTCGTTCATGACGACCGCCGGCCGGAGCCCTTGAGCTTTCCAGTGATCCAAAAGGCGCTGCAGCAAGGTGGTTTTGCCGCTTCCAAGAAATCCTGACAATATATAAACCGGCATAGCCTGTTCCATGTTTCATCTCTCCCTGCACAAAATTCCGTTATGGTAGCGAGTGTACTACAAGTGCCTTTGCGGTGCAAGGTGCCGGACAAGCAGAAGCATATCCATTATATTTTGAGATGCACAGTTGGCCTCCACTCTGCTCCCCCGGCTTGTCTTTGCCCCGGCCATCCCCTATCATGAGAAATATATCGATGCAAAAAGGAGTTGGTCCGCTTGTCATCCGTAGATGAACACCGGCGTGAAGCGCCCCAGAGTGTGGCCTGTTATGTGATTACGGTTTCGGACACCCGTACACCGGAAACCGACACCGGAGGTGCGCTGATCCGAACCATGCTTGAAGAAGCCGGATATGTAGTTGCCGGCAGTACGATTGTCAAGGACGACTATGAAGATATCCGTGAACTGGTCTATAAAAGCTCAGTCCATTCCGGCATCGAAGCCGTGCTTCTGACCGGCGGGACGGGGATATCGCCCCGGATACCACTTATGAGGCGGTGGCCTCTCTATTGGATAAAACGCTCCCCGGCTTCGGAGAGATTTTCCGGCTGCTCAGCTTCACCGAGGACATCGGCTCGGCTGCGATTCTCAGCCGGGCGATTGCCGGCACCATCGGCAGCACGGCAGTCTTCTCCATGCCCGGCTCTACCGGCGCGATCAAGCTCGCTATGGAGCGGCTGATCATCCCGGAGCTGAGGCATGTTATGCGGGAGATCTATAAGGGCTCATAATCGTTCATCTAAGATTAGATGGCCGATCTGTTCTCTCAATTAGAAGCCCAATCTAGGCGAAAGAACCAGGTGCGCTCAGAGAGCTGCACTTGGTTTTTTCGCTATTTTTGCTAGAGTCAGAAATTTAATTGACATCCTGGACTGTTGTCCTTATACTGTTGAACACTTTTCGCGAAAGTGGTTTTTGATTAACTGAATGGTTAATCGGAAAGGAAAGAGATGAGCTCACTCCAACAATTGCAACGCAAAGTCACAACTGTCGTCAGTCCCTTTCATGAGCTGCTGTGCAGCCTGCATGTGCTATACCAGCCGGAGCATCATCCGAAACGTCTGCAATGGGCCAGGGATATCAAGCGCCAAATGCCCCCTGACCTGCTGGAAGCCATAGACACCCTGGGACGGTTATCCGATGAATGGATGGGATTGATGCTTCCCGGCCTCATCGGTGCACCGCTGCCGGCAGCCGGTGGAATTAACCTGCTAAACGACTTACCTGACGCTGAATTCATTCATCTGCTGCTGAACAACAAAGTTTCTCTGGGGACCATACTGGAATGGCAGCAAGGAAGCAGCGGGACAAACCGCAAGTCCGGCGGCGGACCCGATGAAACCAGCCAATACCTGCTTCAGCATACAGCAGCTGTCCGCGCTCAGTTGATCAAGACTCTGGAGACGTATGAACGGGATTATTTCCGCAAGGAATGGGACTATGTGATGCCTTGGATCAACACGGCTGCTGCCCAGTTTCAGGAGTCCGTCTCCCGTTCTGCGGAAAAAGCGCTGAACACCCTGCATCCCCGTCTTCAGGCTGCGGAAGGGAGGATTACAGCGCAGAAGGCGGTGACGTACTATTTTGCCTATGAAGATTTGCAGAATGTGTACGTGCTTCCTTCCACCTTCATCTTCCCGCATCTGCTAATCGATTGGACAGCAGACAGCCTCGTGCTGCCGCTCGCCGTGGATATTCCCGGATTGCCCTGCAGCGAAGCGCCGCCGGAGGATCTGCTGCGCCAGTTCAAAGCTCTTGGCGATGCCACAAGGCTGCGGATTCTCAAGCTGCTCTGGCAAGGGCCGCACTGTACGAAACAGCTCGCCCCCATTCTGGGAATCTCGGAGGCCGCCGTATCCAAGCAGCTGAAGCTGCTAAGTGAAGCAGGTCTGGCAGGAGCCGAGCGCAAGGGGAACTATTTGTTTTACACCAGCCATAAAGAGGCTTTCGACAGACTGATTGTTCTGCAGCGGCAGTACCTTGAACAATAAGACCCGATACCCATAAAGGAGTTGTCCGCCCGTGTGGCAAACCGTTTTTGCAACTGCAGCCAGGAACCAGAGAGCTAATCTCAGAGCTTTTCCCTGGGCTTTTACCCTGGGGCATATGATTGAAGGAGGATATCTTGTTCTCGTCTCCTATTTCTCCTACGTCTATCTCATCCAGGGGGATTTGGACGACAGATTCGCACTCTATGCCGGAAGCGGCAATTATCTGGCTTACGCCATCATTGGCGGGGCACTGAATGTATTCTCCGTCAGTATGATGATGAATGTGTCTAGAGCACTTATTACCGAATGGCGTGAAGGTACGCTGGAGGCGCTGCTGCTCTCCCCTCCAGCCGGAACGGCTATTTTCTGGGCACGGCCCTTCAGCAGTTTTACCGCAGCGGAATGGTGCTGCTTGCTGTACTCGTATTCGGAATTTTAGCGGGAATGCGTCTCTCTGCACCGCCTCTGCTTTCGGCAGGGATAGGCGGGGTGCTGTTTATACTCTCCTGTTATGCCATGGCTCTGGTGCTGGGAAGCATCATGCTGTACACGCGGGATACCTATATCGTTCAAAATACATTGTTCGCGGTGACCACGCTGCTGTGCGGCTTCCAGTTCCCGCGGCAATATTTGCCCGGATTTCTGCAGACGGCCGGCGAGGTGTTCCCGCTGACCTCTTCCCTCCAGCTTCTGCGGAGAACCCTCCTTACGGGTGAAGCGATCCCGCTGCGTGACACACTGCCGGCACTTCTGCTTAGCCTGGTATACATAGCTGTGGGGATGTGGAGCAACCGTCTGGTGGAGCGGGGATTATTTGAGAAGCACCAAGCATGAAAGGAATGAGAAAACATGATCCAAATGAATGAAGTGACCAAAATATATGAAACCAAAAACAGGCTCGGACTCTTCCGCGCGGAAACCCGGACCGTGACCGCCGTCCAATCCCTGACACTGAGCATCGCCAAAGGTGAGATTGTGGGGCTTTTGGGTCTGAACGGAGCCGGCAAAACCACAACGATCCGCATGTTGTCCACTCTGCTAGACCCCACCTCAGGGAGCATTGAGATCAACGGAATGCCCATGGCAGACAACCGCCGCACTGTGCAGCAAAAAGTCAACATGATTGCCGGTGGCGAACGCATGCTGTACTGGAGGCTCACCGGCCGGGAAAATCTGCAGTATTTCGGCCGGCTCTACGGGCTGAATGCTGCGAAGATCCGTAGCTTAAGCGACTTGCTGCTGGCCGAAGTGGGACTCACAGAAGCGGCAGATCAGCCTGTGGAGCAATACTCCAAAGGGATGAAGCAGCGTCTGCAAATTGCCCGCGGCCTGATCAACGATCCTGAGTATTTATTTTTGGATGAACCTACACTGGGTCTGGATGCGCCGATTGCGAGACAGCTTCGCGGGACTGTGCGCAGCCTCGCCAAAGAGCATGGCAAAGGCATCCTGCTGACCAGCCATTATCTTCAGGAGGTTGAAGAGCTGTGTGACCGGGTCTACGTGCTGAACCGCGGCAGGCTGCTGCTGTGTGACAAGCCTGACGCGATCGTCACGAAGGTTGCGGGGCTGCAGACCGCCCACCTGCAGGTTAGCGGATGGGATGAGGCACTGCGGCCGCTGCTGCAGGAGCACCTCGGCAAGCTGGGACATCCGGTAGAGCTGACCAGCGGCGTGAAGGGAAGTGATGGAAACTCTGGCAGCCAGTCTGAGGATTCTTACCGAATTTCCGTGCGGTCCACCTCTGCCGACATGCTGATTACCGAGCTGCTTCCCTGGACCACGCAATACGGACTTCGGATTAACGGCTTCACTTGCGACAAGCCCAATCTGGAGGACGCGATTATCCTGCTCTCGGAAGGAAGGGTATCATGAATACAGGCAGTTTATGGCCCACTACATTAGCCGAGCTCTCCAAACAGCACCGCAACCGCTCCAGAGGCAAGGTTGTTTTCTTTTCACTGCTGCTGTGGCCGGCGCTCGGCTTCCTGACCTCCTACTTCACCATGAAGCCGTACCGCAGCGGCGCTGGCTCTGTACTCTCGTGGATCATTCCCGATGAGCGAATCCCTCTGTTTCTGCTGAGCGGCTATCTGGTATTTCAGCTGTTCTGGACAGTAGTCGAGGCTGCCTGGCTGTTCGAGCTGGAACGCAAGGGCGGCACGGTGGAGGCTGTCTTTCTGACACCAGCGCCCAAAATGGCTTTTCTGTACGGCCGATCCCTGTATTCCCTGTTTCATGGGATCTGGATGTTCGCGGTTTTTTCGCTGCTGACCTTTCTGTTCGTCTCCGATGCTTCTACCGTGAATTGGATCGCCCTGATTCCTGCCCTGCTGCTGATTATGGCGGCGGCAGTCATCTGGGGCGCGCTGCTGTGCGCAGTCTCGCTATTCTCGCGGGAATCTTCGTTTCTGTACTACATATTCCAGACTCCCATGGAGCTGTTCGGCGGAGTTCGCATTCCTCCTAGCGTATTCCCGGTCTGGGCGACCGGGCTGTCCGCGCTGTTTCCGGTCACCTACAGCCTGATTCTGGTGCGCGGAGCCTTGTACGGCCATATCGGTACTGGCTGGTGGCGGGCGTTTTTTATTCTGCTGGCGGGCAGTATCACGCTTGTCTTCTGCACACGTTATGTGCTCTACCGGGCTGAGAAACACGCCCGCAAGAAAGGAAACTGGACTTTATTCTAAAAAAGGCCGGAACAGCACCCTGCCTGCGGATGCTGATACCGGCCTGCGGTTACCCGCTCGGGCGCAAAGTTCCATCCCTGAAATGGTGAAGGTTTTGTGATCATTAGTGGCTGTCCAGGCCCGGGATCTGCCATCCGGCCAATGTTTCAGTCCGTGGGAGGATCAACATGGATATCCTTATCGGGTGCCGTATATGCCCAGCGTGTGAACGTGACCTGCAGTCCGGCACGGGTGGGTGCGCAGACAAAGGGCCCTGCTTTTTTTCCCGTCTCATAAGGAAACCGCGCCACCCGGATCGTGCGCCAGGGATGGTTGTCCGCTCTGGCCCTGATCACCACTGCATCATTCAACCGGGAAGCCCGGATGGTGACCACCCCGCCCGTCCATTCCGGTACAGGCGACAGTGACCAGTCGGAATATCTGTCCGTTACCACCGCACCGATATGCGGCACACCGTCATTCAGCTCAATACCGGCTTTGATCCATTCCGTGCTGCTATGCCACAGCATAATCCCTGCCTGGTCATACAGCTCCGTGAACCCCTGCAGTGAAAAGCTGACCTCCACAGCTTCACTATCCTCCCAGGAAGCCAGCAGCGCGTGCCCGTTGTCATGCTGGAAGCCGTACATCGTTTGCTCCCAATAATCGCTGCCTTCCGCCGCTTCTACTATGAAGGCTCCATCCAGAACCTTGGCGGAGACCGGTTCATTGCTCCAGACTCCACTCTGCCAATTCACAGTTTTCCTCACATCGACACCTCTTCTTTCCGTTTCTTCATTACCGCGTTAATTTTCTCAGAGCTTATCAGCATTACAATAATATATCCCACCAGCATAAACGGAAGAATCATAAATGAGCTGCGGGCAGCAATCCATCCCAGCATAGGAGGCAGAAAAGCGCCTCCGGTATAGGCCATAGCCATCTGATAGCCCATGATTTTCTGGGAATGCTCTTTGCCGAAGCGGGCGGGCGTCTCATGCAGCATACACGGAAAGATGGGGGCAGAGCCAAGGCCTACAAGAATAAACCCGAATAAGGAAAATATAGCCGGCAGCGGCAGGACCAGCAGCAGTGCCCCCAACAGAGAGACCAATATGCCGGTGCGGATCAGCTGGCGGTTATTAAAACGGAAGGTGACAAAACCGGTGATCAGCCGGCCTACGGTGATCCCCCCGTAATAGAGCGACACCCAGCCGGCAGCGGTTGCCGCAGACAGCTCTTTTACATTGACCAGAAAGCTGCTGCCCCAGAGCCCAAGCGTAGCTTCTACCCCGCAATAAAAAAGAAAGGTAGTCAGGGCCAGCTTCACGCCCTTGATGCGCAGCACCCCTGTTCCCGGAACCTGCGGAGAAATAATCTCCTGCTGAATTTGCCCGTCCGGCGCCTGATCTGCGGGTTCGGCCCGCTTCCAGAGCGGCAGCGCAATAAACAACAGCACAACCAGGGCGAACTGAATCAGACTGACTGTCAAAAAACCTTGCCGCCAGGAATCACCTGCAGCAATATAACGCGACATAATTATCGGGCCCAGCATAGCGCCTACCCCCCAGAAGCAGTGAAGCCAGCTCATATGGTGTGCTTTGTAGTGAGTAGCCACATAATTGTTCAGCCCGGCATCAATAGAGCCTGCACCGAGTCCGAGTGGAAAGCTGAGCACTGCCAGCCAGAGAATCGAAGGCGAATATGAAAAGCCGAGCAAAGCAAATGCCGTAACGGCGACGCTGATAAAAGTAACCTTCCCCGTACCCAGCTTATTCAGCACTACACTGCTGGCCAGGCTGGAAACGATTGTACCTGCAACCACAATCATGGAGAGCAGCCCCGCCGCATCCACCGGTGCCCCGAAATCGGGGCGCATCATCGGCCAGGCCGCTCCAATCATGGAATCCGGCAAGCCAAGACTGATAAAAGCCAAATAAATAATAATCAGAAAAACCGTAGCCATAATGTCTACCACCTAAGCTTCAAATTTGGTCAATTGCAGCCCCGTCTCCAGGGTTGCGAGCGTTGAAACAATCATGCCATCCAAATAATCCGCGGCAAAATCCGTGCTTAGCACAATCTGCGGAGCAGCACCGGGCGGCAGCAGCCCCGCACATTGCTCCATAATGCCGCTAAGATGGTCCACTTGCAAAAAGCTGCCGTACAGCACAACGGCGTCCGGGTTCAGCACGCTGCTGACTGTAGCCGTCAGTCTGGCAATTGCTTCCATCAGTCCCGCTGGTGAAGAATGCCATTCGCTGCCGCTCCAGGAAATGTCCAAAGGGATATTGGCTACCTCACCGGCAAAACCGCTTCTCCCTCTATGGAGCTTGCCGTTAATAATAATCCCTGCCCCTGGAGGAAAACGGTCAGGAAAATATAAATACACCGCCGAAGCCTCCGCTGTCCTCCCGGTTCTGCTGTGGTAGCCGATCGCCGCCGCATTCACATCATTTTCGATAATGACCCTTTTCTGGTAACGTTCCCTGAAATGCTCTGCCACAGGAATACCGCGCAGGGCCTCATAATCAGATAACACCATCCTTCCACCCGCTTCAGCGCCGGGCAATCCGAAGCCGATCGCCTGTATAGCAGGATACCGGTTAAGCAATTCATCAACAATGACTTCGAAGCAGGCCAAATCTACCTGTTCTACAGGCCGGTTAGCTTCATACAGACAGCGTCCAAAAAGTGTAACCACCGTACAGCGGATACAGATTCTCCCGCGCTCTTCAAAAGGAAACAGGATCAGCGCCAAAGCATGCTCATCATTGTATATGTATTGCCGGGCAGGCCTTCCCCCGCTGGATGAAATCTGCCCCGCCGCCAGCACCTCATTCTGCCGGGCCAGCACCTCAAGCACGGAGCCGGCGGTAACAATGCTGAGTCCCGTGTCCTCGGCGATCTGCCGTTTGGTAGCCTGTTTGCGTTCCTTCAGGACACGCCGCACCAGGTTGATATTCACTTCCTTGATCACCAGAGCATTGCCTCCGATGTTCTTCATCTGCCCTCACCTCATTTATTATAATACTTTATAAAAGAATTTTAATAAATGGTTTTTTTATCGCGTGAGGATATAAATAAGCCTGGCAGATGAATCCTGCCAGGCCGCAAATTATAAATGATTACAGATATTATAAGTCCTACAAATCCGGGTGCTCGTGTTTGGCTTTGAGACGGGTCCAGCGGCGCTGTACTTCACTTTCGAAAGCGCGCAGCGCAGGTTCGTTCTCCGGCTTGAGCAGATGGCGGGTTTTGCCCATCGTTTTCAGCCATGCAGAGACTTCTACCCGTTTGTCCTTGTCTTCAGGGTTGTACGTAATCGTTGTCGTCCCCTGCTCTACTTCATACAGCGGGAAGAAGCAGGATTCCACGGCCAGCGACACAATATCCGTACCGTCCTTGTCTTCACTCATCCAGTTAAGCGGGCAGGCAATGAGAATCTTGCCGTAGACCAGGCCTTCATTCTGTGCGTACCACTGGGCTTTGGCTGCCTTTTTGAGCAAATCCTGGGGATAAGCCTCACAGCCGGTGAACACATAAGGGATATTGGTGGCCGCCATGATCTGTGCAGTATCCTTATGCTGGGTTACTTTACCCTGCTGCGTTTTGCCGATGCTTGAAGTCGATGTACGGTGGCCGAGCGGTGTGGAGTACGACTGCTGAGCCCCTGTATTCATGTATCCTTCGTTGTCATACTCCACAATAATCATCTTGTGGCCGCGCAGTGCCGCACCGATGGCCGGGCCCATACCGATATCCATCCCGCCGTCACCAGTAACCATGACAAAGGTGAAGTCTTCCTTCAGGCCAAGTCCATCCAGCTCACCGCGGCGTTTGCGTTCCCAGAACATTTCCACAACACCGGACAGCGTAGCTGCACCGTTTTGGAACAGGTTGTGGATGAACGTCGATTTATGAGCCGAATAAGGGTAGCCGGTAGTCGTAACCATCGCGCAGCCGGTGTGGTACAGGGCCACAATATCCCCTTCGATGCCCTTGAAGAACAGCTCCAGGCCGGAGAAAATGCCGCAGCCCGGACATGCGCCATGTCCCGGTGACAAGCGTCTTGGTTTCTTCATCAGGCTGCGGACCGGCGGAACCCTTACGCTAAGCTTGCCTGTCTCTTCATTCTGCTTCACAGTGATGAGACCTGTCTTCAGGGATTCAAAACTCATCGGCTTCAGCAGACGCTTAGGCGCTTTGTCCGGCGTTCCCGGATTGTGGCCGTAGTAATCAAACGGAATGTCCACCCGGTCAGCAACTACTGCATCCATTGCCAATTGGAAGAAATGATGTCCGTCCTCGGCGTAAAAGTCTTTGCCGCCCAGGCCGTAAATACGGCTGATTACCTTGGTAGTGGTGTTGCCATATGTGAACAGCGCCGCCTTGATTTCGTTGACCATATTGCCGCCGTGTCCGCCGACCGAATCCGCACGGTCCCCAACCGTAATAGCCTTCACATTCTTCAGCGCTTCAGCAATTTGCTTCTGCGGGAACGGACGGATCATGTTCGGGGAGATGGCTCCGGCTTTGATTCCTTGCTGGCGGAGCTGGTCGACCACATCCTTGATAATCTCCGATGCGGAGTTCATCAGGAACACGGCAACATCGGCGTCCTCCATCCGGTACTGCTCGATCATCGGATAATAGCGTCCGGTCAGCTCGGCAAATTCTTGGGCAATCTCTTCAAAGACTTCTCCGGCATTATACATGGCAACGGATTGCTGGTAACGGTTGTTGATATAATCAGGCTCGTTCATGTACGGGCCGACAGTTACCGGATTGTTGCGGTCCAGTGTGTCTGTGAAGCCCACAGGGGGCTGCTCGCCTACGAACTTATGAACATCTTCGCGGTGGGCAAAAGCCTGGACACGGCGCTTCTGGTGGGACGTGAAATAGCCGTCGGAAGCGACCATGACCGGAAGGCGGACCTTCGCGTGCTCAGCCAGCTTCAGGGCCATCAGGTTCATGTCGTAGACAGACTGAGGGTCCCGGCACATCAGAATCGGCCAACCGGTGTTCAGGGCAAAATACAAGTCAGAGTGGTCGCCGTGAATGTTGAGCGGGCCTGAGATCGAACGGCAGATCAGGTTCATGACCATAGGCATGCGTGTACCTGCTTGTACAGGCATTTGCTCCAGCATGAACATATAACCCTGGGCGCTGGTTGCGTTGAATACACGTCCGCCCGCCGTCGATGCGCCGTAACAGATCCCCGCTGAGCTATGCTCACCATCTGAAGGAACAAGCATGATGTCATGCTGCCCGCTGGCTTTCATGGTATCCAGGAACTGGGCAACCTCAGTCGATGGCGAGATCGGGAAATAACCCATCACATGATAGTTGATCTGATGGGCGGCATAAGCAGCCATTTCGTTGCCGGATTCATATAGGAATTTCTGCTCCACTTTGGCAGAGCCTACTTCTTTTTCATAATCGATAGCCATTATTCATTCCACCTTTCTTCCGAGTATTAGGCCTGGGTAATCAGATCAAACTGGTGGTGCACCGTATGGCTGTCCGCATAGCCTTCCTTCTCGCGCTGGCTTGACAACGCCGAGGTCGGGCATGCGCCCACACATTTCAGGCAGCCCTTGCAATATTGATAATCGATGCCTGTCAGGTACATTTGCGAACGGCCCTTGCGGTCAACCCGTTCCTCCCATACAAAACACTGATCCGGACAAACCGTATCGCACTGGGCACAGTGAATGCACGCTTCGAGATCAAACGCCGGGAGCATACCGGAGCGTGAAATGCTGAGATTCTTCAGGAATGTGCTGCCCGGATTAATAATCGAGCCGCCCATCGGCTGAGTGTCGTAACCCAGAACACCAATATCGGAACGGACATATTCAGGCATGCTGTCACCGGCAGCCAGCTCAAACTGCATAAATTCCACTTCATTATAACCGCGCTCAAACGTCGAAATGGCCGACTGTACAGCCTGCGGATATTTTTTGCCGAGGGACTTCTCAATAACGCCCTTCATGGTTTCGGTATCGAGAAACGGACAGAGCCGGAACAGCGCGCCCAGCATCGCCATATTTACACGGTTCTTCTCTTTCAGGGCAATGCTGGTTGCATCGATCACGGCAATGGTTCCGGCCTTCATCTTCAGCAGCTCCTTCAGCTCCTCCGGCGATTTGGCCGAATTTACCAGTACCGTGCTGTGCTCAAGGATACCGCTGGTCACGTTGACGGTCTTGGCCAGCGCTTCATGGAACACGCCCACAACATGCGGACGTTCTACCGGCGAAGTATCGCGGATAGGCGTGTTCAGATCACAGAAGCGGATATGCGCCTTAACGGCAGACCCCTTCTTCTCCGAGCCGTAAGACGAGAAACTGACACCGTTCAGCCCTGCGCCGACCACTCCCGCTTCCGCGAGCATCTTGCCTGCCAGGTTCGCTCCCAAGCCTCCAATGGATTCCAGACGAATCTCGAAAAATCCAAGATCGTTAACGATTGGTAATTGTACCACCGACAAAACCCCTTTCTAAGTGTCAAGTAGAATAACATCCTTATGACTTTTTCAACGATTGTAACTTGATTTCGCAGGTCGCGAAGTGACAAATCTTGCATTTTCCACGCTTGGGGAATCACAATAATTTATGGATTTCAATCGATTTCTTTATACGCGACAGTGCTGCGTTACTTTAATAGAAGATAATCTGCCATAAAAACGACAAATTGTGAACAATATGTGTCAAATTGCATTTCCCAAGTCGAATGTGGAACTAATGTCACCCTTAATTTAGCAATAAAATTAAAAATTAAGATGTTAAATTTGTCACATAAAACATGATAAATATCACAGGCTTGAAACATGTCCCGCCCGAATTCAAAAAAGCCCGTCCGCTGCCGGACGGGCTTGTGCTTCATCGCCGACTCTTCAATTAGTAAGTCCACCAGTTGCCGGACATTACGATCATCGAGAACAGCTTGATGCTGTCTTCATAATAGTCTTCCGCAGCACTGCCGGAGGTATGGCTCCAGAGTGAATTCAGCCAAGCCTGATTGGATGCGGAAGTCATTGCACTGACGCCAAAGGGAGCGTAAAAAGCTCCGCTGTTGTAGCTTCCGAATGTGGAGCCGTTCAGCTTGTAGCCGTCCTTGATATTTCCCGGGGCGCTGTTGACCTTCGATTTGATCCAGCTGTTCATCTGATTCAACTGGTTCAAGGCTCTGTTATCTCCGGTAAGCAGGTAATCCGTTGTAATGCGCCAAGGCGTCCGGCAGGAGTTATAGTTGTAATTTCCGTCATTTGCGTCTTCCAGGAAGCCCGCTGCCGCCGGCTTGTAGACGCCTCCCGAATATACGACAAAGTCAGGCAGGAGTCCGGTGCTGGAGCTGTATCCGCTGTAAAGGCTGTTAATAATGGTGTAAGTTTTGTCCGTCACGTTCTGCCAGCGGGAATCTCCCGTCGCCGCCTGGAAGGCTTTGAGATGATTCAGCATAAAGTCCGACGGGCGTGTGGCCGTATTGTACGTGCCGCTGTTAGCCCAATCCCCGAGCCGGATCGTCCACTGGCTCTGATTAATTTCGTTATCCATAATGGCGTTAATGATATTATTGGCTGCCTGCAGATAGTTGACCGTACCGCTGCTTCCCCATTGTTTATGGGCGAGAAGCAGCGAGAAGGCGATGTCCATGTCTCCGTCGGTCGCGGAATCCTCGCCTTCAATGTTCTGAAAGCTGCTGTTTTGTTTCCAGGACATTAGATAAGGGTCGATGGAGCTGGGATGCGCAGTATAATAGTTATACAGGCCGTTGTAATACGTCTGGGCGTTGCTGTCGTAACCGGCCATCAGCACCGTGAACAGCATGCCATAGCCGTGTGCTTCAGATACCGTTTCCCCGGCCGAGTTATATTTGACATAATATTTGCCGGTGCCGGCAGGTTTGAGATATGCAGCCTTCCATGCATCCCATTTGGTCTTCACCGCATTGTCCATCACCGTTTGCGTCACATTATCCGGTTTGATCGTCCCGCCAGTATACGTGGTATGCTGGGGAAACGGTTTGTTCACTGCTGCAAATGCTGAGCCCGCAGGCAGGATAAAGATCGCCAGACATAACAATACGAAAGATTTCCAGTGCCACATACGCTTCCCTTGATTTTTCATCATCAATCACTCCTCAAAGTTTGGTAGACCTCAGCTTCAAAAAGCTTTGTGCAAACTCACCCTGGAAGCATACCCTTTGTTAGTAACATTTCGGATAATCGGTAATGCAGTCTGGTTCCTCACCTCCCTGGCAGCATCTGATTGGCAGCTTGCAGCGCGAAAAAGTTAAAGCGCTTTAACTTTTGCAGCAAAAAAAGAAGAGTCCTACACACAACGAAATTGCAAATAAGTACATAATTAATATATTATTCCAATCTATCAGTGTCAATACGTATAGAACAAAATTACCCTGGCAGGTGAATAACAACATTGGGCTTACGGCCGCAGGGATTCGCCACCGCTCCAAAATTAACGGGGGCATGCTGAAGACGGACCGTTGTACTCCTCGCGATCTATCCGCAGCCGTTACGGACCGGAAAGCCGTTATAAATAGAAGATTCGTCTATTCCGCAGGACAAACGGACTGAGATGCCTTTATTTGTCCCTTTCCCCTTTATTCCAGGCTCCATAAATGATATAACGACTCCTGAGTCCGTATCCGCTGAAAAAGTAAGATTTTTGGCAAAATAAGGGCTCCTCAGTCCGCTACAGTCCGCGGATGGAGCCCAATTCCCCTGCATCGCTTATATCCTGTGAGGCTTCCAAGATATCCACACTTTTTTACACTATATAATTTCCTATACAATGAAATAAGAGGGAAGTCGCTTCCCCCAAAACCTATAAAATTCTTATCTTAGAGCAAAAACACCTGTGCCGTCCTCCAAGGGACAGTGCAGCCGTCTTGCTTCTAACGTTACCTGGAGAACGATTCACCTTGAATTCTACGGCAACTCTTTAAGTGGAAAAAGGTCAACTAATTTGCCGGAGTACCCTATCCTCGGGCAGATGAAGTGGAAAAAGGATCACTAATTCAGCCCATTTCGCCATTGGACCAGAAATGTGGCCCAATTTATACGAAAATAACTTTTCCGCTTCACAGCTCGAAAGTGAGTTTCGCTTTAAAGATTCTCTAAATCGGAACTTCATTTTTTTAAAAAGTGGTTATCATGTGGTAGGTGTCAGTTCCACTTGGTAGCCTAGCTTTTGAAGTTTTTTAATCAGGTAGTTTGCGGTCTGCTCTGGGGTGTTCAGATATTCCGTCCCGAGCTCTGTATAGGGGACTTTATCCCGAAGCATCACATACATGATTCGGATCATCGCATGGGCTAATGCGATGATGGCTTTCTGTTTTCCTGCCCGTTTCACGATCCGACTGTACATGGCGGAAAGCCGATTATTCTTGGACTTACTCGCCGCCCAAGCACACTGGACGAGTACGGCTTTCAGAACTCGGTTCCCGCGTTTGTTCTTTTTACTTTTTTTTACCGGCACTCTCATGGTTGGCTGGACACACCCCCACCCAAGAGGCCAGGTGGGCTTCGCTTGGAAAAGGAGACATGTCGGTACCCAGTTCCGCCACGATGCTCGCCGCCGCATCGGTGCTCACGCCTGGAACGGTATCCAGCAGTTCAATTTCCTTCATGTATGGCTGCACCAGTTCCTCAATTTCAGCTTCCAACGTCTGGATTTCACTCTCCAGATACTGCAAATGTTCCAAATGACGCCGGATCATCTTCCGGTGATGCAGGCGCAGTCGGCCGTTCAATGCCTCCACAAGGGAAGGCACCTTCATCTTCAGCCGGGTATGAACCAGCTTGCGGATCTCATGCACATCCAGCACTTCGCCATTCACCATCGAGTCCAGTAGCGCACGCCCGGAAACGCCAAAAAGATCGGAGACATACGTGGTCAGTTTAATGTTGGCATCTTGTAGAATTTTGTGAATCCGGTTCTTTTCTTGCGTCGCGTTTTGCTTCAGTTTGCGCAGATACCGGGTAAGGTCACGCAAATCGCGGATGGGCTCGTCCGGGACAAAGCTTCCCTCAATCAAGCCACAACGGTGGAGCTTGGCGATCCACTCGGCATCCTTGACGTCAGTCTTCTTCCCGGGCATATTGCGGATATGATGCGGGTTGGCCAGCGTGATCGTACAGGTGCTCTCCAGAATGTTCCATACGGGTTTCCAAAAGACCCCTGTACTTTCCATGGCAATCTCGGTACATCCCTGCTGCTCCAGCCACTCCTGTAACCTCAAAAGCTCACGGGTTGTGGTTCCAAACGTCTCGGTCACCGACCTGGGTTTCTTCTCCAGAGGGCCACTCAGCAGACAAACCACCACTGTCTCCTGATGAATATCCAACCCGGCACAACGTTCACGAATGGCATCCATATTCCCTACCTCCAAGCCAAAAGTATGCGTGGATCATGCAACCTAAAGAGATAAAATTTTATACACGTGCTCGTGGCAACACTCGGCGATCCTCGTCGTTGCAGTGGGTCAGATTAGGTTTCGGGATGTTTCACCAATATTGAATCGACCTCTGATCCACGGCACAATTTTACCAAATATTCACTCTGACTTCACCTGATTTTCATGACCGACGGTGGCCGCCAGGCCATGGGTGATTAGGTTTACTTTTTCCACTTCAATCTCAGGATTTCTTGATTTCCGGAAAAATAAGTTCCCTTTTTCCAACTATCACGCCTGACGAAGACGCCGGTAAGCGAATGCTGGCTGGAATTAGGATATCTAGACCGGCGAATCCCTCAGAACTCGGCCTTGGGCACTCCGACAACGGCATTTCTGCCGTTGCTCGTTACAAGTTCGTCCAAAGATTGGGGGAAACTTCTCTTCTCCCAAAACAAAACATATAAATTCTTTTAAAAAAAGCTGTCCTGTAAGAGATTCTCCTACAGCGACAGCCCTCAAATCCTGGCCCAGCTTATATTTCAGAGTTCGGCCCATCGTTCAGATCCGTCATCATATGCTCGGCAATCAGCTGCTGTTTGCGGGTCCAAACCAATTCGCTCAGATTCACACGGTACACTTCGGGATTCAGCTTGCGCAAATACTCCGGCCAGAACAAATCAATCTGTTCCTGATGGTAACGGCGGATTTCATCCAGCACCGGCAGCTTGTAGACCTGGAACCCGTTCACAAAAATCGGTTCCAGCATCGATACCGCCTCGTATTTCTCCACATATTTCTGCAGATACGGATGCAGCGGATTGAACAGCTTCAAGCGTCTACCGCTGCGCGGTTCCTGCTCGCCAGGGAAGCTGATGTAATCGGCCAAGGCCTTGCCTTTGGGGCCGACGATCCGGAAGACTTCCTTTTTGCCGGGCGTAGATACTTTCTCCGGGTTGGAGGATATCTTGATCGTCGGCACCATTTCACCGGCAGGCGATTCAATCTCGACAAGCTTGTACACACCGCCCAAGGAAGGCTGGTCTGAGGCTGTGATGAGCTGTGTGCCGACACCCCATGTGTCAATTGCCGCTCCTTGCGATTTCAAGTTCATGATCGTATTTTCGTCCAGATCATTGGAGGCTACGATCTTCACATAGTCCAAACCTGCCTCATCCAGCATTTTACGCGCCTGAATGGACAAATAAGCCAAGTCACCGCTGTCCAGCCGGATGGCGTTCATCCGCTTGCCCGCCGCTTCCAGCATCTTCGCTGTATTGATCGCATGCGGCACACCGCTGCGGAGGGTATCAAAGGTATCCACCAGCAGGGTAACGCCATCCGGCATCACCTTGGCATACGCATCGAAGGCCTCCTGCTCGCTGGCAAAGCTCTGTACCCAGGAATGGGCATGGGTGCCCTTGGTGGGAATGCCGAATTTCTTGCCGGCAAGCATGTTCGAGGTGGCATGAAAGCCGCTTATATAAGCCGCGCGGGCGCCCCAGACAGCCGCATCTGCTTCCTGCGCGCGCCGGGTCCCGAACTCCAGCAGCGTATCCTTCGGGGCCACCTGCTTAATCCGGGATGCCTTGGTGGCGATCAGGGTCTGGTAGTTCATGAAATTCAGGATGGCCGTCTCTACGAGCTGCGCCTCCATGATGGTGCCCTCAACCCGGACCAGCGGTTCATCCGGGAAAACCAGCGCCCCCTCTTTCATGGAATAGATACTGCCCTGGAAATGGAACTGCAGCAGTTCCTCCAGAAAAGCAGGCGCATAGTTCTCTTCCTGCTCCGACAGGTAGCGGATATCCTCTTCCGTAAAACGCAGCTCAGAGATATATTGGGTGATGCGCTCCAGCCCGGCGAATACGGCAAAGCCGTTGCCGAACGGAAGCTTGCGGAAATAGGCTTCGAACACCGCTCTCCGCTTATGGCTTCCATTCACCCAGTGGGCGTACATCATATTGATCTGATATTTGTCTGTATGTAGAGCAAGTTCTCTCCTCAAATCCTCATCTCCTAGCTATTCTTCTCTGACTACCTTCGCTCCGAGACTTCCGCTGAAATGTCCCAGCGCCCAGAGATGCCCTTCCGGATTGAAGCTGGCCACGGCATCCTTGTGAACGACAATGCTGAAACCCTTGTTATAGGCATCCACTGCCGTATGGAGGACACAGATATCCGTGCAGACTCCGGCCAGGTGCAGTTCAGTAATGCCCCGTTCACGCAGCTTCAGCGTAAGGTCCGTGCCGCAAAAGGCACTGTAGCGCGTTTTGTCCATCCAATAGATGGAATCGCGGTTCTGTTCGTAAACGTCTTTGAGGCTGCCGTATAGCTCGCGGCCTGCGGTGCCCCGCAGATTATGCGGCGGGAACAGCTTGGCCTCCGGATGGTAAGGATCATTCTCCTCGTGCAGATCCACCGCCATCACAACATAGTCGCCGCTGTCTACGAACGCCTGTGTCAGTTCGCTGATCCGTGGTGCGATATCAATAGCGGGCTGTCCCACCGGCAGGCTGCCGTCCACAAAATCATTGGTGAAGTCAATTACGATCAAGGCTCTCATTCCGGTACCTCCTAAGTATAGATGGATAACAAAGGCTCATGATCCGTGAACATATAGAGCTGTGCCGGACGCTGCGAATACTGGTTGGAGCTGACCGGATTGCCGGCTTCATCCCGTACTTCTTTTAATATACCCTGACGGCTGCGGGTTGAAGTGATTTTGCGGATAAAATTAGGCTCCTTGAATTCAGGCACGACCGTCTGGATCACCTGATACAGCTCGCTTAGTGTGAAATGGTGCGGCAGAAACTGCCGGGCAATCGTCGTTTGCAGCATTTGCTGCTGAATCCGCAGGTAGGCATCGGTAATAATGTCATGGTGGTCAAAAGCGAGCTCAAGCTCCTCAAGCGCTTCCTGCAGCGTGAACAGCCCCACCTCTCCCGCATCATCGGAAGCTTGTCTGTGCTCCAGCATCCATTCCTCCACCAGCGCAAAGAACGCATGGCTGATAATCCACCCGCGCGGATCGCGGCCAGGCTTGCTGTAGACACCCAGATATTCCAGATGTCCGCCGTCCACACCGGTTTCTTCCTTCAGCTCACGGGTTGCGGCATCATAGATGGATTCATCTTCCTGGCAAAAGCCCCCCGGCAGCGCCCACATCCCGGCATATGGCCATTTTTTGCGTTTGACCAGCATCACCTTCAGTTCGCGCAGCGGAAGTGTCTTGGTGACGGTCTTCCGCTCGCGTTTGGTTAGCGTAAACATGACGATATCGGCCGGAACCCCATCCGGTGTGCGGTATTTTTTGACGTTATAGGTTTGTTCCTCGTTCTCGCTCACAATGAATCATCCTTTGCCGCTGCTTATTTAATAATTGGTTGCATTCTTGATTTAATCCCCGCAGGTTGAAGGAGGAGCTTCCGTACCCGCTTCTACATTGATTTTCTCGGAGACGGTGTCCCGGATCACAGAAATCACCAGCTGCAGCAGATAGTTGATGTCGCTCTGGCTCTGCTGGAACTCATTGACAACCGGAATTTCGTCGATCTCATCCTGCAGCACTTCAATTTCGCGCTCGATTTTGGCGACCATTTCCTTGTTCTTAAAGCTTTCGAAGGCCACAATCTCTTTCTGCTTCTTCTTGATGGCTGAAATGAGGCTCTGCACCCGTTCATGATTCTGAATCTTTTGTTCAGCCTGCTGGAAGTGCTTCACTTCCTCGCTGGTGGAAATGAGTGAAGCAAGCTCCTTGGCTTTGCCCATGATATCCTCCCGCACAATCAGGTCACGGGTATTGTAGGTCTGCATGCCGTAATCGTTCAGACGCGGTTCTTCCTGGCTCACTGCTATCGCCCCATTCCTCTATGATTATAGAATTGACACGGCCTCTGCCACGCAATCTCCCTTGATGTACCATGTCTTCGTATCCGTAATTCTAACCTGCACAAAGGTGCCGATCAGCTCCTTCGGCCCTTCAAAATGCACCAGCTTGTTGGCCCGGCTGCGGCCGGACAGCACATTCGAATTGTTTTTGCTCTCGCCTTCCACAAGCACTTCGACGGTCTCGCCAAGCATCCGGTCATTGCTGACCCGGCTCTGCTCCTTAATCAGATCATTCAAGCGCTGCAGGCGTTCACTCTTCACCTCTGGCGGCACATTATCCTCCATCGAGGCTGCCGGCGTCCCTTCGCGCGGGGAATAAATGAAGGTATATGCCATATCATAGCCCACTTCGCGCACCAGCGACAGTGTCTCTTCGAACTGCTCTTCGGTTTCGCCGGGGAAACCGACAATAATATCGGTCGTCAGCACGGCGTCCGGGACACTCGCCTTGATCTTCCGGACAAGTTCCAGATACGTCTCGCGGCTGTATTTACGGCTCATTTTCTTCAGCACGGCTGTGCTTCCCGACTGCACCGGCAGGTGGATATGCTCCGTCAGGTTGCCGCCTTTGCCGAGCACCTCAATCAATCTATCGTCAAAGTCACGGGGATGCGAGGTCATGAAGCGGATGCGGGGAATATCGATCTTCCGCATATCGTCCATCAGGTCCCCGAATGTATAGTCTATATCTGTGAAATCCTTGCCGTAGGCATTTACATTCTGCCCCAGCAGAGTGACTTCCTTGAAGCCTTGGCGGGCCAGCTCCCGCATCTCGGCAATCACGTCTTCAGGCCGGCGGCTGCGCTCTTTGCCCCGTGTGAACGGCACGATGCAATAGGTGCAGAATTTATCGCAGCCGTACATGATATTCACCCAGGCGCGCATGCCCTCCCGTTTTTTCGGCAGGTTCTCAATAATGTCGCCTTCCTTCGACCAGACCTCCACGACCAGTTCTTTGCTGAAATACGCTTCCTTGACCAGCTGCGGCAGGCGGTGAATGTTATGGGTGCCGAAGATCATATCCACGAAGCCGTGCTTGGACATAATCCGGTTGACCACGCCTTCCTCCTGGGACATGCAGCCGCAGACCCCAAGCAGCAGGCCCGGCTTCTCCAGCTTCAGATTTTTGAGATGGCCAAGCTCCCCGAACACCTTATCTTCGGCATTCTCACGGATAGCACAAGTGTTCAGCAGAATGATGTCCGCCATGTTGCGGTCCTCGGTGCCCAGGTAGCCCATCTGCTCCAGAAGCCCCTTCATGGTCTCGGTATCATGCTCATTCATCTGGCAGCCGTAGGTGGCTATCGAGTAATAATGCTGCTTGTGGCGGTTGATCTCTCTGAACTCTTCCATAATCTTATTCGTTTCCGCATTGTCGAAATCAATAACCTCTATATCCTGCTTGCCCCGGCGTTTGCCTTCCTTGTAATCCGGGTTGGAGTTGATCTGAACCGTCCGGCCCTTGATCCGGTAGGTCGTCTTGCCTTCTTCCTCACTGATGACTTTGGCATCAGAGAAATCAAAATACTTGGAGTAATCCTTCGAACCACCCTTGCCGGATTTTAAGTCCGGTGAGTTATTCTCCGTCGTCATGGTTTCACGTCCTTTATTCATGAAGCTCTGCAGCATTTGCAAGGCTAATTTTGTAATACTCAAGTAAAAATTATAGCATAAATCAGCCATTCCGGTAATCGGTGGGCGGCAGGCCATTATATTTGTTGAATCGGCCGCCTCCGGCCTACCCTCGCCGTCATATGCTGAAGCAAGCCGCACTGGACCCGCGAACTCAAAGCTGCGATTCTCCATGAATGGAACAATTGATCAAAAAACCGCCCTGTTCGGGGGCGGTTTTCAAGGCAAAGCTGTTATCCTGCTTGTATGATTAATAAAGTGTTCTCGTCGCTTCGGGAGTAAAAGCAATAATTTCGTCTTTTTGGCCGCTCTGCACCTTGGCTGGCCATGCAGGATCACTAATGAGTGCTCTGCCGACAGCTACAAGATCGAACTCTGCCTTCTCCAGCTTCTCCATCAGCCGGTCCAGATTGTCTTCTTCATTTTGTTCTGTTACTGCGGAACCAAACTCACTGTTCAGCCCTACCGAACCTACGGTAATCGTAGGTTTGCCGGTGATTTTCTTCGTCCATCCGGCCAGATTCAGCTCGGAGCCTTCAAATTCCGGCAGCCAGAAACGGCGCGTGGAGCAGTGGAAAATGTCTACGCCTGCATTGCTTAGCGGAGTCAGGAACCGGGCCAGTTCCTCCGGCGTCTGTGCCAGCTTGGCCGCATAGTCCCCGGCCTTCCACTGCGAGAAACGGAGAATGATCGGGAAATCCGGCCCTACCGCACGGCGGCATGCATCGATGATTTCAACGGCAAACGTTGTCCGTGCCTCCAGGTCGCCGCCGTACTCATCGGTGCGTTTGTTGGTTTTCTCCAGAAAAATTGATCGATCAGATATCCATGCGCCCCGTGCAGCTCAATGCCGTCAAAGCCCACAGCCTTGGCATCCGCCGCTGCCTGCGCAAAAGCAGCGACAATCCCGCTGATTTCCTGCTTGGTCATCAGTTCTGTAATCTTCTCACCGGCCAGGTTCAGCCCGGAAGGACCGACCGGCAGCGCGTCCACATTCGGCAGCTCGCCAATGGTACGGGCCATGCCGACATGCCAGAGCTGCGGAACGATTTTGCCCCCGGCAGCATGAACCTCTTCCACCACTTTTGCCCAGCCCTTCAGCGAGGCTTCACCGTGGATATTCGGGATATTCTGGTGGCTGACGGCTGAAGGATGATTGATGGCCGTCCCTTCTGTAACAATCAATCCGACTCCGCCTTCGGCACGGCGGCGGTAATAAGCAGCAACATCCTCACCCGGAACGCCATCGGGCGAAAACACACGGGTCATAGGGGCCATCACGATACGGTTGGCAAGTGTCAGGCTTCCTGCCTGAAAAGGGGCAAACAATTTATCGGTGTTCATATCCAGCCTCCATTTCACAATATAATTACTTTAAGTAAGCATATTATGCCTTTTGCAGCGGGCAAAAGCAAATGAGGTATCCCATATTTATCCATAAAAAACCGGGACACCGCAGTTACCTGCTTATCCCGGCTCTTAAATCAAAGATAATCTGTGTATGCTCTAAATAAGTTCTATACTTCCAAAATCCCGGCTTTTGGGGTCACGCGGAATGCCGCAGCCAAATCGGCCAGCTGCCGGTCCGTGATCTTCTGCTTGATTTCTCTGCCGCCGATCAGGTTGTAGACAATTGCCGCTTTTTCAATCGTTTCCACCAGGCCAAAGGTTGCATCCATCGTTGCACCGGTAACAAAAATGCCATGCTGCGGCCAGATCACTACGCGGTAATCTTTCATTTTGTCGGCGGTTGCCCGGCCGATTTCACTGCTGCCCGGAACCATCCAAGGAATGACGCTGACCCCGTCCGGGAAGACGACGAGGCATTCGGTGCACATTTGCCACAGGGTTTTGGTGAATTTCAGCTCATCCAGGTCATGGGTGAAGGTCATGGCGATGACATTCGTGGCATGGGTATGCAGCACAATGCGGTGTGACGGATCTACCTTCAGCCGTTCAATGTGGCTCATAAAATGTGAAGGCAGCTCGCTCGTCGGCACTGCGCCGTTCCGGAGACCCCACAGCACTTCTACGCTCTCCCCGCTGCCGCTGACACGCAGCACACCGAGATTCGCTTCGGGATCTTTGATCACGTTGCGGAAATATTTGCCCGAACCTGTGACAATGAAATATTTACCGGCTAGCTCCTGTACAGGAAAAGTTAGCTTAATCGTCCGCAGCGGCTCCCGGATGCTAATATATTTGGCTACCTCTTCTTCATCCAGCAGGCAGCTCACATTGCCGCCGTTCAGCTCATCCCAGCCCAGTGACCACATGTGGTGGGTGATTTCAGACATCTCCCGGATAAACGGCGCTTCCACGCTTGCGATATAACCTTTGGATTCAATTACGGATGTGCTCATATGTGTTCTCTCCTTTATATACGAAGGCTCGGACTTCCGGCCGCAGCCGCCCTTATCTTGCAGCCAGCACTTCCTGCTCATAGCGCTTCACTTCAGCCAGCCACTGCTCGCGGACAGGTGTATTCTGCTGGGCACAGTAATAATCCCAGACGGCACCGAACGGATAGGACTTGAATTCCTCGGCCAGGGCCAGACGGGAGGTATAATCTCCAGCCAGCTCAACCGCCTTCAGCTCGGCCACCGGCTCCAGCATGGCCCGCAGCAGTGCCTTGATGGTATTGCGTGTGCCGATGACCCATGCGGCGATATGATTGATGCTGCCGTCAAAAAAGTCCAGGCCGATATTCGTGCGGCCCAGCAAATCTCCACGGATAAGCTCGCGGGCGATTTCGAGCAACTCGTCATCCATGGTGACGACATGGTCGCTGTCCCAGCGGACCGGCCGGCTGACATGCAGCAGCAGCTGTTCACTGAACATCAGAATGGAGGACAGTTTATTGGAAATGACTTCGGTCGGATGGAAATGTCCGGCATCCAGGCAGATCGCCTTGCCCCGGGTCAGCCCATAGCCCATATAGAATTCATGAGAACCAACAACATAACTCTCTGAACCGATTCCAAACAGCTTGCTTTCTACCGCATCTATGTTGAACTTCGGATCAATCTCCTCACTGAACACTTCATCCAGCGATTCCTTCAGGCGCATGCGCGGAGCCAGCCGGTCCACCGGGGTATCCTTATAGCCGTCCGGCACCCAGAAATTCGTCACGCAGGGCTGCCCCAGCTCGCGGCCAAAATATTCAGCAATCCGGCGCGAAGCCTTGCAATGCCGGATCCAGAAGCTGCGGATCTCCTCGTCCGCATGGCTTAAGGTGAAGCCGTCTGCCGCTTTGGGATGGGAGAAGCAGGTCGGATTGAAATCCAGACCCAGCCCCTGTTCCTTGGCCCACTCGACCCAAGGCGCAAAATGGCGCGGCTCCAGTTCATCCAGATCCACCTGTTCATCCGTGTCCGCATAGATGGCATGCAGATTCACCTTGTGTTTGCCCGGAATCAGCGACAAGGCCTTCTCCAAATCCTTGCGCAGCTCATCCGGTGTACCGGAGCGTCCAGGATAGCTCCCGGTTACCGCAATGCCCCCGCTCAGCTCCTTATCCTTAAAAAGAAACCCTTTGACATCATCGCCCTGCCAGCAGTGCAATGAAATTTTGATCTGCGCCAGCTTCTCCAATACTTCATCCACATGGATTCCATGGGCTGCATAGACTTTCTTGGCCTCGTTATAACTATTGATGATGTTCTGATCCATGCTGCAACCTCCTAAAAGTGTGGTGAGCATCTGCTCCCTAATGGTGGTGAAGGGCCTCCCAGCGGTCCAGCAGCTCTTCCAGCTGCGGAACAGGGCGCGGGGTATATGAAGCCATGGGAAAAGAATTCCCGATGATCGCTCTGGCTTCGGCAATATTGGCTACACTGCCTGCATGAATCAGCTGAACCGCGAGATTTCCCAGTGCCGTTGACTCCGTGGGTCCGGCCAGCACCTCTCTGCCGGCCACATCGGCAGTCAGCTGGCACAGCAGCCCGTTGTTCGCCCCGCCGCCGACAATTTGCAGCACCTCCACCGCTGTTCCCGTAAGCTCTTCCAGCTCCTGCAGATAACTCCGGTAGGACAAAGCCAGGCTGTCGAATATACAGCGTGCAAGTTGTCCCGGTGTTTCCGGGACAGGCTGGCCGCTCTCCGCACAGGCGGCGCGGATTTCCTCAATCATGTTGCCCGGATTGAGGAAACGCGGCGCGTTGCACGGGATCAGGCTGCGGAAGCCTTCAGCTTCTCCGGCCAGCCGGGCCAGCTCAGCGAAGCTGTAGCGTTCACCGACCAGCCTGCGCACCTCCTGAATCAGCCAGAGGCCCATGATATTCTTGAGGAACCGGTAGGTACCGTAGGCTCCCCATTCGTTGGTATAATTCGCCGCCATCGCCTTCGGATCGTTGATCGGCTGGTCAAGCTCCACACCCAGCAGCGACCAGGTGCCGCTGCTGATGTAAGCTGCAGACCGGCCTTTTTGCACAGGTACACCAAGCACTGCAGAGGCGGTGTCATGTGTGGCTGCACAGATCAACTGGCAGCGGGGCAGATCATACTGGCGGACAAGCGATTCCTGGACAAATCCAAGACTCTCACCCGGAGCTGTCAGCGGGGCAAACTGCTCTCTTCGCAAGTGAAGAAACGACAGCAGCCCGGAGTCGAAGTCGCCCGTCTGTAAATTCAGCAGTTGGGTGGTAGAGGCATTCGTGACCTCATTGATCTTCCGCCCGCCTAATCTATAGTAGAGATAATCCGGCACCAGCAGAATTTGATCCGCTTGGGCCAGCTCTTTGCGGTCATGGGCATATAATTGATATAAGGTATTGAAGGTTAATTGCTGAATCCCTGTTTTGGCATACACTGTGTCAGGTGGAAGGATGGCGGCTACTTCCTCCATAACCCCCTCCGTACGGCGGTCACGGTAGGCATACACCTCCTTGATGCGGCTTCCAGCCGCATCAAGGAGTACATAATCCACCGCCCACGTATCGATGCCTAACGTACACTCCGTGATGCCCAGTGCTTTGGCCTGGCGGAGTCCAACGATAATCTGATCAAATAAATAATCAATATCCCAGAAGCAGGAGCCGTCACGTTCTGTGAAGCCATTGCTGAAGCGGTGGATTTCCTCAAGGCTGAGCTTCCCCTCCTGAAGAGTCCCCAGCACCAGCCGGCCGCTGGAGGCGCCGATATCGACGGCGATATGTTTGTTCATAGAAGCTCTCCTTACTTAGAGGTTGTTCTAGAGAATTTTGCGGAACAGGGTGATCACTTCTTCTTTGGTGGGAATGAACGGATTGCCGGGTGCGCAAGCGTCCTTCATCGAGTTCTCCGCAAGCAGGTCAAGATCGACTTCATTTACTCCAAGCTCTGATAATTTGGAAGGGATGCCGACTTCCTTGGAAAGTGCTTTGATCGATTCAATAACGAAATCGGCACATTGCTGATCGCTTTTGCCTTCAACCTGGAGGCCGATAGCCTTGGCAATGCTTCTGAATTTCTCCGGCACATGTTTCGCGTTTTCTTCTTCCACATAAGGCAGCAGCATCGCATTGCATACACCATGCGGAAGATCATATACGCCGCCAAGCTGGTGCGCCATTGCATGCACATAGCCAAGTCCGGCGTTGTTGAACGCCAATCCGCCGAGGAAAATCGCATACACCATTTGCTCCCGGGCCTCAATATCATGGCCGTTCTTTACCGTCCGGGCCAGATTGGCGAAGATCAGCTCTACCGCAGCAAGCGCGGTAGCATCGGTTACCGGATAGGCTCCAGGAGTAACCAGGGCTTCGATGGCATGGGTCAGCGCATCCATCCCGGTTGCCGCAGTTAGTGCGGCCGGTTTGTCGATCATCAGCTCAGGATCATTGACCGAAATGGTGGCAATGCTGTTTTTATCGACCATAACCATCTTCACTTTGCGTTCTTCATCTGTGATGACGTAGTTGATGGTGACTTCGGCAGAGGTGCCTGCGGTAGTATTGACTGCTACAATCGGCAGTGATTTGTTCCTGGATTTGTGCACACCTTCATAGTCCTTGATATGCCCGCCGTTGGTGGCGATAATTCCGATGGCCTTTGCCGTATCCTGCGGCGAGCCGCCGCCGATGGAGATCAGATAATCACAGCCCTGCGCATTCAGGAAAGCTAAGCCGTCATGGACATTTTTACACGTAGGGTTCGGTTTGACTTCATCATAGAGGGCATATTGGATTCCCGCTTCATCCAGTACTGCCAGCAGTTTGCCGGCGATGCCGCTCTTAACCAGAAATTTGTCGGTGACCACAAGCGCCTTCTTCAGCTTCAATTCCTGAATGTAAGGACCAATTTCCTTCAGACAGCCTTTTCCCATAATGTTGGTGGACGGAACATAATAGACATGAGTACTCATTGATTGACCAGCCTCCCAGGCAATTTGTTAAAGCGGTTAATGTTCTTCTTCGCAAGCTGGAAGCTCTATGCGGCTGCGGCACCTCAGGCTGGCCACTGAGTACAAAACAGCCGACCGGCACTGGCGCCCCTCAAAAAGGTATCGCTTACAAACAAAGCATTAACATCCTCATCGTATCCCCACAAATCTTTGTTGTCAACAAATAAAATATAAATAATGTTGTTTTTATTTGTTTAATGTCTGTTTCACAAAGAAACATCTATGTATTTCCTGTGATTTTCACATATTTTCTTGCAAAACACAGATATTTAAGTCTATAGTTATTCCATACAGCTCCGGAAAGGTGATACATATGCTTGCAGCCGAACGACGCAAAAAAATCATAGATCTTGTGCATCAGGACAAAAGGGTGCTCGTCTCCGATCTCAGCCGGATGTTCGAGGTAACCGAAGAAACGATCCGGCGGGATCTGGAAAAGCTGGAGAAGGACGGCATTCTAAGCCGGACTTACGGCGGGGCGATGCTGAACAGGCATACCAATGAGGATTTGCCCTTTGTGACGCGCAATGCGCTTAACACTGATATGAAACGCAATATTGCGCTTAAGGCGCTGGATCTGATTAACGATGGAGACACCCTGATGGTGGACCCCAGCTCTACTGCCTTTGAGTTTCTAAAGCTGCTGGGCAACAAAAACAATCTGACTGTAATCACAAATTCAATTAATATTCTGCATGAGTTCGCCAGCTCAGGTATGAATATCATATCCTCCGGCGGTTCGCTGCGCCACCGTTCGCTGTCACTGGTCGGGCCGGTCGCCCATGATACCATCCGGCGCTACAACGTGGACACCGCAGTCATCAGCTGCAAAGGCATTGATATGGAGCGGGGAGTTACGGATTCCAACGAGCCGGAATGCGAGCTGAAGAAGTACATGCTGCGCCAGGCCCAGAAGGTTGTGCTTCTCGCCGACCATACCAAGTTCGACAAAACAGCGTTCACCAGGCTGGTGGAGCTTAGCAGCATTGACGTGCTCATTACGGACCGCCGGCCTGCGGAATCCTGGCTGACACGGCTGGCTGAAGAAAATATCGAGGTATTGTACTAAAAAGACCGCCCGGTCCCTGCCATTTGCTGTGCAGGGAACCGGGCGGTCTTGCATATGCTGCTACACCGCTCCGCCTTTGGAGAGCATGATATTTAATATCGCTGTATCGGTATCCGCCAGCCCTTCCTGAACCAGCCGCTCCATGTTGCGGATCGTATCTTCAACCTCATCGAAAATAACACCATCCTTCGTGGTTGGCGGGATGTTGTTCATCGCCAGTGTGGCTGCCTGGATGGCCGCATTGGTGGAGGTGGAAATTTTCAGCGCACAGGTTGATTTCGCGCCGTCACAGATCATGCCTGACAAGGAAGCTATTGTATTCTGTATTCCATGCTTGATCTGCGCCAGGCTGCCTCCCATAAGATAAATAATCCCGCTGTTCGCCCCCACTCCGCCCGCAATCCCTGAACCACATAGCGGCGAGAGCCGCCCGATGTAATGCTTAATGTGGACTGTGACCAGATTGCTCAGCGCGAGCGCCCGTGCCAGCTTCTCCTCGTCCTTGCCCAAAAGCTCTGCCAGTGCAATCACGGGCAGCGTGCAGGCAATACCCTGATTCCCGCTGCCGGCCGTTGTCATCACCGGCATGGCACTGCCGTCCATCCGCGCATCGGAGGCCGCTGCCGTCGCGGCGATGATCCGGCTGGCCACATCATTGCCGAACAAATTTACCGCCGATTGCTGGCTCATCTTTTTGCCTACCTGCAGGCCATAATTGCCCCGCAATCCCTCATCGGATATGGCTTTGTTCATCCGGGCACCTTCCAGAAGAAAGCTGAGATCCCCGAAAGGAACCGTATGGATAAACTCAAAAATCCGGTCAACAGAACCGGCATAGCCGGAATCCGCCCGCCCCGGCTTACCGCAGTCTGCTTTGGATTTTGGCGGAGTGATCTTCTCCCCGTCCAGAGCCAGAAACTCTATATGGGTATGCTCTCCGGCAATAATGGCTGTCGCCAGATGATTCCGGGAGTACACCTTAGCTTCGATATACAGTTTCTCGGGAGTGTCCTTCAACTCTACTTCCAAAAGCCCCCGGTCCAGCAGCGCATTGGCCTGCTTCAATTCTGCCGGTGTCAGGTTAGACAAGATTTCGAGCTCTTTGTGGGAACGGCCCACTACCGCACCGAGTGCCGCCGCAATGGGGAGTCCGGTCTGCCCTGTGCCGGGTATGCCCACCCCCATAGCATTTTTAATGATATTGCCGCTGAGCTGGAGCCGGATGGATGTGATTTCTTCCTCAAGAAGCTCTGCCGCCAAGGAAACAGCATAGGCAACTGCAATCGGTTCGGTACACCCTTCCGCCGGAACTACTTCCTTATGCAAAATTTCCAATAAGCTCGACATATGGATTCTCCTACTCTCTATTTTCTCTGGTTCTCTCTGACCCAGAAGTTTGTTTCTATATAATATATCAGCGGCAAGCTCCAGGGAACCCCTTATCTTGTCCGGAAGCCCCAATTGTGAGAAGTGAAATTGACAGACTTTGGAAAACGTGTTGTAGTAGGAATGTGCAGGATAGTAATTTTTAACATTTTAAGTTATTTTTACTTTTCTTAAATTTTGCATATTCGGAGGATAACCATGGAACAGCATTCGGAGCAGCATGGAAGCATCATCCGCTACCGCAGCGGCCGGCTCAGCCGGGAAGAGGATACGATTGTGGCAGAGCAACCGGTAACCGTCAAAATCAACGGCGAAGAATTCGTTACCCTGGTCTGCACACCGGAGTACATCGAGGATATGGTTGTCGGGTATTTGGCATCGGAGGGCATTATCCGGGGAATGCAGGATATCCGGCAGCTGTGGACACAGGAAGAAGAAGGCTTTGTGCATGTAACTACAGACCGTTGGAATCCGCTCCACCGCCAGCTTTTTGCCAAACGTTATGTCACCTCCTGCTGCGGGTCCAGCCGCCACGGGTTCGTCTATATCAATGATGCACGGACCGCCAAAAGTATAACAGGAGTTCATACCCTGCTTACTTTCGATGATTGCTTCCGCCTCATGGATGAGGTGCTTAGCGGCGCTGAGCTGTTCCACCGGACTGGAGGCGTACACTGTGCCGCACTCTGTAATTCGGAAGGGATCGTGCTCTCCCGCAGTGATATTGGACGCCACAATGCGCTGGACAAAATTTACGGGCACTGTCTGAGGACAGGCATCGATCCCGGCAATCAGATCATCGCCTTCAGCGGCCGCATTTCCTCGGAGATTCTGCTCAAGGCGGCTAAAATCGGGTGTGAGATCATTTTATCCAAATCTGCTCCTACGGGCCTGGCTGTTGAACTGGCAGAGCAGCTGGGGATCACCGCGGTAGGCTTCATCCGGCAGAATTCCTGCAATGTGTATACACATCCCGAGCGGATCAGCGACCTGGGGCCACTGGAAATGAAAAGATAAAACAAGCAATTTCAAGCATAAAGCTCACTGTTCTGTAAATTTACTTTTGTTACAATATTTACAAGTCATGTTCAGCCGTTATGTGACTATGTCGGACAGCCGAGGGAGGGATGCGCAACGTACCCGATATTGGAACAATTAGCGTCTGGCGGATCTGTGAGCCAGCAGAATTTGGCGGATCTGATCAGCCATCTTGAAGGAGGTCTCCGAAGGCGGCTGCATGATCTGGCCCATAAGGCAAGAATCACAGCCTACGGCACCGCCGTTTACTTGCGCGGACTAATCGAATTCTCAAATATCTGCAAACAAAACTGCCTGTACTGCGGCCTGCGCTCCGGGAATAGAACCTTAAGCCGTTACCGGCTGCTGCCGGAAGAGATTCTCGATTGCTGCCGTGAGGGCTACGCCTTGGGCTACCGTACGTTTGTACTGCAGAGCGGTGAAGACGACTGGTATACCACGGACAAGCTGGTGCGGTTGATCACATCGGTCAAACAGCAGTTCCCGGATGCCGCGCTGACACTGTCGGTCGGTGAGCGGGATGATGAAAGTTATACAAGGCTGTACGCGGCGGGTGCAGACCGTTTTTTGCTGCGTCATGAAACTGCCTCTGCCCCTCTGTACCGCGCACTCCATCCTACGATGGAATATGCGGAACGCCGGGACCGCCTCCGTGCCCTGCAGCGGATCGGCTATCAGGTGGGAGCGGGATTCATGGTCGGTCTGCCCGGGCAGACCGCTGCCGATTTGGCGGACGATCTGCTGTATCTGCAGGAGCTGCAGCCGGATATGATCGGCATCGGACCTTTTTTGCCGCACCGGGACACTCCGCTGAGGGACGAGCAGCCGGGAACGGTAGAGAACACACTCGACATGATTGCCCTGGCCCGGCTGATGGTGCCGGATGCCCTGATTCCGGCGACTACGGCGATGGGGACCGCCCATCCGAACGGACGGGAGCGGGCGCTGCAGGCTGGAGCGAATGTCCTGATGCCCAACCTCTCCCCTATGTCCGTACGGGCCAAATATATGCTCTACAATAACAAAATCTGTACGGGCGACGAATCCGCCCAGTGCAGATTCTGTCTGGAGCAGCGGGTGAAGTCCGCCGGCTTCCATGTGGATATGGGACGCGGCGACAGCTTGAAGCATCTCTCCCGCTCTCTCCAGGAACAATGAAGTCCTGATCATAAAGATAATCCAGAAAGAAGTGGATATGAGTGAACAAGCTGAATGAACGCCGGACAGCGGATTTTATTCAAGACGAAGAGATTAGGGAAGCCCTGCAGTATGGCTCGGATGCAGCATCCGACCCGCAGATCATTGCCGCCATCCTGGAAAAAGCAAAGGCCTGCAAGGGCTTAAGCTCCCGGGAAGCAGCCGTGCTGCTCCATGTGGAGGACAAGGAAACGCTGGAGCAATTGTACCGGGTCTCCCGGGGCATTAAGGAACAGATATACGGCAACCGGATCGTCCTGTTTGCACCGCTGTATGTCAGCAACTATTGTGTTAATAATTGTGTATACTGCGGATACAAGCATTCCAACTCGGAGTTTGCGCGCAGCCGCCTGAATGCAGCTGAAATTACCGAAGAGGTCAAGGTGCTGCAGGCTCTCGGACATAAAAGACTGGTGCTGGAGGCCGGCGAAGACCCCCGCAACTGCTCTATCGACTATATTATCGATTGCATCCGGACGATCTATGACACCAAGCTGGACAATGGCAGCATCCGGCGGATCAACGTCAATATCGCCGCAACGACAGAAGAAGATTACCGGAGGCTTGCGGCAGCCGGAATCGGCACCTACATCCTTTTCCAGGAGACATACCATCGGCCCAGCTACCGGAATTTCCATCCGGAAGGACCCAAACATGATTACGACTGGCATACGACGGCCATGGACCGGGCCATGGCTGCTGGCATTGACGATGTCGGCATCGGGGTTCTATATGGCCTCTACGACCATAAATACGATACTATTGCCATGCTGAAGCATGCGGAGCATCTGGAGCAGGCGTTCGGCTGCGGCCCGCATACAATCTCTGTCCCCCGCCTGCGTGCAGCCGAAAACGTGAATCTGGACAATTACCCCCATCTGGTCAGCGATGCGGATTTTGCCAGAATCGTTGCGGTGCTGAGAATGGCTGTGCCCTATACCGGAATGATCCTGTCCACCCGCGAGGATTCTGAATTTCGCGATCAGATTATCAGACTCGGCATCTCGCAGATCAGCGCGGGTTCTGCGACTGGTGTCGGTGCCTATAGTGTCAATAAGAACAAGGAGGATACTCCGCAGTTCACTGTCGGCGACCACCGCTCGCCGATGGAAATCATCAAAAGCCTGTGCAAGGACGGCTATGTGCCCAGCTACTGCACAGCCTGCTACAGGGAAGGCCGCACCGGCGACCGCTTTATGCAGCTGGCCAAATCGGGCCAGATTCACAATGTCTGCCAGCCCAACTCGCTGATGACCTTCCAGGAATACCTGCTGGATTATGCCGATGAGGAAATGCGGGCCATCGGTGAGCAGACGATCCGCGAGAATCTGGAGCGCATTCCGCGGGAAGGCGTCAGAAAAGCTACCCGTGAGCAGCTGCAGCGGATTCATGCGGGGAGAGGGATTTGCGGTTCTAGCGTGAATGTGCCGGGTAGAGAGCTGACCCCGGGGCTAATATGCAAAAAAGCAGAGTATTCCACCGGGACTGGCGTAAAGAAAATTAATTTGCAAATTTAGGCGGCATTTTCATCGATAGTGGAATTGAAAACGGCTGCGCATCCCTTCAATGGGCAGCGCAGCTTTTTGAGCTGGCATACAGCAGAATACGATTCGAACACGCAGGACAATAAGCATAAGTAACCCTAACCAGGCCCTGGCCCATTCGTACCTTTCACGTGAATCTGCTTTAATTACCGCTCCTAATTCCAGCTTGTAACTTCTGCTAATCGGTTTAAGCTAATCTAAGTTCACTAATTCCACCGCGCACCCCCGCTGCTAGCAAACAGTACACCCGCCTTAACCCCACGAAGGAATAGCACCATTGGCTACAATAAAAGAGTAATGAGATTCCAATTAATCAGAGTCTCATTACTCTTGAATTCAAAACAGATGCCGCCTGCTTCAGACTATGGGCAGGGACATGGTATCCGGCCTCCGGCTTCGCAGCCATTGCCGGAGCCCCCATTCTCCCAAGCCAGCATAGCCGACGGGAACATCTCAATGGCCCGGGGAAAAACACCCTGAACATAGGCGATAAACACACCATAATTGACTATCGGCACACCGGCTGCCTCCGCTTCATCCAGTCTCCGCAGCATTGCCCGGCGGTTCAGCATACAGGCACCGCAGTGGATGATCAGCGAATACTGCTCCAGATCCGCCGGGAAATCACTGCCTGCTGCGTGGTCGATCAACAGTTGCCGGCCCGTGATCTCCCGCAGCCAGCGGGGAATCTTGACAGAGCCGATGTCATCAGACTGGCGGTGGTGCGTGCAGGCTTCGGCAATCAGGACCCGGTCACCGTCTTTCAGTCTGGTGATGGAGCGCGCACCGCTTACCAGCCGGGGAAGATCGCCTTTGTACCGGGCAAACAGAATGGAGAATGAAGTAAGCGGCACATCCGGCGGTGTATCCGCCTGAACCTTCAGAAACACCTGTGAATCCGTGATAACAATACGCGGCTTGCCGGTCAATCGGGACAGAGTGTGGCTCAGCTCCTGCTCCTTAGTGACCACAGCCAATGCATCACATTCCATAATATCGCGGATGGTCTGCTGCTGAGGGAGAATCAGCCTGCCCTTCGGGGCAGCCTTATCAACCGGCACCACCAGCACGGCCACATCGCCGGGGCTCAGCAGATCCCCGACCAGCCGGAAACGCTGCTCCTCCTGGGCGAGCCTGTCTGCTGCCGCCCTCTTCAGCGCGCCGATTCCGCTTCCGTTCATCGTGCTGACCGGGAACAGCCGGATGGAAGAGCCGGCCTCCAGCCGCAAGGCCAACTGGCTGCACCGTTCTTCGAGCGACGGCGGGTCAGATGTGATTTTATCGATTTTGTTTAATACAATCATTACATTTGTTCCAGCCGCGGCCAATCTCTGGAGCAGCTCCCGCTCAAACTCCCCCGCACCCGCCTCTGCATCTACCACGAGGAGCGCCAGATCTGTTTTTTTCAGAACATGCAGCGTCTGGCGGATACGCTGCTCACCAAGTTCCCCCGTGTCGTCCAGTCCGGCAGTGTCGATCAGCACGACCGGACCCGCCGGGAGCAGCTCCATAGGCCGGTACACGGGATCGGTTGTCGTCCCGCTTACCGGGGAGACGATCGACACTTCCTGTCCGCAGAACGCATTGGTCAGACTTGATTTGCCGGCATTACGGCGGCCAAAAACAGCGATATGCGCTCTTTCTCCACGCGGTGTATCATTCACGCTCATTCTGGGATGAGCCTCCTTCCATGTTCAGCACCGGACTGTCCGCTGCGGCCGGGAATTCCCGGCTTGGTTACCTCCAGCGGATGCAGCACCTCTTGAATCTGTTTCCCGGTCATCCATCCGCCCTCCACCAGCAGTTGCTCCAGGGGACGGCCGGATGCAGCTGCCGCCTTGGCAAGTGCTGCAGCATTGTCATAACCAAGATAGGTTATCGTAGCGGCAGCCAGCACTCCTGAACGGTCCACATGCTCACGGCACCGGGGTACATCCAGCTTGAGGCCGCTCAAGCAGCGTTCCCGGAACAGCGGAATGCCGTGCAGCAGCAGCTCCAGAGATTCCAATAAAGCCTCGGCAAGTACAGGGGTGAACGCGTTCAACTCCAATTGACCGCTTGCAGCCGCCAGCGTTACAGCTGTATCCTCCGCGATCACCCTCATCGCCACAGAGCCCAGCATCTCGGCGATGACCGGGTTTACTTTCCCGGCATGATCGAAGACCCCGCCTGCACTGCCGGGAGAATATATTCGCCGATCCCTCCGGCAGGACCGGAAGACAGCAGCCGGAAGTCATTGGAAATCTTCAGCAGATTGACCGCTGCGGCCTTGAGCAGACCGGATACTTCCACGAACACATCCATGTTCTGAGTCCCGTCCATCGGAAAATCGCTCCGGCAAAGGCCCAGCCCCGTTAGCTCGCGCAGTTCATCAGCTATGGTATAAATATAGGTTAGCGGCGCGTTCATCCCCGTCCCTACAGCCGTTCCTCCGATATTGATTTCCCGCAGCCGTTCCTCGGCCTTGTACAGCCGCCAGCGGTCCCGTGCAGCCGCCTTGGCATAGGCTCCGAAGGATTGTCCCGCCAGAATCGGCAGTGCATCCATCAACTGGGTCCTTCCAAGTCTCAGCAGGTCCGCATATTCATGTTCCTTCACCTGGAACGCTTCCTGAAGTGAAGCCAGCTCTTCGGCCAGCTGCCGCAGGAGCGGGATGACAGCAATGCGCAGCGCAGTCGGATAGACATCGTTCGTCGACTGATGAAGGTTCACATCATCAATGGGATGGACGATGCTGTAATCCCCCCTTGATCCCCCCAACAGCTCAATGGCACGGTTCGCTATTACCTCGTTCACATTCATATTGCTGCTGGTTCCCGCTCCCCCTTGATAGGCATCAACGATCAAATGCGCGTCCAGACTGCCGTCCAGGATCTCTTCACATGCCGCAAGAATGGCCTGCACCTTCTGCTGCGGCAAAGCATGATTCCGCCCGTTTACCTTGGCCGCTGCCTGTTTGACCCTGGCGATCGCATGCATCAGCTTACGGTTCGCCGGCCGTCCTCCGGCCGCGAAGTTCTCCTTCGCCCGCGCGGTATGAATGCCATAATAGGCATCCTGCGGAACGGGCAGGCTGCCCAGAGCATCACGCTCCATCCGGTACGTAGAATCATCCGTCATCTATGCTTCACCCGCCAATCTGTGACATCTGGCGGACGGTATTCTCCTGCAGCGGCCGGGAGGAACCGCTCTCCTTAAGCCCGTCCGGCATTTCATGCCGCCCGGGCTTATGTTCCAGCGACCGCAGGAACAATTGCTTGAGCAGTTCAGCCTTCCCGATATACGGCCTTACATTCCATTCGTCATTCCAGTACAGGCAGGGCTTGATATGACCGCTGGCCGTGATGCGCAGCCGGTTGCAGGTCATGCAGAAATGCTTGCTGACCGGGTCGATCAGCCCGAATTGTCCCGCCGCCCCCTTAATGCGGTAATACCGGGCTGGCCCCGAATCCGTCGTGTCCATTGTTACATCACGACCGAGCGCTGCCCCATGACCGGGATCATCAGAGCAGACCGGCTCATACGCCCAGCCTGCCTTGGAACAGCGCTCCAAAATTCCGCCAAGCGGCATATATCCTGCTTGCCAGCCCTCCGTTCCCCGGCCGATCGGCATATATTCAATGAACCGGATATCCAGAGGGTATTTCAGGGTCAATTGCAGAAAGGACTCGATTTCATCATCGTTTACCCCTTTCATGACAACCATATTCACCTTCACCCGTTCGAAGCCTGCATTCAGGCTGCTGCCAATGGCGTGAAGCACCCTCCCGACATCCCCTCCTCGGGTAATCTTGGCGAAACGCTCCGGCTGGAGGGAGTCCAGACTGATATTGACATCGGTCAATCCGGCATCATGCAGCACCCTGGCCTTGGAAGCCAGCAGCATTCCATTCGTTGTAAGACCTATGCGCTCAATCCCGCTTACCGCATGCAGACGGGCTACCAGTTCCTCTAACCGCGGACGCAGCAGCGGCTCACCGCCGGTAAGCCGCACCTTAGTTACACCCATATCTGCAAGCACGGCCACCACCGAGGCAATTTCATCATAGGTCAGCGGCTCCGGTAAAGAAGCTGCGCCCGCTTGGTCCGGTCTGCAATACTCACAAGACAGATTGCAGCGGTCCGTGACGGAGATGCGCACATAATTGTGTATACGGCCAAAGGAATCGGCCAAAGCCTGGGCATCAGACAAGACATTCACCTTGCTTTCTAATGTGGATCAATTCAGAACCGGATAAGTCCGCCGAACTGCTGAAGTGTCTGTGCACTGGCCGCCCTTTTGGCAGCGGTGTCCATGGATACATCATCGGGAACCACAAGCTGAAGCGCATGCGTGGGACAAATCTGTACGCATGCCGGACCGTTCCCGCTCTCTTCACACAAATCGCATTTGCTGGCAACCAGCCGTTCCTTGCGCGCCCATACCCCGTTTGCGTTCGAGCGAAGTCCAGGCTGTACCTGCTTCTGCCCGCCCCGGAACTCGGGAACCATAGCAATCGCTCCAAATGGGCAGACCAGCATACAGGTCTTGCAGCCGATACAGGTATCCTGGTTGATTGAGATACTGCTGCCTATATTGGTTATTGAGCCATTCGGACATACATTGGCGCAAGGAGCATCCTCGCATTGACGGCACTGCACCGGGGCGGTGACCTGATCGGTCTCCATTACCCTCAGCCGCGGATAAAAGTCGGGATTCTCTTCCTGCTGCAGGAACATATTATCCGCGGAATGGGCGGACACACAAGCCACCTCACAGGTATGGCAGCCAATGCACAGACCAGGATCGGCGATGACAAAACTGTTCATAATTTTCCTCCTTTACGCCCAGCGCTTATTGGGGAGACGTTCTTCTCCCTGGATTGATACGTCGTATGGAGCAGATGATGGGGTACATGGCCCAGAGGCTCACCCAGGAAATCCTTATACAGCTTGATAATGGCCGGATTCTCATGTGATTTCCGCACCTGCTGATGGGAATCATGGCGGTAGACAGAGCTTTTTCTGGCCTGATAGGCTGTCTTGCGCAGGGTCTCCAGCAGCAGCTTGGGCTGTCCGCCTCCGCTGACACAGCCCTCCGGACAGCCCATCACTTCAATAAAATGATAAGGGCAATGGCCTGCCTTCACCTGGTTCAGAACCGCAGACACATATTTCAGCCCGGCGACGACGGCGACCTTCAGTTCCAGCTCGCCCAGCTGGACCGTTGCCGTGCGGAGCCCTTCTTCGCCCCGGACAAAATCTAACTGGAGGTTCGGGATCGTCTCATGCGTCACCAGCTCATAACCGGTACGGATGGCCGCTTCCATCACCCCGCCGGTTACCCCAAAGATTGATCCCGCCCCGGAATATAAGCCCAGCGGGGAATCAAACGGTTCATCCGGCAGATTCACAAAGTCTATGCCTGCATCTTTAATCAGATGGGCCAGCTCCCGGGTAGTGATGACTACATCGACTTCCCGGAGCCCGTCCACCTCCATCTCTTCACGGCTGCACTCAAACTCCTTGCAGGTGCAGGGCATGACCGCCACACTGTAAATTTTCGCCGGGTCCACCCCGTCCTGCTTGGCGCCATAGGTTTTGACGAGCGCACCAACCATTTGCATCGGCGACTTGCAGCTCGATAAATGGTCAAGCAGCTCCGGCGCAGCCGTCTCAGCATGCTTGACCCATGCAGGGCAGCAGGAAGTGAACATGGGCAGGCGCTCACCCGACAATACCCTTCCGATCAGCTCCGTTCCTTCTTCCATAATCGTAACGTCCGCACCGAAGTTGGTATCATAGATCCGGTCAAACTTCAGCCGCCGCAGTGCGGCGGCCATCTTGCCCGGGGTCAATGTGCCCAGGGGCAGGCCGAATTCCTCGGCCAGGGAAACCCTGATGGCCGGTGCGCATTGCACCACCTTAAACAGCGCCGAATCTGCCAGCGCACGCTTGACTTCAAGCGCTTGGCCGGTGGAATAGGCTGCGAACAAAGGCTCCCGCACACTTGGGAGCTGTCCCCTCTGCAGCCGCTTGGCCTTCAGGCCATCCGAAGCTTCCAGATGGTCCGGAGCATAAGCGGTACAGATCTGCACGCACTGTCCGCAGATTACGCAGCGGTGCGCATCCACTGTCTGGGGCTCGCCCGGCTCTCCGGTGATGGCATCCACCGGGCAGACCGCCGCGCAGCGGCGGCAGCCGGTGCACAGCTCTGAATCAATATGAATGATGGGCTCACTGGACGGCATTAGAATGTCCCCCCTTCTCTGTTCAAGCTGCGGGAGCGGCCCGTCCCCGCCTCAACCAGCCGCAGCGCCTTTTCCGGGCAGACGGCCACACAAGCGGGGAAGGGATTACGGTCTTGAGCTGCGGCGGCTGAAGACCCCCTGCCGCCGGCACCCTCCCCGGCAGCAGAACCACCGGGGAGTTCCGTGTTCCTGCACAGATCACATTTGTAGGCAGTGATCCGGGTTTTGCGCTGCAGCCTGCTGTCCCGGCGTTCCTGCAGCAGCGGCTGCGGCAGCTCCGCTCCGCCGCTGTAGGCCTTGTACAGGCTGATCGCCCCGAACGGGCAGGCCAGGGCACAAGCCTTGCAGCCGATGCAGGCTTCCGCGTCGATGGCAATGACCCCGTCCTGCTGGCGGATCGCCTGGACCGGACAGGCTCCCGCGCAAGGGGCGTTCTCGCATTGCCGGCATTGAACCGGCATCGTGAAGCTGTCGGTGCGGATGACATACAGCCGGGGAAGCACCGGCATCGTGACAGTGCCGACTGCGGTGCCCACACCGTTGTCACGGTTGTGCACCGCGAAGCAGGCCAGCTCACAGGCCTTGCAGCCGATGCATTTGGCGGCTTCGGCAATGACCAGGGAATTGGAAGCGGCGTGGTTCATTCCGGAACCGCCCCCACCAGCATCTGCTTTCTCAGCTCCGCATATTGTTTGCGGACCAAAGCTTCGGCCTGTGCCTGGTCGGATATCGCTTCAATCCGGACCGCACAGTATTTAAATTCCGGTGTTTTGGAGACAGGGTCCAGATAATCAACCGTCAGCTCATTGCAGGCCCCGATCCAGAAATGATAGGTCATGTAAGTTGCACCTTTTTTGATCCGGCCGCTGACCTGCGCCCTGGCCATGATGTGCCCCCGCCGGGAATAGACCTGCACCAATTGGCCGTCCGCAATGCCATGCTCCGCCGCATCCTCCAGACTGATCTGGATGTTCCCCGGCTCATCGGACAGCTGGCTGAGCGCCCGGCAATTGCCGGTCATCGTGCGCACGGAATAATGCCCGACCTCCCGGACCGTGGAGAGCGTCAAAGGATATTCGTCATCCGGCTGCTCCAGCGGCGCTCTCCATTCACAGGCGAACAGCTGTCCTTTGCCGCTTGGCGTGGTAAACCGGTTCCCTTGGTACAGATAAGGGGTCCCCGGATGATCCTCGGAAGGACAAGGCCACTGAACCCCTCCAAGTGCTTCCATCTTGCTGTAGCTGGCTCCGGCGAAGCTTGGACACAGCTTCCGCATCTCATCCCAGATTTCCTCGGAATTCTTATATGCCATCGGGTAACCCATGGCTGTAGACACTTCACTGATGATCTGCCAGTCCGGCTTCACTTCGCCGGGCGGATCGATTGCTTTGCGGATACGCTGGAAACCCCGGTCGGCCGAAGAATAGACGCCGTCATGCTCGCCCCAGGAGGTGGCTGGCAGAATCACATCGGCGTGCAGCGCCGTTTTGTTCATGAAGATATCCTGGACAATCACCAGCTCCAGCTGATCCAGCGCCTCCCGCAGCTCGGCGGCATTCGGGTCGCTCTGCACCGGATCTTCACCGAAGATATAATAAGCCTTGATTTTGTTCTCCTTCAGGATGAGATGCGGTACCTCCGTCAGCCGGTATCCTGTCTTATCCGGGAGGGATGTGCCCCAGGCTTTCTCGAATTTCTTGCGGATTTTGGCATCTTCCACAGACTGGTAGCCAGGATAGACGTTAGGCAGCGCGCCCATGTCGCAGGAGCCCTGCACATTATTTTGTCCGCGTACCGGACCGATCCCGACACTTTCCCTGCCGAAATGACCGGTCAGAAGCGCAAGCGAAGCCAATCCCTTGACCACATCCACGGCCTGGGCAAACTGGCATACCCCCATGCCGTAGAGAATCATCGCTTTGCCGGATTTGGCATATTGGCGCATCACCTTGCGGATGTCTGCCGCCCGCACACCGGTTATACGCTCTGCATATTCAGGGGTATATTTCTCCACATTCGCCTTGTATTCATCAAAGCCCTGAACGAAATTGGAGACATAATCCTTGTCATACAGCTCCTCTTCAATAAGCACATGGCCAAATGCGTTCACCAGCGCCATGTTCGTCCCGCCCTTCAGCGGCAGCCAGGTGTCGGCAATCCGCGCCGATTCGGTCTTCCGGGGGTCCGCGACAATCAGCACCGCCCCCTTCTGTTTCGCTTTTACAATTCTTCTGGCCACAATCGGGTGGGTAACGGCAGCATTGTAGCCAAAGATCAGCAGCAGATCGGTGTTTTCAATTTCCGGAATCGAATTGGACATCGCCCCGTCTCCCAGCGAATACGTCAGTCCCGCAACAGACGGACCGTGACAGACCCGCGCACAGTGGTCGATATTATTCGTCCCGATAACCGCCCGCATAAACTTTTGCATGACATAGTTGGCCTCATTGCCCGGCCCTCTGGCCGAACCCGTGCCCATAATCGCATCCGGCCCGTATTTCTCCTTGATCGCGTTCAGCTTCTCCGCAGTAAATCCTATCGCCTCTTCCCACGACACCTCTTGCAGCACACCTTCCTTGCGGATCATAGGCTTGCGGAGGCGGGAGGTCAGCAGCTGCGGATCATTCAGGAAATCCCAGCCGTAATGGCCTTTCAGACAAAGATTCCCTTCGTTCGTCCGGCCATCAGCAGGCTCTGCGCCTACGACCTGTCCATTCTCGACCAGCAAATACAGCTGGCAGCCGCTGCCGCAATAAGGGCATACAGTTAATACTTTATTTTCCATCTCTTGTCACCTCTTCTTGTGAATTTTTGCACATTATATACAACAAAAAATAAGCCAATACAAAGCATACTGTTCCATACACCGTGTAATGGCTTATTAAAAAGCGAAGTGACCCACGGCCCTTTCTCTCTAATCAAACCGATTTATTAAGTTGTATGATGACGCTCCGGCCTTCATGATACTGATCACAAAGTCTCCAAGAATATGAAAACCTGCAGCCTACCGTCTCTATCAGTTCCTCCATAAAACCGCGCTCCAAATAAGGCTTCAGCACCTTCCAGTACTCCGCAACGAGATCAGCCGCGCCCTCCTTCAGCAGAATTTCCGACAGACTGGAGAGAATCCCCCTGATTTCAATAGTGATCTGCGACTCATTATCCAGCTTCACCTTCACATTCTCCGGCCCTTTCCCCGGTAATGCTTCACAATCTTCACGGCAAGTCTTCTAATCTTCTCCTGGTATTCAAAATCAGCCTCAGACATCCAAACACCCTCACCTGAGCATTCCTTTATATGGAATTTCTTATAAGCAATTCATATGTTAAACCCATCCATAAATGTTGTCAATTGATAAAATCGCTTCATAAAATGAAGTCCGATGTTTGCAGATCTCGGGTTGAGGTTGTGCTGGTGCAGAATATTGGAGTCCTCACCGCTGTGTTCCTAGACTGTCTAAGTTGGACTGGTGCCCGTTGGAGCGCTAATTGTATTTCGTGCAATTAAAAGAGGACGTATCCGCCTTTTTTCAGCGCTAAATGTATTCTGTACAGTTAAAAATGGCGTTTGACTGCGTTTTTGTTGATTGAGTGCGATTGAAGTGTACGAAATACAGTTAAATCTATTTTTGAACCGATATCAGCCTATTGAGTTGCACAAAATACAGTTACCGTTTGGACACAGCCCTCCAAAAAACAAACGAGCAATTATCGCGATTTAACTACATTACTCACATTATGCAGAGGAGATGTTCGCCGGAAAGCAAAAAACCCGCAGAGCCGGAAATCTGCAGGTCTTCAGGACCGGTAAAAAGCCCAGTAAAAAAGCCCAGTAAAAAAGTATAAATCTCTTACGTTCGGTACGGCTTATTCCTTCGTTTCCACAGCATGGCCGCCGAACTCATTGCGCAGAGCTGCAACGACTTTGCCGGTGAAGGTGTCCGCCTCCAGCGACCGGTAGCGCATCAGGAGCGCCATGGCGATGACAGGGGTCGCAGCCTGCAGATCAAACGCAGTTTCCAGCGTCCACCGGCCTTCCCCGGACGAGTGCATAACCCCTTTAATCTCATCCAGCTTGGCATCCTTGGAAAAGGCGCGCTCCACCAGTTCCATCAGCCAGGAGCGGATGACAGAACCGTTGTTCCATACCCGTGCCACTTGTTCGAAATTATAATCGAACCCGCTTTTCTCCAGCACCTCGAAGCCCTCTCCGATGGCAGCCATCATCCCGTATTCTATCCCGTTATGGACCATTTTCAGAAAATGTCCGCTGCCCGGCTTGCCGGCAAACAAATATCCGTCCTGGACAGCAGTGTCCCTGAAGAGCGGTTCTGCAACTGCCCAGGCCTCCTCATCGCCTCCAACCATGTAACATGCTCCATTGCGCGCGCCTTCCATCCCTCCGGAGGTTCCTGCATCCAGGAAGTAGATTCCCTGCTGCGCAAGCTCTCCGTGACGGCGGATGGATTCTTTGTACTGGGAATTCCCGGCCTCTATAATAATATCTCCCTTGGATAACAGCGGGGCCAGTCCTTCAATAACGGAATCGACAAAAGCATGCGGCACCATAATCCAGGCAATCCGCGGCGCTTCCAGCCTGGAGACCAGTCCGGCCAGACTGTCTGCTCCAGCCGCACCTTTGGACTCAAGCTCCGAAACCGCCTCCCGGTTTACATCAAACGCAACCACCTCGTGTCCATGGTCCAGCAGATTCCGGCCCAGATTGGCGCCCATTTTTCCTAATCCGATCAATCCGACTTTCATGATTATATCCCTCCGTTTGTATTCGTTAACCTGGAATTTCTCATGCTCCCGGACGTACAGCTTCCGAATCCGCAGCATGAACGGCAGTAATCTTATTGTGTGCATCAGACGTTGGTTCATCCAGCCACCAGTGGGCATCGCCCAGCAATTCATCCGCAGCCGCCGGACCGTTGGAGCCTGCAGGATACAAATGCAGCGGAAGCGTGCCGCCAGCCGTTGCCTCGATGATCGGTTGAACCCACTGCCAGGATAATTCCACTTCATCCCAGTGGGCAAAAAAAGTGGCATCGCCCAGCAGCGCATCATAAATAAGGTTCTCATAGGCTTCCGGCAGCTCCGGATTGGCCGAATCATGTCTGATGCTTACGGGTTCAAGCTGTCCGTGCTGGCGCGGATTTTTGGTATTGAGCTGCAGCGATATCCCTTCTTCCGGACCAATGTCGATAATCAGCAGATTCGGATCGAGATTCAGTCTGTTCAGGTTATGCAAGTCATTAAACGGTTCTTTGAACTCTATAACGATCCGTGTCGACTTCTCTTTCATACGTTTGCCGGTACGGATGTAGAAAGGCACTTCATCCCAGAGCGGGTCATCGATAAACAGGCGGGCGGCGATATATGTCTCGTTCTGCGAAGACGGACCGATTCCCGGCTCGGAGGTATAGGCGTCCACGGGACGGCCTTTGATCTCTCCCGCTGCATATTGGCCGCGAATCACATGCTGCGCCAGATTCTCCCGCAGCAGCGGACGGACCGACTGGATAACATGCCGTTTTTTGCTGCGGACATCCTCTGGAGTGCTTCCCTTCGGAAGCTGCATTGCCATCATCATTACGAGCTGAAGCATATGATTCTGGAACATGTCGCGGAGTGCCCCGGCCTTGTCATAATAACCGGCCCGTTCTTCCACACCGACTGTCTCACTGGCCGTAATCTGCACATTGGCGATATAGCGGTTCTGCCACAAGGCTCTCAGGACAGGATTGGAATATTTCAGCACCTCAAGGTTCTGCACCATGGGCTTGCCCAGAAAGTGGTCGATACGGAAAATCTCTTCTTCTGTAAAAGCTGCGTTCAGGCTGTCATTCAGCACCCGCGCCGATTCCAGATCGGTCCCGAACGGCTTCTCAATAATCAGACGTTTCCAGCCCCGGGTGTCCCCGAGTCCGCTGGCATTGATATTTGCGGCAATTTCACCGAAAAATTCCGGCCCGACCGACAGATAAAACATCCGGTTCTGCGGAAGGCCAAGCTCCTCTTCACGCCGCTGAACATGCCCCAGCAGCTTCCTATAATCCTCAGGGTGGCCCACATCCAGCACACTGTATTCAAAAGACTTAAGAAAACGTTGCAGCTCCGGGGAATCCTCTACCTTCCGCCGGGAAAAGGCGTGGAGTGAATCCAGTACACCTGCCTGAAACGATTCATTAGTCAGCGTTCTTCTGCCCAGACCTATCACAGAGAGAGGACCGGAAAGCTTGCCATCGGCAAACAAGTTATATAAGGCGGGAAAAATCTTCCGCTTCGCCAAATCCCCGGTTGCCCCAAAAAGTACAAATGTTGATGATTCCACTTTCATTCCTCCCGTTGTTATAGAATATTTATAAGGTTACTTATTATTACTCACAAACTTTACAACACTCATAATACGACTGCTGAAACCATTCGTCAACCTCATTCCGACATTTACGGATAGTGCTTATTTTCACGAATTCATCACTATGGTATAGTAAGGGAGAAATTAATAATAACTTGGTTGGGATGGGGACAACTATGATAGAGGATGTCAAATCACTGCTCGGGGTGCAGAGCATGTCCATCAGATTATCGGGAAAAAGTGGGTCAGTCTGATCATTCATGTACTTAATGACGGACCGAAACGCTTCAGTGAGCTGAATACGATGATTCCGGATTTGAGCAAACGTATGCTGAACGAACGCCTGAAGGAGCTGGAGGAATACGGCTTGCTGATTCGCGTGGTGATCCCTGACCGGCCGGTGCGGACCGAATATTCTTTGACGGCCAAAGGCCAGGAGCTGGGCGAGGCGCTGGGCCATGTGGAAGCCTGGGCATTAAAATGGCTGTAATCATATAAATAACAAGTCCACTTTTTATTGAGCAAGTAGAAACGGGTACCGTCCTTATTAGGACGGTACCCGTTTCAGCGAGAAATAGAAGGATAATTTATAGCGTGAGGCATATAAATTCTTATATTTCGAAAAAAACAGCAGGACTCCAAAACGGAGCCCTGCTGCTTGGCATGCTATTCGTTGTTTCCGTGATAGTGAGGGATCAAATGGCACACGCAGACTCTGGTAGGGATAACCCAGCGTATCGTAATCATCCCGCTCGGGCAATTCCGGGAACGGATGGGGTTCCAGATCCGGTCCTTCTACCGCCAGCGCAGGCAGCTTGCCGCCATGGGCCAGGCGCAGCCAGCCGTCATCCGTCCAGACAACGTGCTGGATGGCCGTTTCCCGGCCCAGCGGATTCATCGTTCCGGTTCCCGGGATGGGACGCGTGCACAGATGGGCCATGTACCACTCGCCGGATTGCGTCTCCACCATTGAGCCATGACCTGCCTGCTGAAAGGCAAAGGTCAGATCGTGCGCAGTGGTCCGGGTAATCCGGATCGGTCTCATAAGGACCGGTCCGGCTGCGGCTGCGGGCGAACGTAACCATATGATTGATGCCCGTCCCGCCTTCTGCGACCAGCAGGTAATAATAGCCGTTTCTCTGATAAAGCTGCGGCCCTTCCGTTACGCCGGCAGGCGTCCCTTTGTACAGCTCATGGACAGGTCCAGACAAGCTGCGGCTCTCAGGATCATACTGCTGCATGATTATACCGTTTTATTGTAGCGGTTACAGCTGTAAAAAGTTATACTGGGTTATACGGAAATGTTTATATTTTGTCATGATGGAGGCTTTATGAAACAGCTGTTCGAACCTGTCATTTTTACGGACCGCAAGTCGCTGATTTGGGACTATCAGATATATACCGACGATCATTACAAAGGGTACTACCATTGGCACCAATGCTGTGAAATCATGTATGTTCACAGCGGCCAGGGCAACGTTGTCGTGAACCAGCAGATGTACGAAATCCGCTCCGGCATGCTGTTCTTTTTCCAGCCCTACCAGCTGCACCGGATTTATTCCGAGGTCTCGCGCGAGTGTCCTTTTGTACGTACGATTTTTTATATCGATCCGCACACCGCCGAGCATCTGCTGTCGGGCTTTGCCAAACGCAAGGCGGTCTTCTCCGCGCTCTGGCAGGGCCAGAATACCTATTGCGGGTTTGATTTGAGCAGCAGCGCCGGAGCGGTTGATTGGATCTATAAGAATTACAACCTGTGCCGCAACAGCGCCATGGAGGAAGACACCGAGGATATTACGATAATGCTCCTTCAGCTGCTGAGCTGTCTCGGAACCGGAGAGAATTCCCTCATTCAACCGGAGGAACGGCGAAACCTCCGCTATTCCGAGCAGATTATGAGCTGGATCGAGGAACACTATCAGGAAGAAGTTAATCTGGAGCAGCTTGCCGCCGAGACCCATTTGTCCAAGTCCTATGTCTCCAGAGTCTTTCATCAGGAAACGGGCGGACGCCTGGTGGACTACCTTACAGCCCGGCGGATCAAACAGGCTTGCCGTCTGCTTAGCACAACCGACATGCCGGTCGAACAGATCGGCATCGCCGTCGGTTTTCCGAACGCCTCCTACTTCAATCAGCTTTTCAAAAGAGTCCTCGGAACCACGCCCCTGAAGTACAGAAAAAACAATTAAGACGTTTATTCCCGTTTGAACACCACATTGTGCGCATAGGCATTCAACAGGATGAGGTCTGTGCGCGTATTTTCTACCCATTCCCCACCGATCTGCAGGCTGATGAATTCCACCGCGTTCACGCCCCGGTCTTCATCGTACCCGTAAATCCGCGAAGGATGGACCGCGCTCCCGTTGAAGCTGACATTGCGAAAGGTCACTTGTTCAATCCCCGTTCCCGGCTCAGGGTTGTAATCCTTGTTCATCACCACCCGCAGATCAAACAGCTGTCCCTGCTCGATCCGTTCAACCCGGATGTTGCTGTACAGCACGTTCCGTACCGTATTGCCGTCGCCCGCATTAATGGACAGCGCTCCCCAATAGTTCTCCTGCGGCTCATTAAAAATGCTGTAATGCGGCGGATCGATCACCGTAATGCCTTCAACCCTGATCCGGCGCGAGAAAACAATCCTTACCCCGCGAAAAGCGGAAAACCGGTGAAAATCCGCCAAATACACCACACCCCGGCCCCGAATTTCAACATCCTCCACCCGTTCGCAGACAAAGAGCCGATAAATGCCGCACCGCCAGCCAAATAGATGACTGTTCCGGACGGAATTGCAAATACGGTTTCTTCTATATAATGGGTTCCGGGCAAAATAGAGCGTTTGCGGCAGTCCGGTCCCCTGGTCTTCAGTCCGCTTCAGTAATGAGAGGAGATCCGGAGAACGGTGGATGCCCGGCTGAACCAGATGGACACCCGCCCCATCCGGCTGTGGTGCCCCAGCCTCCATGGGATTGGCAAAAAGGTGCAGATTCCGGAATCGGCCGCCGTTAATCTCCACCGAAAGCTTTTGCGGCCCGTTCAGCCTGAAGCTGATTTTGTGTCCGTCATGACTGCATTCTACTGAGCGTGAGGCGGGGAAATATTCACATTTTCAATCTCCGATGTGATTCGGGGCCTCATACACCTGCAGCTGATTCATTCTCAATTAACCTCCCTGGATATGCCCTGCTAAGAGTATACCGCCCTCCCTCCTTCCGTAGTTTGGCTGGGTTATACAGAAATGTTGGTATTTTGTCGCGGTAACAGCGCTTCCATTATTCAGCAAGATTTCGATACTCCGCTGGCAGGATGACAAGATTTCGATATTTTGGGATATCAAATTGCAACTTTCCTCCATTGCTTCACGATATACTCAGGTCACAAACTTAAATACTGGAGGCATCCGCAATGAGTACAGCCTATTGGCAGGAAATCATGGACAAACTGGACACGAAGGTAACACGCATGGCAGAGCAGATCGGCGGCAAATGTCCGCATTATGCCGGTGCAGACGGCAAATATGATGATATGGCTTCCGACTGGTGGACCACCGGCTTCTGGCCCGGCCTTCTCTGGATCATGCATGACATGACCGGAAAAGAACTATATAAAGAAGCGGCCTGGCATTGGGACGCCACTCTGGAGGAATGGTTCGTTAAACCGACGGTGGAGCTGCATCATGATGTGGGTTTTCAGTTTCTGCCTACAGCTGTCATCAAGCATACGCTGACAGGCGACGAGGACGGACTGCGCCGAGGGATTGAGGCCGCCAACTTCCTGGCCGCCCGCTATAATCCCGCAGGCAAATTCATCCGCGCCTGGAATGAAGACAAATATGGCTGGGTCATCATCGACTGCATGCTGAATATTTCGCTGCTCTTCTGGGCCAGCAAGGTTACCGGTGATCCGCGCTACAAGCATATTGCGGTCAGCCATGCGGAGACTACTATGCAGTACGGTATCCGTGAGGATGGCTCCACGAAGCATATCCTCTCCTTCGATGCCGAAACGGGCGCGTATATTGAGAACTTCGGCGGACAAGGTTATTCGCCGGAATCCTGCTGGAGCCGCGGAGCCGCTTGGGGCCTGTACGGATTCGTCAATACGTACCGTCATACCGGGGATGAACGCTTCTTGAATACCGCCAAGCGGATTGCCCATTACTTCATCGCTGCTCTGCCGGACGATCAGGTTCCTTATTGGGATTTCCGCACCGGAAATGACGGGCGCAAATACAAGGACAGCTCGGCTGCAGCTATCGCCGCTTCCGGCCTGCTGGAGCTTGCCGATGTTGTCCCGCTGGGCGAAAAAAGTCTGTACGCCAATGCCGCAGAACGCATTCTTCGCTCCCTGACTGATAATTATGCCACCTGGGATCAGCCGGAGCATGAAGCGGTCCTCACCAAAAGTACAGGCAGCGGGACTCCTTCATCGAGGTCTCGCTGATTTACGCAGACTACTACTATATTGAAGCTGTCGCGAAGCTAAACGGATGGAAGCACCGGATATTCTAGTTCAGGTTCTGCTTCCGAACGAGCAGCATTCATCTGGATGCTTTCAGCTGTAGACATACCAATCGCCTTGTCCCCGAAATAGAGGGCAAGGCGATTGGTTTTCATTTGGTCTTCATGTATGTTGAGAAGCAAGCGATATGTAAAACCCCCGATAAACTGTTGCCGTTACGCGGAATTCTATAATGGTGTTGCTGCCATCAAATCCTCCAGCAGGTAAAAATGTCGTTTACCATCAGTAAGAATTGATAGGAATATAATTACGGGCTATGCTCATTCACTACACTTTTATCTTTTTACCTTTTTAGTTAAGTTAATTAAGTGTACAGAACGAACTTGAAATATGTAATCTTCATTTGGACAAGTTGATTATTGCATGCATGTACTTTGTGAACTATCGGACGAAACTATCAAGCGCCGCTGTAGCAAAACCGTTTGTGACTGCACTTCGTGCAATAGATTTCCGGATTTGGAGTCACAAATAGCTTTTCCGGGAAATTCTAATGCACGAAGTGCAATAGATTGCAATTTTTGGACTAATTTGTAATAGTTTCGTGTCCAACTCAGTATCGTAGCTGTACCGTTGGAGCATCGGCAGGGTATCGGTGCGGTATTTTGTGCGGCATCCGCTCTGTTACCTCATCGGCAGTGTTGTCCGCATCTGTCTCGGTAATCCGCATCGGCATCCATCGGTAGCAGTATTCGCCCGCATCCCATCGGTAGCGGCAGCGGTCATCGGGATTGTCGTGTTTGCCCCACCCTTTTTTTAAGTCTCAATTACCTAGGCCAGTATATCCTCTCGCTGTTTTCTAGCCCAGCAGCCAAGCCAATGCTTCCGTCTCGCTGCCGAACACCCGGAAGTCCTCGCCTTTGTTCAGTTCGGTCAGCAGTTCTTTGAATCTGCCTTGAGTGGCCTCTTCAGTACGGATTACAGCCGCAGCCTTGATGTGGTAATTAATCAATTTCTGCAGGGTTGTGCCTGCCAGACCTGTTCTGAGATTATAAAATTCGTCAGAGAGCGTTCCTTCCTGAAGCAGCAGCTTATAGCTGTTATGCTCAAAGCACCCTGAGATTAGATCGAGCACGTCCTGCTCTGTGCGCAGCGGCTGATCGTCAGGGCGGCAGAGAATAAAGCCCTGCCCTTCTTTTTGAATCGATTCGATCTTCATATCCAATACCTCCTGTTCAAGTTAGCCCCAGCTCTTGACGCAATTCCGCAAGCCAGGTCAATTCATTGTTGTAGGTTGAGATCAGATTGCTGTGAATCAGCTTCCATAGCGTGATCCCTTTCACATTACCTTCGTTCACATAATGCTCGCTGCCAGCCTGACCTTTCAGGAGCAATAACTGTGTGCGCACTTCCTGCTCATATCCTGCCAGCAGCGCGTTCAATTCATCCGGGTTCAACTGATCCGCCCAAGCAAGCTGGATTAGAAAGGTCTTCTTGAATTCCGGCGGCTCTGGTGGAGCAACCACCCACTTCCGCAGTTCGGCGAGACCGGCAGATGTGATTGTATAGATCTTTTTGGAGGGCGAGCTGTCCTGATGCCGGACCTCATTGGTTACAAAACCCGCATTCAACAGCTCCACCAGCGCTTTGTAGATTTGATTGTTATTGCCGGACCAATACAGGAATGAGGATTCCTGTATGAGCTTTTTGAGATCATACCCGGTCATTGGCTTATGGCTCAGCAATCCTAGAATAGCGTGATTGATTGAGATAAGTTTCACCTCCACTTAAGTATCATATGTTAACTGTATCATATGTTATCCGGGAAGTCGACAGTGACTTCAGATTTTAGGTTTTATGAATGTAGATATCAGCAGCGCCGTTTATCACAACAAACGAGGCTAACCCGCCAGCGACGCTCTAACAACGGCACTTCTGCCGTTGTTTCTAGACAAACCCGCCGCCCGCGCTTCAACAACGGCACTTCTGCCGTTGTTTCTAGACAAACCCGCCGCCCGCGCTCCAACAACGGTATTTTTGCCGTTGTTTCCGGGCAAACCCGCCGCCCGCGCTCCAACAACGGTATTTTTGCCGTTGTTTCCGGGCAAACCCGCCGGCTGCGCTCGGGTCCACATTCGTCTTTTAGGCGAACCCAACCAAAAAGCCCCTCACCCCTTATCCATAACCGAAAAAAACATAATTTCCTAAACAAAAGCAAAGCGGCCGCATCATCCTTCACTGGGATAACGCAGCCGCTTTTATGGGGTTAGGTAGCCTGCTTCAACCACGAAGCACGCCCAAGCGAACATAGTGTGACTAAATTCATCCCACTTTCCTGCTGCCCCCCTTTCAGATGAATATATGTGTCATTTAATCGAAAAAGTCCCACGAACTCAACTATAGTTATCGCTCATCCATTCCTACGAACTCAACTATAATCATTGTTCATCCAGCCACAAAATGGCTGTGACCCCACGCGGATAATATTTGCTTCCCGTGATTTCACCGGAGATGATCTGGTCGCTCCAGCTCCAGACCGACAGTTCCGGATGCGTAAGCCACTCCACATGAGCCCGGTCCGCTTCACTGCCGCTCTCTGTCCACTCCAGGCCCAGAATCTGGCGGGCGATGAACTGGCTGAGATAGATTTTGCTCAGCCAGCTGTTGTTGCTGGTCGAGGAGATTTTCCAGCCGCCGTCTTCGAACAGGCAGACTCCCTTGACGAGCACCGCCTGCAGATGCCGCTCCAAGGCAGCCATATATCCGGCGAAACGTCCATCCCGTTCCAGCGCTTCTCTGCAGCCGGTAAAGTACGGGAATACCAGCCCTTCGATAGCCGGGATGATCTTGGAGTCGTTGCCTTCGCCGATTACTGCCGGAATGTAGCCGTCCTCCGTAACACTTGCCACAATCGTTGCAGCGCAGCGTTCAGCCTGGTCCCCGGCAGTAGCGGACAGTTCCGGCTTTCCTGCCTCGCGGAAAATCTTTTCCATCGCAAGATAAGCCGCCCAGCATTTTCCAGCGAGGTAAATGTTGTTCCGGGCCTGCCCGAGCGAGACATCCAGGCTGTCATAGGTTGTGATCTCCGCCCCGCCCATCGTGCGCGAGCTGTCCAGACCCATGACGCCGTTGCGCTGTCCGGGTTCAGGATGGTCGCGGTTGATCATGCTGGTGAGGCAATCTTCCAGCACGCCCAGATTCCGTTCCATCCAGGAGCGGTCTCCCGTATGCTCCAGATACACCGCGCTGCTAAGCACCCAGTTGACAAGCTGTTCATGGGTCATATGTGAAAAGCAGCCGTCAATGCCATACATCTCATAAGCCGAGTAGCCGGCACGCGACACCGCATTGGCCACTCCCATATCATGAGTAAAGCTGATGCCTCCGGGATAATCCGTCTCGTCGCCGGGGAAGCGGACGGTATCTGTATAGCTGTACCGCTCCACGAACATATCCAGTTCATTGCGCACGGTCCATGGGTTCATCCGCAGCTCATAGAACAACTGGTCGACCGTAAGATCGAAGGTATTCATCATGCGGTATTCGCCTTCGTTCACGATCCAGAACGGTTTTTGGTTGTAATCCAGCAATTGGGTAGAACCGTAATAGCTGCGGATTGCATGGGCAAGCATGAAGGTCTGGTCTTCGCTGAGCCCTGAATCCTCCAGCATGGCATTGGCTTGTACGGCCTGCTGCTTAATCTCCGCAAAGTGTGCCAAAGCATACTCCGCAACAGACTCCACATTGCTGAAATAACGATTATAGTAGTAGGATGCGTCCATCCCGGTGGTTACGAAGCCGGAACGGTGGAAGCAGACAGCGAAACGGTAGCACTGCTTCACCCCCGGCGGCACCTCAATCACTTGTGCGCCTACGTGGCCCAGACCAAAGGTCCAGTTCTCCTCCAGCTCAGCCAGCAGGATGTCTTCCATCGTGAAATGCAGTGCCGATTTCACGCCGGTTCCCTGCTCTGCGGCGATGGCCAGAAATCTGCCCTGCCCTACTCCGGTTAGCCCGGCCTGCATGTCATCCAGCCGTCTCATCGCGCTGTAAGGATCATTGCCCTGGAAGCCGAAAAAGGCGCGTCTAGCCGATGGGCTTGCAGTATTATCCACTTCCAGCTCCACGAGCAGGGCCGGAAGCAGAATCTGCTTCAATTCCTCCTCTGAGGCTGTTTCCGGATCGGGGACCGCCCTTACCGGTGAGTAAATGCGGAAGGTTAAATCCCCTGCCGACCAGCTGTCTATGCTGAGGCTGAAATCACGGGTAATCTCTTCATCCGCAAACGGATGGAGAATTCTTGGTTTGTCCGGATTGGGGTCGGGGTTTTCAATATCATAGCGCTTGCTCTCATCATCCCCGCCCTGCTCATGAAAAGGCAGTGTATCATAGCCGTTGCCGTCCTTCCGGGCAAGGCCGATAAATATGCTCTGTCTGGGCGGCTTGCCGGCCTCCAGATCGAAGCCGCCTGCGGCTCCTTTGAAGCCCAGGGTAAAGCTCGCAAACGCTCCAATGGGTGAATGATGGGCATTAAAAAATTGATTCTTCGGCATAACTCAAAGCACTCCCTCCAGCTTTTATCCGGTACTACCGGACTCTATCTCTATGTTAGCTATCCCCTTGCTCCCCTGACAGGTTCAAAGCCGCCTATTATTTGGGCAAATCGAACGAATGAATCCGGCTATGCTATAATAAATTCATATATTCCAGTGAAAAAGAGGACACTCATGAACGTGAATTTTCCCGGCATTGAACATTCTTTGGACGGCCGCATGTCCCCGGATCTGCAGGCGGCTTTCCATATCTACGCCGCCCACTGGCGCAAAGTCAACGCGCAGTGGCAATACCCCGAGCATACCCATCCAATGTTCGAAATCAACCTTGTGCTGCAGGGAAGGCAGCACATGACTGTTGGCGGGCAAGCCTATTTGCAGGAATGCGGAGACATCCTGTTCATCCGCCCCGGGGTCAGACATGCCAGTCTTGGGGCTGACGCCGCCGGGGACATGACCTATTATTGCCTGCATTTTGATATCGATGATCTGTCTCTGCGGCGCACACTCCTGACGATGGATACCGTCAGCCTCAGCGGCGAATCGCCCGTGCTGCTGGCGATCCGCTCAGCGCTGGATGTGATGATCCGCACGGCGATTCTCACGGAGGCTGAAGATGCCCAGCGGAACCGGCTGGTGAGGCTGAACGCCTCCCTGCAGCTGTTCGCTGCACTCAGCGCATGGGTGCTGTCCGAGACCCCTGCGGCCACACGTAGCGCACAGCCGGGGATTACAGAGAATACCGTCGCTCTCGCGAATGCAGTGGAGGGCTTGCTGCAGGAATCGGTCTTTACAGCTGCAGCAACGGGCAGCAGAGGCGGCGGCATTGAGGACATTGCCGCACGGCTGGGCTACAGCCCGAACCACTGCAACCGGGCATTCCGGCACATCTACGGAATGTCGCCCAGACAATACCTGTCCGGTCTGATTATCCGCCACGCGAGGCTGATGCTGCTGGACAACAGCCTGTCTGTCGAGGCCATCGCCCACCGGCTCGGCTACCGCGATGTCTCCCATTTCAGCAAGCAGTTCAAGCGCTGGACCGGCCTGCCGCCCATGGCTTACCGCCAGCTGACCGCAGCGTCCAAATAGTTCACATGACCAGGACGGGCACCACGGCGGTTGACATTGACAAGCGGAGATTTGAATCGGCTGCCTGAAGGAGTAGGCCGCAGCATGCAAATAAGGGTCCGGCAAGCCATGTCTCCCCGGCAGACAGAAAAGACGGCTCCAATTCAACTAACGAATTGAAACCGTCTTATTTTGGACAATCCTCTAAATCTAACCCAGATTAATCTCACGGATCTTGCCGAGCGGAACCTTGGGTTTGCGGTCCTCCGTCAGAAGTCCGTTCACTTCCTGCTGCACATCGCTTACCTGGGTATAGCAGTAGCCGCTGATGTATGGCGTCGCTTTGATCGCCGCAGTAATCGCCTGGAAGCGCTCCAGGAAATCCTGCTCGGTCTTCACCTGATTTCCATATCCCCAGCCGCTGTCCGTCTGGAAGGCAATGCCGCCGAACTCACTGATGATTACCGGCTGCCCTTTGTAGGCATATCCTTCGGCCCAGGCAAATTTGTAGTTATTGAAGGAAACCCCATTATTAACGATGGAGTTTTGGTCGGCATAGGTGCCCAGAAATTGTTCTCCGGCTTCTACATAATCATGCAGGGTCAAAATATCCGAAACGGTATGCTCCCAGCCGTCGTTCGTCACAACAGGACGGTAAGGGTCGATCGCTTTGGTCAGATGATAGATGCCCTCCGTGAATTTCTGCTGTCTGACATCCTTGGCAATGGCGGGAATGCCCCACGATTCATTGAATGGAACCCAGGTGATGATGCATGGATGATTATACTGCTGCGGCACAACCTCCAGCCACTCCCGGGTGAAGCGTTCGACAGCAAGATCATTGAATTCATAGGTAGCGGCCATTTCCGACCACACCAGCATCCCTTTCACATCGCACCAGTACAGAAAACGGGCATCCTCAATTTTCATGTGCTTGCGCAGGCCGTTGTAGCCCATTTCCGCAATCCAATCGATGTCCTCGATCAGTGCCTGCTCGTCCGGCGGCGTCAAATGGCTGTCGGTCCAGTACCCCTGATCCAGAATCAGACGCTGGTATAACGGCCTGTTGTTAAGCAGAATCTGGCCGTTGTCAATGGAGATTTTACGCATTCCGAAATAAGAATTCACATGGTCTACGCTTTCCTCACCGCTAAGCAGCGTGAATTCAACGTCAAACAGATTGGGCGCCTCGGGCGACCACAGGCATTGCAGCCAAGGCCCTGCAGCTTCATGCAGCACATCCACCTCAAGGCTCACCAGATCACGGTCAATGCCCAGGCTGAACCGCTTCACCTGCCGCCCTTTCAGGGAAATCAGCGTATCGAGTGTAAGCTCCAGCCCTTCTCTGAGGCCTGCAATGCGGAAATCGAAGCGGATCATATGCCGGTCGACATCCGGCGTCATTTTCACGGAATCTATCCGTGTTTCGCTTACGCACTCCAGCCAGACGGATTTCCATATCCCGGTCGTCTGCACATAGAAGCATTCAAAACTGTCGGAGATCCAGCGCTGCTTGCCCCGGGGCTGGGTGCGGTCCATGCTGTCCTCAGCTTTGAGCACAATCCGGTTGGCGGCACCAAACGTCACAAACGGGGTAATGTCAAAAGAAAAGGCGGCATATCCTCCTTCATGCTGGCCGACATAGGAGCCGTTCACCCAGCATTTTGCCCGGTAATCCACGCCCTGAAAATGCAGAATCGCCCGCTTCCCGGCGTTCTCCGCCGGAAGCTCCAGTGTCCGCTCATACCAGACATTAGGATGAAATTCCGGAATGCCGATCCCGCTGGCGGCCGTTTCATAAGTGAAGGGAACCGTAATCTTCCGGGCTTCCGGGAATGTGGCATACCATGCCTCCGCCTCTCCGCTATTGGCATCATCAAAGCTGAAATTCCATTCTCCATCTAAGTCAAGCCATTCGTTGCGTACAAACTGTGGTCTGGGGTAATTGGGAATATAAGATTTTGTCGTCATGGTACTTATACCTGTCCTCTCCACTTCACTAATTAAAATTTGTTTTCATCAAAATGATTAACCTTTAATCCCCGACATGCTGATCCCTTTGACAATCTGGCGTTCAAAAATAACGAACAGCACAATAATCGGAATCGAAGCAATCGCGTTGACGACCATCGGCTTGACGTAATCCTCAGAATACTGGCTTATCAGGGTCGGAATGCCCATTGGCAGTGTAAACAGGTTATCGTCGGTGATGGACAGAAACGGCCAGAGGAAATTATTCCAGGAACCGATGAAGGTCAAAATAGCCATAGAGGCCAGCGCCGGGCGGCAGAGCGGCAGCATGATACGCATGAAGATCCGCCAGCTTCCGCCCCCGTCAATCTGGACACTCTCCAGCAGGTCGTTCGGGATGCCGTCAAAAAAGCTTTTCAGCACAATAACCGCAACGGGGGAAGCCAGCGCCGGGATAATCAATCCCTGATAGGAATTCAGCAGATTCATATCCTTTGCTACCTGATACAGCGGAATAATCGTTGCTTCACCGGGAATCAGCAGCCCGGCCAGCACCACAAAAAACATCAGGGTGCGGTAACGGAACGGAATTTTGGATAAAGCAAACCCGGCCAATGCCGCAGCAGCTACGGTCAGCACTGTGACAAAAGCAGCAACCAGCAGGCTGTTCCCGATCCAGTTCGTCAGCTTTGTGCCGCTAAGGATTTCCTGGTACACCGCAAAAGAATAGGGCGGGGTGAACCAGTCCGTTACAGTGATAATCTTCATGCCCTCTTCTTTGACCGATACGAACAGCATCCACACCAGCGGCCCCGCGAACAGCACGGCCATGAATAATGAGACCAAACGGTAGACCCATTTCATTACAGCTCCGCTCCTTTGCGGTTATTCATCCAGTATTGCAGCGCCGACAGCACCAGCAGAATCACAAACAGCAGATAGGACATGGTCGCCGCATAGCCCAGATCATTGCTCTTGAAGCCGGTCTGATAGATCAATTGAATAATCGGCCGGGTCGAATCGAGCGGTCCGCCGCCGGTCACAATATAAATCTGCATGAACACCTTGAACGACGCGATAATCTGCAGCATGGTAATCGTCTTCGTAATCGGAGCCAGATACGGAAGCGTAATCCGCCAGAACATCTGCCGGTCCCCCGCTCCGTCAAGGCGGGCCGCCTCGTAAATTTCGTCCGGAATTTCCTGAATCGCCGATAAATGCAGAATAAAGTTGAAGCCTACTGTCCACCAGAGGGTGATCAGCGTAATGGCAATCCAGGCGAGACGGGTTTCCGTCAGCCAAAATATTTCCGTCCCCCCGGGAAGCAGATGAATTAAATGGAGTACGGAATTCACCAGTCCGGTATACGGCTGGAATACGAACAAGCCCAAATAGGAAGCTACCGCGACGGACAGCACACTGGGGATGAAGAAAATACTGCGGTAAAACTTTTGCAGCATGGACTTCCGGTTGGCAATCAGCGCCAGTGAAATTGACAGCACAAGCATAGTCGGTGTTGTCAGCACAACAAAGATCAGCGAATGTCCAAGTGCTTCCCATACCTCCCGGTCCTGCAGCACCTTGCTGTAATTGTCCCAGCCGAGAAAGTCCATTTTGCGGATCAGGGTCCATTTGTAAAAAGTCATTTCCACGCCCTTGAACATCGGCCAGATGGTGAACAGGCCATATACAATCAGAAAGGGAAGCAGGAACAGCAGCGCCTGCGCATCCGCCCTCCATTTTTTTATCTTCATTCAGGTCACCTCTCCCCAAAACGGCGCACAGGCCGCGTGAATCACCGCCATAAGACCTGTGCATTGCCGCCTGCATGGCTATTTATCCAGCTCTTTCTGCACGCCTGCCTCCATTTTGTCCATGGCTTCAGCCGGCTTCATTTTATTAGCCCATACCTCATTGAGGATTTTGAAGGAGACATTATCACGGATCTGCCAGTTCTTAGTCGACGGTTTGTTGAATTTCACCGTACCGGCAACAGCGGCATAATCGCTGCGGTAAGGCATGTCTTTATATTCCTGCTTCTCCAGAACCGATGGTTTGGAGGGAATATGGCCCGCTTTTGCCCAAATCTGCCCGTTCTCAGCTACATAGTCGGCAAAGATCAATGCGGCTTTTCGTTTGGCAGGGTCTTCGGACTTGGTCAGCGGTAAAATAATCGTGTGGGAATCGCCCCAGGTCGCTTCCTGGCCGAACAGCTTGGGAATCGGCATCGCTCCGAACTCCAGCCCCTTCGTAGCTTCCCAGGTTCCGGTGGCCCAAACGCCGGTCATCATGATCGCCGCAGTGCCGCTCTGGAAGTTTTTGTAGAAGTCAGGATCGTTTTTCTTGATATAGCCTTCAGTGAACAGCTTCTGAATATATTCAGCCGCCTGGATGCCTTTCGCCTTGTCGATTTCGGCTTTCTTCAGATCATCGGATACCAGATCATTGCCGCCAAGCTGTGAATACAGCGCCCACCACAAGCGGTAAGGATCATCATTGGAATTGGAAAGGGCAAACGGGGTCGTTTTGGCCGGAAGCTTCTCCTTCAATGTCTTCAAAAAGGCCAGGAAACCGTCTGCGGACTGCTCAAGCACCGGTTTGCCGTCATCGCCCAGCAGCCCCGCTTCCTTCAGCAGTTTTTTGTTGTAGTACATAATAAAAGGATGGGTATCAATCGGCACGGCATAATGTTTGCCGTCCACAACCGTTGCATCCAGCAGATTCTGATTAAAAGTCGCCCAGTCGACGCCTGCTTCTCCGGCCACTGCGTCCAGATCGGTTACAACTCCCTGGTTGATCAGATCCGGCAGCCGGGAGGTGTGGGAAATACCGATATCCGGGCCGTTGCCGTTGCCCACGGCGGTAATCAGCTTGGTGTAGTATTCCGCCCAGACGAGCTTTGTGTTCTTCACCTTGATGTCGGGGTGGCTTTTGTTGAATTCATCAACCAGCTTCTGCATGTTGTCCCCGTCGCCGCCGTCGAACAAGGTCCAGAATGATAGGTTGACGGCTTCACCGCTGCCTTCAGTTCCTGTATCCCCCCTGTGCTGTTGTCCGCAGAAGGAGCGGGGCTGTTGCCTGTGTTGCCGCCTGTTGCGCCTCCGGCATTATTATTGCTGCCGCAAGCTCCGAGTACCAGTGAAAATGAGAGCATGAAGGTTAAAGCCAGAAAACCGGTGTTTCTTTTCTTCATTCCTGTCTCCCCTTTATTCTGTTCTGGATACAAAACAGTTTATTTGTTTTATTACATTTATTTTGTATCTAATGACGATTATAAGGAGTTTTAGTCAATATGTCAACGCTTTCATATCGTATTTTAGTAATAATGGACATTAAAAAACCATTAGTTACAGAATAACTGTACTAATGGTTCTGATCTTCTTCGTCACTGGTAAAGCTCAGCTTCATCAAAATTTCCTGGGGATGGTCGCCGAAGCTCCGGCCGAACAAATTGACGCCGCCTTGATGAACAGATTCCGGATTCACGCCAATGCGCAGCCGGATCTTCGGGCTTTGGGTCAGATTAAGCTGGCTCAGGCTTACATCCGATACTTTTTCCATATCGAGTGTTGTCTTGTCCCTGTCGACCCTCCATGTCTTGAGCAGCCCGTATTGTGTAGAGGAATCCCACCACCAGGCCGGATTCAGCTTGCCCCGTCTGCCCCCGAAATCACCGGGGCTTGTCCACATGCCTATCTCGACCCCGTTGATCCACACCGATATATCCGACGGCCAGTTGTTGTCGTAATTAGGCGCTTCCGAGCAAATCTCCATCGACACCTCCAGCGATTCGACTCTGGAGCCCTTTGGCACTTCCACCGGGAGCAAATATTCGATATATCCTTTGCGGAACCAGATAATCTGCGCGCCTACATGCTTAGGATGGTAAAAGCCCGCCGGTTCATCCTCGCGGACCAGCATGGCTTCCGCATCAGCCATGCCGCAGGTCGGCGATACGTCGCAATCGCTGTAATGGCCGATCGGCACCTCAATTTCATAGACACTCACAGCCCCTTTGCGTACAGACTTCTCCTCATTCAGGGCAATATGTATATCATCGTAATTGCGGCTGCATACCTTCATCGCCCCGCGGGAAGCAGGCAGCAGCTCCGTATTGATCAGCCGGGCCGCTTCCAGCACCTTCACATTGCTGGCCACCGTCGATACAGGCAGCTTCAGCGCCTCTGCGATTTCAATTACGTTCAAATTTTGCGAATTCAGCAAATGGAGAATATCGACCCGGGAACGGGTCGACAATGCATGCGCCACTGCCACCAGCTTCTCCGGATCGCCAAAACCTAGTTCAAGCACAGACTACACTCCTTCGGCCCCAAGTAATACCATAATAGTACGTGCTTGGAGTCACAAAATCAACCAGTGTTCTCCGGAAAATAATCCGGTATGGCGCCGCAGCCTCTGTGCCCCGCTCCTTTGCTCATGGTACAATACAACCAGAAATATACATAATGAGGTGATCCAGATGATCTATTTCATAAAATTTGTGTACAGCTTCGTGCTGCCCCCGGCCTTTTCGTTATCCTGCTGCTGGGGCTGACGGTCTGGCTGTGGCGGCGCAGCCGCCGCCCGGCCCTGGCCCTGCTCGGCGTCACCCTCCTGCTCTATCTCTCCATGACTCCCTGGGTCAGTAACCTGCTGATGGGCGGACTGGAGCGCCAGTATGATAAGCCTGAGCTGCTGCAGGGTGATGTAATCGTCGTGCTGGGCGGCGGAGCCACCTCCGGAACCCCGGATATCGACGGGGAAGGCAATCTGTTTGGCTCGGCAGCCAACCGGCTGCTGACCGCAGTGCGGCTGTACCGCCAGACCGGACTGCCGATCCTGTTCTCCGGCGGCCAGGTTTTTCCCGACAGCGGCAACGAAGCGGATATCGCCAAGCGGCAGCTGATTGGCCTTGGTGTTCCCGAGCGCGATATTCTGGCCGAGAACCGGTCGCTGAATACCGAGCAGAATGCCGCCAATACCGCAGCCATGATGAACAGCAAGGGGCTTAGCCACCCCATTCTGGTTACCTCGGCCTTTCACATGCCCCGGGCGATGGCTTTTTTCAAGGATAACGGACTGGCACCGCTTGCCTATCCAACAGATTACACGGCTAGCCGGGGAAGCGGCCTGTATCCGGCCATGTTCACACCTTCTCCAGGTGCGATGAATAATACCGGAACAGCACTTAAGGAATACCTCGGGCTGCTTGCCGCCCGTTTCTGATGTCCGGAGAAATGGGCTTACCATGGATCGCCCCAATCAGGTCTGGGGAGCCGCCCTGAATCCGTTCAATCAAAGATTGCTGTGCACTCAACCGAATGTGGGGAAAAATAAAGTTTACGGCCGCTTTTATTGCTGCTCGGCATATCTCCACCAGGCAAAGGTTCCGGCTATTCCGATTATCCCCGTATACGCAAGAATGACTATACTGCTCAGCTGTAGAGAACCGGTGCTTTGAAATACCGACGGGATGGTCCATGGGAAATAGGGGCAAATCCAAAAGAAGCCAACACATTGGAAAGAATGACGATGATCAGGATGAGCCCCAGGGGTGCCAGGTAGCCCTTGGTCACATTAGCCAAAAGAATGCTTGGTGCGGTCACAAAAATGTACAACAGCGAGGTGATCAGGAACTTAATGAACAAGCTCCAAATGAAAGCGGCGGACCCGCCTTGGGCGCCCAGAAGGGCTCCTACGGCAAGACCTACGGCAAACATATAGATGGAAAGTAACAGGCACCATGCTAAAATGACAAGGAATTTGGACAATACAATTTTCGCTCTGGAAATGGGCTTGGCCAGTAAATCTTTGATGGTTCTATCCGAAAACTCCCGTCCGAATACCCATGCCGCAACAAAGGTGTATCCGATCAGTCCCAGCGGGGCAAGCGTATCCAGCAATCCGGTTAAATACGCTTCCCACTGTACACCGCCGGCGTCACTGGATAATACATTTCCGACGCCCATCATGACGGGCCCGAAGCCTAAAACCAAAAACATGATCCAGAACACATTGGAGCGGATAATCTTGCGAATCTCACAATGTAACACAGATAGAATATTCATCTTTTAATCCCCCTGTTGACTCCGATGGTGCGGAGAAAATATCCTTCCAGATCCTCCGTAATTACCCGGAGCGACGTTGGCGGCTGATTGCTTTGAACGAGCAGTTCGGCCAGCCGTTCGGGATGATCTGCCGCATGTTCATTGGTTAGTTTAATAGAGCCGTCCGGGGTATCCTCAAAGGCATAGCCATGCTCTTCCAGCACCTTCTTCAAGGCAGGTTTGTTCCGGCCGCTCACGACCAGGCTTTTCTCTAAGGATTGCTCCAGCTTATCCATTGCGACTTCTTTAACCAGCTGGCCGCTGTGAATAATTCCAATCCGTGTAGACACCTTCGAGAGCTCCTCTAACAGATGGCTGGATATAAAAACCGTTATGCCGAAATTGTTCGCCAGATTATATAACATATTCCGTATCTCCGCCACGCCTGCGGGATCAAGGCCATTGATCGGCTCGTCCAAGATTAGAATTTCCGGATCGTGAATCATCGCTTTCGCAAGTCCCAGGCGCTGCTTGTTTCCCAAAGAGAGATGTTTTGCTTTTTTCTTTTTGTGCGGCTCAAGCCCCAGCTTATAGATCACCTGATGTACGGCATCTTTGTCCGGCAACCCTTGCATGCGTCTTGCGATGTCAAGATTCTCCGTTACAGTCAGATCAGGATAAAAAGTAGCCTCCTCCAAATATCCAACCTTGCTCCATAATTTATAGTTTCCGGCATCGACCTTTTCGCCTAACATATAGAGCTTGCCGGAAGTTGGCTTGATCATCGACAGAAGCATCTTGATCGTCGTTGTCTTCCCGGCGCCATTCAGTCCCAGGAATCCAAAGATCTCTCCCCGGCTGACCTCCAGCGAAAGATTGTTTAATACGGTATAGTCGCCAAATTTTTTGTGCACTCCGTCAATTTGTATAGCGGGCGTGCTGCCGATTCTTTTCTTTGATAAAATACTCATTCGTCAGACCTCCTACTTGTCAAGTTCCAGTGATTGTAGTTTTCTGCTACAACTTATTTTTACATCCAAAGATGAAGCTTCTTTAAAAGAAAAATAAATAGATCTAAAGAGAATATAAAAAACTATAAACTGCCAAGCAGAAACGGCTTCGCCGTCCTTTAAAAGGACGGTATCGTTTCAGCGAGAAATATAAGGATGATTTGTGGCGTGAACCATATAAATCCTTATATTTTAAAAAACAAAAAAAGGCTGTTACCTGGGTCCACACCCGGGAACAGCCTGTAGCTTTGTTGTTGGAGAAGGAGTGCAAAAATAAAATCAGCGTTGTACCGCCAGGGGAAGGCTGAATCTGATCCCCAAACCGCCATATTCGGAGGAGTAGGCAACAATTTCGCCCCCGTGATGTTCAATAATAGATTTACAGCTTGCCAGCCCCAGCCCCAGTCCGCCCTTTTGGATCTGCCGCGATTGATCTACCGTGAAAAATTTAAGGAACAGAGAAGACATATCCTTATCCGGCACTCCAATTCCATTATCCTCCATTTGGAAATAGGCATAATGTTCCCGCAGGTATCCGGTCATATACACCTTCAGCTTATGCTTTCCTCCATATCTTACAGCATTGCTAAAGAGATTGCCGAACACCCGGCGGATCATCGGTTCATTGACCATTAGCCGTATACTGTCCGTGAAGGAATGGCGGCAGGTCAGTTCGATGTCAAGTCCAGCCAGCTCGTACTCATATTCAAAAGCAATTTCTTCGAATAATTCTGTTGCCTTTACAGGTTTGGCCACCATGGATTCGAGCTCCAGTTTTTCTTTGGTGAAGCTGGAGAAATCATTGAGGAGTTCAACCATATATGCTGACTTCCTTTGAATCAATTCATAATATTCCTGCTTTTCAGTTTCGGGTAAATCCTTGTGTGTAGCCAGCAGTTCAGTAAAACCGTTAATAGAGGTCAGGGGTGTTTTCAAATCGTGGGCGATGGCTGCAATCATATCGGTTTGTTCTCTGTGGGCGAGTTGAAGCCTATGCTCCATCTTATTGAAGTGCTTATAAAGTTCTCCGATCTCGTCCTTACGCTTCAAAGCCAGCGGAGGCAGGGGATGGACCACATTTACTTCCCCCAGCCGGGTATTCAGACGCCGAATGGGCTTCTCTATGCGAAAATGAATATAGATGATCAGAATAAAAAATATGCAACCAGCAATGGCGAATATGGGCAGCAGCAAGGCTATATATCGTGAGTCCAGCAAGGTGGTACGTATAGGAGAGTATACTGCAAAGACAAACTTTAAATACAAACCAATAGAAAACATAAGAATTAGCAGCATCAGCAGGAATAATAGGGGAAGCTTTATTTTCAGTTTCATCCTATTGCTCTCTTTCTGTGTATTTATAGCCTATGCCCCAAATGGTTTTAATAAAGTTATGTTCAGGGCCCAGTTTCTTGCGGATATTTTTGATATGAACCGTTACGGTATTGATCTCTCCGTATTCGTCTCCCCAAACGTTCTCATAGATCTGTTCACGGCTCAATACCTGATTGGGGTGACGCATAAGGATAGACAAAATTTGAAATTCCTTCGCGGATAAGTCGAGCTTCCGGCTGTACAGGAAGGCTTCAAACGTTTTATCATTCAAAATGAGCGGAGCATCAGCCTTTTCTTTAGTGGGACTAAGTTCGCCCCACTCTTTATGCAGCCTGTCCACTTTCCGGAAATGAGCCTTTATCCTGGAGGCCAGCTCCTGAATACTGAAAGGTTTGGTCATATAATCATCTGCGCCGATTTCAAGACCGACAATTTTATCAATATCCTGATCCCGTGCACTTAATAACAGAATGGGAACATTATACGAGGACCGGATAGTTCTGCAGACATCCAGTCCATTCATATCAGGCATTACTATATCCAGAACAATGAAATCAATATGGTGATCATCCACGGCAGATAAGGCTTCTCTCCCGGAGCTTGCCGTGATTACGGCAAATTGCTCGTACCTTAAGCTCTTGGTGATGAGTTTCACGATTTCTTCATCATCGTCTACTACTAATATCGTTTTTGGCATCTTTATACCACCCAGCCTCTTTAAATGGACTGCATTTATAACACAAGAGCCGCATGGACTCGAATTGACAAAAAAAGTCGCGCTCAATGCGCCTCTCCAGTTCCGGATACGCTGGAATAAGAGCTTGAGCACGCCTTGGGAAATGCTGGATGTGTTCATGAATTTCATGTTTCAGGATTCTTTCAATTTAACCAGCTCGCAGAACCCGGCATGCACAACCCCGGCAAGCTGCTCCGGTGCCAGCTCCATCTGTAGGCCAATCTTGCCGCCGCTGACAGCCATTGTTGCGAGTGCCCCGGCACTGCTGTCAATAAAGGTAGGATACAGCTTCTTCATTCCTACAGGAGAACAGCCGCCGCGCACGTAGCCGGTCCATTTCAGCAGATCCTTCACCGGAAGCATCTCGACCTTCTTCTCTCCCGCCGCCTTGGCGGCTTTTTTCAAATCCAGCTCTTCGGCCACCGGGATGACAAACACATACAGGTTCGCCCCGCTATGCGCAACAAGCGTCTTAAAAACCGATTCCGGCGGCAGCCCCACTTTCTCAGCTACCGCTGTTCCATGAATCTGGCCGTTCTCATTGTCATACATATGGATCTCGTAAGCGATTTTCCGGGTATCCAGAATCCGCATCGCATTGGTTTTGGTAACTTGCATCCTTCATCGACCTTTCAGGCAGCTCTATCTGTCCGCTCTGTTAATCTCTCGGGTAATCCATGGCCATGATGTCCATAAAAGGAACCTTGATGAGCTCCTCGCCCCGGCTCACATGCACCTTGCCGGTACGCGGGTCCATGCCGACGATCGTCCCCCGTACCTGCTCCTCTTTGCCCCAGACCGTCAATAAAATCTCGGAAGCCTCCTGCATCGCTTCTGTTAATTGATTGCCGATTTCCTCCAGCACAAATTCATCTCTTGTCGGCCGTTTGGCCACTTTCGCTTTTGCCACGCTATTCCTCCAATAAGTTATGTCTGTTTCCATGTGTTATCATCTAGGTTATATCTTTGGCACCTCCCCGTCAACCACAGCACCTTCAGCTTCCACTGTAGATGGAACGCCATTCTGTGCAATATAGGGGCTGAAGTTATAAATCGGAATAATTAGTGGAACAATCGGATCGGTAATTATTTTCGAATGATTATGTGGATTGTAAAAAAACTGTCCTCCAGTTCATCTGGCAGTGAATTAAATAGGCTGCTCACTTTTCAAGTGTGAAAGAATGCGTGTTGCGTATTTTGTAAATCGGATACTGATCTCAGACCGCAATACTTCTCTAACAATACCAAACTGATCCTCATAGCCGCGGCAAACATAACGATGGTAAATAATCCCATCATGGGTTTCATCACTGAAAATTTTGATATTTCGTTGCCGCAATTCTCGATTAATTTTGGACAGGTCTTTGGTAATGTAATTCATTATGATTTGAATGACTTGCTCAAAAAGCTGCTTGAACAAATGTGTTGAGTTCTTAAGGTCCTGTAAACTTTTGTCGCACATGGTCAACATGTACGGGAACATAATGGCATCCCGAATCATGGTCAGTTCTTCCGTCGTTATTCTCCCGGTCTGCAGATTTTTATTTCGGTTCACATATTGCTCCTGATGTTCCGTTAAAAGCATCTTTGATTTCCATCTCTCGTTTCCGTCGAGTTTGCTCATTTGAAATGTCCCCCAATTTGACCTGCTCGTTCCCGTGCCACGCCGGCTTCCAGCAAAGAAGAGGCCCGCATGATGGCATCGCTGCCGTACCGATCCTTAATATGGTCCGTAGCCCGCTCAATCGCATAGGCAGCATTTCTGTCTTCAAACAAAGTCAATTGATAAACACTGTCATCCGAAAGTTGTGTTAACGAAATAAATAAGCGACTTATCGGCATTCCTTTCCAATGCTCAATAAAAAGTTTTCGTGCTGCCTGGGCAATTTCATGGGTCAAGGATGTAGGTTGTTGCAACGTCATTTGACGGCCAAATGACGAAGCCTTTTCTCCATCCGTTTCTACCGCCCCTACAGACACCACCCGGCCTTGATAGCCATGCCTGCGCGCCCGCCGACAGACCTCCACCACTAATTCAAGCAGGACAACCTCAATGTCCTCCAAACGCCCATATAAGCTGCTTCTTAAGGCTTTTCCATGGCTTATGGATTTGAGAGCGCCCCGAATGGAGGAGACTACTGGACTGGAATCCTTTCCGTTTGCGATCTGCCAATAATATTCCGCCTGGATATCCGATTGCTTTCGGAACTCTCTGCGCATCCTTTGCTTAAATTCGCCTAATTCCAGGCGAGCAATATCGCCTATGGTCGGTAGACCCATTCGCAGAAAATGCATCGTCATGCGGGAACCCACCATAAACATTTGGCGAACGGGTAATGGCCATAGGTCCCTTTCCATATTCTCAAACCCAAGCTTAAATACACCATCATTTCTTTTTTCGCAAAATTATCGGTTGCCATTTTGGCTAAAATTTTTGTAGGCCCAATTCCAACTCTGGACCATACGCCAGTAGATAATTTCACTCGCGACTGTATTAAATGCGCAATTTCATCTTCGGAGCCAAAGAGCGCCGTAGAACCCGTTACGTCAAGAAATTGTTCATCGATGCTGTATGGCTCAACTTGATCGGTTATCGATTCAAAAATCTTCGTAATTAATAAGGATATCGTGATATACTGTCCCATTCTGGGGCGAATGACCACGAGATCAGGGCAGAGAGCCAAGGCCTCTCCTACCCGCGAGGCAGTTGTAACACCTTTGGCTTTGGCGAGAGGGCAGGCCGCCAAAATAATCCCCGATTTACGCGCCGGGTCGCCAACGGCTACCGGTTTGTTTTGATACTCTGGATGAGCTGCTTTTTCAACGGAGGCATAAAACGATTGTCCGTCCACGAGAAAAATGACTTTAGACATATCCGAATCACCAGCTTTGTAGTATTGGATTCATTTCGAAAATAATAATCTTTGCAGATATCCAGGCCCCGCGCGGTTTGCCAATAATATTCTGCCTGGATATCGCTCTGCTTGCCCATGGTGGTTCGCATAAAAGGCTTGGCAGTCGGACAGCAGAATGACACGATCCTTAGGCATAGCGCTTCTCTCCTACCCGCCGCCAAGCAAGGATATTGGCAACAATAAATACGCGGGGGGCTCCGGCAGTAAGACAATGGGCCCGGAGCCGCCCGTCCCTGATGCCCACAACTTCAATTTTACGCTGAGATAGGTTTCCCAGCTTGTCCATATATACAATTTCGATCATTTGACCGTCTCGAATCCGCATAAGATCCGCCTCCACCACAGGAACATTTGTTTGTATTATAACCAAACATACGTTCTACAAACAACAAGTAAGATATTCTTAGGCTGGGATAAAAAAGAAACCAGAACCTCCGCCCTTCCTGTACAGCAAAGGTGGAGTTCCAGGATTAATCTTTTTGTTGCAAATGCAATAAAGTTAGGGTAAATTTAATCTGTCCCGCTTTTATTGCATTTGCAACAAAAATATCTGCTAAGGAGTTTAATGATGAAGGAAATTCTTCGGGAAATCGGAATGATAGCAAGGGCACTGGATTCCATGAGCAATATAGAATTTAAAGAATATGACCTTACAAAAGGGCAGTATTTGTACCTTGTGCGAATATGTGAACATCCAGGAATCATCCAAGAAAAGTTAGCTGAGATGATAAAAGTAGACCGGTCAACAGCAACCCGTGCTATAAAAAAACTTGAAATTAACGGTTTTATTGAAAAAAAGGAAGACAAACATAACAAAAAAAATAAAAACCTCTTTCCAACAGAAAAAGGACAGCATGTTTATCCTTTTATAAAAAGAGAAAATGATCATTCCAATCTGGTTGCGCTAAAGGGATTTTCCGAAAGTGAATTAGAAACCATGTTCACCCTGCTTCAAAGAGTAAGAAAAAATGTAGAAAAAGACTGGGAATTTGTAAAAAAGGGAAACAAGAGAATTTATTGATTATATAAGGAGGCTACTTAAATGACTATACACATAAAAACGTGTTTCCTAAAAGATTCATGCCAGCTTCAAGAAGTCAGTTATGAAACATTTAAGGAGACGTTTAAGGATCAGAATTCACCTGAAAATATGAAGGCCTATTTGGAAAGGGCATTTAACTTAAACCAATTAGAAAAAGAATTATCCAATAGTTTTACGCAATTCTTTTTGATTTATTCTAATCATGAAGCCGCTGGATATTTAAAGGTAAATACCAATGAAGCCCAGTCTGAAGAAATGGGTAATGAAGCGCTGGAAATCGAGAGGATCTATATAAAGCACAAATTTCAAAAACACGGGCTTGGTAAAGTTCTGCTAAATAAAGCCTTAGAAATTGCGGTGGAACGGAATAAAAAGAAAATCTGGCTGGGCGTATGGAAAAAAAATGAAAATGCGATTGCTTTTTATAAGAAAATGGGGTTTGTCCAAACGGGCAGCCACTCTTTTTATATGGGTGATGAAGAACAAATCGACATTATAATGACCAAAACACTCCTATAACGGATCTATGGCAATTCGGAAGTTTTTATACTTTGGAAAAAGAGCTGGTCGGCACTGCCGGATAATCCCGTCCAGCTACAAGCCAAAAGCCGCCAGCTCTCAAGCTGGCGGCTTTTGGCTTGTAGCTGCAATGAGCGTTAGCAGCAGTGAGTTGTAGTAATGAAGCTTACAGCAAAATAGTTTTGGAGATGATTACCAGCAAAATGAACAGAACCAAAATAGCACCGGTAGAAGTGAATGCGCCATATCCGCCGCCGTATCCGCCAATATTTTCACTCATAATTTAATTCCTCCTTAAAAATAGGTACAGCTTAGAATATGCGGAACACCCCATACGCTTGGGCATACAGGAAATGGATATACATTTAGGCTTATCCACTTTTTTAGTTCATTTGACTCCACGTAAATAATAACAAAGATGTAACTTTAATGACTGTTAATGATTGCTAATTCGGTTTAAATAATTAGTACAAAGTATTTTAGAGATAGAAGCAAGGGATGTGGACGAAATGAAAAAAAAGGACATTCAGCTCGCACTCGTTACCAGTATGTGTCAACGTGTTCATCTGGTAAGCGGAGAAACTTATACTGGAAAATGTGAAATCAATCCTATTTCCGATGTTTTGGAGGTTTCGACCCAAGAAGGGCGGCTTATGCTCCCTTATTGGACCATAAAACGTTTTGTCAGCTTTAATCCCAGAGGTGAAATCAATGAGCAAACTCAAACGTTCCGATAAAGCAGTTGTCTCTTTTTTACTCGGACTGGCTTCTTTGCTGATTATCGCATTTTTTATCATCCGTTATATTGTTCAAAATGTATCGTTTGCCCCCTAAGCCCAGGTTGCGTTCGGACGTTGCCTCTTCTCCTGCCTTCACGCCAGCACGCGCAGTACATCCTCAATCTTACGCTGATGGGACAGTACGCCGTAATTCACCAGGCCATAAAATCAACCTCGTATATGCATCCGCTGCGTACAGCCGGCAGTCTCTTCCAGAGTGAGGTATCCAGCAGTTCCCGCCCTTCACCCTCCTGCCGGTCAAAGGTAATGGACAAATGATCCGCATTAAGATGTGACAGCTCTTCAGCGGTAAGGTTCGCACGCTTCTGGCCCCGGGTGAGTTCCCGGACGAGCGGATGCGGCTGCAGCCCCAGATCATGATGCAATACGCCTCCTGTATATCCCAGCTCTCCACAACCATATAGCGTGATTCCGCAAGAGGAGAGCCGCAGGAAGGCTACGCTCCGGTCCTTTACGCTGCGGCTGAGCTGTTGCCTGGCCCGCTTCGCCCGGTGCTCATAATTGCGGATGACCTCCTGCACACGTTCCGTCCTGCCGAAGATGGCTGCTGCAGAGCGCAGGGTAGCCCGCCAGTCTTCCTGATGAAAAGGGAGCCGGAGCAGCGGGGCAATCCTGCGGCACTCCTCCAGATGCCAGCGCTGAAAACCGTCATCCAGCATAATCAGCTCGGGCATAAAGCGGGAGAGGTCGTCCCAGTCTCCAGTGGAAATATCGAATGTCGGCACCTGCTCAAGACTGAGATACTCCTGTTTACCCCACTGGGGATGGGAGAACTGAGCCACCGGAACAATCCCTAACGCCAGCAGGTAATCCTCCAGAAAAGGAGCGAATACACGCAGCCCTTCCTGGTGGAGACTCCGGTATTGGCCGGGCGTAACTCCCACCGAGCCCTTAAAACGCCGATTGAAATAATATTCATTGCTGTAGCCGACAGTTAATGCGATATCATGCAGACGGTCATCGGTCAGAAGCAGTTGCTGCTGTGCCCGTTCTATCCGCAGTCCATTCAAATACTCTAAGGGAATCCGCCCCGTCATCTCTTTAAAAATCCGCGTATACCGGACACGGCCCACGCCTGCAACCTCCGCAAGCTGATTGACCGTAACCGCCTCACTAAAATGCTGCTGCATATAGCGGATAGAACGCTGTACCGCCTCATACTCATCCCTTGTTTTCAGTACTGCGGCATTTGCACGCATAATTAACAGCAGCAGTTCCTGAAAGCGGATATGTCCCGCGAACCCTTCGATCTCTTCCGGACTCCTGCGGCTATGGCAGATGGCTTCGAGCAGCAATGCGCATTGTGAGTAAGGCCTGCAGCTAACGGGTCCCGGGCAGAGCATTCCGTTCACGGACAGACTCTCCTTCCAGCTATGCCCACTGTTCCCGCTGCCAATAATCTCAAAGGCAATCCGGTAAAAGCAAAGCCCCTTCTCCCCTGCCTGAATCCGGTGGATTGCCCCGGCATCAAACAGGAATCCCGCCCCTTTGTCCACTGGAAACCGTCTTTCGTCCGCTTCGATCCAGCCCTGCCCCTCTGAGACAATGATCAGCGTAAAATCCCGAACCAATGAAATTGGACTGTTTTCGGTAAGGGCTTGCGTAACTTCTTCTATACTTATTAAGCTGTAGAACAGCTTTTTGTTATTGGTGATATCCGGGTCTTGCAGCATTCTACCGCCCCCTAATTGAGAATCATTTTCACCACCTTAGTGTAGAACAAAATAGAAGGCCTATCAACCATGCTGATAGACCTTCTTGTACGATTCATGGCACCTTACTTCCTACTTCCGTTTTATTTCACCATTGCCTCCAGCAGATCATCAAGCTTCATCGAATTGGCTGTAATGGCGCCGGACTGCCAGTGCGAACGTTCCATTTTATAAATATTTCCCTTCTTCACCGCAGGCAGGTTCTTCCACAGCGGACCACCCAGGACTTGAATCGCTTCCTGATTCTCCGCCGTATCCCAGCCTCCATGATCAGGGAATACAATAATATGGTCCGCTTCCAGCTCAGGAATCACCTCTTCCGATATAATCGCCTGATAATCTGTCATCTCGGCAGCCATCGGGATTGGAGTCAACCCGAATTGATCATAAATCACACCGGTATAACGGTTTTTGACACCGAATAAAGCGAAGGTTTTGTCCGCAACATTCAGCCGGATGACCGCCACCTTTTCTTGTCCCAGCGCCTGCTGCAGCTTGGCTTTTCCATCTGCCACCTTCTGGTCGTATTCCGCGAGCGCAACTTCTGCCTTCTCAGGAACGCCCAAAGCGTCTGCAATGGCTGTAAGCATCTGCCTGGAGTCCTGCAGCACCCGCTCCGGCAGGCGATAGGTCGGTGCGATCTTGGAGTATTGTTCAACTTTGGCAGCATCCGCGCCGCCGTCGAGAATAATCAGATCCGGATCTTTTTCCAGCAATGCCTCTATACTCCCGGAAACATCGAATTCAGGCACATCCAGGTTCAGATAATCCTGCTTGCCCCAGCTTGGATGATACCATTGAACGACCGGAGTAATCCCGAGCGCTTTCAGATAATCCTCCACATAAATCCCTGCTATCCGCTGAGGGTTTACAGGAATCTCTACATCCCCGAATTCACCGGCAACAGTCCGTGTTGGGGCTTCGGCAGGTGTGCTGCTGACTGCATCGGCTGGCATGCTGCTTACTGCGGCATCCGCCCCCGTATTTGCTGATTGTACGACACCGTTGTCCGCAGCATTGTTATCGGTTCCACACGCCGCAAGCGCGGTCAATGCCAGAATAAGTACGGCTGTCCAGATAAATCTTCTAACCCATTTTATCATTGATTGGTTTCACTCCCGCGTTCTATTGTGATTGATTATCATTCTCATGTAATCTCAATCCCAATAGTAGCATGTCCTTCTCAGCTTTCAATGCACTTTCTCGGCAAAAATCTTATACAAACATGCTCGATGTCAAAGAATACGGCTGCTGAAAACTAAAAAGGACCCTGCCGTTAACCGGCAAGGCCAAGTGCATACAACAGGTGTTGCTTTTACTATAACGGGTAATTATTAAGGGAGTGTATGAAACGCATTAACCGGCTGCCCGCCCCATATTCTCAGTCTTGCTGTCCAGAGAGACGATTTCGCATTCCCCGTCCCGGCAGCAATATAAATAGCCGCATGCACCTTGCCGTCCAGCACAGAGCAGTATCCGGGCAGCTCTGCCAGCTTATGCATCCGTCCTCTGGATACGATGACTGTTCCGCTAATCTGAAGCGCCGCTTGGCGGGTGCCGGAATCTATTGCCTGAAAAAGCATCTCTTCCCATCCCCCTCTCTTTCATTTTCCTGCTGCATTTATTTGTAACGCAGATCAGGAGATTGGGCAAGCAAATTTCTTGGCCCGGGTGATTGATTTCCGGAGGGTTTTATTTTACAATGGGTTCATAAACGCGCGTTTACGTAAAGGGGGCAATATGCGCAGCGAAGATATAGCAAAACTCGCCGGGGTATCCCGAAGCACGGTTTCCCGCGTGATCAACAACTATTCCAACGTCCCTGAAGAGACCCGGGCCAAGGTGCTGAAGGTGATTGAACAGCATCAGTACGAACCCAACAGCTTCGCCCGGGCTCTGGCCGGCAAGAAGACCGACACGATCGGGCTTTTCGCTATCAGCATGAATGAGAAAGAGAATGCGACCCGGATTTATCAGAACAATTACTTCGCGCCTTTCGTTGATGCCGTTGTCGACACTGCGAATGCCCGCGGCTGTTATGTGCTGATCCACACCGTATATTCTCCGGACGATTTCCTGAAGGTGAAGCAGGCCTTCCTGCAGAAACGGATTGACGGCGGCATTATCGTCGGCACCCAGAAGGATATTGATATCGTGCGGGAAATGGTCAATCTTGAATTTCCGCTTGTGCTGATCGATTACGACATTTCGGAGATTATGTCAGAACATCTGGACCGCAATCATCTGGCTATCGTGAATTCCAAGGACTATGAGGGCACCGTCGAAGCGATTGAGTACCTGATCAGCCTGGGCCATGAAGAAATTGGCATGATCTGCGGGCGCATGAATACGTACTCCGGACGGGAGCGCTACATGGCATACGAGGATACGCTGAAGAAGCATGAATTGGCGCTGAATGAGAGCTTCGTCCTGCAGGGTGATTTTCTCAAAGAGACCGCTTATGAAGAGATCACGAAGCTGCTGGCTTCCGGCGCTGCTCTGCCGACCGCCTTCTTCTCCGCCAACGATGACATGGCTATCTCTGCGATGGAAGCGTTCTCTGAACACGGAATATCCGTACCGGAGGACATCTCCATCGCCGGATTCGACGATGTGCAGCTGGCTTCACGCATTCATCCGAAGCTGACCTCCGTCCGTCTGCCGATTTATGAAATGTCCAAGGCCGCAGTCGAAAAAGTGATTGAGCTGTGCGATTCCCGCCAGCCGACCTTCAGTACCATCAGCTTCCCGGCCAAGCTTGTCCAGAGAGATTCCTGCCAGCCGCCGAAGATCTGAGGCTTTCATTGCAGGATACCATGTCCCTCTGCAGCCCTACAAATTATTTTCATTCCGAGAAATTCCCTTTCCCCGGGGGATTTTTTCTCAGCTTTGTAAACGCGCGTTCACAATTGAAAGGAGACTATTCTCTTATGAAATTCGGAACCTTTGACGACACCCGCAAAGAGTACGTAATCAACACTCCTAAAACGCCTTACCCATGGATTAACTACCTCGGCAACGAGCAGTTTTTCGGCCTCATTTCCAATACTGCCGGCGGTTACACCTTCTACCGGGATGCCCGTATGAGAAGACTTACCCGTTACCGGTATAACAATATTCCGCTGGACACAGGCGGACGCTACTACTATCTGTATGACGGCGGTGATTTCTGGACCCCGGGCTGGATGCCGGTTAAGCGCGACCTCGATTTCTACGAGTGCCGCCACGGTCTCGGCTATACCTCGATCACAGGCGAACGTAACGGTATTTCCGTGAACCAGCTCGCTTTTGTACCGATGGGCCACAACGCCGAAGTGCACCGGCTGGTGGTTAAGAACACCGGCTCCGCGAAGAAATCCGTGAAGCTGTTCTCTTTTGCCGAATTCTGTCTCTGGAATGCCCAGGATGATATGACCAACTTCCAGCGCAACCTCAGCACCGGCGAAGTTGAAGTCAAGGATTCCGTCATTTACCACAAAACCGAATACCGCGAGCGCAGAAACCATTACGCTTACTATTCTGTCAACAAACCAATCGACGGCTTCGATACCGACCGTGAATCGTTCCTCGGAATGTACAACGGCCTGGATAACCCGCAGGCGGTTGCAGCCGGTGAAGCCACCAATTCCGTAGCCAGCGGCTGGTCGCCGATCGGCTCCCACGCCCTGAACATCACGCTGGAGCCTGGCGAAGAGCAAAGCTTCATCTTCGTGCTCGGCTACATCGAAAATCCGGAAGACGAGAAATGGGAAGCGCTGAACGTCATCAACAAAAAACCGGCGCTGGCTGTCATCGAACAGTTCGCTACAGACGCCCAAGTGGATGCGGCTCTTGCAGTTCTGGCTGCACACTGGGATAACCTGCTGTCCAAATATCAGATCCAGAGCGGCGACGAGAAGCTTAACCGCATGGTTAACATCTGGAATCCATACCAATGTATGGTTACCTTCAACATGTCCCGTTCGGCATCCTATTTTGAATCCGGGATTGGCCGCGGCATGGGCTTCCGTGACTCCAACCAGGACTTGCTCGGGTTCGTGCATCAGATTCCCGAGCGGGCCAGAGAACGTATTCTGGATATCGCGGCTACCCAGTTCGAAGACGGCAGCGCGTATCACCAGTACCAGCCGCTCACCAAAAAAGGCAACAACGAAGTCGGCTCCGGCTTCAATGACGATCCGCTCTGGCTGATCTCAGGAACCGCTGCCTATATTAAGGAAACCGGCGACTATTCGATTCTGGATGAGCAGGTTCCTTTTGACAGCAACCCGGACAACACCGCAACCCTGTTCGAGCACTTGAAGCGTTCCTTCGAGCACGTCACCAACAACCTCGGACCGCATGGCCTGCCGCTGATCGGACGCGCAGACTGGAATGACTGTCTGAACCTGAACTGCTTCTCCACCGAACCGGGCGAATCGTTCCAGACGACTGAGAATATTGCAGGCGGCGTAGCGGAATCCGTGTTTATCGCAGGTCTGTTCGTCTTCGTTGGACCGGACTATGCCGAAATCTGCCGTATGCGCGGACTGGACGATGCAGCTGCGGATGCGGTTGCGAAGATCGACAGCATGCGTGAAATCACGCTGACCCACGGCTTCGACGGAGACTGGTTCCTCCGCGCTTACGATCACTACGGCGACAAGGTCGGCAGCAAGGAAAATGAGGAAGGCCAGATCTTCATCGAGCCTCAGGGGATTTGCGTAATGGCCGGTATCGGGGTAGAAGACGGTCAAGCTGCCAAGGCCCTGACTTCCGTACAGGAACGCCTGGATACGAAATACGGTATCGTTTTGCAGCAGCCGCCTTACTCCAAGTACTATCTGAACCTGGGCGAAATTTCCACGTACCCTCCGGGCTACAAGGAAAATGCCGGTATTTTCTGCCACAACAATCCTTGGATCATGATTGCCGAAACCGTGCTGGGCCATGGCGACAGAGCTTTTGAGATCTATAAGAAAATTGCTCCGGCTTACCTGGAGGACATCAGCGAAGTTCACCGTATGGAACCATATGTGTACTCGCAAATGATCGCAGGTAAAGATGCCGTACGCCACGGGGAAGCGAAGAACTCCTGGCTGACCGGTACTGCTGCCTGGAACTATGTGGCGATCACACAGTCGATTCTCGGAATCCAAGCGGATTTCGCCGGTCTGAAAGTAGATCCTTGTATCCCTGCAGCGTGGGACGGCTTCGAAATCACCCGCGTCTTCCGTGGAGATACTTACGTGATTCAGATCAAGAATCCGAACCATGTCTCCAAAGGCGTAGCCAGCCTCACCCTCGACGGCACAGCTGTAGAAGGCAACATCATCGCCCCTGTGGGCGACGGCGCCGTGCATCATGTCGTTGTAGAGCTGGGCTGATTAACCTTCTGCTCCGCCAGCACAGTTTTGTAAAAGCAACCGGGCTTCTCCTTTTGTATACAGGGGAGCCCGGTTTGTATTTATCTCTAATCGATGTTAATCTACATCATAGAGATGCATACAAAGGAGCTTAAGCTTATCATGTGGATTACTCTGTAAAGATTAACATTCCGGAAGGATGCCTGTAATAGTGGATACACTATTCTTTTTGGCATGCTTTTCTTTATCTTGATCATTCTTTCCGAAAGGCTGTTGCAGAAAGACCTAAAGAATGGTCCGAGGGCTTCATTGAATATTATACAAACCAGGGGTATGGAAAAAAGCACGGGCACACAGGTCTGGAGGGAACCCTGCAGGTTCTTCAGGCCAGAAGAAAGCTGGAAGCAGAAATCTTTAACAGCTTAAAAATAGCCAAGAAAAAAGTGAATAACTCTTCTTATGACATTAACGAATATAAGCAAGTTATTGGGGAGATTCTATCCCAATACTTTAGCCCGGCAACCTAACGTGCAAAAGCTGAAATTCTATCATCGTATAGGTTAGTTCAATAATACAGCGGCAGTCCAGGTCTTTTTTCTCGCCTGTGACTGCCGCTGTTTCTTTCGCTTATTGCCTTGCAAATGGATATGACGCATTAGATCAAATTTTTTGTTTCCCGTCCGGCTTTGACATGTTTAAGCTGGGCAACAATAATGACGCTAATGATGACCAGAAGGAACCATGAACTGATCTTGCTGAAGCTGACCAGATGCCAGGCTTGATATTGGTTGGGATATCTCCAAGCATTAAAAAATGTAGCTATATTTTCAGCTAACCAGATAAAAAAACCTACAATGAAAAAAGCAAGGGTCAAGGGCATCCGGTAAGTGGTGTTGCGAACCCGGTAGATGATCCATGTTCTCCAAAAGACAATCAGCACAAGCGCCGTCAGCCACCAGCGGAAATCAGGAATAAAATGATGTGTAAAAAAGTTCAGATAGATGGCTCCTCCCAGTAATCCCGCAGCAGCAAGCCCCGGCCAGCCAGTCATATCCATCTTCAGTCTGCGCCATATCTGGCACATAAAGCTTGCTACACTCGCATACATAAATCCGCTATAGAGCGGTACACCGAGCAGCTTCGTTAACCCGGGCTCAGGGTATGCCCATGACCCCATCCTTACCTTATAGATTTCCAACAGCAAACCAATCACATGAAACACGCAGATCACTTTGATCTCGTCGATTGTTTCTAATCCACTGCGGTACATAAGGTACTGCACGGCAAGCAGGATCAAAAGAATGGCATCATAACGGTAAATGAAGGGCAGCTCGATTGCGCTGGAAAGAGCTAAAGTTCCAAAAATCGCAACAGGAAATATGCAGCTCATCGCTTGATGATAGCCAAAATGCAGCAGCTGTATTATGGATTTCAATAGTATACTCTCCTCTTCTGCGCCGGGCGGCTTAACCTCTCTTCCTTCTCTAGCTCTGTGGCATTCCTCTTTCTCTTAGCCCCGCATGCCAAGCCCCCCGCTACGCTGTGGTCAGCTTGAATATAACATGATATTTATCGTTTTACAATATATTTAGATTGATAAGGGATACTTAATTGTTGTTTCGTATATTCAATTTACGTTTACCAGTACTTTCTCCCGCAGGTTAAAAAAGAACCCCTTCCTGCTATGCAGGAGCGGTTCTTCCCAACTTGCTTTTTCCTTCTTATATCCTGCTCTAACAACGATTTTAGCTCTACACGTTTCGCTCTTCGCCTTCCAGCTTACCGCTTACGCCGTCTTCGACTTGTTGTAGATATCAAAGCCCACTGCCAGCAGCAGCACCAGGCCCTTGATGCCCTGCTGCCAATCGACCCCGAGGCCGACGAGGGACATGCCGTTGTTCATGACGCCCATGACCAGTCCGCCGATAATGGCGCCGACTACAGTGCCAATCCCGCCGGACGCGGAAGCGCCTCCGATGAAGCAGGCGGCGATGGCATCCAGCTCGAAGTTGGTGCCTGCTTTGGGGGTTGCCGAGTTCAGACGTGCCGCGAACACCAGACCGGACAAGGCAGCAAGCACACCCATGTTGACAAAAACCCAGAAGGTGACACGTTTGGTTTTGACGCCGGAGAGGCTGGCTGCTTTTTCGTTGCCGCCCAATGCGTAGATATGCCGCCCCATCGTCATATGATTCATGACAAAGGAATAAATGACAATCAGCACCAGCAGGATAACCAGGATGTTCGGAATCCCGTTATATTGGGCAAGTACCATTGTGAACAGATTGATGACGATCACCAGCGCCGCAGCCTTGGCAACGGACAGCCAGACGGAAGATTGCTCAAAACCGTATTTCACGGAAATTTTACGGTTGCGGAATTCCTGGTACACCACCAGCAGGGACAGCACACCCCCCACAATTAGTGTCAGCACATTCAGCGAGCTGCCGCCGGAAAGATCCGGGATAAAGCCGGAGCTGATCTTTTGGAAGCTTTTAGGGAAAGGTGCGATGGATTGCCCGTTCAGCACAATCATCGTCAGCCCGCGGAACAGCAGCATGCCGGCCAGGGTCACGATGAAGGCGGGGATTTTGATATAGGCCACCCAGAAGCCCTGCCAGGCTCCAACCAGCGCACCCATCAGCAGCGAGAGAATGACCGCCAGCACCGGATTCATCTGCATATCCACCATCATAATCGCTGACAGCGCTCCGATAAAAGCGGCTACCGAACCGACTGAAAGATCGATATGCCCGGTGATGATCACCAGCACCATCCCGATCGCCAGCACCAGAATATAGCTGTTCTGCAGGATCAGATTGGTTACATTAAGCGGCTTGAGCAGAATGCCGTCCGTAAGAATTTGAAAGAAAACCGAGATAAAGATCAGAGCAATGATCATGCCGTATTGGCGGATATTCTTTTTGAAAATTTCGCTTATCGCTCCCATGTGGTGTTACCCCCTGCTTCGTGTCATATATTTCATGAGCAGCTCCTGCGATGCGTCCTGCCGCTCCACCTCGCCGCTGATGCGGCCTTCGCACATCGTATAAATCCGGTCACACATCCCGATAATCTCCGGCAGCTCGGACGAGATGACAAGCACCCCTTTGCCTTCGGCCGCCAGCCCATTGATAATCGAGTAAATTTCGTATTTGGCCCCCACATCGATTCCGCGTGTAGGCTCATCGAGAATGAGGATATCCGGCTGGGCATAGATCCATTTGCTGAGGACGACCTTTTGCTGGTTGCCGCCGCTGAGATTTACGGTTTTCTGTAAAATGCTCGGTGTCTTGATATTCAGCTTCCTGCGGTATTCCTCGGCGACCAGCACTTCCTCGTTCTCATTGATCACACCCCGGCGGGACAGATTCTTCAGGCTGCTGAGTGAAATATTCCGTTTGATGTCGTCGATCAGGATCAATCCGTAATGCTTGCGGTCCTCGGTCACATAGGCCAGGCCGCTGTCGATCGCTTTGTTGATGTCATTCAGATGAACCTCTGTGCCGTGCATATACAGCCGGCCGCTGATCCGTCTTCCGTACGATTTGCCGAACACACTCATCGCCAGCTCCGTCCGGCCTGCTCCCATCAGCCCGGCTATGCCAACCACTTCCCCGCGCCGGATATGAAGATTGATGTTGTCGAGCATTTTGCGGTCAGCCTGCGTGGGGTGGTAGACCTCCCAGTCACGGATTTCAAAAATGGTCTCCCCCAGGTTCGGCGTCCGCTCGGGATAACGGTTGGTCAGATCACGGCCCACCATGCCTTTGATAATGACATCCTCGGTCACTTCATCCTGCTTCATATCAAGGGTGCGAATCGTCTGGCCATCCCGTAAAATGGTCACAGAATCCGCCACCTTCTCGATTTCATTCAGTTTGTGGGAGATGATAATGGAGGCAATCCCGCGCTGCTTCAGCTCTAGAATGAGTGTGAGCAGGTTCTCACTGTCATCCTCATTCAGCGCCGCTGTCGGTTCGTCGAGGATGAGCAGCTTCACTTCTTTGGACAGCGCCTTGGCGATCTCCACAAGCTGCTGCTTGCCAACCCCTATCGCCGATACCTGCGTGAACGGGGATTCGCTCAGGCCGACGGTTTGCAGAAGCTCCTTGGTTTTCACTGTCGTTTCGTTCCAGTTGATCACCCCGTGACGTGCCTGCTCATTGCCGAGAAAAATGTTCTCCGATATCGACAGATAAGGGATCAGTGCCAGCTCCTGATGGATAATAACAATCCCCAGGCTTTCACTATCTTTAATGTCTTTGAACTGGCAGACCTGTCCTTGAAATAAAATATCCCCCTCATACGTTCCATACGGATAGACACCGCTAAGCACCTTCATCAGGGTGGACTTCCCGGCCCCGTTCTCACCGCAGAGCGCGTGAATCTCGCCAGCCTTCACCTGCAGATTCACATCCGATAATGCTTTAACCCCGGGGAAGGTTTTGGTAATGCCCTTCATTTCCAGAATAATCTCGCTCATTCGCTTCTCACCCAGCTTTCCTTGTGACTGTAGCAGCGGTTATTGCGGCTGGCAGCCACTATGCATAAACTGCCGCCGCAGCACCCGCTAAAAGTGTTCCAGCCGGTTATTCACCGAGCTGTTCTTTGGTATAATAACCGCCGTCAACCAGTACTTTATCCACATTGCCGGCATCTACAGAGACCGGCTCAAGCAGATAGGACGGTACAATTTTGACTCCATTATCGTAGGTGGTGGTATCGTTGACTTCCGCTTCCGTACCTTTCAGTACACTTTCTGTCATTTCCACCGCTTTTTTGGCCAGCTCGCGGGTATCTTTGAATACCGTCTGTGTCTGCTCTCCGGCCAGGATCGATTTAATGGAAGCCAGCTCGGCGTCCTGTCCGGTAACAACCGGAAGCTTCTTGTCGCCTGCACCGTAACCCACGCCCTTCAGAGAGGAAAGAATACCGATGCTGATTCCGTCGTAAGGGGACAGCACCGCATCCAGATTATCGCTTGCATAATTTGCACTCAGCAGATTATCCATCCGGGCTTGAGCCGCCGCGCCGTCCCAGCGCAGGGTTGCTACCTGATCCATGGTGGTCTGCTTGCTGCGGACAACCAGCTTGCCGGAATCGATGTAAGGCTTCAGGATCGACATTGCCCCGTCAAAAAAGAAGTAGGCATTGTTGTCATCCGGCGAACCGCCGAACAGCTCAATATTGAACGGCCCTTTACCCTCTTTGAGTCCCAGCTTCTCCTCAATGTAAGAACCCTGCAGAACACCGACCTTGAAATTGTCAAAAGTGGCGTAGTAGTCGACATATTCGCTCTTCTTGATCAGGCGGTCGTACGCGATCACTTTTACATCCGCATCATGCGCTTTTTGCAGGACATCCGTCAGCGCTTCACCATCAATCGAAGCGATGACAATGGCCTTCACGCCTTTGGTGATCATATTCTCAATTTGCGATACCTGGTTCTCCACGACATCCTCCGCGTATTGCAGATCCGTACCGTAACCCAGCTTCTCGAACTCTTTGACCATGTTGTTGCCGTCATTCACCCAGCGCTCGGAGGACTTGGTCGGCATCGCGATGCCGACCTTCCCGTTCGCCCCATCCGTGCTCCCGCCGGAACTGTTCCCGCCTTTATTGCCGCATGCGGATAAAATCAGTACAAGTGCCAATGCCAGCATGATCCATGAATACTTTTTCATCATCTGCGCTACCCCCTGAACTTTTCTGGTGCCCCGGGCGGCCCCGCCCGTTTGACAAGTTGAGTATAGCAAGGGGGACATGGGGCCGTATTTACACTCAGGCTACTGTTTTTATAAAATCAGAACTTTTGTCAGCGTTTTCAGAAATATTCGGATTAAACTTGTGATTCTTCTATTTTGCCAAAGAAACCACATACGGGATTAACCGCATGTGGTTTCTTTTTGCAGTATATGAGTTTAATGCTGTTCTTCCGCGCGGACTTCGCGCCCCCCCTCGCCGGGAAACACGCCTTTGCGGAATTGCAGCGGGGATACACCTGTCTGCTTTTTGAAGGCGGTGCTGAAATAATGCTGGGTCTCGTAGCCTGTGCGTTCCGCAACTTCGCTCATGCTAAGCTCTGTGGAATGCAGCAGCTGTGCTGCCTTGCGGATGCGGGTCTGCGTCAGATATGTGCCGAAGGATTCTCCCAGCTCCTGCTTGAATAGACGGCTGAGATAAACCGGCGAGGCCTGAAGATGGCCGGCAATGGATTCAAGCGTAAGCCCGTATTCGCCATAATGCTCCAGCACGTATTGCCTTGCTCTGCGGACCAGCGGAGACAACGGCTGCTCCCTGGATAGGTTCACTCTGCATTTGCGGTAGGCGGCGGCCAGCCCGGCGGCATCGCCCTCTACCGCCTGGGTGCCGACTTCAACGGCGATCTTGAGATGGCTTCGCACCACGGCTTCAACCCCGGCCAGCACCGGTTCCCCGGCCGCATCCCACAGCAGAATGATGATCAGGCCTGCGGCATCCCTGAAGATGACTTTGGGATAATCCTGAAGCAGTTCTGTAACCATATTCTCTATCGCAAAAAGAAACAGCTGCCGCTCCTTCTCCTGCAGCCCGGAGTTCTGCGCTTCCCCTCTCCAGCGGATCATGCCGATCAGCGCCGGGCAAGCTGCCGGCAGCCGCAGGAAGTGCAGCTGCTCCATGATCTCACTTTGGCTCAGATTGCCATCCAGCCATTCCTGGCAGAAGCGTTCCCGCAGCAGCGGAAAGTTCTTCAGGATCTGCCGGGAAGCCTGCTGGAGGTGCTGGTTCTTCTGCTTCTCCGCTATCAGCTGATCCCTTACTCCGCGAAGCACCTGCATCAGCTGCTTCGGCTCAGCAGGCTTGAGAATATAGTCATTCACCTGCAGACGGATCGATTCCTGGGCATAGGAGAATTCATCATGGCCGGTGATGACGATGATTTTACAGTCAGGCAGCTGCTCCCGGAGCCGCTTCATCAGTTCAATGCCATGCATGATCGGCATGTTCAAATCGACCAGCGCGATATGCACCTCATGCCGGACAGCCAGCTCCAGCGCTTCCTCGCCGTCCTCCGCTTCCGCTGCTACCTGTAAACCTAAGCTTTTCCAATCTACACATTGCCTGATCCCGTCACGGATAATCGCTTCGTCATCGGCAATGATGACTTTCCAGGAATCCATGGCTTCAGAGGCTCCTTTCGGTTTTATTTAAGCATCCGGATAGCTGTTATGAACAACCGGGTGCCGTACAGTCACTACCGTTCCAGCCCCGTGCTCACTTGCAATTTCGAGTCCGTAGGGTTCACCGTAAGTGAGTCTGATGCGGGCCTGCACATTCAGAATCCCATAACCGCTGCCCGCACTTCCCGGCAGGGGCTGCTCTATTTCTGCCGCCTCACCGGTAGTCCTGCCGATAGCCGCAAGACGCTCCTTCAGAATAGCGAGCCGTTCCGGTGTTATCCCTGCCCCATCATCGCGCACCGTTAAGCATAAGTCTCCCTCCTGCTGGGCAACCTCAATCGAGATATGCCCGGGACCCCGCCTTTCCTTGATGCCGTGATAGATGGCATTCTCCACAATCGGCTGCAGCAGCAGCTTAAGCACGTACAGTTCGTGAAGCTGCGGCGCCACTTCAATGCTGTAGGCCAGCTTGCTGCTGTACCGGACCTGCTGGATTTTCAGATAGCTCACCATATGCTCAAGCTCGTCGGACAGCGGAACAAGATCGCTTCCCTTGCTGAGCCCCAGCCGGAACAGCCTGGACAAGGACTGAACCACCCCGGCAATATCCTCTGCCCCTTTGCTGCGGGCCATCCAGTGAATCGTATCCAAAGTGTTATAGAGAAAATGCGGTTTGATATGCGCCTGCAGGCTGCGCAGCTCCGCTTCCCGCTTCTGCCGGGCCTGCAGCTCGGTCAGCGAGAGCAGCCGGGCAATCTGGGCCAGCATCGAGTTGAAGCTGCGTCCCAGCAGGCCGATTTCATCGGAGCGGCGGCCCCAGTAGCGGATCGTCAGATCACCGGACTGCGCCTTGCTCATAAAGGAGGCCAATTGGCCGATCGGACGGGAAATCGAATACGCCAGATAGAACGAGGCGGTCATCCCCAGCATACACACGATAAATACGAAGGTGACCACATTAAACGTAATTTCCCGTACTCCGAACGCCGATTCTTCCATCGGAAAAACCCCCATCGTGGTCCAGCCCGTAAAAGGCGAGGTTCTGTAGATCAGCTGCAGCTGGCGTCCGGCCACAGACTCGGAGGTGATGCCGGAGCTTTCGGTGAACAGCCCCTCCGGGATAGCTTTCATAATCGGATGCTGGGGAGCATAGATCATTTCCCCGCTGCCATCTACGACGGTCAGATAGCCGGTTTTGCCCAGCGTAACATCTCTGGCCGTTTCGGCAATCACCCGAAGCTTCAAATCGACAAGCACAACCCCTTGCACCACCTGTGTCTCCGGATCAACAATCGCTCTCACAGCAGACACAACCTCGCTTTCCTTATAATCCACATGAGACATTACCGCACGGCCATGAGGGTGGCCAATGATTTTGAAGATTCCTTTATTGTCTGCCGCTTCCCTGTACCAGGCCTCGTCAGTTACGAGGGTACCGGGCCGGGTATACATTTCATTGCTGATGAAATCGCCTTCCCGGTTCACCAGCATGATTCCGGCAATCTCGGAGCTAAGGGTGGTGAAGCCCTGAAGAAATTTGCGGATGTTATATTCCGCCGATTCTCCGCCAGCGGCCCATTCGGCTGCCTGCACCGGATCTTGAATGGAGCCGTCCAGAAAAGCCTGCACCCTGGGGTCAAAAGAGATCAGATAGGTGATCTTTTGCAGATTCTCCACCTCATTCTCCAGTGCGGCGTTGACCTTGCCGATCAGCTGCATCGTATTCTCATTGGTCCGCTCTTCCACAATCCGGTCGACCGTCCAGCCGATCAGCAGCCCGAGTCCGATCGAAGGAAGAATGCTGATCAGAAGAAAATGAATAATCAGCTTATAGCGGATCGGCAGGTTGTTCAGCTTCAGCTTCTCTATGTTCAGGCCACTCTTGCGCATCTGCTGCTCCTTCCCAGAGACTCTCTACTTGGCATAGTAATTGTCCACATTGGCCCGGGTCACCACATCAATCCCTGTATCTACCTTGTCCGGCACCGGCAGCGGCTTGCTGCCTTCATAGGCGTCAGGATCTTCCTGCAAATCCCGGTGCAGCTGGAACAGCTCGGTCAGCGACCAATAGCCCATATTCCAGGTGCCTTGCGCCATGGTCGCGGCAATCCTGCCTTCTTTTACAAGGTCGAGGGTCCCCTTATCCGTATCGAAGCTGATGATCTGCAGCGTTGAACCGCTTCCCCGCACCGCTTCGGCCACGCCTATTCCGCCATTCGACTCCGTGGCGAATATCCCTCCAAGCTTAGGATACTGGGACAACAGCTCCTCTGCCGCCTGCCGGGAAGCCACTTGGTCCCCACGGCCGTCCTTTACGGAAACCAGCTTCATCTCCGGAAATTCACTGCGGATGGTGTGGCTGAAGCCATCGGTGCGTTCCTGATGGTTATGCTGGTCAGGCGTTGTAATGATGGCAACGGACCCTTTGCCGCCGGTGAGCTCAGCCATTTTCCGGGCCGCTTCGGCCCCGGCATTGAAGTTATCCGTACCCAGAAAAGAATAGGCTTTGCTGCCCGGCGCCCCCGAGTCAAACAGCACGACCGGAATCCCGCTCTCCACCGCTTTGTTGATCGTAGCCGTAAGCAGCTTGGAATTCACCGCTGAAATAGCAATTCCCGCAGGCTTTTTGGCAATCGCCTGCTCCAGCACCGTCATCTGTTCACTGGCATTATGCTGGGTTGAGCCATGGTATTCGACGGAAACGTTCAGCTCCTCTGCCGCATCCTCAAAGCCTTTCAGCACGCTTTTCCAGTAATCGATGCCGCTCTGGAACGTAACCATCACGTATTTATCTTCAATATTGCCGCGCAGCCCGGCGGTATCCCATGGGTCAGCAGGATCAGGGTGCAGCTTGTAATTCAACACATAAATCAGGAAAAGGCCAATCAGCAGCACATAGACAAGCCCCAGCTTTTTCAACATGTAACCCCTTTCAAAGTTATGGATAACCACTTCAGCGTTCAAGCTCCTTGCCTACCCTCATATGTTAAGACCAGTTGCTTATTCCGTCAATGATAGTACCAGAACCTTCCTTGCCGGACTAAAAAATCCTGAGTCTAAATCAACCTTAAAATTTCCTTATAACAAAAAAGAACTCCGCCAATTACAGCAGAGTTCTCATAATTAGATCATTACATAAACTGAACTTGTGATTTTTCTATTTGGGGATGAGCCGTGATTCCCGCTTGTCAGAACATCAGATCCGCAGCATAACCTTCGCCCTCCAGCAGGTCATACTCCACCATCCGGTAATCATCCAGCAGCGCCTGCTGCGCAGAAGTCAGGCCGGACAGTTCGCCGGAAGCGCCGATCCGCACGTTTTTGCTCAGGCCGGGAAGCTGCGCGCGCACCTGCTCCAGCATTTTATAGTAAGGCGGCAGCGTTTGGCCTGACAGCTTAAACACGGCAGGTCCAAGGTAAGCGGGGCTGAGCGTCCCCAGCGGGGTATGGCCGATATCAAAATTGGCGAGGATCATCAGCTTGGTCTCATGCTTCAGCCGCAGCTCCTGATCCCAGCCTGCATCTGTATAGATTCCTGCCGTTAGCGCCGGGAGATGATCTCCCCAGAACACAGCAATCGTAGGCCGCTCAATCGTCTTCAGCTCCTGCTGCAGATAGGACAATGCTTCGTCCGTCAGCTTGGTATCCTGTACATAGGTTTCCAGCTCATCCTTCCATTCGGCCTGCACGCCCTGCGCAGTGATGGTATTTGGGCCGTTCCGGCCTTTGGTGAACGGAAAATGATTCTGCATCGTGACCATATGCAAAAAAGTCGGATTGTCCGCCGCCTTCAGCTCACGGATGGCCTCCTGCACCGCAGCTTTGTCGGAGATATAGCCATCCGGTGTGATCCGCTCGGCTTCCTGCAGATCCTTCTCGCTTGTGAAACGGTCAAACCCAAGCACCGGGTAGACCCGGTTGCGGTTATAAAAGGTCTCATCGAACGGATGCAGAGCGAGCGCCTGATAACCTCTCTCTTTCAGAATGCTGACAATGGAGGGCAGCGAGGACATTTTGACAATCCGCTGTTGATATGGAATCGAGCCGTCCCCAGAAAATACATCGACATGCCCGTCAGCGCTTCGAATTCCACATTCGCCGTATTGCCGCCGAACTCGGGAGAGAGCAGGTAGCCTGACGGTGTGGCGCTTTCCGCTTGATGAATGAATTTCAGCGGATCATCACTAAGGGTGATGCCAGGCAGCCGGGTGGGATCAAAAAAGGCCTCATCCATCATGAACAGGATGTTGGGCTGTTCCACCGCTGCCTGCCCGGAGGCCGTATCCGGCAAGGAGTTGTATTTTGCAGCAATGGCTTCTACAGACTCACGGCTATAGCCCTCCGGCTGCTCCAGCAGATTCTGGCGCAGATTCCCGGTAAAAGCGAACACAAACCCATTCTGCGAGTAATTCACCTTCTGATTCCAGAAAATATTCTGGTAATTCAGGGAGGAGGCGAACGTGGTTTGCCCGCTGACCATCACGATAAAACCGGCAATCATTCCCGCAGACACCGCAGTGAGCAGCAGCCGGAGCGGCAGCTGAACTCTGATCCGGGGCAGCTTGAGCAGCAGCCAGATTACGGCTGCAACCGCCAGCACCGCCAGTCCAAGCGCCAGCGGCGAAATCATGCCTTTGGTGATTTTACTCATTTCCCCGGCGTTTTTGACCAGCATCAAATCCCAGGGAAACAGCGGCTCCCCTGTCGTGCTTTGCTTCTTGAAATTCGCGATGCCGAGCAGGATCACCAGCAAGAATCCGATCACCGGGCCAATGTACATATTGGGCAGTACCGCCGAAAAGGCCAGCAGGACAAAGAAAAAAAACAAGCTGCCGCCCACGTACAGCCAATAGGATTTTCCGATCCAATTCAGCACACTCATGAAATTCATATCCAGCGAAGCGGCTTGAATAAAAAAGTTCAGCACAAATCCGCCCAGCAGCAGGCCGAGCAGCATAAATCCCAATTTTTTGGAAGGCCTAAAATAACGCATTGCTTTCACTCCTATCTGTACTAAACGTACAGTATACACCTCCTAGCTTAAAGGAGCATTAAAACATACTCACAAAATTAACCCTATGTAAACTGAACATAAAAACTAAGTAACAAGTAGAAACGGCTACGCCGTCCTTATTAGGAGCCTATGCTTCCGAAGCAGCGATACAGAGTATCGCTTTCAGGTACCCGTTTCAGCGAGAAATAGAAGGATAATTTATAGCGTGAAACATATAAATTCTTATATTTTAAAAAAACAGGGCGCAGCCGCCTTCGCTGCACCCCATTCGCAATCCCGCGGGCTGAACCCTGCGGTCCAGCGTTATTTTACATAAATGCGGCTGGTTTCCTCCCAATATTCGCCCGGCTCCAGGCTGAACAAGCCGATGTCATCTGCGGGAAGATCCACCTTTGGCGCGTTGACCAGGTTGATTTGCGGCTCCGGACAGAAGAAACCTTCGGTTGCCTCATTGTTCCAGATCATCCACTGTTTGTAGGAAGTGCCTACATCGTATACAAGAGTAACTCCGGCTTTGCTGTCTGTAAGCTCCATGCGGTTGCGTCCGTTCTGGGCGGCAGCGGTGTAATGGTTATCCATAGGCGCATAGAACGGATACAAGCCTTCATCACGCAGGGCAATCTCGTCTGCGGTCAGCTCCTGGAACGAGCCTGTCGGCAGCATGCGGTCGCTGAGCTCCCAGCGGTTGCCGATGGTCAGCTTCACGCGGTAATCCTGTGCGGTGCTTCCCGGTGCGAAGGGTGCATTAATCGCAGTGTGGAAAGCAAGCAGGCAAGGCATAAGCTCTTCACCCTCATTATGCACCAGCAGCTGCTGGGACAAACCGGCTTCCCCCAGGCTGTAGCGCAGCTTGACCGTATATTTGAACGGCAGGTATGCATAGGACGGATGCTTCTCATCCACCTTGATGGCAACCGTGACGAAGCTTTCGGTTACACTGCTGCCGAACTCCACAACCTCCCATGCCGCTGTATGCAGGAACCCGTGCAGATGGTTGCCTGTAGCTTCTTCGTTTACCGGGAAGCGGTAGGTTTGTCCGTTCCACGGAAACTCCCCGTCCTCATAGCGGTTCGGCGGAAACAGCACCGGAATGCCGTGAATCCCCGGATTTGCCTTAAACGCTTCCATTTCTTCGGCACCCGGCTCATGCAGAAAACGGTAACCGTTTTCGGTATCACGGAAGCAGATCAGATTGCCGCCGATGCGGGGCAGGATGGCCGCTTCATATCGCCCGGCCTTCAGCCAGACTGCTGCCTCCCCCTCATATAGACCTTCGTAAGCAGTAATTGACATTTTGTGTTACTCCCTTCCATAATCTCAAAATGACTCTCTCCTAGATAGATTACCACATCTGTCCAGGAGGGAATATGTCATTTTTACAACTGTTCCACTTCTACGCTCATTACATGCTCAATCTTCTTTACATCATAATAGATTTCGGTTGCATATTCCCGGTCAGGTGCGGAAATCACCATATCAATCATTTGCCGCCCGTCTTCCAGGTCCTTGATTTTCATCCGCCGGATCGTTCTGCCGTTCTTCTTCGATTTCCGGGTTTTCACGACATGGCGTTCTTCAATCTTTTGAATGACGTCGGTGAGCACATAATTGTGTTCCATAATGATTTTGACGGAGATTTCATGCTTGTTCAGCACCTCAGGCCCAATGAGCTTGATCAGATGCGGGACGGCATTGACAGCGAACATCAGCAGCACCACCGCATACCCTGCTTCTACATAAAAACCTGCCCCGACTGCGATTCCGATACCGGACGCCGTCCAGATCAGCGCAGCGGAAGTGAGTCCCGAAATGGCATCCCCGCCCCGGCGGAGAATGACACCCGCACCCAGGAACCCGATCCCGCTGACAATCTGCGCCGCAAGTCGCATCGGGTCCATATTCGGATGATCCGGCCCGCCGAATTTGTCGTAGGCGTGAATGGAGACGAGCGTGACCAGGCAGCTCGCAATACTGATGACCATACTGGTCCGGATCCCCAGCGGCTTCTGCTTCAATTGCCGGTCAATCCCGATGAACAGCCCGAACAGCATAGCCACAAGCAGCTTAATAATTGATTCCATATGCAGGTTAAAATCCATGTTCATAAGTGCCCTCTCTTCTAAGACGATAGGATAAGTATACCTCAGTGGAAGCGGCTTTGCCGTCCTTTTTAAGGTAGAACAAAAAAAACGGCAACACCGCCCCCTGCCGATGCTTCCCAGCCAAAAGGGCTGTGCATGGTGAGGGGACGGAATCCGTTTCTGTGGGCCAGCTGTTCAATTAAAGATATGCTTCCTCGGCAGTGCTTAGAAGAGGTTACCCGTGCAGCAGCGACTCGGCGCCATCACAATAGATTTCTGTGCCTGTAATGTGATCGGAATCATCGGAGGCCAGGAACAATGCCAGTCTGGCGACCTGATCGGGACGGCCCGGCCCCTTTTCCAGCGGCTCTCCGCCATCCGGGAATTCCACGGCAATCTGCACTTCCTTCAAATCTTCGGATGGATAGGTGTTGTCGTCGATATTCGTTGTAATCGCACCCGGGCAGATGGCATTGACGCGAATTTTGTATTGTGCGAGTTCCAGTGCAGCCATCTTCATAAAAGCGGTCTGACCGGCTTTGGTCGTACTGTATGCAGAAAAGCCGATATTCGAGAAGACGCGGTTGCCGTTAATCGAGCTGTTGATCAGGATGCTCCCGCCGTTTGCTTTTAAATAAGGAATCGCATATTTGACAGTAGCAAAGGTACCGCGCAGATTGATGTTCATGGTTTGGTCCCAAGACTCGATGTCCATGGTTTCAATGGGTGTCATCGCTCCGTTGATACCGGCATTGGCAAAAACAATGTCAAGCCTGCCCCATTGTCCGGCAGCCTGTTTCACAGCGTTTTCGACCTGCTGCGGCTCAGCAATGTCACATTCGATGACGACGGCCTCACCGCCTTCAGCCTCCACCTGCTTGCGGACCTTTTCGGCATTCTCGACTGTCCGGTCAAGCATTGCAACCTTTGCCCCGCTGCGGGCAAAAGCCAGCACAGACGCCCGTCCGATGCCCGACCCGCCGCCGCTGACGATTGCCACTTTGCCTTCCAACTTTTTATCTGCCATGCTCGAAGTCCCTCCCTGTAGTTAATACGCTTTCAAGTTAAGTTGTTTCCCTAACTTATACCTCGCATACCAGGAAGTGAATCGCCAACTTGGCATGATAACATTCAAAGGAACGGCTTCTTGCTGCCCTCCAATCCATGGGTATCCACGCGCAGGCCCGGTCAGCCCTTCAAACCGCTGGTGCTGATGCCGTCCACAATCTGCTTCTGGAAGATGAAGAAGATCAGCATGACCGGTGTAAGGCTCAGGACGGACATGGCGAACATCGGGCCCCAGTTGGATACGGACTCACTGTCGAGGAACATTTTGAGCCCCATGGACACCGTATATTTCGAAGGTGAATTGAGATACAGCACAGGCCCCAGCAGATCCTCCCAACGCCAATAGAACGAGAAGATTGCCGCCGTTGCCATCGACGGACGGATCAGCGGAAGAATGATCTTATAGTAGAGCCTGAATTTGCCGCAGCCGTCGATCGTTGCCGCTTCATCCAGCTCAGCGGGTATGGTGCGGATGAACTGCAGCATCAGGAAGATAAAGAACGGCACTCCGAAGAACTGCGGAATGACGATCGGCCGGATGCTGTCGAGCCAGTTCAGCTTCGTGTAAATAATATATTGCGGAACGAGCACGACATCTGCCGGCAGCATGAGTGTCATCATCATGATCCCGAACCAGAGGCCATGGCCGATAAATTTGTTGCGGGCAAAGCCGAACGCCACCAGCGATGAAGAGAAAACCGCGCCGAACGTAGCCACGATAACGATTACAAAAGAGTTTTTGATAAAAACACCAAACGAGTATCCGGCCACCCCTTCCCAGCCTTTGGCGTAATTGCCCCATTCCCAGGGATGCGGCAGCAGGGTCTGCGCGGTCACAAATACGAGGCGGCTCTCCTTGAAGGAGCTGAGGACCATCCAAAGTATCGGGTACAGCATGATAACAGCAAACCCGCCGATGAGAATATGATAGATAGGCCATTTGATTTTATTGTTCGCCATGGCTCACTTTCCTCCCCCGATTCGTAGAAGACCCACGACTTGGATGTTTTGAACAGAATGCCTGTCATTATGCCAACCAGCAGCAGCATCACCCAAGCCATAGCCGAGGCGTATCCCATGTTGTTGAACATGAAGGCCTGGCGGAATAAATACAGGGAATAGAGCATCGTACCGTCCATGGGACCGCCTTCGCCTTTGGAGATGATATAAGCAGGCACAAAGGTCATGAATGCGCTGATGGTCTGCATGACCATATTGAACAGGATGACGGAGCTGAGCAGCGGCAGCGTGATTTTGAAGAATTTACGGAGAAAGCTTGCTCCGTCCACACTTGCCGCCTCATACATCTCGCCCGAAATATTTTTCAGACCGGCCAGGAAAATCAGCATGGAGGACCCGAACTGCCAGACAGACAGCGTAATCAGCATGAACAGCGCGGCATTCGGGTTGCCGAACCAGCTTACCGGACCCAGGCCGAAGAAGCCCAGCATGCCGTTGATGATTCCGGTATCACTGAAAATATTGCGCCACATGATGGAGACAGCCACGCTGCCCCCGATGATGGAAGGGAGATAATACATCGTGCGGTACGCTCCCACCATCCTGGACCTGGTATTCAGAATCATAGCCACGAACAAAGCGAAGCCCAGCCGGAGCGGCACACCGATGAACACATACAACAGCGTGACTTTCAGGGAATGCACATATTTGGGATCGCCGGTGAACATTTTGATATAGTTGTCGAATCCGATCCAGCGCGGCGGAGCGAACAGATTATATTTGGTAAAAGACAGATACAGGGATATGGCCATCGGCACCAGCGTAAAGCAGAGAAAGCCGATAATGAATGGACTGATAAAAGCGTAACCCGTCAGATTTTTGCGCAGCCGCTGGCCCAGCGGTTTCTTTGCTCTAAGAGCACGCGGATTTACAGGAAGGGGATTGCTGAGGCCCAAGGTCCTCCAACTCCATTCTTGATAGAATTCACAGTATGGTACGGCCCATTAGCACTTCTTAGCGGTTCGCAAGAATCTCGCTGGCCTCTTTGCGGAACTGCACAGCCGCAGCATCCGGTGTGATCTGCCCGAAGTTCATTTGCTCCGCAAGGTCGGTCAGCAGGGCAACCACTTCAGGCGAGCCTACAGGAGGACTCATTGGCGACGTTTTTGGCTCCATATCCGCGACGAACTTGAACACCTGCTGGCCGGGTTCCGTTAATTCTGTAGCCAGGGACTCCTTGATTTTGCTGGAAATCGGTACGCCGCGCTCCCCCTTGATCAGCTTGTTGGCTTCAACGTTATTGGTCCAAAAGTCAATGAATTTGGCGGCTTCTTCCTTGTTTTTGGAGTTGGCTGTGACCGACCAGTACATGCTTGGCTGCATATACAGGCCTTTTTCCATATCCGGGCCGGGCATTTGCGCCAGCTCCATCGGGCGGTTCACTGCGATTTGCAGCGCTACATACTGGTTCGACCACTGCCAGATGCCGATTCCGGTTCCCTTCACAACATCCGCCTCTTCGATAACACCCTTGTTCTGGCTCAGTTTGTCCTGTGATGGGACAGCTCCTTTGGCAATCAGATCGGACAGCATGCCGAAAAAGTCACTAAACAGCGCATCGTCATCGTACCCTAGTGCGGAGCCGTCAGTGTTGTAGAGCGACAGTCCTTTGGTGCGCAGATAGTAGTTGAAGAAAATATCCGCCGCCATCGAGGAGTCCATATAGAGACCGGCAGCCTTGGCTTTCATGGCAATCTCCTTGTACTGGTCCCAGGTCCAGTTCTCAGGAACCGAATCTACACCGGCTTTTTTCAGCAGCGCGGGATCATAATGGAAGCCCAGCACGTTGACACCCAGCGGGATGCCGTACTGCTTGCCGTCAATTTTGCCGGTACCGAGCACGTTTTCATTGACATCCCCGACCTGAACCGTTTTATTCAAGTAAGGTGTCATATCTTCCAATTGGCCGTTGGAGCCATATTGATTAATATAGGACACGTCCATCTGCACGATGTCGGGGAGGCGGTTGGCCGCGGCTTGGGGAGCAAGCTTTTTCCAGTAGTCATCAAACGATGCATATTCGGGTTCGATCTTGACATTGGGATTCTGGGCTTCATACATATCAATGACCTGCTGCGTGTACGAATGGCGTGTATCTCCGCCCCACCAGGCGATGCGCAGCGTTACAGGGTCCGAAGAGCTTGCGGCCGTTGCCGTTGCCGGCTGGCTGCCGGCTGCGCTGGTCGCGGCGGAATCCGGAGTGTTGTTATTGCTGCCGCCGCAGCCGGCAAGCATGGACAGCAGCATCGGAACAGCCAATAATGCGAATCTTTTTTTCAATTGAATATCTCCCCTTTTCATATGATGAGCAGGAAGACCAGCTGCACTGGCAGCGCTTCCATATGTAAATTTTCGCAAATTCCGCCGCTTTCTTGAATACAAAAAACCGTCTTCTTTGTTCAATAATCAGGTTCAAACCGGCTTCTCCCCTACTGCGGCTTCATGAAATCTGTTGGTGTCTTCCCGGTCACCTTCTTGAACACCTGGCTGAAATATTGGGCGTTCCCGCCAAAGCCATACAGCTCCGCCAGCTCAAACACCTTCACATCCCCGCTGTGCAGAATATGCTCGGAGGCTTTGCCGATGCGGTAATTGGTGACATAATTGGAGAATTTCTCGCCGGTCACCTTTTTGAAAATCTTCCCGAGGTAATCGGGATTCATGTACAGCATCTCCGCAGCCACCGAGCCGAGCGACAGCTCCGAGTTGCCGTAATCCGCCTCAATGATCCGCAGCATTGCATCCACAATGGAGGATTGGCGGCTGACGAAATGGCGCTCATACATAGCCGTAAGGCGTTCTGCGGCGCGCATGACCCCCGCCTTTAGACTCCCCAGTGTACCGAGCGCCGCCAGCTCTGCCAGCCCGGATGTAAAACTGCTGCGCTCGTCCGGACTGCAGAGACGGATCATGGCTGAATACAGCTGGAGCACATAGGAACGTGTCACATTGATATCAAACCGCTGGTCCGCAAGCACGCCGAATAAGCGCTCCAGCTCGTTTTGTACAGCCGCTTGATCCCCGGCCTTAACCAGCAGGCAGATCTGCTCTTCCCCGAGGTCGATTTCGCTTTGTACGCTGAGTTCATCCGCAGGAATGTCACTCCCGGTAATCAGGCTGCCTTCTTCCAGATAAAAGCGGTGATTCATGCACTGCAGCGTCTGCCGGTAAAGACTACGTGAATGGATCATCCGTCCCTTGTCGCTGACGGCGATCGTCACATGGATATTGTAAAAGTTAAAAAAGATCTCCTTCACTTCGGCAATCCGCTCCAGCAGATCACGCTGATTGTCTGCCTCTTCCGGCTGTTCCAGCAGGATCAGCAGCTGTGAGCCGATCGTCGTGCTGAGAAGCACCTCGCTCAGCAAATCCCCGGCAATATTTTGCAGGGCAAACAAATGCTCATACTCAAAGGATTCCTCCAGCCTGAACAGGATCAGCCGGACGTTTTTGCTGCCCAGCTCGATGCCGAACAATTCCTGGTAGAATTCCAGATCACGGCTGCCGTAGGTTTTATTGGATATCCATTCCTTCAGGAATTGCGCTTTGACATGCGGCAGCACCCTGGTCAGCCGATGCTTCATTTCGGTCATGAACTGCTCCCGGCTATGAAGTTCGTTCAGCTCCTGCACCAGCTCAGTCAGCGCCTCATGAATCTGCTGCTCATTGCAGGGCTTCAGCAGATAATGCCTTACTCCGTGCTGCATGGCACTGCAGGCATAATCGAAATCCTTGTATCCGGTCAGCATGACAAACTTTAGCCCCGGATAATGTACACTGCAACGCTCCACAAGCCCAAGTCCATCCAGCCCCGGCATGGAAATATCAGTGATGACGATGTCCGGACGAAGCCGCTCTATTTGTTCCAGCGCTTCGATTCCGTTGCGTGCCGTTCCCGCCAGCTCCGTACCCGCCTGTGCCCAATCCACCACTTGGGAGATCCCCTCCAGAATCAAGCGTTCATCATCTACCAGGAGCAATTTGTACATGTCTGTATTCTCCTCTCACATACGGAATATGCACGTGAATCGTCGTGCCTTCGCCGGGTCTGCTCTCAATCTCTGTTCCCCATTCCTGCCCAAAAACAATCTGGATGCGCTCCGCAATATTCGCCAGTCCAATCCCCTCGCCGCGTGTCTGAATCCGGCCCTGCTCCAGCCCGCGGATGAAATCAGCCGTCATGCCCGGCCCGTTGTCACTGACCCTCAGATCCAGGCCATCCTCCGTGCGGGAAATGGAGATTGAAATGATGCAAGGCTCGATGTTCGGCTCCAGTGCATAACGGATCGCATTCTCCACCAGCGGCTGCAGTGTGAGCTTGGGAATCAGCGCATCCAGCAGGCCGTCCGGCACATCCAGCCTGAAATCAAGCCGTTCCTCAAAGCGCGTCCGCTGGATAATCACATAGCTGCGGACGATGCTCAGCTCCTTCTCCAATGAAATGAGCGGATCTTTCAGTCCGATTGAGCTGCGCAGCAGGAAACCCAGCGCCTCGACCATGTCTGATATCTGCTTTTGCTTGTTGACCTTCGCCAGCCAATTGATGGATTCCAGCGTATTGTACAGAAAATGGGGGTTGATCTGTGCCTGAAGCGCTTTCAATTCAGTCTCCCGGATCACCAGCTGCTTGGCATAATTCTCATCGATCAGCTCCCGGATGCGGCGGATCATCATTTGGAAGGTCCGGTTCAGCTGGCTTACTTCATCCTGCGCAGTCTGCGAGACAAAACCGAGCGCCTGCTCCTCCAGATTGTCGAGGTCTCCCTTTTCAATCCGCCTCATCTTCTCCGTCAGCTTGGAGACGGGCCGCACTATACTTCGTGCAAGCCTGTATCCCAGCAGCAGACCCAGCAGCAGGATACAGCCATAAATAATCACAACCAGCCTTTTGACAAACGTGATTTGCCGGAACATTTCATTAAACGGGGTAGCATTGATGTAGGTCCAGTCCATATAAGAGGAATTCGTCTTGGCAACAAAATACGTGCCCTTGCTGTAGCCGACGGTCCTGTACGCTTCGGGGCGCTGTACTTCTCCGGCCAGTTCCCCGGGGAGCAGCAGCGGTTCTCCGGGATAAACAGACCTTCCGGTCCCCTTATCCACTACGATCAGTTGTCCGCCATCCCCGGCAATGCTGGTGCTGTCGTCAATAATCCGCTCGACGCGGATACGGATGACAAGGGTCCCCAGATTATCCAGGGTGAAGGTGGACCCGGTATACGATTTAATCTGCCGCACGGCGAGCAGTGAGTTTTTGCTGCCCTGGGTGTACCAGATGTTGCTTCCGGCGCCTGCGATGGCGAGCGGTTTGAGCTGATCCTGCAGTGTTTCAGACAGCCACTCCCGGTTGCCGGCCGTCATCACACCGTCATTGGCATCCATCAGAATCATCGAATATACATATTTCTCCGCACCCGCAAAGGCCACAAGCCGGTTGATAATCCTGTTATGCAGCAATTGCCTCTCATAAGGCGAAGGATTGTCCAAAAGCTGCCGCAGGCAGTTCTGAATTTGTTCATCCGACACCACCGTGAACGACAGCTGCTCCAGCTCCTTCAGCTCGTTCTCAATACTGACCGAGGACATCCCCAGCACCTCTGATGCCTTCTCATAAATCTGGCGGTCATAAATACGGTAGACGTACTGGAGGAAGATTAAAGAGAACAAAAAGGACAGCAGCAGCAAAAACGAAATCAGCATAATCATTTTGTTAAAGATCCCCGGGTTTTTGAACGCGCTATTATTTTTGTAAAACAACATACCGCTCACTCTGCTTTCTCTGTGGATTCTTCTCTCATAGAAATATATACCAAAAAAACTTGGAAAAGCAGTCACATTTGACTGCATTCCAAGTTTTGGATTCATCTCTATGCCCAGCTATGCTTACCCCAGCATCATCCGGTCATCCGCCAGCTTATGTCCGCTGATGCCCTCGAATTCACCGAGCAGCCGCTCTACAGTGAGATCCTGCTTGCGGTCTTCATCGATATCCAGAATAATGCTGCCCTTGTCCATCATAATCAGCCGGTTTCCGAGGCGGATGGCCTGCTCCATGTTATGGGTAACCATCAGTGTTGTCAGCTTCAGTTCACGGACAATGGACTCGGTTAAGCGGGTGATCAGCTCAGCGCGCGCGGGATCAAGCGCGGTTGTATGCTCATCCAGCAGCAGAATCTGCGGCTGGGTGAAGGTCGCCATAAGCAGGCTCAGCGCCTGCCGCTCTCCGCCGGAGAGCAGGCCTACCTTGGCCCGCAGCCGGTTCTCCAGGCCGATGCCAAGCCGGCTCAGCTGCTCCCGGAACAGGGTCCGGCGTGCAGCCGAGACACCGAAGGACAAGCCCCGGCCCTGGCCACGCTTGTAGGCCATCGCCAGATTCTCCTCGATCGTCATATGCGGAGCCGTGCCGGCCATTGGATCTTGAAACACCCGGCCGATCCAGCGGGCCCGCTGGAATTCGGACTGTCCGCTGATCGAAGTGCCCTCAATGCGCACTTCTCCAAGATCAGGCTTCATTACGCCGGAAATCACATTCATCAGTGTGGACTTCCCGGCACCGTTGCTGCCGATGACGGTTACGAAATCTCCGGCCCGCAGCTCAAGGTCAATACCGAGCAGCGCGATTTTCTCATCCGGGGTGCCTGGATTGAACAGCTTGGAGACTTGGTCAAGCTTTAGCATCGGCTGCCCCCTTTCTTGCCGGCCAGTGCCTGATTGGCAAGCTCTATGCTGCGTCTGCGCGCCAAGCGGTTCTGCTTCATGAAACGGTTGATGGACGGGAAGACCAGTGCAATAATAACGATGATTGCGGTAATCAGCTTCAGATCCGAAGCCTGCAGCCAAGGAACCCGGAGGGCCAGCGCCACAACGATACGGTAAACGATGGAACCCAGGATGACTGCCAGGGTTGCCCGGAACACATTTCCGGCTCCAAAAATCGCCTCGCCGATAATGACCGAAGCCAGCCCGATGACAATCATGCCTATCCCCATTGTGGAATCGGCAAAGGAAGAATATTGCGCGATCAGGGCACCCGATAATGCCACCATCCCATTGGACAGGCTGATTCCAAGAATGGTTGTCGTATCCGTGTTCACCCCGAAGCTGCGGATCATCCGTGCATTGTCTCCTGTCGCCCGCAGGGCCAGACCCAGATCGGTGCGCAGGAACAGGTCCAGCAGGATTTTGACGGCAATCATCACAAAGGGCATCACCAGCAGCGGGTTAATCGAGGTAAATAAGGAATCCTCCCCATTAATGACACATTGGGTTTCACCAGAATCCGCAGATTAATGGAATAAAGTGCAATCATCATCAGAATCCCGGACAGCAGACCATTAATCTTCCCCTTGGTGTGCAGCAGTCCGGTACACATCCCCGCCGCCATTCCTCCCGCCAGCGCACAGACCGTTGCCAGCCATGGCGAGTAGCCGTGCGTGATCATCACTGCGGCAATCGCTCCGCCGGTCGTGAAGCTTCCATCCACAGTCAAATCCGGAAAATCAAGAATACGGAATGTAATATATACCCCTAAAGCCATAAAAGCATACAGCAAGCCCATTTCCACGGCTCCAAGTATTGAATCAACCATCGCTGACTTCCTCCCTCAAGCGGCAAGGGGCGTTCCCCGCGGAAGCACCCCATTATATTGTCTATAATTTATTGAATAATATTGTTGTCCGGATCGGATACTTTGGCCTTCATGGCATCCGTCACTTCAACACCTTGCGCCGCGGCTGCTTTTAAGTTAATGATAAGATCCAGCTTCTCCTGCATAGCCACCTTCATGTCGCCCGGCTTGGCACCGTTCTTCAGCACCTCCACAGCCATCTGGCCTACCTGATAGCCATGATCATAATATTTGAAGCCCACGGTGGCAAAAGCCCCCTTCTCCACCGTATCGCGGTCTGCCGAGAAAAATGGGATTTTGTTGTCATTGGCAGTCTGAATGATCGTGTCAACTGCGCTTACAACCGAGTTGTCCAGCGTAATGTACAAGGCGTCGACACGGCCAACAAGCGACTCTGCTGCCTGTTTTACTTCTGAAGTGTTGGTGATAGCCGCTTTGACCAGCTCGATGCCATGCTTGTCCAGCTCTTTTTTCGCAGTATCAGCCATAACAACCGCATTCGGCTCCCCTTCATTAATGATCAGACCCAGCTTTTTGACATTTGGGAACTGCTCGGAGATGAAGGTCATCAGGCGGGTGGTTGCCTCCGGGTTAGTATCTGACGCTCCGGATACATTGCCGCCGGGATGCTCCAGATCCGTGACGATCTTGGCGTCGACCGGATCGGTTACTGCCGCGAACAGAACCGGTGTGTCCTTGCTCCCCGCCTGTACTAAAGCTTGTGCCGAAGGGGTAGCGATCCCCAGCACGAGATCATTTTTGTCTGCGGCAATCTTTTGGGCGATGGACAGGTTATTGGATGCGTCTGCCTGGGCATTCTCCAGATCCACCTTCAGATTCTCGCCTTCCACGATTCCGGCGTCTTTCAGCGCCGCCAGGAATCCTTCTCTGGTCGCATCCAGCGAGGGGTGCTCTACATACTGGGAGATGGCAATTTTGTAGGATTTCGTGTCAGAGCTTCCCGAGTCTGCCGTTTTATTGTTTGTGCCGCAGGCGGTAGCCGCCAGCATCAGGCTTAGGCTCAAACCAAGCCATATTTTTTTTGTTTTCATCCTGTTAAACCCCTCTTCTTCTTTTTACAGATTCAGCGCGTGCCTAGGTATCAGCGACTCAGCAGTATTGCTTTTATCTATAAAAGCATTAAAGCGAAAAGTCCCCGCAAAACCCGCACCAAATCGTAACTATAATAAACTTATCTTATATAAAGGTTGATTTTCCGTCAATCACTTAGATACCACCACTATTTACAATAAACGCACAAAGAGGGGCAATGAACAGCTTCAAGCAGGGTTCCTTTGACATAGATTGCCTTCGGCCCCTCTACATAAAAAAATAACTGGACGCGCAAACTTTAGTTACAGTTTGAACATGGAGCGTGCCAAAATGACCTTGAAACCTGTTAAAACCATAGCCGCCGCTGTTTTGCTGACTTCGGCCATGGTATCTATTACCGCTTGCAGCTACAATAAACCCGGACAGAAACCAAAGGTCAATTCCGTGACCCCTGCCGGAACGCTCTCAGGGAGTTACTATGAAAAATCCTCCTTCACCGACAGGCAGGGGAAATACTGGATTCCTTTGAAACCTGCAGCAGCGTCCATCGGCTACCGGATGAAGGATGACACCGCCAGCGGCGGTTATGCCAAAATCGGTTATACCGACGTCATGTACATGCTTCACCCGGATTCTCCCCAAGTGTTCTCTTTGGGACAAAAGATAACGCTGCCGGATGCCCCGGTGCGGAGGAATGGCCAGCTTTATATCACGCCAACGGCATTGTCCAAGCTGCTGCAAACAGAGGTCGGCTGGAACCCGAGTACCGGTGAGATCAACATTGCTTCCCCTTCGGACCGTAAGGATAGCGGACATGCCGGGACAAGTACCGGGAAAAATTCAGGAACAACTGAACAGCCAAAGTCCCTGCGTATTCAGAGTCTGTCTTCTGCGGACAGCAGCGAGCTGGTTGCCTACGCCAAGAAGTACCTGGGCGTCCCTTATGAATTCGGTGCAGGCCCGTACGAAGAGACCCGCCGTTTCGACTGTTCCTCGTTCACCCGGCATGTCTTCAAAAAATTCGGGGTGGACCTGCCCCGTCTAGCCAAAGACCAGGATAATCTGGGCAGACGGGTCAGCCGCAGTGAACTTGAAATCGGCGATCTGATCTTCTTCACAGTGCCCGGGCGTTTTGAGAGTGATGCCATTCCGGGACATGTCGGCATCTACATCGGTGACGGCAAGTTCATTCATACCTGGGGTGACCCGGGCGTGCAGATCAGCGACCTGGACAGCGGCTATTGGAGCAATGTCATCCTGCATATGCAGAGAGTGCTCTAACCCGCCCCAACTTGGCCCCAACAACAATGCAAGGAGATCCGGACTTCGGACAGCCGAAGCTCAAGATCTCCTTGCATTTTTTTGATCAGTCCCAAGTTTTGCTTTTTCCGCTGATTCGCAGACCTATCTTCACCAGTTCTACAATTACTACAATCGCTGCGGCAGCTCCGCAGACAATGCCCCACTGCAAACCGCTCAGGTGGCTTACGCCGAACCATTCATTCAGCCCCGGTATGATAATGACCAGCACCAGTAGAAGGCCGGAAATTACAGAAGCACCCAGCATATAAGGATTCGTGAACCAGCCGATCTGGAACAGCGACTTCGTGTTTGATCTGACATTGAACGCATGGGTAATCTGCAGCAGGCCCAGGGTTGCAAAAGCCATAGTAACCGCAACACCCTCGTTGTAATGGGTATGCGCCCAATAATAGACGAGCAGTGTCAACGCCGCCTCAATGATCCCCTGGTAGATAATCCCCGCCCCGACCCCTCCGGCAAAAATGCTGCTGCTGGATTTGCGGGGTTTCCGCGTCATCACGTCATTCCCCGCCTTCTCCAGACCCAGTGCCAGCGCAGGCAGGGTATCGGTCACCAGATTGATCCAGAGAATATGGATCGGCTCCAGAATGCGCCAGCCAATCATGGTGGCGATGAACAATGTAAGCACCTCACCCAGATTGGCGGAGAGCAGGAACTGGATCGCTTTGCGGATATTGCTGTACACCTTCCGGCCTTCTTCTACAGCCACTACAATGGTCGTGAAGTTATCATCAGCCAGCACCATATCGGATACTCCCTTGGCGACATCCGTGCCCGTGATCCCCATCCCGACCCCGATGTCTGCTGCCTTGAGTGCGGGCGCGTCATTGACGCCATCCCCGGTCATTGCGACGATCTTGCCTTTCTGCCTCCAGGCCTTGACAATCCGCACCTTATGCTCCGGGGAGACCCGGGCGTAGACAGAATAATCACTGACCCTCCCGGCAAAATCCTGCTCGCTGATCTGATCCAGCTCGCGCCCCGTAAGCACAGCCTTGTCATCCTCGATAATTCCCAGCCTGATGGCAATGGCGGCTGCGGTATCGCGGTGGTCTCCGGTAATCATTACCGGACGGATGCCCGCCTTGCGGGAGACCGCTACTGCATCGCGCACTTCATCACGCGGCGGGTCAATCATGCCGGCGAGTCCCGCAAACACCAGCTCATGCTCGGTCTTCTCTGTAGATATCTCCTCCGGCAGCCGGTCATGATCCCGGAAGGCAAAGGCCAGCACCCGCAGCGCTTCATCGGCCAGTGCCTTATTGTTCTCTGTAATCTGGCGGGAATGCTCTTCCGTCAGCGGAATCACTTCGCCGCCTGTGTAAATGTGGCTGCATCTGGAGAGAAGCACATCAGGTGCGCCTTTGGTCAGCACCCGGAACCGGCCGTCTTCCACCTCATGGACCGTTGTCATCAGCTTGCGGTCCGAATCGAAGGGCAGCTCGCCCTTGCGCGGATATTTTTTCTCCAGCTCTCTCTTGTCCGTACCTATGCTAAGCGCATAGTCCACAAGCGCGGTCTCTGTCGGGTCGCCGATGATGGCTTTGCCGCTTTGGGTCTGTTCCGCCTCTTGGCCTTCGTCGATGCTGGAGTCATTGCAGAGCGTCATCGCCTGCACCAGCCGTTCACTGCCTTGAAGCCCGGCAATGGACGAGCCGGCATCCACCTTTTGCCCGTCTACATACAGCTTCTCCACCGTCATTTTGTTCAGGGTCAGCGTTCCGGTCTTATCCGAGCAGATAATTTCCGTGCTGCCCAGCGTCTCCACCGCCGGGAGCTTGCGGATAATCGCCTTGCGTTTGGCCATCCGCTGCACACCAAGCGCCAGGATGATGGTTACGATGGCTGGCAGCCCTTCGGGAATAGCGGCTACGGCGAGCGATATAGAAGTCAGCAGCATATCCAGCAGCTCCCGGCCCTCCAGCAAACCGACGGCTAAAATCACAACGCATACTCCCAAAATGATGAAGGTGAAATATTTCCCCAGCTCATCCAGTTTCTTTTGCAAGGGGGTGACATCGGATTCCGCCTCGGAGATGAACCCGGCGATTCTTCCAACCTCAGTCTCCATTCCCGTCGCTGTCACCACGCCGACACCCCGGCCATAGGTCACGCTGCTGCTCATATAAGCCATATTCGTCCGGTCGCCCAGCACGAGATCCCCGCGCTCCAGCTTACCAGCCTGTTTATCCGACGGCAGAGACTCGCCGGTCAGCGCAGCCTCCTCCGTCTGCAGCGATGCCGTCTCCAGCAGTCTTACGTCGGCCGGGACCACATTTCCGGCTTCGAGCAGAACAATATCCCCCGGCACCAGCTTTTCACTTTTGATCTCGGCAACCTGCCCGCCCCGGCGGACTCTGGCCAGCGGCGAAGACATGCTTTTGAGCGCTTCCAGCGCCTGTTCAGCCTTATTTTCCTGGATGACGCCCAGCACCGCATTCAGGACGACCACCAGCAATATGATGACCGTATCTGTCCATTCCCCCAGGATTCCCGATAAGACTGCGGCGGCCAGCAGGATAAATATCATTACATTTTTGAACTGTTCAATAAATTTGGCCAGCAGCGACTTCGTCTGGGCCTCCTTCAGCACATTCCGGCCATAACGCTCCAGCAGCTGTGCGGCTTCATCATGTGACAATCCCTGTTCCCGGGTGTTCAGTCTTTTCATTACTTCAGCTGTATCCAGTGTATGGTACGTTACGCTGTCCTTCACCTGTGCTTTTGCAGAATCTGGATTCAATTTGGCAGCTCCTTCCCCTATACCAAGATATAGGCTTTCCTCGTTATATGGAGTTTACCCAAAAATACCCGGAGAATTCTGAAAACATATGAATAAATATCAAAGTTTTTACCGCACAAACCCTTTGAACCGGGTTCCCTGATAGCTGAGCTGCTGGAAATCATCAAAAGCGTTAAAACTGCCCCCTCCGTTCAAATTCATCTCTTCCTCTGCAAATTGATTTTAAAAAGTTAATTTTACTACGAATTACGCGCTATAGCTGGTCCGGTTTCATTTTTTCGCGCTCATTTTCCGCAAAAAAACCGGGATCCGATTTGGCTCACCCCAAGATCGTATGTTATGGTTAATATACAAGATACAGTAAGGAGGTGATCCCGGAATGACATATATAGCGCGTTTCCCCCTGTTTAAGCGGCTAAGATTCGTTCTTGTTCCCCTGCTGCTGCTGTCCCTGCTGGCGGTAAATTTTCAGGTTCCTGACAGCGGCGGGGAAGAGCATACCCGCAATGAAATTGAACACTACGGGCATAAAATGATTCAGCCAATCCGTACTCATCCGGCGCAGTCAAAAGTTCTTCCGCCTCAGCGCCTGAACTATTCCGGGATCACCCCGCCGCAGGCGCCAGTGACTTCCGCCACAGTGCTTGCAGTATCGCTGTGTCCCATTATTTATTTGATCAAGAAGCGGCTGCTGCTGTATCCGCTTAAATATACCTCGCATTATGTGGGCAGATAATGACCAATTACCCGATACGATATGCAATACCTTGCATTTATTTCCTTGAATTATGAAGCTACTAAATGACATCCAACTGGAGGATTGAACTTCATGAATTATAGAGAATCGGATTTGCCGGGAATCGGCAAAAAGTTCGTGATGCAGACGCGCAGCGGCGATAAGCTGGTCGTGATCGTCCATGATGACGGCAGACGCGAGCTGTACCACTTTGAATATGACGACCCGGACCAGAGCATCTCCATGATTACATTGGACGATGATGAAGCGCGGTATATCTCCGCTATCGTCGGGGGAATTACCTATAAACCAAAAGCTCTGGAATCCATCGAGGTAGCCCTGGATGACCTGATTATCGAATGGTACCGGCTGGAGCAGGACTTCAAATGCATCGGACACAGCATCGGTGAATTGGATATCCGTGCCCGCGCAGGGGTCACCATTATTGCGATTATCGAGAAAAACCATCAAAAACACATCAATCCCGGTCCGGAAGTGGTGCTGCCTGCAGAGTGCACCGTTGTTGCGGCCGGGGAAAGACATCAGCACAAACAGTTCAAACACATTCTGCGGAACGGATGTGGTTAATGGATGAATCATTATATCGTATTTGAAGTCGGACTCGCGCTGGTGCTGATCGCCCTTGCCGGTCTGGTCTCTACCAAGCTGCGTTTTTCCGTAATTCCGTTCTACATTCTGATCGGCATGGCTGTAGGCCCGCATGCCTTCAAAATATGGCACCTGGACTTCCGTTTCATCGAGAGCGCCGCCCTGATAGAATTTATGGGCCGGATCGGTGTCCTCTTCCTCTTGTTCTATCTGGGCCTGGAGTTTTCGGTAGGCCGCCTCGTCAAAGCCGGACGCTCGATTGTCACGGGCGGAACCATCTACATTCTGATCAACTTTACGCTCGGACTTGTCCTCGGCTGGGGACTCGGATTCCCGCTGGAGGAGATCCTCGTGATCGCCGGGATTACGACCATTTCCTCCAGTGCAATCGTCGCCAAGGTGCTGGTCGATCTGAAGCGCACCGCCAACCCCGAAACCGAGATGATTCTCGGGATCATCATGTTCGAGGATGTTTTCCTCGCCGTCTACATTTCCATTCTGTCCGGGCTAGTCCTCAGCGGCTCCTCTTCGTTGGGCGGCGTACTGCTGTCCGCGCTGATCGCGCTGGGGTATATGCTGGCGCTGCTGGTCATTGGCCGCAAGCTGGTACCCTGGCTGAACCGGGTACTGAATATCCGCTCCGGTGAGCTTTTTGCGCTCGTCATCTTCGCTGCGCTCTTTCTGATCGCCGGCTTCTCCGAGACCATTCATGTGGCTGAAGCCATTGGTGCATTGCTCGTCGGACTGGTGCTCGCCGAAACCGAGCATGTCAAGCGGATTGAGAAGCTGGTGATTCCCTTCCGCGACTTTTTCGGAGCCATCTTCTTCTTCAGCTTCGGGCTGACGATTGATCCGCTGTCCTTAGGCGGTGACGCACTCTGGTACTCACTTGCCGCAGTCATCATTACTTTGATCGGGAATTTCGCCGCAGGCATGCTGGCCGGACGCAGCGCCGGGCTCAGCCCGCGGTCTTCCGCCAACATCGGCCTGACCATTGTCTCCAGAGGCGAGTTCTCCATTATCATGGCCAATCTTGGCAAAGCCGGCGGCCTGCTGGCCATTTTGCAGCCTTTTGCCGCCATGTACGTGCTGATTCTAGCTATACTCGGCCCGTTGCTGACCAAGGAATCCAAAACCATCTACAAGCTTCTGGATAAAGTATTTCAATTCGAGAAGCGGCACCTGGCCCGTTCCTCCAGACAGGCCGCTCCCGCAACGGACAACGAGTAATGTCCGGTTCTCTCTTGGAAGGGAGGAGAACATATGAATACTCTTAGGAAGAACGGTAAACCGTTTCGGCAGCGCATGGGTGTCCGCGTCCTCGGTGTCATTGCCGGAGGGCTGCTCGCAGCGGTCGGACTTGAGCTGTTTCTGATGCCGCATCAGCTGGTTCCGGGCGGAATTGCCGGCCTGTCGGCACTGTTTGCACACACTACGGAAATGCGGCTGGGGCTGTTCCTGTTCTTGTTCAACCTGCCGTTTATTCTGATCTCACGCAGACAGATTCATCTGCGCTTTGCGCTCTATGTAATGCTTGGATTAGTCTGCCTGACCGCGGGTTCACTGGCCCTGCACCGTTTCCCGTCCCTGACGGGCGAACCGCTGACGGCCTCCATTGCCGGAGGGCTCTCACTGGGCTTCGGCATCGGCATCTCCATCCGCTTTGGCGGAATGAGCGGCGGAGCCGGAGATCCGGGTTATGCCCTCCTCAGCCAGGGGCCGGCCAAATCGGCTGAATTCATCATTATGGTCTTCAACTGCGCCATATTATTGTGCGGAGGCGCGTTGTTCGGCTGGGATCAGGCTATGTATTCCATACTCGCCTATCTGCTGGCTTTTGAGGCTGTGAGGATCTGTATAAGAGATCTCTCCCGCACCCGCGCGGTTTGGATTACCAGCAGCCGCCCCGAAGAGATCCGCCTTGCGCTTCACCGCAAGCTGGACCGCGAGGCCAAGCTTATCCGTGCTTCCGGCGCCAAGGGCCAGCCGGGGACCCTGTTCTGTATCGCAAGCAAGCTGGAGGAGGAAGAGCTGGCCTCCATCGTCCGCACCTGCGATCAGGACAGCCAGATCGTCTTCCGGTCCACCCGGCGCAGGCGGCGGGCTGCCCGGTTCCGGGATTAGCCGCTCCGCTATCTACCGTTGTTGACTCTATTGTTTCCCAAACTACAGGCAAAAAGCGTTCCCGCTGAATTCAGCGGGAACGCTTTTTAATGTACACCGGCTTGCGCCATTTCTATGGCTTGAGCTGAAGCCCTCTACCGAAACATCCCCCACAACCGGATCAAATGAAATGTATTGTTGGGGTCAATCTTCTGGGCAATTACAAACTTTACAATTTGTTCTTCCTGTGCCGAGGTCAGCTTTTCCCCCAGTACTGCCGAAGCTTTGCGCACCAGTCTGTGCACCACCGCAGTGTCCTGAAGCTCCTGTTTGGAGATTCCGTTGATCAAATTCTTCACTCGTTCTTTAACAGCCGGATTCTTCATCTTCAGCTTGATGCGATCCACCAGCTGGGGACTGATACCAAATTGCTGATAGCCCACGCGCAGCACCTCCTGTCATATTCCAATCATTCACAGTATATGAGGGAAAGCCGGTGCATGTGCCTAATTAATCGATGATATCCCCTTGAAAAATTTGCTCGTTCTGCAGATAGGTCCGCAGCGGCGCATAATCAGCGGATGTCCAAAAATCGGTTTCCTTGAGCAGCTCCGCTGCATCATCCCTGGCTTGCTCCAGCACTTCGAAATCGGCGGTCATGTCTGCCAGCCTGAACTCCGGCAGTCCGCTCTGCTTGGTCCCGAAGAAATCTCCTGGCCCCCGCAGTTCCAAGTCTCTGCGCGACACCTCGAAGCCGTCATCCGTATCGGTCATCGCGGTCATCCGCTCACGCCCGATTTCGGACTTCGGATCAGCTACAAGCACACAGAAGGAAGCGTGCTGGCCACGTCCAACCCGGCCGCGCAGCTGATGCAGCTGGGACAATCCAAAGCGGTCCGCGTCCATAATGATCATCAGCGTGGCATTGGGAACATCGACACCGACCTCTACAACGGTCGTGGAGACGAGCAGCTGAACTTCATTGCTGTAGAAGGCGCGCATGACTTCATCTTTTTCCCCGGGGTCATCCGTCCGTGAAGCAGGCCCACCTTGTAGTGGGGAAAAGCCTGCGACATTTGGATATGCAAGTCGATCGCATTCTGCACATCCAGCTTTTCCGATTCCTCAATCAGCGGACAAATCAGATAAGCCTGCCTGCCTTGGTCGACCTCGCGGTTAACCAGCTTCAGCACCCGTTCCATCAGATCAGGTTTGACCCAGTAAGTCATGATCGGTACGCGCCCCTTCGGCCGCTCCGAAAGCGTGGATACATCCATATCGCCGAAGACAGTAATCGCCAGCGTACGCGGAATGGGCGTTGCTGTCATAGTCAGCACATCCGGGTTATAGCCCTTGCGGCGCAGAATGCTGCGCTGGTTCACGCCGAAACGGTGCTGCTCATCCGTAACTACCATCCCCAGCCCGCGGAAAAATACATCCTCCTGAATCAAGGCATGCGTACCGACTACAATATCGAGCATCCCCATTTGCAGCGAGGCCAGCAGATCCTTGCGTTTGCGTCCGGTCACACTGCCCGTCAGCAGGCCTACGGTAATTCCGAACGGCTCAAACATCCTGGTAAGCGACCGCATATGCTGCTCTGCGAGAATTTCGGTAGGCACCATCAGCGCCCCCTGAAATCCGGATTTTACGGTAGCATAGAGAGCAATTGCCGCCAGTACGGTTTTGCCTGAACCCACATCGCCCTGCAAAAGACGGTTCATGCAATACGGTGAACGCATATCCTGCAGGATTTCCAGTTCAACGCGCTTCTGGGCATCCGTCAGTTCAAAAGGCAGGCTGCGGACAAACGTCCGGACCGTGGCGTTGTCAACCGTATGCACCACACCGTCCATCCTGCCGCGGTTCAGCACACGGAAAGCCTGTACTTTGAGCTGGAACAAAAAAGCTCCTCATACACCATCCGGCGCCGCCCCTGCTGGCCCTCGCGTGTATCCTCCGGCCGGTGAATCGTAGCAATGGCGCGTTTGCGGGACATGAAATCATATTTCCGTATAATTGAATGCGGAAGAATTTCGGGAATCAGGTCGCCATATTGCTGCAGCCCCTGATTGATTATTTTGCGGATCCAGGTTTGCGTAATCTTGCCCCCAACGGAATAGACCGGCTGCAAGGTGCCGATCTTCCCTTCTCCCCGGTCCGTAAATTCATAATCCGTCACGGTGATGGCATTCCGCTTTTGATCCCATTTGCCCGTAATCACAATTTCGCGCTGGGCTGTCAGCTGCTCCCGCACATAATGCTGGTTGAACCAGGTTGCGGTGAACATCCACGGCTCGGCTACCATTTTGCAGCTCAACCGGGATTTGCCCCCAAAGCGCTGCAATACCGGGATGCCAATAACCTTTGCAACAAGCGTCGCTTTGTCGCCATGTTTGATTTCGCTCAAGCTGCGCGGCCGGAAATCATCATAGCGGAATGGATAATACTCCAGCAAATCCTTGACTGTAAAGACGCCAAAGGCGTGAAGCTCGTTTTGCTTTTGAGCGCTCACGCCATTTATTTGTTTCACTTCGATTGAATCCAAAGAAATCCCCATGTTCATCCCCTATTTACGCGGGCCAGATGAATACGGCTAAAGTACCGTTGCCAACATGGCTCCCTACTACAGGGCCCACGTTCGTCAGCACTTTCTCTTCCAGGGTGAAGTGTCCGGCCAATTCCTTAAGGAACTCTTCGCCGGAAGCCGGATCAGCCGTATGACCCACGGCCACATTGATTTTGTCCACACCCGGCAGATCCTGTTTGAACAGCTCGATCATGCGGGCTACTGCCTTCTTGCGGCCCCTGACCTTCTCGACCGCGTAGATGATTCCTTCCGCATCAATAGAAAGGATCGGCTTGATGTTCAGCAGCGTTCCCAGAAAAGCGGAGGCTTTGCCTATTCTGCCGCCCTTTTGCAGATATTCCAGCGTATCGACCAGAAAATACAGCTTGCGGGACTGGCGGAGACGCTCTGCCTGTGCCAGAATCTCCTCCGGGCGATGTCCTTCCGCAGCCAGCCGTGCCGCCTCGACCACCATAAAACCGAATCCATAGGAAGCGGAAAGTGAATCCACAACCGTGATCGGCTCCCCCTTCTCTTCCAGCATGGATTTAGCCAGAACAGCCGATTGATACGTGCCGCTGAGACCCGAGGAAATATGAAATGAAAGGATGCGGCATCCCGGATAACGTTCCTGAATACCCTGATATACATTCATATACTCAACCGGTGACGGCTGAGAGGTAGTCGGCAGCGAAGTGGAGCGGGGAAGACGTTCATAGAATTGCTCCGGTGTCATATCCACATTATCCCGGAATGCTTCCTCGCCGAACATCAGGGTCAATGGTACGACCTCGATGCCCAAAGCTTCGGCCATGGACGGCGGGATATCGGAAGTGCTGTCGGTGACGATAACGGTACGATTCATGGTATACCTCCCCTAACTATGATTGGACAGAAGCGCCGGACGCTCACTTGGTCATGGATACCGCAGCGCTTCTGCATGAGACTATATAAGGAGTAAAGTGTCTACCTAGGGTTCAACGGAAAAAAGATAGTAATACAGCGGCTGGCCGCCTGTATGGATCTCTACTTCCACCTGGGGATAGGCTTCTGCAAGCCAGTTTTCCAGCGCATCAGTGACACTATCCTCAGATTCAGCGCCTGTCAATACGGTAACAATCTCATCACCGTTCTCCAGCATGCTTCCCAGAAGTGCCTGGCTGGCTGCCAGCAGATCATCCGCAGCCGCTACAATCTTCGAATTGGCTATCCCGATATACTGCCCGGATTTGATCTCCAGCTCCTCAATAACCGTATCACGGACCGCATTGGTAATCTGTCCCGATTTGACCTGGGAGATCGCCTCCAGCATGTTGCCGGTGTTGGCATCGACCGCATCTTCCTCCTGGAAGGCAAAAGCGGCGGCAATCCCCTGCGGGATGCTTTTGCTTGGAATAACGGTTATCTCACGTTCACCCTCAAGCAGCTCCTTGGCTTGCTGAGCCGCAAGCACAATGTTCGAGTTGTTAGGGAGAATATAGATGTGTTTCGCCGATATAGATGATATCGCGTTAACGAAATCCTCCGTGCTGGGATTCATCGTCTGTCCGCCGGACAGAATGGCATCCACGCCGAGGCTGCGGAAAATATCAGAGATGCCCTCACCCGAAGATACGGCAATAAACCCGTACTGTGCCATGTCATCTGCGGGTGGAACCGCCGGTGCCTGGACACTGCTCTCTTCCTGCGGAATATCCGCAAACAGGTCTGGCATAGGCGCGATATCCATGCCGGCGGTCAGCAGATCGCGGTGCTGCTCCCGCATGTTAAGAATATGGATCTGCGTAATTTCGCCATATTGCAGCGCCAGATTCAGGACCTCGCCCGGAGTCTTGGAATGGACATGGACCTTGATGGTCTCATCATCCGAAATGACGATAATGGAATCTCCATTAACTGACAACGCTTTCCGAAACGATTCCTCGTCAAATTCCGCTTTGACGGAGCCGCCAAGCAGCCGGTTAATAAAAAATTCCATATCGTAAAGAAATTCGATGTCTTCCGTAGACAGTTGTGATTGCGCAGATGACTGCACGGAGGACAATACATTCTCATGTTTGGTCAACACCGCTGTAGGCGATGCCGCAGGAGCGGCTGCAGGGGCTTGTCCCTGTACCGGCACTGGCACTGCTGTGCCGGCGCTGCCCGTCAGATACTGATGAAAGCCCTCATAAATGTAAACCAGACCCTGGCCGCCGGAGTCAACAACGCCCACTTGCTTGAGCACGGGCAGAAGCTCCGGTGTATTAGCCAATGCTTCTTTGGCTCTGGACAAGACTTCGGTCATCAGCTCTGTTACATCCGTTGTACGCCGCGCATAGTAGACTGCGTGTCTGGCAGCTTCCTTGGCGACTGTAAGTATCGTTCCCTCTACCGGCTTGACCACCGCTTTGTATGCTGTATCCACTCCGGTCTGCAGCGCTGCTGCGAACTGCTGTGTGTTCAATTCATCATATTGGGCTGCGTACCGTCCAAGGCCTCTGAACAGCTGTGACAAAATAACGCCGGAGTTCCCCCGTGCCCCCATCAAGAGACCTTTGGATAATACTCCTGCACATTGGCCTACTGAGCCAGTATTATTTTTTTTCAATTCGTTCGCGCCTGCGGTCATCGTCAAATTCATATTTGTACCTGTGTCGCCATCCGGGACCGGAAATACATTTAGGGAATTGACGTGCTCTGCATGCTGCTGCAGCTTCTCCGCTCCGGCGAGTACCATTGCGGTAAAATCTGTTCCGTCTATAGAACGCTTACTCAATGAGGATTCCCCTTCCTAACTTCATGCCTAATCAATTCTATGATTAACTGGACATAATACACTAATCTATATTGTACTATAAGAGCCAAAAGAAATAAATGTTTTTGAAGCGGTTGACGAAGCAAATTTTGCTGTGATATTATATTTAAGTATTGTTTTACGCAGGTGTAAGTAACAAGGAGGTGTAATCTATGTCCCGCAAATGTACTGTAACTGGCAAGAAACCGGGCAGCGGCAACCATGTATCCCATGCGAACAACCGCAACCGTCGCTCTTGGGGAGTTAACGTTCAGAAGGTCCGTATCCTCGTGAACGGCAAACCGAAACGCGTGTACGTCAGCACCCGTGCTTTGAAAGCCGGCAAAGTTGAACGCGTTTAGTCTCTGGTTATTCTGAGACCTAGCGATATCTCATATTTGAAGCAAAAAGCACCCTTTACAAACGTAAGGTGCTTTTTTTCATGTTTTCTGTTCAATTCCGTCTTCAGCTTTTCTGAAAAGTGTTCAAAATCGCTTTAACAAAACCTCCCAAAAATCTTGGCAGCTTGAACGTGTAAAATTTCATCCTTAACCCTCCCATCAATTCATGCCGTACGGTAGGAGACTTTCCTGTCGTGCGCTAACGTAACGAATGCAGACCTCCCTTTTTGAACCAAGCAGAACCGGAAGAGCCGTACTCTGGAAGAGGCGGCTCCCGTTTCAGCGGGAAATAGAAGGAACCTTTATAGCGCTCATATAAAGTCTTCTATTCAAAAAAAGGCTACATGAGATTTCTGCTCATGTAACCATATTTATGCGTCAGCAACTTGGCCTATACCATTAGTTCGAACGTGTGCTTACAATTAGCGCAGAGCCGCTTCTGCGGCTTCACGGATCGCCTTGATGGCAGCTGCGCGGTCACTGCGTCCGAATACGGCATTACCGGCCACCAAAACATCTGCTCCCGCTTCAGCGACCAGCGGTGCAGTTGCTTCAGCGATGCCACCGTCAACTTCGATGCGCAGGGAGGTATGATTGACTTCCCGTGCCCACTCGCGGATCTGGCGGATCTTCTTCAGCGTGTGCGGAATAAACGACTGTCCGCCGAAGCCCGGGTTCACAGTCATTACCAGCACCATATCCACATCCTCCAGCACCTCGCGCACCGCCGAAGCGGGCGTACCCGGATTGATTGCTACTCCGGCCAGAAGGCCCAGCTCTTTAATCTGATGCACCACCCGGTGAAGATGCACACAGGCCTCGGCATGAACTGTAATGACGTTAGCTCCCGAGGCTGCAAACTCAGGGATATAGCGCTCAGGGTTCTCAATCATCAAATGAACATCAAGCGGCAGAGAGGTATGTGCCTTCACAGCCTTTACAATCGGCGGTCCAAGCGTAATATTCGGCACAAAATGGCCGTCCATAACGTCTACATGAATCCAGTCTCCGCCATGGGCTTCCGCTTCTGCAACCTCAGCGCCAAGCGCGGCAAAATCAGCCGACAATATCGATGGTGCGATTGTGATCATAATGTTAGTACCTCCGCTTTTTATCTTTCATTTCATTGTAAAACAGCTTGTAATGCTCATAACGGCTGCCAGCGATAGCTCCGGAGTTCACAGCCTCAACGACACGGCAGCCCGGTTCATGAATATGGCTGCATCCGCGGAATTTACAGTTTTCGGCATAGGGGGCAAACTCGCGGAAACAGGTGGACAGCTCTTCCACACCCAATTCCAGAAAATCAAGCTGGCTGAAGCCCGGGGTGTCCGCCACAAAACCGCCGCCCCCGATATCCATCAGTTCGACATGCCGGGTCGTATGCCGTCCCCGGCCCAAGCGGAGGCTGATCTCCCCCGTCTCCAGCCGAAGGCCGGGCACAAGCCGGTTCAGCAGGGTCGACTTGCCTACACCGGACTGTCCGGAGAAGACACTAATGATCCCGGCCAGACGTTCCCGCAGCTCCTGGCTGCCAGAGCCGGTAAGTGAACTCGTGACGATCACTTCATATCCGATATGCTCGTACAGCGCTTTGACCTGATTCGTGGCATCGCCATCGTCCTCGGCCAAATCCTGCTTCGTCAGCACAATCAGCGTCTCCAGGCCGGAGTGTTCAATGTGAACCAGAAATTTATCCAGCAGGTTCAGATTCATATCCGGTTCGCGTACAGAGAACAACAGCACAGCCAGTTTGACGTTGGCTACCGGCGGACGGATCAGCTCGGATTCCCTGGGGAGCAGCTCATCAACCATGCCTTCCCCGTTTTCAGTCAAGACGTATTTAATGCGGTCGCCCACAAGCGGAGCGGTCCCTTTCTTCTTCAGAATTCCCCGCCCCCGGCACTGTACAGCTTCCTCCTCGGCAGCAATCACTCCATCGCGGAGCGGTTTGACGTAATAATAACCGCTTAATGCTTTGATGATAATTCCCTCAGGCATACATCATGAGCCATCCTCTCCTGATTTTGCACAAATGACCCAAGTTCGTAGGCTACCCGGGTCATTCTGCTGACTGCAGCCGCTCCGGGATTCCTCCCGGGCAGCTCAGTTTGTCACTTTTATTTGTCTTTGTTTTTGCCTATGTCTTTGTCCTTGACTTTATTGTCTGCTGTCTGCCCGTTAACGGTATCACTGGCCACGAATCCTGTCTGATTTACTGAACCCGTAGTTGTGCCTTCTTCAGTTGATGGAGGCAGAATCTCGGGCTCTATCGTTGGATCGGCAGTGGCCGGCGGCGGGTCTGTCGGTGCCTGCGTCGGCTCAGGAGTATGCTGGACCGGTGGCTCCGGATCAGGCACCGTTCCATTTTTGGCGTCCGCATACTTAATCGAATAGGTAGCGACAAAATCACCATCCTGGTAGACAGAAACGGAACCGTCCTTATTAGGGGCCAGCAGCAGTTTCACAGCCAGCCTTTGGCTTTTGGCAATCGTGCGCGTTCCCCATTCCTGGTTCTCGCCATCCTTGCGGGCATCGGCATAAATAATGCGGATTTTGGTCTTGGTGCCTTCCACCGAAGGGGCTACCGGCACATTGAATGTATATTCCAAGGCTTCAGGCGGGTAACCTGTACTAACGGTAATGTTAATCTTTTCGCCTGGCGAAGCCGTATCGCCTTTTTCATAAGGCCATTGCTCCATAACGATGCCTTTCTCGACGGAGAAGCTGGATTCCTCCTTGACTTCACCGAGGACAAGACCTGCACCTTCAAGCAGGCTCTTCGCCTCTGCCTGCGGCTTGTTAGTAAGATCAGGTACATCAGCAGTCTCTTTCCCTTGGCTCACAATCAGCTTGACCGTCGCCGTCGCCGGATCATACTCGCTGTCCACGGCTGGCTCCGTGCCGATAACCTGCCCTTCAGGGAAATCCTCGCTGTAGCGCTGGTCCGGGGTGATCCGGCTCTGATCCACACCTTCAGCGATCAACAGCTTCATCGCTTCTTCTTCAGTCCTGCCCGCTAAAGGAATCATCTTAGAAAGCGGCTTGGCAGTGCTTACCGTAAGAGCAATATGCGTGTCTTCCTTAACCATAGTATCCGGCTCTTTACTCTGCTTCCATACTACATCAGGCTCGAAATTTGCATTGTACTCCTGCGCAGGCGGTTCGTCGGCAACGAGCCCGGCCTTGGCAAGCTCCGCTTTTGCTGCTTCAAAGGACAGGCCGGTCACCTTGGGTACCGCTACTTCATCTACGGCCAGCTTGGCATTTACATACCAGACCACTCCGCCCATAGCAATCAGCACAAGCAGTGTGAGGCTGATCCACAGCACAGCACGTCCCGACTTGCGCTTGCCCGGGCTGCGGGGCTCATCCTCTTCTTCCCGCCTCATCCGCTCTTCACCGCTGCCGGCGCGGCTGCCGAGCCCCCGCTGCATAGGCCTGATTGCCGGAATAATGCGGGTTCGGTCCTCGTCTTCCTCATCATGGAACTGCGTTTTGGATTCACTGCGCCGTTCCGGAAGCAGACAGGTCTCCAGATCCTGCAGCATTTCCTTCGCCGACTGGTACCGCTCTTCGGGATTTTTGCGCATGGATCTTAAAATAACATTCTCAACGCTTTGCGGAATCAGCGGATTCAGCAGCCTCGGCTCTTCAAATTCCTCCTGCAAATGCTTCAAGGCTACGCTGATCGGACTTTCGCCCAGAAAAGGAAGCACTCCGGTAAGCATTTGGTAAAGCACAATCCCCAAGGAATAAAGATCGGATTTCTCCCCGTAGTCACCCCTTTGGCATGCTCCGGCGAAAAATAATGCACCGATCCGACTACTGAACCCGTCTGGGTTATCGTTGTGGAAGTGACTGCCCGGGCGATCCCGAAATCCGTCACCTTGACTCTTCCATTGCGCCCGATCAGGATATTATGCGGCTTGATGTCCCGGTGTATGATCTGATTCTGATGGGCATGATCCAGCGCATCACAGATCTGGGAGGCAATACGTACGGCTTCATCCACCTGCAGTGGAGCCCGTTCTTTGATGATCTCATTCAGATTCTTGCCTTCCACATACTCCATAACAATATAATGAATTTCATCTTCCTGGCCCACATCATATATACTAACCACATTTGGATGTGACAACGATGCAGCGGACTGCGCCTCCCGCCGGAAACGGCGGATAAATTCCTCATCATGCACAAACTGATTTCGCAAAACTTTGATAGCAACGTTCCGGTTGAGCAGAATATCATGGGCTCTGTAGACAAGCGCCATGCCTCCTCCTCCGATGCGTTCAATAACTTGGTAACGGCCGCCCAATTCGTGACCGATCATCTATCCCACTCCTTTGTCTCGGGCACAGCGGCCTCTCCTTGATGTTCTAACATAGCGACACTTATATTATCGCCGCCGCCTGCCAGCAAAGCCAGCTGAAGTAAACGGTCCGCCCGTTCCTCTAAGGATATCTCCTGTATCCCTGCCACTTTCCCCAAATGCTCCTGGCTGACAAAATTGCTGAGGCCGTCACTGCATAGAAGCAGAAGCTCCCCCGGTTCCAGACGCACAGGCGCCAGATCAGCCGTTACCTCGGCATCCGTCCCCAGCGCCCTGGTCAGAACATTGCGGCGCGGGTGGTTATCAAGCTCCTCCAGGCTGATCTGGCCGTTCTTGAACAGCTCATTGACCAGCGTATGATCCTCGGTTAACTGGACGGCTGCACCATCCTTGATCAAATAGGCTCTGCTGTCCCCGATGTGGCCGATATATCCGGCTTCCCCCTTAAGCAGCACAGCAACGACTGTTGTACCCATATTATGGTACTTCTCGTCACTTGATGCCTCATTGTGGACTGCATGGTTAGCTTCATATATGGCGGCAGACAGCGCATGCTGCAGCTCTTCCTCCGGCAGATCAGGCTGAAGCCCGTACAGGGCATTCTTCATGGTCTCCAGAGCAAGACGGCTTGCGGTGTCGCCAGCCAGATGTCCGCCCATTCCATCAGCGATAATGCCGAGGGTATAGCCGTTTTGGGTCACGCCGATCCAGACGGAATCCTCATTGACAGTACGAACCCGGCCAACGTCGCTGGCATGAACTGTTCTGATCAAATATCCTCACCCCAACTTCTCCATGTGTTTGGCACGCAGCTGTCCGCATGCGGCCGCTATATCATGGCCCTGCTCACGGCGGATGGTTACATTTACACCATGGTCGGCCAGAATACGCTGAAATTCAAAAATATCATTGCGGGAAGTCCGTACATACTTGCGCTCAGGCACATGATTCACGGGAATCAGATTCACGTGGCAGAGCATGGTCTTAAGCACCCCGGCTAGTTCTTCCGCATGTTCTTTCTGGTCATTCACGCCGCCGATCAGGGCATATTCAAAGCTGATCCGGCGGCCGGTCTTAGCCTGATAGTACCGCAGGGATTCAATCACATCATCAAAAGGATACCGGCGGTTCACCGGCATCAGCTTGGAACGCAGCGCATCATTGGGTGCGTGGATCGAGATCGCCAGATTGATCTGGGTATCCTCGTCAGCAAATTTATAGATGTTCGGCACAATCCCGCTGGTGGAAACCGTGATATGCCGTTGTCCGATATTCAGGCCTTTCTCATGGATCATCAGACGCAGGAACCGCATAGTCGCGTCATAATTCTCAAAGGGTTCGCCCGTGCCCATAATGACAATGCTGCTGACCCGCTCGCCGCGGGCATCCAGAATCTGCTGGGAGCGAACCACTTGGGCCACAATCTCGCCAGCGGTCAGATCGCGTTTAAGACCGCCGAGTGTAGAGGCGCAGAAGGTGCACCCGATCCGGCAGCCAACCTGTGTCGTTACACAGACGCTGTTGCCATAATTGTGCTTCATAATAACAGTCTCGATCGCGTGATCATCATGCAGGCCGAACAGGAATTTCACGGTGCCGTCCTTGGACTCCAGCTTGGTAATCTCAGTCAGCGCCGCTATGCGGAACTGTTCATCCAGCTTGGCGCGCAGCGCCTTGGACAAGTTGCTCATCGCTTCGAAATCATTGACCCGCTTGACATACAGCCAGTCAAAAATCTGCCCGCCGCGAAAAGCGGGCTCACCGTTGTCCTTAGCCCACTGCTGCAACTCTTCCAGAGAAAAATCATATATTAAAGGTTTCATTAGAATTAGCACCTGTACTTTCTTAAGATATAGAAATTTATCAGCATACGCACACCAATCTGTTCTACTTAAGGATATGCGTATTATTTCTCATTCTTCCTATTTTAACACAAATATCAGAGACGGTAAAAGAAAAGCCCGCCACGCATAAAGACCCGCGGGCGGGAGACCGGTTAACGCCTAAAGAAATTGCTATGTTAAAAGAGTCTTTGCAGCCTGGAAATGTAGAAGCCGTCACTGCCGTAATGCTGCGGCAGCAGCTGAAGCCCTTCTCCTGCCGCAAGTGCGGTTTCCTCCAATCTTTTCCATACCGGAGAAGTGAAGGTTGCAGAAGTAAACCCGGGATTGTTCCCGAGAAATTCTGCGATTACGCTGCTGTTTTCGGCCTGCTCTGTAGTGCAGGTGCTATAAACCAGAATGCCGCCGGGCTTAAGCAGCCGGGACACCGATTGCAGCAGCTCCGCCTGAAGAGCAGCCACACTGGCTACATCCTCCGGTTGTTTGCGCCATTTCAAATCGGGCTTGCGGCGGATGACCCCAAGTCCTGAGCAGGGGGCATCAAGCAGAATCCGGTCAAACGACTCCGGTTCAAATGTCTGGGCCAGCCGGAGCGCATCAGTGCTGCCTGTGGCAATACACTCCAGGCCAAGCCGCTGCGCCTGATCTGCAATCAGCCGGGCTTTGTGGGGATGCAGATCATTTGCATAGATATATCCTTCGTCCTTCATCAGTTCGCCCATGTGGGCGCTTTTGCCGCCCGGTGCGGCGCAGCAGTCAAGCACTCTCATGCCTGGCTCAGGCGCCACCGCTTCAGCCACCAGCATGGAGCTCTCATCCTGTACGGACAAATAACCGTCCCGGTACCAGGAGGTCAGCGCCAGATTGCCGCCGCCTTTGACCACAATGCCGTAGGGGCTCACCAGCGAAGGCGAAGCTGCAAGTCCAGCTTCAAGCATCTGTTCCAGCAGCGCATCACGGCTGATCATTGTCAGATTCACACGCACACTGGCCGCCGGAGGCTCATTGTTCGCAGCGCACATTGCTTCGGCGGCATCCAATCCATACTCCGCAGCCCATTGCTTCACCATCCACAAGGGATGGGAATGGAGGGTAGAAATCCGCTGCTCGGGGCTGAGGTTCTCCGGCAATACCGGAAGCTCCCCGGCACGCAGCACGCTGCGAAGTACACCATTCACCATTCCCGATATTCCCTGATGTCCGCGTTTCTTGGCGATATTGACCGCCTCGTTAACGGCGGCATGAGAGGGAATCCGGTCGAGATACATGATCTGATACAAGCTTAAGCGCAGCAAATTGCGGACCCAGGGCTGAAGCTTGGCAATGCCTTTGCTGACGAACCCGTCCAGTACATAATCCAGGGTAAGGAGCCGGGAGATGCTGCCATACACCAGCTCCGTGGCAAGCCCTGCATCCTCGCGGCTGAGTGCAGTCTTTTGCAGGCTGCTGTTCAGCAGAAGATTGCTGTAGGCTCCCTGCTGCTCGACACGGACAAGAATATCGAGCGCCGCTTCCCGGGCAGATTCGGCTGCCCGGGTACCTGCGGCACCAGACCGGGCAGGCTTGCCTGCGGTTCCTTTTCTTGCACTGCCGCCTGCCGGGCGTGCTCCAGGTGCTCCTGCACCGTTCCTGCCGCCGTCCGGCTGCATAAACGGCCCCTTGCGGCCCGCGCCGCCGCTGGCCGCGCTCAACCCAGCACCGTCCCGGGCTTCATCGCTGCGCCGCGGCTGAAATCGGCTGCGGTCATAGCCTTTTTGCCGGCTGGCTGAACCGTGGTCAGGGACAGGCTGCCATCGCCTGTCTTCACTTTAACGCCACTGCCGCTCACCTCTATGACCGTACCGGGCACGGCCCCGCTGCCTCCGCCGTCCGCAGCAGGCTTATGCGCTGCCCACACCTTGAACGTTTCGCCGTTCCAGAGGGTAAAAGCGCCAGAGAACGGAACCAGCCCGCGAATGCGGTTATAGATGTCTTGCGAGCCGGCGCTCCAATCAATCCGTTCATCTTCCCTGGTGAGATTCGGCGCATAGGTGGCTTCGCTGTCATCCTGCGGAGTTGCCTGCACACGCCCTGCGGCCAGCCGGGGCATTTCCGTCTTGAGCAGCTCACATCCCGCCAGGCTCAGTTTCTCGAACAGAATTCCCGAAGTATCCTCTTCTCCGATTGGAACCTCTACCCGTGAGATCATGTCTCCGGTGTCCAGTCCTTCCGCCATATACATGAGGGTAACCCCGGTAAGCTTCTCGCCATTGATAATACAGCGCTGAATCGGCGCACCGCCCCGGTATTTCGGCAGCAGCGAGCCGTGAACATTCACACAGCCGTACTGCGGAAGCTCCAGCACCGCTTTGGGCAGAATCTGTCCGTAAGCGGCCGTAACAATCAGATCCGGCTCATAGGCAGCCAGCTCCGCCACGGATTCAGGACGCCGCAGCCGTTCAGGCTGCAGCACTGGCAGTCCCAGAGCTATAGCTGCCTCTTTGACCGGAGACGGGTGAGTGTTTTTTTCGTCCCTGCGGCCGGTCAGGCTGGGTGACAACTGCAACTATCTCATACCCTTCCTTCACCAGCATTTGCAGGGAAGGCACCGCAAAAGCCGGAGTCCCCATGAACACTATCTTCATTCCATTCACTCCCCAGTTTCGCTGCGCTCAGCGGTATACTCATATACCTTCTCGGCGATATCCGTGAACAGCACCCCGTTAAGATGGTCAATCTCGTGCTGAAATGCCCGGCCCAGCAGGCCGCTTCCGGTAATCGTCACTTCGTTGCCTTCACGGTCCAGCCCACGCACGGTTACCGTCTCGGCACGGCGCACATCACCATTCAGACCGGGAATGCTCAGGCATCCCTCCGGCCCGAACTGTTCGCCTTCCATGCTGACAATTTCCGGATTGATCAGCTTGATCAATCCATGCTCCTCATCGGCATCCACGACGATCAGCCGTTTCAAAATACCGACCTGCGGCGCAGCCAGCCCAACCCCTTCCGCGTCATACATGGTATCCGCCATGTCATCCAGCAGCTTTTGAACATTGGGGGTTATCTTCGTCACCGTCTTAGCTGTCTTATGCAGCACCTCATCCGGTTCTTTCACGATCAGCCTTATAGCCATTTCAAACACACCATCCTTGAACATTTCTATAGTATAACTTTCCCTTTTATGAATTTTTCAAGTTCATCTTATATAAGCTTTCTGCAATGCGTACCTATTGTATCATGCCTGCCGATTACATCAACATTTGCGGATCTACATCCAGACTGATCTGCAGTCCGGTATCGCGAACCGAATCCTCCAGCTCTTCCGCCACCTGGCGGGCCAGGCCGATGGCATCAATGGAGCCGCGCCACTTGATGATACATTGGAACCGGTACCGGCCTTTTAGCCGTGGAAGCGGGGATGCGACAGGACCGAGCAGATCGAGCGCATCGGAGGACAGCTTGTCCAGGCTGCCGAACCAGCGCAGCTGCCGTGCTTTGCCCTGCAGGTTCAGCGCGTAATTCTCCGCCAAACGCAGCAGCACCGGCAGCTGTTCATGAGAAAGCGTGACTAGAATCAGCCGGCAATACGGAGGGTAATGCAATTCCCGGCGGTGCTTCAGCTCTTCCCGTACAAAAGAGTGGTAATCATGCCCGCTGGCATGAACGATGGAATAATGCTCCGGGGTATAGGACTGCACAACCACCTCGCCGGGAAGCTGATGGCGTCCGGCTCTGCCGGCAACCTGCGTCAGCAGCTGGAAGGTTTTTTCCGCCGCCCGGAAGTCCGGCAGGTTCAGCGCAGAATCGGCAGTAATCACTCCCACCAGAGTAACGTCTGGAAAGTCCAGCCCTTTGGCTACCATTTGCGTGCCCAGCAGCACATCGGCTTTTTTGTCCCTGAACTGGTTCAGCAGCTTCTCGTGTGAACCCTTCTCCGTGGTCGTGTCCACATCCATTCGAATGACACGGATGCCGGGAAACAGCTTGCCGAGCTCTTCTTCAACCCGCTGGGTGCCTGTACCAAAAAAACGGATATGCTCGCTTCCGCATTCCGGACACAGCTTAGGCGCCGGTTCCGCATGGCCGCAGTAGTGGCAGCGGAGATTATCGCTGCGGCTGTGATACGTCAGCGAGATGTCACAATCGGGACAGCCCGCCACATAACCGCAGCTGCGGCACATCACAAAGGTGGAAAAACCTCTGCGGTTCAGCAGGAGCACCGTCTGCTCCCCGCGTTCCAGCCGGCTCTCCAGAGCCGCATGGAGCCGGCGGCTGAACATCGAACGGTTCCCTTCCTTCAGTTCCTCCCGCATGTCTGTCACATGCACCTTGGGCAATTCATTGCCCAGTGCACGGCTGGGCATGTTCAGCAGGACTGGCGAGAAATGAATATCGCTCTGCGACCTGGCCGCATGATAGCTCTCCAGTGAAGGAGTGGCGGAGCCAAGGATCACCGCAGCTCCAGCCTGCTCTGCACGGCGGACCGCAACATCACGCGCATGGTATTTCGGATTCTCCTCCTGCTTATAAGAGGATTCATGCTCTTCATCCATGATGATGAGGCCCAGACTCACGAACGGAGCAAAAACCGCGGAACGGGCGCCTACAGCCACCGATGCTTTACCTTCGCGGATTTTGCGCCATTCGTCATACCGCTCGCCCACAGACAACCGGCTGTGCATCACAGCGACTCCACTCCCAAAGCGGCCTTTGAACCGCTCGACCATCTGCGGCGTGAGAGCAATCTCGGGCACAAGCACCACCGCCTGCCGCCCTTGATCCACGCAGCGCTGGATACACTGAAGATAGATTTCTGTCTTGCCGCTTCCGGTAACTCCATGCAGCAAAAACACCTCATGCCGCTGCTCATCCACAGTCGCGGCAATTCTGTTATATACAGTTTCCTGCTCTTCTGTCAGCGGCAGCGGTGTACTGGGCTTGAAATCACGCCCCCGGTAAGGGTCCCGGTATACCTCAATCTCGCTAATCTCAATAAAACCCTTGTCCTCCAGGGCTTTTACCGTCCCTGCCGTGACCTGCAGAATGGATAAAATATCCTTCATCGGCATCGGAAGCATCGCCTCCATGTCAATCAGGAAAGACAGCACTTCTTTTTGGCGGGCCGAACGCGCGGGGAATCCGGCAAGGGATTCGCGGGCCGCCGCGAGCCCTATAGCCAAATCAACCGCCTTCAGCTTCTTTTTGCCCATCTTGTCCTTAATCGACTGGCTCTCGGCCAATACGCCGCGGCGGAGCATAAACTTCACCGTCTCCGCTGCGTGGGGGAAGGTCCGGGTCAGCAGCTTCATGGAGACTTCTCCATGGCGTCCGACAAATTCTGAAATCCGGTTCTCCTCCTGATCCGTCTCCAGGAACAGCGGGAACAGCTCATCAGCGGTGGTGTTCCCTTCATCCGCCGCATCGCCGAGCGTTATCAGCCGTTCAGCCTTGCCTTTGAGAGCCGTAGGAAGCATCGCCTGAAGTGCGGATATCCGTCTGCAGGCGTATCTTTGGCTCATCCAATCCCCCAGCTCGACCAGCTCCGGGGACAGCGGGGGAAGCAGATCCAGCACTTCCTGTATCGGCTTCATCCCTGATACTGTACCTGTCTCCCCGGATTCCAGGGATACCACAAACCCCTGCACCGTACGGTGCCCAAAGGGCACTGCTACCCGGCTTCCCACCTCGATCCATAGTTTAAGCGGGTCTGGTATCAAATAATCAAACGGCCGGTCAGTGCTGCGCACAGGAACATCGACAATGACCTTGGCTATCTCCATTATAATTGCGCTCCGGAAATACGTTTGGCCGCCAGCTGCAGCAGCTTACTTGCTACCTCATCCTTGGAAGTCTGCGGCAGATCAAGCACCAGTCCTTCTGCATCATAGACGGATACAATATTAGTGTCTGTACCGAATCCGGCACCTTCCATGGTAACGTCGTTGGCAACAATCAAATCCAGATTTTTGCGGATCAGCTTGTCCCTGGCATAAAATTCGGCATTGCCTGTTTCAGCCGCAAAACCGATGAGAAACTGCTTATCCTTGTGTTTCCCCAGATTCTCCAGTATGTCTGTTGTTTTCACCAGTTCAAGGCTCAGCGTATCTCCGCTCTTCTTAATCTTGGATTCCGCACTCTGCCGCGGGCGGTAATCCGACACAGCCGCAGCCTTGACCAGAATATCGCAATCCTGCCAGGCGTTCAGTACGGCTTCATACATGTCCGCAGCCGATTCAACCCGGACCACGCGAATCTCCGGGTCCTGAGGAGGCGCTTCATCGGTGCGCGCAGCGATGAGGGTGACCTCTGCTCCCATTGCACGCGCTGCACGCGATAGGGCGAAGCCCATTTTGCCGGAGGAATCATTGGTAATATAGCGGACCGGGTCAATGCGCTCGATCGTTCCGCCTGCAGTAATTACCACTTTTTTACCGGCGAGCGGCCCATTTGCCGCACTGTCCTGCTGAGCAAAAAACTGTTCTACCACCTCTACAATCTTTTCCGGCTCCTCCAGCCGCCCTTTGCCTACATAACCGCAGGCCAGCTGGCCTTCACCCGGCTCTATGAATTTCACTCCCCGCTTATACAGCGTGTTGATGTTGTCCATCACCGCGGGATGCTGATACATGTGCACATTCATGGCAGGCGCCACCATCACCGGAGCTGTAGCCGCCAGCAGCGTGGTGGACAGCATGTCATCCGCCAGGCCGTGGGCCATTTTGGCGATAATATTGGCTGTCGCCGGTGCTACAAGTACAAGATCGGCGGAATCCGCCAGATCAATATGCGAAATCGAAGACGGATCGCGCTCCTGAAAGGTATCGCTGTATACACGCTGCTTGGATAAGGACTGCAGTGTCAGCTCTGTAATGAACTGCTTGGCCGAGGCGGTCATAATCACATGCACCGTGGCCCCTTTTTGTGTAAGCTTGCTGGTCAAGGCCGCGCCTTTATAGGCAGCAATCCCGCCGGTAATCCCCAAAATAATCGTTTTGCCCTGTAAGCTCTTCAACGTAATCTCCCCCCTGTTCCCTTGTCATCTGAAAAATCCTCAGATTTTGAGAAAAAATAACAACCTTCCGGTTGTCAGATACCGCCCGGTCCGGGCTATTCAGAACTACGTTCAAACTACAGACCTCCTAACCCAAGCAGAAACGGCTGCACCGTCCTAAAAGGACGGTACCCGTTTCTGCAATGGCCTAGCAGGGTACCTTCAGACTACTCTTCGCCGCGGGTTACTGTGATACGGTCTTCAAAAACTTCCTCCAGGGCAACACCAACGAACTTGTGCGATCTTGGAGCTTTGATCTCGGTCTTGCCGCCTTCCCGGAGCACTCTCGCCCGGCGGGCTGCAGCAACCACCAGGGAATACTTGCTGTCAACTTTGGTCATCATTTCGTCAATGGATGGATATAGCACGTAAGACACCTCTTTATCTTTTACTGGAATATGAGCTTAAGTTCTGTTGAGCCTGTCATCTCACCTTACAATGTTCGGCGATAATGATGCTTTCTATTCGCTTGCAGGCCAGATCTATCTCATCGTTCACTACTGCATAATCGTAATGCCGGATCAGGCTGATCTCATCCTCCGCCACGGACATGCGGTGGCTGATGACATCAGGATGCTCTGTTCCGCGCCCGCGGATTCGGTCCTTCAACTCGTCCATAGACGGGGGAAGAAGGAATACAAAGATGCCTTCAGGGAATTTCTCCTTGACCTTGAGTGCTCCCTGAACCTCGATTTCCAGAATAATATCTCTTCCGCTGTCGAGAGTTCTCTCCACAAAGTCACGCGGAGTACCGTAATAATTGCCTACGTACTCCGCATATTCAAGCAGCTGGTCGGCTTCGATCATGGCCGCAAACTGCTCTCTGGTCTTAAAAAATAGTTGACTCCGTTCTCCTCGCCTTCACGCGGCAAGCGTGTAGTCGCTGAAACAGAATAGACAAGCTCGGGCATCTTCGGCCGCAGTGCGGTGCATACGGTTCCTTTACCAACACCGGAAGGGCCGGATAATATGATCAGCAATCCTCTAGACATAGTACACTCCATTTGTTGTTATTCGTCGTTATCGTCATCTTTGCTGGACAGGCGGTGCGCCACAGTCTCCGGCTGCACGGCCGAAAGAATGACATGATCGCTGTCCGTAATGATGACGGCCCGCGTCCGGCGGCCGTAAGTTGCATCGATCAGCATATGCCGGTCTCTCGCCTCTTGGATAATACGTTTGATTGGTGCTGATTCCGGGCTGACAATGGAAATAATACGGTTGGCCGATACAATATTCCCAAAGCCGATGTTGATTAATTTAATTGCCATGTTCCGGTTGTTCCCCCATAGGTTACATCTTCGCTTACTTCAGGCAGCTGTCATTCCAGGTTCGCTGCTTGCTCACGTATCTTCTCCAGCTCGGCCTTCATATCCAGCGTCAGGTTCACCAGAGTGAGATGATTGCATTTGGACCCTATAGTATTTGTCTCCCTGTTCATCTCCTGAACGAGAAAATCCAGCTTGCGTCCTGCAGCCTCACTGCTTGTCAGCACAGCCTTGCATTGTTCAAAATGACTGTACAACCGGGTAAGCTCTTCATCAATATTACAGCGGTCGGCAAAAATAGCCATTTCCATTCCGAATTTATGCTCTTCAAAAGGGAACGTACCGTCATTCAGCAAGGTCAGCCGCTGCCGCAGTTTCTCGCGGTACTCGCTCACCACAACAGGAGCCAGTCCAGCCATTTCAGCATGGAGCTCCTCCAAATGATTCAGTCTCCCCAGCAGGTCAGCGGCTAGAAATCCGCCTTCACGGGCGCGCATGTCCATCAGCGCTTCCAGACTCTGGTTCAGCCCAAGTTCAAGGGTATCCTTGAGGTCCTGGGATGAGGCTAATGCATGTACATCCTCCTTGAGTTCCATTACACCCGGCAGAGCGAGGATGTCGCGAAGCTGGAGCTCACCGGAGATTCCAAATTCTTCCTTCAGCTGCTGTGCCGACTTCAAATAAGAACGTACCGCCGAACGGTTCAGCACCTGTGTGGAATCGGCCTCATCGGCATGCTCCCTGTTAATGATGACATCAACCCGTCCCCGTTTGATATGAGCTTGAACCTGTCTTCGCAGCATATCCTCATAAACTGTCCAATCCCGGGGCATCCGCAGCACAACTTCGCAGTAACGGTTATTCACCGATTTGACTTCGAACATTATCTTGTAACCGCCGAATTGCAGGGATGATTGACCGTATCCGGTCATGCTAAATGACAACGGAATCACATCCATTACACTATTGTAATTGATTATTACTAGCGAAACAAGGGGGACAATTTGCGCCCTTGTTTTGCCCACACGTACTCCAGAAGCTGCACACTCATATCATAGAACATGAATGGCGTCATCAGGTAAATGCCGTTAAAATGCGCAGTGGCCGCGTCCAGCAGCTCTTTGGCAATCCGCACTCCCTCTGCGCGTCCTGCTTCGCCTTCCAGTCCCTGCATACGGCTGCGAACCTCCGGGGATAGCTGAATGCCGGGCACCTCATTGTGCAGATACTCGGCATTGCGCCCGCTGGCGAGCGGCATGATGCCGATAAATATAGGAATCCCCAGATGCTCCGTTGCCTTCGCAATCCGGGCAATCAGCTCAGGATCATATACGGGCTGGGTCATAATATAGTCTGCACCGGAAGCGATTTTTTCTCCAGACGTTCAACTGCCTTGTCCAAATGCTTGACGTTAGGATTAAATGCAGCCCCGATCACAAAATTGGCGTTCTGCTTCAGCGGCTTGCCGGAAAAAGCGATGCCGTCATTGAGCTGCTTGATCATCCGTATAATTTCAAATGAGGTCAGATCATAAATAGAGCTTGAGCCCGGCAAATCCCCGAAACGGGCAGGGTCGCCTGTGACTGCCAGCACATGATCAATGCCCAGCGCATCGAAGCCCATAAGATGGGATTGGGTTCCGATCAGATTGCGGTCCCGGCAGGCAATGTGGACCAGGGGCCGCAGCCCTGTGCGGGCCTGCACCAGATGTCCCAGCGCCATGTTGCTCATCCGGGTCACAGCCAGCGAATTGTCCGCCAGGGTCAGCGCATCTGCACCTGCCTTGCGCAGCGCTTCCGCCCCCCGCATGAACTTCGCAATATCCAGATCACGCGGCGGATCAAGCTCCACGATCACCGTATGGCGCTCCTTGACCAGATCAACCAGTGTCGGCTCTCTGCCGTCACGTTCCTCATCCTCTGCCAGATGCTCCTGGACGATCAGGCGTTCGGGATCTCTCTGCCCCGTTGGTTCCGGCAGGGGCTGCGGAGTATAGCCGCGCAGCGCAGCAGAGATTTCGGCAATATGCTGTGGCGTTGTGCCGCAGCAGCCGCCGATAATCCGGGCTCCCATATCCGCAAAAACCGGAGCCATCTGGCCGAAATACTCCGGCGATGCGCCATAGCGGTACTGTCCGTCCACATAATCGGCGATACCGGCATTGGGATATATGGAAGCGGGGAGCTTGAGGTTCCCCTGCAGCGATTTTAGCGCCCGCTTAATGCCGTTAGGACCGGTCCGGCAGTTGAAGCCGATAACATCCGCCCCGTCCTGCTCCAAAATATGAAAAGCCTCCGGCAGCGTTAATCCGTCGAGGGTACGCGCAGTCTCATCCACAGCAAGCTGGCAGATCACCGGCAGGTCGCTGAGCTTGCGCACGGATCTCAGCGCCAAATGCAGCTCCTCCACATCATAGAAGGTTTCCAGCAGGATGCCGTCAGGCTGCTCTTCCAGCAGCGCCGAAAATTGCTCGGTATAAAACCGCTTCAGCTCTGTGCCGGACAGATTTGCCCGTTTGCCGGCGCGGATCGAGCCTACCGCACCGACAACATAACCCGATTCACCGGCGGCACGCCGCGCAATCCGCACACCAGCGCGGTTGATATCACCGACCTTGGCCTCCAGCCCGAATTTCGACAGCTTGTCATAATTGGCTGAGTAAGTGTTGCTCTCCAGCAGCACCGCTCCCGCTCCAATATAACTGCGGTGCACATCCTCAATCACCTCCGGAGAGGTCAAATTCAATTCTTCATAGGAGATGCCGACCGGGAAGCCTTTTTGATATAAAAAGTTCCCATCGCCCCGTCTCCGACCAATACGTTATTCTTCCATGCAGAGCGCAAATCCGGCTTCACCGCAAGAACCTCCCCTAATCAGTCCATAGTTTCATACTAATGTAACATAAATCGGGATGGATGATAAGCTTTCGTGAACAAAAGCAGAGCCAGGGCGCAACTGCAATTGCATGGCTGCGGGGAAAATGATTCATACTAGCAGAAAATGTCGATAAGGGGCCAGATTCCATGAAGAAAACAAACCGGAAGCTGCTGTTGAAAAAATATACGGTAATTGTGCTGCTGTCCGTACTCTCCCTGTTTTATTTATATTTCGGTGATTGGCTCTTTGGCTATGGGCTGGAAAATATCAGGTACATTGCAAACTACTTATTATACTCTGCTTCGGAAAAGCTGGTTGCACTGCTTATGCTGCTGAGTCTCATTATCCCGGATGCCGTGTACTTCATCCGCGGCACTCAGCCCGGCCGGGAAGCCGAGAAATAGCTTTTCACTACCGAGACGAGGATCAGAACAGCCGGTATCGCAATTATGAGAAACGGATACACGGTATACAGCAGTCTCCCTCCCTCATCCAGATGCTCAGTAAAGCTGCGGGCATCCAGCATAGAGGTAAACAAAATAATCAGGGTGCAGGGATAGAGCATTCTGCGGTAAGGGACGCCGAAGAGGTCAGATATCCCGATCAGAGCCGCAGCGAAAAACACAGAAATTTTAAAAAACACGCCGATGATCAGCACCATAACCACAAAAATATCCACACGCTGGATAAAGTCCGAAATTGATATTTTGCTGATCGTAGGCATCAGCGGCAGAGGGGAGCGCTCCACAATATCCGCCCCAAGCACAGAGATGTTCAGAGCCATCGTAAAGCTCAGCATCAGTGCGGAAACCAGCATCGCTCCGGCGATGACCCAGGGGCCTTTTTTTACATTAGAGAGAAAAGGCATGAGCATGGTAAAAGCGATCATTTCGCCAAAGGGGAACATATAGTTCTGATGCAGTACTGAACGGATTACAGGTTCTGCCCCATCCTCCAGCACCGGCAGAAGCCGGTTCAAATTAATAGATCCCGAGAACATCAGCATAAGGGTGCTGAATATGCCGATCAGCAGGACCAGGAGCAGAAAAACCAGGGATGTCCGGGTCAGCACTTCAAACCCTTTATGCAGAACGTAGGCGCTTGAAAGAATCATCAGCATGCTGAGAATGAACAACGGGGTGTTATGCATGGTAGCCATGGCAAGCATTGTACTGCCGTCACGCAAATCCCGGGCGGCCAGATTGATATAAAAAATAACATATATCAACGCTACGGGGGTCCCGATATATTTGCCCAGCAGCTTCCGGGTATAGGCTGTAAAAGACAGCCCGGGGTACTTTCTGTACAAATAAGCGTATCCTGCGAACAAGCCAATACCTCCCGCACAGCCGATAAGAATAGTGAGCCATGCATCCCTGCCGGCTGCCATGCCCAGATTAACAACCAGCGCCGTTCCCAGTTCAAACAGCAGGGTAATGCTGAAAAACTGGATCATCCCGATTTTAACTGTTCCCATTTCCTCACACCTCCGTCTGGTTAATACACCTGGAAGGAATTCCCCCGCATATCCGTATGTCTGATTACGGTGTCCGCATCAATTTTGATCTCGCAGGCCGCAAAAATATCCTCCCAATGATCCTTGATCTTCTTCCAGCCGTGAGGATTTTCCCGTTCAACGGCCTCTCCGAAGCCGATATAATCACTTTCCAGCTTCCGGGCAGCGGCAACCGCCCCTTCGATTTGGCTGCGGGCCTCCTTCGTCAACTGCCCCGACAGCTTCTCCAGGACTTCGGGCGAGGTAAGATCAAGTGAATTGGGGGATTCCTTGAGCGCCGCCTGTTGGGTGATTTTAATGATGATCACAGGATGTTCAGGGTCCTTGGCCTCTGCCTCCACCGATACTTGGGATTGATACACATTGAAAGCCAAATAGCCGTTGTCATTTTTAATGACCACGGGAAACTCTTTAAGTTTGTTAAGCAGAAGAACCGTACCGAACGCGGTTTTTCCTTCAACCCAGCCTTTGAGCTTATCATCCTTGAACACAGCCAATCTGGAAATTCTCAGTATCGTATCCGGAGTGATGGTTTTTAAGTTGTCATTCGAATTCGCGCGGTCTCTGTTTCCGGTCGTGAAAACACCATTAATAACCGGCCCCCCTCCCCTGACCTGGATGCCTCTGATTACATCATCCACCTCCATTTTGTAATTGTAGCCGAACTGCTTCGAGGTAGTGTCCAGCTTCTCAACCAGATCGTTGGCAGGAATCTTGCTGAACACAGTCATGGTCGACAACACTTCGCTGGCCGGCTGATCCTTGGAGATAAACACCAGACTGGTCAGCCGCATGTCGCTTTCCCTTTCCAGAACATCCAGCATATCTTTGATACCCTCACGGGCGAATTTCTCGGAAATGACCAGCACCCTGATATGCCCGAGTGACAAAAAGCGTGCAGTTTGCCGCGAAGCATTCGCCAGCGCTTCAAACATCGTCCGTCCGCTTCCGGAATATAATGCCACCGGTGAGTTGCTTCTGGTCTGTTCCCCGGAGATTTCCTCCGCAACGATTACCTGAAAGGAAAGGACATATTTCTGATCCTCCGACGGCCCCCTGTCAATCGCAACTCCGGAAACGATTGCCCGCCGGTTGAGTTCAACACTATCCCAGCAGCCGGTTAGAACGAGGGGCAGCAGCATTTGCATAGCGATCAAGAGGGAGAATCCCAGTCTTCTATGGTTCATCGGGCCGGTCTCCTTCCGCGGCTTCAGGAGGGTTGTCCGCCTTGCCTATCCATGGGGCCAGCAGTTCCTCATTCCCTGTAGTCAAACGCATGAACTCCGGCTGCTCGGCACGCATTTGCTGCGGGGATTTGCGGGGAGTCATCAGCCAGAGCGGCAGCCGCAGAATGGTATCCTTCTGACCTTTAACAGACAGCGGCACAAAGGGCGACAAATAAGGGACGCCGAAGGAACGCAGGCTGTTCATATGTGCCACCATGACAATCAGTCCCAGAATGACCCCATAGAAACCGAACATCCCTGCGAGCAGAAGAAAAGCAAAGCGGATAAGTCTGCCCGCAATCGACATGTTATAGGCTGGAATGGCAAAGCTGGCAATCCCGGTCAATGCGACGACAATCACCATTATCGGTGTGATAATGCCAGCCTCAACTACGGCAGAACCCAGAATAAGCGCTCCGACAACCGACACCGTCTGTCCGATGACACGCGGCATCCGCACACCGGCTTCACGGAGGATCTCAAACGCACCCTCCATCAGCAGCGCCTCGACCAAAGCCGGGAACGGCACATTCTCCCGCTGGGCCAGCAAATTAATCAGCAGTGTGGTCGGGATCATTTCATAATGGTAGGTGGTTAGTGCGATATACACGGAAGGACCCAAAATCAGAACGATAAAACTCATATACCTGACAATCCGCATCAGAATGGCAATATCAAATCTCTGCGAATAATCCTCTGCCGATTGGAAAAATTGCGTAAACACTGCCGGCAGAATCAGGACAAAGGGTGTGCCGTCGACAATAATCACTACCCGCCCCTCCAGCAAATTGCCGGCAGCCACATCGGGACGCTCTGTATTATAAATCGTGGGGAACGGCGTAAAGGTCTTATCCTGAATCAGCTCTTCGATATACCCGGATTCCAGCACTTCATTCATAGCAATCTTGCCCAGCCGTTCCCGCACCTCACTGATCAGATCTTCTCCCGCAATATCCTTCACATACATCAGCGCCACAAGGGTCTGGGTTTCACTTCCGATCTTCATGTACTCCAGACGCAGCTTGGGAGACTTGATTCTCCGGCGGATAAGGGAAATGTTAGTGGCCACCGACTCGACAAAACCATCCTTCGGACCCCGGACAACCAGCTGGGAGGAAGGCTCGCTGACTGAACGCCACTCCCCTCCTCTTGTAGCACAAAGAATAGAAGCCGCATAGCCGTCAAGCAGAATGGCGGTGTCCCCTGATAGAACCGCAAGCATCATCTCTTTCCATTCTTCCTTGATTTCCGCCTCCCCAATTTCCAGAGCCCGGCTCAGGATCATGGCCGGGAGCCGGCCTCCATCGTCGCTTCCCTCCCCGTTATCTACGAACAGACTTTCCGTGTTGCCAAGGAGAGAGCCGATTACAAATTGATTTACGGCGGTGGTGTCGGCCAGCCCGCTCAGGTGGACGGCTGCGGCCTGGATTCGGAGAGGACCGCCCAGTTGGATCTGGCGTATGATGAGGTCAGGGCTGTTCCCAAGCTCGGATTGAATATTCGCCAGGCTCTCAGACAGTTCTAAAGAGAGCCCTGTCAGCCTACCGGTCTGCGATGAACCCTTTTGATCCGTATGTGCCGCCTTATCTCTGCGCTTCAATTGACCCTTCGTGTCCATCTCAGGCCTCCTATCGAGTACTGGTTGGTATTATTTGCATTCAACCCTGCCATTATTCGGCTGCCCAGCCATATTGAAGACCGCAGGGCACCTACGCAAAAAACAGCAAATCCCCGTAAACGGAGACTTGCTGTCAGTCAGGTTATGATCATAGCTTGTTTGAAATCAGCTAATTTTAAACTTTCCAGCCAGCGGTCACACCGCTCATAGCCAGCTCAATCTGTTCGAAGGCTTTTCCGGCCTCCGTGACGGAACGGATTCCCAGAAGGACCTCTTCTTCCCCTTTTAATACATTATTCACGCTAATTTCGCTCTCCAGCTGGATATTCTTAATGACCTCCGAAATCTGCTTTCCGGACATGGCGGTTTGGTCCGCAAGCTTTTTGACCTCGGAGGCAACAACGGGAAACCCTCTGCCGGTTTCTCCTGCACGCGCCGCTTCAATGGAGGCATTCAAAGACAACAGGTTCGTCTGGCCTGCAATTTCATTAATAAAGTTAATAATCGTACTGATTTCCTTTGATTTTTCCCCCAGGGATTTAACGGATTCCGCAACCTCATTGGAGTTCGCTTGAAAGATGACATCTGGCTGATTGCCGACCTGACGGCATCAGATCCCTGAACAACAATCTGCGAAGCATTTATGGCGGACTGATTTACACTGTAGGCGCTCTGTTCGATAAAGCTTGCCTGTTCTTCCATCCGGTGTACCATCTTCATGCTGCCGCTTATGCTTTCTACTTGTTGTTCCGTTCCTTGGGCCAGATCTTCTGTAATGTGGGCAATATGCTCAGTGGCCTGGCTTGTCTGTTCAGTACCTGCTGTCAGTTCCTCGGCTGAGGCTGAGACTGCGACCTGTTCGGCATGGGTGCCGATTTCCTGAATTAAATGCCGCAGATTGCCTGCTATCTGATTAAAAGCACCCGCCAGATCGCCAAGCTCATCCTTGTTTTTGATCTGAATTTCGTTAACTGTCAAATCTCCGTCGGCAATCTTGGCAGCGGCTGCCCGGAGCAGCTTAATAGGATTGGAGATCTGCCCGCTGATCAGAATTGCCAGCAATGCTGCTGCTATCGAAGATATAACGCCAATACCAATGATGGTGGTCTTCACATTTTCTGCCTGCTGCTGTGCTATGGCAATCTGGTCATCAGCTTCCGACTGTTCTGTGGCAACGAGGTTGCGTGCTACTTCAATAAACGCAAAACGAAAAGAGCTGTTTCCAAGTGAAGCTTTCACCTGAAAACAGCTCTTTTATTAAGAATCCCAGTCTAAAGGGAGACTGATTAAATCTCTACAGACCCGGTATATACCACTTGAGCCGGACCCGTCATATAGACATGATTGTCTTCTTCGTTCCATTCAATAAACAGATCGCCGCCCTTGAGGCTGATCGTAGCCGAACGGTCGGTCAGACCGTTTAGCACCGAGGAAACCAATGTGGCGCAAGCACCGGTTCCACAGGCCAATGTAGGCCCTGCCCCGCGTTCCCAGACACGCATATCGACATGACTGCGGTCCAGCACGGTGGCGAATTCAACGTTAACTTTTCTCGGGAACAGCGGGTGAACCTCGAGCTTCGGCCCCCAGGCGGCCAGATCAAAGCCTACGGCATCGTCCACATAGATCACACAGTGGGGATTGCCCATGGATACGGCAGTGAATCTGAACGCTCTTCCATCCGCTTCAATCGGCTGGTCCAGCACCGGCTCGGCATCAATGGCTACAGGAATCTGCGTTCCCGACAAGACAGGCTCGCCCATATCGACGGTAACCGTCTCCACCACGCCATCCTTCACCTGCAAGCTTACCTTCTGCTCACCCGCACCAATCGTTTCAATCACTATCTGCTCAGAGCTGACCAGCCCGTGTTCATAGACATATTTGGATACACAGCGGATCGCATTGCCGCATTGCTCCGCTTCGGTGCCGTCTGAATTCATAATGCGCATCATATAATCGCCGCGTTCCGACGGCAGGATATACACCAGTCCATCGGCACCGATGCCAAAAAACCGGTTGCATAGTGTAACTGCCAGCTCAGAGGCGTTTCCCGGCAGCTCCTGCTCGCCGAAAACAATAATAAAGTCATTGCCCAGGCCGTGCATTTTGGTAAATTCCATTGCGATTCCACTCCTAAAGGACGTATTGTGAACCAAGCATACCTTAAGGAATGGGTTTAAGCTATTGATTTTATGCCGAAATTTTTGTACTTTTTATCATCGTCCGGCCTCCGCTGCGGCTGCGGTTCTTCTTGCCGCCCCACACGCTGCCCGCCCCCATCAGGAAGGTAGGAACGCCCGCCATGACCAGCACCAGGCACCATTCGCGGAAACTGAGCGGTACGGTCTTGAAGATCGGCTGGAGAATCGGCAGGTACATCACAACCAGCATCAGCAGTACGGATGAGAGCACAGCAAGCACCAGATATTTGTTCTGGAGCGGATTGCGGTGAAACACCGAACGGGAGCTCCGGCAGTCAAAGACATGAATCAGCTGGGCCATGACCAGTGTGGCAAAAGCAACCGACTGCGCCCGGATCAGCTGCTGCGGGCTGCCTGGGTCAATACGGAGCGTCAGCCAGAAAGCGGCCAAGGTGCACAGGCCGATCAGCAATCCGCGGCTGATGATTTTCCAGCCTAGACGGCGGGCGAAGATGTTCTCCTTGGCGCCGCGCGGCTTGTGCTCCATCAAATCCTTCTCTGCCTGATCCACGCCGAGGGCCATCGCCGGCAGCCCGTCGGTTACCAGATTGACCCAGAGAATCTGGATCGGAACCAGCGGCAGCGGCAGCCCCAGCATCATGGCGAAGAACATTGTCAGAATTTCCCCGACGTTGGAGGCAAGCAGGTACCGGATAAATTTACGGATATTCTCATAAATGTTCCGCCCCTCCTCTATGGCCGCTACTATAGTGGAGAAATTATCGTCACCGAGGATGAGCGAGGACGCTTCCTTGGTGACATCCGTGCCGGTGATGCCCATGGAGATGCCGATATCCGCAGCTTTGATCGCCGGGGCGTCATTGACGCCGTCGCCGGTCATGGCCACCACATGCCCGCGGCGCTGCAGGGACTTGACGATGCGCAGCTTGTGCTCGGGGGAGACCCGGGCATACACGTATACATTATCCGACACCTTATCCAGGGCATCGTCATCCATCCGGGTAAGCTGGCTGCCGGTTAGCACCGTTCCGCCGCGCTGCAGAATGCCCAGCTGATGGGCAATCGCTTCCGCTGTGGTGCCATGGTCCCCTGTGATCATCACGGTCTTGATTCCGGCCCGGCGGGTGAGGCTGATGGCATCGCGCACCTCACGCCGCGGCGGATCGATCATCCCGGCGAGGCCAGCGAAAACCAGCTGGCTTTCCGCTTCCTTTTCACTGTCCGCAACCTCACCTGAACGCATATCACGATAAGCCATCCCCAGCACGCGCAGCGCACCTGAAGCCATTTGTTCATTGGCCTCCAGGACTTTCTGGCGCAAAGTAGGCGTGCAAGGCACGACTGCACCTTCCCACAACATGTAGGCGCAGTTGTTCAGCAGAACATCCGGCGCGCCTTTGGTGCAGATCATCCGTCCGCCGGGATGGCTCACAACTACAGACATCAGCTTTCGTTCAGAATCGAAAGGAAACTCTTTCTCTCTAGTATAGGTTACACCCAGCGACTGCGCAGTAAGCCCCATTTTCGCGGATAAGGCAACCAGCGCTCCTTCTGTCGGATCACCTTGCAGCTCCCAGACCGGTTGGCCGGCTGCATTCTTGTCCGTTTCGCTCCCTTTTTCCTTTCCTTTGTGCCTGGCGCGCATCTCGCCGGGAAAGGTCTCAATGATCTCAGCATTGTTGCACAAAGCGCCGATCTGGAGCATGCGCCGCAGATTTTGATCATTTTTCAGGTCCAGGGGCTTGCCCTTTTCCAGCACTTGCCCGCTTGGGGCATAACCTTCACCGGTGACTTCCAGAATCCGTCCGGCATTCCACAGCCGTGTTACCGTCATTTTGTTCTGGGTCAGCGTTCCCGTTTTATCAGAGCAAATGACCGATGCGCAGCCGAGGGTTTCCACTGAAGGCAGCTTGCGGACAATCGCCTTCCGCTTGATCATCCGCTGGACGCCGAGCGCAAGCGCAATGGTCACTATAGCCGGCAGCCCTTCCGGAATAGCCGCAACGGCAAGGCTCACCCCTGCCAGGAACATGGCTGCGGCAGGCTGCCCGTGCAGTATGCCTGCAATGACAACTACAATGGTCAGACCCAGCGAGACATAGATCAGAATTTTGCCGAGCTGCTCCAACCGGTGCTGCAGTGGAGTTTCCTGAGATTCGGTATTTAGAATCAGATCGGCGATTTTCCCCATCTCGGTATCCATGCCTGTTCGAACTACGATCGCCCGGCCGGTTCCCCGGGTGACCATCGTGCCCATGAATCCGATATTTTTCTGGTCGCCCAGCGGAATTTCATCGGCATGAATCACTTCCGCATGCTTGGAGACGGGCAGCGATTCACCGGTCAGGGCCGATTCTTCAGCATACAGTGCGCTGCACTCCAGCCAGCGGACATCGGCCGGAATCCGGTCGCCGCTCTCGAGTAGCACGATGTCGCCGGGCACAAGCATTTTGGCGGGAATATGCTCAACCTTGCCACCACGCAGCACCTTCGCAGCCGGTGCCGAGAGCTGCTTGAGCGCTCTAAGCGAACGCTCGGCGCGGAATTCCTGCACAAAACCCAGCACCCCGTTCAGCATAATGATGGCGACAATCGTTATCGCGTCCAGATATTCGCCGAGCAGGCCGGACACCAGCGTGGCCCCCATGAGCACCAGTACCATGAAATCCTTGAACTGGTTCAACAGCAGGGTCAGCGGGGATATCGCCTTCCCTTCCGACAGCTCATTGTGGCCGTTCTCCTTCAGCCTCTGCGCGGCATCCTCTCCGCTTAGGCCCGACTCCGGGTGAACGCCGAACATCTTCTGCAGTTCCTCTGCACCGAGCCGGTGCCAACTTTTTTGTTCCATATCTCTTCTTTCCCCTCCCGGTCGTTTCTTGACTTCCGGCGGCGCACAGCTTTTCCACCTGTTCATGTCCAAGTGTATTCATGGTCGTCCCAAAATATCACTTCCACCCGCTTCTGCTTTTGCGCAAATGTGTCAAAGTATGGCATCATAGAGAGGAGCATATTATTATCAGGCGACAGGAGAACATGATTATGGCATTAGACGGTATTGTAACCAGAGCGATCGTGCACGAGCTTCAGCCCTTTATCGGTGCACGCATCGGCAAAATATATCAACCCAGCACACACGATCTGATCTTCATCCTGCGCGGTTCCGGCGGTGGCGGCAAGCTGCTCTTGTCGGCCAACCCGACTTATCCTCGGGTTCATCTGACTGACAGAAACAGCATTAATCCTCCAGAAGCGCCAATGTTCTGCATGCTGATGCGCAAACACTGCGAAGGCGGAACCATTGAGAGCATCAGCCAGGTCGGGATGGAGCGCATCATTCATATCCAGGTGCGGACCCGGGATGAGCTCGGAGATGTATCCGCCAAAAAAATCATTATTGAGCTGATGGGACGGCACAGCAACATCATTCTTACCGAGCTTGCGACCGGTATCATTATCGACGGCATCCATCATGTTACTCCGACGATCAGCAGCTACCGGAATGTTATGCCCGGCATCGCGTATATCGAGCCGCCACAGCAGCATAAGCTGAACCCGCTGGATATCAGCAGGGGGAATTCTTGAGCCTTGCGGCGGCGGCAGAAGAGGCGGCGCTGCTGGCAGACTCCGGCGAAGAGCAGGAGCCTGAAGAGATCATTGAGGGCGAGCTGGCCGGCCTCTTGAAATCGCTGGAGGAGCCGAAGGCGGACGGCTCCGGCGGCCCCGCGCCCTCAGCCGACCCTGCCGGCTGGATGGTCCATGCCTTCAGCGGCATGAGCCCGCTGATTGCCGGAGAGATTGTGCGGCAGCGCGGCGGCGGATCAGCTTCGGAAGCTGGTTCCACGGGTGAAGCGCCTGCCGGTTCACCCTCAGCGGATGACCCGTGGACAGAAGAGATGGCCTCTTTATGGCAAGCCTTCGACACTGTGCTTGGACCGGTGCGGGAATGCAGATTCTCTCCGATGTCCGGGGCAAATGCCAAAGGCAAACCTGTCTTCTCGGCGATTCCCCTGACCCTTCCGGATGACCATGTGAAGCATTACAGCTCCATCAGCAGCTGTCTGGAGGATTATTACGGGGATAAAGCCGAACGTGATACGGTGAAGCAGCGGGTCAGCGACCTGATCCGCTTCCTCACCAATGAACGGAGCAAAAACGTCAAAAAGCTCGCCAATCTGCAAAAGGACCTGGACGAAGCCCAGGATGCCGATCAATTCCGGATCTGGGGCGAGCTGCTGTTCGCTTCCCTTCATGCCGTATCCAAAGGTGACAAACAAGCCAAGCTTGTCAACTATTACGATGAGGACCAGGCGGAAATCACCATTCCGCTTGATCCGCTGCTCAGCCCTTCGGACAATGCACAGCGCTATTTCAAAAAATACAACAAATACAAAAACAGCCTGCTGGTCATCAACGAACAGCTGCTCAAAACCCATGAGGAAATTGCCTACATAGAAACGCTGCTTCAGCAGTTGGCCCACGCCTCCCTGAATGATATCGAGGAAATCCGCGATGAGCTTGTGAGCCAGGGCTACCTGCGCGACCGCAGCAAAAAAGGCAAGAAAAAGAAAAAAGCTACCCGTCCCACCCTGCAGGTGTTCACTTCTTCGGAAGGCATAGATATTTATGTCGGCAAAAACAATCTGCAGAACGAATACGTCACGAACCGTCTCGCTTCGGCGAACGATACCTGGCTGCATACCAAGGACATTCCCGGCTCCCATGTAGTGATCCGCAGCGAGACCTTTGGCGACGCCACCCTTGAGGAAGCCGCACAGCTGGCTGCTTACTTCAGCCAGGCAAAGCAATCGAGCAGCGTCCCTGTGGACTGCACGCTTATCCGCCATGTCCGCAAGCCCAGCGGGGCGAAGCCCGGCTTCGTCATTTACGACCATCAAAAGACTCTGTTCGTCACTCCCGACGAGGAGCGGATCAAAAACCTGCCGAATACCCTGAAGAGTTAATGGTATCGGCAGGAATGCAGCAATAACTCTCAAGTGGAATAGAAGGAACATTTATAGCGCGAAGCATATAAATTCTTATATTTGAACCAAAACGGCTGTGCCGTCCTCCACACGGGACAGCGCAGCCGTCTTGGTTCTAGCGTTGCCGGGAGAACGACTCCCCGTGAATCCTACGGCAACTCTTTAAGTGGAAAAAGGGACACTAATTTGCCGGAGTACCCTATCCTCGGGCAGATGAAGTGGAAAAAGGGACACTAATTCAGCCCATTTCGCCATTGGACCAGAAAAGTGGCCCAATTAGATTTACTTTTTCCACTTAAAGCTCAGCTTTTCTTAATTTTCGGAAAAATAAGTTCCCTTTTTCCAACTAGCATCTGCGAAGAAGCCGGTAAAGACAGATCGCCCAATTCCTTCACGATCTATCCGCAACCGTTGCGGACAGGAGAGCCGTTATGGATAGAAGATTCGGCTTTTCCGCAGGACTAACGGACTGAGATGCCTTTATTTCTCCCTTTCCCCTTTATTCCAGGCTCCATCGAACGTTATAACGTCTCCTGAGTCCGTAACTGTAGATAAAGTAAGATTTTTGGCAAAATAAGGGCTCCTCTGTCCGCTTCAGTCCGCTGATGGAGCCCTATCCTCCTGCATCTTTCAAGCAGAAACGGCTATGCCGTCCTTAAAAGGAGCCTATGCTTCCGAAGCAGCGATACAGAGCGTCGCTTTTAGGTACCCGTTTCCGCGAGAAATAGAAGGATAATTTATTACGCGATGCATATAAATTCTTAATATTTAAACGAAAAGAACCTCCAGCCAGGACGGAACAGCATCCGTGGCTGGAGGTTCTTTATATAGCGGTGCTTCGGGCACCGCTCGCGCCCAATCAAGGGTATTTTTACCCTTGATTCCCGGCCTGGCAACGCTTCCGCCTCATTCCCGCAGCTGCTCCAGCACGCCAACAGGAACCGACACGCTGCCGATCTCGCCGTGGAATACAACCCCCTGGCGGGCACCGTGGAAATCCGAGCCGCCCGTGACCAACAGCCCGAATTCTTCCGCGAGCGCAAGGTAACGCCCTGCATCAGCCGGGCTGTGGTCTGAATGGTACGCCTCGATGCCGCGCAGCGCGCTGCGTTCAATTATGCCGCGGACCAGCTCATCATCCCCGTAAATACCGGGATGTGCCAGCACCGCCGCGCCGCCGGCCTCAGCGATCCATTCGCAGGCCAGCTCCGGCGTGATGCGCGGCGGCGATACAAAAGCCGCTGCACCTTCTGCCAGATACTTGTCGAACGCATCGCGCATGTCCACAGCGGCGCCAAGACGCACCAGTTCATCGGCAATATGAGGACGGCCCACGCTCTCATCAGGTTTCAGTTCACGGCCAATCCCGGCAGTGACTTGATCCATTGTAATAGCTATGCCCAACGCCTGAAGCTTGGCAATAATAGCTTCGTTCCGCTGCGCGCGGGTATCCCTTTGCTCTGCAAGCCGGGATAAGAACAGCTCCTGCTGCGTGTCCATGTAATACCCCAGCACATGGATCTCTTTGCCGCCGGCGCGTGTGCTGATTTCTACTCCGGGTACAACGGTGATTCCATATTTCCGTCCCGCTTCAAGCGCTTCAGCCACTCCGGCTACGGTGTCATGATCCGTGATTGCGACCGCCGCAAGCCCTTTTCCATGGGCCAGCCGCACATTCTCCGCCGGAGACTGCATCCCGTCTGAAGCCAGCGTATGGGTATGCAAATCGGCTCTGCCGGCGAATCCGCCGCCCGCCTGATCTTTTAAACTGCTATTCCTGCCCTTAGGTTCCATCGGTTCCACCCTGCCTTTCAAGTTTTCCAGCCCTGGGCTGCTTCCCATTCCTCACGAAGAATTCCCATCTTAATGGCATCGTAGTACTCCCCGCGCACAATCCGCGCCTTGCGTACCCGGGCTTCTTCGGTCATGCCGCATTTGGCGGCCAGCCCCATCATCCGGACATTGCCCGACCACGTGCCGATTCCAAGCCGGACCGTATCCAGCGAATCAAACAAATATCCCATCCACATCCGGAAGGCCTCGGTACCATACCCGCCTGACCAATCACGCGAGTCAAACAGCACAATCCCGATCTCGAACCAATTCGTCACCTTGGACGCCCAATACCGGCCTACCGTTCCTTTGAGTTGACCGTCAATCTCAACCACCAGGCGGCTGCGGGGCTCACCGGTATAGGTCAGCGCCAGAATCTCGGCAAATTTGGGTGCAAACGTTTCATAGCTTTCCCATTCCTGCGTACCGTAAGGGCCATTCCAGAGCAGATGCTCTCTGTCCTCGGCTTCAAACTCATAATAGTATAGGGTGCGGATGTCCTCTTCCGTCAGATCTCTCAGCGTTACCTTCTCACCCTTAAGCAAAACCGCCATACATATCCCCCGTCCGTTAAGCTATAAAAGTTGAACTAAGTTTTACCTTGTGGGGTATTCTACCCGTTTTATGAATTTCTCAAGTTCAACTTATATAGCCGTCCGTTTTCCATGATACCATGGGTGCAAAACTGCCAGCTTCCCTACAGATCACCTGCACGGTCACGCAAAAACGTCAAAAATGTAACTGCCGATATCGGCAGCAGCGTCGACTTCAGGTGAATCGCATAAAACTGTCTTTTGAAAGAGGCATCCGCAATATTAACAATCTTCAGCAAACCCAGGGCAACCTCATGCTTAACCGAGGACGTAGAGATAATGGTTATGCCCAGCCCAGCTTCTACCGCAGACTTCACGGCCCCCGTACTTCCCAGCTCCATCACCACACGCATCGCCCCCGGGTCCAGCCCTTTGGCCAGCAGCTGCTCTTCCATAACCCGGCGGGTTCCCGAACCCTGCTCACGGAGCACAAAAGGATGCTCCAGCGCTTCCGCAAGCGTTACCTCGTCCTTCCCGGCAAGCGGATGCTCCCTTGGCACGATCAGCTTCAGCTCATCCCCCATGACCGGTTCAATCACCATATCCGGATGAGATACCGGTGCCTCAATCAGGCCAAAATTCAGCTGATGCTTGTGAATCTCCTCCAGCAGCTGCGAGGTATTCATGACCTTCATCATGATGGAGATATGCGGATAAGCCTTGCCGAACGGACCGAGCAGACGCGGCAGCACATATTCCCCGATCGTCAGGCTCGCTCCCAGCAGCAGCCGCCCTTCAAGCATATGGGTAAAAGCCGCCATCGCCTGATCAGTCTCCCTCATCAGCTGGATGCTGCGCAGGGCAAACGGCAGCAGGGTGCGGCCGGCCTCGGAGAGCATAATTTTTTTGCTGGAACGGTCAAACAGCTTGGCTCCGAAATAATCCTCCAGCGCCTGGACCTGCATCGTCACCGCCGGCTGTGTCATATGCAGCGTCTGCGCTGCGGCCGAGAAGCTTCCGCGCTCGGAAACCGTATAAAAGATATGAAGCTGGTGAAAATTCATCCTCAAAACTCCTTCATAAAATTCAAAAAAAACATGCAGCCATCGCCGCATGCCTTCTCTGCAACTGTGTGCGTGTTACCTGCGTCTGCGGCGTTTCTTCATCAGCTTCATGCGGCGGGAATGGTGCAGCCATGAGAAGTAGCCTCTCAGATCCCGCAGCTGCGGTGTGACGGAAATGTTGCCAAGAAAGGTCACCACAACCATCACATACAGCGGATGTCCGGAGAGTGTGGTTACACCCTCCAGTTCCTTGAATTCAACCACAACCGAGGTGTCGTTATCGATCAGGTAAGCATTATATTCGCTTTGCGAATAAGGCCTTACCCGGTTCTGCTTCACGCATTGCCATATCCATGCACCGATATCCACGTCCATGCCGTCTTCCTTATTCATCCGGTCTGCAAAACGGCTTCTCGCATGCGGGGTTATGACAATATCAGCCACCCTGTATTCATTCAGCATGATGTGAAAGGGCTCGTACACCCCCCACATTTCCATCCCCTTGCCATGCATTATCATCACACTCCACCGAAAGGGTCTTGGCATGCTCTTATTGTTGTCAATATTACCGCATTGACGCTGGTTGTTCAAGCATGACGCCCGTTCCCCCTTCCGGAATCACCCGGATTTGCTTGCAGAGAGATCCCTGTCATCCACAAAACTGCTGCCTCTGATCATTTTAGATTTTTTCTTGAGCCTTGCCGCCTCGCCCGAGAGGTCCTCAATGGAATCGAAATGACGGTAGCGGTTCGTTACAACGGCTATCGAGATGGAGACCAGCGGAATCTCCTCTACTACGCCTGACCGGCTCTCGGCCAGCACATGCTGCTGCATCAAATGACCAGGATGATAGAATCCCTGCAGGATTCGGTCAAACTCAGCTATAATGGTCCTGCAGTATTCCTCATAACGGTAATCATCGATAAAAATAATGAAGTCATCGCCCCCGATATGCCCTAAAAAGCCCTCCAGCCGCAGGGTGCAATGCTTCAGAATCTCCGCCGTGGCCTGAAGCATCCGGTCGCCCTCCTTAAAACCGTAGGTATCGTTGTAAGCCTTAAAATGATCGAGGTCTATGTACAGCACACTGAACTGCTCCTGCAGCAGTGATTTTACCATCCATTCGTTAATGCTCAGATTGCCCGGCAGGCCGGTCAGCGGGTTCAAAAAGCTTGCGGCCACCGCCTGAATCTCGGCAAAATTAAGCAGCAGGTCCCTCACGCTCACCGCTCCAAACATAACCCCTTCACGGATGACCAGCACATAATCATAGAGATGCTCCTCACTTCGGTCCATCGCCAGCTTGCTGACTTCTGTAATCGGTGTTTTGTACTCTACAACCAGCGGCGAACCATCCATAATCAGTTCGATGGAGCGGCCCATGTACAGCGTGAAGCCGTACAACGTACCGATCTGCTGGTAAAAGCGAATCCTCATAATCAGCGCCACCGGCTGGCCGTTGTCTGTCACAGCCACGCCCTGCAGCCGGGGATTGCTTTTAAAAATATGGTCCACATAGGCGCACTTGTGATGAATGGAGATCTCGGGAATTTGTTCAGCAATTTCACCGATCTGAAGAAACATGCTTGCAGCCTCCTCCGGCAGAAACTTGTGGTGAATCTGATGGAAAAGCTCCCGGTTCAGGCGAATATCCGGGCCTTCCGAGCGCATAGCCCTGGCCGAATTCAATACCGGCCATCTGCAAATACAGCAGTTCCTCCTCCGTTTCGATGCCTTCGGCAATGACCCGGGTCGCAGAACGGGTGGCATACTCACTGATCAGCTCCAAAAGCTCCTGCTGCTCCCGGCTGCTGTGAATTCCGCGGATCAGGAACTTGTCCAGCTTGATGAATTCCGGCTTCAAATATACCAGAGTCTTAAGACTGTTATAGCCGGAGCCGGCGTCATCCACGGCAATACGGAAACCCTGCTCGCGGTAATGAGAGAGCACCTTCTCAAAGCCGACATAATCCTGCACCGCCTGACGTTCGGTAAGCTCAAACACCACTCGTTCCGGGGACAGATTCAGCTCCTGCAGGAGACTGAGCGTCTCTCCGCTTCTATGCCTGGAATCGTTCAGTACGCCCGGGTGCACATTGATAAATACAAGCCGGTCTGTCCCCGATTCAGCATCGGGCAGGCGTTCTATATACTGCGAGAGCGAAATCCGCCGGCAGTAGTGTTCGAATCTGAACATCTGGTCCGTTCGGCCGGCAAATTCATAGAAATGCTCCGTGGTCGGAAACTGTGCGGAATGGGGAGGTCTGTTCAGCACTTCGTGACCCATCGTCCGTCCGTTTCCCAGCTGCAGAATCGGCTGAAAAAAAGTATCCAGCCGCCCCTGCTCCATAATATCCAGAAGCGCCGACAGTCTTCCCAGCTCCTTCATTTCGTTCCTCAGCCTTCCATGGATGTGCTGAAGATAGCGGGGAGCTGCCAATAACTTTTGTGTCCATGTCTTTCGTTTTGTCATTAGGTCACCTGCATGCTTTTCCTCGTGAATTTTGTCACTCTCTTGCCAGCATATAGCGCAAGTATTAAGCAGCGATAAAATAAACGCAGAACAGGTTGCTTTCCGCCAATTTCCGCAAAAAAAGCAGATGCCTCAAGGCACCTGCTTCATCTTCAATGACCGGAATCTACAAACCGTAATACCGGGACTTGTCCGGTCCGTTGCTGGTGTATTCCGTCTTCAGCTCATTCCGGTAAGATCTTTCAATCTTGCGCACGTAAGACAGTCTGCGGACGTTCTTCATCACTTCCTCGGCACGTTCCGCGTTCACATACATGACGGCGTAATGCATCTTCCGGGAAACATAATGCAATGTCCCGTATTTCTCCAGATTGCGTGCCGCCTTAACATCACTTACCCATACAATATATCCTGTCCGTTCCGCAAACATCAGCTTTTCGCCTCTCTTTCTCTTGCCCTTATCAGAAGCCTATCCGCAGGAGCACTTGCCTCCGCTGCCGCAGCCTCCACCCTTGGGGGACGGGTCATTGCTTGGCACCTTAATGCTGTCCGATACCGAAAAAGCAATCGTTTCGGACATCGAATGCAGCATATCATCCAGCGTTTTTTCCGCCTGCTTGAAGCGGGCAACCTCTTCGAAGCGCTCAAGCTCCTGCTCGACCGCCGTCACTTCATCCTTAGCCGCATGATAGTTTGGATGAAAATGTCCGAAACGCTGTGTCTCCTCAAACAGCTCCTTTTTGCCCTGCAGCCGTTTAATCATGGCCTGGACTTCCGGGTTGGCGTCAACCCGTCCTTTCCAGTATAAGTAATCCGATACTTCAGCGGATTGATTAATCATATCACCTAATTCATAGGCGTATGTCAGTACCTCGGCCATATCAACCGTATTCAATTCCGCTACGCTCATGAACTTCAACTCGTTTCTGCGTTAATATTCTACCGCATATCGTAGACTCTCTTATCATAACATACCCTCACGCCTAAGCAGAAGAGGAATTTCTCCGCATTTTGGGAATCATGAGCTGCATTTCCTGCCAATCCGCCGCATTCAGCCGGACCTCCTGCACACGGTCAGGCTTAGCCAGAAGCAGGGTGCCCTGCACTTCCCATGGATTGCGGCTGATTCGGGCAGGAATGAATTCACAGACCTCACCTTCCATAGACAAACGGACCTTCACTCCCCACTCCACAGCCTGTTCCATCACCTTCTGGGCAGTAGTGGCGTGATATTTCCGCCATTGCTTGATCCACATCTGCGGCACTGCCGCAAGGCCGGTGAGCACCGCCTCTTCGGTGGCATGGAGATTCAAAGGGATCAATGGCGGGACCGGAGCAAAAGCAAACAGCCCCGTTGACAGCCCATGAACCGGCAGAGCATATGCAGCGATATCCCCCGTCCGGCTTCCGTTAACCAACGGCCAATCCCTGCCCGGCTGCGCTTCCTGCCCTGCAATCCGCTTGGGGGAGCCATTCCGGCTGCCCCCAGTTCCTTGCGCACGGCCTCCACATCCTCACTGCGGACGATGAAGTGCAGCGGGCCGATACGGGCAAGCAGCCCTGACAGCCGGGGATGGGCGGCAATATCATTACCGTCCGCTTCAGACCGGCAGGCCAGCAAAATGGCCTCAGCCAGTTCTGTCCTTCCAATGCCTTTACTCCACTGCCTCAAAGACAGCTCCACCTGAGCCGGCAGTCCGCCCCGGGCATGATCGGCAAGCCATGAAATCACAGCTTCCGGAGACATTCCTTGCTCCGCTGCAGATTCCAGCTTCTCCCGGGTCAGCCGGTAGCTCCACAGATCGTCGCTATGCTGAAGCTCAGCACACCCCGCGAGCAGCCAGCGGTGGCTGTAAGGACACTCCGCAGGGACCAGCACCTCAAAATCCGGCTGGACAATGAACCCCGGGAAATCAGAAGCTTCATCTTGCTGCGGCAAATCCTCTTCCTCAAAGGTTCCTTCCGTTGCATCTGCCGGCTCCTGGACCTTTATACACCGGCTAGAGAACGCAGGGGCCCCGTTTGGAGGAAGCTGCGGCCGGGCCGCTGTCCAGCGGAAGCAAACCGCTCCGTCCTCCGTACTCCCCAGCTCGCACCAGCCGAACCCGGCCAGCCCTGTAAGCCATCCCCGTGCTGAAGCTTCCAGCGCTGCGGTGTCTTGGTCTTGGGCAAGTCCCGCTCCCAGCATCCGTTCCAGAATATCCCGCAGGGCAAACCACATTCCGGGGGGATAATCGGCTGAGGAGACGAGATAGCGGAAGTGCTGCCCGGCAGGGTCGGGCTGGCCGTAACGGCACAGCACCAATCCGTACAGCAGGCTTGACATCTGCTTCCCGGAGAGATGCAGCCAGCTTTCCAGCATCTCTGTTTCCAGCAGATACAACGAATCCCTCCGGCGGACCAGTCCCAGGCACAGCAGCAGATCGAGTATCACCATCACTGGGAGCGGGAACGGATACACTTCCTGCTGGGCAGCCGGGAACAGACCTTTTAATGGTTCCTCCGGCAGCGTAAGGCTGGCGGCCAGCCGGTTGATGTTTTTTTTATGGATTGCCCCTTTTGCCGTTAGCGGCAGCCCTTCTTCGGCAATAAAGGCCAAGGCCCGAAACAATTCCCCGGACAGTTCGGGTCCGGCCTCTTTGTCCATTTTTATCGCATTTACGGCCTGTACAGGTTCATGCGGGAACAACATGCGATGAAGCGGAGGCAGATGGCTCTCGGGAATCTGATACAGCCTCTCCCCCACAATTTCTGCCGCAGTTCCAGCATTCCGGCCTCCCGCAGCTCCAGCAGTGCCAGCTGCAGCTCTGCCCGGCAGAGCGCTGCCGGACACAGCTGCTCAGCCTGTGCTTCGGCAAAAGGCCTGGCGGCGCAGGCCTTGACGATCTTTTGCAGCACCAGCAGCGCTTCTGCCGTTATGCCATTCATAGGCTTACCTCTTCCAGCTGGACCGTCTGGACGGCATAATCGTAGCCCTGCTCGGTCAGAAACAGACGGCGGCGCAGAGCGAAATCCTGCTCCCTGCTGTCACCGGACACCAGAGTATAGAAGTAGGCCTTGTTCTCTCCCGGCTTCGGCCGGAGGATACGCCCCAGGCGCTGGGCCTCCTCTTGCCGTGAACCGTAGGCACCGGACACCTCGATCGCTACAGAAGCATCCGGCAGATTTACGGCAAAGTTCGCTACCTTGGATACCACAAGCAGCCGTATCGCCCCTTCGTTAAAAGCAGCATACAGTCCGCTCCGCTCCTGCTGGGAAGTCCTGCCTGTTATCAGCGGCGCACCCAGGCTTGCCGCTAACTGCTCCAACTGGTCCAGATATTGACCAATGACCAGAACTGCCGCCCCCGGGTGGGCTGCTATGATCTTTGCCGCGGCCCGAGCCTTGGCCGGATTGCCTGCAGCAACCCGGAACTGCTCCTTTGCTCCGGCATACATATACCGGTGCCTGATATCGGTGCCCATGGGCACAACGACCTCGATGCAGTCGACTGCCGCAATCCAGCCCTGCTTCTCCAGCACCTTCCAGGGCAGTTCATAGCATTTGGGGCCGATCAGCGAGAATACATCATCTTCCCGCCCGTCCTCTCTAACCAGCGTAGCCGTCAGCCCGAGACGCCGGGTGGCCTGAATATCCGCCGTGGCTCTGAACACCGGAGCCGGAAGCAGATGCACCTCGTCGTAAATAATAAGCCCCCAATTCCGTTCATTGAACAGATTCATATGTCCGAAGGGGCCTCCCTTGGAACGCCGGTGCGTCAAAATCTGATAGGTGGCCACCGTTATCGGCCGGACCTCCCGCTTCACTCCGCTGTATTCTCCTACGGCTTCTTCATCCAGGCCGGTCCTTTTGAGCAGTTCTGCCTTCCACTGGGCAACCGAGGTGGCATTCGACGTGAGGATCAGCGTCTCGCACTGCAGGCTCTCCAGCACCGCCAGCCCCACAAGCGTTTTGCCCGCCCCGCAGGGCAGGACCACCACACCGCTTCCTCCGCTGCCGCCAATTCCCCCGAACCTGCGGACGGCTTCCTCCTGATAGTCTCTTAGGCCAACGGACTCCCCGGACACCGCTCCGCTTCCGGCAGCCTTCTTCCATGGCACATTGAGCGCCTGCCCGTCACGGTAGCCCGCGTAATCCAGGACCGGGAACCCCAGCCTCGTCAGCTCCTGCTTCAGCAGACCCCGTTGTTCAGACGGGCACCGGCATTCCAGGGGAGCCGTTCTGTTCAGACCCAGCTCCTGCAAAGACGCTTGCTCTGCCAATTCGTCGAGCAGCACAGGATTGTCGGCACGCAGGACCATCAGCGAACCGCCGGCCGCACCGGAATGCAGCTCCAGTCTTCCGTAACGTGAGACAAGCTGTCTAACCTCTTCCTCAAGACCGGCGGGTATGCCACAGCGCGAGAGTAAGCTCAATACCTTCAATATCTCCTGCGCTGTTTTGCCGGCAGCCGCTGCGTTCCATAGTGATAGATGGGTTATCCGGTAAGTGTGGTAGGCAGGAGGGCTTTTCACCAGTTCAGCAAAGTCAGCCAGAGCCGTCCGGGCCGCCTCAAAGCCAGGGTGTCCGCATTCCAGCAGGATCGTCCGGTCTTTACGGATGATACATGCTCCTTTTCCGCTTCCATTCATCACAAAACCCTCCAATGCGTTATCGTTATGATTCAGACCGCTCGGGACTATGTATCTTTCAAACCGGTGTATAGCGGAAAAAGCCCACCCCGCGGTAACGGACATGAGCTTCCCCCTTGCTTCTATTACTAATGCAGATGCTGCTGTGAAATGTCAGTCAAAGCTTCTGCTGCTTCATCAGCAAAAATATTTTTCACGGCCAAATCACCCAGCGACACGATCCCGATCAGTTTTTTTCCGTTGACCACCGGTATGCGCCGGATCTGCCTGGAGGCCATCAGCTCAGCCGCTTCATCCACCGAAGTGGATTCGGAAACGGCAGTAATTCCTTTGGTCATTACCGTTTCCACCGCAGTCGAGCCGGAATGCTTCTCGGCATAACCCCGGATTACCAAGTCCCGGTCCGTAATAATACCGATCAGGGATTCCCCGTCAGCTTCTACCACCGGAATAACGCCGGTATCCGCATCTCTCATTTTCACGGCTACCTCATAGAGATTATCCTGTAAGGTGACGCACACAGGGTGCGCCGTCATTACTTCTTTGACTGTCTTCAAGATTGAACCCTCCTGTCATGTTTTCCATGTTCTTCGGAAGTAGGTTCCCCTTGAAACGTTAAAATATACGGGCTGCTAATTATTCATTCAGGCAGGAATCCGCCATCGCCACAAGCACCTTCGCCCCGTGCAGCAGAGCATCCTCGTCAAAATCGAATTTGCTGTGATGATGCGGATACACCGCATCTTTATCCGGATTGCCCGCACCCACAAAGATGAAGCAGCCGGGAATTTCTTTAACATAATAGGAAAAATCCTCTGCCGGCATGATCTTCTCCATCCGTTCTACGCGGACTTCACCGCCAAGCGCAGCTGGCGCCACGCGGAAAAAGCGTTGGAATTCCGCTTCGTCATTCACCAGCGGCGGATAACCCATCAAATAATCGATCTTGGCTTCAGCCCCGTATGAAGCGGCTACAGAAGCGGTCATCTCTTCAATTCTCTGGCGGATGAGATAACGGGTCTCCTCGTCAAACGCACGCACCGTGCCGGTGATCCGGCAGCGTTCCGCCACGATGTTCTGGGCGGTCCCGCCCTGAATCGTTCCCACACTTACGACTGCAGGGCGCAGCGGGTCCACCGAACGGCTGACAATGCTTTGCAGCTGGGTCACAAGAGCGGCGGCGGCCACAATGCTGTCAACCGTACGGTGCGGCGTACCGGCATGTCCGCCCTTACCGGTGATGTCGATGAAAAATTCATCCGCAGAGGCCATCAGCGGCCCCGGTGCGCTGGCTACCTTTCCGACCGGCAGCGGCGTCCACAAGTGCAGGCCATACACTGCGTCAGCTCCCTCCAGCACCCCTTCAGCGATCATCCCCAGCGCGCCGCCGGGGCAGATCTCTTCCGCAGGCTGAAACAGGAAGCGCAGCTCACCCTGCAGCTCTTCCCTGCGGCTGCTGTAATAGGCAGCGGCGGCAAGCAGCATGGAGGTATGCCCGTCATGGCCGCAGGCATGCATAACTCCGTGATTTTGCGAGGCGTACTCGCGGCCGTTCTCCTCCGTGATGGCCAGCGCATCCATGTCCGCGCGCAGAACAACGGTTTTGCCCGGCGATTTTCCTTTCAGGATCCCGGTCAGCCCGTAACCGGCTTTGCTTCTCACGACTTCAATCCCGAATTCTATTAGCTTCGCGGCAACAAACGCCGAGGTCTCTTTCTCCTGATAAGACAGCTCCGGATGACGGTGCAGATGTCTGCGCCATTTCACCATATCCGGCAGCAGCTGTTCCAGTGTTCGCCTATCCATTATAATCCCCATTCCCTTCTTCCGATTCCGCTTCGGACAGACCTTCAAGGCCTTGTGGCTCTTCTTCCATTCAGCCCCAAAGGCTATATTTCTATTATTGTAGCAGAAACACAAAAAAGAGGGTACCAACAGGTCCGGCACGCCTTGCACAACCCAGGGAAACATACTATCATGAAAAGGAACATCTATAATAATAGGCATGAATTTATCATTATACTTCATAAGGGGGATATGTGCGCTATGATATTTGAGAACACGGGCCTCGTTGGATTGACAAGCGACCTTCTCTATCTGGACGAAAGCGCGGCCAAAGCCGGATTCATCCGCTGGCAGTGGGAATACTACCGGGCCACCTATGACTGCAAGATCGAAGACAGGCAGAACGGCGGAGAATATTTTTTGCGGATCAACACGCGTGCTGTCGAAGGAAAGCTGGAGAAGTCCGACGCCGTGCTGGCGATTGAAGCCGTCTACTTGGGCAAAGCCACCTTTCCCCATGGTCTGGAGTATGAATCTCCTGTCCCTAAGCCTGTTCTGGATGATGCCGCGAAGCATATCCTTGAACTGAAGGCGCTGCTGGAGGCTTGAGCAGTGTAAAGGGAACGACGAAAAAAATGTCAGCCTGCCCAAAAGAGGAACGCCCGATTTTCAGCTGCTAATTCTGACTCTACTGCTGGTCGGCTTCGGACTGATCATGGTCTTCAGCTCCAGCTCCAGCCTGACGCTGGCCAGTGAGAAGTTTGGAAATGATCCCTTTTATTTTGTCAAACGCCAGATCATCTGGGTGGTATTGGGAAGTTTCGTGATGTTCGTGACGATGAATATCCACTACAGTAAATTCAAGAAGTGGTATGCCCCAATCTTTATGATCACGCTGGTCCTGCTGCTGTTCGTAGCCTCCGCTGAGAGAATCAACGGTGCCAAAAGCTGGTTCAACATCGCTGGCCTGGGCATTCAGCCCACGGAGCTGGCCAAAATATCCATCATCCTCTATCTGGCTGCCCTGATCTCCAAAAAAGGCGAGCGGCTTAGAGATTTGCGCACAGGTTATATTCCGGTGATGGTTATTGTGGGCATCGTTGCAGGACTCATTATGATGCAGCCGGATTTGGGTTCCTGTCTGATCCTGGTAGTCACGAGCGGGCTAGTTATCTACGCCGGAGGGGCCAGCATGAAGCATATTATGGCCTCCATCGCCTTGCTGGTGCTTGGTGTCGGAATTGTTATGGGTGCAAAAGCAGCCATTGACTCCTTATCACCGCCTTCAGAAACGGCGGCGGTCAGCCAGGATTACAAAAAGGACCGGATCAGCGCCTTTATCAACCCGCTTGCTGTCGCTGACGATGCCGGATTTAATATCGTTCAATCCCTGATCGCCTTTGGCGAAGGGGGAACCAACGGCTCAGGCTTTGGCCAGAGCATTCAGAAGCTGCACTATCTGCCCTATCCATATACCGACTTCATTTTTGCTGTTATCGGTGAAGAGCTGGGATTTATAGGGACCTCCCTTTTCCTGCTGGTCTACCTCTATTTCATCTGGCGCGGCATCCTGATTGCGCTTAGATGCACCGACCCCTTCGGAACCCTTGTCGGCATCGGGGTCATGGGCCTGATTGCCATTCAGGCCTTTGTCAACATCGGCGGGGTCACCAACACGATCCCGCTTACCGGAGTTACGCTTCCGTTCATCAGCTATGGAGGTTCCTCACTGCTCGTAACCATGCTCTCCATGGGCATTATGCTGAGCATTTCCAGAGAAACTAACCGGCCGGCCAAAGAGGAGGTAACGAAGTCTGTTACCACGGTTAGACAAGTCCGTGCCCGCTGATGCTACATACGTGCCGGTTTCTTATGCAGTAACCAAAAAGGCAGCCTGGGGATTAAATCCCCGGCTGCCTTTTTGGTTACTTTCTGTTAATGGCTTGACTGCCAATGCACCGCTTTACGAAATTTCGTCGTTCTTGAAGGCGACGCCTTCAACCTTGACGTTGACTTCAACGATATGAAGCCCCGTCATGCTCTCCACAGCCTCGCGCACATTCTGCTGAAGCATCCGGCATACCTCGTGAATCGGAGTTTCGTACAGAACGATGATGCGCAGGTCTACAGCTGCTTCAAGCTGTCCCACTTCAACAGTAACACCTTTTTGCACGTTTTTGCCGCTGAGACGCTTGGCCCAGCCCTCGGACAAGCCGCCAGACATGGCCGCGATTCCCGGGGTCTCCAAGGCAGCCAATCCGGCAATCTTCGAGACGACGTCATTAGAGATCCGTATGTTTCCCATTTCCAGTTGAAGTTGTTCCGCCATGCCATAACCCCCCTACACTCATTATCAATTATTGTAATTCGAAAACAGGCTAAAAAGCAAATGACTTTCTTGCATCCCCGTTTACACACCGGAACAATTTGGGTATATTGATTATGAAATCAACCTACATATAGAGACTGGAGTGTGCATTACTTGAAAAAATGGATCTCTCCGGCGCTGCTGGTAATAACCTTTATCCTCAGCGCCATCGGACATTATGCAGACTGGGACCACACGCTGCAATTCGTGCTCTCTGCCATTTCGGTCGTTTTTGTAGCCGGCTTTCTGGGCCGGGCTACAGAAAGTGTAGCCCACTATGCCGGGCAGCGGCTGGGGGCTTTCTTAATGCCACCTTCGGGAATGCGGCCGAGCTGATCATCGCCTTTTTCCTGGTGAAGGAAGGCCTGTTCGATATGGTCAAGGCCAGCCTCACCGGCTCTATCATCGGCAACCTGCTGCTGGTGCTGGGCCTCAGTATTTTTGCCGGGGGCATGAAATTCAAGGTTCAGAACTTCAATGTTACACTGGCCGGACTGAATGGCTCCTTGATGATCGTGGCTGTCATCGCCCTCTTTGTACCCGCCATGTTCTTCAATACCCATTCCATCACAGAAAAGGATACCGATGTGCTCAGTCTGGTTGTAGCAGGTCTGCTGATCGCCGCCTACATGGCCTGGCTGATCTTCTCCATGATTACACACAAAAAGTACTTGGCGGACGTGACGGTAGACAATGAGGAAGAACTGCCGAATGAGCATAAGCCGGCCTGGTCCATGGGTAGATCGGTTATTTATCTGATCCTGGCAACGGTTATGGTCGCTTTTGTCAGCGAATGGCTTGTCGGCACGCTGGAGACGTTAACGGAGCGTTTTGGCTTCAGCGAGCTGTTTGTCGGTGCCTTCCTGGTGGCGATCATCGGGAATGCCGCGGAGCATAGTGCCGCCATCATGCTGGCCATGAAGAACAAAATTGGCGCAGCGGTCGAGATCGCCGTCGGCAGCAGTCTGCAGATTGCTTTGTTTGTGGCCCCGGTCCTGATTTTTGCCAGCTATTTCATGGGCAATACGATGGACATTGTCTTCACCACAATAGAGATTGTCGCAATCGCCGTATCTGTCTTTATTGCCAAATCCATCATTCAGGACGGTGCAACCAACTGGTATGAAGGCTTGCTGCTGCTGGCCGTGTATATGATCCTCGGAGTTTCTTTCTATCTCGTGTAACACAAAAAAGCACATGGCCGGACCCGCAAAGGTCCCCATGTGCTTTTTTTATAAATGATATTGGTGATTACAGCATCTCGCGCTCTTCAGCCTTCTTGTTGAGCGCATCGTACAGTACGGCCAGATTGCGCTCCAGCTCGCTCAGAATCAGCTTACCTGAAACTTCCGGCACCAGTCCTGCTCTGACCGCAAAATCAACTTCTCTGGAGAACCCGTACATCTGGGTATCGAGCACTTCCTCATAGAGAGGGCAGTAACGGGTTGCCAGATTCTCCATCTGCACTTCGATGAGCTTCTGAATTTTATCGGCATCTTCTTGAAGAAGAGTGACTGCTCTAAGATTAAGCTGTTCCTGCAAATCCGATGAAGTCATGCATTATCCCCCCCATGTCCAAAAGTTACAGCTGCTATTGCTATTTAGTTTAATATTAGTCGAAATCCGGACCCAATACAAGAATGCTGCTTATAAAGTCTTTTATTTATAGAAAAAACGCCCTGCCGCAAAGGCAGGACGTCCTACGGAACCATTCGCTTATTCCGCTACCACCGTAAATTTCAAACCATGCTTGGCAAAAACCTCGCTCATTGCCTTCTTGGCTTCCTCAGCATCCGTACCATGAACATGGAGCTCATAGCTTTGGCTGGAGACAAGCGTAGTGAACAGACCGAGAATACTCTTAACATCAATGTACTTGTTGTCTGCCTGAAGAACGATCGATGAGTTGAACTTGCTTGCCGTTTGGGCAATATCCACGATTGCCGCATTGTTACTGGACATAGGAATCCCTCCGCAACTTGATTATGAAGCTTAAGTCTTTTGTAACCAATTCCATGATACATTGAATCCGCTTACTCGCGCAAGGCATTTTCCTGAAACAAGAGAAACGTCTGCTGTGATTACAATTTATTTCAGATTCTCGGGATTCAGACCTTCCAGTTCCGGAAGAACAAAGATCCCGTCCTTGCGGATCAGCACATCGTCAAAATAGATTTCGCCGCCGCCGTATTCAGGCCGCTGAATTAAAACGAGATCCCAGTGAATGGAGGAACGGTTCCCGTTGTCCGTTACATCATATGCCTGGCCCGGTGTGAAGTGCAGGCTGCCGGCGATTTTCTCATCGAACAGAATATCTTTCATAGGGTGCAGGATGTAAGGGTTGAAACCAATGGCAAACTCGCCAATATGGCGGGCACCCTCATCGGAATCGAGAATTTCGTTCAGCCGCACAGGGTCGTTGCTGGTAGCTTCAACAATCTTTCCGTTTTCGAATTTAAATTTTACATTTTCAAACGTCACACCGTTATAGATCGTTGCTGCATTGTAGCTGATCGTTCCATTGACGGAATCGCGGACAGGGGCACTATAGACCTCACCGTCAGGGATATTCCGGTGTCCGGAACATTTCTCCGCACCAATTCCCTTAATCGAAAAAGCAAGCTCCGTCCCCGGACCGGATATGCGGACCTTATCCGTTCTGCGCATCAGCTCGGCCAGGGCATCCTGGGCTCTGTCCATTTTGGCATAATCCAGATTGCAGACCTCGAAATAAAAGTCCTCAAACGCTTCGGTGGTCGTATTGGCCAGCTGTGCCATACTGGCATTAGGGTAACGCAGCACTACCCACTTCGTGTGTTTGACGCGTTGTTCGCTATGTACCGGATGGGAATACAGGGAGTTGTAGAGCTTCATATTTTCTTCCGGAACGTCCGAAAGATCATTCACATTCTCGCCGGCACGGATACCGATATAGCAATCCATCTGCTTCATACGGTTCAAATCAATTTCCGCCCAGGCCTCCAGACCTTCCCGGGTAGCATATTGAAGCATGCTGCGCAGAACGGTACGGTCGGTAAGCTGCACAAATGCATGGCCGCCCGCTTTGCCCACTTCCTCCACGACAGCTTTGATTAAATCTCTTTCGCTGCCAATCATTTCGACGAGCACATTCTCGCCCGGCTGCACGTTTACGGAGTAGCCTACAAGATTTTCCGCAAGCTTTTGAATCCTCGGATCCTTCATCTTTCTCTCTTCCTTCCTCATGCAAATAATAGACATACCGTTATATTGTAGCACGCCAGCAGTGGAGCGCAAGGCATTGGGGATGCTGAAACTCAGCGGTAACCGTAAAAATTGACCTCTGTTAAATAAATTTCCTCTGCGCCGCCTCCGGTTGTCCCCTGATTTGCGGGATCGTTCACCCGGCGGGTACAGGTCAGACGTTTCGGCAGGTTCCGCTTCGTATCCACCTGTAAGTAGTATACAGTCCGGACCGATACTTCCTTAAGCTTCTGCTGAAGCTCATTATTCTTCTTCTCCCACAGCAGTTGCAAGGCCTCTTCTTCCTTGCCCGTTTCCTTCTGTTCAGAGCCGGATGTATCCGGACGGATGGCCTTCATCTGCCCCTCAAGCTCAGCGGCCAGCTGCCTGCCCGCCTCCGGTTCACTCAGCTCAATCCGCAGCACCCTGGTCCCTCTCGCCGCACCCGCTTCCTCGGAAACCTCAATTTCAAGGTTCTCCAGCTCTTCGAGCTGGCGGAGCGGATTCAGCGCAGGCAGCGGGTTATCCGGCGAGGCGGTGCTGTCTTCCTGCAGCAGCGTCCACTGGCCGTTTTTTTTCTCTAACCGGGTATAATAGGCCGCAGCCGCTGCCGAGCTTGATTTCAGCTTGTTTTCTCCTGCCCCTGCCGCTGTTTGCGGTGTGCCGCCATCCGGCAAAAACGTATGCAGACTTACCTTGTTATGGTCTGAAACCGTTCCTCCATAGAAGAGTGAGGCTTCCGGGGCCGGATTGCCGTCAAGGAGCAGGGAAGATGCCCCCTCAAAGGACACCCCATCGCTCCCCGCCATCCCGGCCAGAACCAGATGGAGCACCTCTGCAGCAGGTTTATCATGGATGCGGGTACAGCCGGCACTAAGAATAGGACCCAGCAGCAGGGCTGCGCTCAGGATCATCATCCGGCGGATTTTAATTGTTCTCATGAACTCAAGCCTTTCCGGTCTAGGATATGAATATTTCTATAGAGTTTCCCGCCGCCCGGGGCTTATGCAAAAAAAGAATCCCCATGGCTTGCGCTTAAGGATTCTTTGTACTGGTCTCCGCTATTTTGGTATCGAGCACGACCTGGTTCCTGCCGTTGTTCTTCGCTTCGTAGAGGGCCATATCCGCCCGGTAGAAGAGCGATTCCACGCTTACCTTATCATCTGTCCAGCTCCACTCCGCAATGCCGCAGGAGACGGTTACACGCGGATCTGTTTCGCTCATTACCCGCTTGCGAATCCGTTCTGCTACAAATACCGCCTGCTGCACGCCAAGCTGCGGCAAATACACCGCCAGCTCCTCCCCGCCCCACCTCGCGGCGATATCCCCCTGACGGATGGAAGACTTGACGATTTCGCTGACCTGTCTCAGAATTTTGTCGCCTTTCTGGTGACCATAGGTGTCATTCACCATCTTGAACTGATCGATGTCCACGACAATCAAAGAACCGCAGAATTCGGTAATCTGCTTATCCTTGATGACCTCGTCCAGATAATGCCTCGCATATAAGCCGGTCAGACTGTCACGGTTGGCCAAACGCCGCACCTCGGCATGCAGGCGCGCATTGCCCACAGCAAGCCCGATATGGCCTGCCATGGCCTGGAGCAGTCTATAACTGTCATAAGAGAAGAAATGCGGTTCCCGGTGTGTGAGCATAATCGCCCCACGAACCTCGCCTCCTACATTAAGCGGAGTAGCAATCACTGAATTCGAACCCGTAGCATTCATCAGCCGTGAATAGCTTCCGTCCGACTTCCGGTAATCCGACAGAATAAGGGCCTCGCCTGTGGTGTATACCCGGCCGCCAAGCCCTTCGCCGATTTCCAGAATCTCACCCTGCAGGGGATGATAGTTGCAGGCGATCGCCTCCAGCCCGCCCTTGTCCTCATTCATATGTAAAATACAGCAGTAATCGGCATCAAACATTTCCAGAAGCTCTTCAAAAGCGAACTGAAAAATATCGCCAAGGCGCAGGCTCTGATTCAGCCGCTGGGTAAGCTCATTGCTCATGCGCAGTTCCCGGATCAGCTGATTGGACCGCTCATACAGCTTGGCATTCTCAAAAGCCGTACCTGCCGTATCAGCCACCATGGAGAGGAAACGCAGATCCACCTCCGGAAAAGCCGGCTTGTCCATCACCATATGGAATACGCCATACACCCCCTGCTTGCCGCCGAGGGGAAGGCCAATTTCTACCGAATGGTTGTCCTCACGTCCGGCATACAGGGATACGCGTCCGTCCTTGAACGCTCTTGCGCATACATCATCGTCCCCCCAGTGAAGCGGGAGCGGCTTGACCAGCGGATTCGCGCTGCGGTGGTCCTGCGACATGAAAAGCTCAAGCCTGGCTCCCGGATACATGGCCGAAATACTGTCGATCACCTCGGTCAGCACAGCATCCACATCAATGTTGTCATGCATCCGCTGTACGATCTGGAACAGCAGCGAACGCCGGCTGCTCTCACGCTCCGCATGCAGATGCAATCCAGCCAGATCAGACATAAACATATGCTCAAATCTGCGGTAAAAGCAAGCCTGAAAATGCAAGGACATCGCTTCCGCTATATACAATCCGCCTTGTTCAAATTGCTCATGCGGCATAACGCAGCCAAGGAGCGCAAAAATTTCCCTCTGGCTGCGTGTAAATACGGGAATGATTACGAAAGACATTGTATGTCCAGCGGCGTGCTCATGGATCGTATAAGGCTTCGCGAATTGCAGGGAGTCAGCCGCAGCGGCCTCCAACTGTCTCCTCCATTGATCCTCATTTCCTCTATTATCAATAATATCAATGTGTTTTCCCTCAAAATTAAGCACACACCAGTCCCAGGCCTTGGCGAATTCCGGTCCGCTCTGCCCCCGCCACTCCCGGAAACTTTCCGCAATCAGGTTGGCTGCATGGGGAAAGTCGTATGATACAATATCCGTCTCCCTAAGCCATGCGGCGGGATCTTCAATATCTCCGCGTGATTGCATGGTGTCCTGTAACAGCACACGATTATCTTTGCGTCCGCATGCTTCCTGCTCTGACATAAAAAGGATCCCCTTTACATCTCACACTGGAAGAAATGGTTTTACCGCCCTCAATAAGATAAAATAGGCGGTTCCGTTTCAGCGAGAATGAGAAGGATAATTTAACGATTTATACCTATAAATTCTTTTATACTAGAAATTTCTTTCCGATAACATCTAATTAACTATATTTTACTCCCTTTCTTTGGGTATTGCATTATATTTTCCTCAAAACCGGGATTTTTTTTAGGACCAAAGAACTAACGACAAAGATAGACAAAATCTCTTTAAAGATGCTCTTGACTTTAACTGTTGTTTTCATATAATATTTATTGTTGAACAAGACTGTAACAGGTCTTTATTGGGCGTAACGTTGTGTCACCCTCACGCATCTCGTTACTGCCAGGGCAGCGGCTGAACTTCCCCGGCAGTGTGAAACCATCTAACGCTTTCACGGATACGATTTGCGGCGCAAATAGGCCCTACCATGAAATTTCAATTATAAAGGAGTCTACTATAACATGGCACGTTACACCGGACCTAAATTCAAACTCAGCCGCCGTCTGGGCATCTCCCTTAGCGGTACAGGCAAAGACCTGAAACGCCCGTTCCCTCCGGGACAGCACGGCGCTAACCAACGCAGAAAAGTAAGTAACTACGGAATGCAGCTTTTGGAAAAACAAAAACTGCGCCACATGTACGGCTTGGGTGAAAAGCAGTTCAGAACTCTTTTCTCCAAAGCACAAAAGCTCCAGGGTATTGCGGGCGAAAACTTCATGTTCCTGCTCGAAAGCCGCCTGGACAACCTGGTATACCGTCTTGGTTTCGCCAACTCCCGCGCTGGTGCGCGTCAGCTGGTATCCCACGGACACGTTACCGTTAACGGCAAAAAAGTCGACATCGCTTCTTACCGCGTAAGCGTGGGCGACGTAATCGGACTTCGCGAAAGAAGCCGCGCTATGGCTTCCATCAAAGAAGCTCTGGAAAACCGCTCCCACCTTCCAGGTTACCTGGAATATGCTGACGGCTCTTTCGAAGGCAAATACATTCGTTTGCCGGAACGCGCCGAGCTGTCCCAGGATATCGATGAAAAGCAAATCGTCGAGTTCTACAACCGTTAATATTTCGCTGCACAGCGAAAACGTTCAAAGCCTCCAGAGAAATCTGGGGGCTTTTTTCATGGATATTGCTGAGGCTGAGGCGCATTCAAAACCGCCAAATTGTGCTATAATAGTTCCGTTAAAAGGAGGATTAACGTCGATGGTTGAGGAGAACAAAAAGAAGACCGTAAAGCAGCGTCCACCCCGTAGATCCTGGCTCCGCAGGTTCGGTTCCGTCGTGAAGTGGATGTTTATACTCGGCATATTAGGCATTCTGTTTGCCGGCGGTGCTGTTTCCGGATATGTCGCTTCCATAGTGAAGGATGATCCGGTCCGTTCCGAAGAATTGATTCAAAAGGAAGTCAGCCAAAATGCCGTTACCGGCTTTGCGTATTTCCGCGATGGCCAACCGATCGGCCAGCTCCGGACCGAAGAGGACCGCAGACTTGTACAATTCAACAATATCCCGCAGCTTGTGATTGATGCCGTTCTCGCGATAGAGGACAATAATTTCTACAATCATAAAGGGGTCGATTTCAGCGGCACCCTGCGTGCCGTCAAGCAAAAGCTGCTGAATGAATCCGTTCAGACCGGCGGCAGCACCCTGACCCAGCAGCTGGCAAGACGCGTGTTCCTGAGCCTTGACCGCACAGAGGACCGCAAGATTAAGGAGATCCTGCTGTCTCTAAGGCTGGAACGGTATTTATCCAAGCAGGAAATTTTAACAGCCTATTTAAATAAGGTTCCTTTCGGCAACGGTTCCAACGGGTACAATGTGTACGGCATCAAAGCCGCTGCCAAGGGGATATTCGGACTGGATGATCTGGATAAGCTGAATACGGCCCAGGCCGCATATCTGGCAGGACTCCCCCAGCTTCCTTCCAAATACTCCGCGTTTAATGGAGTCGGAGAATTTAATGAAACGGCATTTAAGCGTGCCATGGAACGCCAAAAGCTTGTGCTGCGCCGGATGCTGGAGGAGAACAAGATCACGGCCTCCCAGTATAATGAAGCACTGCAATTTGATATCAAGGGTTCTCTGGCTCCGCATACGAAAAAGGCTTATGCTACATATCCTTATCTGATGCTTGAGACCGAGCGCAAGGCCGCCGAGATTCTGCTGTCCCTCAACGAGGGCAAAAATGGCGTAGTTGATCCGAATGCCTCTGCTGCCGCTGCAGATAACAACACACTGTTCGAGGAAGCGCGCCGGCAGCTGATGACCGGCGGTTACCGCGTCTACACGACGATCGACAAAAAAGTATACAGTGCGATGCACAGCGTCTCGGAAGACAGTGCTAATTTCACGAAAGACAGCAAGGCCCGGGGCAAGGAACAGACAGCCGGCATGATGATCAACAACAAAACCGGGGCGATTCTCGGCATGATCGAAGGACGGGACTTCAATATTGAGCAGATGAACTATGCTACGCAGATGGTACGGCAGCCGGGTTCAACTATGAAGCCCATTGCCGCTTATCTGCCCGCACTGGATGCCGGATTGATCCAGCCTGCAGGCATCCTTGATGATGCGCCCATCATTCTTAAGGACGGCGGCAAAGGCTTCCACATTCCGAAGAATGCCAACAACCGGTATCAGGGTCTGGTCACAGCCCGCTATGCCCTTAACAAATCCTTGAATTTGCCAGCCCTCAAGCTGTTCAATGAGAAGGTAGGAATCGAGAAAGCATGGGCTTTTTCCAAGAAGCTGGGGATTACTACGATCCAGGATGATGATTACAAAGCGCAGACCGGGGTCATCGGCGGACTCAAATATGGGGTAACCGTTGAAGATTTAACGAATGCCTATTCCTCGATTGGTAACCAGGGAGCCTTTAATGACGCCTATATGATCGAAAAGATTGTAGACGCCCAGGGCAAAATCATCTATCAGCATAAAGTCAATCCGGAGCAGGTATACTCCAAGCAGACCGCTTATCTTATGACAGATATGCTGCGCACGGTGATTACCGACGGAACCGCAAGCACCGTCAAGAAAAACTACAAACACTTCAAAGATGTGCCAATTGTCGGTAAAACCGGTTCCACCCAAAACTACGGAGATGTATGGTTTATGGGCTACACGCCGGATGTCACACTTGGCATGTGGGTGGGCTATAAGGAACAAATCAATACGCTTCAGGGCGATACCCAGAAACGTCAGGCGCAGACCTTGTGGACCAAAGTAATGAACGCGGTCATTGACAAGCAGCCTGAGCTTTTTGTCACGAAGGAATTTGCAAAGCCTGAAGGCATTGTCAAAAAGACAGTATCCGCCTACAGCGGCAAACTGCCCACGGACTTGACCGACAGGTTCACTACAGATATTTTTAACGCAAAATATGTGCCGAAACAAAGTGATGACGGAATCTCCAGAGCCAGATATATTACTTACAATGGCGTGAACTACCTTCCGCTGGATGGCACACCTGAGGATTTCCTCAAACAGAAAATTGTCGTCAAACGCGACAAACCGATCCAGGATCTCGTGAAGGAGCTGCTTGCCGCCTTCAAGTCGATGAGGGAACATCAATCGTTGTCATACTACATGCCGGAGGATGCGAAATCCGATTTCCCGACCGAGGTTGATCCTCGCGTAGACGATGGCAATAGCCCAACGCCTCCAAGCGGAGTCAATGTCTCTTATAGTACGGGCAAAGCCGTCATCACCTTTAACCCAAGCGGTTCGCCGGATGTGGTCGGATACCGCCTGTACCGTTCTCTTAACGGAGGAGCCTACAAGAAGCAGGCTGTTCTATCCGTCGGCGAAGGAACCACTTTCACCCCTGGCACTCCGTCCAGCGCCAATGCCTCCTTCTATGTGGCTGCGGTGGATGTAGCCGGTCATGAGACGTCTTCGGGCAGTGTAGCCGGAGCAGTCACTCCCACACCGGAGACTACGCCGCCGCCGGAGGAATCTCCCGGTGCAGAAGCTACACCGGACCCCGGAGCGCAGCCAGGCAGCACGGAAGATCCCGGCATGGTCATTATTGAGCCGCCGGGATCATCCGATGTCCCTGCCGGTGGAGGCACTAATGCCGCAGGTGGCAGCAATGCCGCTGGAGGAGATGCTGCCGGAGGAAACCCTGCCGGAGGAAATGCCGGCTCCGGAAATGCCGCAGCGGCAACGCCTTAATCGCGGCCTTCCAGGCGCGAAGCATCTAAATTCTTATAAGTTCACAACAAACAGCGTTCCCGGATCATTGCCGGGAACGCTGTTTTTAATACAGCCCGATGTGTTTAGATTAATCCTCGATTGTGGACAAATCCCCTGCAGGAAGATGAAGCTCCCAGGCTTTCAGCACGCGGCGCATGATTTTCCCGGAACGGGTCTTGGGCAGCTTTTCCCTGAATTCAATTTCACGCGGTGCTGCATGGGCGGACAACCCCGCTTTGACAAAGGCCGCGATTTCCTCCTTCAGCTCAGCCGTAGGGAAATATCCATCCCGCAAGGAAATGAACGCCTTAATAATCTCTCCCCGCATAACATCCGGTTTGCCGATTACCCCGGCTTCAGCAACCGCAGGATGCTCCACCAGCTTGCTCTCCACCTCGAACGGGCCAATCCGCTCACCGGAGGAATTGATAACATCATCGATCCGGCCCTGGAACCAGAAGTAGCCGTCTTCATCCATATATGCGGAATCACCGGAGATGTACCAGCCGGGAATGCGGAAATACTCCTCGTATTTCGCTTCGTTGTTCCAGATCTTCCCCATCATGGAGGGCCACGGCGTCCTGATCGCCAGATTGCCCATTGCATATGGCGGCAGCAGATTGCCCCGGTCATCCAGAATAGCAGCTTCGATGCCGGGCAGCGGGCGCCCCATGGAGCCGGGCTTAATATCCATTCCCGGGTAATTGCAGATCAGTTGGGCTCCCGTTTCAGTCATCCACCAGGTATCATGGATACGCTGCTGATAGAATTTGTCCCCCCACCGTACCACTTCGGGATTGAGCGGCTCTCCTACCGACAGAACATGCCGCAGACTGCTGAGATCGATGTCCTTCAGGCTGGCCTCCCCCGCTCCCATCAGCATACGGAACGCGGTAGGTGCGCTGTACCACACGGTAACCCCAAACCGCTCAATGGTCTTATACCAGTCCTGCGGGCTGAAGCGTCCGCCTCTCACAACGTTGGTCACCCCGTTCAGCCAAGGCGCAAAAATCCCGTAGGAGGTTCCGGTAACCCAACCGGGATCAGCCGTGCACCAATAGATATCGTCAGGGCGCAAATCCAGTACAATTTTGCCTGTATAATAATGCTGGATCATTGCTCTTTGCACATGATATACCCCTTTGGGCTTGCCGGTTGAGCCGGAGGTATAGTGCATAATCAGCCCGTCCTCCAGACTCAGCCATTCCGGTTCAAGCTCCGCAGAGGCCGCAGCCATCGCTTCTTCGTAACTGATAAGCCCTTGCCCGCCGTCCGATGGGCCGCCTACTACAAACACATGCTTAAGCTCAGGCAGCTCGGCACGTTTGACCCGCTGCAGCAGCTCAGGTGTGGTAATGAGTGCCACGGCGCCGCTGTCCTCCAGCCGGTCCTTCACAGCCGTTTCCATAAAAGCCTCAAACAGCGGTCCTGCTACCGCCCCAACCTTGAGAACTCCCAGCAGACTGAAATAGAGCTCCGGCCGGCGCGGCATAAAAATAAACACCCGGTCTCCCCGGCCGATGCCATGCTGACGCAGCACATTTCCGAAACGGTTGGACTGCTCCCGCAAATCGGAGAACGTGTACATTTCTTCCCTCGCGGAATCACTGTAGATCAAAGCGGTGGCTGCTCCACGGCCTTCAAGCACATGCCGGTCAATGGCTTCATGGGCCATATTCACCTTGCCGCTCTCATGCCAGGAGAAGCTTTTCTCCACATCCTCCCACCGGAATTCGCTGACTGCCCGGGAATAATCAGCCATGTTGGCCTGTTTTGCACGACCCGGTAAAATTTCGCTGTGAACTTGCCCCATTACTCTTGCCTCCCTCACTTGTTTGATTTAAGCTTTAAGGGTGAGACTCTTCTCTTAAGCAATGCTGTCAATGGATCAAATGTGAAAATTTTATGTCGGACTTAGTATATCACAGGAAGCGGTTACATTCTAGAATATAGTGAATTGAAGGGAGCATCGTTATGGAGCACCGCAAAATCCCTGTATCCCATATTCTGCCGCATCACAGAAGCCTGATTACCGTTAGCGGACCTTTGTCTCCAGACGCGCTGCAAGGGCTGCAGATGCATCCGGATCTGGATGCCTTCCGTAAACCGCAGGAGCAGCTGGAAGCGCTTATAGAGATTGCCGGATTGCCGGAAGGGCGTGTAATTGCCGCTATTGTTGACCAGGTGATCGCAGGCTATGTTACTTTTCACTATCCGGATGAACTGGAGTTATGGTCTCAGGGCGGAATGGAGGATCTGATCGAGCTGGGTGCTGTGGAAGTAGCGGATGGATTCAGGGGAATAGGGCTTGCGAAGCTGCTGATTACGAGTGCTTTTGAACGGGAACAGCTGGAGAACTGCATCGTGTTCACAACCGAATATTACTGGCATTGGGATCTGAAGGGCAGCGGGCTGGATGTATGGGCCTACCGTCAGATGATGGAGAAGCTGATGCAGACGGTAGACATGGTGTGGTATGCCACGGATGATCCGGAGATTTGCTCCCATCCAGCCAACTGCCTGATGGTGCGCATCGGCCGGGAAGTCCCGATGTCCTCGCAGGAAACCTTTGACAGGGTGCGTTTCAGGCAGCGCTTCATGTACTAGGGAGCAGCCTATTTCCCGGAAGAGATTCTTACATCGCTTTCAGCATATATTCAAGAATCGCATGGGAGCGCTCAGAGGCCTTAACCGTAAATTCGCGGTAGTTCACATGCGCCGATCCGTCTGCTTTGTCTGACATGGAGCGGATAATCACAAAAGGAATCTCATTCATATAGCAGACCTGTGCGACAGCCGCCCCTTCCATTTCCGCGCAGGCTCCGTCCAGCTGCTCCCGAAGCTCAGCTACAACAGCGGCACTGGCAATAAATTGATCCCCAGACAGCACAACTCCTGTAACCGACTTCTGTTTCAGCGTCCGGCAGGCTTCTTCGGCTAGCTGCACAAGGGCTGGATCTGCTGGAAAAGAGGACACCTCCTGATACGGAATTACCCCCCGCGGGTAGCCAAGAGCGGTGACGTCCATGTCATGCTGGATGCAATGGGACGAAATGACGATATCCCCGATACCGAGCTCCGGATGCACCGCCCCGGCAACGCCAGTGAACAGCACACGTGCCACTCCAAAAGCATCAATCAGAATTTGTGTCGTCACCGCAGCGTTGACCTTGCCGACTCCCGATTTGCAGAGAACCACCCTTTGGCCGAATATAGTGCCTGAATAATAAGCAACGCCTGCCTTGACTGTGCTTTCCTTATCTTCCATACTCTCCAGGAGCAGCTTGATCTCCTCGTCCATCGCTCCAATCAATCCTATAATTTCACTCATATGTACCCTCCTGCATGTAAGTAAAATACACCTCAATAAAACATAAAAAGCTCCAACCGGAGCTTTCTACGCACTTATGTTCCATACGGATACTTATTTGTTCACATGATTCACAGACAAACGCAGGATCGTCTCATGAGGCAAAATGACACGCGGATTCTCAACCGTTTCCTTCTTCATCAGCTTCGTCAGAAGTCTCATTGCTACCGCGCCCAGATCGTACATAGGCTGCGCTACAGTTGTCAGCAAAGGACGGACCATAGAAGCCATGCGGATATTGTCGACACTGATGATCGAGAAGTCATCCGGCACCTTCAGGCCTTCATCCTGAATACTGTGGATGGCACCAATCGCCATTTCATCGGTTGCCGCAAATACAGCTGTAGGCTTCTTCTTCAGCCCCAGGAAGTACTTCATCGCTTCGACACCGGATTCGTAACGGTAATTCCCGATGCGGACCAGATCCTCCTGGTACTCAATGCCTGCTGCTTCCAGCGCTTTCTTGTACCCCTGGAAACGGGCATAACCATTGGCAGGGTCCTGCAGCGTTCCGCTAATCATTGCAATTTCGCGGTGGCCATGGCGGATAAGTGTGTTCACGGCATCGAAAGCCGCCGTCTCATGATCGATATCAACAGACGGGTAGGTTCCCTGCTCATCACGCGTAGCGCAAAGTACGATTGGAACGGCAGACGTTTGGAAGGCTTGGATATGTTCTTCTGTTACGGTTCCACCCATGAACAGCAGCCCGTCCACCTGCTTCTCCAAAAGCGTGTTGATGACACGTATTTCCTTCTCTTTGCGCTTATCCGCGTTACACAAAATAATGTTATAATGGTACATGTTGGCAATATCTTCGATCCCGCGTGCAATTTCTGCAAAAATCGAGTTCGAGATATCGGGGATAACAACCCCAACGGTTGTTGTTTTCTTGCTGGCGAGACCTCTCGCCACGGCGTTTGGACGATAGCCCAAACGTTCAATCGCTTCAAAAACTTTCTTCCGGGTCTGCGGTTTCACGTTCGGGTTATTGTTCACAACCCGTGATACCGTAGCCATAGATACGCCTGCTTCTCGAGCTACATCGTAAATGGTTACCGTCAAATTACTCTCTCCATTGCGATAAATTTTATCGTTCGACTAATTAAAATTATGATACGACACTTTGTACAATTGTGCAATGATAACGCTTCATTTTCCTTTCAAAATTTCTTTCAAGGGCTGAGAACGCTACCGGAATGCGGGAAAAAACGCTCCTGCTGCTTCATTGTCCTCCAATGATTTCCAACTGTAACATGCCGGATTCATAGGTTTGTCTAACCTGTTTCTATCGTATCAAAAAGCGCGTGAAAAATCCAACATTCGTGAAAGATTTTCATTAATTTTGCAGAAAAAATTTCAGTATCCGCTTTATTTCGCCTTTATTTTGCGCTTTCCGCCGGCTGAACTGTCAATTGCGACAGTCTAATTCCAGTTTCATCCATCCATTTAGGGTCGTTCAGATCCACTGCCAGCCGGTATACATCCAGCAGCAGATCAATCCGCCCCTGTATCGCGCTCCGGATCTGTTCCTCCAACTCGGACATCCCCCCGGCAAACAACCCCTTGGCAAAGGTCTCCTTGAGCACACTGGCCCATTCATTTCTGTCAGCAAACGAAATATGCCGCTTGGGCGGCGTTTCGCCTAGTTCGTGAATCAGCTTGCCCAGATCACCTTTAATGCATGACAGAGGCTCATAGCGTCCGCACTCCCCGCAGGTATAGACAGGGACATGCTTAATTTTTATCTTTGCACTGTAGATTAACGTATGCATATGTATGGTCATGATGCCGCCGCAGCTGCATGACGTCTTCAATAAATAATCTTTGTACATCTCCCACACCTCAGATTTATTTTGTAAAATCGCCTCAACCGCATTATCTATAAAAACACGAAACTCACCTGTTCAATCCCTATATTCGACCCGGTTCCCCTCAATCCCTTCTCATTTGCATAAAATGATTTATTTGGTAATTTGTCTAAGGATTTCAATTCCCCGGATGACTTCATATTTCAAATTTGCTAGAATATATTGAAGGCTGGATTCTTGAAGGGAGCTGCAGAACATGAGACTAACCGGCAAAAAGGTTATAGCATTGGTAGACGACGAATTCGAGGATTTGGAGCTGTGGTATCCGGTGTACCGCGTCAGAGAGGAAGGCGCCGAGGTCCATCTGGCCGGGCTGGAAAAAGATAAAACCTATGTGGGCAAATACGGGGTTCCGGCTAAAGCTGAGTATTCCTGGGATGAGCTGGACGCCGCCGATTATGACGGCATACTCGTACCCGGCGGCTGGGCTCCTGATAAAATCCGCCGCTATAGTGCGGTGCTGAAGCTTGTACAGGATTTCAACGCGGCGAAGAAGCCGATTGGGCAGATCTGCCATGCCGGCTGGGTGTTGATCTCTGCAAAAATATTGGAGGGAGTAACAGTTACATCCACCCCGGGTATCCGTGATGATATGGAGAATGCCGGAGCAATCTGGAAGGATGAAGCTGTCGTAACCGACGGACATATCATCTCCGCCCGCCGTCCGCCGGACCTGCCGCCTTATGGCAAAGCCTTCTGCGATGCGTTAGCGGGAGAGTAGTCCGGCAGATACTGTATATAAAAGCCCTGTCCTTTCAACTATATAAAGGGCAGGGCTTTTTGTGCTCCAATGTTATTGCGTGCTTTAACAGTATTTTGTGCTCCCACGCTATTTGCGGATGAAGAGGGAAACGGTTTTACTTTTTTTAGGGAGAGCAGCAAAAAGGCCCCACTAAGTGGGGCCTTGGCTGTGAAGCTTGCTCTCTTCACGATCCATCCGCCAGGGATGCGGACAGGCAATCTGTTGATGGAGCGGATCAGGTGATTCCTAATTCTTTCTACAATCCCCTGCATAGCAGAGGATTCTTTGGTTTGGTGCTGCCAGGCCAACTTACGAGCTTTTGCCCTTTACCTCTGCGCCTGCTCCAAGCGGAATCCCGCTCCGCCCGGCAAAAGCGGTCAGTATTTCTTCCGTCTCGGTACTGGTCCGGTGCCGGAAACAGGACTTGGCCGTTTCTCTGGCTTCGGAAGCCAGCGTGTTCAGTGCGCGGTGCTTCACCTTCAAGAGCGCCTGCGGCGACATGCTGAGGTCACTGATCCCCATCTCCAGCCAGAGCGGCAGGGACCGCTCATCCGCCGCCATCTCCCCGCATACACTGATATCGATGCCCACACGCCGCGCCGCTTCGACGGTCATCCGGATCATCCGCAGCACTCCCGGATGGTAGGGATGATACATATGCGCAATCTGCTCATTCATACGGTCAACTGCCAGCACATACTGGACCAGATCGTTAGTACCGATGCTGAAAAAGTCGACCTCCTCTGCGAGCAGATCGGCAATCATTACCGCTGCCGGAACCTCGATCATAATCCCTACAGGAATATTCCGGTTATACGGAACCCCCTGCTGGTCGAGTTCTTCCTTGACCTCGTTCAACACTGCTTTGGCAACCTGCACTTCCTCTACGGAGGAGATCATCGGGAACATCATTTTTATATTTCCGTAATGGCTGGCCCGCAGGATCGCGGTCATCTGGGTTTTGAACATGTCTTTACGGTCCAGACTGATGCGGATCGCCCGGTAGCCAAGGAAGGGATTCTGCTCTTCAGGAAGCTGGAAATAATCCAAATGCTTGTCTCCCCCGATATCCAGCGTGCGGATGACGACGGTTTCGTTCCCTACTTTTTCGGCTACCAGCTTATAGACCTCGAACTGCTCCTCTTCCGTCGGGAATGAGCTGCGGTCCATGTACAAGAATTCGGTCCGGAACAGCCCGACGCCTTGAGCCCCGTACTTGAGCACCATGTCCAGCTCCTTCACGGAACTGATATTGCCGGCCAGCCGCAGCTGCACGCCGTCTTTGGTTACAGCATCCACTGTGGCGAGGAGCTCCAGCTGCTCTTTTTTGCGCTGCTGCTTCGCCCGTCTGGAGGTATACTCTTTCAGCGTCAGTTCATCCGGATAGAGCTGAATCACCCCGGTTTCCCCATCCATCACCAGCAGGTCCCCCGTCTGAATCGGTGTCAGAATCTTGTTCTCCAGACCCGCTACCAGCGGTATCCCCAGTGCCCGGGCCATGATCGAGGAATGGGAGGTTTTGCCGCCCATCATGGTTACGATACCGAGCACGTAGGTTGGATTCAAGTGGGCCAGCTGCGACGGCGACAGCTCTTTGGCCACAAGAATATAAGGCTGCGTATCGGAGGGCAGTGTAACCTCCGGCGCACCCAGAAGATGCTTCAGCAGGCGGTTGCCGACATCCTTGATATCCACCGCCCGCTCCTTCATATATTCATCATCCAGCAGATCGAACATGGCGACAAAATGATCAATGGCCTCTTTGACCGCCACCTCAGCCGCCTTGTACTGGCGCTCGATAATGCCGCGGATTTCACTCATGAACACCGGATCATCCAGAATCGCCAGGTGGGCATCAAAGATGCTCGATTCCTCCGGCCCGACCACCTCACGGAATTCTCTTTTGATAAATTCGATCTCATCCTTAGAGGTGCGGATCCCTTCGTATAAACGCTCGAACTCCTTGGCCAGATCCACCGGATTCACCTGTGTATCCGGCAGGCTCCATTCCCAGTTCGGCAAGACAAAGGCCTTCCCGATGGCTACACCTGCTGCTGCGCCTATGCCTTGTATCATGCTTCAACCCCTCCAACATTGCTTTCATGTAAGACCACGGACATCACGGATGACTGCCCCTTTTTAACATTTTTGAATGGAGCATAGCTCCAGGATTTTACACGGTCCGGGTTCGTAATCACCATTGGCGTCGCCAGTGAAGGCGCATGGTCACGCAAATAGGTCAGATCAAATCTCACCAGCAGCTGCCCCGGCTCCACACTGTCCCCTTCCTGCACAAGCGCTTCAAACGGCCCTTTAAGCTGTGAAGTGTCGATCCCGATATGCATTAGCACCTCCAGCCCCTCGGGCGTAGAAATGCCCACCGCGTGCATTGTAGGGTATACGTGCATGACCTTGCCGAAGACCGGCGAGACGAGTTCTCCCTTTTCCGGAAAAAATGCTACCCCGTCGCCCACCAGCTTCGCGGCAAAAATATGGTCCGGCACTTCTTCAATCGGCATCATGCGGCCCTGAATCGGCGAACTGAACAGCACCTGAGGCAGATCGCGGAGCAGCAGCTTGTTGATCTCCTCCCGGATCAGCTCGGAATAAGTCCCGAACACGACCTGAACATTCCCTCCGCCCAGCTTAATGATGCCTGCAGAGCCAAGCCCCTTCAGTGCCACGGTGTCAATATACCGGTCATTGTGCACTGTCAATCTTAGCCGTGTGATGCAGGCCTGTACCTGCACGATGTTTTCCTTCCCGCCCAACGCTTCCAGGATCAGCGGAGCCTGATAAGGAATGTTGCCTGCCCAGTCGCCCAGCTCGGAGCCTTCCTCGCGTCCCGGCGTCGGAATCTGGAACCGGCGGATCGCCCAGCGGAACACATTATAATAAACAATGCCATAGCCGATGCCGATTGGAATCAGCAGCCAAGCCCGCTGTGACAGATGCATGTTGAGGAAAAAATCGATGGCCCCCGCCGAGTAGGAGAAGCCGTGATGAATGCCCAGCGCATAAGTCAGCACCATCGCCAGACCGGACATGACCACATGCAGACCGAACAAATAAGGCGATGCGAACAAAAAAGCAAACTCAATCTGCTCCGACACCCCCGTCAGGAAGCAGACCATAGCCGCGCGCAAAAACGTCTTCTTGATCTTCGGCTTCAAATCCTCCCGCGCTTCCTGAATAATCGCAAAGGCAATCGCCGGCAGCGCAAACATCATGATCGGAAACAGCCCCGCCATAAAGATGCCCGCTGTAGGGTCTCCGGCAAAAAAACGCGGCAAATCCCCCTGCACGACTGCGCTGCCGTCAGGTGTGGTAAAGCTTCCCAGCTGAAACCAGAACACATTATTGAGAATATGATGCAGGCCAAACGCCGTTAGTACTCTGTATAATACCCCGTATACAAACACGCCGTATCCGCCCGTTGCCTGGATATCACGGAACAGGATGTCGAGTCCATGCTGCAGCACAGGCGACAGTCCAAGCATCACCCAGGCGAACAAGGCAGAGAACAGACCCATGAACAGCAAAACAAAACGCGACCCTCCAAAAAACTGGATCGCCTCCGGCAGCTTGATATTTTTGAACCGGTTATGCGCCACACCGGCGACAATTCCGAGGATAATTCCGATTAGTGTTGCAGGCTGTACCGCCCCGTCCCCCATGTTGGAAACTATCCGGTCATAAGTAAACATCCCCGCGAGCGCCGCCATTCCCGCCGGTCCGGCCTGATTGGACAACCCCCATGCCACACCGACCGCAAACAAATAAGGCATGAAATAAAAAATCCCTTGCCCCGCGTAAGTAGTCACTTCGGCTACCGAAGAAAGTCCCCATGCAGACCACGGCAAACTGCCCAGACTCAGCAAAATAGCCGCCGCCGGCAGCACCATGGTAGGAAGCATAATGGCTCTGCCCAACTGCTGCAAAGATCCGAGCCAATTCAAGGTGACCCTCTCCTTTCTTTCTATATTGAATGGTAAGCGCTGCAGCAGGTTTTGTCAAAAGGATTACGGTAATAATTTGGGCGTCACAGCTTAGTTTATGTGGAACTCAGGAGGACTACGCACTTTTCACTTTTGTAAGCGTGTTTCCCATGAGTCAGTGTGGTTAATTAGTCCAAGCAAGTACCTTCATTTCGTTTTTATAGGCACATTCATTAAACATCTAACTCCCCCGTTCACGCAACCGCATATACACATAAATGTACTTCATACAACTAAACCAGGCTTTTAAAACAGTAATATACTTTTAACTGCACTTCATACAACTATACTTTCCAAGTTAAGCTATATTGTGGATCATCACAGTTTTTAGATGTACGGGATGCAGTTAAAATATAAATTCAGCTATTTATAGATATTTTAATTGCAGAAAATACAATTATACCGATTTCATTATAGCAGATGGATGGATCTTATTTTAATAACATTCTTTGCCTTTTCACTTACGGTTCCAGTACTATAATTTTCACCACAATTGATCGGCCTGCATTGCTTTTACTCGGTAAAATCGAACCCTCTGCTCAGATTCAACAGGCTCCAGCAGCCCCTTTGCACTCAGCGATTGCAGCAGACTGCGCGCCGTCCGGAAGTTAATTTGGAAATGGCCGGACACATCCTTCGGGCGGATAGGCTGTCCCAGCTGCCAGGCCAGACGGAGCACTTCTTTTTCCTTGGACAGGATATCCTTCACCGCAGTCTTTCTGGCTAAATATGGAGCAAGTGCGAGCTGGAGCAGCATCCGGCATACCTCTGGGCGCTGCTGAATATCGTCAAAGGAAAAGTGCAGCATTTTCCACCCCATTGCTGTGAGAAAAGTATCCCGATTCAATGCATAGCTGAATTTCTCACGGTCCATGTCCTTTATATGGCTCTGGAAACCATCGCATTCGATTCCGAACCGGATGCCGCTTGCCGGCAGGAACGCAAAATCCAAAAATTGCGACTTCCTGTTCCAGTCATAGATTTCGTACTCCGGATGCAAATGATCCAGCGACTCAAACAGAGGCCACCATATGTTCTCCAAAAACAGCTTCTCGGCAAAATTATGCCCCCTCACCAGCCTCCCCCTGCGTTCTCCAGCCCTTTGACTCATATGCATATCCATGAATCTGCTATGTGCTTGCTCAAATCCCATTTTCCATTCCTCCCCAAAATAAAAAAGAACGCCTAACTCTAAAGTGGATTAGAGTAAAGGACGTTCTTCGTCTGTATTAAGTATAGCAATGCCGAGTGGCAAAATCCATATTTGTCCAAGAGCATTTCTGAGATAGAAGCTACGCATAACTTTACAAGTCGCATCACGCCGGGGGGTAAAAGGATCGGGGTTCCGGGGTTCCGGGGTTCCGGGGTTCCGGGGTTCCGGGGTTCCGGGGTTCCGGGGTTCCGGGGTTCCGGGGTTCCGGGGTTCCGGGGTTCCGGGGTTCCGGGGTTCCGGGGTTCCGGGGTTCCGGGGTTCCGGGGTTCCGGGGGCCCGGCCTTCCAACGGCCCGGCGTTCGTCCATGCGTTCCCCGCTAAGCCGTTACACCCGGCTGTACTGATTCCTTAAGCCCGGCTGCGGCCCTTCATAGTGATGGCTTCCTCGACCTTGATGCAGCGGTCCATAATCGCGGTCATCCCGTGCTCAGCGGCGATGTCGGCGGCCTCCTGGCTGACGATGCCCTGCTGGAGCCAGAGCACGCGCGCGCCGATGTCAGCGGCTTCACGGGCGACGTCCGCGCAGTATTCACTGCGGCGGAAGACATTCACAATGTCCACCGGTTCAGGGATTTCCGCCAGCGTATGATAGCATTTTTCGCCCAGAATCTCACCGTCCACTGACGGGTTGACCGGAATAATGCGATAACCGCGGCTCTGCATGGCTCCTGCCACCATGTAAGAGGTGCGGTCCGTTTTGTCGGATAGCCCGACTACAGCTATATTGCCTGCAGCAGCAAGAATCTCGCCAATCTGCTCCCGGCTCGGGTTCTCAAAGCTCATGTGTATTTCCCCTTTCCATTTGTAGTGCCAATGGTATCCATGTAGGGACAGGGATGCTCCACCATACAGCACTTGGTTATTTACAATACAAGTACATCATACAGCGCAGCGTAAAAAGTTCCAAATTCATGACTCTATTTTATGCCGATACTTCCTGAATAGCTTTTGACATATAGAGAATTCTCACCGGTGCCAATAGTTCCATTTACATCCTCCTCTGTATCCTTAGTGGTTATGAGATTAGCTAAATGAACGGTTGAATCTCCTTTTGTATTTTCCACGGCCACTTTTAAACTGGATGGTGCTGTTTTATATACAATCTGAATATCTCCAGTTTTGGTTTCAATTCTTTTTTCACCTTTTTCCTCCATCCCATGCAGAACGATTTCACCACTTTTAGTCACAACATTCAATATTGAACTGGTTAAGTTTTTAAAATAAAGATCATTCCCTTTGGCTGCTACGTCCATTCTGCCGAATGAGCTGTTGTTTACAGTCAGGTCTCCTTCAATCAGATTAAAGTTCGCAGAATCCGCTTCAGTCTGATCAAACTTTACATTGCCCGCTTGATTTTGAACGATTAAATCATGGGCTGCTAACGCCCGGAAATTCAGATCTCCCTGATGGTTGACCACGGAAACTTGTTCTACTGTATTTTTGGGGATGGCCACCCTAATGGTTCCCTCTTTCTGAAAAGTAAACGCCGAGAAGGCACCGCCAATTTGTTTATCTTGTTGAATGATGAGCCGATTAGCTCTACGTGTCACTGCAACAGGAGTCTTCTTCTTATCCTTCTGCCTGCCTGTGATATCTACATGAATTTGATTGTCTGCTGATTCTTCCACTTCAAGATCCCATGAATCATTGATGATGTCTATGCTCTGGATGGCTTCCGACGGGAAATGTTCTGTTATCTCCATCTTTTGGGCTCCAACTTGCGAAGCAATCACAAGGATTCCCGCCAAAACAACGGCTGCCAATATCCAGATCCATTTATTGGTTTTCATCACTTATGCCACATCCTTTCTATCGATATTCCGGTACGATAGATAAGCTACGGCTACACCCAACACACAGAACACAATTGGCACTCCGATCAATTGAAACATGGATACAGAGCTGCTTCCATCTGAAACCGTAGCATTTAGCAGAGTTCCTATGATTACTGAACTAGTAATTGTTGTGGCCGTAGATTTTTTGCGCATACCGAAAAATAAAGGGATAAGACTTAGGCCAGCGGTCATCGCTGAAGCGGTCAAGACAGCCGGAACAGCCGCCAGCACTTCCCCCCACGGCGCCGGTGTTTCGAAGAAATGAACGGCCGGATTCAACATAACGGTCATAATCTCAATACATACCGTGGAAATCACCACACTGGAGAAGCAGAAACCAAGAACAAGCAGCAGCTTGGCTTGAATCAATTTTTTGCGCGGCAAGGGATAAGAAAATAACAACTGAATGGTTTTATTCTTATATTCTTCAATCACCAACCTGGAAATAATAATGCCCGAGAAAACGACAAAGGTAATCCGGATAAAGATATTGGCCAGTGACATAAAAGCTGTAAAATCCGCAAACATTGGTTCCCCCTGTGCATTAGACATCAATGCCATGCCTGCCGCCAATCCAAAAATAATAACCGTACAAACCACAGCCTTAATAAGGTATCCCGCCAGATGATTTCTCTGCCATTCAATTTTCATCAGTCTAAGCATGTTGTCTGCCCCCATGAATGAGATTCAGGAAATACTCTTCCAAGTTGCTTTGTTGTGTTTCAATGCTGTTTACAACGATATCATTTAGCACCAGCTCTTTATTAATCACCGCTTGCGGCACCTCATGCTGGTAGACGCGGATCGTTTCTGTATCCACTGCTTCAAAATGATGCAGGTTTAACTTTTTTTTCAGCACAAGTGCCGCCTGCTTGCTGTTTGCCACTTTTATTTCCAGGTATTCAACATTTTCTTTTCTGATTTCAGTCATCTTAACTTCCCTGATTAATTGTCCCCGGTTAATGATTCCAATCGTATCCGCAATGGATTCAATCTCAGAAACGATATGGCTGGAGACTAAAATGGTCATCCCGCACTCCTTCTTCAGCTTCAATAAAAGCATCCGGATATCCTTGATTCCCACCGGATCCAGACCATTAATCGGCTCATCTAAAATCAATATTGTCGGCCGGGTAAGAATGGCTCTGGCAATTCCCAGGCGCTGTTTCATCCCAAGCGAAAGCTCATGCACTTTTTTATCTTCCACCCCTGTTAAGCCGACGGTCTCCAGCACTTCACGGATTCGATCCCTGCCCTGGAAACGGGCGTAATCACAGTGATATTTTAAATTCTCGGCAGCTGTCAGGCGTTCATAAAAAACGGGATATTCAATGATGCTTCCGATATGCTCCAAGTATTGAAAAGACGTTTGGGATACAGGCTGGTTCAGCACAAAGATCTCGCCTGAGGTTGGCTTGACCAAATTAAGGATCATTTTCATAATGGTTGTTTTGCCGGCACCGTTTGGGCCTAAGAACCCGTAGATTTCACCCTTTTCAATATGCATGGTTACCTTGGATACGATTTCGTCCTTTTGATACGCTTTTGATAATTGATTAATCCGGATCACTGTGTCCATGATTTCTCGCTCCTTATGCGGTGTGGTCTATCTTCCTGCTACGTTTACAGCATAAGGCTGTTGCCCTTCATTCCAGAGGGGATATCATCAACTGCCCATTAACCTTCATAAACGGTACTCTTATAAAAGAAAAAGAAGCGCTGGCGGCCATTTAAGAAACAGCAACCAGCACTTCTTATGCATCTCCAAAAACTAATGGGGAAACTCTTTTTGCCTCAAAGCTTCCATCCTTTCAATGGTTTCCTTTTGCAGTCTTCTTGAAACCGAACAGCTTGCATCATGGTCAAACATGACAAGTTTGTTTTTCTTATCAACAGATCTAATATTAGCTACATTGACTACAAATGCCCGGTGGCAGCGGAAAAGGCGGTCATCATAACCGGCAATTTCATGTAATTCAGCATAAAAATCAAGAACTTTGGTTTTTGTAATTAATCTTATCTTATGTGCAATTTCCATAGTCTCAAAATAAAGGATGTCAGAAAAGGGAATTTGGAAGCTGGTGTATTTGTTCTCAAATGTAAAGTTATCGGGGCTTACCGGAACCGTCCGGCGCGAATCGGCAATGAACAGACACTCTTCAACTTTTTGGATAAATTCTGCTTCTTCCAAATCTTTTTCAATAAAATCTAAAGCAGCCACACGGTACGTAAACGTTATCGGCGCCAGCTCGGAATGGGTGGTAACGAAAACAATCGTGCCGTAGGGATCTTTTGTTCTTATCTCCTTAGCGACAGCGAGTCCTTTATGCTCCTCTTGTTTGATCTCCAGATCAAGAAAATACAATTGGTGGTCAGCGGCATTTTCAATTTGCGATAATAAATGATCCGGTTTTGCGGTCGAACATAGATTCCGGCAACGGATCTGATGTTTTGACAACAATGTCCGAATGATCCGTTCTAACCGCTGCTGCTGGATCAGGTTATCCTCTAAAATAAATATGTTCATTTCCGTTCCCCAGTCTTTCTTAAAATAAGCGTTTGAGAAAATAAATCAGGGCGGGCTTCCGTTTCAAGGGATACAAAGTTATTTTCCTTCAAAATCTGCTGTACGTTATATAAGCCCAAGCCACGCCCCTGGCCTTTTGTCGAGTATCCGCGCTCCCCCAGCCGCTGTACATTGACGTTCTCTCCGCTGCTGTTTTTAATGATAATCCGCTGAGTGGCGGGATCTTCCAATAATACAATCCATAGCTTCGCTTCTTCAGTCTTACCGGCTGCCTCTATCGCATTATCTAATAAAATGGAGAGTATCCGGGTAAAAGAAATCAATTCCATCAGAATCGACGGAACGGGTTCTTCAATTTCTAACGAAACATCTATTTTCATTTGTTGGGCCATTATAATTTTCGCAGCCAGGATACTTTTGACCTCGGATACATGCAGGTTCCGCAGCTTGACAAAGCTGTACTCATTCTTGCGCATTAATTGCCCCGTCGGCTTAACGGTTTGTTCATACACTTGTTTGACTTGCTCCCAATCTTCCCGGTAAATCCCATCCTCCAGAGTTAACAGGATATTAGCATAGTCATGGCGAAACCCTCTGAATTCATCATAAATATTTTCGAGCTGCGCCGCATAATCCTTCAGCTGTACCAATTGTTCACTTTTAGATTTTTCCATTTCCCGTTTTTGAATATGATTGTATTGAAATTGCATATACAGCAAGGCCACGATAAACAGCAACCACATTCCTACGAGTAATGTCCGATGGAATGAATTAAAGTCACCAGTTGCATTGCCAATGGATAAAATCGGATATACCGAAAGGATAATCACCATGAAAAGGACGATCACCGGAAAAAGAATGACCCTGCTGGATTCCTGCAGAATTTCCTTGTTAAGCTGGGGAACATAGCGGCGTACTGCTCTAAGGCCGATTTCATTGATAACAGGCGGTGCCATAGCTGTAAACAGATACGGGAGATAGTCAATATTTGCTGATGATTGTCTAAAGATAAATTCAACCAAACGCGTAAGCGGATCTGCTGCGAGATACCCCAAAAATGAATTCATGACCAAGGCATATGCTCCGTAAAAAACACCTAACGCGGTAATGGTTTTATGATTTTTAAAGTAGGATATGCCGACGAAACAGAGAAATAGCGTAACAGCTCCCCATACGCCGATAAAATATGTAGAAACAAACCCAATCAATAAAAATACTGCCAGCCAAACGGTTATCTCCCGGATTGTAAAGCGATAGCGTGAAATGGATTGAAAAATAAAAAAGAAGCTTAATATTTGAACGGCCATAATTAGATTAATCATTTTCGTACCACCAGTCTTCAAGTGAAAAGAATAACACTCCCCAGTCTAACACTAAACTTTTTTTTACAACAGTGGTACGAAAAAAGTTAACCAGACAAAAAACACTAACAAATCGTTGTTAGTGTCGTTGTCTTGCCAAGTATTGAATTCCGCTTCAGCTCTTCTTATACTAGGTAATCCCTTACCTTACACAACCAAACCATGTGAACCGAATCCGGTCCCCAATAATCCTTAACCACGGTGTAGGGCGCTCCAAATTTCCGCTGCCATCTTTGCTGCGCCCGCTTATAGCCGCTATCCAGGCAAAACTCTTCAATTCCCCGGCCCTTTAGATAGGCCAGCATTGCCTTAATTAAGGCCGAGCCGATTCCCTGGCCCTGGCAGCCCGGCAAAATGTATAAGCTCCCCAGCTCACCCACATCATCAAGCTGATTGCCGGTGCATGACCGGATAGCCTCACCGCAGGGCGCGAATGAAATTGTACCGACAACTTTCCCGTCCAGTTTAGCAACAAGAAAATATGTGTTCGAATGCTTAGGGTCCAGAGCGCTGGCCGCCTTTTGTTGTTTGTTGTCAACTTCACTTTGAATACCATCCTGCAAATGAGCAAGCCCCTCATGTGCAAAGGCATCTGAGATTGATTCCTCAAAAAGCTCATATACAGACTGTATATCGTCTGTGGTGAGCGGATGTATGGTCAACCGGCCGGACTTGGTCATACCCACTCCACATCTGCGCCAAGCAGGCGCAAATGGTCGAAATACTGCGGGTACGATTTGGCCACATGGTGGGCATCCTTGATCCGCAGCGGCTGGCGGGCCCGCAGGCCGACTACGGTCAAAGCCATGATTACCCGGTGATCATAATGCGCATTGATCGTCACGCCGCCTTCAACGCCCTCCGGCTTCCCGTGTACGATAATCTCATCCCGGCGTTCTTCAACGCTTGCTCCGGCACGGGCCAGCTCAGCCAAATAATCGGTAATGCGGTCGCATTCCTTGTATCTCAGATTCTCAACATTATAAAAGCGGGAGGTGCCTTCGGCAAAAACAGCGGCAGCCACCATCGCGAGAACCGCATCCGTTGCCGCATCCCCGTCAAATTCCACTGCCTTCAGGATGCCATTGCCCTGCACATGCACTGTGCCATTCTCATGGGTAAGCGGCACCTGCATCATCCGCAGCACATCGACAATCGCCCGCTCGCCCTGCTTGCTATGTTCGGCAAGCCGGTGAATTTTTACATCCGATTTCGTCACCGCCGCCGCTGCGAGTACAGCTGCCGATCCTGGATAATCACCCTGTACCGTGTAGGACTTGGCCGCATAGGCCTGGCCGCCCGGTACTTTGAAGGACATATAGTCCTCAGCCGCATGAACGACAATGCCCGCCTGCTCCAGAACCTCCAGCGTCTGGCCTACAACCACCTTGGATTTGAGGTCATCCAGCACAATAATTTCACTGTCTTCCTCAAGCAGAGGGGTCAGGAACAGAAGTGCGCTGAGATATTGCGAGCTGACCGCACCCGATACGGTGATCCGTCCGCCAGCCGGTTTGCCGCCGCGGATGGTAATGGGAAGCTTGCCGTTATTATGCTCAACCTCTACGCCGAGCTGGCCAAGCGCTGTAATCAGATCGTCATGCGGGCGTTTGCCCAAAGAATCCGGATATGTGTTCACAAAGGTGACCTCAGGACTAAGGGCCGCCACAGCCATAAGAAAACGCAGCACCGCACCGGCATTGCCCACGTTAAGCTCTTTGACATCCCGGGATGGCGGCCAAAGCCCTGAATGACAATTTTCTCCTCATCTTCTGTAAGCACTGCTCCCAGATCGGCGATACACCGGCGGATCGCATCGCTGTCTTCGCTGTGCGCCGGGTGGTAGATCGTGCTGACTCCTTCCGACAATGCGGCGACCAGCAGGTAGCGCGTCGTATAGTTTTTGGAAGACAGGGCTCCGAATTCCCCTTGCAGGGTTGGTGTAGGCCTAACAATAACGTCCATGATATTAGCTCTCCTTATGGGCTCAAATAGATTATGTATTGCTCAGTTTGACAGGGTAATCTGCAATTGTGTTATCATGATATCATTCTTCTACGCGAAAAGAGGTCATAACCATGAATGAGATTCCCCAAATCACAGCACAAGAATTGCGGCAGCGTCTGGAGTCAGGTGAAGACCTTGTACTGATAGACGTCCGTGAAGACGAGGAGGTCGCTTTCGGAATGATTCCCGGTGCGAAGCATATTCCTATGGGCGAGATACCGCAGCACACGGAGGAGCTGCCACAGGAAGCAGAATTCGTCTTCATTTGCCGCTCCGGCGCCCGCAGCCAGCGTGTCTGCGAATACCTGCAGCAGTTCGGCTACCGGACATCCAACCTCAGCGGCGGGATGATTGAATGGAATGAAACCGCCGGGGCCTGAGCCTCTGCACAAATATGCTTAAAAGCTCAGCCGCGGTAATGCATTAAAATATGCTTGGACACTTCTGCTACACTCAGGTCTGTTGTATCGACCGTGCAATGTGCGAAACGGTAGGCGTTCCGGCGCTGTTCCAGAATCGTCCGGACCCGTTCCTGCGCATTGCCGGCGAGCAGCGGCCTGTTCTGATCCCCGCTGACACGGGCAATAATGGCATCCTCCGAAGCGGTCAACGCGACCACAAGCCCATTTTGCAGCATGATGTCCGCATTTCCCGGAGCCAGCACGGCACCGCCGCCTGTGGAGATAATCCGGCCCTCTCCTTCCAGCACGTCCTTCAGTACTGCCGATTCGATCCTCCGGAAATATTCTTCCCCGCCTTCCGCGAAGAGCTCCGCAATGCTCCGGCCTTTTTGCTGAATAATCACATGATCCAGATCAACCAGCTCATAGCCCAGTTCCTCCGCCAGCAGAGCGCCTACCGTCGACTTTCCTGTAGCCATCATTCCGACGAGAATGATATTTTTATTGGCGTAATTCATCATGACCCTCCAACCGCGACATTTGTCATATCATAACACAGGGTGAAAACATTGCACAAACGGTAAATCCTCCACATCACCACCCCGCAAGGCAAGGCCTTTGCACGGAAACGGATTCAGGCAGGTCAAAAAGGCCCGAAGGCTCCCGCTGTCTGCTAAGGAACCGTTCGGGCCGCTATTTGCCGCTTGTGCCTGAAACTTATTCAGACAGCCAGTTGTGATGGAAGACGCCTTCTTTGTCCACACGTTTGAAGGTGTGGGCACCGAAGTAATCGCGCTGTGCCTGAAGCAGGTTCGCCGGCAGGCGTTCTGTGCGGTAGCTGTCGTAGTAAGCCAGGGCGCTGGAGAACCCGGGAACCGGAACCCCTTGGGCCACGGCAGCGGAAACCACTTGGCGCCATGCGGACTGGTAAGTGTCCATGATGTTCTTGAAGAACGGATCGAGCAGCAGGTTTTTGAGCTCCGGATTGTTCTCATAGGCATCGGTAATGTTCTGCAGGAAACGGGAGCGGATGATGCAGCCGCCGCGCCAGATTTTGGCCAGGTTGCCGTATTTCAGATCCCAGTTGTATTCCTCGGAAGCTACACGAAGCTGTGCAAAACCTTGGGCGTAAGAGACGATTTTGCTGGCGAACAGCGCCTTGCGCACGTTCTCGATGAACTCGGCTTTGTCGCCCTGGAAGGGCTCGGTTACGGGACCGCTAAGCACCTTGCTCGCTGCGACCCGCTCTTCCTTCATTGCCGACAGGAACCGGGAGAATACGGATTCTGTGATCATGGACAGCGGCACACCGAGATCCAGCGAGCTTTGGCTTGTCCATTTGCCTGTACCCTTTTGGCCGGCTGCGTCCAGAATAACGTCCACCATCGGTTTGCCGGTTTCTTCATCATATTCGGCAAAGATATCCTTGGTAATCTCGATCAGGTAGCTGTCGAGTTCTCCGCTGTTCCAATCCGCGAAAATGCTGTGCAGCTCCTTGGCATCCAGGCCAAGCACATCCTTCAGCAAATGATAAGCTTCGCCAATCAGCTGCATGTCACCGTACTCAATGCCGTTATGGACCATTTTTACATAGTGCCCTGCACCGTCAGGTCCGATATATGTACAGCAAGGCTCTCCGTTCACTTTGGCTGAAATGGCCGTAAGAATAGGTTCTACCAGCTTATAGGCGCTTTCCTGGCCCCCAGGCATGATGGACGGCCCTTTCAGTGCGCCTTCTTCACCGCCGGATACACCGGTGCCGATGAAGCGGAAGCCTTTAGCCTCCAGTTCCTTATTGCGGCGGACTGTGTCAGGGAAATAAGCGTTGCCCCCGTCGATAATGATATCGCCTTGATCCAGATGCGGCAGCAGCTGCTCGATAGTAGCATCGGTTGCTTTGCCCGCCTGTACCATGATCAGAATTTTACGCGGCACTTCCAATGATTCGACAAACTCCTCAATGGAAAAAGTACCCGTCAAGTTTTTGCCTTCCGCTTCATTGATGAGGTCGTGCGTCTTCTCCGGGGAACGGTTGTATACCGATACGGTGAAACCTCTGCTCTCGATGTTAAGAGCCAAATTTTTACCCATTACCGCCAAGCCAATAACGCCGATTTGTTGTTTTGCCATCTGGTCCTCCACCCTTTGCACCTGTATTTGTGTGAAATCCATTTCTCGCAGTATTAGAATACCATCCTTTGTCAGAGACAGCAAAGTTCCTCCGCTTGAAAGAGATCAACTTCATTGACAAAATCCTGCATAATCACGGAAATTGCTCACAATGAGTATTTTAACGTTTTTGCAGGCAGAAGTGAATACCCGCTTCCAGGTTCGGCTGCAAACTACAGGGCACCCCATTTGCGGGATGCCCTGGCTTTCGTCCAATACAGCTTATCACCATTCAAGCATATTTAATTCTCTGGTCAATTCAGCAAGTCTCGCTTTGCACGCCGCTGTCCGCTCATCATCCTTGCTCTGAATCGCCTTGTGCAGCAGGTCCAGCTGCTCATCCACCTCAAGCCTGCGGTCACGGATGCGCTCCTCCCCTTCCACAGAGTAGAAGAGTTTGGTCAGCTCCTGATCGGAGAGCAGAGGCCCTTTCTGATACAGCACGCGCTGCTGATACCCGGAGATTTCCACCAGCCGGATAACCTCACCGAATAAAATATTCTCAATGATAATCTGGCGGTCGCGGAACCGCTTGACAACGGCGTGCCCGCGCATATCGCCAATCAGCTTCTCCATCCATTCCGACAGGCGCGCATCACGGATCATATAATCCCCCACCAGCTTGAAGCCATCCTTAATCCGCTGGAAGCGCAGCTTGACTAGCTTGCGTCCGGTGCGCACCGAAATAAGAAAAACCGTTTCATTCTCGCTCCAATAAAGGGAATAGCCTTCCTTAATCAGGTCCTTGATCAGGTCCTGGATATGCTGCCTGTCGAAGCGCAGCTCCAGATTGCAGTACTCGACTTCGTCATTTTTGTTCACGGCACTCCCCCCTAACGGCATTGTTTCAGCAAAGCCATCTTCATTTGCCTAACCTAGAGTAGAACTGACTGCCGGACCTCCACTTGCAATATTTAATTTTGCGTTCGTCTTACACTTATTTTATACTTCATTTTATGTAGCGGTAACTTGGTTTATTGACTATTTTTACCCGCTGTCTGCTATTTCAAAACGCCTGCTCCCGGTTTTACAGCAATTTTATTGATATCAGTGACCATTTTTCATACAAGGAGACTTAACATGCCATTTCAAGGATTTACTGCTGAGGATTTTGATGTCTTTCATATTGACGGTCTGGAGCCGCGCATGGAGGCGCTGATCGCCGGAGTCCGGCCGAAGCTGAACGAACTGGGCGAAGAGCTCGTTCCTTTTTTGTCCATACTCACTGGAGAGGAAATGTTCCCGCATGTCGCCAAACATGCCCGCCGGACTGTTCATGCGCCGAACGATACCTGGGTTGCGTGGGGTCCGAATAAAAGAGGCTATAAGGCGCTGCCGCATTTTCAAGTGGGCATGTTCCACAGCCATTTGTTTATTGTCTTTGCCATTATTTATGAGAGCAGCAATAAAGTAATCTTCGCCGAGGCGCTGTCCAGGCATCTGGGCGACGTTCAAGCAGAGCTGCCGGCCGCTTACTTCTGGTCTACCGATCATTTAGACCCCCGCGGCACCGCTCAGGCCGATATGGATAAGAGCGCATTTGCCGAGCTGTCACGGAGGCTTAAGGAGGTCAAAAAGGCCGAGGTCACCTGCGGGCTGCGCATTGACAGGGATGACCCGGTTCTTGCGGATGGAGACAAGCTCCTGAACGTGATCGGGCAGACCTTTGAAACGCTGCTGCCCCTCTACCGAATGTCCTTCTAAAGTCCGACCGTTATCTCCACAGGCTTCCTCCATCTTCTGCAAAAGCGGCTCATTCGCAAAAGCCGCCGGCTTCCGGTTTCTTCCGGTTGGCCGGCGGCTTTTGCTGTACTTCGCCAGATTCTATACAGGGCCTCAGCCCGTTTCCAGCTTCCGCTTGGTTCTGTGGACTATAAGCAGATGCAGTCCGAACAGGAGGACCATCACAAATGCGCTGGCCAGAAAAGGAGTGCTGTGCCCGACGGTGTCCCAGAGCTTCCCCGAGATTACCGGCCCGGCCACCATGCCGGAGCCCTGCAGCGTCAAGAAGAGGCCCCATACGGTCCCTCTTTCCCCCTTCGGCACCTGCTTGGCCAGAAAAGCGTTCCAGGCAGGCAGGATCAGCGCATAGCTAATGCCTACAAGCGCTACCGCACAGAAGGCGAGCGGCAGCCAGCGCACCTGGGAAAAGAAGGCCAGCGAGCCGGCAGCGAGCAGGAACCCGATATTCAGGAAGACCGTTGTTCCAATCCGGTCGACCAGTTTGCCTGCCGGAATCAGAGCCAGTACAGTGATGCCGCCTCCCGCAATCAGCAGCAGGCTGAACTGGTTAGGCGTAACGTGCAGCTCGGAGCGTGCAAACAGGGTCACTACAGGTGTCATCAGACCTATCGCAAACGCCTGCAGGAACAGCGCCGGAAACAGCAGGCGGCTGACCTTCAGCGTCGTTCTGACCTGATGCAGCGTCCGCTTCAGACTCTCCAGCGGTTTCGTCTTCCTGCGAACGGCCACCGGCCCTTCACCGCCACCACGCACAATGGCATGAGGCGCATGAGCGCCTATCCTTGACGGCAATAATAATGCTACGGCCGCCACTGCTGCTGCACAGCCCATAAGCACAAGAAACATGGAGTGATAGCTCTGTCCGCCATGATCCATCAGGAAGTTGACTACAATGGGACCAATCCCGGTTCCGGCCAGAGAGGCCATCTCTACCGCCCCCATGGCTGCGCCGCTGCTTCCGCTTTCCGTTGAACCGGCCAATTCGGTAATGCCTGTCATGGTGCAGGGCCACAGCGGCGATGTTCCAATGCCCAGAATGAGACAGGCCACGGATAACCATACGGCATCTTTGGCATAGATTATCATACCCACCGCAACCAGAATCAGCAGGAGCGCCCCCGTCATCGTCCAGCGGTACCCTATCCGCTCCATTACCCAGCCGGAGGGGCTGCGGAAGAGGTTGTCTCCCAAATACTGCATCGCAAAGGCGAAGCCCACCACGGTTACCGAGATGCCGAGGATATTCTCCATGTAGACCGGCAGCAGGGCTACGAGCAGGGAGCCTTTTACGAATTCCACCAAAAAAATGATCACCCACATCTCCAAAATGAACGGGGAGGCTAAATTGATATGCATACGCTGCGCTACTTTGCCAGACATTCCATCACATCCTAGTATTATGTTGATTGATTTGTTATACTGGGGCTTGCTTGAAAAAATTACTCTTCACGAAAGGTTGTGACAGCATTAAATGGATCAACACGTAACTCCCCTCTTCACTGCTCTCAAAAAGCATGCCGCCGGAAACCCAGTTCAATTTCATATTCCCGGGCATAAGAAGGGGCTAGGAACCGATGCCGAATTCCGTGAGTTTATCGGCGATAACGCTCTATCCATAGATTTGATCAACATCGCACCGCTTGATGACCTTCATCAGCCTACCGGCGTAATTCTTGAAGCTCAGAAGCTGGCTGCGGAGGCTTTCGGTGCCGACTATACGTATTTTAGCGTACAGGGCACGAGCAATGCCATCATGACTATGATCCTCTCTGTCTGCTCGGAAGGAGATAAAATTATTGTGCCGCGCAACATTCACAAATCCGTGATGTCGGCCATTATTTTCTCCGGAGCCAAGCCTGTTTTTGTCTCTCCTGTACAGGATGAGAATCTTGGGATAGACCATGGTATTACCACCAGCGCACTCGAGAAGGCCTTAAGGCGCCATCCCGATGCCAAGGGTGTACTTGTTATCAATCCAACGTATTTTGGCGTCTGCGCCGACCTGCGTTCGATTGTCGACCTGGCCCACAGCTACGGGGTTCCCGTACTGGTGGACGAGGCACATGGAGTATTGATTCATTTTCATGAGGATCTTCCGGTATCGGCCATGCAGGCCGGAGCTGACTTGGCGGCAACCAGCGTACACAAGCTGGGCGGCTCCATGACACAGAGCTCCGTGCTCAATCTGAATGCCAAGACCGGACTTGTGAATCCGCAGCGGGTACAGACGATCCTCAGCATGCTGACCACAACTTCAACATCATATATTCTTTTGGCATCTCTGGATACCTCCAGACGCAATCTGGCCCTGAACGGCCACGAGATGGCGGCAAGAACCATTGCCCTGTCCAACTATGCGCGTGATGCGATCAATAACATTGACGGCTTGTACAGCTTCGGCAAAGAAATTCTCGGCACAGAAGCTACCTTTAACATCGATCCGACGAAGCTCAACATTCATGTGCGCCATCTCGGCATCACCGGTTACGAGACGGAAAACTGGCTGCGCGAGAAGTACAAGATCGAAGTAGAGTTAAGCGACATGTATAATATTCTTTGCCTGATTACCCCAGGAGATACCCGGGAATCTGTCGACAAGCTGATTTCCGCCCTGCGTGTGCTGTCTGCGGTCCATTACAGCAAAGGCGAAATCTATGAGCTTAAGGTGCAGGTGCCGGAAATCCCGCAGCTCGCCTTGATTCCCAGAGATGCTTTTTATGCAGATACGCAAGTAGTGCCCTTCCGCGAGTCTGCAGGCTATATCATTGCAGAGTTCATTTATGTTTACCCTCCAGGGATCCCGATTCTGCTCCCTGGTGAAGTTATTACCCAGGATAACATCGATTATATCATCGACCATGTAGAAATCGGACTGCCGGTCAAAGGTCCCGAGGACCGCAGCATTAACTACGTCAAAGTCATTGTGGAGGCTGAGCCGATCTCCTGACCGGCTGTCATCCTTCAGCCAAGCAGAAACGCAAAAACCCGACACTTAACAAGTATCGGGTTTTTGCGCGCTCTCAGCTTAGCGTCACAGCCTTGTCCAAGGCGGTTTTCAGCCATTATGGCTACACTGAAATCTATTCTTGCTGGGCAAGCAGCTCATTGTAAGCTTCTTCAACAGCTTTCCATTCAGCTTCATCTTCAATGTTGTAAAGCACCATTTCTTCATCTTCTTCTTCCATGCGCAGAATGATGCCATCCGCTTCAGGGTTTTCGCGTTCCAACAGCAGAGCGTACAGCTTCTCGCCTACATCGAACGTTTCCACCAGCACCATTTCCACATCTTCGCCCTGCTCATTCGTCAAGGTCAGCACAAACTCCTCGTGCTCATGGTCGTGATCATGTCCGCAACCGCATGCTTCACCATGTTCATGGCCATGCTCATGTTTGTGATCGCTCATTGAAATACCTCACTTTAAATTGATTTATCCTACATTTGGTATCGTAACACGTAAGATAAGTCAGGTCAATTTGAGCGAGGCCTGAATCGGCTAATCCAGCGCAGTGATTACTTTCTCTGACACAAGTATATAATCAGCGCCTTTGGAAGGCTTAATATAGAACCCTACCCGGTATTTGCCGGCATCTTTGAAATCATAAGTGAATTCTGAAGTCGGGAACCAGAAGTCCTCCTTCTTCGAGCTTCCGAGATCCTGGGACTGAATGTCCTTCACGTTGCCGGACGGGTCCGTGATGGCCACCTTCACCGCTGCAACCTCCTCGGTTAAGCTGTCCACCTGGGTCAGCACCTTAATCTTGAGCTTGCCTACATTCACATTGCCAAAGACGTTGTCACCCTTGAACAGCACAATATGGACATTCGGCTTCAGGATGCTCAGCTTGCCTGAACCATCCCAACTGACGACACCCCCAGCCTCCCTGGCGGGAATATAGGCTTTGCCGTCGATTAAATAACCGCCATCGGCCACTTCTTTGCCGTTGCTCCATACTCTGATCTTCTGGTTAACCGCATCCGCAAATAATAATGAGCCTCCCATTAAGGAAAATACAACCACACAGACAGCAATTTTCTTCCATCTCATCGCTAGAGACCCCCAAGTAATTCATGCTGTTAATATATACTGCAAAAATAGCAACAAGTTGCGGAATGGCAGGGAATTATTTCACTCCTTTTGTAAACAATGATACGATAGGATCAATAGATTCAGCCGCTTATACAGGAGGGCTTCTTTCATGACTATTTATTTACAGATGCTGGGCACAGGAGATGCCTTTTCCACAAAATACTATAACAATAACGCTGTGCTGCAGGACCATGGATACACACTTCTGATAGATTGCGGAGTGACAGCCCCCCAGGCGATGAAGGCCCTCGGGAAATCCTTTCAAGAGGTGACTGAAACGCTGATTACACATATCCATGGCGATCATATCGGCGGACTGGCCGAGCTGGCCCGTACACCAAGCCAGGAGCCTCACGGCAAAATGACACTGCTGCTCGCAGAGACTCTGATAGAGCCGCTGTGGCAGCACCCGCTCCTTGAACCTTTACACCGGAAAGGGGGCGCTCGGTCGCTAGCCGATGTTTTTAACGTCAAACCGCTGAAGCCTGACACTCCGTACACACTGTCTCCCTCCCTTACGCTGGAGCTGATCCGCACGCCACATATGCCCGGGAAAGCAAGCTATTCGCTTCTGCTGAATGAGTGTGTCTTTTACAGTGCAGATCTGACTTTCCAGCCCGAACTTCTGCTCCACCTGGTTCATAACCGCGGCATTACGAAGATTCTGCATGACTGCCAGCTAAGCGGACGCGGACAGGTGCACACTACCCTTAGAGAACTGCTGTCCTTGCCGGAAGAAATCCGGAAGCTGATTATGCTGATGCATTACAGTGACGAGAAGCCAAAGTTCGAAGGGAACACTGGTGAAATGGAGTTTTTGGAGCAGCAGGTGGTCTATCGGCTACCCGACTGCAGGAAGGATACTTAATCGCGCACAGAATGTACGTTTATATTTACACAAAAACAGCCGGACAGTACGTCATCGACGCCTCTCCGGCCGTTCTTATCTATGCGGACTAAAACTGCGGAAGCTGATCCAGGTTGTTGGTTGGATCACCATCGGCATCGCCGCGGATATACATTTCGCCGTCTCTGCCTTTAAAAACATTCACCCCGGCAATGGCACCTGCCTGAACCTCCTGCAAAGCCTGCTGGTAATCAAGCACCCGTCCCGAGGAGGTCTTGAAGCTGAGTAAGTCTCCGTCACCATTACACTGGGCCGCTATAAACCGTTCACGTGCACTGTTCATCACTTAGGATCTACTCCTTCGCGCTTGGATTGGCCATGATTAGGCTCTATTCTAGCTTCTCCTGAAACGGTAATGAGTATGTATTCCTTCAGGCTAGAGCGTCTTTTCCATCCGGACATGCAAAATTCCCGCATCATAGAAAGGCTCTAAGGAGATCACCTTATAGCCGAGCTTTATGTAAAAATCCTCCGCTTGGCACTGCGCATCCAGTATGGAGGATTTAAGACCAATCTCCCGGGCCAGTCCCTCCAATGCCAGCAGCAGCACCCGTCCATATCCCTTGCTGCGGTATGCCTGGTGAACAGCAATCCGCTGCATTTTGGCCGTCCCGGCTTTGTAGTATATCAGTCTTCCTGTGGCTACCGGAATGCCTTCATCCAGCAACAGCATATGATGAACGTTGTCGCCAATTACATCATATTCATCCACTTCTTCTTCCATGGGTACTTTCTGCTCTTCGACAAAGACCTTTTTCCGGATGTCCAGTCCCATTTGGAGCTGTTCATCCGTGGTCACACGTACAATTTCTGCTGCCATCTTCCTTTGGTCCCCTCTCAAGTAGGTCAAAACGATAGTCGACCTATTATACAGAAATTCCATTTCTCTGTACAGATTAAGAGATGAACGCTGTACCTTCCAGGTAACCGCTGCTAATGGCCCGAATAGACCTCTTCCGGGATCGAACGGTCATAGACATCCTGAATAACCGGTGACAGCGTGCTGTCTGTTCTCCCCAGCGGCCCCTCAAGATCTGTCATCCTATGGATTTCCACAGCGCCCGGGGCCTGATCCTGCGCTGCGCAGCCTGCCGTACCCAGAAGTATGAGCAAACAGGCCGCCGCCTGCAATGAATACCTGCGCATAAGCCTTCCTCCTCCTATCCTTTCAGCTTTTTACAGCTTTGACGGTTTGGAGCGAAGCTAAACGGAGGATTAGAGATTTACATTCCCCACCACATGCACTAAATACATCAGGTACCCAATGCCCCCCGCGAGCACAGCATAAGCTGCACCATATTTCCAGCGGTAGCTTGCCGGCACATCATAATATTTGTCGTTCTCAAACACGGTGTATTGGACCTCACATAGCGCGTTCAAATGCAGTCCTGTCTCCTCCGTAATATGCTCAAGCCGGGTCAGCTTCACCTTGTCAATGATGCTCTGTACAGGAAGTCTGGCGGTACCGTAATAGTCCAGGCTTTCGTAGCGGATGCCGAGATACTGCTGCCGGTCCAGATCGCTGTAAGTAGTGAACGGCAATTCTCTGGTGTGCTCCGGCCCCGGGATCAGATAGCCTTGTTCCCTTAAATGCTCTACGGGGATGAGGAATCTGAGCAAAAGGGTCCGCGTCTGGCTGTTCTTTTTCCGGCTGATATACTTCTTGTACAAGTCATAAGCAAACAGCACCCAGATAACCAGGAACAGGATCGATTTCAGATAGATGATCACGCCTAATCCGCCTATCAGTCCGACCAGCCACAGCCAGCGTGTGACCGCAGTCGCAATGCGCCCTCCATCCAGCGGATGAATCGGCAGCAGATTGATCAGGTTGAGCAGAAATCCGACGTAGGCCAGAGAATACAGAAGCGGACTGTGATAATAATAGGCGAAGGCAAATACAACCGCCGCCCCCGCGCTGCCCAGGACAGGACCACCAAAGGCCACATAAGCCTCCATTTTAGCGTCCAGGGGCTGTTTTTTCATAGTGATCAAAGCGCCCAGAAAAGGAATAAACAGCGGAGCGCTTACCGGAAGACCAATCCTCTTCGCGGCAATCACATGTCCCAGCTCATGGACAAACAGCAGCAGTACAAAACCGATGGCGAACTGCCAAGGATAGATCAGTGCGTAAGCCCATATCGAAAACATCATAGATATCAGCGGACCGGCTATCTTTCCCAGCTTCAGCAGAGATATAATCGCCTTTCCTTTCAGGAGCAGCATGGCTGCCCCTCCTCCCAGCCATTTCAGCCCGGTGGAAGTTTTATTCTTGGATTCATTGGGTTGCGGCAAATTCGTTGCTCCTTTATCATTGTTTGATTCAAGATTATCATGTTGAGAGAGGCGATTCCACTATTGCAGGGGAAACCGGGCCAAAAGGCCAAAAAGTCCCCTCCAGCACCGATTAACTGCAATCGGCGGCCGCCTCATTCCAGGCCAGAATTCCGGATCTTTCATTGCTGTTAAAAGAAGGATAGGCCAACTGCCGGATAATCTCCTGCCATTGCGAATTCAGCACTGTATTATATAGAAGAAATCTGCTCCGGCTGAAGACGGTTCCGCCGCGATCTGACCTGTTTATATTTCCCTGCTCATTGCTACTTTAAATTCAGGTTTAGTTTCATAAACGATGTAGGCCACATTCCCCACAAATTCCAGATAAGCCTGGAACCGGGTACGGATTGCAGAACTTGTGATCATCTCAAGCGCGGTATCCTTGGCAACCCACCGGCTGTCCGATGTCTCATCGGAAGTACTTAACAGCCCGCCGGGAAACACCCAGCCGCCATGATAGGTTTTTACCAGAAGAACCTCTCCCTGTTCATTCTCAACAATTCCTCCGACAGCAACGATATGAGTAGGCATCGCCATGTGAGTTACCACCGATTATTTTAAGTTCACTTCCATTTATCAGCTACATTATCCTCACCTGCGAAATAATCCACCTTGTCAGCCATATACACTTCCTCATAGGGCAGGATGTTTATCTTCCCGGAGTCCGGGTATTCGACAATATCGATGCCCAGGTTCGTACGTAAATCCAAGTACCGGCATGGAGCTTCAGTATGGTTAAATAATTGGTGCGCTCCTTCCGGGCCGCTCTCAAAAAATACAGTGTCGCCTTCCCGCAACTCCTGGAATCCAGAAGGCGTCCTAAGCATAGCCCTACCCGACAAGATTACAAAGATCTCCTCAGCACTTCTGTGAAAATGATACGGATACGAATATTTCCCCGGATCCAGTGATCTGATCTCAAAAAGCAAGTGTTTCGACCCTGCCATCTCGGCCAGTTTCCTGCTTGTATGCCATGAAAACTCCGGTACCGGTGACTGTTTGGGTTCAAATAAAACATTCTGTTCGTTGAAAATTCTAGGCATCGAAATCCCTCCTTAAGCTTAGAGTACTCCTAGCATATCATATTGGAATAATTTCCATATCGGATATTCACAAGCCTGCCCAGAAAAAAACATTGCCTTCCCCTCACATCCTATGGTATTATAAATTTCGTTGCAGGACGGTAGCTCAGCGGGAGAGCACTATCTTGACAGGGTAGGGGTCATGGGTTCGAACCCCATCCGTCCTATATGCAGAAAGCCTTATTCTATAAGGCTTTTTTGCTTTTTATGGACAGAAACCATCTCAACATAACCTCTCCTTTATCTTCATGGTAGCACCGTGGTAGCAAGTCAGTTCATTTCTCTATACATCCCTCAGTTACCGCTGGGTAACTCAAGTTCTGAATAATTGTTCTCCTAGAAGGTGTGCTGCTGCTTCTTGCATGTTCGGAAACAGGTGAGAGTACAGATCAAGGGTAATCTGTATTGAAGCGTGTCCCAAGCGCTCTGAGACGATCTTAGGATGGACGTTGTTCTTCAGAAGCAGTGAAGCGTGAGTATGCCTAAGATCATGAAAGGTTATAGGATGTAGTTCGGACTTCTTCAGCATGTTATACCAGGTTCTGGACAGATTCCTCGGTGTAGTTGGTGTTCCGACCGTTGTGCAGATTACAAGATCATAATTAATGTACATTTCCCCAGCGTCTTCTTTCTCCAGTTGTTGCCGCCGCTTCCACTTCTCTGTAGCGCTGCTCGGAGGTATGGGTTAATAGCAAAGGAGCTTACGGGAATGTTATTCATTGGCGATTTATTAACTTTGTCCTTTTGGTAATACTACTTTTTCAAAGAGGGATATGAAAAAGAACAGCGAATTTACAGTTATTACAATAATATTTTAACTGGTAGTATATTTGCAGGAATTTGCCTCTATTTTGCATTAGGGTTAAATATAATAGCTATCATTTCAATCTGCCTGATAAATGCAGTACTGCAATGCTATCTGGGATATCCATACTATAAAAGACATTACGAAGCTAAGGTTGAAGCACGGAAAGCAAAGTCAGATGAATGGATTAAACGGTTAGAGAAAGTTATTGACTTCCTTAAAGACTTGGAAGAAAAATTTGATGATGCCCCTAGGAAAGCTGATCAGCAGGAAGCAGGAACGAATAAGCAAACTGGGGATAATCCAAAGCAAAAAACTACACACCCTACTCATATTGTGAGAGTACTTAAAGCCTTCGAAATGCCCGTAACCACAAATGAATTTGGACTTATAAAGTCAAGATTTAGGCAGCTTATCCAAAAGCATCACCCTGATAAAGGCGGAACTAACGAGATGACAGCCCGTCTGATTCATGATTATAAGATTCTAGAAGAATACTTTCTTAAAGGAGATACTCTATGGAAAAAAGACAGCTTATTATAGAAGAAACTGAGAGGAGATTCACAATGAGACTATTTATAAAAATTCTATTGGCAACTGTTCTAAGCCTGTTTTCTGTTACTTTAGTTACAAGTACAGCTCCCGTGATCTATGCAAATCAAGCGGCAAAAGTGACCTCAATATCGGTCGCAAGTCCGTCAAATGCATTAAAACCAAAACAGACATTTCAATTAAAGCCAAACGTAGTTACCTCACCCAAAGGCACAAATGTAAAGATTACATACTCTTCTACCAATACTAAGGTAGCAACGGTAAATGTGAGTGGTTTAGTAACGGCTGTCAATCCAGGAAAAGCAATCATATATACAAGCTCAGGCGGCAAAAGCACATATGCAGTAATCAATGTAGCTTCTAGTACAGTAAGTCTCAGTACAGGGCTATGGGTGGAAAAGAAGGACATTAAAAATTCAGAAGAACAACTGTTAACTGATGGTGCTATTTATTTTGAACTGAAAAGCTTCAAAAATAATGTGCTGACTGGACAATTTTTCTCTATTAGTTCCCCTCCATCCAATCGGATAGCTGATGTTGAGATCAGAACAGAAATTAAAAATGGCAAAGGGATTTTCTCCTATACAGATGATGGTTGGGGAAACAGTGGAAAAGGAACTGTAGAAATCAATGGGGACAATCTTTTGTTCGGCTTCAAAGAGACCAAATCAAACAGCAGCGCAATGTGGAATCTCGGATCATTCAGCGTCACATTATATAAATCTAACAGCGGTTCGAACGTGGGTGTAACAGCCTTTGAAGGACAATGGAGCACTCCAGGTTCAGATGAGTTAGCCTTTAAGCTGACCATTAAGAGTGACACTAAGGGAGGAATTACATTCTTCAGCGAAGGTGAGGAATTCCCTAACAATATCACTTTCGTTTACAATGGTGATAAGCTCACTTTTAAGTATGAAGATGGTGACCAGAAGACTACTATAAAGCTGGTGGATTCTAAAACGATTATACTCACAACTTCTGATGGGTATCAGCTCACACTAAAGAAATATTGAATATCTTGACCTCAACTGATCAAGCACACATGACAAGCACCTATAAAAAGGTGCTTTTTGTTTTTAGTTTGTAGTTGCATTTTGTCTATACGATGCATCAAGACTTGATATACAATAGAAATATCTCTAAACTACCAAAGCAGGTGATGTATAGATATTTTATTCAAACTATTGAGTGTACATTGGCGAGTTGCCATGAAGAATAGTCTAAGGAGGATATATGCAAACCGAGAAATTACAACAAATGCAGTATTGGGCACAGTGCTCAATTAAAATTCTCCAAGAATATGCACCTTATTTAAATATAGATGACCAGCAATACATAACTTATCCGAATCATTTTCATATTAGAAATAATTCTAAAGGTTACTATTTGTATACTGTATTAGAGGAAATTGCGATGGTAGGCTCTTCTATGTTCCGCTGGATTGACTTTTTATCTGGAGACGATCCAGTTGATCTTGAAACATTCCCTACGCGAGTTATTATTCAAGCAGTAAGTGATGAACAGTCTATGTGGAATCGGAAGTTGCTAGAAGCTCTTGTGGATCTTATTTTATTTGATAAAACAAATGACGAAAATTACTTTAAACATTATTTGCTTATGAGAGAATACAATGATATTCAAATGGAGATCAATGACTGGAAGGAATTTTACGGTCACCCTTTTGAAAATCACCTGTTGCAACTCGCGGAGACAAAAAAGACAATACAACTCTTTGAACCTGAAATTGATTTCAATAAGTGCTGGTACCTCCAAGAGAAAAAATCTATAAATTCTCCCAAGTACCCATATAGTCCCTTTAAGAGCTTTAGACAGAAGCTTAAAGAGGCTTTAATCGCCACGAATGCAAGAGAAAAGTTAGTTCTGGGCTTATCTTATAAAAGATATTCCGATACAAGCGAATCAATTCATTTTATTCCAGATAAAAAAATTGATCTACCGTCAACTATTACTATTGAGAAAACAATGATGAAAATCTGGTTAACCATAGTATGCCTGATTGGCAGAGTCCAAACAATTCTTGGGGACTGTCCAAAGGGCTTCGATGATGAAATCAATACCATTCTCAATCTGCCTACAAATGAACAAGAACTTATAAACCTATTAATTGTGGATAGATTTCAAATAAATGACATTATCTTGACATCTTACTCCGATTTGGCTGTTGTTACCGATACCTTTACTAGTAAATACGGTTATAAAACGTATAAAATAAAGTTTCTAATAAAAGAACAATCAACCTTTATAAAAGAAGAATGGTTCCCTGGAAATTACATGAAAAAGATTATTGGATATAGTGAAATTATGACTCATGTTTTAAGTAATCCTGATCTGGCGCCACTCTTTGAAACAGTATCTACTGAGGAATACTATAAACAATTTGTTAACACTTTTGTTGATACATGGAATCTAGGAGCAAAAGATTACTTTCTAAGAAATGATAAGGATGCTTTGTTTAAATCTTTCATGAAACTAGATATAAAATGATATGACTTTATCTTACGGTTCAATTTTTAATAAAAACCGAAAAACGTATAGCAGATTTGGTTTAAATGCCTGATTTAAATATTTTTTTAGAAACCATCAAATTTTTATAATTGAAAGGTTGTTGAATTTACATGGTAAGCAAAGTGGATGAGGATAAAAATAAATTAAGGTTATTTTTTAAGGAAACGAAGTTTATTGATACCATTTTAGGGAAAGTAGAAATTGAAGAAGAAATTGGTCAAGGCGGTAATGCGCTTGTTTTTTCCGCAATATGGGGTCGAACGCAAGTAGCAATCAAGTTCCTCGCAGAAGATTGTTCTATTGAAGCTACATCTAGGCATAAGAGATTTGTAACTGAAGTTCGTGAAGTAATTAAGTTATCCGATTCTCAAGCTGTTGTCCCAATCTACTTTTATGATCTCTTGAAAGTTGAAAGCAGCATATTCCCTTATATGATTATGAAAAAGTACCCTTACACTCTAAACGCGTGGAAAAGGAAGAACCAGATTAACCAGATTGATGATGTATTACCAATAGTGAAGAACCTCTTATACTGTCTAGACAAGATTCATAGCATGAATATAGTCCATCGCGATTTAAAACCGCAAAACCTTTTAGTAGATGACGACAACGATTTAGTACTTGCTGATTTCGGAATTTCATGGTTCGATCCTGAGCATTATGAACGTCTTGTTAAGACAGAAAAAAAAGATAGATTAGCTAATTTTGCATTTTCAGCTCCTGAGCAGTTTCAAGTAAAACCAGAAACAGAACCTACTATGGATTTATTTGCTTTAGGGCAATTGATTCAATGGTTAATTACGGATGATACTGTAAGAGGTGTAGGTCGTACACAATTAAAAAGTGTACATGAATCGTTTGCACCCTTAGATCCTATAGTTGATTTGCTTTTACAGTATGATCCTATAAACAGACCTCAAAATGCAACTGAGGTGAGCCACCTTCTTAATTCGGCCCTTAAGCCCATTGAAGTCCGAGAAAGCGAAGAAGATAGGGTTTTAAACGCTTTGAGAGGATTTGACGAGATATTAAGATCAACATGTCCTGGAAAAACGGGGCTTATTAAAATTACAGAGAAACAAAAAATCGACTTAATAATGAGTAGATTGGCTGACCAATATAATAAACTAAAGTTATGGTGGACCCAAGGTTCATCAGATTGTCCTATTGATAATATTCGTCTAATAGATGAAAATATTTGGTTGTTTGACAGTAGCGAATGTCTGATCGAGGCGATTTGGGTAAAAAGGGATCACTCTTATGATCACCAATACATTCTTCTACAATGCGCGGCAATGCCTCCTTTTGGCATTTATGAATATTATGGTCAGAAGACTGAAGAAGCAGCTTGGTTTATGGATAACTATATAACTAGACAGGAGTATGATGATGGTTATGCAGAGATAAACGGTGTAATTGAAAAATTAAGTAATAGGGCTGAAATTCGCATAAGAGAGCTTGAACGAGATTTCCTCTTTGTGGCAACTTTTGCAAATCCGATAAATGTTGATACTCATCGTGATAACAATAGGGAAATAGTAGATAACGTATACCATTTTATTAAAGATGCTGGTGAAGTGGATGAGAGTCAACTCAAGAGGCTAGATAAATTACAGCGACATCCAATATCTGTTATGATGAGTTGAAGTTTAACAGCACTAGTCCTTGCTTCTTTAAAACATTAGAACATTGTGTAAAAGATAAAGGAAGGCAAACTCCTGCATTGTATACACTTTTAAGTTTATTGATATTGATTTTTGGAGGTCGGAGAATGTATTTATCGGACATGGCTCTTATGAAATACTTAAATAAGAAAAATTCATTATATCATGGGAAAATTCTTGAATTAAGAGAATCCGTAGCCAATTGGCTCTCATATATTCCCCACACCTTTCCCCATTATACAAGACACACAGTTGAACACAGCGAAGAAATCATTTTGCAGATTTCTAAGATGCTCTTTAAGGATAACGATCAGGAACAGGCTATCTTACGTTTGTCGAGTGCAGAAGCATTTATTATAATGGCGTCAGCTTTACTCCACGATACTGGCATGGTCGTTTCAGATCAAGAGAAAATAAAGATATTACAATCTGAGGAATGGAACTTATGGGTTTCAAGAAGCGGGGCAAAGCGCTGGAATGAAATAATGGGAATTAGGGAGGATAACAGTATTGAAATCAGTACTCGTAATTTTATAGCTGATCTACAAACAAGATATTTAATAGCGGAATACATAAGGAAGACACATCATCTTAAGGCAGTCGATATTATGACTCAAAACCATACTCTCTTAGGGAAATTTTCATTTGATGATCCTTCACTGTTTCGAACAATAACAGATATATGCGTGGCCCATGGTTTAAGTAGCTATGAACTTGATGACAGTGAAAAGTATCCTGAACGTCGCGACATCAGAGGAGAAGAAGTAAATGTAAAGTTTCTTGCTCTGTTGCTTAGAATTGGTGATTTGCTGGACATGTCTTATGACAGAGCCTGTCCCTTGTTAATGAACGCTGCTTGTCCTCTACCAGCAGATAGCTTGGCACATTGGACTCAATATCAAAGAATTACCCATCGACTAACAGCAACTGATTCTATTGAAATTACTGCAAAATGTAACACTCAAGATGAACATAGGTTTCTACAAGATTGGTGTCAATGGTTAGTTGATGAAATGAAAAATACGTCTATAATTATGTCAAAAGCCACTAGACATTCCAATTGGATTGTCCCAAGTGTAAGTATGGGTACTTTAAATTCTTCTATAAAAATAGAACCAAGCATATCGGCCACATATATCCCCTCTGAGTGGAAGCTTGAACTTGATCAAGACATGGTATTTCAAAGATTGATCTCAGACGTTTATCAGTCCGAAAAAGATTTCCTCAGAGAATTACTGCAGAATGCACTTGATGCAACGAGATGTAAATTAATTGAAGACTTGAAAAATAAAGGAGATGATGTCCCAACCTTCACTAATCAAATAAGTGAGCATATTAGAGAAAAATATCCGATTAATATTACATTAGAAGAAATAGCTATTCAAAGCCCCCTTTCTCAAGAAGAACATCTCAAACAACTTTTAGTTATTGAAGATAATGGACTCGGCATGGATACAGAGATAATAAAAAAGTATTTTTTGCAGGTTGGGCGTTCCTACTATACGTCTGAAGAATTCCAAAGGAAGTTCAGTTTTAAGCCAAACAGTCAATTTGGAGTGGGTTTTTTATCGGTATTCGCAGTCAGTGAACATATAACTGTGGAGACTTTTAAACCCTCCTCATTCCGTGGAGAAGGTCCAATATCCTTGTGTCTAACAAGTCCAAGAAGTTATTTATTAACCGACAAAGGATCGCGGAAAAAAGTGGAACTAAAATCTCGCTTATACTAAAAAAAGAGTTTAGTAAGAATGAGCTATACAGTTTATTGAATAAGTGGTGTAAAAAAATAGAGTTTCCAATTTTCTTGAATGAATTAGGTACTCAAAGTGTCATCAATAGTGAAGAGGTTAATCAATTCACATATGAAATAGAGAGCCTTGAAGAGAATAAAAAATTTGTTACGTCTGTTTATTTTATAGATGAGAAAGATGTATTTGGAGAAATATATGTAACCCATCTCAATGATAACAATAAAGATGATTGGAGCCAGTGGAATTGGATAAATTACCAATATGAAAATTCTCATCCAATAGCTATAAAACCCAATTCTCCTCGAAATCTGACATGTATAAATGGTATTGCTTATAGTGAGTTTGAAGCCTCTGGGCCCTTTAGTTTTCGAATAGATTATCGAGGTGAATACTTGAAGCCTAACTTATCTCGCCAACATATGGATAGAGAAAATCACCTAGATAATCCAGTAATATATAATAGGTTTATAGCAATCCTTAATGAGCATCTATCCTCAACTCCTATAGATACTATGAATAATAAATGGATATACATCAATAAGATAATTAATTCCGAGCCAAGAATCATAAAAAGCTTTCAAGACACTCCGATTATTAGAGTGTTTATTTCAGGGAAGCCAAAATTGCTATCTCCAAATGAGATTTCTAAATTCAATAAATTTTACACTTTTTCTATTAATAGCTATCATAAAAAATACTCTATCAACGAGATTCAGGAAATACTAAATTCAATAAAAGAGCCAGTACTTCTTGATATGGACCTTTTCCGTATTGCTGATAATATTATTCCATACTATGAAAGAGCAATCTCAAAAATTACATCAATAAACGAAAATTATTTTCACTTAACTTTGTGGACAACTGCTAAAGCAACATATCTCAGAAAATTTATTAATTCGAATGACTATGACTATCATAGATTTACTTATTCTTTAGCTAAACACGATAACAAAAACATTATTGGTTTGAGACTATTTGATTCCAGAAGGAGTAGAAAAAACAGAGAAGTATTAGTTCTAAACTTAAATAATATTCTTGTAAAGTGGTTAATTAAAGTTAACTCTGCTTTAGAAGAACGCTCTGATTTCTTAATAACCAATGCTTATAATAAAATATTAGAATTACTTAAAACGCCAATTACCATAGATGGGTATGAATCAGATATATTAAATGATCATATTAATAAATGGAGAGAGATTAAGGGGTTACCATCACAATTCCTTCCCCCTAAAATAATTATTGATAAGTCAATGTTTTTCACAAGCTATCGTTAAATTACTGGTAGCAAGGTGGTAGCATACTCAAAATAACATGCGGATATAGAAGGAACGACCCTTTCCGTATCACCTTCTAACTTCATGTAGTATCAGCTTTTAGGATTGATTTTACTGGACAGTAAAGGAAACCGCGGTACTCCATTGACAGGGTAGGGGTCATGGGTTCGAACCCCATCCGTCCTATACTGCATCATCCTTTAAACTCCTTATTTTATAAGGAGTCTTTTCTTTTTGCCTTCCCGTCTATCTGTAAAATTGGAGCAATATTTTTTAGAAAGAAGTAAAAAGAGGAATCCTGCACATGCAATGGGCTAATGCGCATATGATTGGTTGTTATAGAATACTTGCTAATTATTGGAGGCCTAAGCTCATGTATATGGTGTATCCGTATTGGTTCAGATCACAATTTGTCCCTATTTGGGCAACATCAACTCCTGATGCACTTGAATTAATGAGGAATTCAGTCCAAGGGGAGCGAAATGATGAACTTTTTTATGACCAACTCATCCAACTTGCTCCGAACCCCGAACAAGCTGAAGTTATTACCTCTATCCGGAATGATGAACGAGGGCATAATCAAATGTTCCGGCAAATGTACAGGGAATTAACTGGTCATGAAGTGACCGGAGCTAGCAATGAAGCCCCTGAACAAGTTACTTCGTATACTGCCGGTTTACAAAAAGCCTTCCAAGGTGAATTATCTGCAGTTGAAAAGTATCGGAAGATATGGTTCGGCCTTCCATACGGCGTTTATAAGGATACTTTGTACGGCATTATTCTCGATGAGCAAAAGCATGCTTCGAAGTATAATAATCTATTGCTGCTGAACTCAGCTGCATATCGGTAGTAATTTGTTACCGAAAAATAGAAAAAGCCCCGGGGGCGGTCTGCAGGGCTTTTTTAGCTAATCTCCGTGCGCATAACATCGCGCGTCATGCCAAATCGTTCCTTGCATCCTCACCAAAATATTTTGTGATACACCAAGAATCCTCCTGTCCATCCGATATTCCCGCATCACGCTGCTGACCCTCGAACTGCTCAACATGCTCGGTCATGATCATTTTCGTTTTCCAGTGTTCATTGCCGTCGAGTTTGTTCATTTAAATGACCTCCAATCTGGTCACTGTGACTCCTTCTTAATGGTATAGCCAATAATCTATATTCTTCCCGGCCCTGCCGCTCTGTACGCCCCGCTGCGGAGAAATGTCGTAAGGCACATTCCTTTCCCACCCCTCAATAATTACGGCAGTCTCTATCGGCTTAGACACTTCCCATGTTATGTGATTTTCGGCGGCCAGCACTTTAAACCCCTTTATAATATCCGCTGGCCGCCGCCCGCTTAAACGTCCCAACTCTCGGAGAGTCGGCATCCGCCTGAAGTGATATTGATACTGAGATATGATCCGCAGCAGCTTACGCGGAGTATCATCAAGCATAGCGTTTTTCTGTGACTGGCTGCCAAGCGAGGATGCTGGCGGTCAGAAATACCCGGGGCGCGCCGGTGGTCAGGCAGGTTGCCCGGATGCGGCCATCGCGGATGCCGTGTACTTCAATCTTCCTCTGTGTGATCTTCCCGGCTTTGTCCATATATACGATTTCAACGGTTTGACCAATGTGCATGTGCATTTGATCGCCTCCCATTAAATAAGAACGTTTGTTTGTATTATAACCAAACGTACGTTCTATAAAAACAACAAGTAACATATTCTCAAGTTGGGATAAAAAAGAAATTAATCTTATCCACTCACTTTATTGCAGATATAGGCATATTTGTTTAGACAATCCTTGGATTAATTTGTATTGTTACTTTTGTGTTTTAAGCAAGAGATATTGACCAGAAATAAATCTACAGGAGGAATTTTAGTGAAAAAAATTATTTTGACTTTGGCTTTTCTAATGTTTTCTTTATTCTCTGTTCAAGGGGTTTTTGCGGCAAGTGGGGATTTAACTCTGAAAATGACATCAAATACAGCTCCTTCTGGGCAAGCTTTCTCTATTGGTGAAGAAGCTGGAAAGGCATATCAAGCATTTGATAAAATTGATTTAACTACAGATGATGATTGGTCTACGACCCATGCCCTTCCAATTTATATGGGATACGATTTTAAAATCCCTAAAGTGATTACTCAATATACAATTACCGCAGTAAATGGCAGTATCTATGTTGATGGACTTCCGAAAACTTGGACTTTCGAAGGTTGGAATGGGACAAGTTGGGTTGTAATAGACACAAGAACAAATCAGCCTAGTTGGAAAGCCAAAGAATTAAGAAAATACACTATCGAGAGTCCTGGAAGCTTTTCAAAGTATCAATTAAATATCACAGCCGATTTTGGTGCTAAACAAGGCTACCGCGGAAATATAGCTGAGCTTCAACTTATCGGTGATATAAGCGAGCCTCCAATACTTCAAGGAAAGACTAATGGCCCTACAAATGAACTTACATGGACAAAAACTGAGGCAGCTAATTCTTACAATATAAAAAGAGGAACACGCCCTAATGGACCGTATGAAAACATAGCAACAGTAACTGGGTTAACTTATTCATACTCTGATTCAAAAATCCAAACAGGTATAACGTATTATTATGTAGTTAGTGCAACAAATGAAAATGGTGAGAGTTCGAATTCCAATGAAGTTGCTCTCACGCCTCAAAGCACAGGCAGAGCAATCCTTATCGTAACCATGAGCACCGGCCTTGAAAAAGAATTTGATCTAAACTTGGAGGAAGTGAATGCCTTCATTGCCTGGTACGAAAACAAACAAGCCGGCACAGGTACTGCCTCATATGCAATCAACAAGCATGATAACAATAAAGGGCCTTTTACCAGTCGTAAAGACTATGTAATTTTCGATCGGATTCTAACCTTTGAAGTAAGTGAGTACACAAAAACCGAATAGTCCTTACTATTACTTACCTCCTCTGTCCTCTGTAGCATAACGCTATAATTGGATAGGGGAGGTTTTCTATGTTTATATCCCCTGTGTTATTACAAACCGTTGCTGGTCCATATAGTCACAGCGATTATATATTTGAGCCTAAGATACTGATACCGGCAGATCTACTTCCAGGAAGCCGAACAGATCTGGCTATACACCCGCCACAATAACGACTGCACCCGTCAGTATCCTGAGCTGCAACTCCCGTTTGCTGACGATGTTATTTTGGACGGTGAGGTCGCCCGCGTAGCAAAATTAGATCCGTCAGGCACGCGCCCGGCGGGTTATTTTATGTATTGTTCAATATCAAACGCGTCTAGCGAAGTAACTTTTTTCTCTGTGCATGTGATAACTACTTCATGTATTCCAAGCTCTAGTCCAGTTTTTTCATAAACAAGTGATAACCTTCATTAACATAATTTATATGAAAATTTTCTTTCGTACCATCAATTTGGATCTCTGCTTTTGAAGTGTGCGTCTCACTGCTTGATGAATCAGAAATAATACGGATTTTGGTTCTATAAAATCTAAACATAACTTTTGAACCAATGTCTGCCGTTGATTTGATGGTACCTCCATAATAACCCGAAAGCGCTGGTGTAACCCAATTACCAGTATAATACACCTTGATAACATTATCATTAAACCTTGTCCATCCAGTTTCAGGTACCTTAAGTTGTGTTCCTATTGCTGCTGCATATGTACTTGATTGAAATGAGAAGAACAACATCCCTGCAAAAATAATCACGAACAATTTTGAAACACTACTTCATAAATAAATCCCCCAATTCTAAAATTTATTATTTCTTTTTTCGCTACATACCTCCCCATGTCATATTACGGCACTCAGGAAGTTTTTCCCTTCTCAATTTCCACTCTGGAACAAAACTCCCCTGTCCCTTCACAACGGCCCCAGATACACCCGTATATTTCTTCGCCTGTTTTGAATGCGCCAGTAGCGTTAGACGGATTCCATTCTGTTTTCTCAAATTGATCTCATTTTATGATATTTTCTTTTTTGTAACCCCACTCTCCGGCACAGAATTTAACCATATTCATCCTTTCTATTTTGGTTTCTTATTTCACATCTTCTCTATTATATTCGTCTGATACATGGACTGCTGGTCCCATGACTTTGGAGCCTAGATATTTAGCAGCATCAACATTTATAAATGACTCTATATACCTAATAGGTAGGAATGATATCTTAGGTAGTCATTCAGGCGTAACTGAACTAGATGAAACTCAAACATATACATTAAAAAGGTCAACAAAAATTACACTGACTAACGGAACTCAAAAAGAATATGACCTACTATGATTGAAGTGATGCCGTTTTGGAGTGGTACGATGTACGAGATGCCGAATCTGGCCCAGCCAAATACGTAATCAATAAGCACGATAACAACAAAGTACCTTTCAGCAAACGCATGGATTATGTTGTGTTCGATAAAATCCTTACCTTCGAAGTCAGTGAGTATACGGCTCAATAAACAAAAACAAACCCGTCAGGCATTTTAAGGCTGACGGGTTTGTTCTACTTATTGCAATTGAATTTACTTGTATGGATAATAGTGTGGTATTTTAGACTGGAACTCTTTTAAATTCACAATCAAGTTATCATTATTAAATTCAATTAATGATACACCGTCAAATTCCCCAACCTCTGCCTCATACTCACATTTAAAGTACCATTCAACAGCGGTTAAATTGCCTTGATGAATAAATTGCTTTATATTCCAAACAAAAACTGTTCCACGCTTATTCCAATCTTCAAACCAGCTTTCTATGGCGTGTAATCCGTGATATTCAGGTCCATAACATTCAGAATAGATAATGTTCGGGTCGAAGATTTTTCTTAATATAACATTGTTTTTGTTAATCCAGGATTCAAAATAATTCTCTATTATTTGTTCTCTTTCAATCATCGTACGCCTCCAATGATAGCCAAATAAATCCAACGTCGCCTTGCAGCAAATACAAACAGACATGTCAGGCAAAGGATGTAGCGCTCAAACATTATCATCCTTTTGGACAGACTCATAACGTTCACGAATTTCAAGGTTTTTTGCGTGATTGTATAAATCCAAAGCTGTAATTGCTCTGAGAGCAAGTTTAACAAATAGGATAAATGCAAAAATCCCTAATCCAATACATCCCAACCAAATCAAAAAGAAAAAGATACTGATACCTCCACCATAAAACAATCCGGGTTGTAACACCATTGTTACAATCAACTCCTTCTTTAGAGTTTATTAACCGAGTATATTCCGTTTGGAACATTATGTATATGACGATAGGAAAAATTTCCTGATGCGAAACTGGAGCACAATACGGCATGCTACGGATCAGCCTCTTTTGGTAAAAGTGTTTTTTGTATATTCCCCCACTACTATCTAGGTTTATATGATCAAGCAAAGTACAACTTAAATGTATATATTCATCAGGAATTAAGTCCAATCTATAATTGCGGATTCACAATATAATAATCTATAACCTTGAAATGGAGTGATGATAAATGGCAGAAATTATAAGCTATGGTTCACAGGCAAAAATCCCGTTAGACCCGTTTACTATTACTACAACGGTTGTTGGGATTCCTGGAGCTGGAGCGGAGATAGCCACAGCGCAAGTAAATATTAGCCCGGCCAATCCTGCCTCTTTCTCCAGTAGAGTCGAGTTAAATGGTAGCTTTAGTCTTACTGCCCTTGCTAATAGTCAATTTTTTGCTATAATTCGGCGGGCTGGAGTTGATATTTATAGATCCTTTTATCGTTTTACTACAACTACTGATATTCAAATAAATGTTCTGTGGGTTGATGGTCCTTATCTTGGAGTCCACAACTATGAATTGGTAATTCAAAATGACAGCAACTTGCCTATAAATCTATTTGGACCCATAGCATTCACAGCAACCGCTATTGGAGGAGACGGCGTAATTTAAGCTATGGAACACGAAGAATTAAAAAATGAAAAATAAAAAAAAGCCCTTCAGACCATTACGGCCGACAGGGCTTTTACCGATGCTTTTGGTTTTGATACCCATATTCCCAAGCGCCCAGAACTGCGGCTTGCCAGCTTCGCTTTCAGCTATTAGTTTTTCAATGAACAAAAACAAACCCGTCAGGCTTCATACCAAGCCCTGCGGGTTTGCTTTAATCTCAATTACCCTATAGACACTCCGGAAAACGTGACAGGTCCAGTAACACTGGCAGTATTCAGCAAAATATTCAGACTGTTATTCGAAACACCTAAAGAATATCCATGATATCCCGCTGGAACGCTTCTATCCAAATATGAAATAGAAATAGGTTGAATAGCCATTAAAGCAAGACCGTTAGCTCCAACATTAAAAATAGGCTGACCGTCCCGGTATAGGGTAAAGACTACACTCGGAGTGCCCAGAGTAGTTTGAAATCCAATTGTAGAATTTAATAGAACGGATCCGCTTGCTACGGTAGCCACTCCAAATTCAGCTAAGATTAAATTTTGTTCCGGTGAAAGAATAGGAATGGACAAGGTTTGGCTTCCTGTTGATGCGGTGCTGCTGCCTACATCTATGATTTGTGCCATGCTAAACTGCCTCCTCTATATTTTTCTACTCATAGAGTATGCAGAGAGAGGAACATTGGATTGGACAGATCAGCGATAACCTCTACCCTATTTTTTATGTATGCTTCTATATAAAATACCCCGCCGTTGCTGGCAGGGTTTCCTAAATGATTTTGAAAGACCATTTTACATTCCGGTTGCTCCTCTATCCTTTTTCAGAGAATGTTGGTTGCCTGGTATCCAAGCATTGGGTTTAAGATGAACTGAACTTTTTGAATCAGGCGTCGATGGAACTGAAAAGGAAAATTTAAGGTGCATTTGTTCACAAAATCATTTACCAGCCCTTACGATTACACAGAGAAGTAATATGTGCAAGATGATGCTTACCGTGCCAAGCATAGATTCCTATATTTTTACCTATTGAAACTTTACCTGATTCCGGATGAATAAATGTCTTTTCCATATCAGCAGGAGTTAGACTGCGTAAAAGGTTAGTCCAGCGTTTGTGCAATGTTTCGAGGAGTAAAAGTGATGGTTCAATTGGCAATTTATAGTCTGATAGTTCTGCCCATTTCGTTTCATCGTATGGTTTAATTATAGGATTTTCTTCTGTAAGAGCCAATTTAAAGCGGATGTAGGCATTCATATGACTATCTGCAAGATGATGTATGACTTGTCGAACAGTCCATCCTCCAGAACGATAAGCTGTTTCAAGCTGTTCATGATCTAAGTCTTTTACAGCCTCCCGTAATAATCTTGGTAAAGCTTCAATCTCATTGATCCAAACACTTGTAACACTGCTAGTAATTTCATCGTCAAATTGAAAAGTGCCAATCGGGTATTTCATATCCATCTACTTTAATCCTCCTAAAAATCCTTGTTTTTTGTGCCTAACTAATTGTATCGCTAAAATAAGATTCCCACCATAGTTCACAAGCAGCTTGGCACGTGTAAAAGGCATGAATACCGAAAGACGGCATCCATCCGGTCATTCAATTGTCGTGTGCGCGGGGATTCAATTACCATCATTTTACCGATCAGGCTTGGCGGAAATCCGCCACCAGTCGGGTATATTCGTCGTACCATTGCTCCCATACCTGCTTGCGGTTGTGCAGCTCACCACCGTCCAGAAGCGCCCCGATTACGTCGAGACAGACATGCCAGCCGGAGAGGTCTTTGGCCGTATGACCGGTGATTTCGGTTATGTGCTCGATCAGCAGCAGCCGGCAGCCGGCTCCATCAGGACTCAGTTCAAAACGCACCCTGTCGTTCCCCCAGGTATACTCCAGGATAGAATTCACTATCATATCCTTAATTTCCATAACTTCAAAATGGCCGTTCCCCATGTCGAACTTCATGCTCCCGCCTGCCGACAGGTCCTGGACTCTAAGTTCAGGAAACCATTTAGCCAGCAGCGCATTATCCGTCAGCATTGCCCACACCTTGGACACCGGATGCTTATAATAGCGTTCAAACACAGCGGTTGCTCCCTGTGGGGCGGCTTGAAGTGCAGCAATCATTTGATATTCCTCCCTGTTGTAGATATATGGTTCAAGTCACCGCTCCATGTCCGGGAATTGGCAAGGATATAGATGTCTTCGTTATTTTACTGTAAAGGATAACCAGTCTAATGGCAAATCGGGGGAGTATGCAAGGCTCAGCGGGTGAGGTGCTAAACACCACAAGCGGTGGCATCGAAAATGACCCTGAAATACTTCCCGCTGTGTACAGAACTCGGCCTTCAACGATCCGAAAACGATATTTCCTGCCGTTGTTCGTTTCAAAGTATTTATTTTACAATTTTAAGCAGAATTTTATCCACCTGCGGAAGTAATCATAGTTTCCTATACAACAAAGAACCCGCGGAGGCTTCGGGGTGCCTGCGGGTTCTTTTCACATTTCAAAAATATCCACCTACTCTAGCTTCCGCTAACCGTATAATGATCCAATGAGATGGGACTGCCGTTCAGTAGAGCTTTTGTTGAAGTAAGACGATCTGTGCTTAATTGCAAGTGGTCTCCTTTGATGGAGTTATATTGAACTGCCAAGTCGGCTCCTGCTTCAAAAGATGGAGCTTGTGCTGCCCGTTCTGCCGCAAACGCCGCAAGATCACCGGTCCCCCGCTCGGCAGCTTCTTTAACGCTAATGGCCTCCACAACCACACCGCTCCGCATCCCTTGGGCAGACACTTCGAGGTATCCTTCCCGCTCTCTCAGCTGATAGTTATGGGACAGATATACGGCAAAATAGACCTCGCCTGCCTTGCCGAACAGCGCGGTGGGCTCCTTCATCCACTGGCCATTAGGCAGCACACCCACAATCGTGTCGGCTTCACCCTCCGGCACCGGGAACAAGGCCAGGATAATGCCCTGATGATACAGCACTTCCATATAACGGCTCTGATGGCGGGGATCTCCCGCGTGACAGCCTTGACCGGGATGGAAGAAATACAGCCGGTTCACGGCATATTCAGGAGACACCGGCAGTGAAAAAGCCCAACGCAGCTGCTCGTTGTCGAACTCCTCTACACGCTCCCATAGCCCTCCTGCTGCGAAGCTATCAGTAATATATGCATATGAATGAATCAGCGGCTGCGGGCTCGGATCTTCGGGAACGACTTTTTGCGTAACCTTGGCGACCTCCACCGGGGTCTGCCGGTTCAGCGCAGCCGCCCGCACCTGACCCGGCGCTTCATAGAAGAGGAATCCGGCATATTCGGTGCGGGGCATGGCTTGCGGCAGCTTGAAATCCCCAAATTGCACATAGTCGTGCAGCACGTTGCCATCCGCCGGAACATCATGCGGCCAGCCCCGGGAATGCGCGCCTACCCAGGCTCCCTGCAGATAAAACTGGCCCCGCTCCTTCCACAGGTGATCCAGCATTTCAGCTAGCGTACTCTTCAGCCCGCTGTCTTCCTCCAAGTCCCACGCGCAGGTGAATGCCTGCACCCAGTGCCAAAACCACGGCAGACTGCCGTATTCCGGCATTCCCTTGTCCCGGATATACGCCAGTGTATTCTCCAGGCTTTTCCGCCCGTCTGCCAGCAGCTCCTCATCTTCGAACAGCTTGCCGAAAATCAGCTTCGCCGCCGTATATTTGGCCTCATGATGACCAAAGTGGACCACCGGCTTGCGGTAGAAGCCGCTCCGGTAAATATGCCCGATTGCTGTATGAAAAGCAATCCGCAATCCGGCACCCAGCCTGCTTCCGTAATGCTTGCAGAACCAGACCATCAGGCTGCCCATGATCTCCACGGGCAGTTCATGGGGCGCAGCCTCGCGCGGCAGCGGATGCAGGCCGAGCGGCCAATGCCCGTATAAACAGGTGCCAGGCTGCCGGTTCTGCAGCAGCACCGTTTCCAGCAGCACAGCCTCTGCCTTGCACTTGCCGGCCTCCCGGTCAAAAGGCAGCTCAAAGCCGGGCTCCACCGCAGCAGCAAATAGATATGAAGCATAATAAAAGTTGTTCCGCACATCGTCATGGAACCACAGCCCGCTGTCCAGCAGCGGGAGGCGTTCCGCCTCGATTGCGATATTATAGATAATTTCGTTCTGCCGGGCCTGATGCGCACCCGCCGCAGCTTGTAATTCTCCCACTTCCGTTCCCCTCCACCAATTTTTATATTCGGCATCTGTTATTGCCTGCGCCTGGGTCATTTCCGGGTCATTTCAAGGGTATTTTTACCCCTTGATTCCGGCGGGGCCGCCGCCCCATACACACCCGCCCTGTAGCCAGTGGCTTACCTGCCGGGTCTGCACTGCCTGCACTGCTCACGCCTAGTCCGCGACAGTTGGTGCTCCAATTGGAAATTCACTCTTATTTCAGTTCTATTGTGCACGCTTTCGGTTCACATGGCAATATCTAAACCCAATAAATAAACTAAAATAAACGTACTAAAAAAGATTATCTCTTGCCAAATGAACTTATATGGATTAAATTGTACCTATACGAACGAAAATATGTTTGCGAAGGAGATTGAACATTCAATGGAAAGACGTTTCGCATCCCATCCCAACGAAGTTAAGCAATTTGACACCGCGCGTCTGCGCAAGGAGTTCCACATTCCAGTCATTTTTGCTCCGGATGAACTGAAGCTTGTCCTGACCCATGAAGACCGTATGATCGTAGGCGGGGCTAATCCGGTGAATAAGGATGTCGTGCTCACCACTGACCTGAAAGATCTGGGGGTTACTTATTTCCTCGAACGCCGTGAACTGGGTGTGATCAATGTCGGAGGTAAAGGTTCGGTTGTTGTAGACGGAGCAGAATATGAAATAGATTTCAAAGAATGTCTGTATGTAGGGCAAGGCGCCAAGGATGTTATTTTCAAAAGCGCTGACAGCGCCAAACCTGCGAAGTTCTACCTGAATTCGGCTCCTGCACATCAGTCCTACCCTACTACCAAAACAACACTGGCCGAATCCGAATCCGGCGCAATGGGCGGTCTGGAGAATTCCAACGAACGCACCATTCACCGCTTCATTCATGCAGGTGGTGTGCAAAGCGCTCAGCTCGTTATGGGAATGACCCAGCTGAAACCGGGCAGCATGTGGAATACAATGCCTTCCCATACTCACCCGCGCCGGATGGAAGCCTACTTCTATTTCGATCTTCCGGACGATTCCATTGTGTTCCATCTCATGGGCGAGCCTACCGAGACCCGTCACATCGTAATGCACAATGAACAGGCAGTCATTTCTCCAAGCTGGTCCATCCACAGCGGTGTGGGTACGCATAACTACACCTTTATCTGGAGCATGGCCGGCGACAATAAACGTTATGATGATATGGACCCCGTAGGCATGAAAGAATTACAATAGAACAAAAACAACTACGGAAAGATGAGGCAAGCGGATGAACCCGATACGGCGGCACGAGATGATTATGGAAGTTTTGCTCAACCAGAAGGATGTAACGGTGAACGAGCTGAGCGACAAGCTCCAGGTGACAGGAAAAACAATCCGCGAGGACCTAAGCAAGCTGGAGGAACAGGGGCTGATTATGCGTGTCCACGGCGGAGCCGTGCTGGCCCAGAGCGACCAGTTCGGCATTCTGCCCTCCAAGAACCCTTTGGATAAATATTCCGATGAAAAAACGGAGATTGCGCAGCTGGCGCTGGCCCATATTGCCGAGGATGACATTATTGCCCTGGACGGCGGCAGCACCACGCTTGAAATTGCCCGGAGGCTGGACAACATCCCGCTGACGGTCATCACCAATGATGTGTACATCATCAGCGAACTGGTTCAGAAAGACCGCATTCGTCTTGTCGTGCCCGGAGGCTACCGTGTCCGCAATATGCTGGCAGGTCCTGAAGCTGTCTCCTATGTCCAAAAGCTTAATATAGAAAAAGCCTTTCTGTCGGCTACAGCCGTTCATATAGAACACGGGCTGTCGATTTACACCGGTGATTTCATCGATTTCAAGCAAGCCTTGGTATCCACTGCCCGCACAGTGTTCGCCGTATGCGACCATCACAAATTCGGGCATACCGCGCTGCGCACGTTCGCTTCATTGCAGGAAGTTGACGTGCTGCTTACCGATAGCGGTCTTGCACAAGAAACTGTCGAGCAGTTCCGGAAAGCAGGCGTCAACATCGAATGCGGGTAGATTCAGTATCCCTCGAAGCATCGCAGGATGCTCATCAATGTGCATAAAAGGAGAGAATAATATATGTCATCTTTATTCAGTTTGGCAGGTAAAACAGCAATTGTAACCGGTGCTGCCCAAGGTCTTGGACAAGGGATTGCCCTTGCATTCGCAGAAGCAGGCGCAGACGTGATCTCCGCTTCCCTCAATGCAAGTGACGAAACAGTAGCCGCTGCCAAAGCCTTTGGCGTAAAAGCCCTCAGCATCGCAGGCGATCTGAGCGATCACACCAAGCTGCAAGGCATGTTCGACGAGGCTGTTGCTTTTACCGGGAAAGTAGACATTCTTGTCAACTGCGCAGGCATGATCCGCCGCACTCCAGCCAAAGACCACAGTGAAAAAGACTGGTTCGATGTCATCAACCTGAACTTGAACACGGTGTTCCTGCTGTCGCAAATCGCCGGCCGCCACTTCCTGGAAAGAGGCAACGGTAAAATCATCAACATCTGCTCCATGCTCTCCTACCAGGGGGGAATCAACGTGCCCGGGTATACCGCGAGCAAGCACGGCGTAGCCGGTTTGACCAAAGCTTTTGCCAATGAATGGGCCGGCTCCGGTCTGAACATCAATGCCATCGCTCCAGGCTATATGGCTACTGAGAACACCGCTCCAATCCGTGCCGACCAGAACCGTGCGGACTCAATTCTCGACCGTATTCCTGCGGGACGCTGGGGAACTGCTGAAGATGTGAAAGGACCTGCTGTGTTCCTGGCATCCGCTGCTTCCGACTATCTGAACGGCCATATTCTGAATGTGGATGGCGGATGGCTCGCCAGATAATTCCGGGAATATAGACATACACATACAAACGGGCTGCGTGCGTGTTATGAAATGACATCGGCTTACTCTGCAAGCAGCTGCTGCTAATCCTGACTCCAAGCCAAAAAGGTTGCACTGTCCTCACTATGGACGCTGCAGCCTTTTGGCAGTTTCAGAACAAACGCAGATGCCTGAAATCATCAGGAGAACTCAACGAATTCCTCCGGGTGGGCACGGATATATTCAGCAATTAAGGCGTGGCTATTCGGTATAATCCGCTGAAAACGGCCATACAAGGCGGTGGTGATCTGCTTCAGATCCTCGTCTGTTTCGAGATCCTTCAGTCCCGCATCGCCCCATTCCAATCCCAATCTGCGGTTTCTCTCCGCCAGCCTCTCCTGTGTCTCTTCGAGCAGTTCCCGCAGCGCATCATCTGCAAAAAAACGCGCCCCCTCCAGCACTCCGCTCCAATAACCCGGCTGGTCCAGCAAGTAAGCACTCCAAGCGTAGAACTCAGCCGGGGAGCGGTAGCTGTGATCGTACATGATGCGGAACATGCAAAGTGCCCGCTGTCCCTTGCCCAGCTCCTTGAGTGCCGCAGCTTTTATTGCTGGAGATTTCCCGCGGATCCTCATGAAGGTAGGCTCCATACAAGCCCATGCGAGTCTTTCATCACTATATGAATCGAAATCTTTCCTGTCCATAGCCACGAGCATATTCATCCGCCTCCTATTCCATATTATACCTATCCGGACAATGCCTGCCGAGCGTTTAGTTTTTTTGCGATAGGCTATATTAAGCCGATGCTAACACACACGCAAAACGGCGATTCTCTATTCACAGAGAACCGCCGCTTGGCTGCTGATTTAGTGCGCCCGCTTCAGGATAGCCAGGCCATGAACCGGAAGTGTAAGCACAGCTGGAACAGCCTTGCCTGATTCCAGTTCGGTGTACGCTCTGCCGTCCATCTCTACGGACTGCTCCACGCCGCTGAAATTCTGCACAAATACATAATCGTTTGCGCCGTCCGTACGCCATTGGGCCGTGACGCCTGCCGGCAGCTCTGTGTCCAAGGTGCGGACGATGCCCGCTTTTTTGGCAATCGCTGCATACAGCTCCACGTAGAATCCGGCATCCTTCACGCGTGTAGCGAGATGGTACGCACGGCCGTCACCCAGTCGGTTCAGCGTCAGTGCAGGCTGCCCGGCATAAAAGTCTGTCCGGTACGTGCCCAGCGCCTCTGCCCCTTCAAGATGGATCAGCTCGGCAATTTCATGCGCATCATAGTCTCCTTCGAGACCCAGGGCATTGCCGGAATTCATCACCAGCCCGTTCAGGTCCCGGTTGTGCAAGCCTTCCGTCTCCTCGGCCCAAATGCCAAGTGTCCGGCGCAGAGGTCCCGGAAATCCGCCCAAATGGCAGAGATCCGTCTCCCCGACCACACCCGACCAATAGGTTCCCAGGAAGGTGCCGCCCTGTTCGACATACTTCTCAATCCGTTTGCCGTTGTCTTCGCTGATCAGGTACAGCATTGGTGCGATCACCAGCTTGTAGGCGGAGAAGTCTTCCTCCGAACCGATAATATCGACCGGAATACCCAGCTCCCACAGCGCCTGATAATGCTGAAGCACAGTTTCTTCATATTTTAGGCCCGAGTTGCGGATTCCCTGCGCATCCTTAATCGCCCAGCGGTTGTCCCAATCATAAATAATTGCGGTTTGCACAGGAGTGGTTGTGCCTACTACGTCTTGCAGCGTTGCGAGGGTACGGCCGACTTCGGCAACATCGCGGAAGACGCGGGTTTCGGCGTGGCCGCTGTGGTCGATCACGGCACCGTGGAATTTCTCGCTTGAGCCGCGGCTTTTACGCCACTGGAAGTACTGCACGGAATCCGAGCCGTGGGCAACCGCCTGCAGCGAAGACAGCTTGTGCATGCCGGGCCGCTTCAGCTTGCTGACCGGCTGCCAGTTCGTAAGCGAGGGAGTGCTTTCCATGAGCAGGAACGGCTTGTGCTTAAAGGTGCGGTACATATCATGGTGCATCGCCGTCCAGGCCGCGAGCCGGGCATCGTCATTATCTTCGGTATATCCCCAATCCGGATAGGCGTCCCAGGAGACAACATCAAGGATTTTGGCCAGCTTGCGGTAATCGACGCCGTCAATATTGTGCATGTTGGTCGTTACCGGCAGCTCGGGGTTATACTCACGAACAGAATCAATCTCATGCTGGCAGAAGTCAATCGTCGATTCGCTTACGAAGCGGCGCCAGTCCAGATTCAGGCCGTGAACCTGCGTTTCTCCATGCGGGGCCGGGGACTCCACTTGGTTCCATGAGGTGTACGTATGGCTCCAGAACGCCGCCCACCAGGCATGGTTCATTTCATCCAGGCTGTTGTTATATTTCACCTTCAGCCAGTCCCTGAAGCTCGCTTGACATAGATCACAGTGGCATTCACCGCCGTATTCATTCGAGATATGCCAGCCGATGACAGCCGGATGGTTCGCATACCGTTCAGCCAGCTTGCCGTTCAGCAGAGCTGTCTTCTCCCGGTACACCGGCGAAGTGTAGCAGTGGTTGTGCCGGACGCCGTGCAAATTGCGCACGCGGTTTCGTTCTACCCGCAGCACTTCCGGATATTTCTCTGACATCCAGGCGGGACGTGCGCCGCTCGGGGTAGCCAGAAAAGCATAAATCCCGTTCTCGGCGAAGGTATCGAGAACGCTGTCCAGCCAATCGAAGGTGAATACGCCTTCCTCCGGCTCCAGCGATACCCAGGAAAAGATGCCAACAGACATTACATTGCAATTAGCCAGCTTCATCAAGCGGATGTCCTCACGCAGCACTTCCGGATATTTCAGCCATTGCTCGGGATTATAATCGGCTCCATGCAGCATGACCGGAAGCTTGCTGCTGACCGGGGATAATTTCATATTCATTGGTAGGTTTATCCTTTCGGTAGGTTGTCCATGTCCAGATGGGATTATTCTCTGATATTATGTGAGGACAAGCCCTGTCTATTTCATGAATCATTCTTTATACTGTATATAATATAGGATAAAATCATTCAAGCAGTAGGAGTATACACTCGCTTTACTAGCACAAAATGAATACGAGGTGATCATCATGCTCCCCTTCTCCTTAATTGAAATGCCGCGCGACCCGGACCGTTTTCCCTTGTACCCCTATTCGGTCGGCCGGCACAACCAGTATCATCATGTCCGCCCCGGCGGTTTTCCCGTATACCAGATCTTTCTGATCCGCAGCGGAAAGGGCTTGTTTCGGGACCTTGAGACAGGTGCGGAAACGGTACTTGAACCCGGTATGGCTTTCGCTTATCCGCCGGACCGGGGCCATGAATATTACCCGCTGTCCCTGGAGCCCTGGCATGTGGGCTTCATCGGCTTCCACGGGGACCTCTCCCAGGGTCTGCTGGAAGGGATTGGAATAATTCCTGCCGCCCCTCCCTTGCGCCCGGAGCGCTTCGAGGAGTGCTGGGAACAGGTGGGCACCATCTGGCACACTGTGAACCAGCAGGCCAGCCGCCAGGATGAACAGGTGATGCAGGAGTTGTCCGTAGCGCTCTACCGGCTGCTGCTGCTGCTGCGCCGCAGTGTTTCTGACACTGGCCCCTCTGGACGGCTGGAGCTGGAGAACGTACGCAATGAGGCTTTGCAGAAGGCGGTAAGCCTGATCAATGAGCATTTTACCGAACCGCTGCTGGTCTCTAATCTTGCTGCCGCCGTAGGCTATTCCGTACAGCACTTTCAGCGGCTGTTCCTGCAGGAATACGGGATTACTCCTCACAAATATTTACAGAATCTCCGCCTGGAGCGCGCACTGCAATTAATCCGGGAGAATGCCGATATACCCGTACAGGAGATCGCGCTGAATCTCGGCATGGAAACCAATTATTTTATCCGTGTCTTTCGGAATACGTATGGTTGTACACCGGGTATGATGCGCAAGCGGCTGCATGAATCCTAAACAGAGATACCAAGGTGTGACGCTGTAAATTAACGGAGTACGCGTTCAAGAAGATTACGTTTATCCAGCGGACACACAAAGACAATACACAAACAAGGTGGTAGAAGTTGTGGAGATTTTTGAATTCATCTTACTCATGCTGGCGGCAATCGCGTTATCCAATTTGCTGAACCGGTTTATCCCATCCGTTTCCGTCCCTATTATTCAGATTGCGCTTGGGGTTGGGATTACCTATCTGCCGCTGCATTATGAATTAAGGCTGAACCCTGAGCTGTTTTTACTGTTGTTCATCGCTCCCCTGCTGTTCAACGACGGGCGCCATTCAGACAAAGAGGCGCTGTGGAGCCTGAAGAAACCCATTCTTTTATTAGCGCTGGGCCTGGTATTCATGACGGTAGCCATCCTGGGCTTCTTTCTGAACTGGCTGCTTCCTGTGATTCCGCTGGCTGCGGCTTTTGCGCTGGCTGCGGCACTCGCTCCTACCGATGCTATAGCCGTTGGCGCCTTGGAGGAGAAAATCCAAATCCCCCACCAAACGATGAAAATCCTGGAGGGAGAATCACTGATCAACGATGCTTCGGGGCTGGTATCCTTTCAGTTTGCTGCCGCAGCGATGGTAACCGGAGCTTTCTCCTTGCGTTCGGCTAGTCTGAGCTTTGTAGGAATATCTATCGGAGGCATTGTGCTTGGGCTTTTGCTGACCCTTGTGAAATATGTATTTGTGAAGTGGCTGCGCAGACTGGGCATGGAGAATGTAACGCTGCATATGCTGATTGAGGTCTTAACCCCCTTCGCAGTGTTTCTGGCGGCTGAGGAGCTTGGAGTCAATGGAATCCTGGCAGCAGTCAGCGCAGGTATCGCCCACTCCTTTGGCTATAAAAAATTGGACCCCGAGGTCGCCAGACTGAACATTGTTTCCAAAAGCACCTGGTCCGTCATCATTTATGTTCTGAATGGACTGGTTTTCCTGCTGCTCGGCACACAGCTCCCGGAGATTATCCGGACCATCTGGAGCAGCTCCAGCCTTGGACATGCCCAGGTGATCAGCTACACGCTGGTGTTGACACTTGCAGTGCTGACCCTGCGCTTTATCTGGGTTCTCTTCATGAAGCTTCCCGGAAGCAATGAACAGATGCCCGCCCGGGGGCATAAAATCAGAAACGCGCTCATCCTGAGCCTATCCGGTGTGCGCGGAACGATCACGCTGGCAAGCACATTGTCGCTGCCGTTTCTCCTTGATAACGGGAACCCGTTCCCGGAGCGGGATCTGATTATTTTTCTGGCGGCGGGCGTCATTCTCTGGACCTTGCTGGCGGCGAACTACCTGCTGCCTCTTCTTATTAAAAATGAAGCCGATTCCGAAAACGACGAAGCCCACATTGAAATCGAAATCCTCCGCAATGTTGTGATTGCGTTGAGTGAACAGACAAATGACGAGAACAGAGCGGCCATCAGCAAAATTATCAATACGTACAATTCGCGGATCCGCAAGCTGAAAAAGGAAGAAGCTGCTGACAGGTTCCAACGCCCATTGATTATCCAGACGCTCAAATGGCAAAGAGAGGACATCCTGCAGGCGATCCAAAACAAAGAAGTGAACCCCTTCATGGCATACCGCTATTTGCATAGACTCAATAGAACGCTGTACCGGTTCACCAAAGATGAACAATACAGAACAGACCTGCTGGCGCTCCGGCAATGGATGGAGGTATCCGGCATCCTGCAGCAGGCCAGATTAACCTTTCAGGAGAGACGGGCAGCCGTAGATGCCTTCCGGATTCGCAGCCTCCACTATGTTATTGTGCAATTAAAGAACATGCTGCCGTCAGCGGGAGCCGAAATTGAGGATGTCAGCTCTTTGCTGCTGCGTTATGAACGGATGCTCGGCAGATATACACGAAATGAAGCTGAGCCTTCGGCCAAAGAGGACTTCGATTCGGCTCTGGATGAACTGGCCCGGGTGGGCATCCAATTGGAGAGAGACCAGATTCAGCACATGTTCGAATCCGGCAAGCTGTCAAGGGCAGGTATGAAGGGCATGAAAAGCAACCTGCTGCTGATGGAGCATGACCTCCGGGAATTAACCCTTTGAGCGGGCCGGGCAAATTCCCGGCCTAAGTGGTCCGGGCAGGAGGAAATCAGCAGTGGCGGATAGATTGCCTGCCTGAAGAACAAAACGGCTGTGACGTCCCCTACGGACCAACAACGGTATTTTACAACTTAAAAAACATCTGCCAGCCCTGGACCTCATCCTCAAGTCCAGGTTGCAGCTGTTTTTTAATGCTTTTCCTCTGTGTCTAACTAATTACACTGCCGCGAATTGGCTGTTATACAGCCGGGCGTAATGGCCGCCGCGTTGCAGCAGCTCCTCATGGGTGCCGCTCTCGACGATATCGCCGTCTTTCATATAGAGAATGACGTCTGCCTCGCGGATCGTGGACAGCCGGTGGGCAATCACGAAGCTGGTGCGGCCGGAGATCATCGCCAGAAAAGCCTTCTGGATCCGCGCCTCCGTCAAGGTGTCGATACTGCTGGTCGCTTCGTCCAGAATCAGCATGGGCGGATCGGCAAGCATGACGCGGGCGATGGTGAGCAATTGCTTCTGACCCTGGGACAGATTATCCCCTGAACCGGAAATTTTCGTGGCATAACCTTCGGGCAGCCGTTTGATGAAGCTGTGGGCATTCGCAGCCTTGGCGGCGGCAATCACTTCTTCCTCAGCCGCCTCCGGCTTGCCGTAAGCGATATTGTCGCGGATCGATCCCCCATACAGCCAGGTATCCTGCAGCACCATGCCGAAATTGCGGCGCAGGCTGTCGCGGGTAATCGCCCTGATATCGGTACCGTCCAGCTTGATGCTGCCGCTGTCCACATCATAGAAACGCATCAGCAGGTTGACCAGTGTAGTTTTCCCGGCCCCGGTCTGCCCGACGATGGCCACCCGCGTGCCCGGTTTCACCTCCAGGCTGAAATTTCTGATCAGCGGGCGCTCTGGCGAATAGGCAAAGCTCACTTTGTCAAATTGGATCGTCCCCTGGCTGATCCCCAACACTCGTGCGTCTTCAGCATCCTGAGTTTCCGGGGGCAGATCCAGAATCGCAAAAATCCGCTGGGCCGAAGCCGTTGCCGATTGAAGCTGGGTGATGACACCGGTAATTTCATTGAATGGCTTCGCGAACAGGTTCGAATAGATCAGGAAGCTGGAAAGGTCCCCGACTGTGAAATGCCCCCCGATAACCAGAGCGCTGCCGATCATGGCAATCACAGAAAAAGTAATATTGTTCACCAGCCGTGTGCTTGGATTGGACAACGAGCCGTAGAATTGGGCTTTGACACCGGTCTGGTACAGCTCATTATTCCGTCCGGAGAACTCTGCGAAGCTATGGTCTTCATAACGGAAGGCCTGCACTACCTTCTGGCCGCCGACGATTTCCTCCACATATCCGTTCAATCCGCCGAGAATTCTGGCCTGCTCGCGGAACAGCTTCTGGGATCGTGTAGTTATGAACCGTGCGACATAAAAGGCGGCCGGTGCCGACAACAGCACAACCAGCGTCATCACCGGACTGATGTAGAGCATCAGACCGATCGCTCCGGCAATGGTCACCACTCCGGTAAGCAAGGTGGAGAAGCCTTGCAGCAATCCGTCCGAGACCGCATCCATGTCGTTCACAAACCGGGAAATACTGTCTCCCTGCGGATGGTTGTCATGGAACTTCAGCGGCAGCACGTTCAGCTTGTCGAACAGCTCGCGCCGTAAATCATAGACTGTCCGGTAGGCGATCCGGTTGGTGTAGTACGTCAGCAGCCAGCCGAAAAAGCTGCCGACGCTATAGACCACAGCCAGAATCAGCAGCAGCCGGAGGACCTGATCAAAATCCACTTGTCCCGGACCGGCCATCTGATCGACTGTCCTCCCGATTAGAAGCGGGCCGATCAGGCTGGCGGCTACGCTCAGTACGGCACAGAACACGGCGGCAATGGCGATGCCCCGGTGTTGTTTGGTATATACTATAATTCTTTTCCAGGTTGCTCCGGCATTCATTGTGCCCCCGCCTCCTCTGTAGACAGCTGGGACCCGCAGATGTCCTGGTATACGCCGCAGCTCTCCAATAACGCTTCATGTGTGCCAATACCGGCGATCCGGCCTTCGTCAAAGACGATGATTACATCCGCCTGGCGGACGGTGCTTACCCGCTGGGAGACCAGCAATACAGTCATTTCCCCGCTGCTCTCCTTCAGTGCGCGGCGCAGCGCGGCATCCGTGGCGAAATCCAGTGCGCTTGCCGAATCGTCCAGAATCAGGATTTGCGGGCGCATGGCAACCGCCCGGGCGATGGTCAGCCGCTGCTTTTGTCCCCCGGACAGGTTCAATCCTCCACGCGCAACCGGAGTACCCAGCCCTTCAGGCAGCTTCTGGATGAACTCTTCGGCCTGGGCGACAGAGGCGGCGGCCAGCAGTTCCTCCTGCGAGGCATCCTGCTTGCCCCAGCGGATATTGTCAGCAATGGTGCCGCTGAAGAGCGTAGCCTTCTGCGGCACGATGCCGATTTTCCTCCGCAGCTGCTCCAGCCCGTAATCCCTGACATTTACTCCATCCACCCGTATCTCTCCCTCCACCGCATCATAAAAACGCGGAATCAGATTCACGAAGGTTGACTTCCCGGAGCCTGTGCTGCCGATCAGCCCTACGGTCTCTCCCGGTTAATGGCCACTGAAATATCATGCAGTGCCAGCTCACCGGTGGTGTTGTAGCCAAAGGAGACATGCTCGAAGGTGATCGCCGGAGCCTGCTGGCCGGTCCGGGGGAGTGAGTAATTCCCGGTATCCGGAACGGAGGCTTCCGTACCCAGCACTTCATTCACACGGTTCGCCGAGGAAGAGGCCTTGGTGAAAATAATAACCAGATTCGAGACCACAATCAGCGCCAGCAGAATCTGGGTCACATAGTTGATAAAAGCAATAATTTCCCCCTGGGACAGCCGTCCCGCATCAATGTGGATGCCGCCTGCCCACAGAATGGCAATAATTGCTGCGTTAACCACCAGCGTTGTCATGGGCCCCAGCCAGGCGGAGATGCGGGCGACGCGGATTGCCGTCGCTGTGAGATCCTCCGAAGCGGCATCAAAGCGCCGCTTCTCACTGCGGCTCTTGGCAAAGGCGCGGATCACGCGGATGCCGGACAGATTCTCGCTGAGCACAAGAGCCAGATGATCCAGCTTCTGCTGGTATTTGCGGTAGAGCGGCGAGCTGCGGGTGATGATGAAATACAGAATCACACCAATGACCGGAGTCGCCGCAAGCAGGATCAGCGAAAGCCGGAAGTCGAGAATCATGGACATGATAATTGCCCCGATACAGATGAACGGGGCACGGATGACCAGACGGATCAGCATCGCCACCGCAAGCTGCAGCTGGTTCACATCATTCGTGATCCGGTTGATCAGCGAAGGGGTGCCAAAGGTATCCAGCTCGGCATAGGAGAGCGCTGAAATATGCTTAAACATCTTATTGCGCAATGAAGTGCCAAACCCCTGTGAAGCCCGGGCAGCGTAATATTGGCATACCATAGAACAGCTGAAGCCCAGCAATGACATCAGCACCATCAGCCCGCTCATCCGGTACACATACGCGCTGTCGTGGCGGCCAATCCCGTTGTTGACAATCAGGGCGACGATGGTTGGCAGCAGAAGTTCAAGAATCGCCTCCAGCAGCTTGAAGACCGGTCCCAGTATCACTTCTTTCCGGTAGGGTTTAAGAAATACAGCCATTTTGAACACAGTAATCCTCACCTAACTTCATTAGTATGTAAGAGCTATGAAAATAAAAGAAGACCCGTTATGATTATGTCATACCTGCTTACATATTAATAATATTGGTTTCATATCCATGCGATACGATTCGCATATGGCAGAGAACACAAACCGGAGGTACACTTATGGATATCCGCCAGTTGAAATATTTTTTGGCGATTGCCGAAGAAGGTCAAATTACATCGGCGGCGAGAAAGCTGCAAATGGCGCAGCCGCCGCTTAGCCAGCAGCTCAAGCAGCTGGAGGAGGAGCTTGGCGTGGTCCTGGTGGAACGCGGTCCGCGGAGCATACAGCTGACTGAAGCGGGAATGATCCTCAGGGAGCGGGCACAGCAGATTCTGGAGCTGACGGACTCTACCACCCGGGAGCTTAAGGATTTCGTAAAAGGTGTGTCCGGCACACTTTCCATCGGCACCGTATCTTCGTCGGCGGCTACCTTGCTGCAGGACCGGCTGGTGGAGTTCCATCACAACTATTCAGGGGTGAAATTTGAAATCCATGAAGGCAATACCTACCGGATTATCGATCTGTTGAACAAAGGTATTGTCGAAATCGGCATCGTCCGCACGCCGTTCAGCAGCGCGGGCCTGGAGTGTGTCTACACGGTGTCTGAACCTATGATTGCCGTGATGGCTCCAGAATATGACTGGACGGGCGGAAAGCCTGAGATTGAAATCGGTGAGCTCCGGAACCAGCCGCTTATTGTTTACCGGCGCTTCGAGCAGCTTATCCGTGAGACCTGCCTGGAGAACGGATTTGATCCGCAGTTCTTCTGCATGAATGACGATGCCCGCACCACCCTGCTTTGGGCGAATGCGGGCCTGGGGATCGGCATCATTCCGCGGTCGGCTTTCACGCTCGCCAGCAACAGCAATGTGGCAGCGAAGAAAATCCGCAGCGATTCACTGAATACCCGGGTCGCCGCCGTCTGGATGAAAGACAAGTATCTGTCCTCCCTGGCTGCGAAGTTTATTGAGAGCTTCAGCAGAGCATGAAGCAAACCTCAGAACAAACCGGCCTTCGGCGCATCAACAACGGCATTTCTGCTTTTGTTCCCGGGTGATCCGGCCCTTGCCGCTTTAACAACGGCATTTCTGCTCTTGTTTCCGGGCGATCCGGCCTTTGCCGCTTTAACAACGGCATTTCTGCTCTTGTTTCCGGGCGATCCGGCCTTCGGCGCTTTAACAACGGCATTTCTTCCGGTGTTTCCGGGCAACCCGCCTAGCAGGTGCAACATTCCTTCTCACGCTTCTCCCGGCTGGGCCTGTAGCTAATCCAAGTAGAAAACGTAAACTTAAATCCCTCCATCCCGCTTACCTGTAAACTTGTTCATTTAGATGCTGGTACAAAAAAAACCGCCCCGGCAATCACTGAAGTGCACCCCTTAGAATAGACATTGGAATAAACCCCTGGTTTATCCGATGAATTCTAGGGGGTGCATTTTTTATGCCAGCGATTAAAGGAAAGAAGTCTAAAACGTATTCTTATGAAACAAAGCTGGAGGCAATACGTCTTCATATGGTCGAAGGTTGGACCTATCGTAAAATTATGGAGAAGTTCGAAATTACAGACAGACATCGGTTGAAAACATGGATGAGGAAATACCGGGAACTGGGAGAGTTCGGACTTGTGGACCAGCGAGGACGGCGAGAACAATATGTCGATCAAGAAAGACAGGTCAAATGGCTCAAACAGGAGAACGAAATGCTAAAAAAGTGCTTGGAAATCTGGATGCAGGAGATGAAACAGAGCGGTATGTAACGATTGAGAGAGCCTCAAGTGAATATCCGGTTCGTCATTTGTGCAAAGTGTTTGGGGTCTCCAGAAGCGGATATTACGCCTTTCTAAAGCGCAAAGCATTCGATCGGGACCGAGAAGATAGAGAACTTGTGAAGAAGGTTTACGAGCACTACAACGGAGTTTACGGATACCGACAGATCCAGTTATTCTTGCTGCAGGATCATGGAGTCTGGATGAATCATAAGAAGGTGCTACGGCTCATGCAGGTACTTGGAATCCGGTCACGAATAAGGCGAAAACATCGCTGTAATTACGCATCTTCGGACGGAGGGCGAGTCGCTAAAAACTTACTGAAGCGAGATTTCAAGGCGGATGCTCCTAACCAAAAATGGGTTACCGATGTGACTCAATACCGGGTGGGAGAATCGTGGCTCTATCTTTCTGCGGTGAAAGATTTGTTTAACAATGAAATTGTAGCCTACCACATGAGTCAGAAAAATGACAATCCACTGGTTCTACAGACCTTTGAGAAAGCCTTTAACAAGACAAAAGACGTGACCGGACTGATCGTTCACAGCGACCAGGGATTCCAATACACGTCTCATGCATACCATGACATGCTGCCAAAGGTTGGCGCCCGAATCAGCATGTCCCGCCGAGGAAATTGTTATGACAATGCCTCCATGGAGAGCTTCTTCTCGCATCTCAAAACGGAAGGGCTCTACCCTTATGATATCCGAAATCTGGACGAGGCACAAAGACGAATTGAAGCCTATATTCAATTTTACAACCAGTATCGACCGCAACGAAGACTAAATAAGCTGCCTCCGGTGGAGTACCGGAAGCAGCTTACAGCCTAGGGTCTTTTTTCAGTGTCTACAAAATAGGGGCTTGACCACACCGGAGGCGGGTTTATTGTATTTAGCGCAGGACAGAGCCGCTGCGGATTACACCATGATTTTGCAGATATCATTGGTGAACTGCACGGGATCATTTACCTGCAGGCCTTCGATCAGCAGCGCCTGATTGTACAGCAGGTTCGTGTACAGGCCAAGCTTCTCCTTGTCCCCTTCGGCTGCAGCCTTCAGGGATTTGAAGACATCATGATGGATGTTGATCTCCAGCACCTTGTCCGCCTGAACTTCCTGGCCGTTCGGCATCGCTTTGAGGATTTTCTCCATTTCAATCGTCAGCTCGCCTTCCGTGGAGAGGCAGACCGGATGGGATTTCAGGCGTTTGGAGGCTTTGACATCCTTCACTTTGCCGGACAGAATGCCCTTCATGGCTTCGAACAATTCCTTGTTCTCGTTTTCTTCCGCTTCCGATGGTTTGTCCTCGGCATTTTCTTCAAGCCCTAAATCGCCGCTGGATACGTTTTTGAATTCTTTTTCCTTATAGGACATGATCATCTTGATTGCAAATTCATCGATATCGTCCGTGAAGTAGAGGATTTCGTAACCCTTGTCCGAGACCATTTCGGTCTGCGGCAGCTTTTCGATCCGTTCTACGGATTCTCCGGAAGCATAGTAGATATACTTCTGGTCTTCCGGCATTCTTTCCACATATTCTGCCAATGTCACCTGTTTCTTCTCCTTGGAGGAGTAGAACATCAGCAGATCCTGGAGAGTTTCTTTTTCCATGCCATAGTCATTGTAGACCCCGAACTTCAGCTGTCTGCCAAAAGAAGTGTAGAATTTCTCATATTTCTCTCTTTCATCCTTCAGCAGGCTCTGGAGCTGGCTCTTGATCTTGCTCTTGATATTCTTGGCAATCAGCGTCAGCTGGCGGTCATGCTGCAGCATCTCACGGGAGATGTTCAGCGACAAGTCCTCGGAATCGACCATTCCTTTGACGAAGCTGAAATAATCCGGCAGCAGGTCGGCGCATTTATTCATGATCAGCACGCCGTTGGAGTAGAGCTCCAGGCCTTTTTCATATTCCTTGGTGTAATAGTCAAAAGGTGTGTTCTCCGGAATGAACAGGATCGCATTGTAGACCACCGCGCCATCGGCACTGATGTGGATATGCTTCAGCGGCTTGTCGAAGCCGTAGCGTTTCTCTGTGTAAAAGTTATTGTAATCCTCATCGGTCAGCTCGTTTTTGTTCTTCCGCCAGATCGGCACCATGCTGTTGACGGTTTGCTCTTCCTTGGTTTCCTCGAACTCGTTTTCGCTGCCTTCCTTCGGCTTGCTGCTGGTAATCTCCATCTTGATCGGGAAACGGATGAAGTCAGAGTATTTCTTGATGATCGATTTCAGGCGGTATTCTTCCAGGAACTCATCGTAATTGTCTTCTTCGGTGTTCGCTTTGATCTTGAGGGTAATCTCGGTTCCTACAGTGTCCTTCTCCGTCGGCTCAATGGTGTAGCCGTCTGCCCCCTGGGATTCCCACTTGAAGGCCTGGTCGCTGCCCAGCGCCTTGCTGACTACCGTCACATCCTCAGCCACCATAAAAGCGGAATAGAACCCAACCCCGAACTGCCCGATAATGTTGTGGCCGTCCTTCGCTTCATTATCCTTCTTAAAAGCAAAGGAGCCGCTGTTGGCGATAATCCCCAGGTTATTCTCCAGCTCTTCCTGGGTCATCCCGATCCCTGTATCGGAGATGGTCAGGGTGCGGCTGGCCTTGTCGGCGGCCACTTTAATGTAATAATCCTCTTTATTGAACACCAGGCCTTCATCGGCCAATGCTTTGTAATAAATTTTGTCAATGGCATCGCTTGCATTCGAGATCAGTTCCCGCAGAAAAATTTCGCGTTGCGTATAAATGGAGTTAATCATCATTTCCAGCAATCTTTTGGATTCCGCTTTAAACTCTTTTTTGGCCATGAATAAATAAATCTCCTTTCAAAAGTAACCTCTGATGGTTTCCGGCTGATTAGCACTCCAGTGCGAGGAGTGCTAACACTTCCTTTTATATACCATATTCCTGTTTTTGATGTCAATATATTGCTGCATACCGGAACCCTTTTTTGCGCCAAAGAAGGCTAGCGGACTGTGAATCTATCTAATATATTTTTCCACAGATAGTCATTATCGTGAAACTCATCAGGAACCCCGGGGATCTGCAGGGCGCACACATTCGGAAAAGGCCACGGGGTTTCAACAATACCGCCTACCGGAGCCTGATTAATCACCAGCACATTGAATTCGCCGGACACCAGCTCTTTTAGAACATCCAGCAGTTCCGCCGTTTCATGTATGGTTCCTTCCGTCCGGATAAATAGAATCCGGTTAGCGCTCCTGAGCGTCTCCAAAAACCGTGGAACACGCCGGGCAACCTTCTCCCTAAGCTCCGGGTAGCTCACAAGCTGGGTAGGTGTATTCTGATTCAGCGGAAAATCATGGTGGGAGAAGATATAATACGCTGCATCCCGTACAATATAGCATTCGGCCTTTTCATTAATACCGGTAATCGCCAGATTGGGCAGTTCCATAAAATTGGAAAACCGGTTCCGCAAGAGGTTGCTCACACCGGACAATGCAGGCGACTCCACCCAGTCCAGAACACCCCCGATCTTCCTCCGCATATGACGCGATAACTGGTCTGCAGCCAGACAATTCCGCCCCAGGCTAAAGATGACATCATAGGTTCCTTGTATCTCATTAAAATTCATGTCCATTCCCCTCCTGCATCGTTTACTATATTTAATTACGCAAATAAAAAAGGGATTGGACTGTCCGGCCTATAACAGCGAATTAGTCAGATATGCAGGTCATAACATACGAATCTCACATACAATAATTTTATAAAAAAAGGATAGGCGGTGTGCATTTTGGCCAAAATATCAGTTCTTATGCCAGTTTATAATATGGCCGCATATATTGAAGAAGCGATTTGCAGTATTCTAACCCAGACCTATTCGGATTTCGAATTGCTTATTATTGATGACGGATCAACGGACGGAACTTTGGATATTATCCGAAAATTTGATGATACCCGGATTAAAGTGATTGCCCATTCAGTGAACCATGGGCTGATTGCAAGCCTAAATCAAGGCATTGATTGTTGTACAGGCGAGTATATTGCCCGGATGGATGGCGACGATATCGCTTTGCCCCACCGGTTCCAGCGTCAAGTGGAATTCATGGACACCCATCCGGATTACGGCGTTTGCGGTTCTCAGGTTTATTTGTTGGGCAAAGACAGTGTTAGCACCAAACCTATAACTCATGAAGAGATCCTATGCTGGCAGCTGTTTCACTGTACAATTATGCATCCAACCATCATGATCCGAAGATCCGTACTTGTGAACCATGGGATCAGGTATCTGGATTATCCCCATGCAGAAGATTATGAACTATGGAACCGGTTAGGAGCAGTAACGAAGTTAATGAATCTCCCCGAGGTTTTGCTCATGTACAGAGTACATCCGGGCCAGATCTCAAATACTCAGCAGCAGGTACAATTAGTACAATCCGAACGCATCCGCAGAGATCAACTGCGCCTGCTTGGTATTGAACCCACCGCCGAGGAGTATCAGACCCATTTGGATTTTTGCCATTTCAGAATACGGGTACATGAACCCGCTCACTATTATCAATGCTTAGCCTGGGCTCACAAGCTCCTGGAGGGCAACCTGCGCACACAAAAATATCACCATGAAACCTTAAATTCGGTATTATCGCAATGTTTCAGTTTTTCTAGCTACTAGGGTTCTGATCTATCAAAAAAAGGTTGGGCAGATCAACGAGATCTCCCCAACCTTCTTTATGTTTAACCGGAGTACGTGTTCCTTCATAATGTCAGGCTTCCGCCATGATAGCAGTAATACGATTTAGCCTGAAGATTCTGCAGGACATTTAAGGACTGATCTGCACGCTCACGGTCCAGACAAAAATCCGGATTGGCTATAATTAATTCATCCCCGTCCCTAACCGCTGCATCGCCCGTAATGACACTGCTTAATTCAGGAAAATACAAAGAAATATGGCCTGACGTATGCCCCGGTGTGGCAATGACCTTACATTGCTGATTTAAAATCCACTCCCCGTCATGGACGGTCTGATCTACGGAAACATGCTGTAGACTTTTTAGCCGCTGCACGAACCAGTGTCCAAAACCTTGTTGTTCCTCCGGCATATGCTCCAGCATTGCTTCAGCTTGGACTAATCTCTCCGGTTTCACTTTGCCGCTGATACATTCCGCTTCCACTCCGCTTGCCATAATCGTAACTGAAGGGTATTTTGCTTTGAAATCGTACAATGAACCGATATGGTCATCATCATAGTGTGTGATCAGGATATTTTTTAAGTTCATTATGTCATAGCCATGGGCAACAATCTCCTTTTCAATGAAAGGAAGAAACCCCGGATATCCGGTATCCACCAGGGTTAATTCATTCTCTGAAACAATCAGGCTTGGATATATATAATTGGGTTGACCATTATACTCAAATTCAACCGGAAGTTCGATTATTTTCATTGTTACTCTATCCTCCATAGATGATTAATAAGGCAGCTAATTTAACCTCCGCATCCTCCATTTACAATGCAACCGCCTTTGCCTCCGCATCGGCCAGCAGCATCTGAATCAGCGACTGCAGCGGCAGCGACTTCCACTTCTTCGGGTGGATCAGCAGCTGCAGATCAAAGTGGATTTCGGGATGTACAAAAGCCAGCTCCGCCAGGGTGCCCCGCTCAATCTCTTCTTCGGCTACAATTCTTGGAAGCAGGGCAATCCCGAGTCCATTGCGCACGCAACGCTTGATCGCCTCCAGGTTGGACAGCTCAAAGCCGATGCGGAAATTGATCCCGTGCTCCCGCAGCAGATTCTCAAACAGGCTGCGGTAAATACAGCTCTCCTCGGAGACGATCAGCTCACATTGGTTCAGGTCCTGCAGCGTCACACCGTCCAGCTTGGCTAACGGATGGCCCTTGGGTGCCACCAGTACGAGCGGCTCGTCCCTGATAACCATGCGTTCCAGCTGCGAATCTGTGGTGCTGCGGTCGAGCATCAGACCGATATCGACTTCGCCATCCCTGATTTTGGTCACCAGGTTCGCCTCCTGCTCGGTTTGCAGATGAATATTCAGCCCTGGGAACGTCGTCCTCAGCTGCTGCAGAAAAGGCGGCAGGTAAAAGGCGGCAAGTGAATCTATCGTTCCGATAGTCAAAGTTCCCCCGATCTGCTGGGCAATGGTTTCTTTGGAGCGGTCATACAGGTCCAATATTTCCACGAACAGCTTCAGCAGCTCTTCACCAGGCGGAGTCAAGCGCAGTGCGCGTCCATGCCTTTCTATCAGCGGAACCCCGTATTCCTTCTCAATCTTCTGAATCTGCATGGTCACACTGGACTGCGCATAGCCCAGCTCTTCAGCCGCACGGGTAAAGCTCTGCCGCTTCGCAACCTCGCGGAAGGTCCGCATATATGTTAAATCCATAATCTCACCCTAACATCAATATTATTGATAACCTACATCATTTATTATAGCTAACACCGATGAAATATTCCATGCTACAGTAAGATAAAAGGATTTTAACATTTTGGAGGACGATATTCATGTTAACAGAAGAACAGATTTATGGAATCTATGTTCCCGTGGTAACCCCGTTCAATGCTGCTGGCGAGATCGATCTGGAATCGTACCAGCGTTATGTGAACAACATCATCAAGAACAATATTCATGGTCTGGTCGTCAATGGAACCACTGGAGAATCGCCGACAGTCAACATACAGGAATTACAGACCCTCGTGAACACCTCACGGGAATTATTGAAATCCAGCAGCATTCCGCTGGTTATCGGCACAGGCACAAATGATACTGCTTCCACGGTTGCCCGCACCGAGCTGGCTGCGAATTCAGGCGCTGACGCTGTGCTGGTAGTCGTGCCTTATTACAGCCGTCCTTCCCAGCAAGGCATTATTGAACATTTCCGCAAAGCGGCCGAGGTGGGCATTCCGGTCATTGCCTATGATATCCCCGGCCGCACCGGGGTCGGCATGTCCGTCAATACCGCACGCACCATCCTCGAAATGAACAATGTCGTGGGCTTAAAGGACTGCTCCGGCTCGCCGCTGCTCGTCACTGAGCTGTCCCGCCTGGGCTCGAAGCCGGTGCTGTGCGGCGATGATCTCCATTTCTTCGATATGCTGGGCTGCGGGGCCGCCGGCGGCATGCTGGCCTCGGCCAATGTGCATACCGCCAAATTCCTCGGCATCTATGAACAGTTCAGAGCCGGACAGCTCGAAGAAGCCAGAGCGGCATTCGACCGGCTCATCCCGCTGATGAAGCTGCTCTTCAAGGAGTCGAATCCGGCCCCGATCAAATGGCTGCTCAGCGCCTATGGGGAAATCGCCTCCGATACACTCCGCCTGCCGATGACCTCCATCAGCTCCGGGCTGCGTGAGGAATTGGGAGCTTATCTGGCCGGATCAAACCATCTGGCAGCCATTTGATATTGTGCTGACAACAACAACCGCCAGGTTACAGTCTGAGACTGTAGTCTGGCGGTTGTTGTTGTATCGGCCGCTTTTCCTTTAAACATCCGCAGCCGCCCGCTACCCAGCTATCTGCTATACCCTGCCGCCCGCTGCAGGCAGACCGCCGTGGCGAAATACAGCCTCCCCCGGCGAAATCAGAGGTACTTTTACCTCTCACTCCCCTTTGCTGCCTACTCCCGGCAAATGTTTTCCTGCAAAAAGCAAAGAAACAGCCTCCCACCCAGGGAAGCTGTTATCTATAAATCTGTGTGCCGCAGTTTACTGCGGTCTGCCAGCTTTGGCAGCAGGTTTGCCGCCTTGGGTGCCGGCAGGTCTGCTATTCTGCCCGGCGCTTGTCCGCTCACCCGGTCTCCCGCCAGCGCTGCCGGGGCGGCTGCCTGCACCAGCTCCAGATCGCGCTCCACTGGCGGGAGCACTTCCAGGGCTTGTCCCGGCTGCTGCATGCTGGGCCCGCTCCCCGTTCGGTCTGCTTCCCGAACGGTTCCTGCTGCCGCCGCCAGAGCTGTTGCCCGGGCGGTTGCCCTGGGTGAACCACTCGGACTTCGGCTTGCGGGCCGGATTGGACTTCGCCTTTGCCGCCGGTTTCGCCGGTGTCTTGACCGGACGGTCTCTCAGCAGCGCCTGGGTACTCTCGGACATTGGATAGGCGTGGTCCTTCACTTCGGGAATCGTCTTGCCGATCAGCTTCTGGATATCCTTCAGGTACGGGATCTCTTCTGCTTCGCATAAGGAAATGGCAACTCCGCTCATCCCGGCACGGCCGGTGCGGCCGATCCGGTGAACATAGGTCTCCGGAATATTCGGCAGGTTGAAATTAATAACATGCGACAGCTCATCAATATCAATCCCGCGCGCAGCAATGTCCGTAGCAACGAGTACACGGGTGGCTCCGCTTTTAAAGTTGCGCAGCGCATTTTGCCGGTCATTCTGGGACTTGTTGCCATGAATGGCTTGAGCCGTAATATTATTCCGGGTCAAATCGCGGGTCACCCGGTCAGCCCCCCGCTTGGTACGGGTAAAAACCAATGCCGACACAATGGATTTGTCCTGCAATAGACGGTTCAATTGCTTTTGCTTATTGCCGTTCTCCAGCAGATAGACCGATTGTTCAATACGGTCCACAGTAGAGGAAACCGGGGTAATCTCGATTTTCACCGGATTCACCAGCAGCGTTTTGATCAAATTCGAAATTTCTGTCGGCATCGTAGCCGAGAAGAACAAGGTTTGTTTTTTGTTTGGCATTTTGGCGATGATCCGCTTTACATCATGAATGAAACCCATGTCTAACATACGGTCCGCTTCGTCCAGCACCAGAATCTGCACATATTGCAAATCCGCATGCTTTTGGGTAATCAGGTCGATGAGACGGCCTGGTGTGGCGATCAGGATGTCTGCACCCTGGCTTAATGCCCGTTCTTGAGCTTTTTGTGACACACCGCCGACTATAGCTGTTGAGCGGATATTGGTGAATTTGCTGTAGGCCTGAATATTTTCCGAGATTTGCAGGGCAAGCTCTCTTGTGGGGGTAAGAATAAGCGAACGGATGCCGCGTTTGCCGCCCGTTACGGAAGGCTGCTGGCTTAACAGCTGAATAATCGGCAGAGAAAATGCTGCTGTTTTACCTGTTCCGGTCTGTGCGCAGCCAAGGACATCCCGGCCAGCCAGAGCCGCTGGAATGGATTCCTCCTGAATGGGGGTGGGGGATGTATAATTTTCTTGGTTTAACGCCTTAAGGATTGCCGGGATTAAATTCAAATCATTAAAAGTCATGTTGTCTCCTTAATGTGAAATACATATATTTTCAGATCATGTGCGGGCATATTCAGCTTATTCCTGTGTCTCCACATAGCGCAGTTGTAAATCATAACACATAATGATACCACAGATTCGTATATTAGATAGTACTTTTAATCCGGTTTTGGTTTTGTCCAAAAGATTTCCAGAAAAAAAGCAGCCCCCTTATCAACGAACGGAAGGGACTGCTTTTAAAAACCGCTCTAACTCAGTTCATGTGCCTAAACAAGCGGCGCTTGGATCAATGTTGCAAAATTAAATTGATGCTGATGGCCATCATTTACAGTAGTGTGACCAGTAACAAAATGCACATGCTTGCCCCGTAGCACCTGCGAACCGGTGGTTATGCCGGTCTGCGCCTTCTTCGGCCAATTTAGTACTGCCTTCAAATTCATGTACATGCCGCTGCGCCTGTTTCGACGGTGCACCTTTCAACCTTCTGAGATTTTTCTTCTGCATCCGTCACTTGCCTCCTTACAATAGTGGACTCCACAACATCATATTGAGGCAAAAATAGGTATGTGCTAGGCAACTGTCAGAGATCCGAATGTTATTTTTCCGGTTTCGCGGGACTTTTGCATGGAAGCTGGGTCAGGTACTTTGCTGCTGATATGCAAAAAAGCGGAGGACCGCTCCCCGCTCTCTTCCTTCTTATAAAAAATTAAGACTAATCCACAATTTCAGCAGTATCGCCGTTGTTGGCACCTGCAGCGTTGGCTTCGTCGGTGTCGATATGCATGTCGAGCTTAAAGTTGTCGGATACACGTGCAATCACGTTCTCAAGTACCAGGCCACGTTCACCGCCAAGGCGTACCTTCAGCATTTGCTTGTCGGCGATGCCCCAGGCTTCAGCTTCGGAGGTATGGAAGTGGATGTGGCGTGCTGCGACAATAACGCCTGTTTCCAGCTCAACTTCGCCGGCAGGCCCTTTGATCGTAATGCCTGGTGTGCCTTCAATGTGGCCGGATTCGCGGACAGGGGCTTTCACGCCGAGGCTGAATGCGTCTGTGCGGGATACTTCCAGCTGCGACGCCGGACGGACAGGTCCAAGGATTCTGACCTTGTCGAATTTTCCTTTGGTGCCGATTACGGCTACTTGCTCATTTGCTGCAAATTGTCCCGGTTGGGACAGCGGTTTGAACTCTGTCAATTGATATCCTGGGCCAAACAATGCTTCTACGTGCTCCTGCGTAAGGTGAATATGCCGGGCCGACACACCTACGGGTACAGTCTTGCTCATTGTAATGTCACTCCTTGTATTTTCTCTAGTATCTGTACAAGCCACTGAACATTATACATCTATTTCTCTGAAAATAAAAAGCCCCTCTTCACATAGAGGGAGCTTTTTTCGACATTTTACGATATCGGAACAGGATTGTCAAAAAATCGCCACTTGCGGGACCGGTATTCACAGCTGCGGTTGGATTGTCTTGGATGGCAGATTTGTGGCGAGAAAAGACAGGGCATTCCCGTGAAGCCAGCCCTTCACCGCATCTTCAGGATAACGGGCCAGCAGCAGCTCGGCGAAATCTGCATATTTTCCCGGATGCTCCAGGCCCTCCACCCAGCAATCAATGCCGTCAAAATCCGATCCGAACATGATCTGCCCGGAGCCGCCGAGCGAACAAATATGCTCAATATGCCGCAGGACATCCTCAGCCTTCGCCTCCCCGCCATTCTGGACAAACCACGGGACAAAAGTCACCCCGATCCGCCCGTCCATCGCGATCAATGCCTGAATCTGCTCATCGCTCAGATTGCGCGGATGTCCGCACACAGCAGCAGCATTGGAATGCGAAGCAATAAAGGGACGCACACTCCGCTCCGCAAGCTCCCAGAACCCGGCAGGCGCCAGATGCGACACATCCAGCAGCATTCCGCTCTCATTACACCAGTCAATGAGTTTCCGCCCCTGCTCCGTAAAACCGCCGTTCCGCTGCTCCAGCACACCGTCCGCTGCCCAGTTGGCATAATTCCAGGTTACGCCCATGAACCGCACACCCAGTTCAAAACACAACTGGGCATAGAACAGATTGCCCTCCAGACCGTCCACACCTTCCAGGGAGAGCATTCCCCGGCCTGTGGGTGTATTAATCTGCTCTGCTGCCTCCTCCTTCCAGCACAGCCACTGCAGGCCTCCTGAACCGGCTACTTGATTGCGGAACGACTCAATCTGCCCCAGAATGCGCTCAAAGGTCGCTTTTTCCCGCCGGGTAGACAGATAGACGGCAAAAACCTGCAGTTCGACACCCCCGCCAGCAAACGGTCCAGGGTCACATCCAGCCGGCTGTCTTTCCTGAAATCTATATCCGGTGAAGCCTGCAGCTTGCTAAGCACATCACAGTGAAAATCCGCCACTCTTCGTTGCCTGTTCCTCACCACAGAATAAACCTCGCTTTCGTTTGGGCTTATGGCCTACTACAAAGCTTATGCTCCTACAACGTATCTCTCAACTTGTCATCTGTAATTTCTAAATGTACAGCAAAAAACCTGCTTACCGGAGTAAACAGGTTCACTCAAAAAGTTTTGCGGGGATAACTTCAATGATTGGACTCCACACAAAACTTGCTTCGAAAATCTACTTATGGCTATCTATTATCTAGGTTCTACAATCAGTTTAATCGCGGTCCGATCCTCTCCATCAATCACTATGTCTGTAAAAGCGGGAATGCAGATCAAATCGACGCCGCTGGGTGCGACAAATCCCCGGGCAATGGCAACTGCTTTGACGGCTTGGTTCAGTGCTCCGGCTCCAATGGCTTGCAGCTCGGCCGATCCACGTTCACGAAGAACACCTGCTAACGCGCCGGCGACGGAATTAGGATTGGATTTAGCTGATACTTTTAATACATCCATAGTAAGTACCTCCCCTGGGAAAATGATGGTGTTCTTCCACTACTGTAGATGTTATTCGCGTTAGAAGAATTAATTCCTTCTTTTTGCGGACCATTCCGGAGAAATTAGGACAAAAGATACTCTTTCTCGATATAATAAATATCACACTTTACCCAAAACCAGCGATTATTCTCGAAAAACCTATTTACTTGGAACACAACCTAGCTCATTATCCATTCGCCTTCACGCATCCGGATCTTCTCAACACGTGTCGCCTTACCTGTAGCTTCATCAAGTTCTGCGAACAAGCCATGGAGCTGCCACTTGCCTTCATCCACTACAAATCTTGCCGGAAGCTGGGTAGTAAATTTATACAGTACCGCATCCTTTTCCATACCCAGAATCCCTTCTCTTGAACCAACCATCCCGGCATCGGTCAAATATGCAGTTCCTCCCGGCAGGATAACTTCGTCGTTGCTCTGTACATGGGTGTGTGTGCCGACCACAATCGAAGCCAGTCCATCCATGTAATAACCCATGGCGATCTTTTCGGAAGTAGCTTCGGCATGAAAATCAACAAGAATGCATTTGTGCTTCTGCCGGAGCTCTTGGGCAATCTCTTCACCAATGCGGAACGGATCATCAATAGCCGGCAAAAACGTACGTCCCTGCAGATTGACAAGCGCGAGCTGTTTACCGTTCGCTTTGATCACTGTGTAGCCCCGGCCTGGCGTGCCTGGTGGAAAATTAGCGGGACGGATGAGCCGCGGCTCATCGTCGATAAATTCAAAAATATCCTTGTTGTCCCAAGTGTGATTCCCCATCGTAATCCCATGCACACCCCAATTGAAAAATTCATTGGCAATGGCTGAGGTAATCCCTCTGCCGGCAGCGGCGTTCTCTCCATTAACGATAATGATATGCGGCTGATATTTATCCTTCAGGGTAGGCAGCATTTCACGCAGCGCTTTTCTGCCGGTATTCCCGCAAATGTCTCCGATAAACAGAACTTTAATGATGTTCTCCTCCTGAAAGAAAAAAGGCCCCGCAGAGGGGCCGATTTCCTTGTTATTTAGCGTATTCTACTGCCCGTGTCTCGCGGATTACGGTAACCTTGATATGACCCGGATAATCCAGTTCACTCTCGATCATCTTCGTAATGTCGCGGGCCAGACGGAAAGCTTCGGCATCGTCGATCTTCTCAGGCTGCACCATCACGCGAACCTCGCGGCCCGCTTGAATAGCATAGGATTTCTCCACGCCTTCGAAGGATTCCGAGATCTCTTCCAGCTTTTCCAGACGCTTGATATACGTTTCCAGGGTCTCGCGGCGGGCGCCAGGGCGTGCGGCCGACAAAGCATCGGCTGCTCCAACCAGCATGGCGATAACCGAGGTAGCCTCGCAGTCTCCATGATGGGACGCGATACTGTTGATAACCACCGGATGTTCCTTGTATTTCTTCGCCAGTTCGACACCGATTTCCACGTGCGAACCTTCCACTTCGTGATCCAGCGCTTTGCCGATATCATGCAGCAGTCCGGCGCGTTTTGCAAGCACGATGTCTTCCCCAAGCTCACCGGCCATCAGTCCAGTCAAATAAGCAACCTCCATGGAGTGCTTGAGTACGTTTTGACCATAGCTTGTACGGAATTTCAGACGGCCCAGGATCTTGATCAGATCCGGATGCAATCCGTGAACGCCTACCTCGAAGGTAGCCTGTTCACCGTATTCACGAATCCGTTCATCTACTTCCTTACGGGACTTCTCTACCATTTCCTCGATTCGGGCCGGATGGATACGTCCATCCGCTACCAGCTTCTCAAGTGCCGTACGGGCCACTTCGCGGCGAATCGGATCAAAGCCTGACAGAATAACCGCTTCCGGCGTATCATCAATGATGAGATCAATACCAGTAAGAGTTTCCAGTGCACGAATGTTGCGGCCTTCGCGGCCGATAATCCGGCCCTTCATCTCTTCATTAGGCAGCGTTACGACCGACACAGTGGTTTCCGCCACATGATCAGCAGCGCAGCGCTGGATCGCCAAGGTAATGATTTCACGGGCTTTCTTGTCCGCTTCTTCCTTAGCCTGCTGCTCAATTTCCTTGATCATCTGTGCGGTTTCGTGGCGGACTTCCTGCTCAACATTGCTCAGAATGATACTTCTGGCATCATCGATGCTCAAATTGGAGATGCGTTCCAGTTCAGTGACTTGATTCTTGTAAATAACATCAATTTGCTGCTGTGTTTCGTCAATTCGTTTCTCTTTGTTAGCTACTTGTTCTTCTTTTCGTTCGAGCGATTCCATTTTTTTATCCAGCGATTCTTCCTTTTGCAGCAAACGTCTCTCTTGCCGTTGGATTTCATTCCGACGCTCACGAGTTTCTTTCTCAGCTTCGGTGCGGATTCTATGGACTTCGTCCTTAGCTTCAAGTACCGTTTCTTTCTTCAGCGCTTCTGCCTCTTTCTTCGCGTTCTCCACGATGACTACGGCTTCCTTCTCAGCACTGGAAATCTTAGCTTCTGCAAGGGATTTACGAATAAAATAACCGAATCCAAAGAATAATGCAGCTACAACGAGAACGATTATGACCCAGATTGCAGGATGCATTCTGTTCACCTCCTCGTTGGTTCCTCCAAGAACAAGCCTTGGGAATTTGTGCAGTTGTTAAACTAATCCGTTCATCACCATACAAAAAACCGGTAATACACCGATTGCCATACTGCACATGCTGCACATGCACACTGCCCGCCTTATCCGGCGATTACATTTCATATGAGTTGTACGCGAACCGCTCCATAAGAGTCTGCTTTTTGGGAAGGAAAAAGGATTCTTATGTAGGCCGATTCATGTTATATTTTATTATTTATAAAAAGACATTGTCAAGAGAGTCGATAACTGCATTAAAGTCAAGACAATCAGTCAGGGAAGTAAATCTCCTCTTCTTCGCCTTCAAAATCTTCTTCCCCGCGTAAAATGTTCAGCACCTGACGCACCATATCCCCGGAAAATCCCCGCCGCATGAGAAATGCGCCGGTCTTTCTGCGCTTGTCGTTCACATCGCCGCGGATCAGATTCCATTTCTTCCGCCCCGTCTGCAAGGCGCTCTCCAGCTCCTGCTCGGGAGTAATATTCTCCAGCGCCTCCGAAATCAGCGACTTGTCGATGCCCTTCTCGCGCAGCTCCTGACGGATCCACAGCTTGCCTTTGCGCTGGCTCGTAATACGCTGCTCTGCCCATTGCTTGGCATACAAGGGATCATCCAACAGACGTTCCTGCTGCAGTCGCAGCAGAACTTCGGCAATAATAGTCTCTCCTATTTCCTTCTCCCGTAAACGGCGGGCCATCTCCTGAGACGTCCGGGGCTTGCGCTCCAGATACCGCAGTCCCTCCACATAAGCCCGCTGGCGTTCATCCGCTACAACGATCTCTTCCAGATCAGCCTTCATAAAAGAGCTGCCCGTAATCATCCGGTATTTAATCATGACATCTTCATGAACGGTCATCTGATAGGCGCCAAAATGAATAATATAGCGGTGGTCAGACTTTTTCTGCCGTTCCACCCGTGTAATCACCAGCAGCTCATCCGCAGGAAAATCAGCCAGCACCTGCTCGTCCTGCTCTTCGGGTTCGGGATTTAATTGTATTACCATGGTTGGCTGTCACCTCATTGCTAATGTAAGTCTGGTTCATTTTACGAAAAAGCGCCCTGTCAGATCATTCACAGGGCGCTCGATATCTTACCTAGTATTAATTACAGAAGATTGAATATCAAGTTATTCGATTTCAAGCAGCAAATTCTCTTCTTCCTCTTGCTCCGCTGCTATCTCAGATTCGGTTGGCGCAGCCACAATCGTTGACAGATTGCTTGCTTCACGAATCTTATTCTCAATCAACAGGGCAATATCCTGATGTTCCTTCAGGAACTGCTTGGAATTCTCACGGCCTTGTCCAAGACGCTCACCTTCATAAGAGTACCAGGCACCGCTCTTGTTGACGATGTCCATTTCAGTGCCGATGTCCACGAGGCTTCCCTCCTTGGAGATCCCTTCACCATACATAATATCAACATCAGCCTGCTTGAAAGGAGGAGCTACCTTGTTCTTTACAACCTTGATCTTAGTGCGGTTGCCCACCACATCGTTGCCCATCTTAATGCTCTCAACGCGGCGCACATCCAGACGTACGGAAGAGTAGAATTTCAATGCCCGGCCGCCGGGAGTTGTTTCCGGATTACCGAACATTACACCAATCTTCTCACGAAGCTGGTTAATGAAGATCGCAATAGTATTCGACTTGTTGATTGCCCCGGACAGCTTCCGCAAAGCCTGAGACATCAGGCGGGCCTGCAAGCCTACATGGGAATCGCCCATATCGCCTTCGATTTCGGCCTTCGGAACCAATGCTGCCACAGAGTCTACTACGATAATGTCAACCGCACCGCTGCGGACAAGTGCTTCAGCGATTTCCAGCGCCTGCTCGCCCGTGTCTGGCTGGGACAGCAGCAGCTCATCGATGTTAACTCCAAGTGCATTAGCGTATTTAGGATCAAGCGCATGCTCGGCATCGATAAATGCAGCTTGTCCGCCGACCTTTTGCACTTCTGCAATCGCATGCAAGGCAACTGTTGTCTTACCGGAAGATTCCGGTCCATATACTTCAATAATACGTCCTTTGGGAAGTCCGCCAATACCTAGTGCAATATCAAGTGCCAAAGATCCGCTAGGTACCACTTCCACCTTCATGTGGTTGGATTCTCCCAATTTCATAACCGAACCTTTACCGAATTGTTTTTCTATTTGACGAAGCGCCATATCAAGCGCTGCACGACGATCTGACAATCAGACCACTTCCTTCACTGTTTATAGTACTATAATAACGTGTTTTGGAGGTCTTGCCAAGCTTTTTTTCGAACATACATTCGTTTTTTTTATCCTGCGGGGGAATACTCCCTTTTATTGTAAGCCTCCTTCCGGATCTGGGGCTGCCCCAGAATATCGATCACCGGACATCGGACAGTGCCTTCTTTCAAAGGACGGGCTGCAGGTTCATGCCTCTCAATATAACAAAAAACCGCAGCAAGGATATCTCAGTGCCACGGTTCTTCCGTATACTTGAATTATATACTGGGTACTAAGGTTATTGCAAGGCTGACCCTTCAAGCGGTGTATCCACCCTGCGCTCCTCCAGCCTGCGCCAGAGACGGTACAGAAGCGACTTGACGGTCCGCAGACGGATGTTCTCCCGCGTACCCTTAAGGTTCAGCTCATAGACCTGCGTAGGCCGGCCCCGTTCCGCCAGTCCGACGAACACAAGCCCAACCGGCTTGCGTTCAGAATATCCCGGACCGGCTACACCGGTAACCGATAATCCGAAGTCACTGTCTGCAATCATTCTGACCTGATCCGCCAGCACTTCGGCTACTTCCCGGCTTACCGCACCCGGCGCATCCGGTCCCTCCAGAAGGGCTGCCGGCACATTCAGCAGCTTCTTCTTCATTTCATTGGAATAGCATACGATTCCTCCGAGAAACATCGAGGCGCTGCCCGGAATATTCGTAATGCTCTCCATCAGCAGGCCGCCGGTGCAGCTCTCCGCCGCACTCAAAGTCAATCCGGCATCCGCCATCCAATCGACGATCAGCTGTTCCAGCGGCACATCAATATTGGCGTACATATGCTCCGGGAGGATCTCCTGAATGGTTGTCTCCAGCACCTCCAGCTTTTGCATGGCCTCCCGTTCAGAAGGGGCTTTGGTGGATATGCGAACCGTTACCTCGCCCTCCTTGGCATAAGGAGCTATGGTCGGATCACTCTGATTCCTGATCAGATCAATCAGCTTATCCTCCAGGAGCGACTCTCCAATGCCGGCGAACTTAAGCATCTTCGAATAAATCGGCATTTCGCCGGTCAATGCATGCTGCTGCAGCCAAGGCTTGGCCTGGCCGGTGAACATAGGCTTCATCTCACGCGGTGGACCGGGAAGAACAATATAATACTTGCCTCCGTCAGCAAACGCAAGGCCCACAGCAAGCCCCGTTTCATTCGGAAGCGGTGTGGCTCCATCAATGATAAGCGCCTGCTTGCGGTTATTTTCGGTCATGACTATTTTGCGTTCATCAAAAAAACGCTGTACATGATCCATGGCAAGCTGATCTATATGCAGGCCGCGGCCCAGGGAAGCCGCAAGCGCATCTTTGGTAAGATCATCTTCCGTGGGACCTATCCCGCCGGTGAATAGAATGACATCCGCACGGCTGCGGGCAATTTCGATGGCCTGCTGAAGGCGGCTGCTGTTATCCCCAACGACGGTCTGAAAGAACACATCAATTCCAAGCGCCGCCAGCTCCAGGGATAGAAACTGGGCATTGCTGTTTACGATCTGTCCGAGTAAAAGTTCTGTACCAACGGCAATAATTTCCGCTTTCATAGATGGCTTTCTCCTCCTGGATGTAGAGTAATACAAGTAATGGCGGCTTAGCGGCTAAGCGTTATGAAGCTCCAGCAAATCTTTATTTTTTACGAAATAGTCAATGCCGGAATAGATAGTAACAAGCGCTGCAGCCCAGATGGCAATATCATCTACAGGAATGCTGACGAATTGAAACGGGAAGTTATTCAGCAGCAGCAGTGAAATTGCAACAATCTGAATAACAGTCTTTATCTTGCCCCACTTGCTGGCAGCAACCACTTTACCTTCGAGCAGCGCTACCTGGCGCAGTCCGGTTACCGCGAACTCGCGGCTGATAATAACGATTGCGATCCATGAGTCGCATCTGCCCAGCTCCACCAGGGAAATCAGCACAGCCGAGACCAGCAGCTTGTCCGCAAGTGGGTCGAGCAGCTTGCCCAGATTGGTGACCATGTTGTATTTCCGGGCGATATAACCGTCTATGCCATCGGTGCTGGCCGCAAGCAAAAAGATCACCGCTGCGATCAGATGATTAAAGGAAAGCTGGAACGAGCCCCAATGAATCGGTTCCGGATAAAAGCTGAAATTCATCAGCAAAAAAAACATCATAATCGGGATAAGACAAATACGTGCCAGCGTAATGCGGTTAGGCAAATTCACAGAAGTTCCTCCCTTGATCCATACGAATCCGTAATTCCACTATTTTCTAAAAAAACTGCTTACGCAAGTATATTATAGCCCTATGTAGGTGTCAAAAAAACACAAAGCACCCCGCAGGCGAGAAATCAGCAGGCAGTGCGGGGTACAAAAATCTTACTTTAAGTTATTAAACTGCAGATCCAGCGGCAAATCGGCTTTGCGCAGAATCTGGATAATCTGCTGCAGATCATCACGGCTTTTGCCGGTTACGCGGATTTGGTCCCCCTGGATTTGGCTCTTCACCTTCAGCTTCGAATCACGGATCAGAATGTTGATTTTTTTGGCATTTTCATGATCAATTCCCTGTTTAAGACCCAGACGCTGGCGCACAGTGCCCAGAGAAGCCGGCTCAACCTTGCCGAAATCCAGATTCTTGAGTGTAATGCCCCGCTTGACCATCTTCGACTGTAAAATATCGATGACGGCATTCAGCTTGTATTCGTCCTCTGAGGCGATGATAAGCGCATCCTTCTCCAGCTTCAGACTGCTCTTGCTGTTCTTGAAGTCAAAGCGGTTATCAATCTCCTTCTCCGTCTGGTGTACGGCATTGGTCAACTCCTGCATGTCCATTTTGGACACGATATCAAATGAACTTTCCGAACTCAATACATCCACTTCCTTTGTCAGCAAATATTCTTTTCCTATTATATGAGAAAGGAACTCTTAAGTCTAATTTGACAGGTAAAGCCCGGCATACAAAACAGCCCCACCAAAGTGGAGCCGTTCTGTGTAAAGGCAGACAACCCGTTCCCCCGGGTCCAATGAGCCGGGAGACGCTGCATGTCGCTACTGTCTGCTGCGCGAGGGGGCCCGGAACATATCCAAAATCCCGAGCAGAATATGTGCCAGTCCAAAGCCCAAAATGCCATAACCCCAGGCACTCGGTGTCAGATAGTATCCGAGGAGACTGACGATAATACCAAGCCCTGTTACGATCCAGCTAGCGGTCATGAGAGAATACACCTCACTTTGGCGTAAGAACTGTAAATCAATCATAGGTTCTCCTAAAAGCCAAAGTCTATACATTCAGCTTATATAGATGATTATTCAGTAGTTGTATTGTCCTGATTGGCTGCATTGTCCTGGCTTCCCTCAGTACCGCTGTCCTGTGCTCCGGATGTGTCTCCGGAAGCCGGGTCGTTATCCAGCTCAAGAAGAAGCCGGGATGAGGTCTTGCCGTCCGTGATTACTTGTCCATTGACGGTAATTTCCGTAGCAGGGGAGTACCCGGACTTGATATACATCCCTTCACTGTCGAGCGTGAAGCTCAGGTTGTCGCCGGCAGCAGTATTGCCGAAGCTCAGCTTCTCTCCCTTGGAATTCTCGCCTTTGTAGACTTCAAGCCAGCTCACTCCACTCGCAGCGATCTGCACCTGAACGGCGCTTCCTGCAGGTGCTGACACCTTGTACACCGTCGTTTTTCCCGATTTGCGGTCCTGTGTGACCGTAACCTCCTGGGAGGATGGGGATGGAGATGGAGATGGTGATGGTGAAGCCGATGGAGCTGTTGTCGCCTCAGGAGCCGCTGTGCCCGTACCTGTGCCTGCCGTAGCGGAAGGAGCCGCAACGCCACCTCCCACGGCAGTCGGCGAAGGCTGAACCTTCGACGGGTCCTGTGTAGCCGTGGTCAGATTGCCGGGTTCGGCTTTGTCTGGCTCCGGTTTGTTCATATTGGAAGAAGCGTACATGTAAATCACCACGATAATAAGCACAGGAAAGGTCCACATCAGAACTGTTGGCAGCCATTTCGCATTCCGTTCCGTTTCTGGTCTGCGGCTGCGCTTCTGTATCACCGTTTCCATCGGTGTCTCTACCGGAGCGGCAGGCACGTTGCCGTGCTCTTCCATCAGCTCGTCGGGATTTACATCCACGGCCTCCGCATAGGTTTTGATAAATGCCCGGACATAAAAGCTTCCCGGCAACACCTTATAATCCCCCGCTTCGATGGCTTCTAGATATTTTTTGCGGATTTTCGTTACTTCCTGGACATCATCAAGGCTCATCCCTTTTTGCAGACGCGCCTCCTTCAAATGCCGGCCCAGTTCCGACATACCATCACCTCCTAAGTGTGTAGTTCTGCTATCAGCAGCTATTTATAGATCATCACTGTAGCTCGTCGTGAACGAGTCGTACAATATCTCTTCGCTTGGTATATTGCGCAGCTCGATAATAATATCGAAATCATCATAGGTGTATTCGGATTCCCGCACAAAAATATCCGGGTGCTCAATCACCTTCGTGCTTGGCATGCTCATCACATGCTTCAGCAGATTATAGTGCTTCTCGTTGGAGCGGATCGTGCTGACAATCCCGTCAATAATGAATACATTGTGCGGATTCATTTCATCTTCGGCGAGCTGGCTGCGTACCGTCTGGCGCAATAGCGTCGAAGAGACAAAGGTCCAGCGCTTCATGGCACAGACACTGCCGGCGATAATCGACTCCGTCTTGCCGACACGCGGCATGCCCCGAAGACCAATAACCTGATTTCCTTCCCTTTTAAACAGCTCACCGAGAAAATCAACCAGCAGACCCAGTTCATCCCTGGTGAACCGGAACGTCTTGCGGTCATCCGAGTCGCGGTCAATATAGCGCCCATGCCGTACGGCCAGCTTGTCAACAAGCCGCGGGGAACGCAGGGCGGTCACCGTTATATTATCAACTTTTTTGAGCATTTCGCCCATCAGCATAATCTTTTCATCGTCACTTGTTTCCAGCAGCATTCCGCGGGTCTTGCCTTCTACTCCGTTAATGGTCAGGATATTGACCTCCAGCATTCCGAGCATTGAAGCGATATCACCAAGCAGACCAGGTCTGTTCTTATGTATCTTATACTCCATGTACCATTGTTTATATTCCACTTGCTACACCTCATAGATTCCTTTTCCCGTAACTTTGCGGCATACACCAAAAAAAGCCGGCTTCGGCAAAGTGTTCTGAACACGGGTCATGTTAATGATATATAAAATAAATTTGAAAGGCAAGGACACTATTGTAATAATTGCAGAAAAGCTCCCGCGAGGGGAGCTTGTTCCGCGAGCTATGCGTTTTTCTTCGCCAGCTTCACCATGAGGGAAGCAATAGTCTGCTTCTCATCATCCGTGCCGACATCCCACAGCTCTTTGATCGCCCGGTTGGAGTAGTTGCCCGGATCGACTTTTTTATCGAGAAACTCCCCGATTTCAAAAGCCAGCTTGGAAATGGTTTCCTCGCTCATCCCCATTTTTTCAGCCTGAATGACCCGCTCGCCCAGAAAGCTTTTCCAGGTATCAAAGTTCTTCACTACGGAGTCTGTTGACATCTTAAATCCTCCTCAAAATGTTGTGGGTTACGTGAGATTTAAAAGCAACAGTTATAATATGTCTCCGCCCGGATATTCTTATGCTGGAGCATTTCTCCAAGGGTACCGCTTCAGGTAATCCACCCGCCGTTCGGACTGATGATCTGCCCGGTGATATAACCGGATTCCGGTAGCGCCAGAAAATACACCAGCGAAGAGATCTCCTCCGGGGAAGCCAGTCGTCCTGCCGGAATCTCATCCTCCAGCATACGCATCTCATCCGCTTGCAGGTTGGCGAGCATCGCCGTCTGCACGGCTCCAGGGGCTACGGCGTTGACTGTGACTCCCGACGGGGCCAGCTCCTTCGCTAGCGCCTTAGTAAAGGCATTAACGCCGCCTTTGCTGGCGGAATAAGCGACTTCACAAGAGGCGCCGGAAATTCCCCAGACCGAGGATACATTGATAATCCGCCCATACCGCTGGGACACCATATATGGCATGAAAATCTGGCTGCATAGGAAGGTGCCTTTCAGATTGACTGCCATAATCTCGTCCCATTCTTCCTCAGTCACATCCGCCAGCATCCCGTAATGCGCCTTACCGGCGTTATTTACCACAATATCCGGCTGCATTCCGCTCGCCGCGAGCCTTTCGGCCATCCGCACCAGCTGGCTGCGGTCCTTCATATCCGCAGCCACTGTCATTACCTTGGCTCCAAGCGCCATACAGCGCCGGGCCACATCATTCGCCGCTTCATGCGAATTCATATAATGAATAACAATGTTCATTCCGACTGAGGCAAAACGCTCGGCAATCGCACCGCCGATTCCCCCGCTGCCTCCGGTAATGAGCACGGTCATCTCTCCTATTGGTTTGCCGTTCTCTCCCGAAAGCGCCATTAAGGGCTCACCACAAGCGACACTGCAAGCTGCTCCCAGTCGACATGCGAGCGCAGACGTTCGTTGACTTCTTCCAGTGTGATCGATTCATAAAGCGGAAGCACTTCAAAAAGGTTCCCTCCGCGGAACTGGTACCGCGTGAATTCATGGGCAATGCTCTCAGGCGAATTCAGCATGCGCAGATAGCCGCCGATTTTCTTTTTGCGGGCCCGTTCAAAATCCTTCTCCGCAAAACCAGACGCCAGCACGAGATTGATTTCTTCCTTTATCCGCTTCAGCAGCAGATCAGTGTCTTTGGTATCTCCGCCGATCGCCGAAAACGCGTATTGCGGTGAGCTGTTGAATTCATGTCCGAAGCTGTCCGAGATCAGCTCTTCGTCATACAGTTTCTGGTACAAAGCCGTACTGCTTCCGAGCAGCAGGTCCAGCATCAGCTTGGTCGTCAAATCGCGGCGCACCGCAGCTTCCCCGGTCAGGCCCTCCACCTTTTCCTTGAAGCCAAACAGCATCTTCGGCATGGACACCGCCAGCTTGCTCTCCTTGACTTTTGCCGCTACCTGAACAGGCTCTTCCTCAAAGATGCGCTGGATTTCACCCTGTTTGCCGTAAGATTTGCCGTTCTGGTTGTTGCGGATCAGCTCAAACACCTGCTCCGGATCGACTCCGCCGACTACAAACAACAGCATATTGCTGGGATGGTAGAAGGAATTGTAGCAGGTATACAAGGTTTCTTTGGTGATCGTGGCAATCGATTCGATGGTACCGGCAATATCGATATGGACCGGGTGTTTGGAATACATGGCTTCGATCAGGCCAAAATAAACGCGCCAGTCGGGATTATCCGCATACATATTGATTTCCTGGCCGATGATGCCCTTTTCCTTCTCCACATTCTCATCGGTGAAATAAGGCCGCTGTACGAAATCCACAAGTGTACTGAGATTGGTCTCGATATTTTCGGTTGCCGAAAAGAGGTATACCGTCTGGTCAAAGCTGGTGAACGCATTTGCTGAAGCTCCGTTGGATGCAAAGGTGGCGAAAATGTCGCCTTCCGGCTCCTCGAACATTTTGTGCTCCAGAAAGTGGGCTATGCCGTCGGGAACGGTCGTTTCTTCGCCCCCTGCAACCTTGAAGTGATTATCCACGGACCCGTATTTGGTCGCAAAGGTAGCATAGGTTTTGAGAAAAGCCGGCTTCGGCAGTACATACACCTGCAGACCGTTATCCATAACCTCGTGATACAGCGTTTCTTGAAGTTTCTCGTAATGAATCTTTTCCACCGTTATTCCCCCTTCCCTGTCAGGAAATAAATCGTATCCAGCTCAAAGGTGCCGGCTGCAGCCTTCACATCTTCTGCCCCCGTACTGTCAACCTGAGCCAGGAGTTCCTGGGCGGAACGGTCTTTTCCGGACAACTGACGGTTGAAATCAAAGGATATCATTTCAAAAGCGGAGTCCTGGATTTCGGAGAGCAGATTGCGGATCATGGCTTTGGTCTGGCTCAGCTCCAGGTCACTGATATTCCCGGCCTGGAGTTCATCCAGCTGCTTGCGGATAATGTCTACAGCTTTGCTGTAGTTCTGTGTCTCAATTCCCGATTGAATGGTGCCAATGCCTTTATGGCCGTCATAACGCGAGGATGCGTAATAAGCCAGGCTCTCTTTTTCCCGCACGTTCACAAACAGCTTGGAGTGCGGATATCCGCCCAGAATGCCGTTGTACATGAGCGCTGAAGCATACCTGTCGTCTTTGTATGTTATCGGGGTGCGCAGACCCATGTTGAGCTTCCCTTGATTGACATCGAGCTTCTCTTCCACAGTGCGGACCTCAGTTACGGCTACCGGTGAAAAATTGGAAGAATACCCTGCTGCGTTCCCATGGGTACGGCCAAAATGGCGGGTCACCAGCTTCTCTACTTCCTCAGGGGTGGTATCACCTACGACATACAGGTCGAGAATGGCTCCGCCCAGCCAGGAATGATAGGACTGATAAAGCGATTCCGGGGTAATGCCGTCGAGATCGGCTCTTTGGCCCAGCGGGTGGAGACGGTACGGTTCCTGACGGCACATTTCTTCAATGCAGCGTTCGGCTGCATAACGGATTTTGTCGTTGACGATTGCCTCCAGCTTCTTGCGCACGGTTTCGCGCTCAGTGGCTACATAGGAAGCACGGAAACTCCCATCCTCCAGCAGCGGTTTTGTCAGTACCTCTCCAAGGAACGCAAACGATTCGCCCAGCAGGCTTTCTTTGCTCTGCACGAAGGAATCATTGATTGTATCCATACGAAACTGGACAATCTGATAGTCGCCTCTTTTATAAATGTCAAAACCGAACCCGGCCCCGTACAGCTCCTCCAGACGCTCACGGAACTGTGTGGTTTCGGGATAATTCGCCGTTCCTCTGCGCAGCACAAAGGGAATCAGCGCAGTCGGGGTCACCGTATGTTCATCAAGCGGAACACCGGCATAGAGTGAGATGGCGAACGTCTTGAACGCCTTGGTCGGCAGGACGTGAATGCGCATGCCTGCGGCGCTGCCATGTTGAAAACCGTTATTTGTCAAGTCCAAAACTCCTTTGCGGCGGGGATAACTGCCATATAAGCTAAACTTAAGAGCAAGGGGAAGCCGGATTCTTAAGTTCACACTCAATACAACAAGTTTATGAAGTATTATCCATTCTAAACCATTCCAAAGTAAGGAAGCAACCGGAAGCAGGCTGCCGGTTGCTCTTGGTCGATTTTTGTCTTGTATGGCACTGCGTATTGCCGGCTACATGCAAAAAATATGCTCGCCGATGGTTTTCACCTGCGGACGGCTCCAAATCCATTTGGAGGTGGCTGTCTTCGGATTGAAGTAATAAATGCAGCCGCCGGAAGGGTCCCACCCGTTAAGCGCCTGCTGCACCGCCTTGCGCGCCTGTTCATTCGGTTCAAGATAAATCTGTCCATCCGCCACCGCGGTGAAGGCGCCCGGCTGAAAAATCACACCGGAAGGTGTATTCGGGAAGTTTGGTGATTTCACACGGTTCAGAATCACTGCGGCTACTGCGACCTGGCCTTCAAACGGTTCACCGCGCGACTCGCCATATACCGCATTGGCCATAATTCTGAGATCATTCTCCGACAGCCCCATGGTGTTGCCCGAGCTAAGCTCGGCTGTATTCGTGTTGCCCCCATTTGAGGCTCCGGTGTTCCCGTTGCCTTGCGTCTTATTGGCAGTGCTGGTTGACGGTTCTGTAGGCCTCCAGGCTTTGGTGGCGTTATAGAGCTTCAGCTTTGTTTTGGCCCCGACAATACCATCAGCCTTCATCCCGAATTTCCACTGGAACCAGGTAACGGCATTTCTGGTTTTCGCCCCGAATTGGCTGTCTATGGCACCCGCATAATATCCGAGATGCTTGAGTCTGCCCTGCAGCTCGTAGACATCCTGTCCGGAAGAACCCACCTTAAGCGGGGTTGTCCCGAATACAGGCAGCGCCTCCTCCTCCGGCACAGTGCCCTCCGTCATTACAGATGTATGATTATTCTGATTCGCGTAGACTGCACCTGGTTCCTTGAGGAGTATAGCTGTGAACGGCGCAGCTGCCAGTGCAAGGGTTAGTGCGGCAAATATCCATTGCGTATGCTTTTTCATTGGGGATCGCTCTACCTTTCTCTTGTAAGTTCTGCATGGATGGCTAAAGTTATTATGACGACTGGCAGGGCATCCTATGCATTACCGGCTTCGAAACAAGCTGTCCCGGTCAATCCAGTTAGCCTGGGAACACAACAAACCCCCTTCCAATAAGGAAAGGGGCTTGATCCCGAAAAAGTAAAAGGATTAGTTAAGAGCTAATCCGGTTATGCTGGTACTGCTCAAGAGACATCAACACCTCGCGAGGTTTACTGCCCTCGTATGGACCGATCACACTCCGGGCCTCCATGGCATCGATCAGCCGGGCAGCGCGGGTATAACCGACACGCATGCGCCGCTGAAGCAGCGATACAGAAGCCTGCTTCGCTTCCAGCACAATCTGCACCGCCTGCTCGTACAATTCATCCTGCGGCTCATCGTCTTCAGTCACCATGTCATCCACTTCAGGGACAATGGACTCGTCGTAATTGGCTTCCCCCTGGCTGCTGACATACTGGACAATCGTTTCCACTTCCTGATCGCTCATAAAAGCACCCTGAACGCGTATCGGCTTCGATGCGCCCATAGGCAGGAAGAGCATATCGCCCCGACCCAGCAGCTTTTCCGCTCCCGGCATATCCAGGATGGTCCGCGAATCGACGTTAGAGGACACTCCAAACGCAATACGTGAAGGAATATTAGCCTTGATAAGTCCAGTGATGACATCGACGGACGGACGCTGGGTTGCAATGATTAAGTGGATGCCTGCTGCACGGGCCATTTGCGCCAGGCGGCAGATCGCGTCCTCGACATCATTAGCTGCAACCATCATTAGATCGGCAAGCTCGTCCACGATCACAACAATATAGGGCAGCACCGCAGCCGGGTTATCCTTCATCAGATTATTGTAGCCTTCCACATTGCGTGTGCCCGATTTGGAGAAGAGTTCATATCTTTTCTCCATTTCAACCACAATTTTCTTCAGCGCCAGGCTGGCCCGCTTGGGATCTGTGACGACCGGAGCGAGCAGATGAGGAATTCCGTTATACACATTAAGCTCAACCATCTTGGGGTCAACCATCAGAAACTTAACCTCATTCGGTTTGGCCTTATATAAAATACTGGTAATAATCCCGTTAATGCAGACAGACTTCCCGGAGCCCGTTGCTCCCGCTACAAGGAGATGGGGCATCTTGGCCAGATTGCCGACAATCGTCTGCCCGGAAATATCCCGCCCGAAGGCAATCGATAATCTGGATTCGGCATCCTGGAAAATCTGGGTCTCCATGACCTCGCGCATGGTTACGACCGACACTTCCGGATTAGGCACTTCAATCCCGATGGCAGACTTACCTGGAATAGGCGCCTCCATACGGATATCCTTCGCCGCCAGGGCCAGTGCTATATCATCCGTCAGATTCACAATGCGGCTGACCTTGACCCCGATATCCGGTTGAATCTCGTACCTTGTAACCGCTGGTCCTCTAACCACCTCTAGCACCTTCGCCCGCACGCCAAAGCTCTCCAGCGTGGCTTCCAGCTTGCGTGCCGTCTGCATGTAATCATTCTGGTCACCGGACTTGCCTCCGCTGTTAGGCTTAGCCAAAAGCCGGAAAGGCGGCAGCTTGTACGGCTTGGGCGGAGGAGGCAGCGGTACGGGAACTTGTTCTCCGCCCTCCCCGAATCCAGCAGCCCGTCCAGTTCAAGCGGTGCCAGATCCTCTTCCGGCCCCGCTTCCTCAGCCGGGACACCTCCGTTAACCGGAGGTGTCCCCGAAACGGCTTCCCTGACCGCTCCACTGCGCGCCGCAGGAGAAAATTCGCTCCACTCTTCGCGATCCTCCGCATTCAAGCCTTCCGCGCGGATATGCTCGAAGAAATCACGAATAATCGGAGTAACAGGCTCCATATCATCTCCCAAATAATCTTCATCATCGTCCAGCGTTGACAGATCTCCTGCGGAGAACCCCGAGATAATAGGATCGGAAGGTGTGCCGCCCAGCACCACATCTGCCTCTTCATCCGCCGAATGGGCTTCGCCGGCAGGCTGTCCATTCCTTGACGCTCCGCTGAACCAGCCCCCGATTCTCCGCAGGAACTGCGGCTGGCTGCGGCTTGGAAGCTGCTGATCGTCCTCATCCTCATCGTCGTCATCCTGCACAGGCTGTGGAGCAGCCGTCCTTCCGGTTCTGCCAGGTCTGGAGGCTACCGGAACCGCAGCCGGCCGGTTGGCGGCCTTCTGCCGGATGCCTTCTGCCAGCTTCACTACCCGGACCCGCAGCAAGGTAAACAGTTCTACATAGGAGAGGTTCGTGATTAGCATAAAGCTGATCGCCAGCATGACGATCATCAGCAGCTTGGCGCCCAGACTGCCGAACAGCCACAGCAATGCCGCGTATTCCAATGCCCCCACGTATCCTCCGCTGATATCCTTGCCCAGCATGTATACCTCACTGCCGCCTGCACCGGATGACAGCGAGCCTGACAGATCATTATGTATTTGGGCCAGCACATTGCCGGGATGAAGCATCGATAAAGGGCCTAATTTCTGCTCCATGGCCGAAATCGTGCTCATCAGGCACATGGACAGCACCAGCAGCAGCGCACCGGAATGGCGGCTTGTCCATTTGGAAGGCCACCTCCGGTGAATCATGACCATCAATCCATAAAAAATACCTACCAGCGGCAGCACAAAATAGAATCTGCCGAATAAATAGCCTGACATATTCGAGAGGGAGCGCCCTACCGCTGCCTCACCGGATAATGCGATGACGGAGATTGTAATCAGCATTATCCCGTAGATTTCATATTTTAAAACGCTGCCAAGCAGCGCCTTTTTCTTTTTCTTTCTTCGTTTAGCCACAACAGCCACCCCCGGAACAATATTATACCATATAATGGCGTGGCGTACCTATGTTCTCTTTTGTCAGAAAATGCATCTTTCTGCATGTTGTTCGCATTTCCTGCCAAAGTTTCCGGGGGGGGGGGAATGTTATTTTATTTCCAGCTGATGATGGCTCCCGGTGAAAATGCCGGGTCCAGATACTTTTCCAGCGGACAATCCAGCAGCCTGACGATACGCGCCCGTCCGCGGTCCAGCGGTTCCACCTGCATCAGCAGCCCTTGAAAGCTGACCTCCTCCAGCGGCTCCATGAAGCTGACTGCCCCTTCAAATACTTGTTCCAGCGGAATAACAGTATACAAGGTCATTGGGTAAGCCCTCCCTGCATAACCTGTTCCGGCGGCTGCCCTGTCTCACCGGCAATCATTCCGTTCAACCGGGACAGCGCTGCACCGATTCCGCCTACCTCATCCATCAGTCCGTACTTGACTGCATCATAACCGCTGACTGCCGTACCGATATCCCGGTTCAGCTCACCGGTACGGAACATCAGATCCTTGAACTGCTGTTCGGATATCCGTGAATGAGAGGTTACAAACCTCACCATCCTCTCTTGCATCCGCTCCATATATTCAAAAGTCTGCGGTACCCCGATCACCAGGCCGTTCATACGAATCGGATGAATCGTCATCGTCGCACTCTCGGCAATGAGGGAGTAGCTGGAGGCTACTGCAATCGGCACTCCGATGCTGTGTCCTCCGCCAATGACCACAGTCACCGTAGGCTTCGACAGCGAAGCGATCATCTCCGCAATCGCAAGCCCGGCCTCAACATCACCGCCTACAGTATTCAGAATAATCAGCAGGCCTTTGATCGTTTTGCTCTGCTCGGCGGCAACCAGCTGTGGAATAATATGTTCGTATTTGGTGGTTTTATTATGCGGAGGCAGCACAAAATGCCCCTCAATCTGTCCGATAACGGTTATGCAGAAAATATCCGGCTCACCGGTGGGCACAGCGGTCTGACCCAGCTCTTTCACCATTCCTGCCGTTCCCGGAAGAACCGGCTCGCTGGTTTGCGGTTTCACCCCATCCGGGAGAACTTCCTCATTTGTGCCGACATTTGTCCCTTCAGTTCCTTCCATATGTTCGCAGCGCTCCCTTTTTGCTTGCAGCACTCGCGGCTGCAGCCATACTAGCTCTGGTTAGTATGACATTTCAGGGGACTTCCTTATGCACCCAGTCTTAATATTTGTCCACTATTATAAACATGCAAAAACCCCTTCCCCCTGGAAACCGTCCAATATTTCCGGGGAGAAGGGGCTTTTGGCCCTGCGTATTTATTTACTAAGAAGCTTGCTTCTTGATTACACTTCCATGATGATCGGAAGGATCATCGGTCTGCGGCGTGTCTGCTCATAGAGGAAACGGCCGAGTGAATCCTTAACGCTTGTCTTCAGAGAAGCCCATTCATTGACCTTCTCGCTCATCAGGCGCTGCAGTGTGCCGGATACGATCCGGTTAGCTTCGTCCAGAAGCCCTTCGGATTCCCGTACATATACAAAGCCGCGGGAGATAATATCCGGTCCGGAAACAATAGCGCCATTCTGCTTGCTCAGCGTCACAACCACTACAAGAATACCATCCTGGGACAGCAGCTTGCGGTCACGCAATACAATGTTGCCTACATCCCCAACACCAAGTCCGTCAATCAGCACGTTGCCTGCTGTTACCTTGCCGGCTCTGCGTGCTGAACCGCCGGAAATCTCAATCACTTCACCCAGTTCGGTAATGAAGATGTTCGCGGGTTCTACACCTACGGATTCGGCAAGCAGTGCATGTCTGCGCTGCATCCGGAATTCACCGTGAATGGGAAGGAAGTATTTCGGTTTCATCAGGTTGAGCATAAGCTTCAGTTCTTCCTGGCTGCCGTGTCCCGATACGTGAACACCGGAATTGGACCCGCTGTAGATCACGTTGGCGCCCAGCCGGAACAGTTCATCGATGGTACGGCCGACATACTTCTCATTGCCTGGTACCGGAGTTGCCGCAATAATTACGGTGTCGCCCGGCAGAATATCAACCTTGCGGTGACTGGAGCGCGCCATACGGGTAAGCGCCGACATAGGCTCGCCCTGGCTGCCTGTGCACAATACCACTACGCGGTTGCCGGCCATTCTGTTCATTTCTTCCGGTTCAATCAGCATGCCGTCGGGAACGTGAAGATACCCAAGCTCGGAAGCAATGGACACGACATTGACCATACTGCGCCCGATAACGGTAATCTTGCGTCCAGTCGATTCAGCCGCATTCACTACCTGCTGGATGCGGTGCACGTTGGAAGCGAAGGTTGCAACCACCACACGCTGTTCAGCTTTGCGGAAAATGTCCTCCAGCACGATGCCGACATTCTTCTCCGAAGGAGTGAAGCCCGGCTTCTCCGCATTTGTGCTGTCTGACATGAGCGCAAGCACCCCTTTTTGCCCGATTTCAGCCATCCGGTGCAGGTTGGCAAACTGGCCATTAACTGGGGTATGGTCAAATTTGAAGTCACCAGTGTGAACAACATTGCCTTCCGGTGTCTCGATGCATACGCCGACCGAGTCGGGAATACTATGATTCGTTCTAAAGAAAGTTACTTTGAGTGAGCTGCCCAGTTCAATTTCAGAATCCTCATTAATCAGAATCCGTTTGGTTTCGCCGAGCAGATTCGCTTCCTTGAGCTTGTTCTCTACAAGGCCCAGCGTAAGTCTTGTTCCGTAAACCGGAACATTCAGGTTCTTAAGCACATACGATAACCCGCCAATGTGATCTTCGTGTCCGTGGGTAAGAACGATACCTCTGACTTTGTCACGGTTCTCTGTTAAGTAAGAGATGTCAGGAATGACAATGTCAATCCCGAGCATATCCTCTTCCGGGAACTTAAGTCCCGCATCCACGACCACAATATCGTTTCCGTATTGTACCACATACATGTTTTTTCCGATCTCTCCGACTCCGCCCAAAGCGAAAATCGTCAATTTATCGTTGTTGTTTTTTTTGGACAAATGAATCTAACCCTCCTATGATGTTGGACGTCATACTTTTATTTGCAAACCATAAGCTCCATTATCTCAGCGGCGCTGAACACATCTTCAAATTGCTGATAGCTTCCACGATCAACAAGAAAATTCCATAAGTCTGTATAATTTCGCACTGCGAAAATTCCTGAAATCGGGCAGTGAAACCCTTCTTGAGCGGAAAACTTCCGTCAAAACTCACTGCACGCGCCCCTTGCGCGAAAATCCGGCAACATTAGCACAGACTTATTCAAGGACCTATCCTGTCTCACAATGTAAAAATACATTGACGGAAGATTACCGCATATTTAATTTTAACCGCACCCAGTCACTTAATGACATTATACATGATTTTTTTGGCAAAAGACAAGTCATCGACCCGGTAACCCTTTTCTTACCTTAATTTCAAGGCTAAAACTTAATACTGCGTTAATAATTTTGACACAAAATATACAAAAACCGGCACCCCTTTGACAAGGAATACCGGCTTAAATCTGATTATGGATGGAACGTAAATGCGCTACTCCAGCAGCGCAGCAATAAATGATGCTTCTTCTTCTGTAGGAGATACCAGCGGGAGCCGTACCGTACCTACATCCACACCACGGAGGCCAAGCGCATACTTGACGGCAGAGGGATTCGGAAGCGGCTGCGGACATTCAAACAGCCCCTTGAACACCGGGAACAGGTTGCGGTGAAGTTCACCTGCCCTTTGGACGTTCCCCGAGAAATAAGCTTGAATCATCTCTGCCATCTGCTCGCCAACCACATGGCTGGCAACACTGATTATGCCGTAGCCCCCGACAGCAAGTGCAGCCAGTCCGGCGGAATCATCTCCTGAATACACACGGAAATCAGCGGGGCAGGCTGAAACAATCTGTGTAATCTGATCCACGGACTGGCATTCCTTGGTTGCCACGATGTTCGGAATCCCGGCAAGCCTCAGTGTTGTGGCTGCGCTCATGCTGACGCTGGTCCGGCTGGGCACATTATAGAGAATAACAGGCAGCTCTGTCTCCCCTGCGATGGCAGCAAAATGCCGGTACAGCCCTTCCTGATTCGGCTTGTTGTAATAGGGCACAACGAGAAGCACACCGTCCACACCGATCTTCTCCGCTTCCTTCGTCAGATGAATGGAATGTCTGGTGCTGTTGGTGCCTGTTCCGGCGATGATTTTGCAGCGGCCTGCGGCCTTCTTCAGCACATAAGCGAATAACTCCAGCTTCTCCTCATCGCTTAAGGTAGGGGATTCCCCCGTCGTCCCGCAGACCACCAGCGCTTCAGATTTCTTTTGCTCAATAAGATAGTCAATCAAACGTGAGGTAGCTTCCCAATTGATTTCGCCGGATCTGTCAAAGGGGGTTACCATAGCGGTGATTAATCTTCCGAAGTCCACTTTGAATTCCTCCTTGTCAGCGGTGTAATTCAAATTTGGCATGCAGCGCGCGCAGCGACTGCACCATATCTTCCTTTTTGACCAGCACCCAGATGGTTGTATTGGAATCGGCAGACTGGAGAATCTGAATATTCTGCGAGCTAAGCGCTTCAACGATGCGGGCCATGATGCCCGGAACCCCGTTGATCCCGCCTCCGATAACCGAGACCTTGGCGCAGCCGGACAGGCTCGAAGGACGCAGCCCCAGCTCCTGAAGTGCAGCAATCGCTTGCTCCGACTTGTCATCGTTCACCGTATACAGCGCTTCAGTTGGCGTTACATTGATGAAATCCACACTGATGCCGTTGTCGGCCATGCTTTTAAAAATCTGCAGCTGCACACCGGTACCATTGCCCTCCGGACATTCCACGGAGATCTGGGTAACATTGCTGACATAAGCGATCCCCGTGACAAAGCGGTCAACCACTCCATGGGAGACATCGCTGAACCCCTCCGGGTGGGTCACGAGCGTGCCTTCGGCTTCAGAGAAGGTAGACCGGACACGTACAGGAATCTGTGCCTGCATGGCAATCTCGACAGCACGGGGATGAATGACCTTGGCGCCTTGATAAGCCATGTTGCAGATTTCGGTATAGCTGACATAAGACAGCTGCTTCGCATCCTCAACAATCCGCGGATCAGCGGTCAGGATGCCGTCCACATCTGTATAGATATCGACCATATCCGCCCGCAGCGCAGCGCCCAGCGCCGTAGCCGAAGTGTCACTTCCGCCGCGTCCCAGGGTCGTAAAATCACCGGCTTCGGTCTGCCCCTGGAACCCGGTTACAATCACTACTTTGTGTTCGCGCAGTTCGCGTAGAATACGTTCGGTCCGCACATCCAGAATCCGGGCGTTGCCGTAGTTGTTATCGGTCAGAAAACCGGCCTGTGCTCCTGTCAGCACGGTTGCCGGGACACCCTCATGCTCCAGTAAGCCGCACAGGGTTGTGGCAGAAATAATCTCTCCGCAGCACATCAGAAGATCCTTCTCCCGGCTCGGCAGAGCATCCCCGTTCTGTACCGCCCAGTCCAGCAATGTATCTGTCGCATAAGGTTCACCTTTGCGCCCCATGGCCGATACGACCACGACCAGACTGAAGCCGCTGGCCAGTTCACGTTTGACATGACGGATCACGTGTTCTCTGGCCGCTGGTGTGGAGAGTGAGGTTCCGCCAAATTTTTGCACCAAAATACCCATGTATAATTCCTCCATTACTTCTCTAAGCAAGCACGCTAATACGTACACACTCCATCCATAATGTAAATGGAAAGAATCCGCCTGTGCGGTTCTGTATTCAGATAGCTGAATAAAGTGTTGAACCGCCCCCGGAAATGAGGACGGCAGATGTATACCTGTATGGTCAGAGTGCCTGCATGAAACATATGTCTATGCTGAATGAAACCGTTCGATAATCATCGGCTGCAGCTGTTGGCCCTGCAAAGCCGCAAAGCAGGCTTCGGGAATGAGGTCCATCTGGGCCACAAGCGAATTCGGCTTGCCCTGCGGATTATCCTGGCCGAACGGAACGAAATAAATGTTCTTCGCAACCAGAAGCTTCGCGATATTCGCCGCATTCAGGCCAAGTCCATCATTGGTGGAGATTGCCAGCACCAGCGGACGGCTGTTGCGCAGCTGCGCTTTGGCGGCCATCAGCACGGGGCTGTCGGTCATGGCGTTAGCCAATTTACTTGTCGTATTCCCCGTGCAGGGTGCAATAGTCAGCACATCCAGCAGCTTGGAAGGACCCAGCGGTTCCGCTTCAACAATTGTAGAAATGATATCATTCCCTGTTATTTCTTTCAACTGTTTTAGCCAATTTTCCGATGTGCCAAAGCGGGTGTCCGTATTCAGCACGGATGCGGACACAATCGGCACCACATTGGCTCCGCCCTCCATAAACCGCTGAATCTGCGGCATTACCTCGGCAAACGTGCAGTGTGAGCCGGTCATCGCATAACCTACTGTTTTTCCATGCCAATCCATTAAACGTCCCCCCTGTTAAAAGTCTCGTCCGATATCGACTGTACCAGCGCGCCCGCCATAATGATTCCGGCGCTTTTGGGAGCAACGACTCCGGGCAGTCCCGGTGCCAGCATGGCCTTGATCCCGCGTTTTTCCGCATAGCGGAAATCACACCCGCCCGGGGCGGAAGCCAGATCGATAATTACACAGTGTCTGGGAAGACGCGATAACACTTGTGCGGTGATAATCATACTAGGGATGGTGTTGAAAATAAGATCCGCCTCCGGCGCATGCGCCACCAGCTCTCCAGTCATAAAGGGCTTCCAGCCCATCTCCTCGGCCCGTGCGTAATGCTCCTGTTTTCTTACTCCCACCTTCACGTTGGAACCGAGTCCCTGCAGCACTCTGGCCATTGTAAACCCTGTTCTGCCCATGCCCAGAACCATTGAGGTAGAGCCATGGATTGTAAAATCCGTATTCTGAATGGCCATAACCAATGCTCCCTCTGCTGTAGGAATGGAGTTGTAGATCGCCACATCGTCCCTGCTCAGCAGCTCCACCAGCTTCAGTGAATATTTGTCGCACAGGCCGCGCAAGTAGCTTTTGGCCATGCCGGTATAGACCATACAGCTTGGCGGAAGCGCGGCGATATGTTCCTCCAGCAGCTGCAGGCGCTCCGTTGACAAGAGGGCATTGATATTGCCTTCATCATCACACCCCACCGTTGGCAGCACCAGCACATCCGCGCGGCTCAGCAGCTCTGCCGACATGTGTTCCAGGCTTACCCCCGGGCTTGGGGCATCCCACTTGTCGAACCCGGCAGCGCTTACCGTAGCATCCATTTCCACACATTTCCGAATCACTTCAATCTGTCTCGCGTCCCCGCCCAGGAACACGATCCTGATGCCAGTAAGCATAGGGTTGACGCTCCTTTCCACATACACTATCGACTATAGAGCATCTTATGCCGCAGGCTGCGGATGGGTGATGAGCGGAGAAGAAATAATGGGCACCCGGGTACATCATGGAAAAAACAGCGAACAGAAACGGCTGTGCGGTCCTCAATGAGACAGCGCAGCCGTCTTGGTTCTAGCGTTACCTGGAGAACGACTCCCCATGAATCCTACGCAACTCTTTAAGTGGAAAAAGGTTAACTAATTTGCCGGAGTACCCTACCCTCGGGCAGATGAAGTGGAAAAAGGGACACTAATTCAGCTCATTTCACCATTGGAGCAGAAATGTGGCCCAATTAAGTTTACTTTTTTCCACTTCATTCTCAGGATTTCTTAATTTTCGGAAAAATAAGTTCCCTTTTTCCAACTAACACCTGCGAAGAAGCCGGTAAAGGCGGATGCCCTATTCCTTCGCGATCTTTCCGCAGCCGTTACGGACAGGAGAGCCATTATGGATAGAAAATTTGCCTATTCCGCAGGACTAGGGACTCAGATGCCTTTATTTCTCCCTTTCCCCTTTATTCCAGTCTCCATCGAACGATATAGTCGAGTAGGCGGGGGCGCTTTCCTATCCCGGATTGCCCCCTTACCCCTCACAGATCCGTACGTGCCCAATTAAGGCATACGGCTCTTCAAGTTACCATTCACAGTTGCATACAAGTTGACCGTGATGCGAGGCTTTGGCAGCGGATTTCGGCGAGGAAGGCTTTGAACTTCTCCAGCGTGAATGTTCGTTTCTGACTCCGTCGGTTACGCCATTTCCATATCGCATTTAACACCAGACTGTAGTAGCGGGAGATCCCGTGCCAGTTGTCTGACACGCCATAGTATTGGTAATGACCTCTTAGTTTCCTCCGTACGCTGTCCACGAACATCCCCTCTGGCTGGTGTCGGTTCTGACGAGCCCACTGCGTAATCTCCTTTACCCGCAGTCGAAACTTCTTTGGACTTGTTTTGCGTAGGAGTCGGTACTTTCCGCTTTTCCCTCTACCCCAGATGTGGCGGAACCCCAGGAAGTCGAAGGTCGCCGGCTTGGTCAACCCGGCTCGTTTACAGTCCACTTCCGCACCATATCCGAAACGGATCAGCTTCGTTTTCTCTTCCGCAATCGTCAGATTGAACTTTCCCATTCGCTCCTCCAGTGCCTCGTAGAACGCCTTCGCCTCTTCTTCCCGCTCAAAGCCACACACAAAATCATCAGCAAACCTCACCATCCCTGCTTTTCCCCGGCATCGCTTCCCCTTGATTTCGATCTCGAACCACAGGTCTAACACATAGTGGAGGTACACATTCCCAAGTAGGGGAGACAGATTGCCACCCTGTGGCGTGCCTTCCTCTGTTTCTTGGTAGAACCCTTCTTCCATTACGCCACCTTTCAAGAAGCGCCCGATGAGTCGCAAGAAGTTTGGGTCTGCGATGTCATGTTCCAGAAATTGTCTAAGCCATTCATGATCGACATAGTTGAAGAATCCCCTAATGTCTACATCCACAATGTAGCGCACGCCTTGTTTCATGATAAGTCGATCTAGTGCCTGCAAGGCTTGGTGTTGGCTTCTTCCGGGTCGAAACCCGTAGGAGCAGGGTAAGAACTTCTCTTCATAAATCGCGTTCAATATCTGGCTCATGGCTTTCTGGACGAGCTTGTCTTCGTAGGAGGGAATGCCGAGCGGGCGTTTGTTGCCGTTTTCCTTCGGAATGTACGTCCGCCTTGATGGTTTCGGTTTGTACGCCTGCCGCTTCATACGCGAGAGGAGGTCTTCCAGATTGGACTCCAGCTCTCTTTCGTATTCGGCTTTCGTTACACCGTCCACTCCTGCCGCTTTATCTCCTTGCATCTCCAGATGACAATCCCATAGCCTCTGTTTATCTAACAGATGGACCAGTGATGTCATCCGCTCTTTCGGTCGGTTTCTTGCTACTTCTGCTATTCTGGATAGTTTCGTATCCATCGCTTCTCTACCTCCGTGTGTAGTCGATGTTTCCCTCTCTCAGATCGGTTTCCTGCCTTCTCCTTCCCTCCACCAGCATTACCCGGTTTCTTCGGTACTACGAGTCGGTCCGACTCCCTGCGCACCATTTGCCTTTCTTCCTTTTGATCGGTTGGCAGGCATACTCTCGCACTTTTCCTAAATAGTACTCCGTCGCGAAAGAGCCGCAGGGTCTCCCGAGTTGCTGCATGGTCATTGGTCAGCATGCCTGGCTCTCTGACTCCGGGGAAGCGTGGTCACACTCGCCATTTTTTTTCCGCGTGATCACATGTTGCCTTCCAGTAGCCGTAAACCGTCGGCCTTCCCAACGTACTCCTTTTCGGAGCTCTATCACTTTCAGGCCTACTACCTTCCTGTCTACGCTTAGCACTCTGCGTTACTGCAGACAGCCCAAGACTCGGTATTGGTGATGTGGCTTCCATCTTACCAAGCGGGGTTCACACCCGCTAAACCATGCAACCTAGCTCGGTCGCTCACGGCTCCTGAGTCCGTAACTGCTGAAAAAGTAAGGTTTTTGGCAAAATAAGGGCTCCTCGGTCACTAGCGTTGCATAAAAGCTCCCACAACATTTGATTTAGATAAATTAACTATATTTGTGAAATTTTATTTTATTTTCATGGGCATAAACTGAAAAATCCCCTATTGTAAAGATGTAGGTCGTTATCCAACCCCAACTTTACAAAAGGAGACTCACCATGGATAACATACCTAAAATGACCGTCATTCGTCAATGCCTTTCTTTATTGCCTACCTTGTCCCCCACTTGCGTCCCTTTGGACTATGGGGTAAAAAAGCTGCGTACCCTCGCACTATTGCAGCTTTCGGTAACCGCTCATCTTTTGCGCTGGGAATCCTACCGCGAGTATGCGTGGCAGCTCGACGCTTCCCCTGATCTGCAGGAACTCCTCAGGGCTTCCAAGCATTAGTGCTTCACAGGTCAGCCGGCGGATGAATCAGTTGCCTACGGCCTTGCTGGAACATCTGTTTTATGCCCTAACCCATCTTATCAAAAACCTGTCCCGTCCTGCCTCGAGCGGGCTGCTTCAGCGAGTCGGGCGGTTACTTCTTGTGGATGCCAGTTGCTTGAAACTTCCTGCCTTTTTGTCTGACTGGGCCCGGGTGACGCGGGACCGCTGCGGCGTTAAAATTCATGTCTCGTACGCGGTGACTTCCCCGGAACATACCTTCGTTCAGCACATGGTGCCTTCCACGGGGAATGTGAGTGACTACGAAGGATCGGATCTGTTGCTGCACGAGGAAGAGGTCACCTATGTCCTGGATCGCGGGTACGTATGCTACGAGCGGATGGACCGCTGGATTGAAGGTGGGCTGAATTTTGTGATGCGCATCGCCGACCACCATCAAGCCAATGTGCTCCACGAGCACCCCGTTCCGGAAGGAAGCCGCATCCTGCGGGACGCCACCGTCCAAATGGGGAGCGGATATACGGCGATGGAGCAACGCGTTCGTCTCGTCGAATTTACGGATGAAAAGGGACGATTGTACCGAATTGTGACCACGCAATGGGAGGCCTCCGCCGAAGATATCGCAGAGATATACAAGCACCGGTGGCTGATCGAACTCTTTTTTAAGTGGCTGAAGCAGCATCTGCGGTTGGTTCGCTTGCAAAGTACCCAGCCGCAGGGAATCTGAAATCATTTGTACCTCTCTCTGATTGCCCATGCGCTGACACTGTACATTCGTTACACGCAAGCGCCGGAGAAAACAGAATGGGAAGTCCTCAAACGATTGCGAATTCATGCGGCCAAAGAGCACACGTGGGAAGAATTCATCCAGGAGCTCAACCGAAGGCCGACCCGAACGTCCAAAGGACGAAGAAAGACCGGGGCGAAGCGCAGAACACCGACACTCGACCATCCAGTAGCCTACACCAAAGCAGTCAACGAAAAACGGATCGTGGATCGGAAGCAGAAAAAAGCGGGTATCGAGCAGAACAAGAACAACAAATAAAGAGTGTTATGGAATAATATGGATGACAATGACCTAAGCTTAAGAAAGGTCGTTCATTTTCTTCTTGACTGAATATATTGTGAAAATAATCACTAAATTCAATTGTCATTGCGGTTAATGTCAGTGTTTATGCAACGCTAATGCTCCTCGGTCCGCTTTTGTCCGCTTCAGTCCGCGGATGGAGCCCTATCCTTCTGCATTGCGTATATCCTGTGAGGCTTCTTAAGATATCCACATTTTTTTACACTGTATTACAGTTAAATAGGGAGGAAGTCAGTTCCCCCAAAACATATCAATTATATTTTAAAAAAAAGCTTGCGGGTAAATACCGGCAACGGTATCTCCGCAAGCTTTGTGTACAGCTATCGACGAAAGGCCGACTCAAGTAGAAACGGCTACGCCGTCCTAAAAAAGGACGGTGAAGCCCTTGTTATTTCCCCGTATGGCCAAAGCCGCCGGCACCACGTTCAGTTTCCGACAGCTCGTCCACCTGGACCATTGTCACAGAAGGTACAGCCTGGAAAACCATTTGGGCAATCCGTTCATTCCGGGCAATGGCAAAAGGCTCCTGTCCGAGATTGATCAGCAGCACCTTAATCTCTCCCCGGTAGTCGGCGTCGATGGTTCCCGGTGTGTTCAGGCAGGTAATGCCATGCTTCAGCGCCAGCCCGCTGCGCGGCCGGATTTGTGCCTCCAGGCCGTCCGGAATGGCCAGCGATATGCCAGTGGGGATTAGGGCACGCTCGCCCGGAGCGAGGACAACCGCTTCTCCCACGGCGGCATACAGGTCATACCCCGAAGCCTGTTCCGACATTTTACGGGGCAGCTCCACATCCTCATTCCCGGAAAGCTTGTTAATTTGAACGTAATAAGACAAGATCATCTCTCCTAACATTGGCAATAGCTTTGTCTGTTGCGCCTACCATCGCCACAGCGAGCGGCTGCGCAAACATATGATCCAGCAGCTGGTTCACATCATCCATGCTTACCTGCTGAATTTTGGCGATCATATCATCCAGTGTATCATGTCTTCCCAGCATCAGCTCGTTTTTTCCGATACGGTTCATGCGGCTGCTGGTGCTTTCGAGGCTGAGGATCAGGCTGCCTTTGAGCTGCTCCTTGCCTTTTCGCAGTTCATCTTCGCTTAGTCCCTTGACGGCAAGCTCATGCATCATTTCTTTGATCAGCTCGGTAACCTCTTTGGTCTGCTTCGGCGCAGTCCCCGCATATACCGTGAACAGCCCGCTATCCGCCTGGGAGCTGTGGTAAGAGTAGACCGAGTAGGCCAACCCTCGTTTTTCACGGATTTCCTGGAACATCCGCGAGCTCATGCCGCCGCCAATGGCATTGTTAAGCAGCACCATCGGATATTGCAGCGGCCCTCCGCTTTGGACACCCGGCAGGGAGAGGCAAATATGGTTTTGCTCTGTTTTTTTGCGGTGGAACAGCAGCCCGCCATGGAAATCGGGTGCAGCCAGCGCTGCGGATCCGCCATGATTCTGAAAAGAGCCGAAGTGCTTCTCCAGCAGCTCCTCCAGCCCGTCATTGATGTTGCCGGCCACACTGATCACTGTGTTCTCAATCGTATATTGTGCCTTCATATAAGCCCGGAGATCATCCGGGGTCATTTCCTGAAGCCGTTCCTTGAGGCCCAGAATGGAATAGGCCAGGGGGTGCTCACCGTAAGCTGCAGCGCACATCAGATCATGCACCAGATCATCCGGTGTGTCCTCGCACATGGCGATTTCCTCGAGAATAACATTTTTCTCCTTCGCCAGCTCTTCGGCGTCCATCCGCGAACGGAAAAACATATCGGCCAGCACATCCACCGCAATCGGCAGATGCTCATCCAGCACTTTGGCATAATAGCATGTATATTCCTTAGAGGTAAACGCATTGACGTTGCCGCCGATAGCGTCGAACTGTTCAGCAATATCCTTGGCGCTGTACCGGTCGGTTCCTTTGAACAGCATATGCTCAATAAAATGAGAAATCCCGTTGTTCTGCGGAGTCTCATTGCGGGAGCCTGTTTTGACCCATATTCCAAAGGAAACGGATCGGCCGGTGGGAATTTTTTCAGTTACCACCCTGAGGCCGTTTGACAATACTATTTTTTCCACTTCTAAGTCCTCCTGGCATAGCCCTGGTTCTATCTGTATTTTGGTATACGCGCCTCTTATCCTACCAGAATTAGCCGGCTCACTCAACATCCGGGGGCAGCACACGCTCTGCCGAGAGCGTCTGGCTGACCGTCCCCAGCTGCAGGCCTTTTGCTTGGATTCCCCGGATCATCCCCCGGAGCGCCTGCGACGAGGAAGCTGTCGGGTGCATTAGAATCAAGGTTCCCGGCTCCGCTTGGCTGCTGATTTTGGAGATGATCGAATCCGGTGAAGGATTGCGCCAATCCACCGTATCCAGCGTCCACAGCACCGTTTTCAGCCCCAACGAGGCGGCAATGTCGACAGTCTCCTGGTCAAAGTCGCCGGATGGAGGCGCAAACCAGATATTGGTCACTCCCAGGCTCTCTTTGAGCAGGTTTTGTGTTTTCTGGATTTCAGCTGTCGCCCGCGCCCTGCTCAAAGTGCTCATATTGGGATGGGTATAGGCGTGATTTTCCATTTCATGCCCGCGCTTCAGCATTTCTGCGGCCAGCTCTTTATTGCGGCTGAGCCAGCTGCCGTCCAGAAAAAAGGTGACTTTCACCTTTTCCTGATCTAAGATGTCCAGCATTGGGATAATGTACTGGTTGCCCCAGGCCACATTGATCATCAGCGATACCATCGGCTTCGCCGGATTGCCCCGGTAGATCGGCTGAGCCCCCAGGTCATCCAGTGAAACCTTAGGTTTAATCTGGCGGTACAGCAGCTTTAAGCCAGCATTAGGCCCCTTTAGCTTGGCCTCCCGGTAGGTTGCCTCCACATCCACTTCCAGCCCGTTATAACCCGGTATAGCCTTCCATACACGGTCAACGGTTGCATCCACAGGCGGGCTGTTCAGCTTGGCGGCCTTACTCTCGATGCTTGCGCGCAAATCATCCTGGGCTTCCGTGTAGATCCTGCCCCATACAGCCAGTCCAGTCTGCGGCTTAAGCTGGGCCAGCATTTCCTTCACCGGCCCATATGTACTGCCGATCCCGATCACCACAGCAATACAGGCCAGCACAAGTGCCGCTTTTTCCGTCTTCATGACGTCTTTCCTCCCCGGCAGAAACGGTTCATTTGTCCGTCCCTGCACAAGTCAGGCGCAGAGACGCTTTGTCCCAGCCTATGAATCCATGAAGGAAAATATGTCCAATGTCTGCAACTTAAAAAAGAGCCAGAACAAAACTGCTTCTGTCTCTTCCCGTTCATGCATTTCATTTCAGGTAAATCTTATGGTGATGTTACGCCTTGGCTGCACCTTCTGAAGTGAGCACTGCTTTGCGTGACAGATTAACGCGGCCCTGCTGGTCGATTTCCGTAACTTTGACCGTAATCGTGTCGCCGATAGCCACTACATCTTCAACTTTGGCTACACGTTCTGTGGACAGCTGTGAAATATGCACCAACCCGTCTTTGCCCGGAATCAGTTCGACAAAGGCACCAAACTTCTCGATGCGTCTGACGGTACCCACATAAATTTCACCGACCTGCACTTCACGTACAATGCCTTCGATAATGCCGCGGGCTTTTTGAATCATCGCTTCGTCCGATGAGCCGATGAAGACCCGGCCATCCTGCTCGATATCGATCTTCACGCCGGTTTCTTCAATGATTTTATTGATGATCTTGCCGCCTGCACCGATGACATCACGGATTTTGTCCGGATTGATGTTGATGATAATGATTTTTGGAGCGTATTTGGACAGGCTTGGTCTAGGCTCGGAGATGGCTTCCATCATTTTACCCAGGATGAACATCCGTCCTTCTTTGGCCTGCTGCAGCGCATCCTGAAGAATCTTGCGGTCAATGCCGGCGATCTTGATGTCCATCTGAATCGCTGTAACCCCTTCAGCCGTACCTGCCACTTTGAAGTCCATATCGCCCAGGTGATCTTCCATTCCCTGAATATCGGTCAGGATCGAGACATGCTCTCCGTCTTTGATCAAACCCATGGCTACACCGGCTACTGGCGCCTTAATCGGCACTCCCGCATCCATCATGGCCAAGATGCTGGCGCAAATACTCGCTTGGGAAGTAGAGCCGTTGGATTCGATAGCCTCTGACACCAGACGAATCGTGTACGGGAATTCAGTTTCACTTGGAATGACTTTGGACAAAGCGCGTTCCCCAAGGGCCCCGTGTCCAATCTCGCGGCGTCCCGGAGCTCTAAGCGGACGGGCCTCCCCTACGCTGAATGGCGGGAAGTTGTAGTGGTGCATGAAGCGTTTCGTTTCGGCCGGATCAATCCCGTCCAGAATCTGCACATCTCCAAGCGCACCAAGCGTACATACGCTAAGGATCTGAGTCTGTCCGCGTGTGAAGAGTCCGGAACCATGAGTGCGCGGCAGCAAAGCCGTATCGCATTCGATTGGACGGATTTCATCCAGCTTGCGTCCATCCGGACGGATCTTGTCATGTGTGATCAGACGTCTTACTTCATCCTTGACGATATCATGCAGCACTTCCTTGACATCCTTCAGAAGCTCCGGTGTTTCTATGTATTTCTCTGCGAAATACTCCACCGTTTCATTGTTGATCAGGTCGATGGCATCCTGGCGGGCATGTTTCTCGGCAATTTTTACAGCTTCCACCAGACGGATCTGTGCATAAGCGCGGACTTCTGCGTTCACTTCGCTGTTTACCGTGTGCAGCTTCACTGCCATTTTTTCTTTGCCGGCAACTGCAACCAGTTCTTCAATCACGGCTACGATCTTGCGGATTTCATCATGCCCGAACATGATAGCTTCCAGCATCACATCTTCTGGCACTTCATTGGCTTCAGCTTCCACCATCATGATGGCGTCCTTGGTTCCGGCTACGACTACATAAATATCGCTCACCGCTTGCTGCGCAACGTCCGGGTTAATGACAAATTCACCGTTAATCCGGCCCACAGCCACACCGCCGATCGGTCCGTCAAACGGCACATCGGAAATGCTGAGCGCAGCGGAGGTACCAATCATAGAGGCAATATCCGGCGCACAATCCTGATCCACGCTCATTACCAGATTGAGCACCTGGACATCGTTGCGGAATCCTTCCGGAAACAGCGGGCGGATCGGACGGTCTGTCAGACGGCTGGACAGAATCGCTTTTTCGCTGGGTCTGCCCTCACGTTTGATGAAACCTCCGGGAATTTTACCAACTGCATATAATCTTTCCTCATAGTTCACTGTAAGCGGGAAAAAATCCAGATCTTTGGGTTCGCTGGAGGCTGTAACCGTACACAATACTGAAGTGTCACCATAGCGTACCATGACTGCAGCATTTGCCTGTTTGGCAAGCCGGCCCGTTTCCAGCACAAGGCGTCTTCCGCCAAGCTGCATTTCTACACGTTTTTCCATAAAATCCCTCCTTAAGTAGTAGTAAACCTGCCTGTCCTATCTCAGGTTTCAGCATAATGCTTAATAAAATCTTATCTTTCAAGCAAAAACGGCTTGTCCTCAAGCAGAGGTTAAATAGCCGTTTTGTGCAAATCATATCCACTTGCCGCCTGCAATAGTTTTCCCTAAATTTTCAAAAAGCAACCCGGCTGTCCCGCTGTCGCTCGTAAGAAGGACATACGGTATACAACCAGGCTGCTTTAGGGTAATGATTATGGAAAATTAGCGACGCAATCCCAGTTTTTCGATCAGGGCGCTGTAACGTCTGATGTCTTTGTTCTTCAAATACGCCAGCAGTTTACGACGTTGTCCAACCATCTTCAGCAGTCCGCGGCGGGAATGGTGATCCTTCTTGTGCGTACGCAAGTGGTCAGTCAAATTAACGATGTTCTCCGTTAGGATAGCAACTTGCACCTCAGGGGATCCTGTATCGGATTCATGAGTTTTGTGCTCGTCAATCAATTGATGTTTACGTTCTTGAGTCAATGCCATCCTGTTCACCTCCTTCAATATAATCGCCAATAGCCTCGTCACCGTCGGTGAGAACATGCAACCAAGCTAAGGTTATGATGCTGTCATTCCAGCAACGATAATCAGTATAGCATCTTCGAAGACAAATGTAAACGGCATGTCCACAGTGAATCAGGATTCTGCTTCCAGCAGGCTTTTAGCAGTGTTGGCATCCTCGCCAATCTGCGCGATCAAGGCATCAATGGAGTCGAACTTGCGTTCAGGACGGATGTATGAAACCAGCTCCACCTTAAGCTCCTGCCCGTAGATATCTCCTGCAAAATCAAACAGATGCACCTCAAAGCTGGGCGCTGTTACCCCTTCGTGGAAGGTTGGCTTTACACCAACGTTCATTACCCCGTGCAGAACTTCGTCTTTATAGAAGACTCTGACCGCATATACCCCCTTGGCGGGAACAACATACCGGTCTTCGAGCTGCACATTGGCTGTGGGAAAACCTATAGTGCGTCCGCGCTTCTCTCCATGAACTACCGTTCCCCGCAGATGATAACAGCGCCCGAACCATGTATTCGCCAGGGTAAGATCACCATTCTGGAGACTCTTGCGTATCCCGGAGCTGCTTACCTTCTGTCCGTCAATCAGGAACGGAGGAGCAGTCAGGACATTCATCGCCCCATCCCCCAGCTCACGGAGCCTGTCGGGATCACCTGCGCCCAGATAGCCGAAACGGAAATCAAAGCCAACCACGGCAGTTGCAATCTGCAGCGGCAGCAGCATCACAGACACAAAATCCTCCGGACTTACCCGGGACAACTGCTCGTTAAATTCAATAATATACAAAATATCGACACCCATGCCGGCAAGAATCTCCTGCTTGTCCTTCGCCGGGGTCAAATATCCGTCATAATCTCCTTTGCCCATGACATCCTTGGGATGCGGATGGAAGGTCATGACTGCAGCCGGTACGCCTTCTTTGCGGGCCAGTTCAACAGCGGATGCAATGACACTGGCGTGTCCGCGGTGCAGCCCGTCAAACTGACCCAGGGCAGCCACTTGCGGCTGTGCCCACTTCGCCGCGGTCTCCGGCGGTATCGGATAGCTTAAGGTTATGGTTCTCACGCTGTTTCTCACCTACAATTCACTAATGAAATTAATAGTCAAGCTTGTGCAAATACTTTAACAGGCGCGATAGCTCCGGTTTCTTCCAATACATATATCCCCAGGAACCCGCCCTGCTCATCATAAAGCCGAAAATGCCCACTATGCTTTACCTCAGGCGCCACATGACGGAGAGACAGACGCTGCCCCTGGAGCGCTGCTTTTTTCTTCCCGTCCATCACTGTATGTCTGGGCAAATGGGAGACCGCCTCGTCCGCCGCAATCAAATGCGCCTCCAGGGTGCCTGCTTCCTTGTGTTCAGCGATCTGTTCCAGGGTCAGGCAATGGCTTGCTGATATCCCGGCAGACATCGTCCGCTCAAGCTTCACCATGACACCGGGAAGTCCAAGCGCCCGGCCGATATCCACGCATAGGGTACGGATGTATGTGCCTTTAGAGCACAGCACACGAAACGTAACATCCGGATGATTACCGTTCCAGACCATGCCGGTCATTTCAATCTCATAGATTTCCACTTCACGGCTCTTACGCTCAACGGTTTTGCCTTCCCGGGCCAGCTCATAGAGGCGCTTCCCGTCAACCTTGACAGCGGAATACATGGGTGGAACCTGAGAAATCACACCTTGAAAAGATTTAAGCACTGCGAGTACTTCGGCTTCCGTAACATGCACCTCTTCAACAGTTTCCGTAATCGTTCCGGTTAAATCCTCGGTATCACTGGATAAGCCGAGACGCAGCGTGGCTACATATTCCTTAGGCAGTTCCTGGATGTATTCCACGACACGCGTTGCCCGTCCAAGACAAAGAGGCAGGACACCGGTCACTTGAGGATCAAGCGTTCCCGTGTGGCCGATCCGCTTCATGCCGAGAATGCGCCGGGCCTTGGCGACAACATCATGTGAAGTGAAGCCAGCAGGCTTATAGACAGCCAGCACACCTGTAAGCTCACTCATAAATGTCGTCTGACCTCCTGAAGCACCATTGGAATAGCATCTTCCAGTGTCGCATCGATACGCGCACCTGCAGCCCGGGTATGTCCGCCTCCGCCAAACACTTGCGCCAAAGCGGCAACATCTACTTTACCTGCAGACCGGAAACTTGCCTTTACGGCACGCTCATGAATAACCTTGAACAGAATTCCTACCTCCACACCCCGGATATTGCGCGGATAATTAACGATACCTTCAAGATCTTCGTTTGCGGCTTCGCAATCCAGCATATCCTGAGGTGTTATGGATACCCAGGCTATGTCGCCTTCCGGGGAGAGCTGCAAAGTACTCAGCGCCCGGTTCAGCACCTTGACCTGTCCCAGTGTCATCTCCTCCAGCAGCGTTTCCGCAAGCATTGGACCATTGACACCAAGCTCAAGCAGCTCAGATACCGCCGCCATCACTTTAGGGGAAGTATTGCTGTAACGAAAGCCTCCGGTATCCGTAAGCAGTCCGGTATAGAGGGCTGTCGCAATGTCAATATCCCATTCGACCTCAAATGTCTTCAGCAGATCGAATAAAATCTCCGCAGTTGCAGCAGCATCAGGCTTAATCAGATTAACGGAGCCATAACCGTTGTTCGTAGGATGATGATCAATATTTACGATGAGGGCATCGGAGGCAAAATGGCGCTGGGTCAGGCCTACACGCTGAAAATCGGCGCAATCAACGCAAATGACACGGCTGTACTCGCGGGGCAGATCCCCTTCTGCCAGATTGGCAATCTCACCGGCATGCCATAAGTATTCCATCCGCTGCGGGATCGGCCCTTCGTTCAGCATAGTATATTTTTTGCCCAGACATGAGAGAAGCCAGCCCACCGCGAGGGTGGAGCTGACT